>NZ_JARTVM010000005.1:1537-309008 GCF_029625765.1 Mesorhizobium sp. WSM4983 | reverse complement strand
AATCGGGAGGAAGCTAACCGATTGTTTTTTCTGGTCGGAGTGGCAGGATTTGAACCTGCGACCCCATCGTCCCGAACGATGTGCGCTACCAGACTGCGCTACACTCCGTGACCAGACGGCGGGCTTATAGCCGCCGCTTTCCGATCCTGCAAGCGTCAATGGCTGCACTTGTGTCGCATTTCTCGGCTTTCACCAATCTTGCCCGGATGGCATGCGATTTAGCCGTCGGATAAAGCCCGGCTTAAAGGCTTTCGTGATAAGCCGCGCCCTCTATAAATCGGCATTCCGGCTCTCTGGAGTTTCGACCATTGACCTTCACGATTGTTGGCGAAGCCCGGCCCAACAGCTTCGAATTCGAGACCTCGGCGCTGATCAAGGCGTCGGGCTTTCGCGAGTACGACGCGCGCTGGTGGGTCGGCCATCCCGGCTCGACCAAGGCGCCGGAGCTCAATTTGATCGGCGTCCAGGCGCTCGGTATGGGTCTGGGCACGCTGATCCGGCGCCTGGGCGTTGGGCCGGATATCGTCACCGGCCATGATTTCCGCTCCTATTCGCTGCCGATCAAGCTGGCGCTGGTCTCCGGCCTGATGGCGGCGGGCGCCCGGGTGAAGGATATCGGCCTGGCTTTGTCCCCCATGGCCTATTTCGCGCAGTTCGCGCTCGATACACCCTCGGTCGCCATGGTCACCGCCTCGCATAACGAGAATGGCTGGACCGGCGTCAAGATGGGGGCGGCGCGGCCGCTCACCTTCGGTCCGGAAGAGATGGGCGCGTTGAAGAAGATCGTGCTCGAAGCCGACTTCGACCGCCGCGGCGACGGTGCCTACGAGTTCATCTCCGGTTTCCGGGAGCTCTATGTCGATGATCTTACCAAGGGCAAACAGATCTCGAGAAAGCTCAAGGTCGTTTGCGCCTGCGGCAACGGCACGGCTGGCGCCTTCGCGCCGGAAGCGCTGGCGCGTGTCGGCTGCGAGGTGATCCCGCTCGACGTCGAGCTCGACCATGCGTTCCCGCGCTACAATCCCAATCCCGAGGACATGCAGATGCTGCGTGCCATCAGCGAGAAGGTGCTGGAGACGGGCGCAGATGTCGGACTGGGCTTCGATGGCGACGGCGACCGCTGCGGCGTCGTCGACAACGAGGGGAACGAGATCTTCGCCGACAAGGTCGGGCTTATGCTCGCGCGCGATATTTCATCGTTCCATCCGGGCTCGGCCTTCGTCGTCGACGTCAAGTCGACGGGGCTTTTTGCCACCGATCATGTGCTCAGGGCGAACGGCGCCACAACTGACTATTGGAAGACCGGCCATTCCTATATCAAGCGCCGCGTTGCCGGGCTGGGTGCCGTCGCCGGCTTCGAGAAATCCGGGCATTTCTTCTTCAACCCGCCTATCGGCCGCGGCTATGACGACGGGCTGATCACCGCGATCGTCGTCTGCCAGATGCTCGACCGCAATCCGCGGAGCTCGATGGCCGATCTCTGCCGCGCGTTGCCGCTGACCTACGGTACGCCGACCATGTCATCGCAATGCCCCGACGAGGTGAAGTACGGCGTGGTCGACCGCGTCGTGGCGGATTTTCAGACGATGCACCGCGAAGGTGCTGACTTTGCCGGCCAGAAGATCGTAACGCTCATCACCGTCAACGGTGTGCGCGTCGTTGCGGAGGACGGCACCTGGGGCCTTGTGCGCGCCTCCTCGAACAAGCCCGAGCTTGTCGTGGTGGTGGAGAGCCCGGTATCGTCCGAGCGGCGCCGGCAGATGTTCGAAGCCGTCGACGCCGTGCTGCGCCGCAGTCCCGAAGTCGGCGCCTACAACCAGACCTTCTGACAGGGCAGTCATGAGCCAGCGCATCGTCAGTTTCGTCATGAGCGGCGGCGTCGGCTCGCGGTTATGGCCCCTGTCGCGCGAGGACAATCCCAAGCAATTCCACGACCTTTCCGGCGACGGTTCGATGCTGGCCAAGACCTTGCGCCGGCTGGCCGCGCGGCCTGAAGGGCAGACGCCGATCTTTCTCATCGCATCGGAGCGCCATGCCGACCGCGTCCGTGCCGATCTTGCCGGCATTGATCTCGCCGGCGGCGGCCCATTGTTCGAGCCCACGGGGCGCAACACCGCCGCTGCCGTGGCGCTTGCCAGCCTGCGCACCCTCTCCGAATTTGGCGATGAGCTTGTTCTCGTGGTGCCCTCCGACGACGAAATCTCCACCGCGCGGCAGTTCTGGCGGAGCGTTGAAGCGGGTGCTGCGGCGGCGAGAACCGGTCGCTTGGTGGTGTTCGGGATTAAGCCGACGCAGCCCGAAATCGGCTATGGCTATATCGAGGTCGCGGCCGATCGCGACGGCGTGTTCGACGTCTCGCGCTTCGTCGAGAAGCCCGACCTCGCCACCGCGCGGGCTTATCTCGACGCCGGCAGCTTCTATTGGAATACCGGCATTTTCCTGTTTCGCGCCGGCGCCATGCGAGATGCCTTCGCCGCCTTCGAGCCCAGGATCTGGCAGGCGACGGAAGCCGCTTATCACGCGGCGACCAACGATCTTTCCGGGCTCTACATGCCGCTGGAACTTTACTCGGCGATCCCGTCGACCTCGATCGACTACGCTATCATGGAGCGGGCCAAGGACATCGCCATGGTGGCGGCCGGATTCCGCTGGAACGATCTCGGTTCGTGGCAGTCGCTGCTCGATGTCGGCCCGTCCGACAGCCACGGTAACGTCATTCTCGGCGATGTCGTCGCCATCGATTGCGAGAACTCCTACATCCGCGGCGACGGCCGGCTGCTGTCGGCCATCGGCATGAAGGACGTGGCCATCGTCTCGACGGCAGACGCCACCTTCGTGGCGCCGGTCAGCCACAGCCAGCACGTCAAGAAGATCGTCGAGCAGCTGGAGAAATCCGGCCGGCTGGAGACGAGGTTCACGCCGGCGCATGACCGCGTCATCGAGAGCGGCGCCTGGCGGCGCCGCGTTCGGCACTGGCTGTTCGAGGAGACGCTGCCGCTGTGGTCGAGGTCAGGTGTCGATGAGCGCCATGGCGGCTTCCATGAGGCGCTGGGCTTCGACACCGCGCCGTTGATGAAGCCGAAACGCATGCGCACGCAGGCGCGCCAGATCTATGCCTTCGCCGTCGCCAAGGAGCGCGGCTGGGACGGCCCGGCGGATCGGCTGATCGCTCATGGCCTTGACTTCATGGCAGGCCGGGGCCGCACCGACAAAGGCGGCTGGGTGCGCACGCTCAATGTCGACGGCTCGGTCGCCGATCCGGTCGAGGACGCCTACGACCATTCCTGCGTGCTTCTAGCGCTGGCGCACGCCCATATTTCGGGCCATTCCGACGCCTTGCGGCTCGGCGAGGAGACCTTTGCCTTCCTCGACGCCCATCTCGAGGACAGCCGCATGACCGGCTTCCTCGACACGTCTGGCGGCGAAGGCGAGCGGCGCTCCAATCCGCACATGCATCTGCTCGAGGCTTTTCTGGCCTGGCACCAGGCGACCGGGGAGCGCGCCTATCTGCGCCGCGCCTCGCGCATCATCGACCTCTTCCGCAGCCATTTCCTCGACGCCGAGAGCTGGACGCTGGGTGAATATTTCGACGATAGCTGGAAGCCAGTGGCGGGCGAGAAGGGCAGCTGGACCGAGCCCGGCCATCATTTCGAATGGGCCTCGCTGCTGATCGATTTCGCCGCGCGCAGCGGCCAGACCGACCTCAATGGTTTCGCCCGCAAGCTTTATGCATCGGCCGTCGCCAACGGCCTCAACCGTGCCACCGGTCTTTCCTATGGCGCGGTCTCGCGCCAGGGCCTCCCGCTCGACACGGTCTCGCGCAGCTGGCCGCAGGCCGAAGCGGTGAAGGCGGCGATCGCGCTCAATGGCGCGGGAGGGCCCGACCTCAAGCCCGAGATCGAGGCGCGCGTCGGCCGGCTGTTCCGCTGGCACATCGACCCGGCGCCGCTCGGCCTCTGGATCGACCGCATCGACGAGCGCGGCCGCTCGATGGCGACCGATGTGCCGGCCAGCATTTTTTATCACCTCGTTTGCGCGCTGATGCAGTATCTGGATGGGACGGCGGAGAAGAGGTGAGGCTTGAGAGAAGCGGACACCGGCGAATTTGTAGAAGTTCCGGGCGATACAACTCTCTGGAAGACGCAGGGCGTTGCGCCGCGAAGGATAGACCTTCCCTTAGAGGCCCGTGGCCGCTTTAGTTGGTACGCTCCCCTTTTCGGGATCGCCGCCGCGTTGGCACTGTCTTCCTCAGTGAAGTACTATTCTTCTGCCGTCCAAAACTGGCAAGCTGGAAATTCGCTCGATCGAGTGGCGTGGGCTGCTGAAGTATTCGGATGCCTCTTTGTCAGCGTCCTGTTCGTCGGAATGTTTGTAAGGGTGGTTTTGGATGCGGCGAATCCGGTCCCATTGCTCATTCTCACCAGGGAAACGTTGTGGGATAGGCGTCAATTGCATGAGCCGGTGCCGTGGAGCGCAATTGAATCCATTAGGGTCCAATCATTCAGGGGTACGCTCCTAGTTTACCTGCGACTTGCGCAACCTGTGCCAGTTAGAAGCGGACTGTTTCGACTGGGCGGGGCGCTGAGAGGCGGGTTGAAATCAAATATTCGAGTGTTGATTTCTCACCTCGATCAGAACGACGAAACCATTGCCAAAGTGCTTGCCGCTCTTGTCAGGAAGAATGGCGGAAAGGTCGAAGGATATTCAGCTTACGCATCCTACCAGCCATGAATCTTTCACGATCGAAAGCCGACTTCAGTAAGGCGCCGCCACATCCCCGGTCTCGACATAGACCGCCTTCAGCTGCGAATAGTGCGCCAGCGCCGCCAGCGAGTTCTCGCGGCCGATGCCGGACTGCTTGACGCCGCCGAAGGGCATTTCCACCGGCGTCAGATTGTAGGCGTTGATCCAGCAGGTGCCTGCCTGCAGCTCGGCGATGACCCGATGGGCGCGGGGCAGGTCGCGGGTGAAGACGCCCGCAGCGAGGCCGAATTCGGTATTGTTGGCGCGTTCGATCACCTCGTCCTCGTTATCGAATTTCAGCACGCTCATCACCGGTCCGAAGATTTCCTCGCGCGCGATGCGCATGCCATCGGCCACGCCGGTGAACACGGTGGGTTCGATGAAGAAGCCACCTTCGAAGCCCTGCAGCGAGGGCACATTGCCGCCGCTGGCGAGCGTCGCACCCTCCTCTTTGCCGGCGGCGATGTAGGAAACAACCTTTTCCTGCTGCGCCTTGTTGACCAGCGGCCCCATTTGCGTTTCCGGATCGAGCGGATCGCCGATGCGGATTTTTTTGGTACGCTCGGTCAGCCGCTCGACGAAGCGGTCATGCAGGCCCTTCTGCACGAAGACGCGCGTGCCGTTGGAGCAGATCTGGCCGGTCGAATAGAAATTGCCGAGCATGGCGCCGCCGATGGCGTTTTCGAGATCGGCATCGTCGAAGACGATCAGCGGCGACTTGCCGCCGAGCTCCATCGTGGCGTGCTTCATTTTCGAACCGGCAAGCGACAGCACCTTGCGGCCGGTCGGCACCGAGCCGGTCACCGAGACCTTGGCCACGACATCATGGCCGACGAGGCCGGCGCCGACATCGCCATAGCCCTGCACGACGTTGAACAGCCCGTCGGGCAGGCCCGCCTCGCTGTAGATTTCGGCCAGCGCCAGTGCCGAGAGCGGCGTGTTCTCCGACGGCTTGAACACCATGGCGTTGCCCATGGCTAAAGCCGGCGCCGACTTCCAGCCGGCGATCTGGATCGGATAGTTCCAGGCGCCGATGCCGACGCACACACCAAGCGGATCGCGCCTTGTGTAAGCAAACGGTCCGCCGAGATCGATCATCTCGCCGTTGAAGGCCGCCACTGCGCCGGCGAAATATTCGAGGCAATCGGCGGCCGAAGGCGCGTCCGCCACCAGCGTCTCCTGGATCGCCTTGCCGGTGTCCAGGGTCTCGATGCGCGCTAGGTCGGCATTGCGGGCGCGCAGGATGTCAGCGGCGCGGCGCAGGACGCGGCCGCGCTCGACCGGCTTCATCCGTGCCCAGGCCGGCTGCGCCGCGCGCGCGGCCTCGATCGCCAACTCCAGCACGTTCGGCGTCGCCGAATGCAGCGAGGCGATGGTCTCGCCCGTCGCCGGATAGATTACCGGCAGTGGCGCGCCGCCTTCGTCCTCGATGTAGCGGCCGTTGACGTAGTGCGATGCCGTTGGCTGGGCGCGCATGGTCTTCTCCGTTCGTAGTCGCCGGGGCGGGGAGGGCGCCGGCCGGATCATGCGCTATCTGTCTGCCACCTGCCAGCGCGGATTGATCCAGGGTTCCTGGTTGGATGGCGCGAGCGGCGTGCGGCCAAGGATGTGGTCGGACGCCTTCTCGCCGGTCATGATCGACGGCGCGTTCAGGTTGCCGTTGGTCACCCGCGGGAAGATCGAGGAATCGGCAACGCGCAGCCCCTCGACGCCGATCACCCGGCATTCCGGATCGACGACGCTGGTCAGGTCGTCGGCGCGGCCCATCCTGCAGGTGCCGCAAGGGTGATAGGCGCTCTCGGCGTGATCGCGGATGAAGGCGTCGAGCTCGTCGTCGGTCCGCACATGGGCGCCCGGCGAAATCTCCTTGCCGCGGAAGCCGTCGAAGGCCTTCTGGCCAAAAATCTCGCGCGTCAGCCGGATGCAGTGGCGGAACTCACTCCAGTCGTCGGGATGCGACATGTAGTTGAAGCGGATCACCGGTTTCGCTTTCGGATCGGGCGAGCGCAGGCTCACCGAGCCGCGCGACTTCGACCGCATCGGCCCGACATGCGCCTGGAAGCCATGCGACTTCGCCGCCGCCTTGCCGTCATAGCGCACCGCCGCTGGGATGAAGTGATACTGGATATCGGGGTAGTCGACACCGGCCTGCGAACGCACGAAGGCCGCCGCCTCGAAATGGTTGGTGGCGCCGAGGCCGGTCTTGAAGAACAGCCACTGCGCGCCGATCATTGCCTTGGAGAACGGGTTGAGCACCGAATTCAGCGTGATCGGTCTGGTCGCTTCCTGCTGGATATAAAGCTCCAGATGGTCCTGCAGATTGCGGCCGACACCCTGCCGGTCGGCAATGACCTCTATGCCGTTTTCCTGCAGATGTGCGCCCGGACCGATGCCGGACAGCATAAGGATCTTCGGCGAATTGATCGACGACGCCGCCACAATCACCTCACGTCGCGCCTTAACGACCTGAATCTGTTTGTGAGCTTCGATCTCGACGCCGACGGCACGTTGATTCTCGATCACCACGCGCCGCGCGAAACCTTTGAGCAGGCTAACATTTTTTCGTTTGAGCGCCGGCTTCAGATAGGCATTGGCCGCGGACCAGCGGCGGCCGCGCCAGATGGTCTGCTCCATCGGCCCGAAGCCTTCCTGCTTCGATCCGTTATAGTCGTCGGTGAGCTCGAAGCCGGCCTGCCGGCCCGCCTCGAGGAAGGCGCCGTAAAGCGGGTTCTTGCGCGTGCCGCGCTGCACATGCAGCGGGCCGCCCTGACCGCGCCAGCCGTCCTCGCCGCCGTCGGAATCCTCCATGCGCTTGAAATAGGGAAGCACGTCGGCGAAGCCCCATCCGGCAGCACCCTGTTCGGACCAATGGTCGAAGTCGCGCGCATGGCCGCGAACATAGACCATGCCGTTGATGGAGGACGAACCGCCGATCACCTTGCCGCGCGGGGTGGCGAGCACGCGGCCGCCGAGATGCGGCTCCGGCTCGCTGGCGAAGCCCCAGTCGTAAAGGCTCATATTGAGCGGGATCGACAGCGCCGACGGCATCTGGATCAGCGGCCCCATATCGGTGCCGCCGAACTCGATGACGATCACCGAATGCTTGCCGTCTTCCGACAGCCGGTAGGCCATGGCCGAGCCGGCGGAGCCCGATCCGATGATGACGAAATCCGCTTCAAGCATTGTTCATATGCGCCATAAAGTCGGCGAGCGAGACATTGCCGCCGGTAGCCACCACAAGGACGGTTTTGCCCGCTACATCCACCTTGCCGCCGAGCAGCGCGGCAAGCGAGGCCGCGCCCGAAGGCTCCAGCACCAGCTTCAGCCGCTCGAAGGCGATCTTCATTGCATCCCGCACCGCGGCATCTTCGACGGTGACGCCGCGAACGCCGGCAGCACTCACCGCCGCGAAGGGCGCCTCGCCTGGCTTGCGCGCCATCAGCCCGTCGCAGATCGATCTCGGTCCGATCGGCATCGTCTCGATCGCGCCATGCGCCAGCGACGAGCCCATGCCGTTGAAGCCTTCCGGCTCGACGGCGATGATCTCGGTTTTCGGCGACAGATAATGGAAGGCGAGCGAAACGCCGCCGATCAGGCCGCCGCCGCCAACCGAGCAGAACACCAGATCGGCGTGGGCCTTCTTCGCTGCCAACTGGTTGAGCGCTTCCAGCCCGGCCCCTGCCTGGCCGGCGACGATCTCGGGATCGTCGAAGGGATGCAGCAAGGTGAGCTGCTCGGTCTCGGCGATCTCGCGCGCCTTGGCGGCGGCGACTTCCTCGCGGGCACGCTCCCCATGATCGGTCAGCACCACGCGCGCGCCATAGCCGGCGGTCGCGTCGCGCTTGGCGGCAGGCGCGTCGATCGGCATGACGATGGTGACGGGAATGCCGAGCGCCTGGCCGGCAGCCGCAAGCCCTTGCGCGAAATTGCCGGAGGAATAGGCGACCACGCCCTTCCTCGCTTCGTCCGGTGACAGCCGCTTAAGGCGCCAATAGGCGCCGCGCACCTTGAAGGACCCCGCCCATTGCAGCGATTCCGGCTTGACGAACACCCGCGCGGCGCCGACTTCCCGGGCAAGTGCGGCCGAGTCCAACAGCGGCGTGACTTGCGTCGCCGTCGAGGTCACCGCATAGGCCTGCTTCAGGCGGTCGAGGGTGGGAACCAGAACGTCTTCCATCATTCGCCTCGCGGATACCGTTTGCTCTCTTCGAGGTTGTCGAGATTCATGTGATTGCGCATGTAGCGCTCCGAGGCTTTCTGCAGCGGCTGGAAATCCCAGGGGTAATAGGCGCCGTTGCGCAGCGCCGGGTAGACGACCCAGCGGCGTGCCTGGCTTTCGCGCACCGCGGCATCGAACGCGGCCATGTCCCAGCGCGCCCGGACCTTTTCCATGAACGCCGCCACTAGGGCAGCGTTCGCCGGCTCGTCAGCGAGGTTGTTCCGTTCGAGCGGGTCGGCCTCCAGGTCGAACAGCTGCGGCGCGTCGAGCTCGCAATGGACGAATTTGTATTTGCCGTCGCGGATCGCGGCCAGCGGCGCATAGGAACCTTCGGCGGCATATTCCATGAGAACGGGTGCGGTGCGCGGCTTGCCGCCGAGCAGCGGCAGCAGCGACTGGCCGTCGGTCCACGGCGCGATTGCAGCGATATCAATGCCGGCGAGGTCACAGAGCGTCGGCGTGATGTCGAGATTGGAGACGGGCGCCTCGATGAGGCCGGCTGGCACGCCGTTGCCGGCGATCATCAGCGGCACGCGCGCCGAGCCCTCGAAGAAGCTCATTTTGAACCACAGGCCGCGCTCGCCCAGCATGTCGCCGTGATCCGAGCAGAACAGGATGATGGTGTCGTCAAGCATGCGAGTGCGCTTGAGGACGTCCAGAAGCTCGCCGAGCTTATCGTCGACATAGGAAATGTTGGCGAAATAGCCGCGCCGGGAACGGCGCACCTGCTCGGACGTGATCTCGAAGGACTGATAGTCGCTTGCCCGGTAAAGGCGCTGCGAATGCGTGTCCTGTTCGTCATGCGGGATGAACGGCGTTTCGGGATCGAGCGTCTGGCAGTTCTCATAAAGATCCCAGTACTGCCTGCGCGCGACATAGGGATCGTGCGGGTGCGATAGCGAAACGGTGAGACACCAGGGCCGATGTCCGGCATCGTCCTGCTCGCGCGAAAGCTGGTACAGCTTTTGCTCGGCCAGAAACACCACCTCGTCGTCATACTCCATCTGGTTGGTGGTCTCGGCAACGCCGGCGCCGGTGACCGAGCCGAGATTGTGATACCACCAGTCGATGCGCTCGCCGGGCTTGCGGTAATCCGGCGTCCAGCCGAAATCGGCCGGATAGATATCGGTGGTCAGCCGCTCCTCGAAGCCGTGCAACTGGTCCGGTCCGACGAAATGCATCTTGCCGGACAGGCAGGTGTAATAGCCGGCGGAGCGCAGATGATGCGCGAAGGTCGGGATCGAGGAGGAGAATTCGGCGGCGTTGTCATAGACCCCGGTGCGCGACGGCAGCTGGCCGCTCATGAACGAGGCCCGGCCGGGCGCGCAAAGCGGCGAGGCGGTGTAGTTGTTAGCGAAACGCGCCGAGCGGGCGGCGAGCGCCTTGAGATGCGGCACGTGCAGGAAATCCGCCGGGCCGTCGGGGAAGAGCGTGCCGTTGAGCTGATCGACCATGACGATCAGGAAATTGGGTCGTTCGGTGGTCAAGGCAGGCTCCGTCCGCTGAGCTTGGTTTCGAGATAATCTTCGACGAGCGCGATCGCTGTCTGCGCATCGGGCACGCCGTCCTTCAGCGCGCGCCGAATGTAGAGTCCGTCGATCAGCGCCGCCGTCGCTTCCGCAGCGCGGTCCGCTTCGGCCCTCGGCAGAATGCCGGTCAGCCCGCTCATCAGGTTGGAATTGAGCCGCCGCGCATAGATACGAAGCAGCCGCCGCAACTCGGTCGATTTCTGCGCCTCGACATAGAAGGCGAGCCAGGCCGCGATGATCTCCGGCTGGAACTGCTCGTCGGAGAAACTGACCGCAACGACGGCCGAGACGCGCTGGCGCGGTGTCGCGGCGACGCGAAGCGCTCGTCTTGTATCGATGTTGAGCTCGGCAAGGATGTGCCGCATCGTGGCGAAGAGCAGCTCGTCCTTGGCGCCGAAATAGTGATGGGCGAGCGCCGACGACACGCCGGCGCGGCCGGCGATCTCCGACATGGTCACGTCCAGCGAACCGCGCTCGCCGATTGCCGAGATCGTCGCGTCGATCAGCGCCTTGCGGCGCAGCGGTTCCATTCCGATTTTCGGCATGCGAGGGGTCCGGTTCGAAGCGAGATTATTTTTTATTGACGCATCAATCAATAAAAAATCGGCATCGGATCAATCGATCGTATCGCTCTGGCCAAATCCCTTCGGCTGGAAAACGGTTCACTATTGAACAATATTGAATGTCATGCCGCGACCGGACGTGCTAGGCTGCGCGGCAGATGGAGGCTGTCATGACCGCATGCATCGTCGGCTGGGCGCATTCGCGTTTCGGCAAGCTCGAAGGCGAGACGCTGGAGGGCTTGATCACCAAGGTGGCCGTGGACGCGCTCGATCATGCCGGCATCGGCCCTGACGATGTCGACGAGATCGTGCTCGGCCATTTCAACGCCGGCTTCTCACCGCAGGATTTCACCGCGAGCCTGGTGCTGCAGGCCGACGACCGGCTGCGCTTCAAGCCGGCGACGCGCGTGGAGAATGCCTGCGCCACCGGTTCGGCTGCCGTGAGACAAGGCGTCCGCGCCATCGATTCCAACGCCGCCCGCGTCGTGTTGGTGGTCGGCGCCGAGCAGATGACCACCACACCTGGGCCCGAGATCGGCAAGAACCTGCTGAAAGCCTCCTACCTGCCCGAGGATGGCGAAACGCCGGCCGGCTTTGCCGGCGTCTTCGGCAAGATCGCGCAGGCCTATTTTCAGCGCTATGGCGACCAGTCGGATGCGCTCGCCATGATTGCCGCCAAGAACCACAAAAACGGCGTCGACAATCCCTATGCCCAAATGCGCAAGGATTTCGGCTACGAGTTCTGCCGTCAGGAAAGTGAGAAGAATCCCTTCGTCGCCGGTCCGCTGAAGCGCACCGACTGCTCGCTGGTCTCGGATGGCGCCGCCGCGCTCGTGCTCACCGACACCGCGACGGCGCTGAAGATGCGCCGCGCCGTGACCTTTCGCGCCAATGAGCACGTCCAGGATTTCCTGCCGATGTCGAAGCGCGACATCCTTTCCTTCGAGGGCTGCGAGCGGGCTTGGGGCCAGGCGCTGAAGAAGGCCGGCGTCACGCTCGACGACCTCTCCTTCGTCGAGACGCATGACTGCTTCACCATCGCCGAGCTTATCGAATACGAGGCGATGGGCCTGGCGGAGCCCGGCGAGGGCGCGAAGCTCGCCCTGGAGGGCGTCACGGCCAAGGACGGCCGGCTGCCGGTCAACCCGTCCGGCGGGCTGAAGGCCAAGGGCCATCCGATCGGAGCCACCGGCGTCTCCATGCATGTGCTCACCGCCATGCAGCTGACCGGCGAGGCCGGCGGCATTCAGGTGCCTGGGGCAAAACTCGGCGGCATCTTCAACATGGGCGGTGCTGCGGTGGCCAACTACGTTTCCATCCTCGATCGGATCAGGTAGAAGCGGCCCGCATTGAAGCGGCGCCCGGCGCGCGCGTGCGGGAGGCAGCATGGCAAATCCGGTTCTGGTCGAAGTCACGCGGGGCGCGGTGGTCGAAAGCGCTCATCGCGGCGCGGTTTCTGTCTTCGACGCCGACGGCAAGCCTGTCTGGGAGATCGGCGATACGGCGCGACCGGTGTTTCCACGCTCGGCGGTGAAGGCGATCCAGGCGCTGCCGCTGCTCGAATCCGGTGCTGCCGACGCCTACGGCTTCGGCGATCGCGAATTGGCGCTGGCCTGCGCCTCGCATTCAGGCGAGCCGGCGCATGTCGAACTGGCGCAAGCAATGCTCGCCAAGGCCGGTCTCGATAAGACGGCGCTCGAATGCGGCGCGCACTGGCCGTCGAGCCACGTTGCGACGATCGCGCTGGCCCGCGCCGGCAGCGCGCCCAACCCGCTCCACAACAATTGCTCCGGCAAGCATGCCGGTTTCCTCTGTACCTGCGTGCATTCCGGCATTGCCCATGGCGGCTACGTCAAGGCCGGCCATGCGCTGCAGGAGATGGTGCGCGACGCGATGCAATCGGTGACCGGCGCCGCGCATGATGTCGACCATTGCGGCACCGACGGCTGCTCGATCCCGACCTATGCCGTGCCGCTGAAGAGCTTTGCGCTGGGCTTTGCGCGTATGGCGACGGGCAGGGGCTTTGCGCCCGAACGCGCCAAGGCGGCGAAGCGCCTGCTCTCGGCCTGCATGGCCGAACCGTTCCTGGTGGCCGGCACCGGTAAGGCGGACCTCGCGCTGATGCGGGCCGCGCCCGGCCGCATCTTCGTCAAGACCGGCGCCGAGGGCGTCTATTGCGCGGCCTTGCCCGAGCTCGGTCTCGGCATCGCCTTGAAATGCGATGACGGCGCCAGCCGCGCCTCCGAGGTGATGATCGCCGCCGTGCTGGCCAAGCTGCTGCGCAGCGACGAAGCGCTCGCGGCAAAGCTTGCCGAACTCGCCCATCCGCCGGTCGAAAGCCGTATCGGCGCCAAGGTGGGCTTGCTGCGGCCGACGGCGGCGCTGGCCTAACTGACCTTGTTCCGCTCGACGGTCAGATGCGCGTAGCCGGTAAAGGTTGATCTTGCCAGATCGCCCGTCACCGGATTGGCCCAGCGCTGGCCGATGATGGCGCCGTTCTGCGCGGCGTCGATGATATTGTCCGAAATGACCGCGCTGCCGGAACCCTCGACGACGCTGACGACGATGCCCGTGCCGGACTTGCGGATGATGTTGCCCGTTGCAACCACATTGCGCAGATAAGGACCCCAGCCGAGCTGCATGCCGTAGAGGGGCGCGTTCTCCACGACATTGCCGCAGACGGAGGTTTCGGCCTCGGCGCTGATGCCGACGCCGAAGCCCGGCGGGTCGGCGGTGTAGGGGCCGACGGTCGAGAGGTTGCGCACGATATTGTTCGAGCACACGGCCATGCGGCCGCCTTCGTTGAAGTTTACGATCGAGATGCCGTTGGCGGCACCGTCGACCAGATTGTTGCTGAGGATCCCACCCTCGAAGGAGAATTCCGAATAAATCCCCGTCTCGCCCGAGCGCGAGCAGGTGTTGCCGGTGATCTGCAGATTGCTGGAGCTGTTGGCGCGGATCGCCGAGAAGGCGCAGTCCGACACGACGTTGGCGGAGATAATGACATTGCCGGCGCGGAAGGCGTTGATACCGTTGCCGTTCTGGCCGGTGCCGCCGCTCCTCGCGCCGATGCGCTGCACGCGGTTGCCGCTGACGATGGTGCCGTCTTCCGCCTGCTGCCAGCGATGCACGAGAATGCCGCCATTGGCGCAATCCGAGACGGTATTGCCCGAGATCTCCAGCCCGCCGGCCTCGACCGAATAGATGCCGGCGTCTGCCGCGCCCGAAACATCGCAGCGCCCGATGCGGCCTGAAACATGTTCCAGCGCCAGCCCGTTCTTGCCGCTGCCTGTGACCTGGCAATTGTCGATGGCGAGATGCGCGACGCGGCGCAGATCGAGCAGCCCTTGCGTATAGTCGGCCAGCCAGCGGTTGCTGCCGTCCAGCACCAGCCCGCTGAGTTCGATATGCTCGGCCTGTTCGGCCATCATCAGGTGGCCGTTGCCGCCATAGACGATGCGGGTCGCCCCCGGGACGCCCGAAAGGCGCACGCGGGCAGGCAGCTTCAGGTTGGAGACAAGATAGGTCCCGGGCGGCAGAAACACCGGCGCATCGCGGTCGCTGGCGTCGCCGAGCAGCTTGGCGAAGGCCTTGCTCTGGTCGTCCAGCGCGCCCGGCTGCAAGCCGATTTCGATGGCATTGATCGAGCCGCGCATCGTGGCCTTCTCGATGCCGGGCAGCATCTTCGCCGATGCCTTGCCGGCAAAGAGGCCGGCAGCGGCGAGGCCGGTGGTGCGGGCAAGCAGCGTTCGTCTGTTCAACATCGGCACAGGTCCTGGCGTTTCAACCGCTCCGTCGCAGGAATCGTGCCAAGGCCAGCTCGCAGGCAAACCGCTTGTGCAGTTGCCTGACCAAGCTTAAGTTCATGTTATGAGTAGAGCTTTCACCCGCGAGGAAGACAGCGAAAACGCCATTGCCGGTGTCGGCGAACGGCCGATCAGTCCGCACCGCAATCTGGTAACGGAGCGGGGACTCGCGATGATCGAAGAGAATCTCTCCGAATTGCGAGATCAAATGGCCAAGGCCGAAAGACGCGGCGATCGCGAGCGCCTCGCAATAGTGTCCCGCGACCTGCGCTACTGGACCGCGCGGCGCGAGAGCGCGGAGCTTTCGGTGCCGGAGTCCGGCAGCAATGTGGTCCGCTTCGGCATGGGCGTCACGCTGGAAAACGGCGACGGCAAGAAGGTCCACTGGCGCATCGTCGGCGAGGACGAGGCCAACCCGTCGAAAGGCAGCATCTCCCATGTCTCGCCGATGGCGATGGCCCTGTTCGGCAAGAAGGTCGGCGAGGTCGTTGCCGTCAACGGCAAGGAGTGGGAGATCGTCAAGCTGTCGGACAAGGCCGAGAACTAGGCCTTGAGCTTGACTGTATGGTCGCGGAAAAACGCCGCGGCTCCGGTCTCATCGATTTCACCTGCGGCGACCATCATCACCAACTGGATAACATCCTGCTGTTCGGCTTCTACGCTTAACCCGTTGAAATAGAGAAACAAATCGGCCGCGGCAAAAGCCGTGCGCTTGTTCCCGTCAACGAAGGGGTGGTTCTTCGCACTGCCGAAGAGGTAGGCCGCCGCGAGTTCACAAAGATCGGGCTCGCCATACGCTTCCTTCTGTTGGGGGCGGGCGAGGGCAGATTCTAGCAAGCCCTGGTCGCGTATACCGGAGGCTCCGCCATGGAGGCGCAACTGCTCAGCGTGCATCGCCTCCACGAATTCTCGCGAATGATGCTCGGTCATTTAGCGAGCGCGCGGTAGGCAACCTCGTATTTCTTCATCCGTTCGCGCGCGATCTTCATCTTACGCTCGAATTCTTCGGCAGAGTCTTCAAGACGGCGCAAGCGCAGCTCCTGGCCCTCCTGAACGACGATGACGTTGTCGCCCGCCTTCAGGTTTAGCCGGTCGAGAAGCTCTTTCGGCAAAATCAGACCTTCGGAGTTGCCAATCTTTCGAATGGTGGTGTTCATGGTAGGTCGTCCTGTTGCAACGGCAATTATAACTGGAGGGCCTGTTGTTGCAACGGAAATTATAACAACCGATTGGGAACTACTGACATGGTCGCCATCAAGAAGCGGGTTGAGGACGGGATCCTCTTCCTCTCTCGATTGGCGCATTAGCTGTGCCGATAAGCCTTAGCAACGAGTTGCGTTTGACCAGTTCCCGACACAGGCTATTCACTCAACCGACAGCAGCCTGTCCATCAGCCTGTCCGCCGCTTGCGGGATGACGGTCCCCGGCGGGAAGATTTCGGCCGCCCCAGCCTTCAGCACCGCGTCGTAATCCTGTGGCGGGATGACGCCGCCGGCGACGATCAGCATGTCGCCATGGCCGAGCTTCCTCAGCGCCTCCTTGAGCTCGGGGATCAGCGTCAGATGTCCGGCCGCGAGCGAGGACGCGCCGATGATGTCGACATCATGCTGCACCGCTAGCTTTGCGATCTCCTCCGGCGTCTGGAACATCGGTCCGACGGTGACCTCGAAGCCGAGATCGGCAAAGGCGCTGGCGATCACCTTCTGGCCGCGATCATGGCCGTCCTGGCCCATCTTGGCGACCAGGATGCGCGGCTTTGCACCGGATTTCTTTTCGAAGGCTTCGAGCTTGTCCTTGAGCCGATCGACCGCCGGATTGTCGCCGAGCGCGTCGCGATAGACGCCGGAGATGGTCTGCACGGTGGCTGCATGGCGCCCGAACACTTTCTCCAACGCCAGCGAGATCTCGCCGACGGTCGCATTGGCCCGCGCCGCGCGGATCGCGAATTCGAGCAGGTTCTCGCCGCTTTCAGCCGCGCGGGTGAGGGCGGTTAGCGCATCCTCCAGGGCCGCGACGTCGCGCGTGCCTTTGAGCCGCTGCAGCTTCGCCAATTGCCGGGCCTTGACCTCGGCATTATCGATCTTCAGCACATCGACCTCGATGTCGGCTTCCGGGCGATGCGCATTGACTCCGACCAGCACCTGCTCGCCGGAATCGATGCGTGCCTGGGTGCGCGCCGCCGCTTCCTCGATGCGCAGCTTCGGAATGCCTTTCTCGATCGCCGCCGCCATGCCGCCGAGGTTTTCGACCTCCTCGATATGGGCGAGCGCGCGGGCCGCCAGATCATGTGTCAGCCGCTCGACATAGGCCGAGCCGCCCCACGGGTCGATCATGCGCGTGGTGCCGGATTCCTTTTGCAGGATGAGCTGCGTGTTGCGGGCAATGCGGGCCGAATGGTCGGTCGGCAGCGCCATCGCCTCGTCGAAGGAATTGGTGTGCAGCGACTGGGTATGTCCCTGCGTTGCCGCCATCGCCTCGATCATCGTGCGCGTGATGTTGTTGTAGGGATCCTGCGCCGTCAGCGACCAGCCCGATGTCTGGCAATGGGTGCGCAGCGACAGCGAGCGCTCGTCTTTCGGCGCAAAATTCTTCTTCATCAGGCTCGACCAGAGCAGCCGCGCGGCCCTGAGCTTGGCGACCTCCATGAAGAAGTTCATGCCGATCGCCCAGAAGAAGGAAAGGCGCGGCGCGAACCGGTCGATGTCGAGACCCGCGGCGACGCCGGCGCGCGCATATTCGATGCCGTCGGCGATCGTGTAGGCGAGTTCGAGGTCGGCCGTCGCGCCCGCCTCCTGCATATGATAGCCGGAGATCGAGATCGAATTGAATTTCGGCATGTGTCGCGAGGTATAGGCGAAGATGTCCGACACGATCCGCATCGAAGGCTTCGGCGGATAGATGTAGGTGTTGCGGACCATGAACTCCTTCAGAATGTCGTTCTGAATGGTCCCGGCGAGGTCCTTCTGCGCGACACCCTGTTCCTCCGCCGCCACGATATAGAGCGCCATGATCGGCAGCACGGCGCCGTTCATGGTCATCGACACCGTCATCTCGTTGAGCGGAATGCCGTCGAACAGCTGGCGCATGTCGAGGATGGAATCGATCGCCACGCCCGCCATGCCGACATCGCCGGCGACGCGCGGATGGTCGCTGTCATAGCCGCGATGGGTCGCGAGGTCGAAGGCGACCGACAGGCCCTTCTGGCCGGCCGCGAGGTTGCGCCGGTAGAAAGCGTTGGATTCCTCCGCCGTCGAGAAGCCGGCATATTGCCGGATCGTCCAGGGCTGCTGGACATACATGGTCGGGTAGGGGCCGCGCACGAAGGGCGGCAGGCCCGGATAGGTGTCGAGATTGGCCAGGCCCTTGAGGTCGGCCTGCGTGTAGAGGTGTTTCAGGGCGATGCCTTCCGGCGTCATCCGCTGGCCCTTGAGCTCGACCGGCGCGCGGCGCGGCGCCGACCAGCCGATCTGGCTGAAATCCGGGATCATGAGCCGGCTCCGATCGACTGATCGATGCGAACTGGAAACAGCGGCTCGCAGGTCGCCACGCCTTCTGTCAGCGCGGGCCGGCGTTCGGCTTTCAATGTCTCGACGGGGCGCTCGCTGCCGGTGCGGAACAAGGTGGTGCCGATGATGCCTCGTTCGCCGGCCCGATAGACGGCATTGCGCTTCGCGGCGGCCGTCTGCACACGGTTCTGGATATAGCCCTGCTGCAGGCTGTTGAGCACGCCGCCCTCGGCCTCGATGCGCTGAAATTCTTCCCAGGCCGCCGCGCAAAGACCGTCGGTCAGCGCCTCGACCGCTCCGGAGCCGCTGGCCGGATCGGCCACGTGATGGAGATGGCTCTCATGCGCCAGGATCAGCTGCGCGTTGCGGGCGACGCGGCGCGCAAAACCGGCCGGCAGTCCATGCGCGATGGTATGCGGCAGGATCGAGACGGAATCAGCGCCGCCGGTCGCGGCGGCAAAAGCGGCAATCGCGGTGCGCAGAATGTTGGTTTCCGGATCCGCCATCGCCATCATGCGATAGGAGGTCTCGGCGTGGACGTTCGCCGTCGAGGCCGGGATCGAGCAGGCTTCCTGGATCCGCGCCCAGAGCTTGCGCAACGCCCGCACCTTGGCCATCGACAGGAACTGGTCCTGGTCGACGCTGAGGGCAAAGCCGATATAGGGCGCGGCATAGACCAGCGGCTGACGCGCCTTCTCGAACATCCTGAGATAGGACACGGCGGAAGCCATCATCGTGCCGAGCTCCTGCGCCTCGGTGGCGCCGGCATTGTGGAAGACGCGGCCGTCCGCTTCGAGCAGCACGCCGGGCACGCCCATCGAGAAGAAATGCGCCAGCGATTGCGGCATTGACTCCTGCAGCGCCTCGATCGAGGTGCGCAGCCGTCCGGTGCCGGCGAAGATCGCCGCCGGGTCGATGCCGAAGGAAAGGTTGAGCTTCGCCGGATCGGAGCGGCGCCGGGTCAGGAAGGCGAGCAGCCAATCCGCCACGGCGCGGCTCCACGGATGCGCATCGATGCGCACCTGGACCCGGTTGAGCGGCACGCCGTCGAGCACCGTTTCCAGCGCCTCCGCGGTTCTCGGCAGCCCGTAGCCGAACGCATTCGGCGCACCCTCGAAAACCAGCGACAGGCCGGTCGCGCCCT
Organism: Mesorhizobium sp. WSM4983; assembly: GCF_029625765.1. NCBI lineage: Bacteria > Pseudomonadati > Pseudomonadota > Alphaproteobacteria > Hyphomicrobiales > Phyllobacteriaceae > Mesorhizobium > Mesorhizobium sp. WSM4983. The sequence goes on along the minus strand of NZ_JARTVM010000005.1, from coordinate 289,498 downwards.
CAGCGATGTCCTGCAGCGCCTGGGCGCTGGCGCGGGCGATATCGGGATCGTCGATGCGCTGGCTGACGATCCATGGCGACTTCGGATTGGTGCGCACCAGCGGCTCGGCTGTCGTCGAACGCTCGCTGAGCGGCTCGATGCGGATGCCGTCATCGGTGTGCGAAACAAGCTTCTGTTCGAAAGCGCCGCCGGCAAGCGCTTTTTCCGCCAGCGCCAGCCAGCGTTTGGCGTCCGGGTCTGGAAGGTCGACATCCCTAGTCAAGGCGCCGGCGCCCATCGCACTCCTCGTCTCTCGGCCGCATCAGCCACCAGTCTATGGTCCCCCGCCGCATATCACAATGCGACATCCGTCGCGGTTGTTCCGGCAGCCGCTAACCGGTTGCCAAACATGCGCAAAATCCGCAAGCTAAGTAAGGTGGTTTCGCTGCCAGCGTCAAATTCGAATAGCGCCAAATTTGATGGTGGGCATTGTCGCCCGCCGATCGCGTTATTATCCTCCATGAGACCGGGCGTTTTTGGCGGATGAGATTGCGGAGACCGGACATATGGCTGACCACACCAGCATCTTCATCGGCGCCAGCCGCAAGCCTGATGATTCCTACCAGCGCGCCGAGGAACTCCTGCTGCGCTACGGCAACCGCCACGGCCTGATTACCGGCGCCACAGGCACCGGCAAGACGGTCAGCCTGGAGGTCTTGGCCGAGGGCTTTTCAAATGCCGGCGTCCCGGTCTTCTGCGCCGACATCAAGGGCGACCTTTCCGGCATCGCCATGATGGGCGAGGCCAAGGATTTCCTTGTCAAGCGTGCAGAGCAGGTGAAGCTCGATCCCTATCAGTTTCAGGAATACCCGGTCATCTTCTGGGATCTGTTCGGCGAGCAGGGTCACCCGATCCGTGCCACCATCTCGGAAATGGGGCCGCTGCTTTTGTCGCGGCTGATGAACCTCACCGAAGCGCAGGAAGGTGTCATGAACATCGCCTTCCGCATCGCTGACGAAGAGGGCCTGCTGCTGCTTGATCTCAAAGATCTTCAGGCGCTGCTCGCCAACATCGCCGAGCGAGCCGACGAGCTCAGCGCACGCTACGGCAATGTCACCAAGCCTTCCGTCGGCGCCATCCAGCGCACGCTTCTGGTGCTTGAGCAGCAGGGCGCCGCGAACTTCTTCGGCGAGCCGGCGCTGCGCATCGCCGATTTGATGCGCACCACCCGCGACGGCCGAGGCGCGATCAGTGTTCTGGCCGCCGACAGACTGATGATGAATCCCAGGCTCTACGCCACTTTCCTGCTCTGGCTGATGTCGGAGCTGTTTGAGGAACTGCCCGAGGTCGGCGATCTCGAGCGGCCGAAGCTGGTCTTCTTCTTCGACGAGGCGCATCTTTTGTTCGAGGACGCGCCGAAGGTGCTGGTTGATCGCGTCGAGCAGGTGGTGCGGCTGATCCGCTCCAAGGGTGTCGGCGTCTATTTCGTCACCCAGAACCCGCTCGACATTCCGGAAAAGGTTTTGGCCCAGCTCGGCAACCGCGTGCAGCACGCGTTGCGCGCCTATACGCCGCGCGAGCAGCAGGCGGTGCGGACGGCGGCCGACACCTTCCGGCCCAACCCGGATTTCGACTGCGCCACCGCGATTACCCAGCTCGCCACCGGCGAGGCGCTGGTCTCGATGCTGGAGGATAAGGGCGTGCCGGCCATGGTACAGCGCACATTGATTCGCCCGCCGTCGTCGCGGCTCGGGCCGATCACACCCGACGAGCGCCGCAAGGTCCTTGCCGAGAGCCCGGTCGCCGGGCAGTACGATCAAGCGGTCGATCGCGACTCGGCCTTCGAGATACTGCAGAAGAAGACCAGGGAGGCGCAGGAAGCCGAAGCGCAGGCGCAGCAGGCGGGCACCGGCGGCTCGCGCTGGACAATTCCGGGCTTCGACGATGTGTTGGGAGGGTCGGGCCGCCGGTCCTCCAACCGTCAGACAGTGGCCGAAGCCGCGATCAAGTCGGTGGTGCGTTCGGTGGGCTCTTCCGTCGGCCGCGCGATAGTGCGCGGGATACTAGGCAGCCTGGCGCGCGGGCGGTAGCGCCCAACGGAGGCGCGGCGATCAGAGGGCAGGGCGCTTGGCTACGGCAAGGCCGATGCCCAGCGCGATCATCGCGCCGCCGGACGCCTCCCGGAGCCGACGTATCATGCCGGACCGGCCTGCCGCGCCATCCCTGATGCGGCCGGCCGCGAATGCCACCACGACATCGGCCAGCGTGTTGAGCGTCACCGACACGAAACCGAGGGCCATGAACTGCAAGGCGACGTGGCCGGCGCCGAGATCCAGGAATTGCGGAATGAAGGCCAGGAAGAAGGCGGCCGTCTTCGGATTCAACGTCTCGACCAGCACCCCTTCGCGAAACGCGCGGCCAACGCCGACCGCAGGCGTCGGCGCGCCACCTTCCAGTTTTGTCTTTGCCTCGCGGCGGGCGGACTGGAAGGTGCGCAAGCCGAGCCAGACGAGGTAGACGGCGCCGATCAACTTCAGCGCCGTAAAGAGTTCGGCGCTCGCGAGCACGAGGGCTGAAACGCCCAGGCTTCCGGCAAGCACATGAACCATGCCGCCCAGGCCTGTCCCGAAACTGGAGGCGATGCCTTCAGCGCGGCCTCCGGCCAGGGTGCGCGCGGCGACATAGAAGATGCCCGGTCCGGGCGTGATGGCGAGCAGCAGCGCCGCGGCGAAGTACAAGGCGAATTGTGTCAGGTCCGGCATGATCGGCTCGCTGGCAATTGGACTGGGTCGGATGTCAAGACGGGATCAGTTGGGCGAAGTCGCGATCCGAAGGCCGGTCGCTCGCTGCTAGACCAGTGGCGACACCGGCGCGATCGGCCGCGTTGCGGTTCTGGCTCATCTTGCGCTTGCCTTGGAGCCGCGTGATCGGCATGCGCAAGCCGACAATGCCTTTGAGTTGCGCCTGGATGAAATCCGGCGGCGCATCCGATACGGACCAAGGCGAGGGGCGTCCGCCTTCGTGGAGATTGGTCAGGCGCGTGACGATCTCGAGCAGCCTGTCGGCGTCCTCGAAGAAGTCGATCGGCCCATAGGCATGAACGGCCAGGTAGTTCCAAGTCGGCACTACCTTTCCGGTCTCCTGCTTGGTCTGGTACCAGGCCGGCGTCACGTAGGCGTCGGGGCCCATGAAGATCGCCAGGCCATCGCCCAGCACCGGTGCGCGCCACTGCGGATTTGCCTTCGCGACATGGCCGTAGATCGTGCCATGCTCGCCCTCGCTCTCGTTGAGCAAGAGCGGCAATGGCGTCGCCTGCGGTCCTTCCGCCGTGGCGGTGACCAGCGTCGCCAGCCGTGCCGCGCGGATCGTCGCCATGAGGCTCTCCCTGTCGTCATCGCGGAAGGCGGGCGGAATGTACATGGCGAAAACTCCTTGCATTGCATTTAAAGATGCCGGCAAGCTGGTTTGCTTGGAACATCCAGTTTTGCAGGTTTTCGGTGGTCCAGTTGGAACAGGAAGGCGTGGCGCGCCGGATCATCGCGGCGATCAAGGCGCAGATCCATAGCGGCGTTTACCGGCCCGGCGATCGGCTGCCGTCGTCGCGGGCCTTTGCCGCCGAATGGGGCGCGTCGCGAACCACGGTGACGGCGGCCTACAACCAGCTCGACGCCGAAGGCTATCTGATCATCCGGCAGGGCGCGCGTGCCATCGTGGCTCCGGGACTGGAGAGGCCGTCAGGGGCGGCTTCCATCGCGGCTGCCTCGCCACGCAACCTCTCGACGTTCGCGCGCAGGCTGCTGGCTCTGCCTTCGCCGGTGGAACAGCAGCCGGCCAAGGTTGCGGATTTCCGCTATGGCGACCTGTCCGGGGCGGACTTCCCGGTCCTGGCTTGGCGACGGGCCTCGAACAAAGCCATTCTGCGGCGCGGCGCACGGTTGCGCTATGGCGACCCGCAGGGATCGCTTGTTCTTCGCAGCGCCCTTCAAACCTATCTCTGGCGCGCACGCGGCATCAACTGCGCGCCGGACCAGATCGCCATCGTCAACGGCTCCCAGCAAGGGCTCGACCTCTGCGCGCGGCTGCTGCTCGACTCCGGCGACCCGTTCGTGATCGAGAATCCGGGCTATCTGCTGGCCCGCCATGCCTTCACGGCCGCGGGCGGCGTCGCCGTGCCAGTTGCGGTCGACGCTGACGGGCTAAGGACGGATGCGCTGCCGCCGGCCCGTCTGGCTTACGTCACGCCATCGCACCAGTTTCCGCTCGGCGGCGTGCTTTCGGCGGCGCGGCGGCATTCCCTCCTGGCCTGGGCCACGGCATCAGGCGCCTATGTCGTCGAAGACGATTACGACGGCGAATACCGCCACGACATAGCCCCCATCCCGCCTCTGCAGACGCTCGATCCAGGCTCGGTCATCTATGTCGGCACGCTGTCCAAAACGCTCTCGCCCACCTTGCGGCTCGGTTATCTCGTCGTCCCCGCCGGCCTGCGTCGAGCCTTCAGCGAGGCAAAGCGCCTGACCGACCGGCATGCTCCGATGCTGGAGCAGGACGTATTGGCCGACCTGCTGACGAGCGGCGCTTACGAGCGCCACGTCCGCAGCATCCGCAGGAAAAATGCCGAACGCAGAGAGGTCCTGCTGCGGGCGCTGGCCGATCATATCGGGCCAAAGGTGACTGTTGCTGGGGCCGACACGGGCCTGCACGTCGTGGCCTGGTTGAACGGCATCGATTCTGGATGCGAGCCGGCGATCATAGCCGACGCACGTGCTGCGGGGATCGGCCTCTATCCGGTATCGCCGCTCTATGATCCGGCCGAGCGGCGGCCCGAAACGACGGGCTTCATCATGGGATATGCTGGTCTCGACGCGGAGGCGTTGCGCCGCGGCGTTGCGGTGCTGGCGGACATCCTCGCCAAGCACCGCTGACGAACGCCGGATCAAAAGATCTCGTCACTCTCCTGCGGCACCGGCCCCAGCAGGACAGAGTCGTCCGGCACGCCGTTGTCGATCGGAATGGCCCGGCGCTCGGGCATATCGGCCATCGGCTGGCCAACATCTGCTGTGACAACGACCGGCGTCTTGTTGGGCACGCGGTCATAGAGGTCGATGATGTCCTGGTTGATCAGGCGCACGCAGCCCGATGAGACCGACTTGCCGATCGACCACCATTCCGGCGACCCGTGCAGACGATAGAGCGTGTCCTGGTTGCCTTTGAAGAGGTAGAGCGCACGCGCCCCGAGCGGGTTCTTGAGCCCGCCGGGCATACCGCCGTTCTTGGCGCTGTATTCCGTCAGTTCCGGCTGGCGCGCGACCATCTCGTCCGGCGGCGTCCATTTCGGCCACTTCTGCTTCCATTGCACCACCGCATCGCCCGACCATTCGAAGCCGGCGCGGCCGAGACCGACGCCGTAGCGGATCGCCTGGCCACCCTCACGCACCAGATAGAGGAAGTGGTTGGTGGTATCGACGACGATGGTGCCCGGGCGCTGTCCGGTCGGATCGGGAACGATCTGGCGCAAATATCTGTGATCGATCTTGTTTACCGGGATGGCCGGCAGGTCGAAGCCGTTGTCGGACATCGGCCCATATATGGTGGCGTAGTCGCCGAGCGGCGGCTCCACGGAGGCCGGCGCCGGCTGCACGGCTGCCGGGCGAGGACCGGTGGTGGAGCAGGCGGAAATCGCCGAAGCAGCGCCAAGGGCCGTGAGATTGAGGAAGCCACGGCGGCTGATGCGGAAGGAAGCGTCTGACATGGTTGCCTTTTCTAGGTCTTGAATTCGCAAGAATGCATGAATCCGCTGGCCGGCGCCGACAGCTGCAATAACAGTCGGCGGTGATAGGCGGTTCCAATTCTGGCCTCAGGGTGGACAAACAAAGGCGAAGCTGTGACCGCGACACATCTGTTGCGCGGCAGCAACAGCACCTCAAACCCCTGCCAGAAGGCCTTCGAGCGAGGGCAGGATCAGCCCCGGCGGAAAATCCCGGTATTCGTCTGGCTGATTGGCGCGATTGATCCAGACGGTGCGGAAGCCGAACCTGGCGGCGCCCGCGACGTCCCAGCGGTTGGAGGACTGGAACGACACCGCCCCCGGATAGAGCCGCCAGCCAGTGACCACCATGTCGTAGACCGAAGGATCGGTCTTGAAGCGCTTGATCTCGTCGACCGAGAAGACGTCGTCCAGGATCTGGTCGAGGGCGGCCGATTTCACCGCCGCCCGCAGCATTTCCGGCGAGCCGTTGGACAGGATTGCGAGCTTCGCTCCCGCTGCTTTCAGCGCCTTCAATACCGCCGGCACCTCCGGATAGCAGTCGAGCCGCCAATAGGCTTCCAGCAGCCTTGCCCTGAGCGCCGGATCGGCCGACGGCACCTTGCGCAGCGCGAAGTCCAGCGCCTGCTCGGTCAGTTGCCAGAAATCGGCATAGGCGCCCATCAGCGTCCGCACCCAGGAATATTCGAGCTGCTTGGCGCGCCAGATTTCGGAGAGAAGCTGGCCGTCCGGCCCGATCTCGCCCGCATGGCGGCGCACGGCGGCGTGCACGTCGAACAACGTGCCATAGGCGTCGAAGACATAGGCTGCATGGTGCATAGGAAGAGTTTTGCGGCGCCCGGCCCTGCCGCGCAAGCGCTGATTGCGGTTAATGCATGTCGCCCAAAAGTGGGCAGCGGTTTTCGGAAAGGATCGCATAACACAAGAACCCAACACACATGGCCCATCCCTTTCCGTGCGCCGTGCTTTAAGTGCCTCTGGCCTCAAGGATTTTTTCCGATGTCGGTTGACGCCGGCCGTCAAAGCGTCGTCCTATGGCGGCCGGAACTCATCCATACGGACGGCAAACGATGACACTGGCGGCGGCGGCGCAGTCCGCGACATGGACCTATGTGGACGGCGACTGGTACGAGGGCAATGTTGCCATTCTGGGACCGCGCAGCCACGCCATGTGGCTGGGCACCAGCGTCTTCGACGGCGCCCGCTGGTTCGAAGGCGTGGCGCCCGATCTCGATCGTCACGCCGGCCGCGTCAACGCCTCGGCGATCGCGCTCGGCCTGAAGCCTTCCATGACGACGGAGCAGATCGTCGGGCTGACCTGGGACGGCCTGAAGAAATTCGACGGCAAGACCGCCGTCTATATCAGGCCGATGTACTGGGCCGAGCATGGCGGCTATATGGGCGTGCCGGCCGACCCGTCCTCGACCCGCTTCTGTCTCTGCCTCTACGAAGCGCCGATGATTCCGCCTTCGGGCTTTTCGATCGGCGTCTCGCCGTTCCGGCGGCCGACGATCGAGACCATGCCGACCAACGCCAAGGCAGGCTGCCTCTATCCCAACAACGGCCGCGCCATCCTCGAGGCCAAGATGCGCGGCTTCGACAACGCGCTGGTGCTCGATATGCTGGGCAATGTCGCCGAGACTGGCACCTCCAACATCTTCCTGGTCAAGGACGGCCATGTGATGACGCCCGCCGCGAACGGCACCTTCCTCTCCGGCATCACCCGCTCGCGCACGATCAACCTGCTCGGCGACTATGGTTTCAGGACCACCGAGAGGACGCTGTCGATCCGCGATTTCCTCGAGGCGGACGAGATCTTCTCGACCGGCAACCATTCGAAGGTGGTGCCGATCACGCGCATCGAGGACCGTAGCATTCAGCCTGGACCGGTCGCCAAGAAGGCGCGCGAGCTCTATTGGGATTGGGCGCATTCGACTTCCGCCGCCTGAGCGGATAAAAAGGCGTTCGGCGCTTCGTTCCGGAGTTGTCCCAACCCATTCCAGACCTATCTTAGTCCGGTAGTTTCACCGGACTTTTCCTGAGGGAGTACCATCCATGGCTTTTGAGTTGCCCGCTTTGCCCTACGACTACGAGGCCTTGCAGCCTTACATGTCGAAGGAGACGCTGGAGTATCACCACGACAAGCACCACAAAGCCTATGTCGACAACGGCAACAAGCTGGCCGCCGAGGCCGGAATGGGCGACCTGTCGGTCGAAGAGGTCGTGAAACAGTCCTTCGGCAAGAATGCCGGGCTCTTCAACAATGCCGCCCAGCACTACAACCATATCCATTTCTGGAAATGGATGAAGAAGGGCGGCGGCGGCAACAAGCTGCCGGGCGCGCTGCAGAAGGCCGTCGATGCCGATCTCGGCGGCTACGACAAGTTCAAGGCGGACTTCGTCGCCGCCGGCACCACCCAGTTCGGCTCCGGCTGGGCATGGCTTTCGGTCAAGGACGGCAAGCTCGCGATCTCGAAGACCCCCAATGGCGAGAACCCGCTGGTTCATGGCGCTTCGCCGATCCTCGGCGTCGACGTGTGGGAGCACTCCTATTACATCGACTACCGCAACGCGCGGCCGAAATATCTCGAAGCCTTCGTCGACAGCCTGATCAACTGGGATTATGTCCTGGAACTCTACGAGAAGGCGAAAGCTTGATCGACCCTTCCGAAAAGCCCCGGCATGACCGGGGCTTTTCTTTTGCCGGCGCAGGAGGGCAATTCCAGTCAAGAAAATCGTTGCGGCGCGGAGGGAATAATTCCACTGCATCGCCCGTTAACGTCTAGTCGCGAACTCTCTTCACCATGGAGCCAATTGAATGAGAAAGCTTGTCATCGCCATCTCTTTGCTCGCTTTTGCCGGCTCGGCCGCTTATGCCGACCCGATCAAGGATCGCCAGGCCCTGATGAAGGAACGCGGCAAGCTCGCCGGCCAGTTGTCCAAGGTCGTCAAAGGCGAGGAGGCTTTCGACGCCGCCGCTGTGCTGACGGCGCTAAAGGCGCTGGAGGCGAACGCCGAAAAATTCGATGCCGAGAAACTTTTCCCGGCCGGCAGCGACAAGGGCGACACCACGGCGGCGCCGAAGATCTGGGAAGACATGCCAGGCTTCAAGGCGGCCGGGGACAAGTTCCTGGCCGACGTCAAGGCGGCAGTGGCTTCGCCGCCGGCCGATGTCGATGCGCTCAAGGCGCAGCTCAACACCATCGGCGGCGACTGCGGCACCTGTCATGAGACCTACAGGATCAAGAAGGGCTGATCGCCTGATATGGCGTGGCTGAAGAAGCTCGTCGGCGCCGTCATCGTGCTGGGCGGCGCCGGCGCGCTCGCCGGCTGGGCGTTGTCTGCGCCCGTCAGGCTTGATGCCGCGACCGTCGCGCAGCTTGGCCCCGGTGATGCTGCGAAAGGCAAGCGCATCTTCTTTGCCGGCGGCTGCACATCCTGCCACGCCAAACCGGGATCCAAGGGTGATGCCCGCCTGGAGCTTGCCGGCGGGCTGGAGCTGAAGACGCCGTTCGGCACCTTCGTACCGCCCAACATCTCGCAGGATCAAAAGGACGGCATCGGCGCCTGGAGCGAGGAGGACTTCGCCAATGCGATACTGAAGGGCGTTTCGCCCTCCGGCGAGCATTTTTATCCGGCCTTCCCTTATGCCTCTTATGCTCGCATGAAGCCGGCCGATGTCGCCGACCTCTATGCTTTTATGAAGACGCTGCCGGCGGTCGCCGGCAAGGCGCCCGGCCACAAACTCTCCTTCCCCTTCAACATCCGTCGCGGCATTGGTCTCTGGAAGCGGCTCTATGTCAGCCCTGAACCGGTCATTGCCTTGCCCGGGGGCGCGCCCGACAAGGTGCTGGCCGGCCGCTATCTGGTCGAGGGCCCCGGGCATTGCGGCGAATGCCACACGCCGCGCGACTTTGCCGGCGGCGTCAAGAAGGCCGAATGGCTGGCGGGAGCCGTGGCCGCCGAGGGCTCGGGCGTGGTGCCCAATATCACCCCGCAGGGCGGCACGAAGGACTGGTCGGAGGCCGACATCGCCAACTATCTCGAAACCGGCTTCACGCCGGATTTCGATTCCGTCGGCGGTGCCATGGTCGACGTGCAGCGCAACATAGCTCAGTTGACGGCCGATGACCGCGCCGCGATCGCGGCCTATTTGAAGGCCGTCCCGCCGCATCCCAACGGCTATCCGGCGCGCAAGCCGGCGAGCTGACCGATGCATATCGGCTCGATGCGATCTGCCTGTGATGTCTCAAGTCCATATTAGTTGACTTTAATAGTCATGTATCATACGCGCTTCGGCCAGTTTCCAGGCGGACCGAAGCCTTGCCCATGCACTCTCTCGACCTTGTGTCTGAATTCGCCCGTGGCGAGCAGCGCGCAGCACTTCTCTTCGCCGACGGGCGCAGCCTGTCTTATGCGGAGCTTGACGACCTTGCGCAGCACTTCGCCACGCGGCTGGGGGATAAGGGAAAGCAGCTCGTCGCTATCTCAGCGGAACCCTCCGAGCATGCGGTCGTCGCCTATCTTGGAGCCCTGCGGGCGGGTCATGCGGTGGCCATGCTGCCGCCTTGCGACAAAAGGGTCTGGGACGATTTCCTGGCAGCCTTCCAGCCGGATTTCACCTATCGCCGAGCCGATGGCCGCTGGCGTATCGTGAAGGAAGCCTGGCCCGCGAGGAACATTGAGCCGCTGCATCCCGATCTCGCGCTGCTGCTGATGACGTCCGGCAGCTCGGGCGACGCCAAGGCGGTCAGGCTCTCCTATGCCAATCTCGAAGCCAATGCGCGCGCGATAACGACCTATCTCGAACTCTCGTCCGCCGACAGGGCCGCTCTCATGCTGCCGCTGCATTATTCCTACGGACTGTCGGTTCTCAATTCGCATCTGATTGCCGGCGGCAGCATCCTCTTCCCCGGTGTTTCGGCCATGGACGGCGATTTCCTCCAGATAATCGCCGACGGTGGCTGCACCAATCTGTCCGGCGTCCCGTATTCCTACGAACTCCTGGAACGGATGCGTTTCCGCGACAATAAGCTCAAGGGTTTGCGCATGATGACGGTGGCGGGTGGACAGCTCAGCCCCGACGTCATCCGCCTGTACAGGGATCATTTGCGCGCCGCGGGTGGGCGTTTCTTCGTCATGTATGGTCAAACCGAGGCGACAGCGCGTATCGCCTTCGTGCCGCCGGAGAGCCTGTCCGACCGGGAGGAGCGGATCGGCGTCGCCATCCCAGGCGGCAGCCTCGGCCTTGTCGACGACAGGGGGGAGCCGGTCAACCGCTCGGGCATCCCGGGAGAACTTGTCTATCGCGGCCCGAACGTCATGATGGGTTACGCCGAGCAGCGTTGTGATCTGGCGCGCGGGGCTGAGGTCGAGATCCTGAACACCGGCGATATTGCCGTCCAGGACGAGCAAGGTTTCTTCCGCATCGTCGGGCGCAAGAGCCGCTTTGCCAAGATTGCCGGCCTCAGGATCGGCTTCGATATCATGGAGCGGGCCCTGGAGCGGGCGGGCATTGCGGCCGCGGTGCTCGGCGACGATCGAGGCCTAGAAGCCTATGTGACCGGCGCCGGCTCGGCAGGCCGGGCACAGCGTATCCTGGCCGAAGTCAGCCGCTTGCCCGCCAATCTGGTTCGAGTTTCGACGCGTGTCGACCTTCCCAGGATAGCCTCGGGCAAGATCGACTATGGCTGCCTGCAACGCGAGATGTTGCTGGGACGGGCGGAAATCCGCGAACGTGGCGGCGTGCCCGGAGCCTATGCCCGCGTGTTCTATCCGCTTCCGGTCGGCCGCGCTGACAGCTTTGTCTCGCTCGGCGGAGATTCTCTTCGCTTTTTGCAATTGGCTCTGGAACTCGAACGGCTCGGCTTGGAACTGCCGGACGGCTGGGAACGACTAAGCGTTGGAGACCTGACAAATCTTTATTCGGCGAAACGGTCTTTCATGCGGGACCAGGCAAACGAGACGCCTGTCGATATCGTGCTGAGGGCCTTCGCCATCCTGCTGGTGGTCGTGCATCACGAGACCCTGTGGCCTATCCCGGGCGGCTCCGGCATCATGATGCTGCTTGTCGGCTACAGCCTTGCGCGTTTTCAGTCGGTCCATTTGCTTGCCGGTCGGATCCGGCACGCGCTGAAACCTGCGATTAGCGTCCTGATCCCTTATTTTCTCATAGTCGCCGCTTACTCCCTCGCCTGGCAGGCGATCCCTTGGGCCTCGATGACCCTTACCGGCAACTTCGGCTATGCCGAACCGGAACGTCACGAGATGATCCCGTATCTCTACTGGTTCATCGAGGCCTATGCGCAGACGCTGTTGGTCTTCGCCCTCGCCTTTGCCGTTCCGGTTCTACGCAAGCTCGCCCAGGCTCGACCCTTTGCCTTCTCGATCGGACTATTGGCGTTTGCCGCCGCTGCGCGCTTTGCAGTCCCATTGTTCGTGGACTTAGGCAGCCGCCAGATCTTCGCGATCTACTGGGTCTTCCACCTTGCGGTCTTCGGCTGGTGCGCCGGTTTGGCCGACACTCCCGCCAGAAAACTCCTCGTGACCGCATTTGCCACTGCCGTATTGGGGTATCTAGCCTTTTGCGAGTTGGTCTGGCTGGGGACGACGGTCAAGTATTTGACGATCTTCGCGGCGCTCTCGGCTCTTCTTTACCTGCCGCGTGTTCGCCTGCCTGCTGGGGTGGGGCGGGCGGTTACGCAGGTCGCCGTCGCGGCTTTCCCGATCTACTTGGTCCATCGCTTCGTCCCGGAGCTTTTGATGGCACCTGTCGCAGGCTGGCTCCCGGCTCCAGGCTTCCAACTGCTTGCGATCGCCGGCGGCGTCGCTTTAGGCGTCATCGCCGGCAAAGCCTTGGCCGCCATCCGACACCTGCGCGGCAGATTGGCCATGGAGCGCTTGCCGGAATTGCTCTCGGCGTGAGACGCTTCGACCGCGGTCGCTCCGATTACGCGTGGCGGTCGCCCAAAAAATCGAAGCCGTTTTCGAAGAAGTGGTTGTAGTCGCAGGTCAGTTCCTCGCCGGGCGCGATGTCGCGCAGCGCGTAGGTTTCCTCCGGCGAGGAGACGTCGCAGTTCGGCTCGTCGGCATGGTTCATGTAGCGCGCATCGTCCGCCTCGAAGACGATATAATTCCGGTCGCGCCTGTCCGGATAGGAGTACCGATCGAGGTAGGACTTCACCGGGCCGCTTTCGTTCTCATAAGTGTCGACCGAAATGCGGCGGTCGAATCTTGGATCGAGCTTCCAGATCAACGTGCCCTTTGGAATGCGGTGTTTGGCGAAGACACCGATGCCCTGGATGGGCGATTTGTCGAGATAGACGTCGACGAGCAGCATGACGAACCCTGCGAATGACGGATGGCGCGGCCCGAACCGGCCGCGACCAAAAACGAGGCGCATTGCGTAGCGCGAGGTGCTCGCGATTGCGAGGGAAAAATCAGGCCTTGCCGGTCACTTTCAACGCAAAGGCGTAGATATACGCGATCTCCTCCAGGCGCGAGAACCGGCCCGAGGCGCCGGCATGGCCGGACTCCATGTTGATCTTGAACAGCACCGGATTGTCGCCCGCCTTGCGGTCGCGCAGCCGCGCCACCCATTTGGCCGGCTCCCAATAAGTGACGCGTGGGTCGGTCAGACCTGCCAGCGCCAGGATCGGCGGATAGTCGAGCGCCGCGACATTGTCGTAGGGCGAATAGGCAGCGATCGTCCCGTAGTCCTCGGCCGAGGCGATCGGATTGCCCCATTCGGGCCATTCCGGCGGCGTCAGCGGCAGGCTGGCGTCGAGCATGGTGGTGAGCACGTCGACGAACGGCACCTCGGCGACGATGCCGCCGAAGCTTTCGGGTGCCATGTTGGCGATCGCCCCCATCAGCATGCCGCCGGCCGAGCCGCCCTGCGCGACGATGCGATCGTGCGACGTGTAGCGCTCGGCCACGAGATGGCGCGCTGAGGCGATGAAATCGGTGAAGGTGTTCATCTTGTGCCGACGCTTGCCGTCGTCATACCAGCCGTAGCCCTTGTCCTTGCCGCCGCGCACATGGGCAATGGCGTAGACGAAGCCGCGGTCGACCAGCGACAGGCAATTGGTGTTGAATGCGGCGGGAACCGTGATGCCATAGGAGCCGTAGCCGTAGAGCAGGCAGGGCGCCGAGCCATCAAGCGGCGTGTCGCGATGGTGGATCAGCGAGATCGGCACCAGCTCGCCGTCGGCAGCCGGCGCCATCAGCCGGCGCGTGACATAATGCTCCGGATCGTGGCCCGATGGCACCTCCTGCGTCTTCAAGAGAACGCGCTCGCGGCTGCGCATGTTGTAGTCGAACACCTGTGCCGGTGTCGTCATCGACGAATAGGTGAAGCGCATGACTTCGGTGTCGTATTCGTAGGAGCCGGAAAGGCCGAGCGAGAAGGCCTCCTCGTCGAAGGCAATGAGGTGCTCCTCGCCGTTTGCCCGATCGCGCACCACGATGCGCGGCAGGCCCTCCTTGCGTTCCAGCCTGACCATGTGGTGCCTGAAGCCGAGCACCGACAGGATCAGCCGGCCGGGCTCGTGCGGCACCAGTTCCTTCCAGTTGGCCTGCACCGGATCTTCGACCGGCGCGGTCATGATCTTGAAGTCCTTGGCGCCGTCGGCATTGGTGAGGATGAAAAAGACGTCACCACCTTCCTCCAGGTCATATTGCAGGCCGGTCTCGCGCGCCGCCACCAGCTTCGGCTCGGCGAACGGCTCGTCGGCGCGCAGAAGCCGGTATTCGGAGGTTTCATGATCGTTGATGCCGATCATGATCCAGTCGTTGGAACGCGTGCCGCTGACATCCATGAAGAAGCCGGCATCTGTCTCTTCGTAAATCAGTCGGTCGTTGTCCGGACTGTCGCCAAGCGCGTGGAAGAACACTTTTGACGGGCGGTGGCTGTCGTCGAGGCGGGTGTAAAAAAAGCCGTCGTCTCCGGCATTCCACACGCCGCCGCCACCTGTGTCCGGGATCTGATCGGTGAGTTCCTTGCCGCTGGCGATGTCCCGCACGCGCAGCGCGAAGAACTCCGAGCCCTTGTCGTCGAAAGCCCAGAGCAGCTTGCGATGGTCGGCCGAATGGTCGAATCCGCCAAGACGGAAATAGGGCTTGCCTTCGGCTTCCGCATCGCCGTCGAGCAGGATCTCCTCAATGCCGCCATCACGCGGCGTGCGGAAGTAGCGCGGTTGCTCGCCGCCGAGCTTGAACGACGAGCCATAGGCGTAGGGACCGTCCTTCATCGGCACGGTGGAGTCGTCCTCCTTGATGCGCCCCTTCATCTCGGCGAACAGCTTGCGGCGCAGCTCGGCCGTGTCGGCCATCAGCGTTGCCTGGTAGGCATTCTCGGCCTCGAGATGAGCGCGGATCGCGCCGTCGAGCAGTGCAGGGTCCCTGAACATCGCCTGCCAGTTGGCGGCCCGCATCCAGGCGTAGTCGTCGGTGCGGGTGATGCCGTGATGAACGTCGAAGATGAGGCGTTTCTCGGGCCGCGGCGGGATGGCGGTCGGGAAGACGGAGGTTCTGGTCATTGCGTCTCGCTGTGGATTGCCTGAAATTTGCTTGAATGGCGAATGAACGCGTCGCTCAGCAGCGGTTCAAAGGGCGGGGTTCAAGGTGGTCTACACAAGGTAAGTCGAAAGGGGAAAAGATGAAATCCTATGTTCGAGCCGCCGTGGCTTTCGCTGTCGCTTCGGCGGTCCTGGCCTTTTCCGGCCAGTCTCATGCAACCGTGTTCGCGGCCTGGCAAGTGGCTGGCGTGCCGTTCGGCGACACGCTCAACGCGCGCAAGTATCCGTCAAACACATCGCAAAGACAGGCGGCCTATCCGAATGGCACTGTCTTGCAGATGACCGGCCGTTGCACGGGCGGGATAGATCTGCTCGACATTGCCGGCCAACCGCACTGGAAGCAGCGGCAGGCGATCCGCTACCGCTGGTGCGAGGTCTGGCACGATCCGGCGCAGAACGGTCATTTTGTTACCGGCTGGGTCTACGGCAAGTACATCAAACCCCACTGAGAGGTTCGTCGAGGCGACTTGGCTGTTCGACGCGAGGATGAATGTCCGCGCCATGATCCATAGGATTCTTCGCTCACCGGGCGGCCAAACATTAGTTTAGCCAAGCATAAAGAACCTGTTTTGACGCGACCAGAGGTGTAAAAGCGTGCTTGGCGCCACGTCAGGCTGCACTGGTCCGGCCAGAAAAATCTCGCTAAGTTACACGGCACACGAATTTTTGAAGCTGAATCGGCAATATTTGATGAATATCGCCGAATATAATTCAATAGGTGAATTGACTTACTTGCA
This sequence comes from Mesorhizobium sp. WSM4983, assembly GCF_029625765.1. Classification (NCBI taxonomy): domain Bacteria; kingdom Pseudomonadati; phylum Pseudomonadota; class Alphaproteobacteria; order Hyphomicrobiales; family Phyllobacteriaceae; genus Mesorhizobium; species Mesorhizobium sp. WSM4983. The sequence goes on along the minus strand of NZ_JARTVM010000005.1, from coordinate 273,437 downwards.
GCACAGGGTCATTAAGATGACGCGACGCGAATCGCAGGGTTTGCCTGCATGAATTTCGCGCGATGCCCGATCCAGAAAAAGGGCGCAGTCTAGAAAACAAACTCTCGTTGGGGCCTGAGCACAATGGATATCGTCGAAACACCTTCAAGGAATGGGGACGCGCTAATCGAGCTGACTGCCGATGTCGTCGCGGCCTATGTCAGCAACAACCCGGTGCCGGTCGGCGAACTGCCGAACCTGATTGCCGACGTCCATGCCGCGCTCGGCCGCGTCGGCGGCACGACGGAGCAGCCTTCGGCCGAGAAGCAGAAGCCGGCCGTCAACCCGAAGCGCTCCGTGCATGACGACTACATCGTCTGTCTCGAAGACGGCAAGAAGTTCAAGTCGCTGAAGCGCCACCTTATGACACATTACAATCTCACCCCGGAAGAATACCGCGAGAAGTGGGGCCTGGACGCCAACTATCCGATGGTTGCTCCCAACTACGCAGCCGCCCGTTCGCAGTTGGCCAAGAAGATGGGCCTCGGCCGCAAGCCCAAGGGTCGCCGGTAGCAGCTTCCGCAGGTCGGCAAAAGCGACGGCGCCCGGGGGGCGCCGTTTTGCTTTTGAGGTATTTCAGGGATGTCTTGCTGCGAACGGGTGAACCCGCCGCAGTGCGGCTTTTTGCCGGGCTTGGGTAGAGTCAGGCGGTTTGCTTCAAGGCGGCTTCGGCGTCGCGCTTGATGCGCTTGACCATTGAGCGAAGGCCGTTGGCGCGCTGCGGCGACAGATGCTCGTCGAGGCCGAGTTCTTTCAGCGTCACTTCCGCATCGGTGTTCTGGATTTCACTGGCCGGCCGGCCCGAGAACAGCGCCAGCATGATGGCGACAAGGCCGCGCACGATGTGGGCGTCGGAATCGCCGCGAAAGCTGACCACCGGATCGACGCCTTCTCCCTGCTCGGTGGTCAGCCACACCTGGCTGACGCAGCCCGGCACCTTGTTGGCCGGTGTGCGTTCCGCCTCGGGAAACGGAGGCAGCGCCTCGCCGAGCTCGATCACATAGCGGTAGCGGTCCTCCCACTCGTCGAGCAGGGAGAAATCGTCGCGGATCGTTTCGATCGAGGTCGTCATTGCCCGCATATAGTGACCCGGCGCCGCCACGTCACGGAAAAAGAAAGACGCCGCGGGCGTCGAGAGGTCGGGCGGGCCCGCGGCGTTAGAGCATTTCCAGAAAAAGCAATCTCAGTTTTTCGCCGTCAGCATCGCCGGAATGTTGACCTTGGTGGGCAGCACGATGTCCTCGGCGACGCTGTCGGTGGTCTCGCCAGACGTCTGCGCTACCTTCGCAGCGGGCGCGGCCGTCTTTTCCGACTGCTGGTCATCAAGCATGGCGGCGGCGATCTTGGCTGTCTCTTTGGCGCGCACGGTGATGGTGTGCATGGCCGATTTGCCGGTCTCGCAAACATCCGGCTTGCGCTCGCAGATGCCGGCAATGTCGCCGACCGCCTCGCGCGCCGCAAACAGCGCCTGGATCGGCCCGACCGCCTCGCGGCCATCCTCGTCGGGGCCGACGCTGAGCGGCAGCGCCAAGAGCACCAGCGAAAACCAGAAAGCCATCCTGATCAGAAAGCCCATCTCGATGCCTCGTCGTGATCGGATCATGCATCCATCGGCATGACCTCTTTTTATGGACGTGACAATGGCACGAAGGCGCGAAGCGTGGCTTGCGCCGAAGCCGCGGATTTTCTTCAAATTTTAGATAAAGTCGAAAGGATTGGTTTCACGCTATTGATCTAACTCAAATCTGATCCACTGTATTAACTTTGAAATAACCATCTATGCGGCTGTTTCAAAAGAAAAATTTTGGAAAGGGCGAGCATCGGCACTGGGTTTTCGGGAGGCCAGGCGAGGCGGGCTCTGGCTAACGCTCCATTTACCATGGCGGCAGATCGACGGGCTTTGGGGTGCCGGCGTCCCGATATTTGCCGCGGGCGGGGCGCTCGCCTTCCCTGCCTTATCCATTCCTTAAACGCTGGATGCGACTTTCAGTCCAATCAAGAGTCACCTGCAGAAGCAGGGCAATTCACGACCGGGTCCGAGTGCGTTGAGTTCGATTACGGCCAGATACGTTCCTCTGCCTGGCGCGGTTGCCGCCGGCTGCGAACGCATGGTTCATCCAACCGTCACGGACGAGGCTGAGCGCCAGCGCCAGCGCCGCTTCATCGGCGTCATGCTCGCCACTCCCTTCCTCGCCGCGGGTGCGGCGGTGACGCTGGTCACCTCAAGTCTGGGCGCCGCCGTTACCGTGGCTGCGATCTTCGGCGCTTTCGGTCTGTGCTGGTTCGCAGCGCTTCTGGTTGCCGCCACCGGCCGCATGACGCTCGCCGGCCGTGCCTCGGTGGCGACGGGTGGCCTCGCGCTTGCCGGCGCAATTGCCGCGGCGGGTGGTCTGGCGTCGCCGGTCGCGCTGCTTGCCGTGGCTTTGCCGGTCGAGTCTTGGTGGATCGCCGGGTCACGCCGCGCAGCAATTTCAGGCGCGCTGGCGGCATTCGGCGCCATCCTGCTGCAGCCTTTCGCAAACCAGTTCCTGCCGCTCGGCGAGGCTGCGATCGCCGGTTGGCACTGGCTGCTGCCGCTTGCCTGGGCGCTTACGCTCCTGCCGCGCGCGGCGGCCTTCGCCAATCCCGCCGACGCGCGTCAGGCTGAGCCTGCGGTGGACCGTCTCGAAGAGACGATCGATGCCGTCGTGCTGCGCGTCGGCCGCCAGGGCGAGGTGCTCGACGCTTCGGCCAAGGCGCGTTCCATTCTGAAGTTGGCGCCGGAGCTCCTGCTCGGCGCGGGCTTGTTCGAGCGCGTCCATCTTTCCGATCGCGTCGCCTATCTCACCGCGCTCGCGGACATGCGCGAGGGCGCGCCGAAGCGCCGGCTCGACCTGCGCATCCGCTTGCCGCGCGACGGTGGCGGCTCGGCCGACAATTTCCGCCCGTTCCGCCTTGAATTGCTGCGCGGCGCGCGAGAGCAGGACATCTTCACCTTCGTCCTTCGTGAGAATGACGAGATCGCCGCGCTCCGCGAAGAGCTTGCCACGGCGAGGGAGGCTGCGGCTGCCGCCGAAGTGGCCAAGGGGCGTTTCCTGGCGGTGGTCAGCCACGAGCTGCGCACGCCGCTCAATGCCATCATCGGCTTCTCCGACATGCTGCTGCACGAGATGTTCGGCGCCTTCCGCGATCCGCGCCAGAAGGAATATGTCGCCCTGGTCAGGGAGTCCGGCCAGCATCTTTTGTCCGTCGTCACCTCAATCCTCGATGTCTCGCGCATAGAGGCAGGCGCCTATGCCACCGAGCTCGAGCCGTTCCGCTTCGCCGATGCCGCCGACATGTGCCGCTCGATGATGCGGCCGCTGGTGGAGGCCAAGAGCATCGCGCTCGGCGCGCAGATCGCGCCTGACGCCGGCGAGATCAATGCCGATCGCCGCGCCGTGCAGCAGATCCTGATCAATCTCGTTTCGAACGCCGTGAAGTTCACACCTGACGGCGGCAGCGTGGTGATCGGCGCCAAGCGGGTCGGCTCGCGGCTGCATTTCTGGGTGAGTGACACCGGCATCGGCATCGCCGACGAGGATATGGCCAACCTCGGCAAGCCGTTCATGCAGATCCAGAACGACTATACGCGCCGCTTCGAGGGAACCGGGCTCGGCCTGTCGCTGGTCAAGGGGCTGGTGGCGCTGCACGAGGGCACGATGTCGATCGAGAGCGCCCCGGGCGAAGGCACGACGGTGACGATCAGCCTGCCGGTGAACGGACCGAAGCGGCGCTCGGGCGCGCCGGCCGACGTGCTGCCCGTGCCGATTGCAAAGCCGAAGGGGGATGCAAATGGGGACAGCAATGGCTCGCTCCGCAAGACGGCCTAAAGTGGTCGAACCCGAGCGCGGCTTGCTTGCCGAGAGCGCTGCGGCGGTCGGCCAGATGATCTCGCGCAATCCGGTTCTGGTCGGCGGCTCGACCGCCTTCCTGGTGACGCTCTTCTACGTTTCGGCCAACGCGCTCTGGTACCAGCCTTTTCCGCACACGGGCGCCTTCTTCGCCACCAGGAGCATCGAGAATTTCCCGCATGCCGTCTCGGATGAGCCGGAGACCACCATCAACATCGTGCGGCAGGCGCAGCCCGCTCCCAAGCCCGATCCGGTCGTCCAGCAGGTGCAGGGCATATTGAAGGACCTCAATTTCTACGACGGCACCGTCGACGGCCTCACGGGCCCAGCCACGCGCAAGGCTATCCAGGCCTATCAGCTCAAGGTCGGGCTGCCCGCCTCCGGCGATGTCGACGGCGCGCTGCTCGATCAGCTTGGCGCCAGGCAAACGACTGCGGCCATTCCGCATCCGGCCCCGAGACCGGCCGACAGGGCTGCGGCCCAGGCCGCCGGACCGGCGGCCATTCCGGTCTCCTCTCCGGCCAACGGCGCAGCGCAGGCCCCCGACGCCCGCATCGTCAAGATCCAGGCTGGCCTGAAGGCCTTCGGCAATGACGATATGCAGCTCGACGGCGTCGTAGGCGCCCGGACCAAGTCTGCGATCAAGGAGTTCCAGGCGCTGTTCGGCCTGCCCGAAACCGGTGAGCCGGACGAAGTGGTCTATGCCAAGATGCGCGAGATCGGCCTGACAAACTGAGGGAGCGGCGGCATCGGGCGTCGGTTCATTCGAGCCAATGTTCGGGGTTTCGCATCCCGTGGACTATTGCCACAACTAGAATGCCGTAGCTCGTCGGTTCGTAAATAACGATATATCGGCCTTCCACCAGAACACGGGCTGTGTCGCTCAACTCGGGCCGAGCGACACCTATACTGGCATGGCTGCAAGCGAGTTCCAGCTTGTCGAAAATGCGTCCCACGAGCCTGTCAGCAGCTCTTTCGCTGTCAGCCGCGATATGTTCCCAAATCTCGCTTAGATCCCGTTGCGCGCGAGGAGTAAGTCGATAGTTAGCCACGTCCGGCGCGCTCGGCCTTCAGAGCACGCAGAAAGGCGGCGCGGTCAACCTCTTGGCCCTTACCGCTCGCCATGCCTTCTTCATAAGCTTGCTTTAGCTGTGCCAGTTCCAGGGCGCGAAGTTCCTCGCGGTGTTCCCACAGCCTGAGGGCTTCCCTGACGATTTCGCTATTCGAAGCATAGCTGCCGCTGTCCACCGCGTCCTGCAGACGCGCGGCCTGCTTCGGTGTGAGGGATATGGTGAGAGTACGCATGGCTTGAGTTTTCATGGTTATTGTTTTTAACGCCTCTAATAAATTTCAACAAGATTTGTTAGAAGCGGATGTTCCGTTCTTGACATCCTGGCCGCTCGCGAACACGCGGGAATCTCGCTAAAAAGGTCGGCATGCCATCCGGAACCCTGCCATGCGCGTGACTACCGATCTGTGGGTATCGGCCCTTCTGCGCCGTGTCTTCACCGCCGGCGGTTTTGCTGCCGTGGTCAAGCGCGGCGCGACCGAGGCCGGCGCCGTCTTCGTGTTGTCGCGCGACCGGCTCGGCGAAGTGGCTCTGTACGGACCGGCGCCGCAAACGAGCTACGATTCGGCCAAGCCCGACGAGCGCTTCTTCACCTTGCTCGATTCTGGCGACGATAGCTCGGCATTCGATGCAAGGCTGGAAAAGGAAAAGAGATTCGATCCCGACATCTGGGTGGTCGAGATCGAGGCCGGCTCCGTTCCGGTCGAGGAGCTTGTTTCCGTGAAGGCGGAATAGAGGCGGCGGCCCAGCGTCGCGTCCAGCCACGGAAAACCGCTGAGCACCTTCCCTGGAATTGGTTCAGGACGCTTTGCGGCCGGCGGCCTTGTCATCGCTGTTCGATGCGTGGCGCCCTGTCTCGATGGCATTGCCGCGGATCGCCCGAGACAGCGTTTCGGCTTTCCAGGCCCGCACCTTGTCGAGCGCTGCCTCGCGATGCAGCAGCCGATAGCGGTCGAGGAACAGACGGATTGCCTGGGGATGCGGAAACTCGCCGGGATGGACCGCGACCGCGATCAGGAAGGCCCTGTCTTCGCTTAGGTCGAGCGCCTTGAGCGCCGCAAGCAGCGCTGCGTAGCCCGATTGCTCTGTGATCGAGCGGGCTGTGGCAAAATCGATGTCGAGCGCATCGGCAAGCGCTGTCTGGAAGAAAGCAAGGTTGCCCGTCAGCGCCGTCTCGCGCAGCTTCAGATAAGTCGGCTGTCCGAGGAACAGGTTGACAGCGGCACTTTCGCCGGCGGGCCGCATCATCGAGCGCAGGCGTCGCCGCGCGTTTTCCTCAGGCACGCCGGGATCCGGGCGGTTGTCTTCTGTTGCGGAAGCGGCCGGTTTCACCGGCGCGATCTTCGTGACCGTCTCCGGCGGCCGCGTGTTGACCAGCGTCGGCTTCTCCAGCGCGCGGATCAGGTGGGCGATGGTTGCGTTGAGTTCCTTGCGGCGAGCGATTGCGCGCGCGTGCGGCAGGCCATGGCGGCCGATCAGCGCGATGAGGTCGATGTCGCTCAGCGCGTTCGAGCGGGTAAGCAGCGGCGCCGCGATCTCGACCGGCTCCTCGGCCAGCCGCCGCACCAACGCGGCCGGCGCATATTCGCATTCGGAAAGGGCGGCGGCGACATAGCGGCGCGATTCGACCGACACTTCGTCGAACAGCGGCAGCGTCAGATCCTCGAGTTGGGCGATTTCGCGCTGCGACGGGCGCGTCAGCGAGCAGAAGGCCGACACGGCGGCGCGGAACAGCCTTTCGGCTTTTCCCGCTTCGGTCCGGATAGCGATGTGCCTGAAATCCGAAGAAGACACGGAGGATACGCCCGATACTCGACACAGACCCGGCCCCGCGCCTCCGGCCGGGCCGGTTTCGCGTCTCCAGGGAACAAACATCAAATTAGCCGCGATCCGTTAGCGCTCCGTTAACCCTCTGCCCGCCTTAATCGACTTTGGAGGCGTTGCGTTGTGCTCCGGTCAAACCGAGAGGAATACGCGAACCATGGGCATGGTCTTGTCTTTCGTGCCGCGAGCGGCATCCGTCAATCGAGTAACCCACGACACCGACAGGGCAGCGGCTGTCATCATCTTCCCCGGCGTCCGCTATGAGCCACAGCCGCAGGTCGGCGCGGCGCGTCCGGACGGCCCGGACAAGCCTGGGTCGCCACGGCCACTGGTGCCGCATCACTGAGCTGACTCTTCAGTATTCCTGCAGCTCGCAGGCACTCTGTTCGAGAAAGCGCGACACGATCGGCTTCCAGCTATCGTCCGGCACGAAGGCGCGGACGACAAAGATTCCCTCTTCGATCGGCGCCTCGACAAAGATCGCGCCCTGCAAGTCCTCGGGAAGATCGCGCCGCACGTCGATCATCTGCGCCGGTGTCAGCACCACGGCATCGAGCTTTTCGCTGTTCGCATTGTGGTCGTTGAAGGAATAGATGTTATGGCCGCTGCGGTCATAGACCGAGGCCGACCAGAACGGCACGTCGCCCGGCGCCCGGATCCGTACCAGCCCGTCGGCGAGATTGAAGCGGCAGGCAACCGCGTAGAACATGGGGTCGACCGACTTCACCACAGGCGCACCGCCGGCCTCCGCGTCGAGGCGCGTCATCTTATAGAGGTCGGAGGCCATTGCCAGCCGCGACCAGGCATCGCGCTCGGAAAATTCCGGCACCAGAAACAGCACCGCGATATGCACGATGCCGGCGCCGAGCAGGCCGAGGACCAGGGCGTGCAGCAGGCTACGCATGGCAGCCCGCCTTCAAAATGCGCGGCAGCGCCACGTCGGAAAGCCCAGTGCTGCTCGCGATCGGCGTGTCGTAGAAGGTCAGCACGAAATACATCTTGCCGAAGCCGGCCGTCAGCAGCCAGTTGCCCGGGGCAGGGCGGTCGCCGACGGAGATGACGACCGAATTGTCGGGCCGGCGCAGCACTTCGTAGGATTGCAGCACCGCCTGTCTCGCTTTGCCGGTGTCAATGACGCCGAGCGACTGGTCGGCGGCATAAAGCGTCCAGAACCGGGCCGTCGGGTAACCGCCTTCGATTGTATAGGCGCATTCCCGCTTCAGCGGTTGGCCAGCTTCATCGCGCTCGGCGACGAAGGACAACCCTTCCGCCCGGCCGAGCGCCAGCACGCCCTCACGCGCCACGCGCGCCTTGGAGTAGGGGTCGGAGCCTTCCGTGCCGATTTCAGGAAAAGCTGTCCATTGGCCGATGCGGATCGCGCCGACGCCGTCCTGCGCGTTGAGCGCGTACCAGACGCTGCCGCCGCCAAGGCCGATGGCCATGGCAAGCGAAAGCAGCGTGAGGGAGACGGTCTTGAGCATGGAAGGCCGGAACTGAGGAGGTTGCCCGGGATATCGCGGCGTGGGGCCTCGTGGCAAGCCGGCTTGCCCCGGGCGTGGCGATATTCAGGTGGTCCGGCCTGCAAGCAGCATGACGTTCCCATGTCAGCGAACGCCTGTCACGGACAAGTCCGGACTGCGCCCCTTCTGATTCTCGGCGGCGCTGCACGTGGCCATCCAATCACTGACTTGTCAGGCGCCGATCCGATGCCTGTGCTTGAAGCCGCCGCCATTTCGTTCCACATCGGTCGGGATGAAGGGCGAGACAGAAGAGCGGCGTCGGAATTTGGCGTGGGCTTTGCCCGCATCGCTGATGCTGCATGCGCTGATCGCAGCGTTTCTGGTCTATACCTTGCCCAAGCCCGCCCAACAGCCGGATCAGGAACAGCCGGTCAATGTCGCGCTTGTGCCTCCGCCCGAGCAACCTAAGCCGAAGCCTCCGCCCGCACCGCAGCCGAAGCAACTCAAGGCCGAGAAGCCCCCGGAACCGAAAGCCGAAAAACCGCCCGAGCAAAAAGTGGAAAAGCCTCCAGTGCCGGAAAAGCAGCCGCCGAAGCCACCGCCGATCGCGGTGCTAAAGCCCGTTTTCCAGTATGGCAACAAGGACACCGGCCCCAGGAAATCCCTGGATGGAGCCGGCAACCGGGACAACACGCCGCCGCCGGCCAAGGATAGCGATAGCAAGCCGCCCGCCGTGGCGAAGCCTGCACAGAAGCAATCTGCCGCGCCGGCAGATGCCGATCAGCCGGCGGATCAAAGCACGGCTGATGAGAAGCCGGTAATCGCCGCGACGGACGCCGAGCCCACGCAAAGTGAGGAGAAGGCAGCCCAGGACACGGATAAACAGCAGGCTGCCGAGCAAGAGGCAGGAGCGCCAACCGCCGAAAAGCAAACAGCCGCGGCGCCGACGCCGACGGATGCCAAGAGCGGCGATAAGGTCGATCTTCCGGCCGTGACCGAAAAGCAAAAGCCCAAGCAAGCAAATGCGCTGAAGTTCAGGCCTGCAAAGATCTCGAAGTTCCGAAGCAAGAGCGCCGGGACGCCAAGTTCTACCAACGCCGCCGTTGCTGCGTCGCCGATCTATTCCGGCCTTCCGGGTGTTCGAAAGCTCTATTCGCAGGGCGCTACCGGCGACGCGCTGGCCACAAGCTCTATGAGCGAGGTGCCTCGCGACCAGCGGGTTGCCAATCTTTGCGGCAGCGTTTTGAACGAGGAATTGCAGGGCGCCTCCTATTCTCCCAAATGGCTGCCATCCATTCCGCTGAAGGTGGGCAATGTCCTTAACCCTCCGGTGGCCGCCTTCAGCACGGCAACCACATGGTACCGCCTGAGCTTCCGGTGCGAGGTCGACGCCGATGCGACAAGGGTCTTGTCGTTCAACTTCCGTGTCGGGGCTGAGATCCCACCCGGCGAATGGGCCGGGCTGAGATTGCCTAGTCTCCGCTAAGTATTTCACTCGAAAGTGGGACCGGTTTCGGGGCAAGCGCATGCGTCGAACGAAGGTTCAAAGCGCGGACAGCGTCTCCGGCAGGGTAGGTGCGTTGAGAGCGGGTGCCGCCTGGAAGGCTTTGGTCATTGCCCTCAGCGTCTGCGTGGTGCGGCTGGAAAGCACTGGCGGGCGCTCGGCCTCTGCCTGCGCCGCGGCATCAGCGGCCTCCTTCTTCGCCTCTTCCTCGGCCTTGGCCGCGACCTCCGGGTCGACCCAGGGATGATCGAGGCCAGGGATCGGCTTCAGATCGATGTTCTGGTGTGCATAGGCCATCAGCCGCTGCCAGACCATCGCCGGCAGCGACCCGCCGGTCATGTTGTTGGTCGGCGTGAAATCGTCATTGCCGAGCCAGACGGCGGCCGTGTAGTTGCCGGTGAAACCGACGAACCAGGCGTCTCGGTAGGACTGCGTGGTGCCGGTCTTGCCCGCGACGACGATGTTGGGAAGCTGCGCGCGCCGCGCCGTGCCGATCGCCGGCACCGCGGCCAGCATGGTGTTCATGTATTTCAGAGCTTTTTCCGACAGCACACGGTGCGGCGGCGGCGCGTCCTTGGCCCAGTCATAGACGACGTCGCCGGTGCGGGTAACGAGCTGCGTGATGCCGTGCCGGGAACCGACGAAGCCGTTCTGCGCGAAGACGCTGTAGCCTGTCGCCTGGTCCATCACCGTCATGAGGGACGTGCCGAGCACCATGGTCTTGTGCGATTCCAGCGGCGATTCGACACCCATGGATTCGGCCATCGCCTTGATCGGCCCGATACCGAGATAGTCCTTGGCGAGCCGCACCGGCACGGTGTTGATCGACTTGGCGATAGCCGTGAGCAGCGTGACGTTGCCGGCCGAGCCGCCATTGTAATTGTGTGGCGACCAACTGCCCCAACTGACGGCGCCGCCGGAAACCACCGAGTCCGGCGTGAAGCCGTGCTCCATCGCGGTGGCATAGACATAAGGCTTGAACGACGACCCGGTCTGCCGCAGCGCCTTGGTGGCGCGGTTGAACTGGCTGGCGCCATAATCGCGGCCGCCGACAATGGCGCGCACCGCGCCGTTGGTCTCGATCACCACCACCGCGCCCTCGGTAACGTTGTATTCCTTGCCGAACTGGCGGAGATGGAATTCGACCGACTCTTCGGCCGCTTTCTGGATATTGGCGTCGAAGGTCGTATGGGCGACCAGCGAGTGTTGGCCGGGCTTGGCGATCTTCTTGACCTCGTCGAAGGCCCAGTCGAGGAAATAGTCGGGGCTCTTCTGCTCGCCGCGGTCGACGACATCTGCCGGATGCAGCCGCGCCTGCAGCACCTGGCCCTCGGTCATGAAGCCGGCGTCGACAAGGTTGGAGAGCACCACATTGGCGCGCGCACGGGCGGCCGGCAGGTTGATGTGCGGGGCGTATTTGGTGGGCGCCTTGAACAGGCCGGCCAGCATTGCCGCCTCGGCGAGGTTCAGGTCCTTGACGCTCTTGCCGAAATAGAAATCCGCCGCCGCCTCGATGCCGAACGTGCCGCCGCCCATATAGGCGCGGTCGAGATAGAGCTGGAGGATCTCCTTCTTGGAGAGGTTGGCCTCCAGCCAGAGCGACAGGAAAGCTTCCTTGATCTTGCGCTCCAAGGTGCGCTCGTTGGACAGGAACAGGTTCTTGGCCAGCTGCTGGGTGATGCTGGAGCCGCCCTGGACCACCGAATTGGCGCGCACATTCTCGAAGATCGCGCGCGACAGGCCGAGAACGTCGATGCCGTAGTGATCGAAGAAGCGGCGGTCCTCGGTCGCCAGCACCGCCTTGATGACGATATCCGGCATCTCGTCGACCGGCACAGAATCGCGCTGAATGATGCCGCGCTGGCCGATCTCGTTGCCGTAGCGGTCGAGGAAGGTGACGGCGAAATCGCCCTGGTTGCGCCAATCGCCGGCGGTGATCTCAAACGCCGGCATGGCCAGCGCCAACAGCACCACGAAGCCGCCGGCTCCCATGGTGAACCCTTCACTCAGCACCTCGATGATGGCGCGCCGCCAGCCATGCAGGCGGAAGCGGCGGGAAAAGATGGTTGCGGCCTCCCAGAATTCGCGCGCTTTGAAGCTGATCTCGTAGAGCGAGGAATCGAGCCACGCATCGACGGCAAGAGCCGCCGAGGCGATCCGGCCTCTTCTCTTGCGTGGTTTCGAAGGAGTTGGCATTCCAGACTTCCGCCCCAATGCGCTTTCGCCCGAAAACAGCATGCGGGCAGTTTCAGGTGGCACCCTGCCAAACTATTCGACCATTTTATCACTGCTCACAAGGGCAGCGAAGCCACAGCACAAGCTTTGTTGAATGGAGGTCAATCGGCCGTGAACGGCGGGTAGTCATCAGCGCGCCGCGATGAAGCGCATGAAATGCGCCACATCCGCTTCGGTCGGCTCCTGGCCGGTGAAGGAGCGCAGATAGGCGGCGAGATGGCTGACGCGGGCCTCGACCGGTTCCTTGAGGTCGAGCACGTAATAGCCGATCTGCATGTAGTAGAGCACACGCGCTCGGATGAAGGCGTCCTCGTCGTCGTAGCCGTGCCGGCGGTACATGTCGCGGATGGCGCTGAGGCGCTCGTCGTCGGCCTGGTCGATCATCTGCCGCACGTCTGCCGAGCGCCTCGCCCATTCGCGCACGGCGAAATCGAGCCTCGGGTCGAAGAGGCGCTCGTCGGCCCAGCATTCGAATACGTTCATCACGCCCATGATGATGGTTTCGGCGGGGCGCCGGGCGCGCTCGACGATCGCAGTGGTGTTGGTGTCGTGCCAATGCTTGAGCAACTGGTCGAGCAGATCCTGCCGGCTTTCGAAATACCAGTAGAAGCTTGAGCGCGACACGCCGAGCTTCTGGCCGAGGGTGAGCACGCGCACGCTCTCGATACCGTCTGAAACCAGCGTCTCAAGCGCCAGATTGATCCAGTCCGAGCGCGTGACCTTGATGTTGCCGAGAACCGGTTCGGCCTGCGGGGCGGTCATGATCATGGCCGCACAATAGGCATGGCGGGAAGCGGCGCGCAAGCGATCTGTACACTTGTGTCTAGACACTCCTGTACAGGACGTGTATCGTAAGGCTCTCCAACGAGAGGGAGAGGCTCGTGAAATCGCATTACCGGGCAGTCGTCATCGGGGGAGGCGTGGTCGGCGCCTCGGTGCTCTATCACCTGACGCGCTTCGGCTGGAGCGACGTGGCGCTTATCGAGCGCGCCGAGCTGACGGCCGGCTCGACTTGGCACGCGGCGGCCGGCTTCCATGCGCTGAACGCCGATCCCAATGTCGCGGCGCTGCAGGACTACACGATCAAGCTCTACCGCGAGATCGAGGCCGAGTCCGGCCAGGATGCCGGGTTGCACATGACCGGTGGCGTCAACATGGCAAGCGATCCGCAGCGCTGGGAATGGCTGAAATCGGCCTGGGCGGTGTTCCAGTCGGTCGGCATCGAGACGGCCCGCCTGGTGACGCCCGAGGAGATCAAGGAGATCTGCCCGATCGTCGACGTCAGCGATGTGCTGGGTGGCCTTTACGATTCCAACGAAGGCCATCTCGACCCTTACGGCACGACGCACGCCTATGCGGGCGCCGCAAAGAAGCGCGGCGCCGATGTGATCCTGCGCAACCGCGTGATCGAGCTCAGCCAGCGCGCCGACGGCGGCTGGGATGTGGTTACGGAGAAGGGCGCGATTGTCGCCGAGCATGTCGTCAACGCCGGCGGCCTGTGGGCCAAGCAGGTCGGCCTCATGGCAGGCGTCGACCTGCCGGTGACGCCGATGGAGCACCATTATTTCGTCACCGAGGACATTCCGGAGGTCGCTGCCCTGGACAACGAGCTCGGCCTTGCCGTCGATCTCGACGGCTTCTCCTATCTTCGGCAGGAGCGCAAAGGCGTGCTGCTAGGTGTCTACGAGCAGAATCCAAAACATTGGAACATGGACGGTGCGCCCTGGGACTACGGCATCGAGCTGATCCCCGAGGACATCGACCGCATCAGCCCGGAGCTTTCGAAGGCGTATCAGCGCTTCCCCTGCCTGGCCAAGGCGGGCATCCGCAAATGGGTCAATGGCGCCTTCACCTTCACCCCCGACGGCAATCCACTGGTTGGCCCGGTGCGTGGCTTGAAGAACTACTGGGTCGCCTGCGGCGTCATGGCCGGCTTCAGCCAGGGTGGCGGCGTCGGCAAGTCGCTGGCCGAATGGATGATCTACGGCGAGCCGCAGGCCGACATCTTCGGCATGGACATCGCCCGCTACGGCGCCTTCGCAGCCAACCGCGAGTATCTCAGGCAAACCACGCGCCAGTTCTACGCCCGTCGCTTCGTCATGACCTTCCCCAACGAGCGGCTGCCGGCGGGCCGGCCGCTGAAGCGGCCCGGCGCCTATGACGGCATGAGCGCGGCCGGCGCCGAGTGGATGGCCTCATGGGGGCTGGAAATCCCGGCCTATTTCGCTCCGATGGGTTTTCGCGAGGAGACGACGCTGAAGCGCTCCAACGCCTTCGACATCGTTGGCGATGAGGTGCTGCAGGTGCGCCGCGCCGCCGGCCTCGTCGACACCACGGCCTTCTCGCGCTACGCCGTGTCCGGTCCCGGCGCCGAGGCCTGGCTCGACCGGCTGCTTGCCTGCAAACTGCCGAAGCCTCGGCGCGCGAAGCTTGCCCCGATGCTCGGCCATGACGGCAGGCTGAAGGGCGACCTTACCGTGCTCAACTGGGGCGGCGGCGACTACTGGATCATGGGCTCCTATTACCTGCGCGAATTCCACATGCGCTGGTTCGAGGCGCACATGGCGGACGGCGTCTCGGTTAACGACATCTCGGACGCGATGTCCGGCTTCCTGGTGACCGGGCCGAATGCAAGGAAGGTCGTCGAACGCACCACGCACCAGGACGTCTCCGCCAAAACCCTGCCGTTCATGGCCTGCGCCGAGTTCGACATCGGCATGGTTCGCGCCCGGGTCGCCCGGCTGTCGATCGCCGGCGAGCTCGGCTTCGAAATCAATTGCCCGGCCACCCTGCACGGGACGCTGCGCGAGACGCTGCTCGCCGCCGGCGAAGATCTTGGTCTCGCCGAGATCGGCTACTACGCGCTCAACGCGCTGCGGCTGGAGAAGAGTTTCGGCATCTGGTCGCGCGAGTTTACCCAAGGCTACACGCCCGGCCAGACCGGCCTTGACCGGTTCGTCGCCTTCGACAAGGGCGATTTTGTCGGCCGCGAAGCAGCTCTCAAGGAGCACAAGGCGGGCGTCGCCCGGCGGATCGTGACCCTGGAAGTCGATGCCGTCGACGCCGACGCCAGCGGTTTCGAGCCTGTCTGGCACAAGGGCCGGCGCGTCGGCTTCGTCACTTCCGGCGGCTACGGCTACACGGTTGGCAAGAGCGTCGCCCTGGCGTTGCTCGATGACGATTTCGCCGGGGAGGGGACGCAACTTTCCGTCCACATTGTCGGCGTCGAACGGCCGGCGCGCGTCATCGCGGCCTCGCCCTACGACCCCAAGGGCGAGGCAATGCGGCAATAGGGAGGATTGGGCATGATTGATGAGGCCGCACGCGATCAGAGGCGCGAACGCCGGCGCGGACGCACCGGCGAGGCCGGTAGCGAGTCCAGCCGCCGCCCGAACTATCGTTCGCTGAAGAACCCCTTCCTGCCGCAGCCGGTCTTTTCCGACGATCAGGTCGCCGCAATCCACGACACGGCGCTGCGCGTGCTGGAAGAACTCGGCATCAAGGTGCTGCTGCCGGAGGCGCGCGCCATTCTTGCCAAGGCCGGCGCCCTGGTCGACGAGGACAGCCAGATGGTGCGGATCGGCCGCGACATGGTCGAGGCAGCCTTGGCGTCCGCGCCGCGCTCGATCCCCGCCTATGGCGGCGCCCGCTCCCGTGACCTTATCCTCGAGCTTGGGTCCATGACATTCCTCGCCGGCTCCGGCGCGCCCAACGTCACCGATCTCGAGCGCGGAAGGCGGCCGGGCACGCTCGCCGCCTTCGAGGAATTCATGAAGCTCCTGCAGCATTTCGACGTGCTGCATATGCTCGGCCCTTGCATCGAGCCGCAGGACGTCGACACGCGCTTTCGCCACTTTGCCACCGGCCGCGCGCAGCTCACCTTGTCCGACAAGTTTCCCTTCGTCTTCGCGCGCGGCACGCCGCAGGTCGAGGACAGTTTTGAGATGGTCCGGCTGGCGCGCGGCCTCTCGGAGGACGAATTTCGCAACGGCGCCTTCTGCTACACCGTCATCAACACCAATTCGCCGCGCCAGCTCGATATCCCGATGGCGCAAGGCATCATCGACTTCGCCAGGTTCGGCCAGGTGTCGATCATCACGCCCTTCTGCCTGGCGGGCGCCATGGCGCCGATCACGGTCGCCGGCGCGCTGACCCTGCAGCATGCGGAGGCGCTGGCGGGGCTGACGCTCGCCCAGATCGTGCGCCCCGGCGCTCCGGTGGTCTATGGCTCGTTTTCCTCCAATGTCGACATGAAGTCGGGCGCGCCGGCCTTCGGCACGCCGGAGCACATCAAGGCGACCTTGGGCGCCGGCCAGCTCGCGCGCTTCACCGGCTTGCCTTGGCGTTCCGGCGGCGGCAGCGCCGCCAATGTCTCGGACGCGCAGGCGGCGCATGAGACGCAGTTCGCGCTATGGGGCTCGGTGCTTGCCGGCGCCACCGTCTGCATCCATGCGGCAGGCTGGCTGGAGGGCGGCTTGAGCGTCTCGTTCGAAAAGCTGATTACCGACATCGAGGCGCTGCAGACGGTCGCCGAGCTTTGCGCCACGACACCGGGTGATGCCGACGCCATCGGTTTCGACGCTGTTGCCGAGGTGCAGCCCGGCGGCCATTTCTTCTCGGCCGCCCACACCATGGCCCGCTACCGTACCGCCTTTTACGAACCGTTGGTGGCCGACTGGTCGAATTTCGGCAACTGGACGCAATCCGGCGGCAAGACCGCGACGGAGCGCGCCACCGGCATCTGGAAGCGGATTCTTTCCGATTTCCAGCCGCCCGCATCCGCTGCCGCCACCGCCGGCGTGCTCGACGATTTCATCGCACGCCGCACCGAAGAGGGCGGCGCGGCACCGGTGTCGTGAGGTCAAGGCAGCAGGGCAACCGCTGTACGCGAATAGGTTTTGTCGCTGACTTGATCGAGCATGAAGGCCGCCACGTCGGCGCGCGCCAGCGTCGGCAACAAGGATCTGGCCCGGATGCCGTGGCCGTGGCGGAACCGGCCGATGGCTGGACCGTTGCCGAGCTTTGGCGGTCGCACGATCGTCCAGTCGAGGCCGGACTGCGCGATGAGCCTTTCCTTCGCTTCGTGATCCGCCGCTTCATGGCGCAGCACGAGCGGCACGACGATGCCGCCGAGCAGTGGCCCCAATTGCCGCCGGCTGTCGCGGACGCCGAGGAAGGACTGATAAATGAGCCGGGTTGGCCCGCTCCGTTGCATCGCCTCGACGATGAAGCCGATACCGGCAATCACCGCCGCGTCGTGCTTCAGTGGCACGCCGACACCGAGGCAGCTCAACACCGCGTCGTGACCGGCAATCGCGCCCTCCACCGCCTTGCAGTCGGCGACGTCTCCGACGATCACGCTCAGACGGTCGTGGCTGATGGCGAGCTTGCGCGGGGTGCGGACGAAGGCGGTGACCAGATGGCCTTCCGCCAGCGCCGCCGAGACGAGGGCGCGGCCGGTCGCGCCCGAGGCGCCAAAGATCAGAAGTTTCATCTCCGGCCTCCCTGGCCAGTCTGCCCCGCTCGTCAGCCAGGCTTGCGCCCTGCGGCGAAAGCGACCGGCGCCCCAGCCGGGCAGCAGCCTTGTGTAGACGTAGTCGCATTGCTCCACCAGACCCTGCGCGGCGCCTCCCTCAAAAACCGTGTCGCCCCACATCGTGACACGCGTGATGCCCTGCATGCCCGCCGAACCGGAACCGCGCATGGTGCGGCTCGCCCCCGAAACTCTCGGCAGCCGCCCGGTTTTGCTTGTCTATCGCCGCGAGATCGGTGATGAGGCGCCTGTGCGCCGTCATCCGTTTCGTAACTGTGGTGATCAGGGATCAGGCAACGGTGATCAGCGGCAAGGCTTGATGGCATTGCCTCAAGACGCCGTCCGACGATCTGGCGAAACGGGTGCAAGGCGGCTACGCTGCGATGAGGACAAGGCAGGCGAGAGGAACCACATATGACGGCGCCTGGCGATTTGATGCAGGCCTTGTTCCTGCGATTGAAGACCGATGCGTCGCTGTCGGCGCTGCTGGGCGGCGCCGGCCTGCTCGAGCGCGCCGACGCCAAAGCCGCATTTCCGCACGTCACCTACGGCCGCACTAGCGCCTTCGACCTGGACACCGGCGCCGACGACAACGACGACCAACTCATCACGCTCCACATCTGGTCGAAGGCGCAGGGCGAGGCCGAGACGCGGCTCATCATGGACAGCATCAAGGCGCGCCTCGACGGCACGGCCCTCTCGATCGGCCCGCGTGGCCAGACGCGGCTGTCGCTGGAATTCGCCGAGGCGCGCTATGACGACGACCTCGCGGTGCACCACGGGCTGCTGCGCTTCCGCGCGCTGACGCAAGAAAGTGCCTGAGAGACCAGCTTTTCCTTCAGCAATTCCAGGAAAGGTGCGCAGCGGTTTTCCGTCCGGAAGTACAAAAAAAAGGAGTTAGAGCAATTCCGCGTTTCCTTGAAACGATGGACTTCTCTAGAGCTGGGCCTGGATGGCGGCCTTGTCGATGACGGACCAGACCTCGCGTATCCGCCCGTCCTGGATTTCATAAAAGACGTTCTCCGCGAAGGTGACTCGCCTGCCGTTCACCGCCAGGCCGAACAGCATGCCCTTGGGCCTGCAGTCGAAATGCAGACGGGCCGCCACGCGTGGTGGCTCTGAAACCAGAAGCTCGATGTTGAAACGCAGATCGGGAATGGCCTGAAAATCGCCTTCCAGCATGCGGCGATAGCCCGAAAGCCCCACCGTCTCGCCATTATACTGCACCTCCTCGCCGACAAACTGGCCGAGATTGTCCCAATCCTGTTCGTTGAGGCAGGCAATGTAGCCCTTGTAAAGACTGGCAAGGTCGTCATGGCTCATGGCATTCTCCCCGTCCTCAACTGCTTCACGGCGCAAATTAGAGCATATGCTAGCCGCGAAAACCGTAGCCGCGCCCGTGATTTTCCGGCTATCAATCCATGCTGGTCCTGATGGGCCCAGGCAGTTGGACTCGCATTTGTTCGTCTCGCGGGCAGGGGGTATGGCGGGCATGGATTTTCGGCCGTTCACCGTTCATTTCATGTTCAGCACAAATGCGTTAGTACCGTGATCATGAAAACGTTCCGCTCCCTTACTCGCGCCGCGACGCTGGCGCTTGCCGCAGCCGGGATTTTTGCGTCGCAGGCGACGGCGATGCCGCCCGTCGAGCCATCGGTCGATCAGCCGCTCGTGCTTGCTGCCAGCGACTGCTATGCAATCGGCCAGCAGATCGCCGCGCAGAACGGCGGCACGCTCGCCAAGGCCTCGCAGGCCACGCGCGGCGGACAGCAGGTCTGCGTGATCGTGGTACTGGTCCCGGGCAAGGAGGGCCAGCGGCCGCGCCGTACCGAGATCGTGGTGCCGCTGGACTGACGCCCAATTCCCTTTAACAGGCTTAAGTTTCCTGGCCGGCGGAATCGGCCTATACCTCCACCCTTCAACAGGCTACGAACCATGCGCGTGCTCGTCGTCGAGGATGACAAGGATCTCAACCGGCAGCTTACGGATGCGCTGGTAGATGCCGGCTATGTGGTCGACCGCGCCTATGACGGCGAAGAGGGGCATTTCCTCGGCGACACCGAGCCTTACGACGCCGTCGTCCTCGACATCGGCCTGCCGCAGATGGACGGCATCAGCGTCGTCGAGCGCTGGCGCCGCGGCGGGCGCAAGATGCCTGTGCTGATCCTGACCGCCCGCGACCGCTGGAGCGACAAGGTTGCCGGCATCGACGCGGGCGCCGACGACTACGTCACCAAGCCTTTTCACATCGAGGAGGTGCTGGCCAGAGTGAGGGCGCTGATCCGCCGCGCCGCCGGCCATGCCTCGTCCGAGCTCACCTGCGGGCCGCTGAGGCTCGACACCAAGGCCTCCAAGGCCGACGTCAACGGCGTGCCGCTGAAGCTCACTTCCCACGAGTTTCGGCTGCTTGCCTATCTGATGCATCATATGGGCGAGGTGGTATCGCGCACCGAATTGGTCGAACATCTCTACGACCAGGACTTCGACCGCGACTCCAACACCATCGAGGTGTTCGTCGGACGGCTTCGCAAGAAGATGGGCATCGACATGATCGAAACCGTGCGAGGCATGGGCTATCGCATGCGAGAGCCGGAGGCGTGACGCGGAACCGCTGAAGCCGACGATGAGAACGTGGCTTTCAAAGCTGCGGCTCTGGCCGCGCTCGCTGACCTTCCGCGTCATCGCCTTTTCCACAATTTGGGCGATCCTGACGCTCGTCGTCATCTTCACGCTCATAACCACGCTCTACCGCCAGGCCAGCGAGCGCGGCTTCGACAGTCTGCTTTCGGCGCATCTGTTCAACCTGATCGGCTCCGTCGGCATTTCCGACAATGGCGCGCTCATCGGCTCGCCCGACCTTGGCGATCTGCGCTTCTCGGAGCCGAATTCCGGCTGGTACTGGTCGGTCGAGCCGGCCTCCGAAGACGTTCACGGCGAACTCCATTCCTCCTCGATGACCTCCTCGATCCTGTCGCCGAGCGTCGCCGAGGTGCCGTTCAACGCGAACTTCCAGCGCAGCTATTCGACCGAGGGCATCAAGGGCGAGGAGTTAGAGGTTTTCGAGAGCGAGTTCGTGCTCGATGCCAAGAACCGCGCCGCGCGCTTCCGCGTCATGGGCAATCACAGCGAGCTCGAGCAGGAGATCGCGAGCTTCCAGCGCCGGCTGCTCACCTATCTGTCGCTGTTCGGCGTCGGCATGATCGCCATCAACGCCATCGCCATCCTTTTCGGCTTGCAGCCTTTGCGCCGCGTGCGCAATGCTTTGGCGATGGTGCGCGAGGGCACGGCGCAGCGGCTCGACGGGCGCTTCCCGGCCGAGATCGAGCCTCTGGCCAGCGAGACCAATGCGCTGATCGAGAACAACAGGCGCATCGTCGAGCGTTCGCGCACCCAGGTCGGCAACCTCGCCCATTCCCTGAAGACGCCGCTTGCCGTGCTGATCAACGAGGGCCGCGCGCTCGGCGGCGCCAAGGGCGAGCTCATCGCCGAGCAGGCTGCCTCGATGCAAAAGCAGGTCGACCATTATCTGCAGCGCGCCCGCGTCGCCGCCCAGCGCGACAGCGTCGTCTTCCGCACGCCGGTGGCGCCGCTGGTCGAGCGCATGGTGCGCGTGCTGCGCAAGCTCAACCCGCAGACACAGCT
This sequence comes from Mesorhizobium sp. WSM4983, assembly GCF_029625765.1. NCBI lineage: Bacteria > Pseudomonadati > Pseudomonadota > Alphaproteobacteria > Hyphomicrobiales > Phyllobacteriaceae > Mesorhizobium > Mesorhizobium sp. WSM4983. The sequence goes on along the minus strand of NZ_JARTVM010000005.1, from coordinate 252,259 downwards.
TTCGCTGTCGCAGCCTGCCGCCGGGATCGTCTTTGCCGGCGAGCGCGAGGATCTTGAGGAATTGCTCGGCAATCTCCTCGACAATGCCATGAAATGGGCGAAAAGCGCCGTTGCCGTCTCGGTCGCCACCGTTGCGGGAAGCCCCAACCTTTTTGAAATCGTTATAGAGGACGACGGCCCCGGCATTCCCGAGGACAGCGCGCGGGAAGTGTTGAAACGCGGCAAGAGACTCGACGAGACGAAGCCGGGAACGGGGCTTGGATTGGCCATTGTCGCCGACCTCGTCAACGAGTATGGAGGCGCCCTGGCGCTGGAACGGTCCAGCATGGGCGGCTTGAGGGCAGTGGTAAGATTGCGGAGCCTTCAATAATGTTTTTATCGATTTCCGTGCGGCCGCTCGCGGCCAAATTTCCGACAAATATCAATACTATGGGCTCGCTATCCTTCCCGCTGGCGCGGTTCCCGATCCATCTCGCTCCAGAAGTGCTTTTCGCCCAAGAAGCCCATCCCGCTCAAGAGAACCGGTTGCTGGCATGAAGATTCGCGTTGCGCTCGTTTCCGCCCTGATGGCCGTGTCGGGCTGCACCACGCTGGGCAGGACCGGCCCGACCTCTCCGGTCACGCCAGTCGCCACGCCGCCGGCCGCCGGCAAGGTGGGAGCCGGCATCGTCGCGGCCATGAATGGCGGGCTCATCGGCGGCTCGATCGGTTCGGGTCTGAGCGATGCCGAAAAGCGCAAAGGCCTCGAGGCCGAGTACAAGGCGCTGGAATACAACGCCAGCGGCCAGAAGGTGACGTGGAAGGGCGACAGCTCGACCCATTATGGCGAGGTCGTTGCCGCCCAGCCCTACCGGGTCGGCTCGCAGGACTGCCGCCAATACACCCACACCGTTTACACGAGCGGTTCGGGCGTCACGGCGCGCGGCACCGCCTGCCGCAATGCCGACGGCAGCTGGACACCGCTGACCTGAATTAGCAACGATCGGCGCAATTTGACATTGATCAAGGACGGCCGGCGCGTCTGCCGCCAAAGCGTCGCAGGGCGTCCGTGTTGGCAGGGCAGGGCTCTGCCTTTATTGGAATAGCCATGCTGTTCTGGGTCATAGCTGCAATCCTTACGCTGGGCGCCAGCCTGGCGGTGCTTTTGCCGCTGGCCGGCGGCACGAAAGCCGCATCGACAGCCGGCGATCACGATCTCGAAGTCTATCGCGACCAGCTTTCGGAACTCGACCGCGACATGGCGCGCGGTCTCATCCAGCCGGGTGAGGCGGAGGAAGCGCGCGCCGAGATCGGCCGCCGCATTCTGCGTCTCGGCTCGGACAGCCAGCCAAACGCGCGAGCGCCGCGCCCTTCGCGCGCCGCAAGGCTGGTCGCCACCGCCGCCGTGCTGGCGGTGCCGCTGGTCAGCTGGGGGCTCTACGGCTCACTCGGCTCCCCGGATCTGCCCTCGCAGCCGCTGGCCGAGCGGCTGGCCAAGAACCCTGCCGAGTCCTCGGTCGACGAGTTGGTTGCCCGCGCCGAGGCGCATCTCGCCGCCAACCCTTCGGACGGCAAGGGCTGGGACGTGCTTGCGCCGGTTTATCTGCGCCTACAGCGCTACGCCGACGCGGTGACCGCCTATCGCAACGCCATCCGCCTCGACGGCGACAGCGCCGTGCGCCAGGCCGGCCTTGGCGAGGCGATCGCCAACGCTGCCGGCGGGATCGTCACGGCCGAGGCTCAGGGCGCCTTCGACGCGGCCTTGAAGCTCGATCCCGCCAACGCCAAGGCCAATTTCTATCTGGCGATGGGCCTGGCCCAGGAAGGCAGGAAGGCGGAAGCCGCCGCCGCCTGGCAAAAGATGCTCGGTCAGCTTGCGCCCGATTCGCCCTGGCGCAGCGCCGTCCAGCAGGCGCTCGCCGAAACGGCCGAGCCGCCGGCGGCGGCAGGCAAGCCGGCGACCGGCCCGGATGCCGGGCAGGTCGAGGCGGCGCAGCAGATGGCGCCGCAGGACCGGCAGGTAATGATCGAGACCATGGTCGCCAGCCTCGACGACCGGCTGAAACAAAATCCGCGCGACGAGGAAGGGTGGATGCGGCTCATTCGTTCCTATGTCGTGCTCGGCGAGGCCGACCGGGCCCGCGACGCGCTCGGCCGCGCGGTTGCCGTCTTCGGCGCCGACAGCGAGCAGGCCAAGAAATTCACCGCCTTTGCCGCCTCCCTCGGCGTGACGGCGACGGAGTAGGCCATGACGCGCAGGCAGAAGCGATTGTCGGTGATCCTCGCAGGGCTGGCCTTCCTCGGCGCTGCTGCCGGTCTTATCTTCTACGCGCTCGGCCAGAAGGCTTCGTATTTCTACATGCCTGCCGACCTCGCCGCCGCAACCGTCCAGCCCGGACAGCGCATTCGCCTTGGCGGGCTCGTCGAAAAAGGCACCATCGTTCGCGGTCAGGGCGCGACCGTCGCCTTCTCGGTCACCGATGAGCAGAAATCGGTCAAGGTCACCTATACCGGCATCCTGCCCGACCTCTTCCGCGAGGCGCAGGGCGTCATCACCGAGGGCGCTTTCGGCCCGGACGGCGTCTTCGTCGCCGATAGCGTTTTAGCCAAGCACGACGAGCGCTATATGCCCAAGGAGGTCGCCGACGGCTTGAAAGCCAAGGGCGTCTGGCAGGAGAGCAAGAGCCAATAATGGTTGAGACCGGACATTTCGCGCTCGTCCTCGCCTTCGCGCTGTCGCTGGTGCAGATGCTGGTGCCATTGGTCGGCGCCCGCGCCGGCAACCAGCGGCTGATGGCGGTCGGCGGCCCGGTCGCGGTCACCGGCTTTGCGCTGACCGCGCTGTCCTTCACCGCTCTTGCCACCGCCTATGCCGGCTCCGATTTCTCGGTGGCGAGCGTCTGGGAAAACTCCCATTCGCTGCAGCCGATGATCTACAAGATCACCGGCACCTGGGGAAACCACGAAGGCTCGATGCTGCTCTGGGTGCTGATCCTGACCTTCTTCGGCGCGCTCGTCGCTGTCTTCGGTTCCAACTTGCCAGCGACGCTCAAAGCCAATGTTCTGTCCGTGCAGGGCATGATCGGCACCGCCTTCTTCCTGTTTATCCTGGCGACGTCCAATCCCTTCATCCGGCTGAACCCGGCGCCGATCGAGGGCCGCGATCTCAACCCGATCCTGCAGGACCTCGGCCTCGCCATCCATCCGCCGCTGCTCTATCTCGGCTATGTCGGTTTCTCGATCTGCTTCTCCTTCTCGGTCGCAGCCCTGATCGAAGGCCGCATCGACGCCTCCTGGGCGCGCTGGGTGCGGCCCTGGACGCTGGTCGCCTGGATGTTTTTGACCGGCGGCATCGCCATGGGCTCCTATTGGGCCTATTACGAGCTTGGCTGGGGCGGCTTCTGGTTCTGGGACCCGGTCGAGAACGCTTCCTTCATGCCCTGGCTCGCCGGCACGGCGCTCCTCCATTCGGCAATCGTCATGGAAAAGCGCTCGGCGCTGAAGATCTGGACGCTGCTGCTTGCCATCCTCACCTTCTCGCTGTCGCTGCTCGGCACCTTTCTTGTCCGCTCTGGCGTGCTGACTTCCGTGCATGCCTTCGCCACCGATCCGGCGCGCGGCGTCTTTATCCTCTGCATCCTGACGCTGTTCATCGGCGGCTCGCTGGCGCTGTTTGCGCTGCGCGCTTCCACCCTGACCGCAGGTGGCCTGTTCCAGCCGATCTCGCGCGAAGGCGCGCTCGTGCTCAACAATCTGTTCCTGACCACGGCGACCGCGACGGTGCTCGTCGGCACGCTCTACCCGCTGGCGCTTGAGGCCATCACCGGCGGCAAGATCTCGGTCGGCGCGCCCTTCTTCGACCTGACCTTCGGCCCGCTGATGCTGCCGCTGCTCGCCATCGTGCCGTTTGGTCCGCTGCTTGCCTGGAAGCGCGGCGACGTCCTTGCCGCCTCGCAGCGCCTGATGGCGGCCTTCGGGCTGGCGATCGCCGCGATGCTGGTCACCGGCCTGTTCATCGATGGCGCCTCGGTCTTCGCTGCGCTTGGCGTCGGCCTCGCCGTCTGGCTTGTCGCCGGCGCGCTGACCGACCTTGCCGTCAAGTCGGGCATCGGCTCGGTGGCGCCGGCCGACATGCTGAGACGCTTTGCCGGCCTGCCGCGCTCGGTCTTCGGCACCGCGCTTGCCCATCTCGGCCTCGGGCTCACCTTGCTCGGCATCGTCGGCACGCTTTCGTTTGGCACGGAGAAGATTCTCACCATGCGCCTCGGCGAGACGGTGGAACTTTCCGGCCACACGCTGCGCTTCGAAGGACTGTTTCCTCAGAAAGGCCCAAACTTCACCGAGGAGCGCGGCCGCTTCCTGCTGATTGGCGCCGATGGCAATGCCGATGGCGAGATCACTTCTGCAAAACGCTTCTATCCGGTGCGGCAGACGGTAACGACCGAGTCCGGCATCAGGACGCTGGGTGTGAGCCAGCTCTATCTGTCGCTCGGCGATGAGGGCAAGGACGGCTCGGTCGTCGTGCGCCTGTGGTGGAAGCCGTTGGTGACGCTGATCTGGGGCGGCGGACTGGTGATGATGGCGGGCGCCGCCGTGTCGCTGCTCGACCGCCGCCTGCGCGTCGGCGCCCCCGCGAGGCGCCGCAAGCCGGCTGCCGCTGCCTTACCCGCGAGCCCGACATGAAAGCGAAGTTTTCGCTCGCCTCGCTGATCCTCCTGCTGGCGTTGGTCTTCGCCGGCGCGGCACAGGCGGTGAAGCCCGATGAGGTGCTGCCCGATCCGGCGCTGGAGGCTCGCGCACGCGCGCTTTCCGAAGGCTTGCGCTGCATGGTCTGCCAGAACCAGTCGATCGACGAATCCGACGCCGATCTGGCCCGCGACCTGCGCGTCCTCGTGCGCCAGCGCCTCGTCGCCGGCGATACCGACCAGCAGGTGATGGATTACATCGTGTCGCGCTACGGCGAGTTCGTTCTCTTGAAGCCGCGCTTCAGCCTGCGCAACGCGCTTTTGTGGGGCACCCCGGCGCTTTTGCTTCTGGCCGGCGGCATCTTCATCGTGCTCAGCACCCGTTCACGCCGCGCGCCGGGCAGCACGCTCAGCGCCGAGGAACAGGCGGCGCTGGACAAGCTGCTGCGCGATTAAAGCGCCAACATTACAAAATTTTCATATATCGGAAATGGCGCCGTAATGTGCGCCTCACTAAGTCTCTCTTCCGAGGATGCTCTCCTGAGCGCATCCACTTCGAAAGAGGAAACGAGACCCATGAATATTGCCCCCGATTCATATTCAAGCACCCGCAAGCGCCTGATGGCGGCTGTCGCGTCCCTGGCCGTCATTGGTGCGGTCGGCGCAGGCGCGCTTGCCACCGGCACTGCGCCCGTGCTGGCCGATGCTGTGCGTGTCGAGGCTCCGCAGGTTCCGAGCTTCGCCGACGTCGTCGAGCGCGTCTCGCCGGCGGTGGTCAGCGTCAAGGTGAAGGCCAAGATCCAGCCGACGGCCGATGACGGCTCCGACGATCAGAACGGCTTCGACAACCTGCCCGACAATCCGCAGCTGCGCCGCTTCTTCAAGGAGTTCCGCGGCTTCGGCGATCAGGGCGGCCAGTTCGGCATGCCCCGCTTCAATCACCGCAACCACGGCAATGGCGAGCCGCGCCCCGTGGCTCAAGGTTCGGGCTTTTTCATTTCCGAGGACGGCTACCTCGTCACCAACAATCACGTGGTTTCGGAAGGCTCCGACTTCACCGTCGTCACCAATGACGGCAAGGAGCTCGACGCCAAGCTGATCGGCACCGATCCGCGCACCGACCTCGCCGTGCTGAAGGTCGATGGCGGCGGCAAGTTCACCTATGTCGACTTCGCCGACGACTCCAAGATCCGCATCGGCGATTGGGTCGTGGCGGTCGGTAACCCGTTCGGCCTCGGCGGCACCGTCACCGCAGGCATCGTTTCGGCCCGCGGCCGCGACATCGGCGCCGGCCCCTATGACGACTTCATCCAGATCGACGCCTCGGTCAACCGCGGCAATTCGGGCGGTCCGACCTTCAACCTCAACGGCCAGGTGATCGGCATCAACACCGCCATCTTCTCGCCGTCGGGCGGCAGTGTCGGCATCGCCTTCGACATTCCGGCCTCGACCGCCAAGCAGGTGGTCGAAGACCTGATGAAGAACGGCTCCGTCCAGCGCGGCTGGCTCGGCGTCGAGATCCAGCCGGTCACCTCCGACATCGCCGAGTCGCTCGGCCTGAAGTCGGACAAGGGCGCGCTGGTTTCGAGCGCGCAGGACGCTGGTCCCGGTAAGAAGGCAGGCATCGTCGCCGGCGATGTCATCACCCAGGTCGACGGCAAGGACGTCGCCTCGCCGAAGGAACTCGCCCGCATGATCGGCGCTTATGCGCCGGGCAAGTCGGTTGATGTCACTGTCTGGCGCAACGGCAAGAACGAGACGGTCAAGGTGGACCTCGGCACGTTGCCTTCGAGCGACAAGCAGGCCTCGAACGAAGACGGCAACAAGCAGGCGGCTCCCGCCAAGGCCGATACGCTTGCCGATCTCGGCCTCACCGTCACCAAGTCGGAAAACGGCAAGGGCCTGGTGGTCACCGATGTCGATCCGGACAGCGATGCGGCCGACCGCGGCATCCAGCCCGGCGACGTCATCACCTCGATCAATTCGAACGAGGTGAACACTACCGACGACGTTTCCAAGGCCATGACCGATGCCTCCAAGTCGGGCCGCAAGGCCGTGCTGATGCAGATCACCCGCGACGATAGCAACCGCTTCGTCGCGCTGCCGGTCGGAAAGGGCTGATCTGAGAGAGCGGTTCAATCGCTCCTTGAGAACGCAGAACCGCTCTAACTCTCTGTTTGACGCAATTCCGGACGGAAACCCGCTTCACGCCTTTCCTGGAATTGCTCAGCGACTTTTCCTTGCGGCGGTTTCAACACCCCCGAGCCGCCGCCGGGAAAACATGGGGCCGAGCACGTCAGTCAGTCACCGTGTTTCGCTCCTGCGGCAGCGGGTTTCCCATCACCCGCTGCCGCTTGCCAAGCACGGTGCCCGCAAGTGGGTACCGGTCTGGGATCACGACATGCGGCTGGCGAACGCAAAGGCGCTGAGTCATGGCTGCCCCTCAACCTTCCAGTGAAATCGCGTATAACGGCTCCATGAAGATTCTCGTCATGGAAGACGACCGCGAGGCTGCGGACTACCTGCAGAAAGCCTTCGCCGAGGCGGGCCACACCGCCCATGTCGCCGGGGACGGCGAGACCGGCTTCGCGCTTGCCGACGCCGGCGACTATGACGTGATGGTGGTCGACCGCATGATGCCGCGCCGCGACGGGCTGTCGGTGATCGCAGCGCTCCGCTCGCGCGGCAACACCACGCCGGTGCTGATCCTGTCGGCGCTGGGCGAGGTCGACGACCGCGTCACCGGGCTGCGCGCCGGCGGCGACGATTATCTCACCAAACCCTACGCTTTTTCCGAATTGCTTGCCCGCGTCGAGGTGTTGAACCGTCGCGCCGGCGCCCGGGAAACCGAGACCGTCTACCGCGTCGGCGATCTCGAGCTCGACCGTCTGTCGCATTCGGTCAAGCGCGCCGGCCGCGAGATCACGCTGCAGCCGCGCGAGTTCCGCCTGCTGGAATATCTGATGCGCCACGCCGGCCAGGTGGTGACGCGCACCATGCTGCTGGAAAATGTCTGGGACTATCATTTCGATCCGCAGACCAACGTCATCGACGTTCATGTCTCGCGCCTGCGCGGCAAGATCGAAAAGGGTTTCGACAAACCGATCCTGCACACCATCCGCGGCGCGGGCTACATGCTGAAAGGCGGCTAGAGCATGATCCCAAACCGAAAGTCAGGGAACGTTTCGGAAAAGATGCTGCAACAAGGGGTTACCGTGCAGCCAATCGTCATCCTGATCTAGGCGCACATGGCTCTTTCCCTGCCGGCCATCATGAAGACGACGGCGGCCCGGCTCTCGGCGCTTTACCTTCTGCTTTTCGCTCTCTGCGCCGTGCTGCTCGTCTTTTACATGACGTCGCTCTCGGCGCGCATGCTGACGGCGCAGACCCAGGACACGATCAATGACGAGATCCTCGGCTTGGCTCGCGCATACAAAAATGGCGGCCTGCCGTTGCTGGTGCGCGTGGTTGAAGCCCGCTCGCGCCAGCCTGGCGCCAACCTCTATCTGATCGCCGACGCCAACGGCCAGATCCTGACCGGCAATGTGCAGAGCCTGGAGCCGGGAATCATCGAAACCGAGGGCTGGACGACGGAGCCCTTTTCGTACCATCGCTTCGGTGAGGGCGAACTCGACCGGTTGCGTGGTGGTGGCACCGATCAGAGCGCGCCGTCCCCGGGCGACAGCAGCGCTCGGTCGGAAGGCGAAGAAGGCCACAACGCTATCGCGCTGGTGCTGCGACTGCCCAATCAGATGATCTTGCTGGTCGGCCGCGATCTTGGCGAGCCCGAGCGCTTCCGGGCCGTCATCCGCCGCGCGCTGATGCTGGCGCTGGGCATGATGGGGCTCGGCGGCCTCTTGATCTGGTTCTTCGTCGGGCGCGCCGCGCTGAAACGCATCGACAGCGTCTCCGACGCAAGTCGCCGCATCATGGGCGGCGACCTTAGCGGACGGCTGCCGGTGACCGGCGCCGGTGACGAATTCGACCGCCTGTCCGAAAACCTCAACACGATGCTTGCCCGTATCGCCATGCTGAACGAGGGGCTCAAGCAGGTCTCCGACAACATCGCTCACGATCTGAAGACGCCACTGACCAGGCTGCGCAACCGCGCCGAAGCCACCCTTGCCGGCAAGCGCAAGACGACGGACTACCGTCAGGCGCTGGAGGGAACGATCGCCGAGTCCGACCAGCTCATCAAGACCTTCAACGCCATCCTGATGATCTCGCGGCTGGAGGCCGGCTATTCCTCCGAGACAACCGGCCCGGTCGACCTCGCCGCTACGGTGAGCGATGTCGTCGAGCTCTACGAGCCGGTGGCGGAAGAGGCGGGCGTCGTGCTGGAAACCGCGGTGCCGGAAGCGGTTACTATCAACGGCAATCGCGAACTGATCGGCCAGGCGCTGTCGAACATCGTCGACAACGCCATCAAATACTCGACCGGCGCCGCCGAGAGCCCGAAGGTGCGGGTCACGCTGGAGCGCATCGGCGGCGAGGTCAAGCTCGCCGTTTCCGACAATGGCCTCGGCATCCCCGACGATGCCGACCGCGCCAGGGTCACCGAGCGTTTCGTGCGGCTGGAGAAGAGCCGTTCGCAGCCGGGCTCGGGCCTGGGCCTCAGCCTCGCCAAGGCGATCATGACTTTCCACAACGGCAGGCTTGATCTTCTGCCCGCCAATCCCGGATTGTCCGTAGTCATGAGTTTCCCGGCCCGGGAGACGCATTGATGGCGGCCAGGATGGCAAAAAAGAAGATCGATACGGAATGGCAACTCCGACCGACGCTGGCGCTTCGCCCGCTCGGCGGCGACCATGCCCGGCGGGAATTGTCTGAGATCGCTGACGCGGCCGAGCAAGACGGCCTTCCGCGTCTGGCCGCGTTCCTCGCCGGCCAGGGAGCACTGCAGGAATTGCTCGCCGCCATCTTCGACCTGTCGCCGTTCCTGCGTGATACGGCCCGCCGGCGGCCGGCCATTCTCGACAAGCTGTTCGGCCAGACGATCGAAGCGCATCTCAACGAGATCGGCGAGGCGGTCGATCGCGCTGCACGGGCCGAAAATGTTTCGGAATCGAGCCTGATGATGGAACTCAGGCAGTTCAAGGTCGAAGCGCATTTCCTGATCGCGCTGGCCGATCTGTCCGGCGAAGCCGAAACCGCGCTGACGGTGCGCCGTCTGAGCGACCTGGCGGATGCTTGCACACGCGCCGCCGTCGATTTCCTGCTGCTCGACACGCACGGGCAGGGCAAGCTCAAGCTGCCCCATCCGGAAGACCCGGCGCGCGGCTCGGGCTGGATTGTGCTCGGCATGGGCAAGCTCGGCGCGCATGAGCTGAATTTTTCCTCCGACATAGACCTCGTCGTCTTCTTCGATCCGGAGGCGCCGGCGGTGGTCGATCCGCTCGATGCGACGGAGCTGTTCTCGCGCCTCACCCGCCGTCTCGTGCGCATCCTGCAGGACCGCACCGAGCATGGCTATGTCTTCCGCAGCGATCTGAGGTTGCGCCCCGATCCCGGCTCGACCCCGCTGGCGATCCCGGTCGAGGCGGCGCTTCGTTATTATGAGGCCCGCGGCCAGAACTGGGAGCGCGCCGCCATGATCAAGGCGCGGCCGGTGGCCGGAGACCTTGCCTCGGGCTCGGCCTTCCTCAAGGAATTGCAGCCCTATGTCTGGCGGAAATACATGGATTACGCCGCGATCGCCGACGTCCATTCGATCAAGCGCCAGATCCATGCCCACAAGGGCCACGGCGAGATCGCGGTGAAAGGCCATAACGTCAAGCTCGGCCGCGGCGGCATCCGCGAGATCGAGTTCTTCGTCCAGACGCAGCAGCTGATTGCCGGCGGCCGCTTCCCGGAACTGCGGGGCCGCGAAACGGTGCCGATGCTGGACGCGCTCGCCGCACGCGGCTGGATCACCGCCGATGCGCGCGATGCGCTCACCCGACAATACTGGTTCCTGCGCCGTGTCGAGCATGCCGTCCAGATGGTGGCCGACGAGCAGACACATGTCCTGCCGGAAGAGGACGAGGAACTGGAGCGTATCGCGCTGATGCTCGGCTTCACCGGCGAGGCGGAATTCGCGGAAGCTTTCCGCGCCTCGCTGCAGCAGGTCGAGCGCCATTATGCGGCGCTGTTCGAGACGGCACCCGAACTGTCGGCCGGCGTCGGCAATCTGGTCTTCACCGGTGATGTCGACGATCCCGACACGCTGCAGACCTTGCATCGCCTCGGCTTTCAGCGGCCGAGCGACATCTGCCGTGTCATTCGCGGCTGGCATTTCGGCCGATACCGCGTCACCCAGTCGGCGGAGGCGCGCGAGCGGCTGACGGAACTGACGCCGGCGCTGCTGAAAGCCTTCGGCCAGACGCGCCGCGCCGACGAGGCGCTGATCCGCTTCGACGAGTTCCTCGCCGGCCTGCCGGCTGGCATCCAGCTCTTCTCGCTTTTGCAGTCCAATCCGGCACTGCTCAAGCTGATGGCGACGATCATGGGCGCCGCTCCGCGGCTCGCCGCCATCATCACGCGCCGCCCGCATGTGTTCGACGGTCTGCTCGATCCGGCGTTGCTCGCGGAACTGCCCGACCGCGCCTACCTCTCGGCGCGGCTTGCGGCCTTCATCGAGGGCGACCGCGCCTATGAGGATGTGCTTGACCGGCTGCGTATCTTGGCCTCCGAGCAGAAATTCCTGATCGGCGTGCGGCTGCTTGCGGGCTCCATCGATCCCGGGCGCGCCGGTCGCGCCTTCTCCGACCTGGCCGACCTCACGATCGAAGCGGCGCTCAACGCAGTCATCGCCGAGTTCGCGTTGCGCCATGGCAGGATTGCCGGGGGCAGGGTCGCGCTCCTCGGCATGGGCAAGCTGGGCAGCCGCGAGCTCACTGCCGGCTCGGATGTCGATCTGATCCTGCTTTATGACCACGATGCGGATGCGGAAGACTCCGATGGCGAGAAGCCGCTGGCGCCCTCACACTACTACACCCGCATGACGCAGCGGCTGATCGCCGCCGTCTCGGCGCCGACGGCCGAAGGCGTCCTGTATGAGCTCGACCTTCGCTTGCGCCCCTCCGGCAACAAGGGGCCCGTCGCCACCCATGTCGACGCCTATAAGAAATATCAGCGGCAGGATGCCTGGACCTGGGAGCATATGGCGCTGGCACGAGCACGCGCCATCGGCGGTGACGCAGCGCTTTGCGCCGAGGTCGAAGACGAGGTTGCGGCGGTTCTTGCCCAGCCGCGCGACGGCGCCAAGGTGAAGGCGGATGCCTCCGAGATGCGGGCGCTGATCGACACGGAAAAGCCGCCGCGCGATCTCTGGGACATCAAGCTGATCCCCGGCGGCCTGATCGACCTTGAATTCATCGCCCAGGTCGCGGTCATCACCGGCGCGGTCGAGGCTGGTAGGCGGGCAACCGCGACGGCGGAAGTGCTGGCGCGGCTGGCCCCCGGTTACGCGGCGCCTGATGTTCGGCAGGAGCTTTGCGAGGCCTGGAGGCTCTATCTCGCGCTGACCCAGATGATCAGGCTCTGCCTTACCGGCGAGTTCCAGCGCGACGATGTTCCGCCGGGGCTTTCTGATCTGCTTCTGGCGGCCACCGACCTGCCGGATTTCGGTGTGCTCGAAGCGCATCTCAAGGAGACGTCGCGAAAGGTTCGGAAGGATTTCGAGCTTCTGCTTCGCGCGGGAGCGTCGATCTCGCGCGGTTAATCCACGCGTCATTCCCTGGCGCCGGCGTTTCGAATTTCAGCGCGCCAACTAAGCCGCCACCTTGACCATGGGCGGCGCCTTCTTCAGCGGGATGCGGACCGACACGATCGTGCCGACGCCTTCGGTGGAGCGAATCTTCAGCGCGCCCCCCTGCAGTTCGGCGAGCGAACGCGAGATGGCGAGGCCCAGGCCGGAACCGGTGTGGTTCTTGGAGAACTGGTTTTGCACCTGCTCGAACGGCCGCCCGAGCTTGCTCAGCGCCTGCTTCGGGATACCGCAGCCATTGTCCTCGATGGTGAGCACCAGCGCGCCTGAGGCGCTGCGCGCCCTGACCGTGATCTTGCCGCCCTGTCCGGTGAACTTCACCGCGTTGGAGAGCAGATTGATTGCGATCTGCTTGATCGCGCGGCGGTCGGCGTAGAGCCGCATCGCATCGGCGATGCGCGTGTCTACCGTGATCGACTTCTCCGCCGCCTGCAGCGAGATGACGCGAACCGTTTCCCTGATCAGCGGGCAGAGGTCGATTTCCTCGCGGTCAAGCGAGAACTGGCCGGCCTCGATCTTCGACATGTCGAGAATGTCGTTGATGACGCCGAGCAGGTATTTGCCGCTGCCGTTGATGTCGCTGGCATATTCCTCGTAGCGCTCGGAACCAAGCGGTCCGAACAGGCCTTGCTGCATCAGCTCGGAGAAGCCGATGATGGCGTTGAGCGGCGTGCGCAGTTCATGCGACATATTGGCGAGGAATTCGGACTTCGCCCGGTTGGCGGCCTCGGCGCGCTCGGTTTCCTTCATGTATTTGCGATTGAGCTCGACAAGCTCCTTGGCGCGTTCCTCCTCGGCGCGGCGGGCGAGGCTAAGATCGTGGATCGTCGCCATCAGGCGGCGCTCGCTGTCGACCAGCTTTTCCTGATGCAGCTTGATCTGGGTGATGTCGGAGCCGACCGAGACGATGCCGCCGTCTCTGGTCCTGAGCTCGTTGACCTGCAGCCAGCGTCCGTCGGCAAGCTGGCGCTCCAGCGTGACACCGCCATGCGGCCCGTTGGCGTTGGCCAGCCTGCGCTCCGAGGCGAAGGCGAGCATGCGCTCCTCCAGCATGTCGCGGGTCGCGCCCGGCATCACGTCACGGTCCGAGAGCCCGTTGTCCTGCTGGAATTTGGAGTTGCACATGATCAGCCGTTCGGCGGCATCCCACAGCACGAAGGATTCGTTGATGTTCTCGATCGCCGTGCGCAGCCGCATGTCCGCCGCTTCCGAGCGCAGCGCGAGATGCCGCTGCTCGGTGACGTCGACGGCGATGCCGATCAGCTGGATCTCGGGCGCTTCCGGGTCGATCACCTGGGCGCGGGCGCGCATCCACACCCACTGCCCGTCGGCGTGGCGCATGCGAAACACCTGGTCGATATGGTCGATCTCGCGCTCGACGATGCGATTGGCGAGCTCGAAGAGGTCGCCGTCGTCGGGATGGATGATCTCGTCGACCTCGCCGAAGGACAGCATCGTATCGCAGGGCTCGTAGCCCAGCATGTCGTACATCGAGCGCGACCAGTACATCTTGCCGCGCACCATGTCCCAGTCCCACAACCCGCAGCGGCCGCGCACCAGCGCCATGTCGATGCGCTGATGCGCTTCGAGATAGATGCGGTCGGCCGCCTGGGCGCGCGCCGCCTGGCCGAAATAGGCGTAAAGGATGACGATCAGCACGCCGGCCGTCAGCACGAACAACGTGACGTTGAGCGACACCGTCTTGCGCCAGCTGTCGAACACCGCCTCCTTGGGCACCAGCACCGCCGCGGCGTTCTTGCGGTCGCCGGTGAGGCTGACGGCGGCGAACCAGTCCTTGCCGCCGATGCTGACATCCATAACGCCGGCGCGGTCGCCGAACATAAACAGCGGCTGGCCGCCGAGCACGAGGCTGTCCAGCGAGCGTCCCTGCCAGCCGGTCGACAATGGCGATACCGCGAGGATCTTGAAAGCGCCGTCGGTGATGGCCAGCACGTGGCTGCGGCCCATGGCGCCCTGGCGGCTGGTCTTCTCCAGAAGGTCCGTCGCATTCACGCCGGCTGCGTTCGGGTCGGCCGTAATCGCCTGTGCCATCTGGCCGGCGGCTAACGCCAGCACCGACTTGGCGTCGCGTTCGACCTCGTCGCGGTCGTTCACCAGCGACAGGAAGCGCAGTGCGGCGATGACGATCAGGAAGATGATGATCAGTGCGGGGATGGAGCGGCGCAGCAGCGGTTCCGCCGCCAGCAGCCGCTGGTAGGCGGGTTCGGCGATCAGACGCGCATTGCCGGCAGGCCCGCCGCTCCTTGCCTCGCGACGCGCAAAAGCTCTCCCTCCGGGCGCGCCCCACGCGTCCGTCTTGGCCATAAATGGCACTCCCCGATTTGCCGCATACTTGACGATCCGGCTACGCCGCACGTCCGAATCGTCAATAAGGAATCAAAGGTGATTCGCCTTGTCCAGAGGCGCGGCCAAAAAAGATTAAAAGTTGATTGAAATTCGTCGAAACTGCTGATCTCCCCCACGAGGGAGATTGCTAATCACATCAGCGTCCGCTCCACGATGTCGCGCAGGTCGGCCGACAGGTTGTCGGCGTTCGCGATTTGCAGCAGTGCCTGCCTTGCCTTGTTCTGTCGGACCGGTTCCAGCGAGCGCCAGGACCTGAGCGCCGTCGCCAGCCGTGCTGCCACTTGCGGGTTGCGCTTCTCGACCTCCAGCACGGTCTCGGCGAAGAAGCGGTAGCCCTGGCCGTCGGCGAGATGGAAGCCGGTCTGGTTGGCGCTGGAGAAGGTGCCGATCAGCGAGCGCACCCGGTTCGGATTCGCGATCGAGAAGGCAGGGTGCTGCATCAGCGCGCGCACCTTTTCGACGGTCAGCGGTCCCGGCACTCCGGCCAGGATCTGGAACCATTTGTCGAGCACCAGCGCATCGCCGCGGTATCTCGTCTCGAAGGCCGACAGCGCCTCCTCGGCTTGCGCGGAGCCGGCATGACGGTGCGCCAGCACGGTCAGCGCCGCGGCGCGGTCGGTCATGTTGGTGGCGGCGTGGAAATGCCGCGCGGCAAGCGCCGCCCCTTCGGGCAGGAGCGACAGGTAATCGAGCAGGATGTTGCGCAGCGCGCGCCGCCCAGCGCTTGCCGCGTCGGGCGTGAACGGACCGTTGTCGGCCAGGCTGGCGTAGAGGACCGAGAAGATCTCGCGGTTCGCCATGGCAATCGTCCGCGCCAGCGCCTCGCGGGCGACGAAAATGGCGTCGGGATCGATGCCCTGGCCGATGTCGCGCGCAATATCGGCCTCGCCGGGCAGCGACAGAGCCAGCGCCCGGTAGGCCGGCTCCAGCGTCTCGTCGCGGGCAATGCTTCCGGCAAGCTCGGCGAGCTTTGCGTCGAAGGCAGGCTCTTTGCCGCCCAGCAGCTGACGGAAGGCCGCGATGAGCGCGTCGGTGAGCAGCGTGTTGAAGGCCTGCCAGCGCGAGAAAGGATCGCTGTCATGGCTGGCCAGGAAGAACTGGTCGTCGGCCTTCTGCTGCACCGAAAGCGTGATCGGCGCCGAGAAGCCGCGGTTGAGCGACACCGAAGGCCGCTCCGAAACCCCCGAGAAGCGCACCGTGTGCCGCCGCTTTCGGACATGAATGATGCCGTCCTCGACGGTGGCGCCATCGACGGCTGCCCAGGCGACAGGCTTGCCGCCGGCGCCGACCAGGCCGAAGGCCAGGGGAATATGCATCAGCCGCTTGCGGCTTTCCGACGGCGTCGGCGGCACCGACTGTTCGATCTCCAGCGTGAATGCCTTGGCCGCCGCATTGTAGGAGGAACTCACCGTCAGGTTCGGCGTACCGGCCTGATGGTACCAGAGCGCGAACTGCGTGAGGTCTCGGCCAGAAACGTCCTCGAACACTCTGAGGAAGTCCTCGATCGTCGCCGCTTCGCCGTCATGCCGCTCGAAATAGAGGTCCATGCCGGCGCGGAAGGTCTCCGCGCCGAGGATGGTGCGGATCATGCGCACCACTTCCGAGCCCTTCTCGTAGACTGTTGCCGTGTAGAAGTTGTTGATCTCGCGGTAGCGGCGCGGCCTGACCGGATGCGCCAATTGCCCCTGGTCCTCGGGGAACTGATGCGCGCGCAGCGTGCGCACCTCGGCGATGCGCTTTACCGCGCGCGAGCGCTGGTCGGCCGAGAATTCGTGGTCGCGGTAAACCGTCAGCCCTTCCTTCAGGCAGAGCTGGAACCAGTCGCGGCAAGTGATTCTGTTGCCGGTCCAATTGTGGAAATATTCATGCGCGATGATCGCCTCGATGTTGGCGAAATCGGCATCGGTCGCCGTCTCCTCGTCGGCCAGCACATATTTGTCGTTGAAGATGTTGAGGCCCTTGTTCTCCATGGCGCCCATGTTGAAGTCTGACACGGCGACGATGTTGAAGACGTCGAGGTCGTATTCGCGGCCGAAGACCTCCTCGTCCCATTTCATCGAGCGCTTCAGCGCATCCATCGCGTAGCCGGCGAGCCGCTCCTTGCCGGGCTCGACATAGATGCCGAGCTCGACCTTGCGGCCGGATAGGGTGGTGAAGCTTCCCGCGACCTTGCCGAGCGCGCCAGCCACCAGCGCAAAGAGATAGGAAGGCTTCGGGAAGGGGTCGTGCCAGACGGCATAGTGCCGGCCATCCGCGAGCACCCCGCTTTCTACGGGGTTGCCGTTGGACAGCAGCAGCGGCGCCTCGTTGTGCGGCGCCTCGATGCGCACGGTGTAGACCGAGAGGACGTCTGGACGATCGAGGAAATAGGTAATGCGGCGAAACCCCTCCGCCTCGCATTGGGTGCAATAGACATTGTTGGAGCGATAAAGGCCCATCAGCGCCTCGTTGCTGGACGGCGCGCTCTCGGTCTCGAGACGAAGCTCGAAGCGCCGTGCCGCCGGCGGCGTCGGAATGGTCAGCTGGTCGGGCGTGGCCTGATAGTCGGCTTCCGGGAGAACCTGCCCGTCGATGGCAACGCCGAGCAGCTTCAGCCCGTCGCCGTCGAGCGCCAGCGGCGTAGAAGCGGCGACCCCCTGGCGTCGCTCGACGGTGAGCACGGCAGTGACGCGGGTGGCATCCGGAGACAGACGGAAATCGAGGCTGGTCCGCGGAATGAGATAGTCGCTGGGGCGGTAGTCTTCGAGCTTGAAGACATGGCCGGTATCTGTGCGCATTCCGTCGTTTTTCCTATCAATTCGGGTGGGCAGTAGGCTTTGCTGGTGAGGGAATTCTAAAGTCCGCGCTCTTTACACCAAACGGTCACTCGACAAAACTGCGCCAAGGTCTATTTCTGGGCTTCGTTTTCCGACCATCGTCACGAGGCAAGATGACCGTCGATCATGCCGTCGGCCACAATATGCTGCGCGGCATTGCGCTGAAGATTGTCTCCGTGGCGGTCTTTGTCGGCATGCAGACCTGTATCAAGGCGGCCGGCGCCGTGCCCGCCGGACAGATCGTCTTCTTCCGCTCCTTCTTTGCCATCTTGCCGATCATCGCCTTTCTGGCCTTCAAGGGCCAGCTCGCCACCGCATTCACCACGAAACGGCCGTTCAACCACATCGCGCGCGGCGTCGTCGGCGTCGGCGCTATGGGGCTCGGCTTCTTCGCGCTGACCAGGTTGCCACTTCCCGAAGCGATCACGCTGAATTATGCCCAGCCGCTGCTGGTCGTGGTGTTCTCTTCGATCTTCCTGGGCGAGACGATCCGCGTCTATCGCTGGAGCGCGGTCGCCTTCGGCCTCGTCGGCGTGTTGATCGTTTCCTGGCCGGAACTGACGCTGTTGCATTCCGACGAGGCGCTCGACGACCAGGAGGTGCTTGGCGTCATGGCGGCGCTGATCGCCGCGGCGATCTCGGCCGTCGCCATGCTTCTGGTACGCAATCTCGTGCAGACCGAGAAGACGGCGACCATCGTGCTGTGGTTTTCCTCGACGGCGAGCGTGCTGGCGCTGCTCACCCTGCCTTTCGGCTGGCAGATGCTGACGCCGATGCAAGCCGCGCTGCTTGTCATGGCCGGCTTCTGCGGCGGGCTCGGTCAGATCCTGATGACGGCCGCCTACCGCCACGCCGAGGCTTCGGTCGTGGCGCCTTTCGAATATAGCTCGATGATTCTCGGCGTCGTCATCGGCTATCTTGTGTTCGGCGATGTGACGTCGCTCAACACGCTGATCGGCGGCGTGATTGTGGTTGCCGCCGGCATCTTCATCATCTGGCGCGAAAGGCAACTTGGCCTCGAGCGCACGCGCACCCGAAGGGCGACGCCGCCGCAGGGGTAAGCCTACGAAGCGGCCGTCCGCTCCTTCGCCAGCCGCACCAGCACGGTCCGCGTCTGGTCGTCGGCGGGGAAGAAGGATTCGATCGCCAGCTCCGACAGCGTCACGTCGAGCGGCGTACCGAAGACGGTGATCGTGCTGATGAAGGACAGCACCTGATCGCCATGCGCGAGCCTGAGCGGATGGACGATGCCGCTTGGCTCGACCGGCGCCGGCCGGCTGCTCCTCAGCCCGGACGGATAGCCGCGCAATTCCTTCTCCAACTCGATCAGCATGGAGTCGCCGGTGGCGTCGTTCTGGTGCTTGAGGCGCTCGAGCAGATGCGCGCGCCATTCCGCGAGGTTGACGATGCGCGGCGCGACGCCACCGGGATGCAGGCTGAGCCTCAGCACATTGACCGGCGGCTTGAGCAGCCACGGCTCCGAGACGTCGGCCAGGAACGGGCCGATCGCCGCGTTGGCGCAAACGAGGTTCCAGTGCCGGTCGACCGCCAGCGCCGGGAAGGGCTCGTGGCCCTTGAGCACCGTCTCGACCGCAGCCATCGCCGGCGCCAGCGTCGTATCGGTCAGCGGCCTTTCGCTGAAGCTCGGCGCGAAGCCGGCCGCGAGCAAAAGCTGGTTGCGCTGGCGTAGAGGAATGGCAAGCTGCTCGGCCAGATGCAGCACCATCTCGCGCGAAGGCTGGGCGCGGCCGCTTTCGACGAAGGAGAGATGCCGCTGCGAGATATCGGCTTCCATGGCGAGGTCGAGCTGGCTCATGCGCCGGCGCGTGCGCCACTCGCGAATGAGGCTGCCGGCGGAGACGTCGGGTGTTGTCATGGGGGATGAGTAGGCCGGCAAGGGGAGTAATTCAATTACCTGACAGGTTATCGCTCCCCTTCTCCCTTGTTGTGGGAGAAGGGGAGGTGCTTCACCCCAACGCCCTCAGTTTCGCCTTCACCTCGAGAAAATCCCGCCACGCCAGCTTCTTGTGTGCAGGCGTGCGAAGCAGATACGCCGGATGCAGCGTCGGCATCGCTGGAATGGCAATGCCCGACTGGGTGGTGTGGACGCGCCAATTGCCGCGCAGGCGCAGGATGCCCTCGGTCGTGTTGAGCAGCGTCTTGGCGGAAGGGCCGCCGAGATTGACCAGCACCTTCGGATTGACCAGCTCGATCTGCCTTTCGATGAACGGGCGGCAGATCTCGGTCTCGTGCGGCGTCGGCGTTCGGTTGCCCGGCGGGCGCCACGGGATGACGTTGGCAATATAGGCCGATGTCCGGTCGAGGCCGATCGCTGCCAGCATGCTGTCGAGCAGCCGTCCGGAGCGGCCGACGAAGGGCAGCCCTTCGAGGTCCTCGTCGCGGCCCGGCGCCTCGCCGACGAGCATCAGGTCGGCATTCGGGTTGCCGTCGGCGAAGACCAGGTTCTTGGCGGTGAATTTGAGATTGCAGCCGTCGAACGCCGCCATCTGCTGGCGCAGTTCGTCAAGCGTCGAGGCGCTCGCCGCCAGCTGCCGCGCGAGCTTGATCTGCCCCTCGTCGGGGATCGTGGCGGTGGTGAGCGTCGGGCGCCGCGGCGCATCGGGCACTTGGCTTGCGTCAAGTCCCGTCGATACCGCCGGCCGTTCCGCCGCCCGGCCTGCCTCCAATCCGGGCTCCGATGCCGGCCGCTCCAGGGGCATGCTTTCACGCGCGGTCGCCGCCTGCGCAGGCGCGCGATCGGCTTGCTTCGGCCT
Organism: Mesorhizobium sp. WSM4983; assembly: GCF_029625765.1. Lineage (NCBI taxonomy): Bacteria > Pseudomonadati > Pseudomonadota > Alphaproteobacteria > Hyphomicrobiales > Phyllobacteriaceae > Mesorhizobium > Mesorhizobium sp. WSM4983. Next base: position 231,891 of record NZ_JARTVM010000005.1, on the reverse strand, counting down.
GGCCTCGGCGAAGCGGTTGACAGGCGTGTCTTCCAGCGCCTCGTCTACGCCGGCGCTGGCATAGAAGGCCAGCAGCTCTGCGATATCGATCGGGTTGTTGGGGGAGGCGGCAGTCATGGCGCCACCATCGTCCGCGCGGCAAAGATTTGCAACCGCCGGGAATTCGCCAGTCAGCGCAATGTCTGTCAGCCCGTCGGTATGCGCGGATCCTGCACCAGGAAAAATGTCCAGCGCGGCGTGTAGTCGGTGATCAGGAACTCGAACGTCGCCGTCTTCAGCGGGTCGACCTTGCCGTTCTTGAACAAGAGCCGGTCATAGGGTTCGAACTGGCGGTCGAAATCGGCGAAGTTGCTCGAGACGATGTTGTCGGGATTCTTGTTGCGCTGGTCGAAGGAGAGACCGTCGCCGAACACGCTCGGCTGGTCGAGGATTTCCTGCAGCTCGAACTGGAACTCGACCCAGGGCAGGAAGCTGTTGTTGAGCACGTCGATGCGCATGTACATAACCCCATTGGCCACGTTGCCGGCCCTGCCGAAGGCTTCGATCGGCCGGATCGCGCGGATGGTCAGCGTCACTGGCGTCGCCGAATTCAGCTCCTCGGTGATGACCAGCGGGTCATCCTTGGTGCCAATTCCGGAAGCGCCGGTGATGCGGAAGCCGCCGAGCTCGTCGGAAAAGGAGTAGGCGCCGGCCGCCCAGACTTTTTGCGGATCGGCCTGGGCGGCGCCGAGCGAAAAGAGGAGCGGAAGAACCGCGCGGCAGAGCACGCCGAGCGTGAAGAGTAAGCGCTTCAATGAAAAGCCGATTGGCTCGGGAGTGCGCATGGGGCCAAGTATTGCCGATAAGCAAGCCGTCGAACAATTAAAAACGTGCCGGACAGGCCTGGCCTTCCAACTGCATGGCCCTGGCCTATGCTTCGCCGTCGCCTGTCCGATGGCCGTTTCGTATGGAACACCGCGACTTTCTGTCGAAATCGGCTTTGTCACGTCAGCGCCGGTTTCGCGTCGCGAACTGATGCGCTATGCAGCGCGTGAGCCAGCAAAATGCGAGAATAGGGCAAGCCAGCGAGGGGCAGATGAGCGAAATCGAACGCGAGAGCATGGAATTCGACGTGGTCATCGTCGGCGCCGGTCCGGCCGGCCTTGCCGCGGCGATCCGTCTGAAGCAGCTCAACCCCGACCTTTCCGTCGTCGTGCTGGAAAAAGGCGGCGAGGTCGGCGCCCATATCCTGTCCGGCGCCGTCGTCGACCCGATCGGCATCGACCGCCTTTTGCCGGGCTGGCGCGAGGAGGAAGGGCACCCTTTCAAGACGCCTGTCACCGACGATCATTTTCTGGTGCTCGGCCCCGCCGGGTCCTTCCGCCTGCCCAACTTCCTGATGCCGCCGCTGATGAACAATCACGGCAATTACATCGTCTCGCTCGGCAATGTCTGCCGCTGGCTGGCGACCAAGGCCGAGGCGCTCGGCGTCGAGATTTATCCGGGCTTTGCCGCGGCGAGCCTTGTCTACAACGAAGCCGGCGCCGTGACCGGCGTGATCACTGGCGACATGGGCGTCGAGAAGGACGGCACGCATGGCCCGGCCTACGCCCCCGGCATGGCGCTGATGGGCAAATACGTGCTGATCGGCGAGGGCGCGCGCGGCTCTTTGGCCAAGCAACTGATCGACAAATACCAGCTTGCCGACGGCCGCGAGCCCGCCAAATTCGGCATCGGTCTCAAGGAACTCTGGCAGGTCAAGCCTGAGAACCACAAGCCGGGGCTGGTGCAGCACTCCTTCGGCTGGCCCCTCGACATGAAAACCGGCGGCGGCTCCTTCCTCTACCATCTCGAAGACAACCAGGTGGCGGTCGGCTTCGTCGTCCATCTGAACTATAAGAACCCCTGGCTCTCGCCCTTCGAGGAATTCCAGCGCTTCAAGACTCATCCGGCGATCAGAGGCACCTTCGAGGGCGCCAAGCGGATCGGCTATGGCGCGCGCGCCATTACCGAGGGCGGCTGGCAATCGGTGCCGAAGCTTTCATTCCCGGGCGGCGTGCTGATGGGCTGCGCGGCCGGCTTCGTCAACGTGCCCCGCATCAAGGGCTCGCACAATGCGGTGCTGTCGGGCATGCTGGCGGCCGAGCATGTCGCGGACGCCATTGCCGCCGGCCGGGCCAATGACGAGCTCGCCTCCTATGAAGACGCCTGGCGCGGCAGCGACATCGGCAGGGACCTGAAGAAGGTGCGCAACGTGAAGCCGCTGTGGTCGCGCTTCGGCACCATCGTCGGTGTCGGCATCGGTGGTCTCGACATGTGGCTGAACACGCTGTTCGGCTTCTCGCCCTTCGGCACGCTGAAGCACGGCAAGGCCGACTATGCGACGCTCGAGCCCGCCTCCAAGCACCAGAAAATCGCTTATCCGAAGGCGGATGGCGTCTTGACCTTCGACCGGCTCTCCTCGGTGTTTTTGTCCAACACCAACCATGAGGAAAATGAGCCCGTGCACCTCATCGTCGGCGACATGGCGCTGCAGCAGCGTTCCGAGCACGACGTGTTCGCCGGGCCATCGACCCGCTACTGCCCGGCCGGCGTCTATGAGTGGGTGGACAAGGACGGCAATGCCGCTGCCGACCCGTCCGCCAAGGACGTGCGCTTCGTCATCAACGCGCAGAACTGCGTCCACTGCAAGACTTGCGACATCAAGGACCCGAACCGGAACATCAATTGGGTGCCCCCGCAAGGCGGAGAGGGGCCGGTCTACCAAGGCATGTGAGCCCCACGTCTGGCCGCGCCGGCTCGCCAGCCGCCATCCTGCGGCTGGCGAGAGCCGGGTAACAGGCGGCACCTACGAGCAATACCGGTTGCGACGGCGCAACCTCAAGGCTGTTGAATCCGCTGCCTGCTTGTGTTCCCTTTCCCTAAGGATAGGGAGGAGACGGTTATGCGCATGGCGGTTCTGACATGCCTTGTCGCTCTCGGCGCGCTCTGCGCGCCGCAGGCTTCGGCCGGCACCAGGGTGCTGGTCCAGACGCGCACCTATGACATTGCCGGCAATTCAGGCGCGGCGCTCATCGAGGCGATGGGCAGCAAAGGTCCCAAGCACGGCTTCATGACGCATGCCATCGCCCAGACCGCCTATACGGCCGACTGGGAGCTTGGCGTTATCCAGGACAAGGGCTCGTGCCGGATACGGCAGGCAAACGGAACGCTCAGTCTCTTCTACACTTTCCCCCGCTTGGCGTCGCCAGCCACGCCTGCATTGAAGAAGCGCTGGAACCGGTTCTTCGCCGGCGTGCGCGCCCACGAGGGAACCCATGGCCGCATTGCCCGGGAAATGATGCGCGTCACCGATCGCTCGATCACCGGTCTTAGGGTCGCTAACGACCCTTATTGCTACAAGGCGCGCAGCGAGGCGCGCCGGCGCATCCAGGCCGTCTATGCCGAATACGAGGCCAGGCAAAATGCCTTCGATGCCCGCGAGCACCGCGAAGGCGGTCATGTCGAGCACCTCGTCGCTGCTTTGATCAGGCCTTAGCGGCACAAGCAGAAACCGGCGATGCGGCGGGAAGCAATGCGACGCTAACTGCCCGTCTTGCCAAGTTGTGCGTTTGCCGCCAGCGCCGACTGATGCTCGTGCTCGGGCTGTCGGCCGTCGGACCGCAACGAGAACTCGATCAGCACCGGCAAGTGGTCGGACCCGGCGTCTTCCAGCCGCGTCGCCGAGTGGATGGTCACGGCGCCCTTGCTGAACACCTGGTCGATCGGCAGGCCGGCGAAGCGCCGGATGAAATCCGGTAGCTTCCGATGGATCCAGGTCGGCCCGGCCGACGGCATAACGCTCAGTCCGCCGAGCGAGGCGACACGACGCACCGCAGCGCTCCACGGCACGGCGTTGCAGTCGCCGGCCATGATGGCGGTTTCGCCGAGCGCGGCAAGCGGCTCCGCCAGCTCGCCGATCTGCCAGTACTGCTCGCGCGGCCACGGCCAGCTCAAATGGATTGCCGCGACATCGACGCCGGTGCCGCCGAAATCGACCGTGGCGGTTGCCATCGCACCGCGCGGCTCGCAATGCGGCGCGGTGCCCGGGGCAAAAGGCCGCCGCGAGAGCAGCGCGACCCCGAATACGCCGTTGGGGTAGGGGCAGAGGATGCGGTACGGATAGGCGCCGGTGATATAGCCGAGCTCTCTCGTCCACATTCCCGACACCTCGTCGAGGGTGATCACATCAGGGTTGGTGCGGCCGATCAGCGACAGCACCTTCTTGGGCGTCGGATTGTCGAAGCGAAGATTGATCTGCAGCAGGCTATAGACGATACGGTCGGCAGGTTTGGCGACCGCCTGCTGCGGCCACAACCTGGGCAGCGCGCTGGCCGTCGTGGCGAGGCAGGCGAGGGCGAAGAGCAGCGCTGCTGCCGCCTGCAGCCGGTAGGAACTGGCAAGCAGCGCCACCGCCAGCAGCGCCGTGAGCACGCTCAGGTGAATACGAAAATGCGAGAACGAATCGAGGGCCGGATGCAGCGCGCCGAGGAATCCGGCCAGCAGCGCGGCCGTGAGTGCCGTCATCGCCAGGAATGCCACCCCAGCCGTCATGTTTGAGCGCGCGCCGCCTGTTGTCATGGTCAGTCGTGTTCTGCCGAATGTCGCCGGCATCTTTTTGCAGCGACATACTCTCGCTCAGGCCTGCTTATCGGCAAAATTGCGGCCCGGGCAAGACGATGAGTTGCCTCGGCTACTGGAAAGCAGTCTCGGAGAAGCTTCTCAACTTGCGCGAATGCAGCCGCTCCATCGGCATTTCGGCCAGCTTCTCCATCGCCCTGATGCCGATGGTGAGGTGCTGCGCCACCTGCCGCTTGTAGAATTCCGTCGCCATGCCGGGCAGTTTCAGTTCGCCATGCAAAGGCTTGTCGGAGACGCACAGCAGCGTGCCGTAGGGCACGCGGAAGCGGAAGCCGTTGGCGGCGATCGTCGCCGATTCCATGTCGAGCGCGATGGCGCGCGACTGCGAAAGGCGCTGCACCGGTCCGCGCTGGTCACGCAGTTCCCAGTTGCGGTTGTCGATGGTGGCGACGGTGCCGGTGCGCATAATGCGCTTGAGATCGTAGCCGGAAAGTCCCGTTACCTCGGCGACCGCTTCCTGCAGCGCCACCTGGATCTCGGCCAGCGGCGGGATCGGCACCCAGACCGGCAGGTCGTCGTCGAGCACATGATCCTCGCGCACATAAGCATGGGCCAGCACATAGTCGCCCAGTGCCTGCGTATTGCGCAGGCCGGCGCAGTGGCCGAGCATCACCCAGGCATGTGGCCGAAGCACCGCGATATGGTCGGTGATGGTCTTGGCGTTGGACGGGCCGACGCCGATATTGACCATGGTGATGCCGCCATGGCCCGACTTCTTCAGGTGGTAGGCCGGCATTTGCGGCAGGCGCTGTGGCGGGGTGCCTTCGCTCGCCGCGCCGGCCCCGGCCTTAGTCACGAGGTTGCCCGGCTCGACGAATTCGCTGTAACCGCCGCCGCCGCTCTCCATCAGCTCGCGGGCCCGCGCCACGAACTCGTCGATGTAGAACTGGTAATTGGTGAACAGCACGAAATTCTGGAAATGCAGCGGGCTGGTCGCCGTGTAGTGCGTCATGCGGTGCAGCGAATAGTCGATGCGCTGGGCCGTGAACGGCGCCAGCGGCCTCGGCTCGCCGAACGCCACCTCGAAAGTGCCGTTGGCGATCTGGTCGTCCGTGCCGTCGAGATCCGGCACGTCGAACAGGTCGCGGATCGGCCGCCTGATCCGCTCGGCAGCCGTGCCATCGACATAGGTGCCCTCCAGGAAGGCGAAATGCAGCGGGATCGGCGTCGTCGATTCCGACACCGTGACCTGGACGCCGTGATTGCGCATGATGAGCCGAAGCTGCTCGACGAGATAGTTCTCGAACAGCTTTGGCTGGGTGATGGTGGTGGCAAAATGCCCGGGCGTCGGCATATGGCCGTAGGCCTGGCGCGAGTCGATCTGCGTGAACGAGGTGGTGGTGACGCCGATCTGCGGATAAAAGGCCCGGTAGCGCCTGCTCTCGTCGCCGCCGGCGGCGAGCTTGGCGAAGGAATCGCGCAGGAATTTGGTGTTGCGGTCGTAGAGCGCCTCCAGCGCCGCGACCGCCTTCTTGGCGTCGTCAAAACTCTGCCTGCCGAAAGGCTCCGGCATGACGACCGATTCGATGGCTTGGGGGTAGATTCGCTTTTCCATGGCCCAATATAGGGATTTGGAAGAGCGCTTGGGAGGGGGAGGCGGGCGCGAAGCCCGCCTTGCGGAGTATTTTTCTCTGGCCGTGTCAGCCACGCTGCAGGCTGACCAGCAGCACGAAGCCGATGCCTGCCTTCTTCGGCGTTGGCGCCTCGATGACCGAACCGGCGTCGGCGCGCATCATCGGCACCGCCAGCACAGGAGCGGCAAGCACCATCAGGATGAGCATCGCCCGCGGCAGGAGCCGAAGAGCTTTGAGGGTGGAGGCAGCGATGCGGTTCATGGTGGTCGTTCCGGTTTCGAGTATTGGTCGTTTCAGCGGCCGAAATGGTTCATGCAGTCCAGCCGGCAGGTATCGGCCATTCGCGGTGAGCGCGCCGGACGGCCGGCTTCGGCCACGAGGATGGCGAAGAACATGCCGAACAGGCTCATCAGCAGGCAGACGATGGTGAAGCGGCGGACAAGCATTGGACTCTCCTTCAATGCGAGGAGAATGCCCGAGCGCCTCTGAACCGGTTCTGAGACCGGTATTCATCTGCGGTTCAAATTGGCTGATGGGGTCATCACCCGGCCAAGGCCTGCGAAATGCCTTGTCCAGCGTTGCGCTCAGAAACGGCGCTCAAAAAAGAAAACGGGGCGCCGGGCCCCGTTTTTGCATCGTCATCCGTTCGACTGTCAGAGCTTGTGCCAGGTCTGGGTCTTGCAGATCAGCCCGCCCAGAACGCAGCCGCTCATCTTTAGCGAGGTGCCGGAAAGCGTCGCCTTGCCGGAATAGGTCTTGTCGGTTTCCGGGTCTGTTATGGTGCCGGTGTACTTGTTGTCGCCGGCCGCCTTGAAGGAGCCGATCGTCTTGCCGGCATATTTGCCGGACTTGAGCGTGATGGAAAACGCCCCGCCGCCGGCGATCGCCGCTGTCGATCCGGCCTGCGTCTTCCAATTGCCCTCGATCGGGTCGGCCGACGCGGCGCCTGCCATCATCAAGGTGGCCGCCAGGGCCAGGCTGACTTTTCGAAACATGCTTGTCCTCCCTTTAGGGTTCCGGCGGGCCTCGTTCCGCCTCTCTGTCCCTTACGCAAACGTAAAGCTAATCCAGCCATCGCCAAAACGAAAGCCGTGCCCCGACGGAGCTTGCAAGGATTTTGGCCGGGTCGATCGTTGAAAATGAACGGATGGCGAAAAAGGCTTCGGTTTCCGTGGTTAGCGAAGTCTTGATTCCCGCGCCCCAAATTTTCGACGAATTTGGCGCAGATCGGCTGAATTGCTGGATTCCTATGCTTAACAGTTCTTCGCGTTTACCTCTTGTTTTAGCTTTGTTTTCTTCAAATTAAGCAAGCCATTTAACGACGGATTCAAGGCGAGCCGTCATCCTCGAAAGCATCGAAAGAGCGGCCCGCCCAGGGGACTTCCAGGGACAGAAGGAGGCAGCTCTCGGGAGCAGACAGGGGATTGAAATGGCACGCTTTGAAATGCTTGAAGCCGGCTTCGGCGCCATGGGGGCAACTGCCCAGGCCGACATTCTTTTCGAACTGGGCATGATGTATGCGACCGGCCGCGATTGCGAGACCGACGTCATTGCCGCCCACAAATGGTTCAACATCGCCGCGATCAAGGGATCGCTCCGCGCCGCCGAGCTGCGCTCGGAATTGTCGGCATCGATGTCGAAGGCCGAGATCGCCAAGGCGCTGCGCGAAGCGCGCGAATGGATGACGATGCACTGATTTTGCGGGGTAAGGCCCGAAAGCTCTTAAGGGACAAGGCCGCAAAAAGACGGCCGGTTAACCAGACCAAGAACGCGGCAGGTCAACGAACTCAAGCCGTGCGACAACACAGGGAAGCGAGCGGGTTCAGGCGCGCGGGGCGCCGGGAAGCTCGACTGCAATAGCCGCGACCGGCCGGGACAAGGCCGGCGCGGCTTTTGCATTTGCGCAGTCTCCGCCTGTATGGGAACGGCGGCTTGGCCCAAGAACTCCCCGTCGAAATGAACCAAATCCCGATACATTGTGCTCTCGACAGTTCCGGCGAAGGGTGAAATTGTCCCGGCTCTCTGGAAGAAGCGTGGCCGGAACGGCCGCGCGCAAGTGGAGGAGTTCTATTGTCATGAAAAGATTGGGTGTTTTGAGCGCGGCCGCATTGGGCCTGACGATGAGCGCATCGGTTGCCTTCGCCGACGACATCACGATTTCGGTGGTCGGCCCGATGACCGGGCAGCTCGCCAACATCGGCGACCAGTTCAAGCAGGGCGCGCAGGCCGCGGCGGATGCCATCAATTCCGCCGGAGGTGTCAATGGTAAGATCAAGATCGACATCCAGGACGACCAATGCGATCCGAAGCAGGCGGTGTCGGTCGCCAATCGCATCGTTGCCAACGGCGTCAAGTTCGTCGACGGCCATGCCTGCTCGGGCTCGAGCATTCCCGCTTCCGCCGTCTACGCCGAAGCCGGCACCCTGATGATGAGCCCGGCCTCGTCGAATCCGGAACTGACCGACGCCGCGGCCAAGGCCGGCTGGCCGACGATCATGCGCCTCTACACGCGTGACGATGCGCAGGGCGCTTTCATCGGTCCATGGATCGCCAAGAAATATGCCGGCAAGAACGTCGTCGTCCTGCACGACAAGAGCGCCTACGGTCAGGGCGTTGCCGATGCTGTCAAGGCGACCATGAATGCCGGCGGCCTCAAGGAGGTCGACTATGAAGGCATCAATGCCGGCGAGAAGGACTATTCGGCTTTGGTCACCAAGCTGAAAGAGCTCAAGGCCGACGTCGTCTATTTCGGCGGCTACCATCCGGAGGCCGGCTTGATCCTGCGCCAGGCAGCGGAGCAGAACGTCAAGTTCCAGCTGATCATGCCGGACTCGATCGCCTCGCCGGAATTCTGGCAGATCGCCGGCCCGGCCGGTGAAGGCACGATGTTCGTCTTCCCCTCGGATCCGCAGTCGAAGCCGGAAGCGAAGGAGGCCGTGGCCAAGATCAAGCAAGGCGGCTTCACACCGGAAGGTTTCACGCTGTTCTCCTATGCGGTGATCCAGGCGGTGGCCGAAGGCGTCAAGCGCGCCGGCACCGACGACCCGGCCAAGGTCGCCGAGGCGCTGAAGGACGGCAAGCCGATCAGCACCGTGGTCGGCGACGTGATCTTCGACGAGAAGGGCGACCTGAAGAACGCCAGCTACGACATCAACCAGTGGCACGACGGCAAATACGCGCCGATCAAGCCGTAATTCGTTCTGCAGATCGATTGGAAATGGCCGGGATTTGTCCCGGCCGTTTTCGTATGTGCCTTGGCACTGATTTGGAGGCCAGTTCGGCGCTCTACGGCGCCCCCCTGGAGTCCTGCCGCCCCAGCCAGTTTGTCCCGTTGCCGATCCAAGGCGACCGGCAGCTCAGCCCCGTGCGTCCTCGAACCGCACCAGCACCGTGCCGTCGCTCACTTGCGCGCCTTCGGCCGCGATCTCGGCAATCACCCCATCATGGGGTGCGGCGATCGTGTGCTCCATCTTCATCGCTTCGAGGATTAGGAGCGGCTGGCCCTTGATAACGGTATCGCCCGCTGCCGCGCGCACCAGCTTGACCAATCCCGGCATCGGCGCGCGCAGGCTGTCCGACGCGGCCGCGGCCTCATCCGCCTTGGCCAGCGGATCCGGCACCGTGAATGTATATCCGACCGCTCCTTCGAACACCGTGACATGGCCCGGCCAGCGCGCGCTGCGCGGCATGCTCCTGAGGTCGTGCGCGTTGATCGCGTCATGCGGCGCCTCCAGCGCCACCTGGAAGCGGCCGTCAGGCCGCGCCGATACCCGGGCCAGGATGTTCTCCTCGCCGTAACGCAACCGGGTGCGGCGCGCCAGCGTATGGAAATGCGCGTAGCCGGCGAGCGAGGACCACGGATCGGCGGCCGGACCCGCCGTGCTTGCGTCGGTCGCTGCCAGCGCCGCCGCGGCGATCGCTTCATCGCTTGGCGGGGGAACAGCGACGAGAGCATCCTGATGCCGGCCGATCAGGCCGGTGTCGATATCGCCCGCCGCGAAATCGGCGTCGGCGGCGAGTGCTGCAAGGAAGGCGGTGTTGACCGTCGAGCCGGCAACTTCGGTTCGGGCCAGCGCCTTGCGCAGCGCGCCAAGCGCGGTGGTTCTGTCCCTAGCGTGCACCACCAGCTTGGCGATCATCGGATCGTAGAAGGGCGAGATCGCATCGCCGGACCGCACGCCGGTCTCGATGCGCATGGCGGCATCCTCCGGCGGCGTGTCGGGGAATTTGAGATGATAAAGCGTGCCCGTCGCCGGCAGGAATCCCTTGGCCGCGTCCTCGGCGTAGATGCGCGCCTCGAAAGCATGTCCGGCAAGGGCGATCTCGTTCTGCGCCTTCGGCAGTTTTTCGCCGGCGGCGACACGAAGCTGCCATTCGACCAGATCGACGCCGGTGACCATCTCGGTGACGGGATGCTCGACCTGCAGCCGTGTGTTCATCTCCATGAACCAGAAGCGGTCGGCTTTGAGGGCCTCGGAAGCATCGACGATGAATTCGATCGTGCCGGCGCCCGAATAGCTGATTGCCTTGGCGGCCTTCACCGCCGCTTCCGTCATCGCCTTGCGCAGCGCCGGCGTCATGCCGGGGGCGGGCGCCTCCTCGATCACCTTCTGGTGGCGGCGCTGCGCCGAGCAGTCGCGCTCGAAAAAATGCACGACATTGCCGAAATTGTCGCCGAACACCTGGACTTCGATGTGTCGCGGCTTGTCGACATATTTTTCGACCAGAACGCGGTCGTCGCCGAAGGCAGCCTTGGCCTCGCGCCGCGCTCCGGACAGCGCCTCGGAGAAGTCGTCCGGATGGTCGACGCGCCGCATGCCCTTGCCGCCGCCGCCGGCGCGCGCCTTGATCAGCACCGGGTAGCCGATCTCGCGCGCTTTTGTGGCAAGCAGCACAATCTCCTGCGCTTCGCCGTGATAGCCGGGCACCACCGGAACGCCGGCCTTTTCCATCAACCGCTTGGCGGCATCCTTCAGCCCCATGGCGCGGATCGAGGCGGCGGACGGGCCGATGAAGATGAGGCCCGCCGCCGTCACCTGGTCGACGAAGTCGGGGTTCTCCGACAGGAAGCCGTAGCCGGGGTGGATTGCCTCGGCGCCTGTGGCAAGCGCCGCGGCAATGATCCTGTCGCCGCGCAGATAGCTGTCACCGACCGGCGAGGGGCCGATATGCACCGCCTCGTCGGCCATCTCGACATGCAGCGCTCGCGCGTCGGCATCCGAATAGACGGCGACTGTTCGCACGCCGAGCTTGCGCGCGGTGCGGATGACGCGGCAAGCGATCTCGCCGCGATTGGCGATCAGGATCTTGCCGAACATGGAGCCTCCCGAGTTTGCGACGGGCAGCGCCAATTCGGCAGGCGCGGGCCTACTTCGATGCGGCGATCTCGCAGGCGCCGCCCGTAGTCACCTTGTAGTGCGCGCGCGTGGCCAGGCAGGATTTCATCGCCAGCTCTTCCGCAACCTTTTGGGACGGCGCATTCAGGTGTCCACCACAGATGATGTAAGACGACATGATCCGGGCATAAGGCGTGGTCGCGTAGGCTGAATGGCCGCTCGCCGCCAAATAGGCCTTGTATGCCCTGTTGCACGGATCCTTGGGATTGCGTGGGATGTAAGGTGGAAAGCGCTTGTCCCCCTCGCTTCCAGCCAGCGACCCGGCGACGACAGCGCCGCACGAGGCGAATATAAGCATTCCTGCAAGTATCGACGCGGATGCTTTCCGCACATATTCTCGTGTCATTTTTACGCCATCCCCATGAGACAATGCAGGATGAGCAATATCGAATATTTGCCGACGTCGCTAGATGGTCACTCAAGAATCTCGATCTCGTGAACGGGTGGAACGTCTTTGTCATAAAGTTCAGGCTTCCCCAATCGCAGCAACGGCTGAGCTGTATAGTCTGGCAGTCAGATCGTCGAAGCAGCAGAAAGTGACGGTCTCGGGGATGGCGTTTTCGCCTAGAAAAACAGCAACCGTGCCGACGGCTACTTCGGTAGCCTGATCTTTCGGATAGCCGTAGATGCCGGTCGAGATCGCCGGAAATGCTATCGTTCGACAGTCTTTACCGGTGGCAATCTCCAGCGAGCGCCGATAGCAGGAGGCGAGCAACTCCGCCTCGCTCTCGCCCCCGCCGTGCCAGACCGGGCCGACAGTGTGAATGACATAGCGCGCCGGCAGCCGGTAGCCTTTCGTCAGTTTGGCATCCCCGGTCCTGCAGCCGTTCAGCGTGCGGCATTCGGCGACCAGCTCCGGCCCGGCGGCGCGGTGGATAGCGCCGTCGACACCACCGCCGCCGAGCAGCGAGGAATTGGCGGCATTGACGATGGCATCGACCTTAAGCCTGGTGATGTCGCCGGTATGCACGCGGATCCTATCGCTGACGCCGCTCATCGTCACATCCTGAACACGCCGAACTTCGTTTCCTCGACCCCGGTATTGAGCGCCGCCGAGAGGCTGAGCGCCAGCACCTCGCGCGTCCTGGCCGGATCGATGATGCCGTCGTCCCAAAGCCTTGCCGAAGAATAGAGCGGGTGACCCTCATGCTCGTATTTCATCAGGATCGGCTTCCTGAATTTCGCTTCCTCTTCGGCGCTCCACTCACCGCCCTTGCGCTCGATGCCCTCGCGCTTGACCATGGCGAGCACCGTCGCCGCCTGCTCGCCGCCCATCACCGAAATGCGCGCATTCGGCCACATCCACAGGAAGCGGGGCGAATAGGCGCGGCCGCACATGCCGTAATTGCCGGCGCCGAACGAACCGCCGATGATCACCGTAAGCTTCGGCACGCGTGCCGTGGCGACCGCCGTGACCAGCTTGGCGCCGTCCTTGGCGATGCCGCCGGCCTCATACTTTCGCCCGACCATGAAGCCGGTGATGTTCTGCAGGAAGATCAGCGGAATGCCGCGCTGGCAGCAGAGCTCGATGAAATGCGCGCCCTTCAGCGCGCTTTCCGAGAACAGCACCCCATTGTTGCCGAGGATGCCGACCGGCATGCCGTGCAGATGCGCAAAACCGGTGACCAAGGTGGTGCCGTAATTCTGCTTGAACTCGTCGAACTCGGAACCGTCGACCAGACGCGCGATCACCTCGCGAACGTCATAGGGCTGGCGCAAATCAGTCGGCACGATGCCGTAGAGTTCATGCGGATCGTGAAGCGGTGATACTGGTTTCTGTAAGTTCAGGCTTACGGCCTTGTTCCGATTCAGGTTCTTGACGATGCGTCGGCAAATGGCCAGCGCGTGCTCGTCATCCATGGCATAGTGGTCGGCGACGCCGGAAAGCCTGGTGTGGACCTCGGCGCCGCCGAGCTCCTCGGCGCTGACGTCCTCGCCGGTGGCAGCCTTCACCAGCGGCGGGCCGCCAAGAAAAATGGTCGCCTGGTTGCGCACCATGATCGTTTCGTCCGACATCGCCGGCACATAGGCCCCGCCCGCCGTGCAGGAGCCCATGACGCAAGCGATCTGCGGGATGCCGGCTGCCGACATGTTGGCCTGGTTGTAGAAGATGCGGCCGAAATGCTCACGGTCGGGGAAGACCTCGTCCTGGTTGGGCAGGTTGGCGCCGCCGCTGTCGACCAGGTAGACGCAAGGCAGCTTGTTCTGCAGCGCGATCTCCTGGGCGCGCAGATGCTTCTTCACCGTCACCGGATAATAGGTGCCGCCTTTCACCGTCGCGTCGTTGACGACGACCATCACCTCCCGGCCTTCGACACGGCCGATGCCGGTGATGATGCCGGCCGACGGAATATCCTCGCCATACATCGACCATGCCGCGAACTGGCCGACCTCGAGAAAAGGCGAGCCGGTGTCGAGCAGTTGCGCCAATCTTTCGCGCGGCAGCAGCTTGCCGCGGCTTTGGTGGCGCTCGCGCGCCTCGTCCGAGCCGCCGCGCTCGATGCCCGCCGCCTTCTCGGCGATATCGTCGACCAGCGCCCGCATGCGCTCGGCATTGGCGCGGAAGCTTTCCGAGGAGGGGGAGATTTGGGTTTGGAGTGTGGCCACGCTATTCCTCACACCTCTTGATGCCGCAACGCAACCAGTGTAACAGCCCGCACCCGGATGCTGCGTGCGCAGCGCGGCATCTTTTGTACGAATGACACCTCAGGAGGCGACGATGAAAGGCATCGATATGCGTTTCACCAAATGTCTCCCCTCGGCCATGGCCTGACGCCGCCGAAGGGCGGCTTTCCACGTCCCGGATTCGAGCAAAAGGAACACGGCGCCTGCAAGCGCTGTGGGTGTCACTATGTATGTGCGGTTTGTAACGCCGCTGATCCATCCGAAGAGCCGGGTAGAGAGCGGCTTTTTCCATGCGTCCTGGTACTTGTACCGGAATGGCTGCCCGGACTGGATCCATGGCGAACTGGAGGATCAGTTCGACTGGTTCAATCGGCATTTGCCCATTCCTGGCCGGGTTGGGCGGCATTTCAAGCGCCGTGAGTCGATTTGGGGCGTCTGCTGGTTCCACCCGAACGCCAAGGAAGCCATCAGCCGTGCGCGCTATTGCGCCTGGCTGATCGAGGAGGGCGGCTTGCCTGTGCGCTCGATCACGTCCCGGCGCCAGCGTGAGGTTCTGTGGCGCGATGAGCATCAGATCGTCCCCAAGCCGACCGACGACCTGCCCAAGGCGTTCGGCTGAGGTGACGGAGGGAGACATCACACTCCCTCCGCCATGATCTCGCGGCCGATCAGCCAGCGGCGGATCTCGCTGGTGCCGGCGCCGATCTCGTAGAGCTTGGCGTCGCGCAGAAGCCGCCCGGTCGGATAATCGTTGATATAGCCGTTGCCGCCGAGCAGCTGGATGGCATCGAGCGCCATCTGCGTCGCCTTTTCGGCCGCGAAGAGCACGCAGCCGGCGGCGTCCTTGCGCGTGGTCTCGCCGCGGTCGCAGGCACCGGCCACGGCGTAGACATAGGCGCGCGCCGCGTTCATCGTCGAATACATGTCGGCAAGCTTGCCCTGCACCAGCTGAAAACTGCCGATCGGCTGGCCGAACTGCTTGCGCTCATGCACGTAAGGCACCGCCACGTCGAGGCAGGCCGCCATCAGCCCGATCGGCCCGCCGGAGAGCACGGCGCGCTCATAGTCGAGGCCCGACATCAGCACCTCGACGCCGCGCCCTTCCTCATGCAGCACATTCTCGAACGGCACCTCGACATTCTCGAAGACGAGCTCGCCGGTGTTCGAGCCGCGCATGCCGAGCTTGTCCAGTTTTTGGGCCACCGAAAACCCGGCAAAGGTTTTTTCGATGATGAAGGCGGTGATGCCGCGCGAATTGCGCTCCGGATCGGTCTTGGCATAGACCACCAAGGTCTCGGCATCGGGTCCGTTGGTGATCCACATTTTCGAACCGTTGAGCACATAGCGGTCGTTGCGCTTTTCGGCGCGCAGCCGCAGCGACACGACGTCCGAGCCTGATCCGGATTCCGACATCGCCAGCGCGCCGACCTTTTCGCCCGAGCAGAGCGCAGGGAGGTATTTCTCCTTCTGTGCCGGCGTTGCCCAGCGGTTGATCTGGTTGACGCAGAGATTGGAATGCGCGCCGTAGGAGAGGCCGACCGAGGCGGATGCGCGGGAAATCTCCTCCATCGCCACGACATGCGCGAGATAGCCCATACCGCTGCCGCCGAACTCGGCATCGGCGGTGATGCCGAGCAGGCCGAGCGCGCCGAGCTCCCCCCACAGATGTGCCGGGAATTCGTTGGAGCGGTCGATATCGGCCGCGATTGGCGCGATCCTGTCTTGTGCGAAGCGCCTTACGGTATCGCGCAACGCCTCGATGTCGGCATCAAGCCCGAAGTTCAGCGTATTGGTGTACATGGCGTTCCTCCCGGCGCATGACCCCGAAATCGACTTCGATAAGGATAATGCGCGAAATCAAAGTGCCGCGGCCTCCTTTGCGCGTCGGACGGGACGCGTTGCGCTGCCGGCGCCGATCTTCGCGCCGACGAGCCGCCTTGTCATCGAAAGATATGTCGTGGTGACTTCAGAGATCGACAGCCGCTCGCCCGGACGGAACCAGACGATGACGCCGGTCATCATCTGGATCAGCGCCATGGCGGTCAGGCCGACATCGTCGATCTCGAAGATGCCGGCGTCGGCGCCGTCGCGCAGGATCGCGCGCAATTCCTTCTCATAGGCCGTGCGCATCTTGAGGATCTGCGTCAGCCGCTCATGCGAGAGGCTGCGCAATTCCATGTTGGAGACATGGGTGGCGCGGCGCCGCTCGATATGGAAGGCAATGTGGTTCTCGACATAGGCGGCGAGCCGCGCCGCCGGATCGACCGCTGCCGGGCGCGCGTCATCCCAGGCCTTGAGCAGGCCTTCCATATGCTCGCGCATCAGCGTGAACAGCAGATCCTCCTTGGTGGGAAAATAGCGATAGAGCGCGGCGGCCTGCACGCCGACTTCGGTCGCCAGCTGGCGCATCGACATCGCCTCATAGCCGAGCCGCGCAATCAGCCCGACCGCCGCCTCGCGAACGGCCGCCTCGGTTTTTTCGCCATCTGAACCCGTGGTGCGTGCCATGTTTGCCTCTGCGAAGCAGATAATAAAACGAACGTTCAATTAATTCAAGCGGGCAAGCGAAGGTGTTCAGGCCGAAGGGCAATGGCCTGCAATCGGTCTGACGCAAGCCTCGGCTGGATCTGTAGAGCGGAGCGACTTAGTCGCCGCGGAAAGCGCGGCTCGCCTGATCGGTCAGGGGCTTAAGCAGATAGGAAAGCACCGTGCGGTCGCCGGTTCTCAGGAACACCTCCGCCGGCATTCCCGGCTTCAGTTCCAGCGATCCCGCCTGTTTGAGGCTGCTTTGCGTCAGCACGATGCGCACCGCGTAATAGGCGACCCCGGCTTTCTGGTCCTCGATGAGGTCGGGCGAGATACGGTCAACCTGGCCCTCGACTTCCGGCGTGATCTGCTGGCTGAAGGCCGAAAGGCGAAGCGTGGCGTTCTGCCCGATGCGCACCTGGTCGATGTCCTGCGGCGCGACGCGCGCTTCGACCACCAGCGCGTCGGCGCTCGGCACGATCTGCATGATCGCCTCGCCGGGCGCGATCACGCCGCCGATCGTGTGCACGGCCAGCTGATGCACCCGGCCTGATTGCGGGGCGCGGATATCGATCTGCTTCAGCGTTTGCTCGGCCGCGATCTGACGCTCGCGCAGTTCGCTCATCTTGCCGTCGATCTCCCTCAGTTCGCCCGCCACTTCGCTGCGCAGGTCCTGATCGATCTGGATGATCGCCAGTTCCATCTCGCTGATGCGCCCGCGCGTCTGCGCGGCGGCGGCGATCAACTGCCCGTTTTCGCCGTCGAGCCTTGCCTCGGCGCGTTCGCGATCGGCCAGACGCGAGATCGGCACCAGCTTCTTTTTCCAGAGGTCCCGCATGCCCTCGAGCTCGATCTTGGTGAGGGATATCTCCTGCTGCTTGCTCCTGAGCTGGGCCTCGATACCCGCGATCTCCTGACGGAACTGCACGATGCGCTCGCGTAGCTGTGAAATCTTGCCCTCGCGCGCCTGCCGCCGCAGCGCGAACAGCCTGTTCTCGCCGTCGATGAGATGACCGATCTGAGGGGCATGCGCGTTTCCCGACAGCTGCTCGGGATAGAGCACCGCCTGGGCGCCGTCGCGTTCGGCAATCAGCCGGGCGCGGCGGGCAGAGAGCTCGTCGAGACCGTTGTCGACGATGGCGAGATTGGCACGCGCCACCGTGTCGTCCAGCCGCACCAGGACGTCGCCCGCCTCGACCGTGCTGCCGTTCTGCACGTTGAGAGCGCCGACGACGCCGCCTTGCGGATGCTGGACGGACTTCACGTTCGAGCCGACGACCAGATGGCCGCCTGCGACCACGGCTCCGGCAAGACTGCTTGATGCCGCCCAAAGGCCGAGCCCGCCGACAAGCAGCGCCGCTGCGATCGCTCCCGCCCGGACGTTCCTGCGAATGGCCTGACGCAAGCGCTGCTGCTGGGGCGAAGCACCTTCGATCGGCTTCGAACCGCGGTCGAGCAGCGCGATCGCGCGCGCCCTGGCGGACAATGCGATGTCGCGCACCACGCGCAACGCATCGGCTTTGAAATAGGGAGTTGCCGACCTCATCTCAGCCCGCCGATCCGACCGCATGCAGCGGTTTCGTCACCGGCTGCAAAGCCTGCCGTGCGATCTCGCTCTTCAGCCCGAATGCCTGCTGCCTGCCGCCATTCAGCACCAGCAAGTGGTCGAGCGCGGCGAGGGCGCTGGGACGATGCGCGACCACGATGACGATGGCGCCGCGCGCTTTGATGCCTTCGATGGCACGCGTCAGCGCTTGGTCGCCCGCGGCATCGAGGTTGGAATTCGGCTCGTCGAGCACGACGAGGAACGGATTGCCGAACAGCGCGCGCGCCAGGCCTACACGCTGACGCTGTCCGGCGGAAAGTGCCGCGCCGCTCTCGCCGATCTCGGTTTGATAGCCTTCGGGCAGGCGCAGGATCATGTCGTGCACGCCGGCAGCCTGGGAGGCCTCGATGATCGCCTCCGGCATGGCGTTCTCGTCGAAGCGGCTGATGTTCTGGGCGACCGTACCGGCGAACAATTCGACATCCTGCGGCAGATAGCCGATATGGCGGCCAAGCGCCTGCGCCGGCCACTGCTCGATTGCAGCGCCGTCGAGACGGATCTTGCCGCGCATCGTGGGCCATACGCCGACGAGCGCGCGCACGAGCGAGGATTTTCCGGAGCCGCTCGGACCGATCAGGCCCATGCCGGAGCCGGCGTCGAGCGAAAAGTCGATATCCTCCAGCAGGATGCGCCGTCCACCAGGCGCCGTCACCCCGACGGTTTCCACAGCGAGTGTCGCGTTTGGCGCCGGAAGCTCCATGCCGCCATCGTCGACCGGAAAGGCGGCAAACAGATCGACCAGCCTCTGCCAGCTCTGGCGCGCGCTGAGGAAGTGCTTCCAATACGCGGTGGCGAGCTCGATCGGCGCCAGCGCCCGCGATGTCAGGATTGAACTGGCGATGATGATGCCGGGCGTGGCCTGCTGGTAAATGACCAGATAGGCGCCGAGCGCCAGGACCATCGACTGCAGCATCATGCGCATGATGCGCGAAGCCGCACCCAATCCGCTCGTCAGGTCGCTCGCCTGCGCCTGCGCCTCGCGGAAGGCGTTGTTTGCTTGGCTCCAGCGCCCGGCCAGCCTCTCGCCCATGCCCATGGCGGCCAGCACTTCGGCGTTGCGGGCGCTCGCCTGCGCGAGCGCGCCGCGCCTTGTGCCGAAGCCGGACATTGCCTTGGTCGGGGCGCGGACCAGGCGATCGGTGAGCCCCGTAAGCGCGATCAGCAGCAGCGCGCCGATGAGCGCCGCGACGCCGATCCACGGATGGAAAAGAAAGCAGATCACAACATAGAGCGGCATCCATGGCAGATCGAACAGCGCACCCGGGCCGGGGCTGGAAAGGAAGCCGCTGACCTGGTCGAGGTCGCGCAGCGCCTGCAGACCTTCGCCGCGATCAGGCGTTCTGAGCGGCAGCCGCACGAGGCAGTTGAAGACGCGGCCGGCGATGAGCTCGTCGATGCCGGCGCCGATGCGTGTCAGCACGCGCGCACGGATCGCTTCGAGGACGCCCTGGAAGGCATAAAGCACGGCGACCAGAATGATCAGCGCCACCAGCGTCGGCACGCTGCGGCTAGGCAGAACGCGGTCATAGACCTGCAGCATGAACAGCGAACCGGACAGCATCAGCACGTTGATGAGGCCGCTGAGGCCGGCGACGGCCGCATACGGGCCGCGGAAGGAGGCGAGCGCCTTGCGAAGCTCGGAAGGTTTCAGGTCAGCTAAAGGCGAGCGTGTCAGATGGTTACCCCCGAAAAAACCGCGCCCGGCTTGAGGCGGGTTGGCGGGTCGCGATCGAGGCGCGGCCCGCGGTCAAGATCAGCCGACGAGTGCCGTCGTTTGATGGTCGGAATGGCCGGCAATCTGCGCCAGGATCTTGGTGATCGCGGACTGCGCCGCATCGGCCGCGTCGGCAAAGACCGGATTGTCGGCCGGCAGGTGGTCGTGCAGCCCCGCTGCCGCCCGTTCCACAGCCTGCTGGACATGGTCCGACGGATCCGGCGCGTTGTCCGGATTGGCGTGCGAGGCGTGACGGAACAAGAATTGGTCGCTGTCCAAGGCCACCGCATCATGCTTGGGCGCGTCGGTGGAGTCGGTGAGACCAGGCGTGCCCCGGTCGCCAACAGGATGCTTGCCGAAGAAGTCGGCGAGCCAGTTTTTGGTGCCGTTGCCCGTGTTCGGTCCGCTGGTCGGCGCGGCCGGGGCGTGGCTTGAATCGGATCCTGAATCTTCTGCCGATGCCGACGCCGCGAGCGTGCCCGATTTCATTGCCGGGTCGATCAGGTCGCGCTTGACGTTCTTGGTGCCGATTGTCGCCGTCTGCGTCGAAGTGGCGATATTGGCGCCAGAAAAAGTGACGTTATAGGTGCCGGGCTTCAGCGCTAGATCATAGCCGCCGGCGGCCGAGGTCGTGGTCTTAAAGGTCTGGCCGGCTGAGTTCCTGGCGGTCACAGTGATGGTGCCCAGCCCTTCGCCCGGATCGTAGAAACGGTCGCCGTCCTTGTCGTCGAAAGCGACGCCGGTGAGGAAGAGATCCGTGCCGCTCTTGGCGAAATCCTCGGTGACGAAGGCGCTGCTGCGGCCCTTGTAGTCGCCGACCTCGAAGGCGAGCCCAACTTCACGGAAGTTGGAATTGAGGATGTTGGCCCGGTGCCCGGGAGAATTCATCAGATTGGTGTGGAGAAGCTTGACCTCGTCGACATAGCCGGTCGGCGCGCGGGTCGTTGCCCAGGCGATGTTCTCGCCCGTGGCCCATGAGCCGCTCAGCGTATAACCGGCATTCGTCATGCGCGTCGTCGGCGACGAACCCCCGGAACCGGTGTGGGAGAATGTGTCGGTGGCCAGCATCCACTTGTCGTGGCCCTCGGCGGCTTCGCTGAGATCGTTGTCGAAGGCCAGGGGCTGGGCGCCAGTCTTGGCGCGCTCAGCATTGATGAGCTCGAGCAGATACTGCTCGTTGGCACTGTGCTGCGGCATCGGATATCCCCGTTGATACTGTTTGGTGAGCCCCCTGATCTCCGTCACCCGCCTTTCCGGCTATGGAGCAAATATGTTCATCATGCGGCGCTAAAGTAACAAATCGGAATATACGCACATATATCGTGTGCGTATCGCACCAGAAGCAATGTCGGACGGTTTGCCGATCGGTGGATGGAAGCTGATTTCGGCGGACTTGCCTAGGCGATGATCCTGAAGTCGATAGGTGCACTGTCGTCCCTGCGTTCTTCGACCTCGACCCTGATGACCGTCGCGCCCCTAGGCCCCCGCCACAGCCGATCGACCATCGAGTCGATCGCTGCGTCGGCGCCGGCGATGAGCGCCGTGACCGAACCGTCGTGCTCGTTTCGCACCCAGCCCGTCAGTCCGAGGCGCACGGCTTCGTCCCGCGCCCAAACCCGATAGCTGACCCCTTGCACCTTGCCGGAGATGCGCGCCCGAACGGTTCTCTTCTGCTCGACCATGCTCGTCTCCGCCTTCGAAGCCTTACGGAATCCGGCTCGGCGCCGCGCAAACGCAACGGCTGTGGATCGCCGTTAGTTCCCCCGCGCCGTCGCCAGCGCGCCAGGCAATTCCTCGGCGAAGATGTCGAGCTCATGGTCGAGGCCGACGCTGACCCGGATGCAGCGGTCGAGCCGCGGCGCCATCGGCTTGCGGATGAAGACGTCGCGCGAGAGCAGCGCCTGCATCACCTTCAGCGCGAAGGCGCCGTCGCGGCCGCAGTCTATGGTGACGAAATTGGTCGCCGAGGGCAGCGGCTTCAGTCCGTTTTCCTCGGCGATGGCCGCAATGCGCCGGCGCCCCGCGGCCACGCGCGCCACCACCGAATTCAGATAGTCCTGATCGGCCAGCGCCTCGAGCCCGGCGATCTGCGCCATGCGGCTGACGCCGTAATGGTTGCGGATCTTTTCGAAGTCGCGGATCACTTCCCGTTCGGCCACCGCATAGCCGCAGCGAATGCCGGCAAGCCCGTAGGCCTTGGAGAAGGTGCGCATGCGCACGACGTTCGACCGCGCGACGTCGATCGGCGGTAGCGCCGAGGCCGGTCCGAGCTCACCATAGGCCTCGTCCAGCACCAGCATGGTGGTTTCCGGCAGCGCCTCGATGAAGCCGACGACGTCCGGCGCCTCCCACCAGCTTCCCATCGGATTGTCCGGATTGGAGAGATAGACGAGCGGCGCTCGTTCCCGGGCGACAGCGGCAAGCAGTCCGTCGAGGTCCTCCTTGTCGTCGGCGTAGGGAACCGTCACCAGCCGGCCGCCGACGCCGGCGATGTGGAAGTTGAAGGTGGGATAGGCGCCAAGCGAGGTCACCACCGCGTCGCCCGGCGCGACATACATGCGCGCGACAAGGCCGAGCAGCCCGTCAATGCCTTCGCCGACCACCACGTTCTCGACGCCGACATTGTGATGCGCGGCCGCCGCGACCTTCAGCTCGAAATTGTCGGGGTCGCAATACATCCACTGGTCGCGCGCGACGCTCTCCATGCGGGCAATCACGCGCGGCGAGGGCCCAAAGCTGCTTTCATTGGCGCCGATGCGGGCGCGGAAAGGCCGCCCGCGCTCGCGCTCCTGCGCCTCCGGCCCGACGAACGGCACCGTGGTGGGAAGCGTGCCGACGATCGGCGTAAGGGAAGGGCGCTGGCGCATGGCAAAGGCTCGGTTGAGAGGAGGCTTCTTGCTAGCTTGAGCGAGGGGTGGGTGCAAGCTGCGCGAGAAACAACGAAGACGCACCATAGCCGGACTAGATTCTCCCGCCCGCTTTTGCTAGCGACGCAGGATGAGCAACCGATTGCCGCCTTCCTGGGCAAAGCACCTGAAAACTCAACCCTCGGCTAAGGCGGCACCGCCGAAAACCGTAGCACCCAAGGCACAGCTGAAGTCCGGTCCGTCTCGCGTGCAAGCCGACGACATGCTGTTGAGGCAGGCGCTCGAGTTTCAGAAAGCTGAGCAATTGCCTGAGGCGGAGGAACTCTGCTTTCGTGTCCTGGCGCGTACCCCAAACCATCCGCTGGCTTTTTACATCCTGGGAACCCTCGGCATCGGATTCGACAACGAGAAGGCTTTGCGGTACTTCGCCCGGGCGGTCGGAGAGGAGCCACGAAATCCTTACTACCACCTTAGTCTCGGCGAGACCTACCTGAAGCTCAGCGAGTTTACGCCGGCAATCAGGCACTTTCAGCAGGCCTTGGCCTTGAAACCGGATCTGGTGGAAGCGCTTTGCGCCCTGGGCGAAGCTTACAAGGCGTTCGACAAGGGAGAGATGGCGCTGCCGCTCTTTGAGAGGGCGCTCGAGTTCGACCGAAATCATCCTGGGGCCCGGTTGGGGTTGCCGGGTGCACTCGCGAGCCTTGGCCGTATGGAGGAAGCGGCAGTTCATCTGAAAGAGGCGATAAAACGGCGCATCGCGGTACCGGGAGCCTATCACGCGCTTATGCAAACGCGCAAATTCACGGAAGAGCCGACGGAACTCGCGGCAATCCTCACGGAGCTTCGAGATTCGGGCCATGGGCCGGAGGGAATGGCAGCGCTGCACCACGCCGCCGGAAAGGTGCTCAACGATCTCCATCGCTATCAGGAGGCGATGGACCACTTCAAGCAAGGGAATCAGGCCAGGGGCCTAAAATTCGACCTGGGATGCTATCGTCGCTGGGTCGATGCCGTGATCGAGACCTTCACACCCGGACTGGTGGCTTCAATGGCCGCTTATGGCAATCCCTCGGAGGTGCCTGTGTTCATCGTCGGCATGCCTCGCTCGGGCACGACGCTGACAGAGCAGATTTGCGCCAGCCATCCTGATGTTCATGGCGCCGGCGAACTCAGCAAGCTCAGACGAATTGCCAACGGGCTAGGCCTCAGAGACGGCCCTGACGCAAACGTCGCTAAATCGGTCGCGACGATTACTCCCGAATTGACCAAGACGCTGGCATCCGAGCATCTTGCCTATCTACGTGAGCGAGCGCCTGACGCGCTTCGAATCGTCGACAAGATGCCCCACAATTTCGAGTTGATCGGACTAATCGGCATCCTGTTTCCCAACGCGCGCATCATTCATTGCCGCCGCGATGCCATCGACAATTGCATCTCCTGCTTCGTGCTGCAGTTCAATGAAGCGCATAACTACAGCGCAGATCTTGAGACACTAGGGCTATACTACAGAGAATATGACCGCCTAATGCGGCACTGGAACAACGTTCTTCCGGGCCGCATCTTCGAAAACCGGTATGAGATATTGATTGAAAATCAAGAGGAGCAGTCGCGCCGCTTGATAGATTACCTCGGGTTGCCTTGGGACGACGCCTGCTTGCGCTTTTTTGACAGGGACGGCTCGGTAAACACTTTCAGCCGTTGGCAGGTTCGCCAGCCGATTTACAAGTCGTCCGTCAAGCGTTGGAGGAACTATGAAGGCGAGATCCAACCGCTGATCGAAGCCTTGGGCAACTTGGCTGAGGTTGACCTGTAATTTAGTTTCCTACTAGAAAAATTCTGGCCGGAAGGTACACCGCAAAATCGCTCGTGTGGCGATTGGCAGAACGTTCATTGTTTCGTCGTTCTCTGGCGAAGCAAGGAGGGAAGCGGCACGGCGGAGACCAGGAGCCGGGGCGTGAACGGCGGATTTCTGCCATCTTATCGAGTGCAGCACTGCGCAATGGTGCTTTGAGGAACTGCCCGCAGAAAAGAAAAAACCCGGCAGTTGCCCGCCGGGTTTCGATTTCAGTTGGACGCTGCTGATTAGAACGAACGCTGGAAGCGGAGCATACCGCCGACGCTGTTCTTCTTATTGGCGTTGGTCCAGTTTCGGTCGTCCAGGTCGCCGAATTTGCCATCGTGCAAGTAATCGACCTCGGCCGTAACCGTGAAGCCAGGCACAATGTCGTAGGCGACGTTGGCTGCGACGCCGTAGTTCTTGGCGTCATCAGCAGAGGCCTGGAGGTTGAACGAGGTCTTCTCGTTGAACTTGTAGGTGCCGCCGCCCCAGACTGCCCAGTTTCCGCCCCACTGCTTGTAGAAGTTTCGGTCGATGTGGTCGTCCGACCCGTAGCCGGCCATGAGGAAAAGCGACAGCTCGTTGGTCGCGTTCACATCCAAGCGGACCTTGCCTGCCCATTCATCCCAGGCGCTGTCATAGGCGACGACGCCCGTGATGGCGCCCCAGCCCTGGGTATACTTCACGCCGCCGACAACATGCGGAACATAGCTGTCGATGGTGTCATTGCCCGAACCGGCATTGTAGAGGTAATTGCCACCCCCATCAACAACCGGGCCGCCAGCGGAACCGGACCCTTCTTCCAGCGAGACCACAGCCGAGAAGCCGTTGCCGGCGTCAAAGTAGTACTGGACGACGTTGGTGTCGAAGCCGCCATAGGGAACCAGCGTATCGTTGATGACGTTGCCGGCGTATCCGATGAACGTGTTGAAGGCCGATTCGTCCTTGCCGACGCGCAGGCCGCCGAGCTGGATCCAGGCGAAATTCAGCGTGATGCCCTTGTTACCGGCGGGATTGCCGATCGGCTGGCCGCCGGCGGTGACCGAATCGCCATAGCCGTTGGAATTGCCGAAGTTGATGCGCGTCTCGGTGTAAGTCTTCAACGTGCCGAGCTCGGTCTCCTGGCCAGTCCAGGTCTTCAGCGTAAAGCGGGTGTTCTTGTACCAGGTACCCTGGTCGCCGCCATTCCGCACGTCGAGGCTGCGCGCGCCATCGAACGAACCGACATCGCCGAGGCCAATGTCGTAACGGACATAGCCGCCAATGCGCAGGCAGGTCTCAGTGCCGGGGATATAGAAGTAGCCCGAGCCGTATACGTCGCAGATCTTGACGTATTCAGCCGGTTCCGGCTCGGCGACGGTCACCGCGTCGGCGGCGCGAGCACCGGAAACTGCGATCATGGCCGCAGCTGAGCCGAGAAGAAGGCTCTTGATGTTCATTTTCTGACCTCCAGTCAGAATCGAACGGCAGCGTCGATTTCACTCGACTGTCACCGGTGTCAGTGCTTTGTTATTGCTGTATTTTTTTACCGGGTAGCCGCTACCACAGGCGTTTGCTGGCGAACGCGTGCCCGGATCCCGATTTGAGATAGCGCTCGAACGAAGTCGCCTTTGCTCGGCTTGAAAGGCCATGTAGGTCACGATTCGCCGCGGCAGAAATTTGGAAGTGTGACTGGACTTTCCTGCGTGATGCTCAGCAATTCGTCGCCGCAGGTCCGATGTTATGCCGATATAACGCTCGCCTACGAAAGCCTCGCTCGCAATCAGGCATGCGTACCACACGGACCGGCCCTCCTTCGCCAAGGGGCATCCTCTCCGCATCCTGCTTCGCACGAACTGTCGGGCTTGTCCTGCGAAGCGCGCAGCGCGAAGCAGGATGGCGGAGAGGATGGGATTCGAACCCACGAGAAGCTTTTGACCTCTACTCCCTTAGCAGGGGAGCGCCTTCGACCACTCGGCCACCTCTCCGTCGCGCCGCTGGATAAAGAAAAGCGGCGGCACAATCAACAAGCCCGCGCCGTAATCGCTGAAAATTCGACGCCGGCAGCAGGATGAGTGTTCCCATGCGGCGATTCCATGGCGATTCCCGGCCGGCGACTCGCAGCTGGCGCCGCAATTTCGGCCGCCCCTCGCCGGATTCGACCGACTGCAAGGCCTTAATGGTTAATGAGAACTTTCGGAGTGAGGCCAAATCGTGTCATTTGTGCAACAACGTCCGGTGATAGCGTCTGGACGGGGCTTCTGCCGATACGATCATAGTTGAACGCCGCCGCCGCCTGGGTAAAGGTCACGTTCGAAGGAGCGGCGCGGTGCGCATCTTTTTCGGTAAGTGGGGATGGGGCAGGGAACGCTGTCCTTCAGCAAAAAATACCCAGACCCGTTTTTTAACTTTTGACTGGAGGTCAGAAAATGAACATCAAGAGCCTTCTTCTCGGCTCAGCTGCGGCCATGATCGCAGTTTCCGGTGCTCGCGCCGCCGACGCGGTGACCGTCGCCGAGCCGGAACCGGCTGAATACGTCAGGATCTGCGACGTGTACGGCTCGGGCTACTTCTACATCCCCGGCACCGAGACCTGCCTGCGCATCGGCGGCTATGTCCGCTACGACATCGGCGTCGGCGACGTCGGCTCGTTCGACGGCGCGCGGTCCTTTGACCACCAAGATGGTGACGAGCAGGACACCTTCTACAAGAATGCGCGCTTCACGCTGAAGACCTGGACCGGCCAGGAGACCGAGCTCGGCACCTTGAAGACCTACACCGAGACCCGGTTCAACTTCGGCAACCGCAACAACTACGGCCAGGTCACTGTTACTGGTCCTACCACAGCCCCCGTTACGAACCTGCTCGGCAACCCCGCCGCCAACAAGGCCGTCTCGCTGAACTTCGCCTGGATCCAGCTCGGTGGCCTCCGAGTTGGTAAGGACGAATCGGCCTTCAACACGTTCATCGGCTACGCCGGCAACGTCATCCAGGATACGCTCGTTCCCTACGGCGACTTCGACACCAACGTCGTCCAGTACTACTTCGACGCCGGCAACGGCTTCTCCGCCGTCCTCTCGCTCGAAGAAGGCTCGGGCGTCGTCGGCACGATCGACAGCTATGTTCCGCATGTCGTCGGCGGCCTGAAGTGGACGCAGGGCTGGGGCGCCATCAGCGGCGTCATCGCTTATGACAGCAACTATGAAGAAGTCGCTGGTAAGGTCCGCTTGGACGTGAATGCCACTGACGCGATCTCGCTGTTCATCATGGCTGGCTACGGTACCGACGACAACCTGTTGGAAGTCCATGCTCCGGGCACTGGTATCAACGCTGGCGGCCGCGGCTTCTACAAGCAGTGGAGCGGTAACTGGGCAGTGTGGGGCGGCGGCACCTACAAGTTCAACGAGAAGACCTCGTTCAACCTTCAGGTGTCTGCTGACGATGGCAAGAACGTCGGCGTCGCTGCGAACGTCGCCTACGACATCGTTCCCGGCTTCACGGTGACCGCCGAAGTTGACTACC
This sequence comes from Mesorhizobium sp. WSM4983, assembly GCF_029625765.1. Classification (NCBI taxonomy): domain Bacteria; kingdom Pseudomonadati; phylum Pseudomonadota; class Alphaproteobacteria; order Hyphomicrobiales; family Phyllobacteriaceae; genus Mesorhizobium; species Mesorhizobium sp. WSM4983. The sequence goes on along the minus strand of NZ_JARTVM010000005.1, from coordinate 203,586 downwards.
TCCACCTTGGCGACGACTCCGTCTCCAACTGGACCAACGCCGACAAGGAAAACAGCGTCGGCGGCATGCTCCGCTTCCAGCGCTCCTTCTAAGGGCTGGACTGCTACAACTGAAATCCGGCCCGGGCATCTCTGCGCCCGGGCCGTTTTGCTTTTCGCGATGGATCAACGCAACGAAAGGACGGGGGTGAAAACGGTAAGCTGATCGGGTCTGTAGAGCGACTTTGTGGGATCCGCCATCGGCGGATGGGGTCGGAGACCAGACTCGAAAACTCTTGAAAGGATGCTCCCGAGCGGTTAGGGCTGGTCCCTTAACCACAGGGGGTGTGGCTAAAAATGTCGAATGAAGCGATTCGAGAGGGGGAGCCCTCTGGTCATTTTGCGGTATTTTCTTCTCAGAATTCGAAATTTAGGTACACCTATAACAAGATCCGGGAAGTAAAATCGTACAGGGTCAGTGAGCTCTTTACAGCATACCGGGATATACTCTGGGATGATGGGCGGCATAAATACAATGTCAGCTCATTCATTGGTGAAATAGACGAGATCCTTCTGGGAGAGCGTTTCAGCACCTTTGACCAGAACACCCTGGACAATCTTATCGGTACCTTGCGCCAGCGCGGGAACAGCAACGCAACCATCAATCGCAAGATGGCTGCACTCAGCAAGCTGCTGCGCAAGGCTCATAAGATGGGAGATATCCACAGCCTGCCCGAGTTCCGCCGCCAGAAGGAGCGGGCGGGACGGATTCGTTTCCTCGAAAGAGACGAAGAGGCAAGGCTGTTCGCCGCCATCAAGAGCCGCAGCGAGGATGCTTACAGACTTTCCGTCTTCCTGGTCGACACCGGCTGCCGTCTCGGCGAGGCGCTCGGCCTGATCTGGAACGACATCCAGGAACACCGCGTCAGCTTCTGGATCACAAAGTCGGGCCGTAGCCGCACCATCCCGATGACCGAACGGGTCAAGGAGGTGATCAAGCTGCCGCCGACCACCGAAGGCCGCCGGCCGAAGGGGCCGTTCACCAAGCTCACCCAGGCGCAGTACCGCGCCATCTGGAACGAGGCGAAGGCCGAAGTCGGTCTTGGCGCCGATGAGCAGGTGGTGCCGCATATCCTGCGCCACACCTGCGCTTCGCGACTCGTCCAGGGCGGCATCGATATCCGGCGCGTGCAAATGTGGCTCGGCCACCAGACGCTGTCGATGACCATGCGTTACGCGCACCTCGCCACCAACGACCTCGATGGCTGCGTCGTGGTGCTCGAGAAGCCGCGCGCCGAAGAGGCGCCGCGGCCGGCAGAGAACTCGGTGTTTGCGTCTCCGTTGACCACGCCTTCATCCGCCAAAGCCGCCCGCAAGGAGAGCGGCTCGGTGCCGGCGAAGGCACGCCGCAAGAGCTCGAAGGGCAAATAGGCGGCACGCCACGCGCCGGGAATCTATATTTCAAAAACAAGCCCGGGATGGATTTAGTCTCGGGCTTTACTTTACGTGGACTTGGCTTCGGCGTGATCGAGGAAATCCGCAATCTTCTTCGGCAGGTTGCCGGTTTCCAGGAAGGGCGCGTGTCCCTGGCCTTCGACCGTGATCGTTTGCATGCCGGGATGACGCTTTGCCATCTCCTCGAGCGTCGCGGTGGAGAGAAGCGTCGAATTGCCGCCGCGTATGGCGAGCAACGGCACGGCGGCAAGCGCGTTGAACTGTGGCCACAGATCCGGCAGTGGCTTGCTGAAGTCGACATTGGCCAGGGTCTCGACGAGGGCGGGATCGAAATCGGGCACCAGCCCGGCATCCGTGTCGCGGCAGATGGCGCCAACCATACGCGCCCAGTCGGCATCGGTGAGCGCAGGGAAGCCGGCACCATGCACGCGCCGCTGCGTGTCGACCGCCTCGGCGAATGTCTTCGGCCTCGGCGCGCGATCGAGATATGAGCGGATATGGGCCAGACCTTCCGCCTCGATCACCGGGCCAATATCGTTGAGGACAATGGCTTTCAACGCGGCCGGCTTCAGCGCGCCGAGCACATGGATGATCAGTCCGCCGCGCGAGGTGCCGATGAAGCCAGCCTCTTCGATACCCAGCGCTGACAAGCCAGCGAGCACGTCGCCGGCTTCGACGCCGACATTGTAGTGGCTGATGTCGGGATCGTAGTCGGATCGGCCACGGCCGCGATAGTCGAAAGCGACGACCTTGCGCGGCGTCTTCGCCTTGCTGGAGAGGTAAAGCGCGAGCTCATGGAAGTCGCGGGCATTGCGGGTGAGGCCGGGCAGGCAAACGACCGGCCAGCCACCGCCGTTCGCCTCGCCATAAATCCGGGCGTGCAGTTTCAGCCCATCGGGTGCGGCATAGAAGAAGTCGGAGAAACCGTCGTACGCCACCCAGTTGCTGCTCCTCGCTGAGGTGACCGACAGCTACAGGCGCGGGCGGCCGCGGTCAAATGATGGGAAGGCACGTTACACAACCTTGCCACGCTGGCGGGACAGCATCTCCTCTATTCTGTCGGACATCTCCCCGCAAGGGGATTGACTGTCATCTAAGCTTTTACCCATCGCCAAAGCGGCATGCAGCGAAACTGCCAATCTCCAAGTGCGGGGGCTGTCCGGCAGGACAGAGGGGGCGCGAAGGATCGCCAACCTGAGGCTTGCATACGCCCCTCGGCGATCAATTCCGCCCGTTCACCAGATCCCCGACGATATCGTATTTGCCGGAAATACGCATCCTGTAGACTTCATAATTCTCCATCACGCGCTGCACGTAGCTTCTTGTTTCCGTGTAGGGGATCCGCTCGACCCAGTCGACGACGGCGTCCACGTCCTTGCCGCGCGGATCACCGTATTTCGCCACCCACTGGGCGGCGCGGTTTGGGCCGGCATTGTACCCCGCGAAGGTCAGCACATAGGAGCCGTTGAAGCGGTCGAGCTGCTCGCCGAGAAAAGCTGACCCCAGCGTCGCGTTGTAACCGGCATCGGTCGTCAGCCGCGTTTGCGAGAAGGTCATGCCGGCCTTCTTCGCCAGTTGCTTGGCGGTACCCGGCATCAACTGCAAGAGGCCGCGCGCGCCCGCGCTGGAAATCGCCGCGACATTGAACTCGCTCTCCTGGCGGGCGATGGCATAGGCCAGCGCCTTGCCGGAGCCGGAGATATCGGCCGAATCGGGAATGACACCCAACGGATGCGAAAGCGCACCCACATCGATGCCGCGCTGGGCGGCGATCTTGCCGACCTTCAGCGCCATGAAATGGTTGCCCTGTTTTTCGGCAAGCCCCGCCAGCAGCGCAAGCTCGCCGGGGCTGGTCAGCTGCCCCGCGAGGTCGCGGTAGAGCGTCTCGGCATAGCGGTCATACCCTGCCTCCTGCAGCCGCTTGATCGCTTTCACCGCCTCGCGGCCCTCGAAGCTTTGGCGGTCGGCCGCGCTGGGCGTGGGATGGACGATGCTCAAGGTTCTGAGGCCCACACGCTCGCCGGCAAGCTGGCCGTAGAAGGTGGTGCCGTAGCTGGCGGCCCGGGTGAAATAGTCCTTGGCGCTGCCCGGGCCGCCGACTTCCGCGGCGCGGCCAAGCCAGTAATAGGCGCGCGACAGCGACACCGGTCCCTGGGCGAGCTCGGCGATGCGTGAAAAATGCGAGGCGGCTGCTGCCGGGTCGTTGAGACCGCGCAATGCATACCAGCCGGCATGGAACTCGGCTTCCGTGGCGCTGGCCGCGCTTTCGGCCGCATGCATGGAGGCAATCTTGTAGGCGGTCTTTATGTCGCCCTGATCGACCAGCTCGCGCGAAAGAACGCGCCGCTCCACCCACCAGGCATCGGGATCGACCAGCGCGTCGCGATTGGTCGGCGCCTTCATCACGACTGCCGCGGCATCGGCAAGTTTTTGCTGCTTGCGCAGATATTCTGCCTCGGCGAAGAAATAGCCGGCCGAACGCTGCGCCGCCGGCACCGCCTTCAACAGTTTCGCCGCGTTTTTTTCGCCTTTATCGACCGCCACCCAGGCATCCGCCAGTTGCTGGGCGCCGGCAATGCCGGCGACGCGCAGCGCCGAGGACGGCCGGTCGGCATAGAACATGCGCTCCATGCGATAGCGATGATCGGCCGCAGGGATCAGCGTGCCGAATTCCTTGATGATGGAAGTTTCGTCCTGGGCATCCAGCTTCTCCGTGCGCCAGAAGGGCACCAGCACCGCGCGCGCCGCCGCTTGATCGCCCAGCGCCACCTGCGAGCGGGCAAGGATGATCACGCCTTCCGGCGTCAGCGGCTGGCTGCGGCCGAAGGCCCGCACCACCACTTGCGGCGGCGGGTTCTCGCGATAGAGCGCGCGCTCGCTGTTCCTGCGCAGCGCGATCGTGCCCGGCCATCCAGGCAGCATCTTGGCGGCATCGGCGATTTCGCCGCTCGGCACCTGGTCGCCGCCATAGAGCGCGATCGCCCAGGCCAGAATGTGCCGGTCGAGCGAGGTGGCGGGCAGCGTGTCGCGAGCATTGCGCGCCGCGGCGATGTTGTTCACCGCGAGCGCGTCGAGACCGCTCTTCAATTGCGCGATGCTGGCCGGGGGCTGAGGCTGCTGCGCCTGGTCCGCGGCCGACGGCGAGCCCGGCGCGGCAATCGCCGCCGTCACACGCACGTCGACGCTGCCGCCGATCGCCATACCCGGTATCAGCGCGACGGCCGCGCTCAAAAGCGCGAACAGATGAGGCCGGTTTGTCGGCATGTTCCACCCCGGCACATTGTCAGCAGGCAGGGCCTTCGAGGCCGACCCGGAGCCTAAACTTAGGTCGTGAAAGGCTCGTAAACAAAAGGTTATCGAGGCCGTTCGAATTACGCTTGCTGGCACTACAGCAATGCTTGCCGCTGAACCGTGTCGAGACTATGGTGCGCGGCTTCGCTTTCGATTAGAAGGCGTCGAAATTAACGCATCGACAAAACGCTGATGCATGTCGCCCAAAGTGGGCACCCGGCTTTGGGAGAGCGACATGCTTAGACCAACAAAGTCCCAAGGAGTTTGGACAATATGCTGAGAGGCTCGCTGACTGCGCTCGTGACACCGTTCGAAAAGAGCGGGCGTTTCGACGAGAAAGCCTTTCGCGCGTTTGTCGAATGGCAGATCGCCGAGGGCACCAAGGGCCTCGTGCCCGTCGGCACCACCGGCGAGTCGCCGACGCTGTCGCATGACGAGCACCGCAATGTCGTCAAGGTCTGCATCGAGGTCGCCAGGGGCAGGGTTCCAGTTGTGGCCGGTGCCGGCTCCAACAACACCGAGGAAGCCGTCGGCCTGGTGCAGTATGCCGAAAAGGCCGGCGCCGATGCAGCCCTGGTCGTCACGCCTTATTACAACAAGCCGACCCAGCGCGGCCTCTACGAGCATTTCGCAGCCGTTGCCAGGGCAACCAAGCTGCCGATCATCATCTACAACATCCCGCCGCGCTCGGTGATCGACATGACGCCGGAGACGATGGGCAGGCTGCGCCACGACTTCAAGAACATCGCCGGCGTCAAGGATGCGACCGGCAAGGTCGAGCGTGTCTCGGAACAGCGCATGACCTGCGGCAAGGATTTCATCCAGCTTTCCGGTGAGGATGCGTCCGCGCTCGGCTTCAACGCGCATGGCGGCGTCGGCTGCATCTCGGTGACGTCGAATGTCGCGCCGCGCCTTTGCGCCGAGTTCCAGGAAGCCACGCTCTCCGGCGACAGCGCCAAGGCGCTAGAACTGCAGGATCGTCTCCTGCCGCTGCATAAAGCAATTTTCGTGGAGCCCGGCGTATCCGGCGCCAAATACGCCCTGTCGAAGCTGGGCAAGGTCGAGAACGTGGTCCGCTCGCCGCTGGTGACGGTCGAAGCTTCGACCGCCGAGAAGCTCGACGCGGCGCTGAAGCACGCCGGCTTGATTAATTAGGGATGAGGCGCCACCTCTCCGCATTATGAATCAAGTCAAGAAAGCCGACCCCAACAACAGGACGGTCGCCGAAAACCGCAAGGCGCGCTTTTCCTACGAGGTGCTCGACACGATCGAGACCGGCTTGGTGCTGACCGGCACCGAGGTCAAGTCGCTGCGCCAGGGCCAGGCGAACATCCAGGAGAGCTACGCCTCCGCCGAAGGCGGCGAGATCTGGCTGATCAATTCCTATCTGCCGGAATATCTCCAGGCCAACCGCTTCAACCACGAGCCGCGCCGGCGCCGTAAGCTGCTCGTCAGCAAGCGCGAGATGGCCAAGCTTGCCCAGAGCGTGGAGCGCGAAGGCATGACGCTGGTGCCGCTGAAAATCTATTTCAACGATCGCGGCCGCGCCAAGCTCCTGCTCGCCATCGCCCGCGGCAAGAAGCTGCACGACAAGCGCGAGACCGAAAAGCAGCGCGACTGGTCGCGCGAGAAGGGGCGGCTCCTTAAGGAGCGCGGATAAAGCCACCTTCGATATGCGGGCAAGGCGAGCAGGGAGCCAAGGCTTGAGGAACGGCTTGATTGCCCTGGCCCTGGCTTTCGTGGTTCTGGCGCTTGCCACATGGGCAGAGGGCTTTTTCCGACCCCGTGCTTTCCCGCCGGATCGCAGCGAATTCCCCATAAGGGGCATCGATGTTTCGCATCACCAGGGCAGGATCGACTGGCCGCGCGTCGCGGCCGACGATGTCGTCTTCGCCATCATCAAGGCGACGGAAGGTGGTGACTATGTCGATGATGCCTTTGCTGAGAATTTGCGCCAGGCCCGCGCGGCGGGCCTCACTGTCGGCGCCTATCATTTCTTCACCTTCTGCCGCCCGGGTGCCGACCAGGCCAGGAACTTCATATCGGTCGTGCCGCGCGGCGAGCAGCTCTTGCCGCCGGTGGTCGACATCGAGTTCCACGGCAATTGTCCGCGACGCCCTTCGCCCGCCGAGCTGAACGCCGAACTGCTGGCATTCCTTGGCCCGGTCGAGGCGGCTTACGGCAAGCCGGCCATTCTCTATATAACCGATGAGACGGCACCGACCTATGCCGCTCATATCGCGGTACGCCAGCGCTGGCTGCGCTCTGTGCGGGGGCCGCTGAACGACGACGACTGGGTCTATTGGCAATATCTCGACACAGGCCGTGTCGACGGCATCGACGGCGACGTCGACCTGAATGTGCTGAAGGGCGGGCCGGCGAGGCTGTCGGAGTTGTTTGCCGCGGCGCCGGACCCTAGCTCTTCAGGAAGGCTGCTATCTCCTTGAAGACATCGACGAACATCGCTTCCGTCAGGACACCGGTGTTGGTGTTGTAGCGCGAGCAGTGATAGCTGGAGAACAGCGTGATGCCGCCGGCCTGCTGGCGTCCGCCGTGGCGGAACGGAAGGGTGGCGACGCGCCCGCCCAGCGCCCGCACCGTCGATTGATGCGCGATCGAGCCCAGCGTCAGGATGGCCCGCAGATTGGCAAAGCGCGCGATCGTCGGTTTGAGGAAGGTGCGGCAGGTGGCGATCTCGGCGCCGACCGGCTTGTTTTCCGGCGGCACGCATCGCACCGCATTGGTGATCGCGGTGCCGACGAGCTCCAGCCCGTCATCGGGCCTGGCCTTGAATTCCCCGCGCGCCAACCCTTGAGCGATCAGCGTTGCGTAGAGCAGGTCGCCGGCATAGTCGCCGGTGAAGGGACGCCCGGTGCGGTTGGCGCCGCGCAGGCCGGGCGCCAGCCCGACGATGAGGAGCCTGACCGAGTCCTCGCCCTCCGGCGGCAGGAAGGTCGGCACCGGTGCATTGAACCAGCCCGGCTCGCGCTGGCGCCAGGCGGCGATGAAGTCGTGCAGCCGCGGGCAAAGCGGACAATCGCGGTCAGGCTCGGGGGAGGGCGCGGCGCTCAAGGCTGCCGCGCTCAATAATCGTCCTCGTCGGCTTCAGCAGGCTCAGGCCGGCGGACCGGCCGTTCCGATGGATCGCGGCCGACTTCGTTCTTCAGCGTCATGAGGTCGATGAAGTGGTCGGCCTGGCGGCGCAAGTCGTCGGAGATCATCGGCGGCTGCGAGGCCATGGTCGAGATGATCGAAACCTTGCGGCCACGCCGCTGCAGCGCCTCGACCAACGTGCGGAAGTCGCCGTCGCCGGAGAAGATGACATAGTGGTCGACGACATCGGCAAGCTCCAGCGCATCGACGGTGAGCTCGATGTCCATGTTGCCCTTGATCTTGCGCCGGCCGGTCGAGTCGGTGAACTCCTTGGCTGGCTTGGTCACCACCTTGAAGCCGTTATAGTCCAGCCAGTCGATCAGCGGCCGGATCGAGGAATATTCCTGATCCTCGACCAGCGCGGTGTAGTAATAGGCCCTGAGCAGGTAGCCGCGTTTCTGAAAGCTCGACAGAAGCTTGCGGTAGTCTATGTCGAAGCCCAGCGCCCGCGAGGTGGCGTAGAGGTTGGCGCCGTCGATGAAAAGAGCGATCTTTTCACGGGGATCGAACATTGAAAAATATCCCTTTTCAAAAATTTCTGTCGTCTAAAAGGACGTGACGGGTGGGCCCGATAATGGTCCCTCTTCCCGCCCCTTTCGAGATAACGCCAGATTTATGGATATCCAAGGGCAGGGCGCGCATTGCAAGCAATTGTGATCGGCACCAGGTAAGCAAGGCGAAGTCCGATATTGAGCCGGGCAGGGGCTCGTGCTTCGGCGGTGCCCGCCATAAAGCTTGTATTTCGGCGGCGTCCTTGTTATGGAGCCCGCCAGTTTTCCATCAAATCCACGCATGAAAGGGGCAGTCCATGGCCCGCGTAACCGTTGAAGATTGCATCGACAAGGTCGACAACCGTTTCGAGCTCGTGCTGCTCGCCGGCCACCGTGCCCGCCAGATCAGCCAGGGCGCGCAGATCACCGTTCCTCGCGACAATGACAAGAATCCGGTCATTGCGCTGCGCGAGATCGCCGACGAGACGCTGTCGCCGGACGACCTCAAGGAAGACCTGATCCACTCGCTGCAGAAGCATGTGGAGGTCGACGAGCCGGAGGCCGAGGGCGAGGCCATCGCCGACCAGACCGGCGCTGCCACCGCTGGTGCCGACACCGACGATGCCGAAGAGAACATCGCCTTCGACCGCATGAGCGAGGAAGACCTGCTCGCCGGCATCGAGGGTCTGGTGCCGCCGGAAAAGAGCGACGACTACTAAGCTCTTGGACACGGGCCTGGATCAAGCATCCGGGACTTCCGTATCGTCAGTTTCGTGGCTATCTATGGGATGCGTCGCACGCCGGTGCGGCGCATCAATCATTTCATCACCGCGAGATTTCGCCCATGATGCGTCAGTATGAGCTTGTCGAGCGCGTGCAGCGCTACAAGCCTGACGTCAACGAGGCGCTGCTCAACAAGGCCTATGTCTACGCCATGCAAAAGCATGGCCACCAGAAGCGCGCCTCGGGCGATCCCTATTTCTCGCATCCGCTGGAAGTGGCGGCCATCCTCACCGAGATGCATATGGATGAGGCGACCATCGCCGTTGCCCTGCTGCACGACACGATCGAGGACACGACCGCCACTAGGGCCGAGATCGATGAATTGTTCGGCCCCGAGATGGGCAAGCTGGTCGAGGGACTGACCAAGCTGAAGAAGCTCGACCTCGTCTCCAAGAAGGCCGAGCAGGCGGAGAACCTGCGCAAGCTGCTGCTGGCGATCTCCGAGGATATTCGCGTTCTGCTGGTCAAGCTCGCCGATCGCCTGCACAACATGCGCACGCTCGACCATATGCCCGAGTCCAAGCGCCTGCGCATCGCCGAGGAGACGATGGACATCTATGCGCCGCTCGCCGGCCGCATGGGCATGCAAGGCATGCGCGAGGAACTTGAGGAGATCGCCTTCCGCTATATCAATCCGGAAGCCTATCGCGCCGTCACCGCGCGGCTCGCCGAGATCTTCGAGCGCAACAAGGGGGTGCTGGACGAGATCGAGAAGGCGCTGTCCGGCCTGTTCGAAAAACACGCGATCAAAGCCGGCGTCAAGAGCCGGCAGAAAAAGCCGTGGTCGGTGTTCCGCAAGATGGAGGCCAAGGCGCTCTCCTTCGAGCAGCTCTCCGACATCTTCGGCTTCCGTGTGGTCGTCGACACCGTCGAGGACTGCTACCGCGCGCTTGGCGCCATCCACACCACCTGGTCGATGGTGCCCGGGCGCTTCAAGGATTACATCTCGACGCCGAAGCAGAATGACTACCGCTCGATCCACACCACCATTGTCGGCCCCTCGCGCCAGCGCGTCGAACTGCAGATCCGCACCCGCGAGATGAACAAGATCGCCGAATACGGCGTTGCCGCGCATTCGATCTACAAGGACAGCGGCGGCAAGCCGAACGGCGCAGCGCACGCGATCTCCAAGGAGACCAACGCCTATGCCTGGCTGCGCCGCACCATCGAGCAACTGGCCGAGGGCGACAATCCCGAGGATTTCCTGGAAAACACCAAGCTCGAGCTGTTCCAGGACCAGGTGTTCTGCTTCACGCCCAAGGGCATGCTGATCGCCCTGCCGCGCGGCGCCACCCCCATCGACTTCGCCTATGCCGTCCACACCGATGTCGGCGACACCTGTGTCGGCGCCAAGGTCAACGGCCGCATCATGCCGCTGATGACGGAGTTGAAGAACGGCGACGAGGTCGAGATCATCCGCTCCAAGGCGCAGGTGCCGCCGGCAGCCTGGGAATCGGTCGTCGTCACCGGCAAGGCGCGCGCCGCCATCCGCCGCGCCACCAAGAATGCCATCCGCAAGCAATATTCCGGGCTCGGCGCCCGCATCCTCGAACGCGCCTTCGAGCGCGCCGGCAAGAACTTCACCAAGGAAAGCCTGAAGCCGGTTCTGCATCGCCTGGCGCGCAAGGATATAGAGGACGTGCTGGCCTCTGTCGGCCGCGGCGAGCTTGCCTCGACCGATGTCATGAAAGCAGTCTTCCCCGACTACAAGGACGAGCGCGTCACGGTCGCGGCGCCCAAGCAGCGCGAGGAAGGCTGGTCCAAGATCCGCAACGCCGCGGGCATGCTGTTCCAGATGCCCGGCCGCGCCGCGCGCAAGGGCAAGGACCAGCAGCGCGACGGTGCGGTGCCCATCCGCGGCGTGCGCGGCGACCTGCCGGTGCGCTTCGCGCCGGAAGGGGCGGTGCCCGGCGACCGCATCGTCGGCATCATTCAGCCAGGAACCGGTATCACCATTTATCCTATCCAGTCGCCGGCCCTGCAGGCTTTCGACGACCAGCCCGAGCGCTGGATCGATGTGCGCTGGGACATCGACGAGCGCACCAAGGAGCGCTTCCCGGCCCGCATCTCGGTCACAGCCATCAATGCGCCGGGCTCGCTCGCCGACATCGCGCAGGTCGTCGCGTCTAACGATGCCAACATCCACACGCTGTCGATGGTGCGCACCGCGCCCGATTTCACCGAGATGCTGATCGACCTCGAGGTTTGGGACCTGAAGCACCTCAACCGGCTGCTGTCGCAGCTCAAGGACAATTCGAGCGTCAGCGACGCACGGCGTGTGAATGGGTGAATAGTAAATAGTGAATAGTGAATAGTGAATAAAGTTGCCTATCACTACCATTCACCATTCACTCATCGCTACTCTATTCACTACTCATGACTCACCACTCGCCAAGAGCATGGAGCGAACAATGAACACCGATGAAGTGCTGGGCATTTTCCGCGAGGCCGGCGCGGTTCTCGACGGGCACTTCATCCTGACGTCCGGACTGCGCAGCCCGATCTTCCTGCAGAAGGCGCGCGTCTTCATGCATGCCGACAAGACCGAGCGCCTGTGCAAGGCGCTGGCCGAGAAGATTCGTGAGGCGGTGCCGGGCAGGATCGACTATGTCGTCGGCCCGGCGATCGGCGGCCTGATCCCGGCTTACGAGACCTCGCGCCATCTCGGCACGCCGGCGGTCTGGGTCGAGCGGGAAGGGGGCGAGTTCCGGCTGCGTCGCTTCGAGATCGCCAACGGATCACGCGTCGTCATTGTCGAAGACATCGTCACCACGGGTCTCTCGATACGCGAGACCATCGACTGCCTGCGCCAGCTCGGCGCCGAGGTGGTGGCGGCCGCCTGCATCATCGACCGTTCGGCCGGCAAAACCGATGTCGGCGTGCCGCTGATTGCGCTCGCCGAATATGAGGTGCCGGCCTACCCGCCCGACCGCCTGCCGCCGGAACTTGCCGCCATCCCTGCCGTTAAGCCGGGAAGCCGAAATATCTGACCTGGCGATGAATGAAAACAAGCACCTGAGGGTGCCGGTTGAATCTCTTTGCCAGCGAAGCGCGCAGAGGCCCCATGATAGCCGGCATCGATCATTTCGTCCTGACGGTCCGGTCTGTCGAAGCGACTTGCGACTTCTATCAGCGCGTGCTGGGCATGGGGCGGCTGGACGAGCCGAGCCGGCCGACCGCGCTTCTGTTCGGATCGCAGAAGATCAATCTGCACGAGGTCGCTCGCACCTTTGAGCCGAAGGCGAAGGCGCCGACGCCTTTCTGCCTCATTGCTGCGGTGCCTCTTGCCGACATCCGCGCCAGCCTCGAAGCCACCGGTGTGGCGGTCGAAGTCGGACCTGTCGAGCGCACCGGTGCTCGCGGCAGGATGATGTCGGTCTATTTCCGGGATCCCGACGACAACCTGGTCGAGGTCAGCGAATATCGAACTTAGCTGAAAAGCCCAGGCTGACCGCGTCCGATACCTCGGCGCCGCGGTCGCGCAAGGACGAATGGCCAAACATGCTTTGCCCGGTCTTCCTCAGTTTCGCCAGAATGGCGCTCATGTAAGAGCCTGCGGCAGACCATCGCGGCGACGTTTCGCTGTTCCGTGGTCTGGCAATCGCCGCTATAGCAAAGTTTTGTTGCCTTCCTGCGCCGGTGAAGCGCAAGATAATGTTGGCGCGACCCGGCTGGCAGGGAAGCGTGTGTTGGACCAGGAACCGAAACAGAGTGCTTTTTCGACGCCGAGAGCCTGATGGCCTCCTGGAGCGGGTGCGTACTTACCTATGGCCGCGCCGCTCGTTCTCGCGCTCCGTTCAGTATTTCTCCAAGCGCATTCTGCGGCTGAAAGCGACGCCCCATTCGGTGGCCGCCGGAGTCGCGGCAGGCGTTTTCGCCTCCTTCTTCCCGCTGGGCTTCCACTTCATCATCGCCGCCGTGCTCTGCTGGGTGATCGCCGGCAATCTGGTGGCGGCAGCCCTCGGTGCGGTGTTCTTCGGCAATCCGCTGTCCTTCCCGCTGCTCTGGGGCGCGTCCTGGGAGACTGGCAAGCTCATCCTGCATGAACATCTGCCCAGGCATGGGCCGCCGGAGCATCTCGGGGAAATGATGCACACGCTTTCCTTCGCCAAGCTGTGGCACCCGATCCTGGAGCCGATGCTTCTCGGCGCGGTGCCCCTCGGCTTGGTCTTTGGGCTCGTCTTCTATGGTGTCACGCGGTGGGGCATGACCGCTTTTCGCGCGCAACGGCAGCGGCGAATGACCGAGCGAGCCAGGAAGGCCCGGCAGGGCGGACGGGAAGTTCCCGCGGAATGATCATCGGCATCGGCAGTGACCTGATCGACATCAGACGTATCGAGAAGTCCCTGGAACGGCACGGCCAGCGCTTTATCCAGCGTATCTACACCGAGGTCGAGCAGGCCAAGTCGGAGAAGCGCGCGGCCCGTGCCGCTTCCTACGCCAAGCGCTTCGCCGCCAAGGAGGCCTGCGCCAAGGCGCTTGGCACCGGCATGGCCGAGGGCGTCTTCTGGCGCGACATGGGCGTGGTCAACCTGCCCAGCGGAGCGCCCACCATGGCGCTCACCGGCGGCGCTGCCGCCAGGCTGGAAAAAATCCTGCCCAAGGGCCACCATGCGCTGATCCACCTCACCATCACCGACGATTTTCCACTTGCTCAAGCCTTTGTGATCATCGAGGCAGTGCCCGCCGAACAAGCGCCACATTGATTCCATCTGACCACGGGCGGCATGACGTTGCCCAGCGCGCGCCGAGACTCTATACCAACCAACGCACAATCGAGGACGACATGAGCGTGGCTGAAAAATCGCAGAAGAAATCCGGCGGGCTTGGGGAAACCTTTTCCGTCATCATCCAGGCTCTGCTGCTCGCGCTTGTCATCCGCACGCTGCTGTTCCAGCCCTTCTCCATCCCCTCCGGCTCGATGCGGCCGACGCTGCTCGAAGGCGACTATCTGTTCGTCACCAAATGGGCCTATGGCTATTCGCGCTACTCGCTGCCCTTCGGCCCCAACATTTTCTCCGGCCGCATCTGGGGCTCTGAGCCCAAGCGTGGCGACGTGGTCGTGTTCAAGTTCCCGCCGGATCCGTCCGTCGACTACATCAAGCGCGTCGTCGGCCTGCCCGGCGACAAGATCCAGGTCAAGGACGGCCAGCTCTTCATCAACGGCACCGCGGTGCCGCGCGAAAAGGTCGGCCAGATCGACAACCCCGACATCACTGAGGTCGACCGTCCCGTCGACGTCTATCGCGAGACGCTGCCCAACGGCGTCACTTATGACACGCTCGATCTGACGCCCAATTCGATCGGCGATAACACGCGCGAGTTCGATGTGCCGCCCGGCCACTATTTCATGATGGGCGACAATCGCGACAATTCCTCCGACAGCCGCTTCACCGTCGGTTTCGTGCCGGCCGAGAACCTCGTCGGCCGCGCCAACGTCATCTTCTTCTCGATCGCCGATGGCGCAAGCCCGTTGGAAATCTGGAAGTGGCCGTCGCTGATGCGTGCCGGCCGCCTGTTCCATCTCGTCCACTAAGGTCATGGCGGCGACCAAGCGTTTGACCGCCGATGCCCTTGCCGAAGCGCTTGTCGAGCGCACCGGCCACGCCTTCGCCGACCGCCAGCGTCTGCAGCGCGCGCTGACCCATGCCAGCGCGCGTTCGACGCATGCCGGCGTCGACTACGAACGCTTCGAATTTTTGGGCGACCGCGTTCTCGGGCTGGTCGTGGCCGACATGCTGCTCGCTGCCTTTCCGGATGCCGCCGAGGGCGAGCTGTCGCTTCGCCTCAACGCGCTGGTCAATGCCGAGGCGCTCTCCGAGATCGCCGAGGAGATCGGCCTGCCGGAGCTGATCCGCGCCGGCTCCGACGTGCGCAATCTCGAAGGCCGCAAGCGAACCAATCTGCGTGCCGACGCGCTGGAGTCGCTAATCGCCGTGCTTTATCTGGATGGTGGCCTTGAGACCGCCCGCGCGTTTATCCATCGCTACTGGCAGCCGCGCTCGCAGGCGATCGGTGCTGCCCGCCGCGACGCCAAGACCGAGCTGCAGGAGTGGGCGCACCAGGCGGCGTCGGGCGCGGTGCCGGCCTACCGGGTGGATGCTCGCGAGGGGCCCGACCACGACCCGCTGTTCACCGTCAGCGTCAAGGTTGGCTCTTTCGCGCCGGCGATCGGCAGCGGCCGTTCCAAGCGCGAAGCGGAGCAGGCGGCGGCGGCCGCGTTGCTGCTGCGCGAAGGCGTATGGAGCGCTGCATGACCGTCACCCAAACCTCCGAAACGCCTGCCACGCGCTCCGGCTTCGTCGCGCTGATCGGCGCGCCCAATGCCGGCAAGTCGACGCTGGTCAACCAGCTGGTCGGCGCGAAAGTGTCGATCGTCACCCACAAGGTGCAGACCACCCGAGCCATCGTGCGCGGCATCGCCACGCATCACAACGCGCAGATCGTCTTCGTCGACACGCCCGGCATCTTCAAGCCGAGGCGGCGGCTGGACACGGCAATGGTCACCACCGCCTGGGGCGGCGCCAAGGATGCCGATGTCGTGGTGCTGCTGATCGATGCCGAACGCGGCATCAAAGGCGATGCCGACGCGATCCTCGACCGGCTGAAGGACGTCAAGCAGCCGATGCTGCTCGTCCTCAACAAGGTCGACCGGGTCAAGCCGGATACGCTTCTTGCTTTGGCCGCGGCAGCGAACGAAAGAGTGCCGTTCAAGCGCACCTTCATGGTCTCGGCGCTCACCGGCTCCGGCTGCAAGGACCTGCTCGATTATCTTGCCGAGACCCTTCCAGCCGGTCCCTGGTACTATCCGGAAGACCAGATATCCGACCTGCCGATGCGCCAGCTCGCGGCCGAGATCACGCGTGAAAAGCTTTATCTGAGACTCCATCAGGAGCTTCCCTATTCCTCGCATGTCGAGACCGAGAAGTGGGAGGAGAAGAAGGACGGCTCGGTGCGCATCGAGCAGGTCATCTATGTCGAGCGCGAGAGCCAGAAGAAGATCGTGCTTGGCCACAAGGGCGAGACGATCCGCGCCATCGGCCAGGCCGCGCGCGCCGAGATCGCCGAGATCCTCGAGCAGAAGGTGCATCTCTTCCTGTTCGTCAAGGTGCGCGAGAACTGGGGCGACGACCCGGAGCGCTATCGGGAGATGGGATTGGAGTTTCCCAACTGATCCATGTCGACCAAAAGCGACGCGGTTTTGGGATAACGACATGCACAGCCCGAAGATGGATATCGACACCGCTCTCGTGCGGCGGCTCGTCGACGCGCAGTTTCCCGAATGGCGGCATCTGCCTGTGAAGCCGGTCGCGTTCGGCGGCTGGGACAACCGCACCTTCCATCTCGGCGACACGATGGCGGTCAGGCTGCCAAGTGCTGCTCCCTATGCGCTGCAGGTCGAGAAGGAGCATCGCTGGCTGCGCAAGCTTGCGCCGCTTCTGCCGCTGCCGATTCCCGAGCCGCTCGCCATGGGCGAGCCGGCGGCGGGCTATCCCTGGCACTGGTCCGTCTACCGCTGGATCGAAGGCGAGACGGCGAAAACCGGGCACATCGCCGACCTTCGCGCGTTCGCGGTCTCGCTGGCTGAGTTCCTCGTTGCCCTGAAACGGATTGATCCGACCGCCGGCCCGGCACCTGGCCAGCACAATTTTTATCGCGGCGGCCCGCTGGCCGTCTATGACGGCGAGGCGAGACAGGCCATCGCTGCGCTTGAAGGCCGGATCGATACGCAAGCCGCCACTGCCGTCTGGAAGGCGGCGCTTGCTGCCGGCTGGCACGGCTCGCCCGTCTGGTTCCACGGCGATGTCGCCTCAGGCAATCTGCTGGTCAAGGACGGCCGTCTGAGCGCTGTCATCGACTTCGGCACGTCGGGCGTCGGCGATCCCTCCTGCGATCTGGCGATTGCCTGGACGCTGTTCGAGGGCGAGAGCCGCGAGGCATTCCGCGCGCGCATCGCCGTCGATGACGCGACCTGGGCGCGCGGACGCGGCTGGACGCTGTGGAAGGCGCTCATCACCGTTGCCGGTCACGACGCCAACCAGGCCGAGGTCGGGAGGCAGCGCCGGGTGATCGACG
Source organism: Mesorhizobium sp. WSM4983 (assembly GCF_029625765.1). Lineage (NCBI taxonomy): Bacteria > Pseudomonadati > Pseudomonadota > Alphaproteobacteria > Hyphomicrobiales > Phyllobacteriaceae > Mesorhizobium > Mesorhizobium sp. WSM4983. The sequence continues at coordinate 186,359 of NZ_JARTVM010000005.1, read as the reverse complement.
AAGTGCTCGCCGATCATCGCAAATTGGGATGACGGCGCCGAGCAGGCGCTCTCACCGGTCGAGTATCCATGCAGTGGCAAGTCGCTTCGCAGGCCGCCGTACAAAGCTTTCCGTGCCGTAATAGGCAACGATCGCGACCGCGATGACCGCCCAGATCGCGACGCCGAGCCATTGCTGCTGGATATAGTCGCCGTCGACGAACGCCTTGGCGAGGAAGCGTACGCTGTTCTGGTGTGAGACATGCATCAGGATGGCCAGCAATACGCTGCCCGTGTTCTGGTAAAGCCAGGTGAAGACGATCCCGGCCAGCACGACGTTGATCGTGCTGTAGAGGCTGAGATCGCCGAGCAGGCCGAGCGGCAAGTGCCAGATTGCCCATATCACGCCGAGGATCAGGCTGCCGGCGAGCGCGGGGCGACGGCCAAGAAGATGCGGGGTCGCGAAGCCGCGCCAGCCGGGTTCCTCGCCCAGCGGACCGCTGAATACGGCATAGAGCGCGATCATGGGCGCCACCTCGGAGAAGGTAGGAATGTTCCCCCACGACGGCTCCGCCGAACCGAGGAACGGATTGATCAGGATCGAGGCGAGCTGTGTCCCGAACGGCAGGCCGACCGCCACCAGATACCAGATCGGGCGAACGCGCCATTTCACCATCGAGGCGAGGATGGTCTTCACCGCGCCCCAGCCGCCGGCGAGTGCCGCGACGGTGAAGCCCGAGATTGCCGGTCCGAAGGTGAACCAGGGAATGCTCTCGCCATACGACAGATAGAAGGGAATGAACGCCAGCCATGTCAGGCCGAGCGCCAGCGAAAAGAAGATGGTCAACTGGTGCCCGCGCACCACGCCCAGGAAGGAGCTCATATCGATCCTCTCATCGGGCCATTGTAGCGAGTGGTCGCCTGCCCGAGAGGTCGACGCTTCGGGAAATAGCCAGCCGAGCCGCTCGGCGGTCTGCGCCGGTTCATCCGGTCAACGCGCCGATATTTGGCGCTGGCGCGGCCGAAAAATCCCGAACGGTTTCTGAGAATTTTCCGATATTGCCGCCGCGGCGGCAGCGGCGGATGTTGCCTGCCATCACTGTCGGAACAGATTATGGGTCACGGGCGGCAATCTTGATTTCGCCGCCCAACAGGTGAAAAGCTCGACGTATGGAATGGCGCGACGAGGGAATCATTCTCGGCACCCGCAGGCATGGCGAAACCAGCGCCATCCTCGAGGTGATGACGCGCGCCCATGGCCGGCATCTCGGCCTGGTGCGGGGCGGCCGCTCGCGCAAGCAGCAGCCGGTGCTGCAGCCCGGCAATCGCGTCGACCTTTTGTGGCGGGCACGTCTCGACGAGCATCTCGGCATCTTCCAGGCCGAGGCGATCGAGATGAACGCCGCCCGGCTGATGGACAGCGCAGTCGCCGTCTACGGCCTGCAGACCATGGCCGCGCATCTCAGGCTTCTGCCCGAACGCGATGCCCATGGCGGCCTCTACGAGGCTCTTGCGGTGATGATCTCCCATCTGGGCGATGCCGATGCCGCGGGCGAGTTGGTGGCGCGCTTCGAATTGCTGATCCTGGATGAACTCGGCTTCGGCCTCGACCTCAGCCAGTGCGCGGCGACCGGATCACGGCAGGATCTCGCCTATGTCTCGCCGAAATCCGGACGCGCCGTCTCGCGCGCCGCGGGCGCGGCTTGGCACGACAAGATGCTGGCGCTGCCGGCCTTCCTGCAGCGCGGCACCGGCGTGCGCGCCGATGCCGCGGCGCTCGAGGACGCCTTCCGGCTGACCGGCTTCTTCTTCACCCGCCACGTTTATGAGCCGCGCGGCATCGAGCCGCCCGACGCCCGCGCTGGATTCCTCGCGGCGCTGCGCCGGCATCAGGTGGCGGTGAAGGTGATTGCCGCGAATGAGGCGAGGATCTAATCGGCTCGCCGTCGTTCCAGAAAATCGTCGAGGATGGGACGCTGGCCTTCCAGGATCTTGAGACCTGCCTCTGGGAGCGAGAACCAGCCGGCTTTGTCCACTTCGGGAAATTCCTTCATGGCGCCCGACCTTGGCGGCCATTCCATGGTGAACATGTTGCTCCTGACGGCATTCACATCGATGTCCGCTTCGACGCTCCAGGCGATCACGATTTTACCGCCCGGCTGCTTGTAGCTGCCGACTGGCTGGAAATCGCCGTCGATCGCGACGCCTAGCTCCTCCTCGGCCTCACGCCGAGCGGCCACGAGATCGTCCTCGCCATCGTCGATCAGCCCCTTCGGGATCGACCAGGCCCCTTCATCTTTCCTTGCCCAGAACGGTCCGCCGGGATGGACCAGCAGGAACTCGAACACACCGGCGGTTTGCTTGAAGATCAGCAGGCCCGCGCTTCGTTGCGGCATCGGTCATCCTCTTGTTAATTCCCGCTAGCGTTCGAGGATAGCACGAGTGGTCCGCGGCGAGCGGCCGGCAATTTGCGGCCCGAGCCTCAGCCGCTTCGACGTATCGCCGTTGGATAAAGCCCGCGGTCGCTGGCAATCGGCGCCGAAACATGCTCGATCTTGCAGGCCGGCAGGGCGCTGATTGGGTAGCCGTCTCATCGCCGCATTTGTCGGCCACGACTGGCACGGTTTTGAGGGGAAACCGCCATGTTTTTCGGCCTGATCGCCATTGCCGCCGTCATCGCTCTATTCGTCATCATTTCACGCCAGCAAACGCGCATCGGACTGATCGAGCGCGAGCTTGGCGCGCTGCGCAGCTTGGTGCTTTCGGGCATCCCGCAGCCCGCGCCCCGGCCTGGCGAGGCCGCGGAAGCTGCTGCAGGCCAAGCTACCGCCGTGATTGCCGCAGCGGCCGCGCCGTCGGCAGGTGAAGCAGCCCCGCAGGCCACAGCCGCCGCGACGCCCGACGAACCAAAAGCCGAAGCGCCAGCCCAAGCGGGCGAGGGGACTCCGTCCGAACCCGCCGGAGAGGGACAATTGACGCAACCTGCCGCGCCGGCCGAAGCGGCAGTACCTGCAAGGGCCGCCCGCGATGTCGAGACGGCCCTCGGCACACGTTGGGCGGTCTGGGTCGGCGGCATCGCGCTGGCGCTGGGTGGCCTGTTCCTGATCCGCTACACGATCGAGGCCGGCATTTTCGGCCCCGGCGTGCGACTGACCATGGCCGGCGTTCTCGGTCTTGTGTTGCTTGCCGGCGCCGAGTTCATCCGCCGCACCGGCTTCCGGGTGCCGGTGCAGGGGGCTGCCGGCGCCTACATCCCGGCGATTCTGACGGGCGCTGGCGCCTTTATCCTGTTCGGCACCGTCTATGCAGCCTATGGCATCTACGGCTTTATCGGCCCGGCGCTCGCCTTCACGCTGCTCGGCGCGATCGGCGTCGCCACCATTGCCGTCTCGCTGGTCCACGGCCTGGCGCTGGCCGGCATCGGCCTCATCGGTGCCATGGTGACGCCGGCGCTCGTCGCCTCGGAGGCGCCGAACCCGTGGGCGCTGTTCGTCTATTTGGCGATCGTGCTTGCCGCCACGGCGGCTATCGCCCGCATCCGCGATTGGAAGGCGCTTGTGGCGGCAGCCTTTGCCGGCACCGGCATCTGGACCATCGTCTACATGACCAATGCACCGGAGGTGAATCTCTCGACGGTGCTGTTCATCAGCCTGGCCTCGCTTGCCGTGCTCGCCTTCGTCTGGCTAGCCGATTTCTTGACTGCTGGCCGCGACGACGCGGAGCCCGGCTTCGACTGGCCATCAATCGCGCCCGGCTTCTTCGTTGCGCTGACCGCGCTCGGGCTGTCGGTCGATCCGGTGTTTGCCAAGGCGGGTTATGCCTCGCACGGCGCGGTGCTGCTCGCCGCGCTGCTGGCAGTGGCGCTCTACCGGCCGCGCGCCTTGCCGCTCCTCTTCGCCGCCGGCCTGGCGACCGCGCTGATCTATCTCGGCATCATCCCGCCCGCCACCATCGGCGCCGATGCGCTGGATGTCGGCCTGGGCGCCGAGCCGCTGGCCGCATCCGACACGCTGACCTTCCGCCTCGGCATCGCGCTTGCCCTGGTCTTCGTCGCAGCCGGGTTCTGGGCCGCGCGCCGCTTTGCGGCTGCTGCGCCCATCCGCGCCGCGTCCTGGGCGGCCTGGGGTGTCATTGTGCCGCTGGTCGTGCTCACCGCGCTCTGGCTCACCTTCGGCGGCATCGACCGCGATTTTGGCTACGCGCTGCCGGCCCTGCTTCTGGTGCTCGTCTTTGCCGCCGGCGGCGAGTGGATCGCGCGTGCCGAGGAACCGCCGCTCCGCGGCGGCCCCGCCGTCTCCTTCGCGCTCGGCGGCGGCGGCGTCGCAGGCTTGTTGATGCTGCACATGGCCTTCGGCTCCGGCTGGACGACGGTGCTGCTCGGCGCCGCCGCCGTCGTGCCGGCGCTCGCGACGCGCTGGCGCAGCTTCCCGGTGCTGGGCTGGATCGCGGTCGGCGCGGCGGTCGCAGTGCTCGGCCGCGTCGCCTTCGATCCAACCATCGTGGGCCCGGCGGCACTGTCGAGGACGCCGGTCTTCAATTGGCTCTTGCCGGGCTATGGCGTTCCGGCGCTCGCCTTCGGCTTCGCCGCCTGGCAACTCGCGCGCACCACCAACGGACGGCCGCGTCTTGCCATGGAAGCGGCCTCGGCGCTGTTCGGTCTGCTCACCATTGCGATGCTGGTGCGCCATGCCATGCATGGCGGCGTCATCGACACCGGCCCCGTCACCCTTGCCGAGCAGGCGATCTACACGCTGATCGCGCTAGGCGCCGGCGCCATACTGGTCGCTATCGACCTGCGCTCGCCGAGCCCGGTGTTGCGCTATGGCTCGATGGCCGCCGGCGTGCTCTCGGTCGCCTTCATCCTCATCCGGCACTTCGTGGTGCTGAACCCGCTGCTGACGGATGAATCGACCGGCGCCGTCCCGTTCTTCAACCTGTTGTTGCTCGCCTATCTGCTGCCGGCGGTCGCAGCAGGAGCATTGGCGCTTTATGTCCGCGAGAGGCGCCCGAGATGGTATGCCGCGATGCTGGCGCTGGTCGCTTCGCTGCTCGCCTTCGCCTACGCCACGCTGTCGGTCCGGCGCCTGTTCAAGGGCGAGTTCATCGGCCTGTGGAGCGGCCTCGGCCAGCTTGAGACCTATACCTATTCGGCGCTCTGGCTGGTCATCGGCGTGGCGCTGCTGACCGCCGGCGTCTGGCTGAGGTCGCAGGTGCTGCGCATTGCCTCGGCCGTGCTCATAGCGGTCGCCGTGCTGAAGGTCTTCCTCTTCGACATGTCGGAGCTGGAAGGCGTGCTGCGCGCACTCTCCTTCATCGGTCTGGGCGCCGTGCTGATCGGCATCGGACTTTTCTATCAGCGTCTGCTGACAAGGGCGGCCAGGTTAGGAGCCGAATAAAGGTCAGGCCAGATCGGTCTGCGAGAAGTCGTTGCCTTTGTAGAGCAGAGGTACGCGATAGGCTTTGGCGCATGCGTAGCTGAAGCAGTCGCCGAAATTCAGTTTGGCTGGGTGGCCCACATATCGACCATAATCTTGCGCGGCCCTTACAGCGAGTTCTCGGATCCGCGTGTCCAGCGGGACCTCAACGGCCTTGAGTTCGGCCAGGAAACCCAAGACGATCATTTGACATCGTTCGATCAGGGCGGGTGGCGTCGGAAGCTGGTCGCCGTTTTCCGCTACGGATTTCCTGCGAGCTATCCCAACAATCGCCTCGAATGCGGAACTCGGCGAGAAATAAAGCTTCTCGGCGGCTTCCATTTTCCTAAGAAGGCGGTTCGCACCCGGCTCTTCCGATATGATAGCGATGATAGCGGAAGCATCGAGAAACATCAAAGGTCATCCCATCCTTCGTCCATGAATTTCTTCATGTCGAAGTCCGGGTCGTCCGGACCGAGCGCCCTCGCTGCGTCCTGATACTTTCTAATGCGCTCGCTTAGTGGGAGGACGGCATGTGCCCGTTCGAGCTCACGCTTGAGCGCGATCCGCACGGCTTCAGTCTTCGTGGGCGCCTTGATCGCGGACTGCAGCTGACGAGCCAGCGCGTCAACCTCGTCATCGCGGATATACAAAGACATTGTCGAATTCCTCCGGCGTATATTCTAAGATGAATATGCAAGATATTCAATGACGAATATACAATGGCAAGAACCGGTATTCAACCTTGGTTCCGGTTCCGCTCGCGCCGGGAATAAACCGGCATCCGCCGGCGTTATCCAGGTGCTTGGGTACCGGAGCGGGTGGTCCGCTTCGTGCTGGCTGCTTGCGCCGCGCCGGGAAGGCGCGTTCAATCGAATGGAAGACGACGACGAAACAAGCGGTCATGGACGACAAGAAGGCAGCGATCCTGAGCGAGATACCGCGTCTGCGCCGCTACGCGCGCTCGTTGCTGCGCGACCGCGATTCCGCCGACGATCTCGTCCAGGACTGCCTCGAGCGGGCGCTTGTGCGGCTCGACAACTGGCAAACTGGAGAAAGCCCGAGGAGGTGGCTGTTTACGATCATGCATCATCTGTTCATCGACCAGATGCGCAAGGGTAACCGGCGAGGCGAGGCGGCAATGTTGCCTCTGGAAGCCGGCGAGGCCCAGGCCGCGCCCGCCGATCAGGTCGAAAGCATAGCCTCGCGCGAGATCATGGATGCCCTGCAGGCGATCGGCCCCGATCGCCGCGCGGCATTGGTCATGGTCGCTATCGAAGGCTTTTCCTATGCCGAGGCCGCCAACATCCTGGGCGTGCCGGCCGGCACGCTGATGTCGCGCATCGCGCGCGGCCGCGAGGAACTGCGCGGCCTGCTGGACGACTCCTCGCGCCGCCGCTCGATAAGGATCGTCGAGCGATGACCCGGCGCGATTTCACCGAACGCGATATCCACATGGCCCTCGATGGCGAGCTGCCGGGCGAGGAGCGCATGGCCTATGACGCCTGGCTCGAAGCCAATCCCGAAATGAAGGCGAAGAGCGCCCGTTACATAGCCGACCGTGCGGCGCTCCGCGCCGCCCTGGCCGGCGTGATGGACGAACCGTTGCCGGCAAGGCTACGGCACGCGGTGCTTGGCGAAGCGCCGGCGCGGACGCCTGCCTGGCGCTCGCGCTGGTGGCTTTCGGCGGCGGCGGCAGCCGTGCTGATGGTCGGCGGGTTCGGTGGCTATCTCGCCGGCATCGACGGCATTGGCCGCAGCGGTGAGAGCGACGACCAACTCGCGGAGCAGGCGATTTCCGCCCATCTCATCTACGCCGCCGAGAAGCGTCACGCGGTTGAGGTGCCGGCAAGCGACAAGGACCATCTGCAGACCTGGCTGTCCAACCGGGTAGGGCTGAAGCTGGTGGCGCCCGATCTCGCGGCCGAGGGCTTCGCACTTGTCGGCGGCCGGCTGTTGCCGGCGGGCGAGCGTGGCAAGGCCGCGATGTTGCTTTACGAGGACGCCAAGGGCGAGCGCATCTCGCTCTTCGTCACCGCCGAATCATCGCAGACCACCAAGGGAACCTATACGGACGAGGCTGACGGTCCGGAAGCGGTGTATTGGCTGGACAAGGGCTATGGCTGCGCCGTCGTCGGCACATTGCCGCCGGAGCGTCTGTCGGAGGTCGCCAAGAGCGCCTATGGCCAGCTTCTGGCCGGTATTTCGAGCTGAGGAGGCGGCTGTTTTCAACGGCCTACGCTGTTTCGAATTAGTGGTTCAGTTCAAAGCCGTGGTGCTTTTCTGCCGCCGCGGAACCTGTCACAATTCGGCCCTAATCAAGGAGCGATAGCGCTTGATGAAGACCGGCGCTTCGGCCGGGGTGCTGCTTTTGACCGGGGCCGTTTCCTTTAATCCAATCGAGGTTCTCCCAAACCCCGCATGCCTGCCGAGATCCGCAAGGCCCGCGCGTCGGACGTCGATGACCTCGCCGCCATCGAGAAGGCTGTTTTCTCAAGCGATCGCCTGTCGCGCCGCTCTTTTCGCCAGTTGATCGAGCGTGAGACCGCCGAGATGCTGGTGGCCGAGAATGACGGCCATGTCGCCGGCTACGCGGTGGTCTTGTTTCGCAAGGGCAGCGGCGTGGCCCGGCTCTATTCCATCGCCGTCGGTCCGTTCTTCGGCAATCTCGGCATCGGCCGCCAACTGCTGGCCGCGGCCGAAGAGGCGGCTTATGAACACGATCGCATGATGCTGCGGCTCGAGGTTCGCGAGGACAATCAGCGCGCCATCGGCATCTACGAGCAGGCAGGCTACCGAAAAATCGGCCGCGAGCCCGACTATTACGAGGACGGCGCCACCGCGCTGCGTTACGAAAAGACGCTGCGCGGCGATGTCCCGACCAGCACCGGGGTGCCGTTTTACCAGCAGACCTGCGAGTTCACCTGCGGTCCGTGCTGCCTGATGATGGCAATGGCCAATTTCGATTCCGGCTTCGTGCCCGATCCGGTCATGGAAATACGCCTGTGGCGCGAGGCGACCACGGTATTCATGATGTCGGGGCCGGGCGGCTGCGAGCCTTTCGGCCTGGCGGTTGCCGGCTATGAAAGCGGGCTTGCCGCCGAGATCTTCGTATCCTTTCACGGCGCGCTGTTCCTGCAGTCGGTGCGCAGCGAGGACAAGCGCCGGGTGATGGAGCTCGCCCAGGTCGACTTCCGCCGGCGCGCGGAACTTTACGGCATCCCGGTGAATTACCGTCCGTTCGGCATCGACGACATCCGCGCCGCCCTTGCCGAGGGCAAGCTGGTGCTGGTGCTGATCAGCGGCTTCCTGATGTTCGGCAAGAAGGTGCCGCATTGGGTGCTGGCCATCGGCGACGACGGCGACCATATCCTCATCCACGATCCTTGGGTCGAAGACGAAAGGCAGGAAACCATCCTCGACGCCGCCAACATTCCCGTGCCCTATGGCATCTTCATGAACATGGCTCAGTTCGGCCGCGACGGGTTGCGCGCCGCCATCAACCTGGGAAAACGCTGACACAATGACCTGGGTCATCCTAACAGGCAGGCAGAACGATCTCGACCAGGTGGCGACGCCGCACAAGATCATCACCAACCGCGACTATCTCGCGCATCCGGCGCTGTTTCGCGGCCAGCGGCCGAAGGTGATCAACCTTTCGAACAACTACGGTTATCAGAGCCGCGGCTATTATGCCTCGCTGCTCGCCGGATCGCGCGGCCACAAAGTGATTCCGACCGTCGAGACCATGATCGATCTGTCGGAGCGCAAGCTCTATGAGCATGCGTTGCCGGAACTCGAGCTCGCTCTCAACAAATGCCGCAAGGATCTCGACGGAACCTTTCCGACGAAGGTCGCAGTCTTTTTCGGCATCGGGCCCTCGAAAGTTTGGGACCGGTTCACCAAGCTCTTGTTCGACTGGTTTCGCGCGCCGGCGCTCGAGGTCCACATCAAGGACAGCGCCGAATGGGCTTCGATCCGCAAGATCGGCTTCCTGCCGCTCGCGCGCATGAGCGAGGAGCAAGAAGAAGTCTTCCTGCAATGCCTGGAGACCTACACCAACCGCGAGTGGCGCGACACCAAGGGGCGCACGCCGGCGCGCTACACGTTCGCGACGCTCGTCGATCCGCATGAGGAATTGCCGCCTTCGGAGATTTCGTCCCTGCGCTACTGGGCGAGGATCGCGGAGAAGATGGGCGTCGAGGTCGAGCCGATCACCAGGAAGGATTTGGCCAAGCTCGCCAATTACGACGCGCTGTTCATCCGCGAGACGACATCCATCTCCAACCACACCTACCGCTTCGCGCGCCGCGCCCAGCAGGAGGGCATGCCGGTGATCGACGACCCGCTGTCGATGATCCGCTGCACCAACAAGGTCTATCTCAACGAGCTGATGACCTACAACAAGGTGCCGGTACCGCCGACGGTGATGATTGCCGGCACCTCCGATTTGGAGCTCGCCGCCCAGACGCTGGGCTTTCCGCTGGTGCTGAAAATCCCGGACTCATCCTTCTCGCGCGGGGTCAAGAAATGCGAGAACCTTGCCGATCTGACAAAGCTGGCGACCGAGTGGCTGGAGGATTCCGATCTCCTCATCGCGCAGAAATTCATCCCCACAGAATATGATTGGCGCGTCGGTGTGCTCGGCGGCCAACCGCTGTTTGCCGTGCATTACCTGATGGCCAAAAAACACTGGCAGATCGTCAACCACAAGGCTAACGGCAAGCCCGATCAGGGCGGCATCAAGACCTTCACGCTGAAGCAGACGCCGCCGCACGTGGTCGAGACGGCGGTCAAGGCGGCGCGCTGCATCGGCGACGGGCTCTACGGCGTCGACCTCAAGGAAACCAAGGACGGCGTCTTCGTCATCGAGGTCAACGATAACCCCAATCTCGACCATGGCTGGGAGGATTCCGGCGAGAAGGACGAGCTCTGGGTGCGGCTTACGCAATGGTTCCTGGAGCGGCTGGAGCGCACTGGTCGCTAAAGCATTTTGCATCCGGACGGGATCGCCTGGCGTCGCTGAATCCGGCTAAGACAATCAACTGAATGGGGGCAAGATGCTGTTTTTCGTTGTCGAGGATTTTCGCGGCTGCGACCGCAAGGAAATCTACCGGCGGTTCCGCGATCGGGGCCGGCTGAAACCGGACGCGCTTGTCGTTCACCATAGCTGGATCGCAGGCGACATGAGCCGCTGCTTCCTGCTTGTCGAGGCCGATGACGTCACGCTGCTGCAGCGTTGGGTCATCGAATGGGCCGATCTGGTGGAGTTCGAGATCGTTCCGGTAGCCACCAGCAAGGACATGGTCGCGGCCCTGGCCGGGCATCTCTGACTGCTAGGCACCGAGCGCCGGCGACCTGACCGCGCGCACGCATTCCGCGATCAGCCACTCGCGAAACGCCGCCACCACATCGCGCCTTGCGCTGCGTTCAGGGATCGTCAGGCAATAAGGCTGGCGCAATTCCAGCGCTCGGGCAACCGGCCGGACCAGCCTGCCGTCTTCCAGCGCCCGGGCGCAGTAGATGCCTTGCGCCAGCGCCACGCCCAATCCCGACATGGCGAGATCGAGTGCGGCCCGCGACGAGTTGGCCGAAAGGCCGCGCTGGGCCGACCGGCCCGGCGCGATGCCCCCCGCCTCGAGCCAGTTGCGCCAGGACGGAAAGGCGGCACCGGTCGGGCCCCAGTCGGTGTGGATCAACGGCAGGCCGGCGAGAGTTTCCGGCTTGGCTGCACCGGCAAGGCTGGGCGCGCAGACCGGATAGACCGCATCCCGCGCGATCTCCTCGGTCGGATGCTCGCGATAGTGCGGGCCGTAGGATAGCCGGATGTCGACCATCTCATGGTCGAACGGCACAGGGTCGTCCTCGCCTCTCAGCGAAATATCCGCGGCGCCGTGGCTGGCGACAAAGCCGGCGAGGCGTTCGGAAAGCCAGCCCATCGCCATCGAAGGCGGCACCGAGATGACGAGCCTCGGCCGGAACGCATCGCCGCCTACATCCCGCGCGACGCTGCCGATTTCCTGGAAGGCCATGGTAAGCCTCGGCAACATCTCGACGCCGGCTTCGGTGAGCAGGACGCGCCGGTTGACGCGGTGGAACAACTTGCGGCCCATCTGTTCTTCCACGGTGCGGATGAGCTGGCTGACCGCCGCCGCCGAAATCGACAGCTCTTCCGCCGCTGCGGCAAAGCTGCCGCTGCGCGCCGCCGCCTCGAAGGCTTGAAGTCCGCGCAGGGAGGGAAGTGCGACCATGGCGACCCGAAAAGATAAGCTAAGCTTATCTATTTTGCAGAATTCCTCGTTTTTCGAAAGCTTTCTTTCTGCAGTACGGTAGCCTCATGAGCGCCATCGACCACACCATCGACCACCGCGACGTCATCGCCTCGCTGACCAATGAGGAGCGCAGCCGGCTGACCGGCAAGTCCGATCTGCCGGGCATCATCCAATTCGCCGTCCATCTCGGCGCCATCGTCGCTCTCGGCGCGCTGATCGCGGCCAAGGTGCCGTACTGGCCGGTTCTGATGCTGCCGCAGGGCATCCTGATCGTGTTCCTGTTCACGCTGCTGCATGAGACCGTGCATAGGACGGCCTTCGAAACGCAGTGGCTGAACGATGCCGTCGCGCGGCTCTGCAGCCTGGCGATCGCGCTGCCGGCCGACTGGTTCCGCTATTTCCATTTCGCCCATCATCGCTTCACTCAGGACCCGCAGAACGATCCGGAGCTGGCTTTCCCGAAGCCCGAGACCTTGCGACAGTACATCGTCCATGTGTCTGGCCTGCCGGTGTGGTGGGGTCATTTCAAGACGCTCTACAGAAATGCCAGCGGCCGCTGCCGGGACAGCTATGTGCCGTCGAAAGGCTTGCCGAAAGTCCAGGCCGAAGCGCGGGCGATGATCGCCTTCTACCTCGTCGTGCTGACGCTTGCGATCTCGCTCAAGGCGACAGTGCTCCTCTACATCTGGCTCGTACCGGCGCTGCTCGGGCAGCCCTTTCTCAGGCTTTATCTGTTGGCCGAGCATGGCCGCTGCCCCTTCGTCGCCAATATGCTGGAAAACACCAGGACGACGCTGACCAACTGGCTCGTGCGCAAGCTCGCCTGGAACATGCCCTACCATGCCGAGCACCACGCCTATCCGGGTGTGCCGTTCCATCAATTGCCGGCTTTTCATCGGCTGATCGCGCGGCATCTCAAAGTGGTAGAACCCGGCTATGTGAGCTTCCACGAGAAATATTTCGAGACGCTGCGCTGACCGGTGCCTGGCATCAACCGGATCGGCGAAGCTTTTCCTGCGAGCGCAGCAGGCGGCTCATCTCCGAGGCCCTGGCCGGCGCGCCGATCAGAAAACCTTGCGCCTCGCCGCAGCCGGCCTTGCGCAGCATGTCGAGCTGCGCTTCGGCCTCGACGCCTTCGGCGGTGACGGTGATGCCGAGCTCGGCGCCGAGCCCGATAACCGTGCGCACGATCGCCGCCGTGTCGCGCTTGTCGAGATCGTGGATGAAGGAGCGGTCGATCTTGATCTTGTCGACCGGGAAGCGCCGCAGATAACCGAGCGAAGAATAGCCGGTGCCGAAATCGTCGAGCGCGATGCGCACGCCGAGCCCGCGCAATTGCCCGAGCGTCCTCAGCACGCTGTCGCTCTCGTCCATCATCACCGTTTCGGTGATTTCGAGTTCCAGCCGGCTTGCTGGCAGGCCGGAAAAGGCGAGCGCCGCAATCACGCTGCGGGCGAAGCCGCCGCTCTTGATCTGGGCCGCCGAGACGTTGACCGCCATGCGCACGTCCTGCGGCCAGCCCGCCGCCACGCCGCAGGCCTTGCGCAGCGCCCAGTCGCCGAGTTGCACGATCAGCCCGGTTTCTTCGGCCGCGGCGATGAAGTCTTGCGGCGGCACCAGCCCGCGCGACGGCGAGCGCCAGCGCATCAGCGCTTCGGCGCCGACGATCTCGCCGGAGGCGATGTCGAGAATCGGCTGGAAATCCAGTTCGAACTCGCGCCTCGGGAGTGCAGCCTCGAGGTCGGCCTCGAGCGCCAGGCGCTCCCGCACCATGGCATCCATGCCCGGCTCGAAGAAACGGTAGATGTTGCGCCCCTCGCTCTTGCCCCGGTAGAGCGCCATGTCGGCATTGGTGAGCAGCGTATCCGCATCCTGCCCGTCGCTGGGATAAAGCGCGATGCCGAGGCTCACCCCGACATGCATTTCGCGGCCCTTGTCGCGATAAGGCTTGCCGATCACCTCGATAATGCGCTTGGCCAGCTTCTCGGCGTCGACCGCGTTTCTGATATTGGATTGAATGATGGCGAATTCGTCGCCGCCGAAACGCGCCACCACGTCCTTGTCGCTGCGCAGGCAGCGTTGCAGGCGTTCGGCCACCCTTTTCAGCAGCCAGTCGCCGGCCGGATGCCCGAACGTATCGTTGACGGCCTTGAAGCGGTCGAGGTCGAGCGAGAAGATCGCCACCGGCGCGGCCTTGGCCTCGCTCAATGCCTGGTCCAGGCGCTCGCGGAACATCGAGCGGTTGGGCAGGTTGGTCAGCGTGTCGTGATGCGCAAGATGCGTCATGCGCTCTTCGGCGCGGCGACGCTCGGTAACATCGTCGAAGGTCACGACCCAGCCGCCGCCGCTCATCGGCTGCCGAACCACCAGAAAAGTCCTGCCGTCGGCAAGATAGCGGTAAGCCGACTGCATTTTCCCTGCTCGCAGGCAGGCTTCGGTCCTGGTGACTTCGCTGTCGACGTCGATCTTGGTGTAGATGCCGAGTTCCAGCAGTCGTTTGAGCGCGTCGCGGTGTGTCGTTCCAAAAGGGAAATCTGTCGCGGCGACGTTGTAGAGCTCGAGAAAGCGCTGATTGCGCACGATCATCTTGCCGTCGGCGTCATACATCAGCAGGCCTTGCGACATGTTGGCCAAAGCGGCGTCGAAGCGGCGATGCTGCTCCTTCAGTTCCTCTTCGGAGCGCCGCTGCACGGTCACGTCCTCGTAGATCGACACCCAGCCGCCGGAGGCCAGCGGCCGATGCGAGATGACGATGATGCGCCCGTCCGCCAGCGTCTCCTCATAAGTCGAGGGCTTGGCGCCGTCGATATAGGGTTTGCGGACGGCGTAGAGCTGCTCGGCGGTTTGCGAGGCGATGCCGATTTCGACGCTGTGCTGCAAGATGTCGAAGAAGCGAATGCCGGGCTTCGTGACTTTGGCGTCGAGGCGGAAGAGGTCGATGTAGTTTCGGTTGCAGATGATCATGCGCTCGTCGGCGTCGAACATGCACAGGCCATGCGACATGTTCTCGACGGCGGCCGAAAAGCGCTCGTTTTGTGCGCGAAGTTCCTCCGCTATTCGTCGAACCGGGCCAATACCGGTTGCCTTCCGCCTGACTGCGGCCGAACCAGCCTTGACATGAGCAACGGGCATGAGCGCGCCTGCCGACGGTGACTGAACAGTTTACTGTCGTGGCCGCCGGTTAATTTAGCGTTCTTTTATTTGACGGAATTGGCAGCGAGAAAAGGCTGGCGTTTAGCTTCCAGCGCCGCGAATCGTTTCAGAAATGCCGCCTGCGCCCAGGTCACCGAGCGTGGAGTGAAGTCGAAATGGTCGGCGGAAAAGCTGCGCGGCCGGCCGAAATACTCCGTCGCCTCCGCGGTCGAGAAGCCGGCAAGCAGCGTCGCTTCGTAATAGGCGGCGATCTGGTCGGCGCGCTTGATGTCCTTGCGCAAGGTGGAACCGAGCTCGGCCGGCAGCGAGAAACGTTGATGGATGGCGCGCTGCAGCCTGAGCTCGCAGTCCTTGTAGGAGCCGCCCATCACCGATTTGAAGGGGGAGATCATGTCGCCGATGACATATTCGGGCGCGTCGTGCAGCAGCGCCGCGAGCCGCGCCTCGGCGGAGGCGGCCGGCACCAGCTCACCATAGAGTGCCTCGACCAGCAGCGAATGCTGAGCCACCGAAAAGGCGTGCTCGCCGCTGGTCTGGCCGTTCCAGCGGGCGACGCGGGCGAGGCCATGCGCGATGTCGGCGATCTCGATGTCGAGCGGCGAGGGGTCGAGCAGGTCGAGCCGCCGGCCGGACAGCATGCGCTGCCAGGCGCGCGGCGGCGCTCCCGCCCTGTCGGCCGCCATCAGGCCTCCTCCGCGCTGACGGTGTCTTGCGGGAAGGAGAATTTCGCCCAGCCCGGGATGGCGAGCGTCACCGGGACGTCGCCGGCCATGATCGGGTCGCGGGCATCGAGCGCTGCCTTGACGCGGTCGATGCGGGCGATTGCGAGGCCGCGTCCGCCGCTTACCGAACCCAGCGTGCCGACCGGCCGGCCGGCGACGGTGAGCTCGGTACCGGTCGCAGGCAGGGAACCCTCGGCTGTGGCGACCAGCACGCGGCGTCGCGCGGTGCGGCGATGCTGCATGCGCGAGACGACTTCCTGGCCGACATAGCAGCCTTTCTTGAAGCCGACGCCGCCGGTCTCGTCGAGGAGAACGTCATGTGGGAAAGCGTCACCGAGCTGGTAGTCGCTGCCGCTTTCGGCGATGCCGTTGGCGATACGCAGGGCCTGCCATGCGCCGGCATCGCCGCTGTCCTGAACTGCGCCCTCATATGTGCGCCTGACCTCCACCTCGCGGAAGCGCGTGTCGGCGAGCGAAGTTGAATTGGCAAGTGAGGCGGTTGAATCATCGCCCCATGCAACCGTGACAAGCGCCTGATCCTGCTTGGCAATCTCGGCCTTTGCCCTCAGCCGGTAAAGCATCAGCCGGCGCACGAAGTCATCGGCTATGTCGGTCCGGCATTCCAGCCGGAAGCCGTTCTCGCCGGCGCGAGAGATGAGAAAATCGAACAGGATCTTGCCTTGCGGCGAAAGCAGCGCGCCGGGCTTTGCCTCGCCGGCGCCAAGCGCATCGAGATCGGTGGTGAGGATGTTTTGCAAAAAATGTTCGGCATCCTGGCCTGACACGGAAATGAGCGCGCGGTCTTTCAGCAGGGCAAAGGGCATGGGCGTGAAGTCGGCCTGATCTTGCAAAAATGATGGTCATTACGTAAGCCGGCCACACTCCCCCCGCAAGAGATTGGACCAGTCCATGGCAACCACCTTCGACCTCATCCTGACAGGCGGCACGGTAGTCAACCATGACGGTGAAGGCCGGCGCGATGTCGGCGTGAAGGCCGGGCGTATTGCCGCGATAGGCGATCTCGGCCAAGCGTCGGCCGGCGAGACGATCGATTGCACGGGCCTGCACATCCTGCCCGGCGTCGTCGACAGCCAGGTGCATTTCCGCGAGCCGGGACTGGAGCACAAGGAGGATCTGGAAACCGGGTCTCGCGCCGCGGTTTTGGGCGGCGTCACCGCGGTCTTCGAGATGCCCAACACCAATCCGCTGACCACCAGCGAGGCGGCCCTTGCCGACAAGGTGCGGCGCGCCACCGGCCGCATGCATTGCGACTTCGCTTTCTGGGTTGGCGGCACGCGCGACAATGCCGGCGATGTCGGCGAGCTCGAGCGGCTGCCAGGAGCTGCCGGCATAAAAGTCTTCATGGGCTCGTCCACCGGCGACCTGCTGGTCGAGGACGACGAAGGCGTCGCCTCCATCCTGCGCAACACCCGCCGCCGCGCCGCTTTCCACTCCGAGGACGAGTTCCGTCTGCGCGAGCGGCTCGGTCTGCGCGTCGAGGGCGATCCCTCGTCGCATCCTGTCTGGCGCGACGAGATCGCGGCGCTGCGCTGCACCGAGCGCCTGGTGCGCATCGCGAGACAGACGCGCGCGCGCATCCATGTGCTGCACATCTCGACGGCCGAGGAGATCGTTTTCCTCGAGCAGCATAAAGACGTCGCTACATGCGAGGCGACGCCGCATCACCTGACGCTCTCAGCTGACGACTATGCGCGGCTCGGCACGCTGATCCAGATGAACCCGCCGGTGCGCGCGGCGCGCCACCGCGACGGCGTCTGGCACGGCATTGCGCAAGGGATCGTCGATGTGCTGGGGTCCGACCACGCGCCGCACAGGCTGGCCGAGAAGGCGAAGCCTTATCCTGCCTCGCCTTCGGGCATGACGGGCGTGCAGACGCTGGTGCCGATCATGCTCGACCATGTCAACGCCGGCCGGCTCACTTTGCAGCGTTTCGTCGATCTCTCCAGTCATGGTCCGCAGCGCATCTTCGGCATGGCGGGAAAGGGCCGCATCGCCGCCGGCTACGACGCCGATTTCACCGTCGTAGACCTGAAGCGCCGCGAGACCATCACCAACGCGCAGGCTGGCTCCAAGGCGGGCTGGACGCCCTATGACGGCAAAGAGGTCACCGGCTGGCCGGTCGGCACCATCGTGCGCGGCAACCGGGTAATGTGGGACGGCGAGATCGTCACGCCCGGCCAGGGCAGGGCGGTGGAGTTTTCCGAGGCGCTGGCGGCTTAGGCCACGTTGGATTTCTTAAGCGCGCCCTGCATTATGAGTGCCTGCAGCTGCGGGAACTTGCCCTGGTCGATTTTCTTTCTTGCAAATGCCGACGGTGGGAGCCGATGCGATTCCGGCTCTGCGAGAGGAGGCAAACCGCATATGGCCGCAGACCAAAATTGGCAAGGGATGAGCTTCTGGCTCAATCCCCGGCGACGAAGAACAGCCACTGGCCGGCGGGCGTGATGCCGACGCGATAGAAGATATAGGCGCCGAACTGCTTCATGTCGTCATAGTCGCTTGCGGTGACGAGTTTGAACAGCTCGACGCGCTGCCTGGGATCCAGCTTGTCGAGCGGCAGCGCGAAGAAATACGGCCAGACATAGAGCTCCTGCGGCGTGCCGGTGTCGACATGGACATAGCCGGCGCTGAGCACCTCTTCCAAAATGGCGAGAATCTCCTGGCCGTCGCCGTCGCCGGAGAGTCCCTTGAGGAAAGCGACCGGGTCGCCCTCGATGTCGCCGAGCGAAAGCTGCGTCATGGATTCGCCCGAGCCGATCAGCGGCCGAAGTTTCTCGATATCGCCGCTCTTGCAGGCCTCAATGATCAGGCCGTGCATGCGTTTGACCGGTTCGGGAAGCTTGTCGAGGTCGTAGACGACGGGCGGCGGCGGCGAATCCGGGTCGGAGCGCGGGCTGGTGATGCCGCCGCTGCCGGTTGGCGCTTCCGGCGCGCTCTTGTCCGTCTCGTCGGCCGGCTGGCTGTTGTCGGAGGGTTTGGTGCCGGGCGCGGCCGGCATTGGCACGGTGGTCCCCGGAGCGGTCGTTTCGTCACTGGTGGACGGAGTGACCGGCGAAGGCAACTCCTCGCGTTGGATCTCGCTTAGCGCATAGCAAGGCGTGCTGGCGAGGCAGATTGTCAATGGCCCGGCGCAGGAAGCAGTGATCCAGATGCCGAGGGCCAGCCCGCGCGGCCTGCCTGCCAACGAAAATCTCACCCCTTGCCTCTCCATGGTTCCGGGCTCGCTAGGGCAATTCCAGAAAACTGTGCAATGGTTTCCGTCCGGAATTGCGAAAAACTAATGGCTAGGCGGCGGGTATGATGCCCAAACGGCGCGTCGCCGTCAAAAGCAGCCAAAGCGGGCGGGCTAGTGCCTGAGCCGTTCCGGCTCGAACGCGCCGGAGATCACCTTTTCGCGCATGCGGTCGAGCAGGGCCAGCGCTGAGGTCTCACCATTGGCGCGCAGCATCTCGCCGAAGGCGGTTTCCAGCGCAGCCTCGGCGATGATTTCGGGCTCGATGCCGGCCGACAATCCTTCCGCCCAGGCTTCGCTGTGGCTCTCCACGGCGGTCAGGCGCTTTTCTTCCCTGACCAACGCGTCGATGTCGCTGACGCCATGTTCCATTGCGATGTCCACCTTTTCAAGCGTCGGTCCGGCAAGGCACCGGGCTTGACTTGCCAGTTCATGCGCTGCTCGTACAAGTGCTTGTAAATACGACATTTCTGCAGTCGCAATCTACATATCGAGCAAGGCTGCGATCAATTCCGACCGAGCTTAGCCGATTAGACCAGCTTGCGGCATTAAAACCTTCAGTTTGAGTTAATTCCGCATTTGTCCACTAACGTTTCATTAACATTGTTGCACAAGCGCAACAGATGATTGCACCAAGGCGCAGCCTGATACAATAAGGCCGGCCACATTGGAGCGATTTGTCGGTGGATAGTCGCGATCGATGCCGGTCCTCAATTCCCGTAGCGGGAAGCGATATCGCGCGACAGCGTCTCGCCTTCCTTCATGTAGCGGGCAATGGCCTCGGTGGCCGAAGGCGTGCACTGCGTGTAGGTGCCGCTGAAGGAGCGGTAGCCGCGATTGAAGGAGGCGATGAAGCGGGCGCGCCGGTTGGGATCGGGATTTTCCGTCTCAAGCAGCTTTTCCATCTCCAGCCGCCACTGGTCGCCTTTCTCGCCGCAGAGATTGCGCAGGAAATGCAGCGAACCCAGCACCTCGGCAAGCCGCATCAGCCCGGGCTCGAACGGCGCCTCGGCCGGCGATGCCGGCTGCACCGTGACGGCCATGCTGATGGCGAGGCTTGCGGCGAGAAAGGGGGAGGCGCGGGTCATCAGGGCCTTGCGATGGAAGAGCAAGGCTTTGTGGCGAAACATTTTGTCGCCTGCAAGGCCATTCTGGGGTCACCGCTCGGCGGCTTGCACAGGGCCAAGCAACTCCTCGGCAACTTCAAACACATCGCCCGCCAGCGGCATCGCCGCCATTTCCGCCAGCGTGTAGAACGCCGCCGTCTCGGCGTCATCGCTCGCTGCCGGCTCGCCGCCGACATAGGCCGCGCCGAACACCGTCAGCAGATAGTCGACCGCGTGGTGCTCAGCGCGGCCGTCGATATGGATGTCGCGCAGCGGGTGGTAATCCTTCGCCTGGAGCCCGGTTTCCTCCTTGAGTTCGCGCGCCGCGGCTTGCGCCAGCGTCTCGCCCGGCTCGACCTTGCCGCCGGGATACGCGTAGAGCCCTTGCGAAGGCGGCCGCGCCCGCTTGACCAGCAGCACCGTCTTGCCGCGCACGACGGCGACGGAGACTGCCGGGATAATCTTGCGAACCTTGTTCATGCGTTGCGAATCGCGCCGGCTGCCAGCTTGGTTGTGGACCGGACAGCTTTAGCGGTTGCGGCGCGGCGGTTCCATCGCCACTTTCATGGCGATCCCGACCGAAGAGCCAATCCATGTGCGGACGCTTTGCCCTGACCGCCTCGCCGGACCAGACCGCCGCCATTCTTGGCCTGGCGGAGCTGGAGGCGTTTCCGGCCCGCTACAATATCGCTCCGACGCAGCCGGTGCTGATGGCGTTCGCCGGTCCGCCAAGAGCGCCAGGCTCGAACCTGCCTGACCGCCAGGCGATGCTGGTGCGCTGGGGGCTGATCCCGACTTGGGTCAAGGATACGAAGGAATTTCCGCTGCTCTTCAACGCGCGCTCGGAAGGCGTGCTGCAAAAGGCATCGTTCAAGACCGCCATGCGCCATCGTCGCACGCTCGTGCCGGCCTCCGGCTTTTATGAATGGCAGCAGTCGGGGAGCGCCAAGAGCCAGCCCTACTGGATCCAGCCGCGGCGGGGCGGGGTGATCGCCTTCGCCGGTCTGATCGAGACCTATGCCGAGCCGGGCGGTTCCGAGATGGACACCGGCGCGATCCTCACCACGCGGGCCAACGCCGGCACCGCCCATATCCACGACCGCGTACCGGTGGTGATCGAGGAACGCGATTTCGCCCGCTGGTTGGATTGCCGCACGCAGGAGCCGCGCGACGTGCTCGACCTCCTCAAGCCCGCCGAGCCCGATTTCTTCGAGGCGATTCCGGTTTCCGACCTCGTCAACAAGGTCGCCAACACCGCGCCGGAGATTCAGGAGAGGGGCATGGTCGGGCCTCACCCCGACAGGGTCAGGCGCCAGAAACCCGGCGCGGACGAAAACCAGATGACCCTGTTTTAGCGAAGGCTGCTAGCGGAGGCCTTCCATCTCCAGGACGAGCATTGGCGTCGCCCTCATTGCCGGCACTCCGATCTTCGGAGACTGCGCCGGTCCTGCCGTTTCAGGCGGCGCGCGGCGAGATGATCTTCTGCGCCGGCTTCTTCTTCTTCGCGGTGTGAAGAAGGGCTGCGACGATGGCCGCAGGGCCGATCGCGCGGTAGTGGCTGGCGAGCGGCTGTTGCGCCGGTCGGCTTTGTTCTTGCTTACTTCGAGGCATTGTTCTCTTCCCTGGTAACGTTTTCGTGTCTGGGTTTGGTGGTCGATTCGGACCAAATCGTGACGTTTGGCGGTCTAGTCCGATAATGTTTCATCACTGTGCCGAGATGCTTAATAAAATGTTTCGGCCCGTTTTTACCTGTGATGGAACGACAGCTTTCCCGAGTTGAGCGACTTGACGGCAACACCTGCGGACGCGATAAAGCCGGGCATGAAAACGTCTTTCGCCATTTGTGGCATTTGCATTATTGGCTAGCCTCGCGCTGGTCCGGACGTTTTCGCCTTATCTTCCCCTAGATTGGACAAACGCCCCGGCCAGCAGGCTGGAGCCCGATTTGCGCCCGCGCGCGGGGAGGCTCCGTCCAACATAAGGGATCGGAAGGGCACGCATGTCTGACACATCGAAGGGCCTCAGCCTTTACAACACGCTGACGCGGACAAAGGAGCGTTTCGTTCCGATCGATCCGCAAAACGTGCGCATGTATGTTTGCGGCCCGACCGTTTACGACTTTGCCCATATCGGCAACGCGCGGCCGGCGATCGTCTTCGACGTGCTGTTCCGTTTGCTGCGCCAACTCTATGGCGAAAAGCACGTCACGTATGTGCGCAACATCACGGATGTCGACGACAAGATAAATGCGCGCGCCCTGCGCGATTTCGGCACCGAGATCGAAGCCGGGAAGCTTTCGCTGAACGACGCGATCCGGCGCGTCACCGAAAAGACCGCCGACCAGTACCACAAGGATGTCGCGGCACTCGGCTGCCTGGAGCCGACCTACGAGCCGCGGGCGACCGAGTTCGTCGCGCCCCGCGCCGACGGCAAGGCCGACATGCTGTCGCTGATCGCGCAGCTCATCAAGCGCGGCCACGCCTACGTCGCCGGCGGCGAGGTGCTCTTCGACACCGCCTCGATGCCCGATTATGGCGAGCTTTCGAAGCGCAATCTCGACGAGCAGCAGGCCGGCGCCCGCATCGCCGTCGACGCCCACAAGAAGAACCCCGGCGATTTCGTTTTATGGAAACTCTCGAGTCCGGAAGAGCCCGGCTGGGAAAGCCCGTGGGGCAGGGGCCGTCCGGGCTGGCACATCGAATGCTCGGCCATGTCGGCCGCCTATCTCGGCGAGGTCTTCGACATCCATGGCGGCGGCCTCGACCTGATCTTCCCGCATCACGAGAACGAGATCGCCCAGTCGCGCTGCGCCCACGGCACCAAGGTCATGGCCAATGTCTGGATGCACAACGGCTTCCTTCAGGTCGAGGGCCAGAAAATGTCGAAGAGCCTCGGCAATTTCTATTCGATCCATGAGCTCTTGGAGACCGAGACTTTCGGCGGCAGGAAATGGCCGGGCGAGGTGCTGCGGCTGGCGATGCTGATGACGCATTACCGCGAGCCGATCGACTTTTCCGTGCGCAAGTTGGAAGAGGCGGAAAACACGCTGCGCAAATGGAAGCGTGCGGCCGATCTAGCGCCCGCGGCGGCGGGGGACCTGCCGTCCGACGTGCTGGAGGCGCTGTCCGACGACCTTGCCACCTACGCTGCCTTTCAGCGATTGACGCAGCTTGCCGGCGAAGCGGTGGAGTTCACTGGCGCCGGCGAGGACGCCGCCGCGGCTTCGCTGAAAGCGGCGCTTGTCTTTCTGGGTTTCGATGTCGGCGCAGCGAAGGTGGACGAAACCGTGATCGCTGAGGCGATCGCCAGGCGCCTGAAGTTCATCGCCGATAAGAATTGGCCCGAAGGCGACCGCATCCGCGACGAGCTTCTGGCGCAAGGCGTTCAGCTCAAGGACGGCAAGGATCCTCTCACCGGCCAGCGGGTGACGACCTGGGAGATCAAGCGATGAGGGTGGCGCAGGGGATCGTTTCAGGACTGGCGGAGGCGCCGGTGACGTCCAATCTCCCCCCTTGCGGGGGAGATGTCCGGCAGGACAGAGGGGGGTGCGAAGGAACTCCAGGGTTTGAGTTTTCCCACTCACACACCCGCTATTTCCTAGGAGGGCAGCACTCTCTCGTTGCTACGTCGGCGGGACAGCACCCCCCTCTGTCCTGCCGGACATCTCCCCCGCAAGGGGGGAGATTAGCTCGGGCGTGCGATTTCGTTAATCGCAAACGTGAGGGCGTGTAGCTATGGGCCACGACCTCGTTCCATCCCGTCAGCGCAATAACGCCAAGTCCATGCGGCGTGCCATGACGGATGCCGAGCTGAAACTTTGGAACGAGTTGCGTGCCCACCGCTTGATGGGCATGAGCTTCCGGCGGCAGGTGCCGATCGGACCTTATATCGTTGATTTCGCGTGCTCGGCCCATCGCCTCATAGTCGAGGTCGATGGCAGCCAGCATGGCGATGCGGAACACTTAAACCGTGACGAGGCAAGAAGTGGCTATCTAGCTGCAAGCGGCTGGACCATCCTGCGCTTCTGGAACGACGACGTGATCCGCGATATCGACAATGTCTGCCAGCACATCGTCATTGCGGCCGGCCTGGCCGGGGCCGAAGTGCCGGAGACCGCAACGCAGGAGCTCGTTCCATGATCGATCATCTCGGCATCAGCGTTTCCGATTTCGAAAAGTCCAAGGCCTTCTACGACAAGGCGATGGCGCCGCTTGGCGCTTCGCTGCTCTACATGGTGCCGGAGGAATATACCGGCGGCGCCAAGGTCGGCGGCTATGGCCGCGACCGGCCGGTGTTCTGGCTGAGCGCGGGCAAGGAGAAGCCGAAGGACCATCAGCATGTCGCCTTCACCGCGCGCAGCCGCGCCGAGGTCGACGCCTTCCATGCCGCGGCCCTTGCGGCCGGCGGCAATGACAATGGCGGGCCGGGGCTGCGTCCGCATTACCACCCCAATTATTACGGCGCCTTCGTCTTCGATCCCGACGGCAACAATGTCGAGGCGGTCTGCCATGATCCGGAGTGAGCTCGATGGGAGGGATCGATGAGCCTTGATAACCGGCCGGTCTATACGGGCGGGTGCCAGTGCGGCGCCGTACGTTTCCGCGTTGAGGGCGCCCTGGGCGATGCCTCGGTCTGCCATTGCCGCATGTGCCAGAAGGCGAGCGGCAATTTCTATCTGCCGCTGGTCTCGGTGCGCGGCGCCAGGCTGGACTGGACGCGCGGCGAGCCGAAGCGCTTCCGGTCGTCCAGCGCGGCATGGCGCGGCTTCTGCGCCGAATGCGGCACGCCGCTGACCTTCGAGGCGCCGGACGGCGTGGCGCTGGCGATCGCCGCCTTCGACGACCCGGCCGGCATCGCGCCAACCATTCAGTGGGGCGTCGAAGCGAAGCTTCCCTATGTCGACGGCGTTTCGAAACTGCCCTCCGAGGAGACGATGGGCGATATTTCGTCGGCGCCTTATCTCGCCGAGCTCGTCTCCTATCAACATCCCGATCACGACACGGACCAATGGCCGCCGGAGGAAAAACCATGACCGATGAAATTCGAACCGGCGGCTGCCAGTGCGGCGCCGTGCGCTTCCGCGTCCACGGCAAGCTCGGGCGCCCGTCCATCTGCCATTGCCGCATGTGCCAGAAACAGTTCGGCAATTTCTTTGGCGCCCTGGTGACGGTGCCGAAGGATGGCGTCGAATGGACCCATGAGGAGCCGAGCTATTTCCAGTCCTCGGTCAACATCGATCGCGGCTTCTGCCGCCGCTGCGGCACGCCGCTCACCTACCGCCAGCCGGGCGGGCTGGAGATCGCCATCGGTGCCTTCGACGATCGTTCGGACTTGGCGCCGCAGATCCAGGTCAACTACGCGGTGCGGCTGCCCTGGGTGGAGAAGATCTTCGAGGCGCCGGTCCACGACGACCCCGACTACTATCGACGGCAGGAGCAGATCATCTCCTTCCAGCATCCCGATCACGAGACGGCCAACTGGCCGCAGCAGGGACTGAAACTATGACGATCCACAGCAGCTCCTTGCGCACGCTCTATCCCGAGATCGAGCCGTTCGAAACAGGCATGCTCGATGTCGGTGATGGCCACACCATCTATTGGGAGCGCTGCGGCACCAAAGGCGCCAAGCCAGCCGTGTTCCTGCATGGCGGCCCTGGAGGCACCATCTCGCCGAAACACCGGCGGCTGTTTGATCCGAAACTCTACGACGTCATCCTGTTCGACCAGCGCGGCTGCGGCAAGTCGACGCCCAACGCCTCGCTGGAAGCCAACACCACCTGGCATCTCGTCGCCGACATCGAACGCCTGCGCGAGGTGGCGGGCTTCGACAAATGGCTGGTGTTCGGCGGCTCGTGGGGCTCGACGCTGGCGCTGGCCTATGCCGAAACGCATCCCGAGCGCGTCAGCGAGCTCGTCGTGCGCGGCATCTATACGCTCACCCGCGCCGAGCTCGAATGGTACTATCAGTTCGGCGTCTCCGAGATGTTTCCCGACAAGTGGGAACGTTTTTTGGCGCCGATCCCCGAGGCCGAGCGCGGCGACATGATGGCGGCCTACCGCAAGCGGCTGGTGGGCACCGACCGCAAGGCGAAGGTCGAGGCGGCGCTTGCCTGGAGTCTGTGGGAAGGCGAGACGATCACGCTTTTGCCGGAGCCGGAAACCAGCACGCCTTTCGGCCAGGACGACTATGCCATCGCCTTCGCCCGCATCGAGAACCACTATTTCGTCCATGCCGGCTGGCTGGAAGAAGGACAGCTGCTGCGCGATGCCTGGAAGCTGAAGGACATCCCCGGCACCATCGCCCACGGCCGCTACGACATGCCGTGCCCGGCGCGCTATGCCTGGGCGCTGCACAAGGCCTGGCCGAAGGCGGATTTCCACCTCATCGAGGGCGCCGGCCACTCGTATTCGGAGCCGGGGATTCTGGACCGGCTGATCCGGGCGACGGATAAATACGCAGGCAAATAACCATGCAGGTTTGTGCTCTACGGCGCCCCCGGCGCGAAGGATCTCGACTTTTCGAGCTACAGCCATGATGAAGCAACGCCTCTACCTCTTCGACACCACGCTGCGCGACGGCCAGCAGACGCCGGGCATCGACTTTTCCGTCGAGGACAAGATCGCGATCGCCAAGCTGCTTGACGAATTCGGCATCGACTATGTCGAGGGCGGCTATCCCGGCGCCAACCCGACCGACACCGCCTTCTTCCATCAGAAGCGCACGGAAAGCGCGAAATTCGTCGCCTTCGGCATGACCAAGCGGGCAGGGGTTTCGGCCTCCAACGATCCGGGGCTGGCGGCGCTGGTGCAATCGAAGTCGGACGCGATCTGCTTCGTCGCCAAGAGCTGGGACTATCACGTGCGCGTGGCGCTCGGCTGCACCAACGAGGAGAACCTTGAGTCGATAAAGGTCTCGGTCCAGGCGGCGGTCGCCGCCGGCAAGGAGGCGATGGTCGACTGCGAGCATTTCTTCGACGGCTTCAAGGCCAATCCGGCTTACGCGCTGGCCTGCGCCAAGACGGCCTATGATGCCGGGGCGCGCTGGGTGGTGCTATGCGACACCAATGGCGGCACGCAGCCTTCGGAAGTGCGGGCCATCGTCGAGAAGGTGATCGCGGGCGGCATCCCTGGCGACCATCTCGGCATTCATGCCCATGACGACACCGGCCAGGCGGTGGCGAATTCCCTTGCCGCCGTTGAGGCCGGTGTGCGCCAGATCCAGGGCACGCTGAACGGCATCGGTGAGCGCTGCGGCAACGCCAATCTGGTCACAATCATCCCGACGCTCGCGCTCAAGCCGGCCTTCGCCGATCGCTTCGAGACAGGCATTTCGGCCGAAGCACTGACCGGCATTTCGCGGCTCTCCCGCGCTTTCGACGAGTTGCTCAACCGCGCGCCGGAAGCTCAGGCGCCCTATGTCGGCTCATCCGCCTTCGCCACCAAGGCGGGTATCCATGCCTCGGCGCTGGCCAAAGAGCCGGCGACTTACGAGCATGTGCCGCCGGAAGCCGTGGGCAACCGCCGCCGTGTCATGGTCTCCGACCAGGGCGGCAAGGCCAATTTCCTCGCCGAATTGAAGCGGCGCGGCATCGACGTGCCGAAGGACCACAGCCGGCTCGACGCGCTCATCGCCATCGTCAAGGAGCGCGAGGCCGAAGGCTACGCCTATGAGGGCGCCGACGCCTCCTTCGAGCTCTTGGCCCGCAAGACGCTGCACGGCCTGCCGGAGTTCTTCAACGTCACCTCGTTCCGCTGCATGGTCGAGCGCCGCTTCGATGCCAATGGCAACCTGAAGACCGTGTCCGAGGCGATCGTGAAGGTGATGGTCGACGGCGAGGAGAAGATGTCGGTGGCCGAAGGCCACGGCCCGGTCAACGCGCTCGACATCGCGCTGCGCAAGGATCTCGGCAAGTATCAGAACGAGATCGTCGACCTCGAGCTCGCCGACTTCAAGGTGCGCATTCTCAACGGCGGCACCGAAGCCATCACCCGAGTGCTGATCGAATCGCACGATTCCACCGGCGCCCGCTGGTGGACGGTCGGCGTATCGGAAAACATCATCGACGCCTCCTTCCAGGCGCTGATGGATTCGATCATCTACAAGCTGATGAAGAACCGTGATATGGCTGGCTTAGTCGCGGCGGAGTAGGTTGAACCATCATCAAAAGTCCATTGATCCATCAGAATTTTGCGATGGTCTTGGACGGTCCCCTGGGCCATAGCGTTGGGCCATGGTCACCGCAACAGCCGATCTCGATCAAGACGCCAAGGCCCGCCGCGGCTTCCTTTTGGCCCTCGGCGCCTATTTCCTCTGGGGGCTGTTGCCCTTCTACATGAAAGCGGTGGCGCACCTGCCTCTGATCGAGGTGATCTCGCACCGGATCGTTTGGTCGGTGCCGATCGCCGCTGCCGTGCTGGTTTGGGCCGGCCGCACCGCCGACTTTAAGGCCGCGATCCGCTCGCCAAAAAGCCTCGCCATGGCGGCGCTGACGGCGACGCTCATCTCGGTCAACTGGGGCATCTATGTCTGGGCGATCGCAGTCGACCGCACGGTCGAGACGGCGCTCGGCTACTATATCAACCCGCTGGTCAGCGTGGTGGTCGGCGCCGTTCTCCTCGGCGAACGGCTCGACCGGCTGCAGATCGCGGCGGTGGCGCTGGCCGCCATTGCGGTGACCGTGCTTACTGTCGAGGCCGGCAAATTACCCTGGGTATCGCTGGCATTGGCCTTCTCCTTCGCCGCCTACGGCTTCTTCCGCAAGACGCTGCCGATCGGGCCGAGCCAGGGCTTTCTGCTTGAAGTTCTTTTGCTGTCGGTGCCGGCGCTTTGCTACATTGCCTACCTGATCGCCGCGGGACAGGACCATTTCATCTCCAGCACCGGCGCCGACACCGCGCTGCTGATCGGCTGCGGCCCGGTGACCGCGGTGCCGCTTCTGCTCTTTGCCTTCGGCGCCAGGCTTTTGCGCCTCTCCACCATCGGCATCATGCAATATATCGCGCCGACGATGGTGTTCCTGATCGCCGTCCTGATCTTCGATGAGCCGTTCGGCACCACGCAGGCCATAGCTTTCGCCCTTATCTGGACTGCGCTGGCCATGTACAGCTGGTCGATGTTCAGAGGGCGCGAGGTTCGCCAGGCGGGTCCCGCGACGAGGTGAGGGCGGCAAATGTACCAGCTTTATATCGGCAACAAGAACTATTCGTCCTGGTCGCTGCGGCCTTGGCTGCTGATGCGGACCCTCGACATTCGCTTCGAGGAGCGGCTGACGCCGTTCCCGACCGGTTCAAGTTTCAGCCTCTTCCGGTCATTCTCGCCGAATGGCCGCGTACCCTGCCTGGTCGACGATGGCTGGGCGGTGTGGGATTCGCTCTCGATCGTCGAATATCTGGCAGAGCGTCATCGAGGCGTCTGGCCGGCCGATGCGAAAGCGCGCGCATGGGCGCGCTCCGCCGCCGCCGAAATGCATTCGAGCTTTACCGCGCTGCGCAATGACTGCCCGATGAGCTGTGGCGTGCACGTCAAGCTGGCATCGATGTCCGCTGCGCTGAAGCACGATCTCTTCCGCCTGGGCGACTTGTGGAACGACGGCCTTGCGCGCTTCGGCGGACCGTTCCTTGCCGGAGACCACTTCACCGCGGTCGATGCCTTCTTCGCTCCGGTCGCTTTCCGGGCACAGTCCTATGGACTGGCATTCGAGGGCGCTGCCGCTGCTTATCCCAAGCGGTTGCTCGATCTGCCTGCCATGCGCGAATGGTATGCGGCCGGTCTCGCCGAGACATGGCGCGAGCCGGACCATGAGGCGGAAGTCCGCGCTGCCGGTACGGTCGTCGAGGATCTGCGCGCAAGCGCATAGGACGCTAAACCCGGCCCAGCCGCCGCACGACCATGTAGACGATGCCGGCGACGACGACCGCTATCGCCGTCACCACCCAGAAGCCGAGCGCCGTGTCGACCAGCGGGAGCCCGCCGACATTCATGCCGAACAGGCCGGAGATGATGGTCATCGGCAGCAGCACCGCGGTCATGACGGAGAGGATGTAGAGCAACTGGTTCAACCGCTCAGTCAGCTTCGCCATCAGTTCGTCCTGCAAAAGCCGGGTTCGCGCCTGCAACTGCTCGCCGTCGTGATGCAGCGTATGCGCGCGGTGCGAGAGCCTTGCCGCCATGTCGCCGGTCGCTTCCGCTATAAAAACACGACTGAACAGTCCTACTCCTGCTGTCCCGCCAACGCCGCCTGAACGGCCGCCATTCCGGGATCGCGACCCTTGAGCAGATCGTCGATCGACCATGGCGCGGCAATGTCGGGCTCCAGCGTCTTGAGCGCAACCGGCTTGCGGCCCTTGCCTTTGTCGATGGTGGCGACAAGCACGGGCGTCGTGCCCGTGGCGGAACTCGGTTGCGCCATGCCGACGAAACAATCGGCGTAGGCCTTGCAGCCGTTTTGAAGGTCATAGCGCTGCGTCGCGGACTGCAGCGTGAGGCCCGAATGCGGCAGCGTCACCTGCTGCTGATCGGCGAAGAACATCATGCGGTCGCCGGGCGCTTCGCCGACCAGTGTGACCCTGTCCCCGCCAGCCTGCTTGAGATAGGCGACGTCGACAATTCCCGCCGAAAAGGTAATCGGGCTTTCCAGCACGAACAGCCGTCCCGGCGGTTTGACGCGGGACGGCCAGGAACTGAGCGCATCGCGGGTCAGCATCAAGTTGCCGCCGGTGTTGAAGCGCATGTCGAGGACGAGGTTCTTGCGGCCGAGGCGGACCCGGGCGGCTTCGACCTCAGCCAGGAAATCGGCGATCTTCCCGGTCTTGCCGTCGACGTTGCGTCTGATCTCGGCGACGATGCCATCGAGTTCGGGCGCATCGCGCCAGCGGAACGGCTGTTCCTGATCCTGCAGCGGCCAGGGCGCGCGGCCCTTGGGAAAAATCTTCACCCAGTCGCGGCGCTGCGGCTCCGGGGCGAGCTTGCGGTCGATGATGCGGCCGTCGGGCGTCTGGAAGCGAAAGGTCGCGTCGCCGGCGGCATTGGCGAGCCCGAGCGCATGCAGCAGGTCGGGCCGGACGATCGCGTCGGTCGCCTCGATGTCGCGCCATGCCGCCACGCCGCCATGCAGGCTGCGCAGCGCCGAGGACACTTCAGCAGCCGGATGGCCGTCGATGCCGGCGAGTCGGCTGCCCAGCAGATCGCTGTTTTGGGGGCTGGCCGCTATGACGTAGAAGGCGCCGTCGATGGGTAGCAAAGACATCGCCACACCATTGGCGCGCGGCAACTTGCAGGTCGTGTGACCATTGTCGGCCAGTGCCGCGATCTGGCAGAGATCGACAGCGAAGACGGTCGCGTCGGTCGGACCTGCCGCGGTTTCGAGCGCCTGCAGCCGCGATGCCGCTTCCACGCGGGCGGCGCTGGAAAAAGACTTGTCGACATCGAGGAAGTCGTGACGGAAGACTTTCAGATCCTCGACCTGTTCGTCATGCGAGGTGGCCCAGTCCGGACTTTGCGCGGTCGTCTGGCCGAGCGCCAACAGGCTGAGCAGGGGCAAGGCGAGCAGCCGGGCAAAGGTCATGGCTTCCCTCTCGATCGCGATCCGGCCCGCTGCCGATAAAGCTGAGGAATAGGGCAGCTTCGCACGTCGCTGCGTTCACATCTTTGCGAGCGGGCTGGAGTGGGGTCCCGCTCGGAGGCTGCGGTTGCGCCGGGACGGGAACGACCGTCCGACCGTCGAAAGGCGGTCCGCCGCGCGGGCCGGGTTCACCCCGTTAAAGCCTTGTCATCATTGGCCGGCGCGGCGCGGCCGGTCACTCTCACGCGATGGGGGCACGGTCCCCGAACAGCTCGCCCGGGCGTGCATTTTTGAGTGTGGTCTTCAACCTAACCCATTCAATTCTTACGGGAATTTAATGTCGGGCGCAATTGCATGGCCGGGTTCCGGCGTTATGTTCCCGGCCGGATTGCGTCTTGGGCCAGTGACGCTGGCCAAGGACGTGGTCGACCTGGCCGCTTGCGGTTCGATGGATAGGTGACAAAGTGGACGACGAAGTCGCCAGCCGGCTGCAGCCGCTCCGTGAGCCGATGGCAGACATCAAGCCGGTGGTCGTGCGTCGCCGGCGCCGCGGCTGGATGGTCGCCCTGCTGCTGGTGGCGGCTGGAGCGGGCGTCGCCTTCTGGCTCCATCCAGCACCGGTGCACCAGCAAGGCGCGCGCGGCGGCCAACGATTCCGGGGCGGCGATCTCGGCGCGCAGCCGGTCGCAGTCGCCTCGGTGACGCAGGCCGACATCCCGATCACGCTGGAGGCGCTGGGCACGGTGACCTCGCTGTCGACGGTGACCGTGCGCCCGCAGGTCAGCGGGCAGATCACCGCGATCGCCTTCACCGAAGGGGAAATGGTGAAGAAGGGCGATTTTCTTGCCCAGGTCGACGACCGCACTCTCGAAGCCTCGCTGCATCAATTGCAGGGCCAATTGAAGCACGACCAGGCGCTGCTGACCGATGCCAGGCTCGACCTCGACCGCGATCTGAAGCTGACCTCCAACGCCATCACGCAGCAGGCGGTCGACCTGCAGCGCGCGACCGTGCAATCCGACGAGGGCACGGTCATGTCCGACCAGGCGCAGATCGAGGCCGTCGAGGTCAATATCGCCAACAGCCATATCGTTGCACCTGCCGACGGCCGCATCGGCCTCAGGCTGGTCGATCAGGGCAATTACGTCACGCCTTCCGACAGCACCGGCATTGCGGTGATCACCGAGATGCAGCCGATTTCGGTGCTGTTCTCGCTGCCCGAAGACACCCTCGCCGAAGTGCTGGAACAGACGCATGGCAATGCCGGGCTCAAGGCCACCTTGTTCGACCGCAACGACACCAAGCAGATCGCCGAAGGCACGCTGCAGACGATCGACAACCAGATCGATCCGACCACCGGCACCGTGAAGCTGCGCGCCGTGTTTGCTAACGCCGACGGCGGGCTTTATCCCAACCAGTTCGTCAACGTGCATCTCCTGGTGCGCACGCTGACCGGCGTGACGGTGCTGCCCAACGCCGCCATCCAGCACGGCGCTCCAGGCACTTTCGTCTATCAGCTCAACGACGACAGCACTGTCTCGGTGAAGACCGTTTCCCTTGGCCCGGGCGACGCCTCGGTGACGCAATTGCTGTCGGGCCTTCCGCCGGGCGCCAAGGTGGTCGTCGATGGCGTCGACCGGCTGAAGGACGGCGCCAAGGTGACCGTGCCTAACAACAGCGCCGCGCCGACCGCCGGCGCTGGATCTCCCGCGCAGCCGCAAGCGGAGGGTAGGGGCAGCGGGGCCGCCGCGACCAGCAATACGTCTGCCGTCAACCCCGGCAACGCGCCCGCGATCTCGAGCAGCCAGGGCCAAGGCTCGGCAGGCGGCGGCGCGGACGCATCGGGCGATGCCGGCCGCAAGCA
This sequence comes from Mesorhizobium sp. WSM4983, assembly GCF_029625765.1. NCBI lineage: Bacteria > Pseudomonadati > Pseudomonadota > Alphaproteobacteria > Hyphomicrobiales > Phyllobacteriaceae > Mesorhizobium > Mesorhizobium sp. WSM4983. The sequence continues at coordinate 153,037 of NZ_JARTVM010000005.1, read as the reverse complement.
CCACCGCCACCATCGTCGCGACGGCAGCGGCAATAGCGGTAGCAGCGGAAATGGTGGCGACACCGGCGAAGCCCAATGAGCACGCCGAGCGGTCTCGTCTCCGGCTGGCTGAACCCGTCGCGGCCCTTCATCCTGCGGCCGGTGGCCACCACGCTGATCATGGCGACCATCCTGGTGGTCGGCATGATCGCCTATCTTTTCCTGCCGCTCTCGGCCTTGCCTGAGGTCGACTACCCGACGATCCAGGTGCAGACCTTCTATCCCGGCGCCAGCCCGGAGGTCATGACGACTTCGGTCACCGCGCCCCTGGAGCGCCAGTTCGGCCAGATGCCGGGGCTGGAGCAGATGTCGTCGGGGAGTTCGGCCGGCGCCTCGGTCATCACGCTGCGCTTCAGCCTCGACCTCAGCCTGGATATTGCCGAGCAGGAGGTTCAGGCGGCGATCAACGCGGCCGGCAACCTTCTGCCCGCCGACCTGCCGGCGCCGCCGATCTACGCCAAGGTGAATCCGGCCGACGCGCCGATCCTGACGCTGGCGATCACCTCGAAGACGCTGCCGCTGACCGAAGTCGAGAACTATGCCGAGACGCGGCTGGCGCAAAAGATCTCGCAGCTTCCGGGCGTCGGGCTGGTCAGCATCTCCGGCGGCGAGCGGCCGGCCGTGCGCATCCGCGTAAAGCTCAAGGCGCTGGCCGCCATGGGGCTCAACATCGACGATCTGCGCACCACCATCGGCACGCTCAACGTCAACACGCCGAAAGGCAGCTTCGACGGGCCGGCGCGTTCCTACACCATCAACGCCAACGACCAGATCAGCGATCCCAAGACCTATGCGGATATGGTCGTCGCTTACCGCAACGGCGCGCCGGTCAGGCTGGGCGAGGTCGCCGATATCATAGAGGGGCCGGAGAACTCGAAGCTGGGCGCTTGGGAAAACCGCTCGCCGGCGATCCTGCTCAACATCCAGCGCCAGCCCGGCGCCAACGTCATCCGCGTCGTCGACTCGGTGAAGGCGCTGCTGCCACAGCTTCGCGCCGGCTTGCCGGCGGCGGTCACCGTCGAGCCGCTGACCGACCGCACGACCACCATCCGTGCCTCAGTCCATGACGTCGAGTTCGAGCTGGCGACGGCGGCGCTTCTGGTCGTGCTCGTCACCTTCCTGTTCCTGCGCAACATTCCGGCGACGATCATTCCGAGCCTGTCGGTGCCGCTGTCGCTGATCGGCACGTTCGCGGTCATGTATCTTTGGGGCTTCAGCCTCGACAATCTGTCGCTGATGGCGCTGACCATCGCCTCCGGCTTCGTCATCGACGACGCCATCGTCATGATCGAAAACATCTCGCGCTTCATCAAGCATGGCGACGATCCGGTCACCGCCGCGCTCGAAGGCTCGGCCCAGATCGGCTTCACCATCATCTCGCTCACCGTCTCGCTGATCGCGGTGCTGATCCCGCTTCTGTTCATGGGCGACGTCGTCGGCCGCCTGTTCCACGAATTCGCCATCACGCTTGCAATCGCCATCGTCATTTCGGCCATCGTCTCGTTGACGCTCGTTCCGATGATGTGCGCCAGGCTGCTCAAGCCGCCATCCGAACGCAGGCAGGGCGCGCTGGCGCGCGGCGCCGAGGCCGCCTTCGATGCCGTGGCCAACGGCTATGCCGCCGCCTTGCGCTGGGTGCTCGACCGTCAGGCGCTGACGCTGCTGGTCGCCGCAGCCACGCTTGCGCTCACCGTCTATCTCTATGTTGTCATCCCGAAAGGCTTCTTCCCGGTTCAGGACACCGGCGCGATTTCGGCGGTCACCGAGGCCGCGGGCTCGGCCTCCTACGCCGACATGGCAGCGCACCAGCAGGCGCTCGCCGATGTCATCCTGAAGGACCCGGATGTCGCGAGCCTGTCGTCCTTCATCGGCGTCGACGGCCAGAACATGACCGCCAACAGCGGCCACATGCTGATCAATCTCAAGCCGCGCGACGAGCGCGCGGCCGATGCCAGCGCGATCATCCGGCGGCTGGCTCGGGAGACCGACGTCGTGACCGGCATCGCGCTGCACATGCAGCCGGTGCAGGACCTGAGCGTGGACTCCACCTCCAGCGCGTCGCAGTACCAATACGTTCTGCAGGATTCGGATCCGGCCGAGCTGGCGACGTGGACATCAAAGCTCACCGATAGGCTGGCGGCACTTCCCGAGCTCGCCGACGTAGCCAGCGACAGCCAGCAGAGCGGGCTTGCGGTCGACATCACCATCGACCGAGCGACGGCGGCACGCTTCGGGATTACGCCAGCGACCGTCGACAACGCGCTCTACGATGCCTTCGGCCAGCGCATCATCTCGACGATCTTCACCCAGTCGAACGAATACCGCGTCATCATTGAAGCCGACCCCTCGGGGGGACAGACGCCGGCTTCGCTGGGCTCGATCTACCTGCCGTCCTCCGGTTCCGGCCAGGTGCCGCTATCGGCGATCGCCAATATCAGTGTCCGGCAGGCGCCGCTGCTGGTGAACCAGGTTGCCCAGTTCCCGGCCGCGACCATCTCCTTCAACCTCGCCCCGGGCGTGTCGCTCGGCGACGCCACCGCGGCGATCAGCAAGGCGGAACATGACATGCAGCCGCCCGCCGGCCTGGTCACCGGCTTCCAGGGCGCCGCGCTTGCCTTGCAAAGCTCGCTCTCCAACGAGCTGCTGCTGATGCTCGCGGCAGTCGCCACCGTCTATGTCGTGCTTGGCGTGCTTTATGAGAGCTTCATCCACCCGCTGACGATCCTCTCGACGCTGCCCTCGGCAACCGTGGGCGCGCTGGTGGCGCTGATGCTCGCCGGCCACGATCTCGACGTGATCGGCATCATCGGCATCGTGCTCTTGGTCGGCATCGTCAAGAAGAACGCCATCATGATGATCGACTTTGCCCTGCAGGCCGAGCGCCTGCAGGGGCTGGATCCGCGCGAGGCGATTTACGAAGCCTGCTTGCTGCGGTTGCGGCCGATCCTGATGACGACGATGGCCGCGCTGTTCGGGGCGCTTCCGCTCCTGCTCGGCGGCCTTGCCGGCTCGGAATTGCACCAGCCGCTCGGCATCACCATCGTTGGCGGGCTGATCGTCAGCCAGGTGCTGACGCTCTTCACCACGCCGGTGATCTACCTTGCCTTCGATAGACTGACGCGGTCGGGGGCGCGTGAAGCGAGAGCGCCGGCCGGCGGGCTCACGCCGTGAATCTCTCCGCGCCCTTCATCGCCAGGCCGGTCGCCACGACGCTGCTGGCCATCGGATTGGCGGCGTCGGGCCTGATCGCATACGTCAATCTTCCCGTCGCGCCGCTGCCCAAGGTGGATTTCCCGACCATCTCGGTGCAGGCTTCGATGCCGGGCGCCAGCCCCGACACGATGTCGACCGATGTCGCGGCGCCGCTCGAACGGCATCTCGGCCAGATCGCCGGGGTTTCCGAGATGACGTCGCGCTCCGGCACCGGCTCGACCAATGTTGTGCTGCAATTCGACCTCGATCGGGACATCAACGGCGCCGCGCGCGATGTTCAAGCCGCCATCAACGCCGCGCGCGCCGACCTCCCGTCCGACCTGCGCAGCAACCCGACCTACCGCAAATACAATCCCGCCGACGCACCGGTGATGATCCTGGCGCTGACCTCGCGCACACTCACACCCGGTCAGCTCTACGATGCCGCCGCGACCGTGCTGCAGCAGCGCCTGTCCCAGGTCGAGGGTGTCGGCAATGTCGACCTCGGCGGCTCGTCGCTGCCCGCCGTTCGGGTGGAGCTCAATCCGGGGGCGCTGTTCCATTACGGCATCGGCCTGGAGGATGTGCGCGCCGCACTTGCCTCGGCCAATGCCCGCAGTCCGAAGGGCTTCGAGGAGGACGGCGCGCTCCGCTACCAGCTCTACACCAACGACCAGGCGAGCCATGCCGCCGACTATCGCGACCTGGTGATCGCCTGGCGCAACAGTGCGGCGGTGCGCCTCGCCGACATCGCAGATGTCGAGGACTCGGTCGAGGACGTGCGCAATCTCGGCCTCGCCAATGGCGTGCCGGCCGTGCTTTTGGTGCTCTATCGCGAGCCCAACGCCAACATCATCGACACGGTCGACCGCGTGCGCGCGCTGATCCCGACGCTGCAGGCTTCGGTGCCGGCGGATGCGCGCCTCAGCATCGCGTCCGACAGCAGCCTCACCATCCGCGGCTCGCTGCGCGACACCGAGCTGACGCTGGTGCTGGCGGTGCTGCTGGTCGTCTTCGTGGTGTTCTGCTTTTTGCGCGACTGGCGCGCGGCGCTGATCCCGAGCGTGGCGCTGGTGGTCTCGATCCTCGGCACCTTCGGGGCGATGTACCTGCTCGGCTACACGCTCAACAATCTGTCCTTGATGGCGCTCACCATCGCCACCGGCTTCGTCGTCGACGACGCCATCGTGGTGCTGGAAAACATCATGCGCCACATCGAGGACGGCATGCCGCGCGGCCGGGCGGCACTGGTCGGCGCTCAGGAGGTCGGCTTCACCGTTCTGTCGATGAGCGCTTCTCTCGTCGCCGTGTTCCTGCCGATCCTTTTGATGGGCGGCATACTCGGCCGCCTGTTCCAGGAATTCGCCATGACCTTGTCGCTGGCGATCGCCATTTCGCTGGTGCTGTCGCTGACGGTGACCCCGATGATGTGCGCGCATTTTTTGCGCGCGGGTGCAGTCCGGTCGGAGCGCCGTTCCATCCTCGCCCGCTTCGGCGAAAGCGTCTTCGAGCGCGTCCGCGCCGGCTACGGCCGCTCGCTCGCCTGGTCGCTCGAGAATGCCGAGGCGATGCTCATCATCCTGATCGCGGCCGTCGCGCTCAACGTCTACCTCTATACGATCGTGCCGAAGGGCTTCTTCCCGCAGCAGGACACCGGCGAGCTGATCGGCGGCCTGCGCGCCGACCAGGCCATTTCCTTCCAATTGATGCGGCAGAAATTCGAGCGGCTGGAGACGATCCTGAAGAGCGACCCGGCGGTGGCGAACGTCGTCGGCTATATCGGCGGCCGCCAGACCAACTCCGGCTTCGTCTATGTCAACCTGAAGCCGAAGGGCGATCGTGCGCCGCTGCAAGCGGTGCTGGGGCGGCTGCGCGCGCAGCTCAGGCAATTGCCCGGCGCGCAGCTCTTCCTCAACCCGCGCCAGGAGATCAGGGTCGGCGGCCGCCAAAGCCTCGCCACCTATCAATACACGCTGCAGGCCGATACGACCGCGGATCTCGACGAATGGGCGCCGAAACTCGTCGAATTGCTGAAACAGGCGCCGGAGCTAACCGACGTCAATTCGGATCGCGACGAGGCCGGGCTCGAAACCAACATCACCGTCGACCGCGAGAGCGCGGCCCGGCTTGGCCTGACGCCGGCGAGCATCGACAACACGCTTTACGACGCCTTCGGCCAGCGCCAGGTGTCGACCATCTTCAACGCCCGCAACCAATATCACGTGGTGATGGAAGTCGCGCCGCGCTATCTGCAGGATCCGAGCGCGCTCAACGGCATCTATGTCAGCACCTCGGGCGCGGCGGCGAGCGGCACGCAGAAGACCAACGCGCTGGCCGGCAGCCTGTCGGGCTCGCTGCAGAATCAGGCGACCAATGCGATCGCCGTCACCGGCCACGGCAGCGCCTCGAGCGGCGCCGCCGTCAGCACCTCGGCCGAGACCATGGTGCCGCTCGCCGCCTTCAGCACCTACGGTCCGGCGACCACGCCGCTTTCGGTCAACCACCAGGGCCACTTCGTCGCCACGACGATCTCGTTCAACCTTGCCGATGGCGCCACGCTCGGCGACGCCTCGGCGGCAATCGACCGCGCCATGGCGGAGCTGAAAATGCCGGTGTCGATCCACGGCTCGCTTGCCGGTACGGCGCTCGCCTTCCGCTCCAACCTGCTCAACGAGCTCCTGCTGATCGCTGCCGCGCTCGCCACGATCTATGTCGTGCTCGGCGTGCTCTACGAAAGCTACGTGCACCCGATCACCATCCTGTCGACGCTGCCCTCGGCCGGCATCGGCGCGCTGCTCGCGCTCATCGTCACCGGCATGGAATTCGACGTGATCTCGCTGATCGGCATCATCCTGTTGATCGGCATCGTCAAGAAGAACGCCATCATGATGATCGACATGGCCTTGCAGGCCGAGCGCCAGGAAGGGCTTGCGCCGCGAGAAGCCATCCACAAGGCGAGCCTCCAGCGCTTCCGGCCGATCATGATGACGACCTTTGCGGCTTTGCTCGGCGCCTTGCCGTTGGCGCTCGAGACCGGCACTGGGGCGGAGCTGCGCCAGCCGCTCGGCATCGCGATCGTCGGCGGCCTCATCGTCTCGCAGCTTCTCACGCTTTACACCACCCCGGTCGTCTATCTCTATCTCGACCGGCTCAGCGCCCGCGGACCGACGCTGCGAGTGGCGCCGGCGGAGTGATCGGGCACCGCGACCTTTGAGTTGTTCGACCGCGCGAAGCGAAACAGTTCGGCCCGGCGCGCCTTCATCTCCCTCAACGCTACCCAACGCGCTTGATCGTGAGATCTGTGCTATCGCTTCGTGAACTGGCACGATGCTTCATCATCGGATGCGCCCTCGAAGGGCGCGACCAGTTCCTGCTCACCCGGCCATTGCCCGAGCGCTACACCGGGGCGTCGCGAGCGGGCCTTTTGCGTCGCATCCTTGGTCTATAGGTGCTGCCGGGTGAGCGGCAGCACCTCTCTTCATGCCGGTCTCAGCGCTTCGGGCCGAAGCCGGGATAGGGATTGAGCGGCACGATCGCCGCGATGTCCATCATTCCGGCCTCGACCAGCGGCAGGGTGGCGAGATGGCCGCGCACCTCCTTGTCGTCGGCAGCCTCGAACATCATGCCGCTGCCGGGGATGTCACCGCGGTTCCAGACCTGGCGCACGGCGCCTTGCGCATAGAGCGTGCGCCGCTGCTCGGCTTCGCCCGGAAGCAGCGGCGCGAAATCGCTATCGCTGAACTTTTCGGTGTTGCGGGTGAGAAGGGCAAAGAACTGCATGGCGGTCTCCTTTGTGGCCGGTTGATGCGGCAGATATCGCGCCGGCTGGTCAGACTGTCCAAGACTGATTAGGATAAAGTTCAGACCTTGAAGGACTTAAATCATAGAGACGCAGAATGCTCGACCTGCGGCAGATCCGCTATTTCGTCGCCGTCGCCGAGGCCGGCAATGTCGGCCGCGCCGCCGAGCAGTTGCATATCTCGCAGTCCCCCTTGAGCCGGCAGATCATGCACCTCGAGGAGCAACTCGGCGTCACGCTTTTCGAGCGATCGAAGCAGCGCGTCCATCTCAACGCCGAGGGCAGGGCTTTCCTTGCCGAGGCGCGCGCTCTGCTCGTCAATGCCGCGCGGCTGGAGGAGCTCGGCCGCAAGCTTGCAAGCGGCGCGACCGGCAGCCTCGCCATCGGCTACGTCGAGGGGGCGGTGCATGCCGGGCTGATCGCTGCGATGCTCAGGGAATTCCGCCGCGAGCGGCCGGATTTTCATCTGCAACTGAGAAGCCGCCGCACGGCCGCGCAGTTCGAGGATCTGCGCCAGCGCGTGCTCGACCTCGGATTCGTCTACGCGCCGACGCCGCAAGGCGATCCGGATATCGAGAGCATGCTGGTGCGGCGCGAACCGCTGGTGCTGGCGATCCCCGAAGGCGATCCGCTTGTCGATGCGAGCGACATCAGGCCCCGCCATCTTGACGCCCGCGTCTGGATCACCGTCGTGCGCCAACCCGATGACACCAACCGCGCGCAGTTCCTGGCGGCCTGCATGGAGGCCGGTTTCGTGCCCGACATCGCCTACGAGACGGCCGATCCCTTGACCTCGCTCGGCCTGGTCAGCGCCGGGCTGGGCCTGGCGACGGTACAGGAAAGCCTGCAAAGCGCTGCGCTGGCCGGCATCGTCTTTCGCGACCTGCCATGGTTCAAGCGCAGCGTTGAAATCCATCTCGCCTGGCGGCGCAATGACCGGAGGGCGGTGATTGAGGATTTGAGGAGGACGGTGAATGGTGAATAGCGAATGGTTGCTATCTGGCGCTGGACAGATTTCGGCTCGCGCGATCCGCACCATTCACCATTCACCTTACATTTTGTCGATCACCGCCTGCACACCTTCCGTCGGCGCGTCGACCGACGAGCCCGCCACCATGATGGCGGCGACGATGGCCTCGGGGTCGTTGACCACCAGCGGCTTCACCCTATGTGCGGTGTGGATGAAGCCTTCGCCCGACATGTGCTCGATGAGCGCCAGCATCGGGTCCCAGAAGGCCTTGATGTTGGCGAACACGATCGGCTTGCGGTGATGGCCGAGTTGCGCCCAGGTCATGATCTCGACGATCTCCTCGACCGTGCCGATGCCGCCCGGCAGCGCCACGAAGGCGTCGGATTTCTCGAACATCCTGTGCTTGCGCTCGTGCATGTTATCGGTGATCACCAGCTCGTCGAGCTTGTCGAGAGCGGTCTCGGTCGCCTCCTTGTTGATCAGGAAGCGCGGGATGATGCCGGTCACCTTGCCGCCGGCCTTGAGTGCCCCGTCTGCGACGGCGCCCATGATTCCCTTGGTGCCGCCGCCATAGATCACGCGCAGGCCGGACTTCGCCAGCGAGCGGCCGAGCAGGTGGCCGGCCTTGACATAGGCCTCGTCGCGGCCCGGAGACGAACCGCAATAGACGCAGACGGATCGAATCGTGTTCATGTCATGATTGGTGATAGGGACGGTTGGCGCGGTCAAGCCCAAGGACGGGCTTTTTCTTGTGAGCTTGGTGAAAACACGCTAGACCGGCGTTAGGTGGCTAAGGGGCAGAAAAGATTATGGCTATCAATTCTTCCAAGGCGTTTTTGTTCGCGGCGGGCGGCGTTGCCGTCGTCGCGGCGGTCGCCTACGGGTCGGGCGCGCTCGACCCATACATCAACAAGCAGAATCCGCCGCAGGTCGCGTCGCTGCCGCAGGCAGGCACGAAGCCGGCCGAATCCTCAAGCACCTCCACCGAGGCGCGCGTGCCGCAGGCGCAAGCCCCGGCCAATACAATGGCGCCGGCCAACAACACGATGGCGCCGGCCAACAAGATGGCGCCCGCCAACAATGCAATGGCGCCTGCCAACAACGCGACGGCCCCGGCGGAATCCGCGCCGGCCGCTCAGGCGCCGGCCGCCGCAGGACCCACGCTGCCAACCTTCGATGTCGTGCGCGTCGAAGGCAATGGCTCGATTGTCGTCGCCGGCAGCGCGGCGCCCAATGCCAAGGTCGAGGTCCTGAACGGCGGCACGGTGCTCGGCTCGACCGATGCCGGTCCCGATGGTGCCTTCGCCATCGTGCTCGACGATCCGCTGAAGCCGGGCGACTACACGATCACGCTGCGCTCGACCGCTGGCGGCGTCGCCGTCGCCTCGGCGCAGACCGCCGTCGTCTCGGTGCCGCAGAGCCCGACCGGCCAGGTGCTGGCGATGGTCGAGGAGCCCGGCAAGCCGTCCGAATTGCTGACTATTCCGCAGCCCGCGGCCAAGCCGGCGGCAACTGCCGCCACCGGTCAGGCAGCCGCCCCGGATCCGCAGGTCCCGGCCGCAACCGCGCCGGCGGCGTCTGCCCCGGCGGCGCCGCCGGCTGCAAAGGCACCGGCAGCTACGGATCAGGCTTCGGCTCCCGCGACCCAGAACGCCGCCGCAGACGAACCGAAGATCGCCGTCGAGGCGGTTGAGATCGACGGCGGCAAGATCTTCGTCGCGGGCAGGGCCGATCCCGGCCGCAAGGTGCGCGCCTATGCCGACGATGTACTGCTTGGCGAGGCGAAAACTTCGCCTGACGGCCATTTCCTGATCGAGGCGGCGCGCGACATTCCGGTCGGCAACCACACCATTCATGTCGACGGCCTGGCCGACGACGGCGTCAAGGTCGTCGCCCGCGCCGCTGTCCCGTTCGAACGCGAGCCCGGCGAGTCGATTGCCGCCGTCGCGCCCAACCAGACCAAGCCCGCCGACAGCAAGCTCGCCCAGGGTGCGGGGTCCCAGCCCGCGGAGGCGAAGTCCGGGGCGGCCAATCCCGCCGAGACGACGGCGCCGGCCACCGCTACCGACGAAGCGGGCAAGCCCGCCGCGACCGCCGACACGTCGGCCGAGGTCGCCGAAGCGAATCCTGCGGCCGACGTGCCTGAAACCATGGCGCCGAAGCTCGAACACGTCGATGGAGCCGTCATCATCCGCCGCAACGATACGCTCTGGCGCATCTCGCGGCGCGTCTATGGCCATGGCGTGCGCTACTCGACCATCTATCTCGCCAACCAGGATCAGATCCGCAATCCCGACCGCATCTGGCCCGGTCAGGTCTTCAAGGTCCCCGGCAAGTCGAAGGAAGGCGAGCCGGCCGACATGAAGGCCATGGGTGACCAGATGACGGCGCCAAAGACGGAGTAAGAGCGCAATCCCCCTCGTGGGGATGTCCGGCAGGGCAGAGGGACGCCGGCGTTCGACACTTCCTACCGTGCTACCCATCCGCCTGGCTTGCCCTCTCATCCTCCATCGTTTATCGGCGATGAACGATGACCGAATCCCTATCCGTCAACCGCGCCCTCAATAGCCGAGCCCTCGACAGCCGCGGCATCGCCACGCGGTTCGCGGCGCTGTCGCATCCGGCACGCATTGAGATCCTGAAGCATCTCTCGGCCAGTAGCTGCTGCTCCTGCCGCGAGGTGGTCGATCATCTCGATCTCGCCCAGTCGACCGTTTCGCAGCATCTGAAGATCCTGGTCGAAGCAGGGCTCGTCCGCTTCGAGGCGGATCGCCAGCGTTCACGCTACGCGGTGGACCGCGCTACGCTCGCCGAGGTCTCGGCGTCGCTCGCGGCCCTGGTCGATTCCTGCTGCGGCGAAAGCATGAAAGAAAGCTAAGAACAAAATGGCCGACAAGACCGTCTCCGCCGAAACCGGCACCCTCACCACTCTGCGCAATCTGTGGCCCTATATGTGGCCGGCCGACCGTGCCGACTTGAGAGCCCGCGTCACCTGGGCGACGCTGCTTCTCGTCGTCGCCAAGGTCACCCTGGTCGCCGGCCCCTATTTCTTCAAATGGGCAACCGATGCGCTCGCCCACGCCTCGAAGACGCCGCCGCCGCTGCCCGCCTTCATGCTCGCGCCGGTGATGCTGGTCATCGCCTATAATGTGCTGAGGCTGGTCCAGCTCGGCTTCAACCAGCTGCGCGACGCGCTGTTTGCCCGCGTCGGCCAATATGCGGTGCGCCAGCTTGCTTTCCGCACCTTCGTCCACATGCATCAGCTGTCGCTGCGCTTCCATCTTGAGCGCCGCACCGGGGGTCTGTCGCGCATCATCGAGCGCGGCACCAAGGGCATCGAGACGATCGTGCGCTTTGTCATGCTGAACACGGCGCCGACCATTCTCGAATTCGCGCTGACGGCCGGCATTTTCGCCTACACCTATGGCTGGAAATACGTCGCCGTGGTCGCGGTCACCGTGTGGATCTATGTCTGGTTCACGGTCAAGGCCAGCGACTGGCGCATCTCGATCCGCCGCGACATGAACGAAAGCGACACCGACGCCAACACCAAGGCGATCGACTCGCTCTTGAATTTCGAGACGGTCAAATATTTCACCAATGAGCGCATGGAAGCCGAGCGCTTCGACCGCTCGATGGCGCGTTATGAAACCGCCGCCACCAAGACCTGGACCTCGCTCGGCTGGCTTAACTTCGGCCAGGGTCTCATCTTCGGCCTCGGCACGGTCGTCGTCATGTGCATGTCGGCGCTGGAGGTGCAGGCCGGCACGCAGTCGGTCGGCGATTTCGTCTTCATCAACGCCATGCTGATGCAGCTGTCGGTGCCGCTCAACTTCATCGGCTTCATCTATCGCGAAATCCGCCAGGGCTTGACCGATATCGAGCACATGTTCGACCTGCTCGACGTGCCTCAGGAGATTGTCGACAAGCCGGACGCCAGGCCGTTGAAGGTGAGTGCCGGCAAGGTCGAGTTCCGCGACGTGCACTTCTCCTATGATTCAAACCGCAAGATCCTGAAGGGCGTCTCCTTCGAGGTGCCGGCCGGCAAGACGGTCGCCATCGTCGGCCCCTCCGGCGCAGGCAAGTCGACCATCTCCAGGCTTCTGTTCCGCTTCTATGACGTGCAGCGCGGCCAGGTGCTGATCGACGGCCAGGACATCCGCGACGTCACCCAGGAGAGCCTGCGCGCGGTGCTCGGCATGGTGCCGCAGGACACGGTGCTCTTCAACGACACCATCGCTTACAACATCCGCTATGGCCGCATCGGCGCCAGCGAGGAGGAGGTGCGCAAGGCCGCCGAACTCGCCCAGATCGGGCCGTTCATCGAAAAACTCCCCGACGGCTACCGCTCGATGGTCGGCGAGCGCGGCCTGAAACTGTCGGGCGGCGAGAAGCAGCGGGTCGCGATCGCCCGCACGATCCTGAAGGCCCCGCCGATCCTGATGCTGGACGAGGCGACCTCGGCGCTGGACACCCAGACCGAGCAGGAGATCCAGGCGGCGCTGGACCTCGTCAGCAAGGGCCGCACCACCCTTGTGATTGCCCACCGGCTGTCGACGGTGATCTCGGCCGACGAGATCATCGTGCTGAAGGACGGCCAGATCGCCGAGCGCGGCACCCACGCCGCACTCTTGCGCCAGCAGGGCCTCTATGCCTCGATGTGGGACCGCCAGCGCGAGGCCACCGAAGCCGAGGAGCGCCTGCGCATTGCGCGTGAAAGCGACGAGTTCGGCGTGATCGTACGGAGAAGGACGTCGGAGGTGAGCTAGCGCCTACTTCCCCTTCTCCCGTAAGGGAAAGAGGAAAGGGTAAAATTCTGTTGACCTCAACCTAGCTTGAGCTTGCAAACCGGCTCCGAACCCCTGCGAAGCAAGCCTTCCAAGAACGGAGACCGATCGATGAATAATAAAGATCAACGCGCTGGCAGCGTGTTCCGGGTCGACAAATTCGTCGTGCCGGCGGAAGCGCGCGACGAGATCCTCGGCAAGGTCAGGATGACGCACGAATTGCTGCGCCAGCAGGACGGCTTCGTGCAGGACTTCCTGCTCGAGCAGTTCTCCGGCCCCGGCGAATTCAACATCGTCACCATGGTCGAATGGGAAAGCCAGGCCGCGGTCGACAACGTCGTGCCGATCGTCAAGGCCGCGCACGAGCGCATCGCCTTCAGCCCTCAGGCAACGATCGCCCGCCTCGGCGTCAAGGCGGATATCGCGCACTATCAGCGCGTGCCGGAGGTGTAAGACGGCCAGCCTGCGCCGGGTGCAGGCGCGGCGACGCCCAGTACCTGGCCGGTGCGGGCGTCGCCGACCATGTTCTCGAAGCCGCGCCATTCGGCGGCGGTGATGAACAGCGTCCTGCCGTCGGCACCGCCCAGCATGCAGGCAAAGCAGCCCCGATCGACCTCGACCTTGTCGATTTCGCACCGCCCTCGCGCACCCTGACACAGTGCCGGCGCTAAAATCACGGCTATGAGTCCCTCGCTATTCGCCTCTCCCATTGTTGCGTTGCGGGGAGGGGGGCTTTCCGCTATTCAGACCGGACTGAAACAGCGACCGCCCCGCCCTATGACGCTTCTCGATACGATCAAGAATACGTTCGTTCCGATCCATCGCGAGGGCTATCCCTTTATCGCCGCCTTCGGCGCGGCAACGCTGTTCCTCGGCTATTTCTCCTCGATCCTGTTCTGGCTCGGGCTGATCCTCACCGGCTGGTGCATCTATTTTTACCGTGACCCAGAGCGCGTCACGCCGGTCGACGACCGGCTGGTGGTCAGCCCGGCCGACGGCGTGGTTTCGGCGGTCGGGCCTGCCGTGCCGCCGCGCGAGCTTGGTCTGGGTACGGGCGAAATGATCCGTATCTCGGTGTTCATGAATGTCTTTTCCTGCCATATCAACCGCGCGCCGGTGCGCGGCAGGATCACGCGCATCGAGCATCGTCCCGGCAAATTCCTCAATGCCGAGCTCGACAAGGCAAGCTCGGAGAACGAGCGCAACGGGCTGGTCATCGACAGTCCCAACGGCACCGTTGCCGCCGTGCAGATCGCCGGCCTTGTGGCGCGCCGCATCGTCTGCTGGGCCGAGCAGGGCGGCTCGATCGGCATCGGCGAGCGTTTTGGCCTGATCCGCTTCGGCTCCCGCGTCGACGTCTTCCTGCCGTCGAACGCCGTGCCGCGCGTCGCCGTCGGCCAGACGGCGGTGGGCGGCGAAACGGTGCTTGCCGAGTTCGGCGGCGCGGCGGTCGCCCCGCTGGTCAGGATTTCCTGAGCGGTGGGCGCGCCTTTCAAGAAGTTCGAGGCACACGCCAGCGGCGGCCCTCGCATCCGCGAAATACCGATGCGCATGGTGCTGCCCAATCTGGTGACCGTTCTTGCGATCTGCGCCGGCCTGTCCGGCATCCGCTTCGCCTTCGAGGACCGCTTCGAGCCGGCCGTGGTCATGGTGCTGCTCGCAGCCTTCCTCGACGGCATCGACGGCCGCTTGGCGCGCATGCTGAAGGCGACCTCGAAGTTCGGCGCGCAGATGGATTCGCTGGCCGATATCGTCAATTTCGGCGTCGCGCCGGCGCTGGTGCTCTATGCCTTCCTGCTCGACCGCGCCGGCTCGCCGGGCTGGATCGCGGCACTCCTGTTCACCATTGCCTGCGGCATGCGGCTCGCCCGCTTCAATGTGCTGGCCGACGACACCGACCAGCCGGCCTGGCAGACCGAGTATTTCGTCGGCGTCCCGGCGCCGGCGGGCGCGGTGCTGGTCATGCTGCCTTGCTATCTCTACTTCCTGCGGCTCGGCCTGGAACCGACCCGGGGGGCGGCCTTCGTTGCCTCTGGCTTCACCGTGCTCGTCGCCTTCCTCTTGGTCAGTCGCCTGCCGGTCTATTCGGGCAAGAGCGTCAAGGTGCCGGGAGACAGGGTGCTTCCGGTCATCCTCGGCGTGGTGCTCTACATCCTGCTGTTGATGGCCTATCCCTGGTACACGCTGACCGCCTCGGTCGCCGGCTACCTCGTCTTTCTGCCGTTTTCGGTGCGCGCCTATTCGAAGCGGGCCATCCGCGAAGGCGAGAAGGTGCCGCCTTCGGATATCGGCTGAACCCGCTCGAGAGGCGCGACTTCGAGCCGCCGAGTTCCTTCGCGCCTCCCTCTGTCCTGGCGAACATCTCCCCACTTGGGGGAGAAATTGGCAGCTTCGTTCAAGCCGCGTATCCTGCAACGATGCTGATTGGCGAAAGCCGAGAGGGCATCTGATCTCCCCCCGTGTGGGGGAGATGTCCGGCAGGACAGAGGGGGGCGCTGTCCCGCCAGCGCTTGCGATACGGCCTAAGCCGCTACCCCCAATCCCAGCCGGTCGATCGCCAGCTTCCGCGCCGACACGTAATCCGTCTTGCCGGAACCCAGCACCGGGATTTCTTCCACCTTGATGATGTCATTGGGCACCATCAACTCGGCCGCGCCGGCCTTCTTGCCGAACTGGCGCAGCTCTTCGGCATTGGCATCGTCGGCCGTGGTGACCAGCACGATGCGCTCGCCGCGCCTTTTGTCGGGCACCGCCACCGCGGCATGGCGCTGTTCCGGCCACAGTGACTGCACCAGCATCTCGACCGCACCCAGCGACACCATCTCGCCGGCGATCTTGGCAAAGCGTTTTGCCCGCCCGCGGATGGTGATGAAGCCGTCGCGGTCGACCGAGACGATGTCGCCGGTGTCGTGCCAGCCCTCGAGCGGCTGCAACTCGCCGGGGCGGTCGGCGGTCATGTAGCCCATCATCATGTTCGGCCCGTCGAGCCACAGCCGGCCGCCCTCGCTGATGCCCTCGACCGGCTCAAGCTTCATGCGGATCGCCGGCAGCAGCCGGCCGACCGTGCCGTCGCGATTGTGGATGGCGGTGTTCACCGCCACCACTGGCGCCGCCTCGGTCAGCCCAAAACCTTCGATGATCGATGCCTGGAAACGGTCGCGGTAGGTGCGCCTTGTCTCGGGCTTTACCGCTTCAGCGCCGGCAACAACGAAACGCAGGCTGGAGAAATCGCCGTCCTTGGCAGTGCGGGCATAGTTGGCGAGGAAAGTGTCGGTGCCGAACATGACGGTCGGCTTCACCTTGCGCGCGATCTCCGGAATGATCTTGTAGTGCAGCGGCGAGGGATAGAGGAACAGTTTCACGCCGGTTACCAGCGGCAGGATAGTGCCGCCGGTCAGCCCGAACGAATGGAAGACGGGCAGCACGTTGAGCAGGATATCGGCCGGCGAGATCGTGATGCGCGCCTCGGCCTGCATGGCGTTGGCGAGAAGGTTGCGGTGCGACAGCACCACCGCCTTCGGCGTTCCTTCCGAGCCCGAGGTGAACAGGATCACCGCTGGTTTCGACGCCTGCTGCCGCTGCAGCGGAAAACGCCAGAAAAGCGCCGCCGCGACCTTGTCGAGCAAGGTCACGCTCTCGCGCACATCCTCCAGCCATAGCATCTTGGCGCCGCCCGCCTCGACGGCGGTGACGATGTCGTCGATGGCGGCCTTCTCGATGAACGCGCGAGAAGAGACCACTGTGCGAATGACCGCCGTGCGGATCGCGGCGGTGACGCTCGCCGGGCCGGCGGTGTAGTTGATCATCGCCGCGATGCGGGCCGCCGAGATAAGCCCGACAAAGGAGAGCACAATGCCATTGGCATTGGGCAGGAGCAGGCCGACCGCTTCGCCGGGCGCCGTCACCGCCTCGAAGCGGCGGCCGAGCACGCGCGCGCCGATGAACATCTTGCGATAGCTGAGCGCGCCCGAAATCACGTCCTCGATGATCGGATGCGAGGCACCGACGCGATCCGCCGCGTCGCGCATGGCCAGGAACAGGCCGCGGTCGAGATTGCTGCCGTAGAGCCGCGCCTCGGCAAACCGGTCGAACAGGGCGTTGGTGTTCGACGCCATGTCGGGGTTGCGAGCCACCAGCTCGGCCACGGTCATCGGTTCCAGCACGCTGAGCGACAGGCGCGGGAACCAGTGACGCGGCGCCTTGTCGGCCGGCGTCAGCGACATCGGCAGGTCGCGCGCACCGGCGACGAAGATCGGCACGATGCGGGCGTCGGCCTGCATGGCGATGCGGGTGATGGCGCGGAACAGCCGGAACGACTTGACGTCCGGCTCGACGTCGTCGGGCAGATAGACCGCAAGCCGGCCCTTGCCCTTCAGCACGCGCACCAGCCGCCGGCTGACGAAGAGATGTTCGGCATTGAAGGCGATGGTGCGGGCAAGCTCGCGCCACGGCTCCAGCCAGGGCGAGCGGGCCGAGGCCTCGTCCAGAATGTGCAGCGTGTCGTCAGGCAAGAGCGACAGCATCAGCGCCGGCTCGATGCGCGATTGGTGCGAAACAACATAGATCACCGGCGTGCGGGCATTGCGGGCAATGCGGATGCGGTCGTCGGCAATACGGTAGGCGAGCTTGAACGGCACGTAGAGCAACGCCTGGGTAAAGCGCAGATCGAGCCGGAACCTTTCGATCACGCCAATCAGCAGCCAGGCAAAGACAAGACCGGCAAGCAGCGCCAATGTCAGGATCATGCCGCTCTCTCCCAACGTCCTCCACGGTGCGGCTCTTGCGCGGCCGCTTCGGTGGCAGAAGGTAGCGGAAGTGGGGGCAAGGTCAATGTGGGGCTGGTAGGGCGCTCCCTTCTCCCCTTGCGGGAGAAGGTGGCCGAGCGAAGCCCGGACGGATGAGGGTATTGGATGGATCGCTTCGCTGGAGATGTAAGTACCTGAAAGCAATCGATTCTTCCAGGCCGTGCTTCTTCCAAAACCTCTCATCCGTCTCGACGCTGCGCGCCGACCCACCGTCTCGCACAGGGGAGCGGGGAAAGGCGTGCCGCTACGCCACCTTCAGTCTCCCGCTGATGAAGCGGAACTCCTGGCTCTTGCCGCCAAAGCCGTAGGCCGCCGCCGGAACCTCATGCACCAGCGCGTAGCTTTCCTCATGGACGCCGCCGAGCAGGCGGCCGAAGGCGTCGAAAATCGCCTTGAGATACGCTTCGAGCTCGAGCTTGGTGTTGGTGCCGTCCACCACCTTGATGTCGAGCCAGAAGGTGCTCGTGCCATGCTCGGCCAGCGACTTGCCGCCGGCGAACCAGTGCTGCGGATCGACGTAGCTGATCGCAACCGCGGTGATGGTCGGGTCCTTGCGCAGTTGCGTGGCCGTAATCTCGGTGATCTCCTTCGCGATCGCGGCGGAACCCTTTGCGTCGGGCTCGCCGGTGACGCTGACGTTGATGATCGGCATTCTTCTCTCCTTCGCTCTGACGGCTTCGCGCCGCCGATGAAGGGACCATGCCACTAGCCATGCGTCAAAAAAATCGAATTGTTTTTGTCAATTACTTCGATAATATCGAATTATGGAAACTCTCGATCCCGACCTGCTCAAAACCTTCCTGGCCTTCGTCGATGGTGGCTCCCTGGCCAGGGCGGCGTCCGCTGTTGGCCGCTCCCCATCCGCCGTCACGGCGCAGATGCAGCGGCTGGAGGAGGTCGTCGGCGAGCCGCTGCTTGCGCCCCAGGGACGTGGGCGCGGGCTGACGCCTGCCGGCGAGGACCTTGTCGGCCATGCCAGGCGCATCCTTGCCGTCCACACCGAGGCCTGGCTGGCGCTGAAAGGCGCGCGCGTCGGCGGTCGCATCGCCATCGGAACCACGCAGGACTTTGCCGATCATGGCCTGCCGGAGCTGTTGCGCGCCTTCGCCGCCAGCCATCCGCGCGTCAGGATCGAGCTGCGCGTCGGCCGCTCCCTGGAGCTCGGGTCCGCGCTGCAGGCGGGCCAGCTCGATCTCGCGATCACCATGCGCCATGCGCCATCCCCGGATGAAGCGTTCCTGATCAGCGAGCCGATGCTGTGGCTCTGCTCGGAAAAAGGGCTGGCGACGCGGCAGGACGTGGTGCCGGTGGCGCTGCTCGATCCATATTGCGGCTTCAGGGAGGCTGCGCTCAATGCACTCGACGCCGCCGGCCGCCGCTACCGCATCGCTGCCGGCAGCTCCAGCCTTGCCGGCCTGCGCAGCGCGGTCAATGCCGGCATCGCGCTGACGCCGCGCACCCGGCGTCTTGCCCATTCCGGTATCGTGGAAGCGTCCCCCGATCTCGACCTGCCGCCGCTGCCAATGGCCGGCTTCGCCATCCGGCTCGGCCGCGAGGCGGCTCGTCCGCCGCGGGATCTCGCGGAGC
Source organism: Mesorhizobium sp. WSM4983 (assembly GCF_029625765.1). Taxonomy (NCBI): domain Bacteria; kingdom Pseudomonadati; phylum Pseudomonadota; class Alphaproteobacteria; order Hyphomicrobiales; family Phyllobacteriaceae; genus Mesorhizobium; species Mesorhizobium sp. WSM4983. The sequence continues at coordinate 133,858 of NZ_JARTVM010000005.1, read as the reverse complement.
TTCTGGGCAACGGCCTGGCGCTGCCGCCCTGAACGGCAAGGAACGCCCAAAGAAAAAGCCGACCTTTTTGCGGGTCGGCTTCTAGTCGGACGGGTCGAGGGGTTTGGGGGGACTTGGGGGGTGACCCGTCGATCTAACAATGCCTGAGTCGGGTGATGGTTCCGTGACCGCGAAAAAAAATTACGAACGCGTCGATTTGGCTCTCGACCAGTCGCGTGCGGCGTGCGCGAAAACCGCGCAAAGCACGATCGCGCCGCCGACGATGCTGGCCAGCGGTGGGAATTCGCCGAGGAACAGCAAGGCGAACAGGATGGCGAACGGCACTTCGGCCGAGCCGAGCAGGCCGGATTCGGCGGCGGGGATAAGCCGCGAACCTTCGGTCCACAGGATCGAGGCCAGCGCGAAGGAGCAGCCGAAGGTGGCAAGCAGCACCATATCGCGGGTCGAAACGGCAACCGGGTCGGTGACGAACCAGCCGAGGACGAAGAGCAGGAAGGCCGACACCGCGCCGGCCCAGACGACGGGCGAGTCGCGAAAGGCGCGCACCATGATCATGTAGAGCGCGCTGCCGGTGGTCATCAAAAGCGCCAGCCCGTCGCCGAACAGGTGGCCGCTGCCAAAGCCGCCGCCCACCATGACGGCGACGCCGCATAGCGACACGGCCGCCGCCAGCATCGTCTGCAGCCGGAATTTTTCCCGCACCAGCAGCAAGGCAAGCAGTGCGGCTATGAAGGGTGAGGTGGCGTAGATCACCGCGACATTGGCGACATAGGTGTATTTGAACGCCGCGATGAAGGCGATGCTGGCGGCAGCCCCCTCGACCGCAAGCAGCCAGCCGCGCCAGCCGAGCCTGAGGCTCTCGCGCCCGCCCGAGCGGCGGCGGCGCCACAGCACGTAAAGAGCAATCAGGATCGAGCCGAAGAAGCCGCGCCAGCAGGTGATGGTCAGCGGATCGGCATGGATCGACTTGGTCAGCACGCCGGTGAGCGCGAAGGCGACGGCCGAGGCCGAGACTAGCACCACGCCCAGCATGCGCTCGGCTGTGGCGTCGGCGGTGCCCTTGGCAAGCTTTTCAGGCATGTCGACCGTATCCGTCATGGTACCAGACTATGCCGCTCCTGCTGACAGCCTTCTGTCATGAGTCCTCGACCCGTTTGCGGAAATGCTCGTTGCCGACGATCAGCAGGCCGGCGCCGATGATCAAAGCCGCGCCCGTGAAAACTTCGGTTCTCGGCACGTCGCCCCAGATGGCGAAGCCCAGCGCAAACGCCCAGACCAGCGAGGTGTATTCGAATGGCGCCACGATCGACACCGGCGCCCGTTTCATGCCCTCGAACAGCATGTATTGCGCGACGCCGCCGAGCGCGCCAACGCTCATGAGAAGCATGAGTTGCGGCGCGTCGGGCATGCGCCACCAGATCAGCGCCGGCACTGCCGAAAAAAGCAGGAAGTAGAAATTGTTGAGCACCAGCTGGATCGTCGTGCGCTCCTGCATCGCGGTCTTGCGCAAGAGCACCACGGCGATGCCCCACAAAAGCGCTGCCGCCAGCACAAGCAGCACCGGCACGGAGAAGCCGAGACGCGCCGGGTCGCAGGCGATGAAGACGCCAACGAATCCGACGAACACCGCCGCCCAGCGCAAGAGCGGCACGGTCTCGCCCAGCATCACCACTGAAAGCACGGTGACGATGATCGGCGCGGCGTAGTAGATGGTGGTGAGCTCGGCGAGCTGCAGCGAGCGTGCCGCGTTGTAGTAGCAGAGCCAGGCCGCGAGCGTGAACGCGCTGCGCACCAGCATCGGCCGCACGATGGGCGAGTTTGCGGTGTCGGCGAACAGCGTCCGTCTGCCGATCGCGCCGCAGGCGGCAAGGACGGTGACCGAGCGGAAGAACATGATCTGCCACACCGTCATGCCGGCCACCAACAGCTTGATCGAGGCATCCTGCGCCGAAAACAGGAAATAGGCAGCCGCGGTGAACAGGATGCCGGCCAGCACCCTTTCGCGGCTTTCGAGGACGACGACATCGGCCATGCGGTATCGATTTGCCAGCGTGGAGGCGGCTCCGCCCCATCGGATCCACTTCTGCCAGCTATACGGGCGAAAGCTTCTACGGCGCTGTTCCAGCGCGGCGCTTGCGTTGGGGCAGAGCCCTCGTGGCCGATCGAGAAGCGCTTACTGCGTCGCCTGGTAGAGCTCGGAGGCTGCCTCGTTCAGCGCGCGCCTTCCGTCGGGCCTGAGGTACATCATGTGGCCGCCCTCCACGACATCGAGCCGGATCGGTTTGGCGTCGGCGAGTGAGGGAAGCTGGTTCACCAGATAGCGCGAAGCGAGATAGGGCGTCACCAGGTCGGTATAGCCGTTGATTATGACGACGCCGAGCGAGGGGTTGAGCGAACGCGCCCGCTGCAGGTCGTTCATCGCCCCGGCATAGCCTTGCCCCGAGGTGCCGTACTCCCATTTGCGACTGATCTCGCCGTTGAGCAGCCGGTAGCTGACATCCGTGCGATAATTCAGTTCGTTACGGGCGTAAGCGACAAAGGCCGAGGTCAGCACCGGCACACTGCGGTCAAGCACCGGATCCGGGCCTTCTATGCGGGCGCTGCCCGGCGAGATATCGGCGGTGCTGATCGTGGCATCGTAAGGGCTGAGCACCTTGCCCTTGGCGCGCTGGAACTCGCGGGTGAACAGGCCGGTAGGGACACGGGCGAAATTGCGCTCGACGAGATCGAGCGGCAGGCCGGTGATTTCCGCCACGCGCCCGCTGGCGAGCTTGCCGCCTTGCTCCAGCCCGCTGGCGAGAGCCGTCAGATAGTCGCCAAGCGCATAGCGTTCGACCTCGGCCAGCCTGTCGCGCAGCGCCTCGCCGCTGACGCCGTCGGCGCGAAGCCGCACCGCCGCCAGCGAAGGCAGTTCGAGCGCCCAGTGCAATTGATCGAATTGGTCCGGCCGCACCAGCATGAACTCCAGCGCCGGCGAGATCAGCACGATGCCGGAGGGGCTCAAGCCGGCATCCTCCTGCAGCGTCCTGGCGAGCAGCGCGGCGCGAAAGCCGCCATAGCTTTCGCCGGCGAGGAAGAGCGGTGAAGCGGTGCGGCCGTTCTGCGCCAGATAGAGCCGTATGAAAGCGCCGACCGAGCTGGCGTCCTGGTCGACGCCCCAGAACCCTTTCGTGTCCTGGCCCGGCGCTTCGCGGCTGTAGCCGGTGCCGACCGGATCGACGAAGACGAGATCGGTCATGTCGAGCCAACTGTCCGGATTGTCGATGAGCCTTTGTGGCGGCGGCAGGAATTGGCCGTCGGCAGCGGTCGCAACGATGCGCGGGCCAATCGCGCCGAGATGCAGGTAGGCGGAGGCCGCGCCCGGCCCGCCGTTGAAGACGAAGGTGATCGGCCGCTCTTTGGCCGGGGCAGGCGACTGCTGCGTGTAGGCAACGTAGAAGATCTCGGCCGTGACCTCGCCCTTGCCGGAAAGCAGCGACAGCGTGCCGGCCTTGGCCTGGTAGTCGAGCTTGCGCCCGCCAAGGGTGATCGAATGCTCGGTGACCTGCGGCGGCGGCAAAAGCGACAACACGCCGCCGGCCGGCGCCGGCCGTTCAGGTGTTTCGGCGCCGACTGGCTGCGCAAAGGCTGTGAGCGCCAGGAGGATGAAGGGCAGGAGCTTCAACTTGGACCGCATGCGACCTCCGCGGGAATGACCCCCGCAAAGGTATGGCCGGGGCGGCCGAAGTCAAAGGGGATAGGCTTGGCGCTGCGTTGGAACTTCGATCTCTCCCGTCGCGGGGGAGATTGGCAGCTTCACCCCCCAAACGCTCGCTCCAGCGCCGCGACATCGATCTTCACCATGCCCAGCATCGCCTCGGTGGCGCGTTTGGCGCGTTCGCGGTCGGGATGTGCGGCCATGTCGCCGAGGATTTTTGGCACGATCTGCCAGGACAGGCCCCAGCGGTCCTTCAGCCAGCCGCATTGCTCGGGCTTGCCGCCATTGCCGAGAAAGGCGTTCCAGATGCGGTCGATCTCGGCCTGGTTATCGAGCTCGACGAGGATCGAGAAGGAATGGTTGAACGGATCGAGCGGACCGGCTTCGAGCGCGACGAAATTCTGGTCGTCGAGCACGAATTCGATGATCTTGACGCTGCCGGCGGGGCCGCTCGGATTGTCCGCCGGCACATCGGTCGTGCGGCCGATCGCTGAATTGGGAATGGTGGCGACATAGAATTCCACCGCTTGCCGCGCGTCCTTTTCGAACCACAGATGCGAGGTCACCTTGGCCATGCTGGATCTCCTTCCTGTCTGGCAACGGCCCAAGGACGATCGAGTTTCGCTCGACCCGACAGGGTATCTCGCTTTCGAGTTTGGAAATCGGCGACGGTGTCGTCCGATGCCCGGCGGGGCAGAGGCGCGCTGTCCCGCCAGCATCTCCGTGCTGTCAAGGCACCGAAAACTGCGGAAGGGATGCAAATGGACGCCACCGCATCTGCAGGCACCGCTGAAGGAGGCTCGACCAGGTCAAGGCGCTGATCACACTCGGGGCCAGAGGCAGGCTCGACGGTCAGTTGATCGCCTGCAAGGTGGAGGCGCTTGCGGTGGCGGAACTCCATTCGGCGACAGGAGCCGGCGCGCCACGCGCGACGACCCCTTCCGGCCGCTTCCCGGCCACTTCCTCCTCACAAGGGCTCACGAGGGGGAGATCAGCTGGCGCTACTGTGCCGATGGCACTTCCGCATCCCCTTCGTCGGTGAAAGGCGAGGCGCTCGGCACGCACTGCACGGCCCAACCCTGCGGCGTCGGTTGCTTCTGATATTCGGCAATCGCGTTGGTGCACTGTTCGCGGGTGTCGAAGGTGCTGGGCAGCACCGCCATGCCGCCCTGCGGGCCGGCGATCACAAGATACCAGACCAACGCTACGCTGGGGGTGGCAGCCATGGGAATTCCTCTTTGCTGGATGTCGGAGTCGGGTCGATGCTAGCAACTCCCAGCAAATGGCGAAAGCAGGGCGGCGGCATACGCTCCCCCGCCCTGGTCACAGACCCGTGAACGACCGCTGGCCGGACGCTTATTCGACAGCGAAGCAGTAGAACAGGCCGTCGCCGCCCGTGCCTCTCAGCGCCTCCTGGCTGCAGCCGCCGCGCGAAGCATGTGAGGAATTCCACGACTTCGCCGCGGCCGATTCGTCGAGGCCGACTCGGTCGTGATGGCCCGTCATGGCTGCCCCTTCCGCGCCGCTCATCGTCCAGTCGCCGCAGGTCTGGTCGGCGATCTTGGTGCCATCGGGCTTGGAGCCGGTCAGCACGTCGTGGCGGTTGGGCTTGTCGCCGCGGCCGTTGACGACTTCGCCCTTCTCGGTAAGCGCCGTCTGCTTGCTGATGGCGTTGGCGTCGCTGTGCAGCGAGGCGACGTCGTCGGCGATCTTCTCGCCCTTGGCATTGAACCAGGGACCCTTGCCGATGCGGTCGCGCGCATCCTCGGCGCTGGAGGAGAGATAGGCGTGCCAGGTCTTGCCGGTGACACCGGCCGCTTCTGCCAGCGAGGCGCAATGCGCGTCCGCACCCTTGAGGCCGCCGAGATCGGCGCCCTTGCCGGAGCCGACGCTGGTGACGAAGAAGCTCATCTTGGCGTCTTGCGACAGGGCCGCGCCTGCCGTGGCGGCGAGTGCGGCGGTAATGGCGGTGGCGGCAACGAGAAGAAGTCTGCGCATGTCGGTCCTCCGGTTTCGAATGTTCTACATTCGAAGAACGTAGCCGGAGGCCTGTTTCATCCGCCTTGAGGCAGGTTTATTCCGGTTGCCGATAGGCGACGAAACGGTTGTGCCTGGCCTGGAAGATCAGCCCGGTTTCCTTCAAGTCCGGGCTTGCCAGCGGCACGATGCGTTTGGCGATCTCGGACGGATGCGGCAGCGTCTCGGGATCCTCGCCCGGCATGGCCTGAGCGCGCATTGCGGTGCGGGTGGCGCCCGGATCGGCGGCGTTGACCCGAAGCGGCAGGCTCTCGGTCTCATGCGCCCAGGAGCGCATCATCGTCTCCACCGCGGCCTTGGAAGCCGCGTAGGGCGCCCAGAAGGCGCGCGCCGAGTGTGCCGCGTTGGAGGACATGATGATCGCGCGTCCGGCGTCGGAGAGCCGAAGCAACGGATCGACCGAACGGATCAGGCGCCAGGTCGCGGTGACGTTGACGGTCATGACCTTATCGAAGGTTTTTGCTTCTACATGGCCGATCGGCGAGATCACCCCGAGTATACCGGCATTGGCGACCAGGATGTCGAGCTTTCCCCAGCGCTCGTGGATGGCGCCGCCGAGCCGGTCGATGCCCGCCATGTCGGCGAGGTCGAGCGGCACCAGCGTCGCCTGTCCGCGGCCGTCGGCCTTGATCGCATCGTCAAGCTCTTCCAGCCCGCCGACGGTGCGGGCGACCGCGACGACATGCGCGCCGGCGGCGGCCAGTTCCCTGGCGATGAAGTAACCGATGCCGCGCGAGGCGCCTGTGACGACCGCGATGCGGCCGGAAAGGTCGAGGGTCATGTGAGGGATTCCGTGGGGTGGACCGGCTTATGATCCGCCGCTCGCCAGCAGCGACAGCGTGCGCACGTTGTCGTGGCCTTCGAAGTCGAGCAGGCGGGTAGGATACTGGCCGGTGAAGCAGGCGTCGCAGAATTGCGGCTGGTCGTTGTCGCGGCGCGCCTCGCCGACGGCGCGGTAGAGCCCGTCGATCGACAAAAACCCGAGCGAATCGACGCGGATGAACTCGGCCATCTCCTCGACCGACATGCGCGATGCCAGAAGCTTCGATTTCTCCGGCGTGTCGACGCCGTAGAAGCACGATGCGCTGGTCGGCGGCGATGCGATGCGCATATGCACCTCCTTCGCGCCGGCGTCTCGCACCATCTGCACGATCTTTTGGCTGGTGGTGCCGCGCACGATGGAATCGTCGACCAGCACCACGCGCTTGCCCTCGATCATGCGGCGGTTGGCGTTGTGCTTGAGCTTCACGCCCATGTGGCGGATGGAATCGCCCGGCTGGATGAAGGTGCGGCCGACATAGTGGTTGCGGATGATGCCAAGCTCGAAGGGAATGCCCGCGGCCTGGCTGAAGCCGATCGCGGCCGGCGTGCCGGAATCCGGCACCGGCACGACGATGTCGGCCTCGACCGGGTTTTCCTGCGCCAGCTCCGCGCCGATGCGCTTGCGGACCTCATAGACGTTGCGGCCCTCGACCGAGGAATCCGGCCGCGCGAAATAGACATATTCGAAGATGCAAAAGCGGGTCTTCTGCGGCTCGAATGGGAACAGGCTCTCGATGCCCTTGGAGGTGATGACCACCATCTCGCCCGGCTTGATGTCGCGCACGAAACGAGCGCCGATGATGTCGAGGGCGCAGGTTTCCGAAGCGAGTATCCAGGCGCCGTCGAGGTCGCCGAGCACCAGCGGACGGATGCCGAGCGGATCGCGGCAGCCGATCATCTTCTTGGCCGTCATCGCGACCAGCGAGAAGGCGCCCTCGACCTGACGAACGGCGTCGATGAAACGCGAGTTCAAATCGCGCTCCTTGCTGGTGGCGACCAGATGCAGCAGCGTCTCGGTGTCGGAGGTGGAGGAGAAGATCGAGCCCTGTTTCTGCAATGCGCGCTGGACGGTGAGCGCATTGGTGAGGTTGCCGTTATGGGCGACGGCAAGGCCGCCTTCGGCCAACTCGGCGAAGAAGGGCTGGATGTTGCGCAGGCCCGCGCCGCCGGTGGTGGCGTAGCGGGTGTGGCCGATGGCGCGGTTGCCCTGCAGGCGATCGATGACGTTCTGTTTGGTGAAGGTGTCGCCGATCAGCCCGACATGACGCTCGACGTGGAACTGGGTGCCGTCATAGGAAACGATGCCGGCGGCTTCCTGACCGCGATGCTGGAGCGCGTGAAGCCCGAGTGTGACGATGGCTGCCGCGTCCTGCCGGCCGAAAATGCCGAACACGCCGCATTCGTCATGGAAATGGTCATCGGCCTCGGCGGAAAGGACTTTGCCTGCGTCTGCCGTTGAGTCTGCCATCTGGGGCTCAAGCTCCGCTAAAACCGCCATATAAGGCGATCGCTCATCGAACGCAACGCATGCGATGCCGCATCCGTAACATGCCCCAGGCCAGTGCCGGAACTGGCCTGGTTTCAGTTTGCCGGCGCCTCAGTTTGCCGGCGCCTCAGTTTGCCGGCGACGGGGTGGCGGGAGCCGGGGCGGGGGCTGGAGCCGGCTCATTGTCGGCCGGCGCTGCGCCTTCGCTGTCGTCGGGCGCCGTCGCGCTGTCGTCGCCGGTCGCCGGCGGTTCGGCCGCGGGCTGGTCGGTGGTCGCCGGCGCGCCGGCCTGGGGCGTGCCCTTACGCGTGTATTTGTTGACCAGCTCTTCCGTGTTCTCGGGCAGCACGCTTTCGAGCTTGGCGCCGATCGTCTCGAGCAGCGGCCGCGACTTGGCGTTGGCAACCCAGGCGGGCGCCTTGGCGCCGGCCAGCCAGTTGAAGAACAATAGCGCCACCGCGACGACCAGGATGCCGCGCGCCGCGCCGTAGAGGAAACCGAGCGTGCGATCGAGCGCGCCGATGCGCGAATCGATGATCCAGTCGGCGATCTTCATGGTGATCACCGAGACGACGATCAGCGCGATGACAAAGACGATGCCGGCCGCCGCGGCCATGGCGATCTTGTCGTTGTCGACATAGGGCTGAACGTAGGGCAGGACCGGCTTGTAGAAGAAGAAGGCCGCCGCCGCCGCCGCTGCCCACGACACCACCGACAATACTTCGCGGGAAAAGCCGCGCACCATGGCAAGCATCGCTGAGACCAGGGTGAAGCCGACGAGAATTCCGTCAAGCAGCGTAATCGGCATGTCTTTCGCCCCACATCATGAGCTGCATCACTCCCCCTCGTCGGCGCGACTGCGCCGTGAGCCGGCTATGCGCGCCACCAGGTCGGCAAGCTCGGTGGGTTGGAAAGCGCCGGCCGCGATTCCCCCGGCCCCATTACCGCCAACGACTTCCTCGCTGCCGAGCGGCAGCACCGCGCTTCCGAAACCCAGCTTTTCGGCCTCTTTAAGGCGCTGCTGCGCATGCGCAACCGGCCTTACCGCGCCCGAAAGGCTGATTTCGCCGAAATAGACGCAATCGGCGGGAAGGGCAAGACCGGTGAGCGACGAAACCAATGCTGCGGCGACCGCGAGATCGGCCGCCGGTTCCGAGATGCGGTAGCCGCCGGCGACATTGAGATAGACGTCGTGCTGGCCGAAACGGACGCCGCAATGCGCTTCCAGCACCGCCAGCACCATGGAGAGCCGCGCGCCGTCCCAGCCGACGACGGCGCGGCGCGGCGTGCCGAGCGAAGAGGGCGCCACCAGCGCCTGGATCTCGACCAGCACCGGCCTTGTGCCTTCCATGCCGGCGAAGACGGCGGCGCCGGGCGACTTCGCATGCCGCTCGCCGAGGAACAGCTCGGATGGATTGGCGACCTCGCGCAGGCCCTTGTCCGACATCTCGAAGACGCCGATCTCGTCGGTCGGCCCAAAGCGGTTCTTCACCGTGCGCAGGATGCGGAAGTGGTGGTTGCCTTCGCCCTCGAAATAGAGCACGCCGTCGACCATGTGCTCGACGACGCGCGGGCCAGCGATCTGGCCTTCCTTGGTGACATGGCCGACGAGCACGATCGCGGCGCCGGTGGATTTCGCATAGCGGATCATCGCCTGGGCGGCCGCGCGCACCTGGGTGACCGTGCCGGGCGCCGAATCGGCAAGATCGGTCCACAGCGTCTGGATGGAATCGAGGATCACCAGGTCCGGCCGCTTGCCGTCGGCGATTGTCGCGAGGATGTCCTCGACATTGGTCTCGGCGGCGAGTTCGACCGGCGTCGAGGCGACACCGAGGCGCTGAGCACGCAGCCTGATCTGCGCGACAGCTTCCTCACCCGAAACATAGACGATGCGGTGGCCTTTCGAGGCCAAAGCGGCTGCGGCCTGCGTCAGCAGCGTCGACTTGCCGATGCCGGGATCGCCGCCGACCAGAAGGGCGGAGCCGCGCACGAAGCCGCCGCCGGTGGCGCGGTCGAGCTCGCCGATGCCGGAGACGATGCGCGGCGCGTCCTCGATGTCGCCGGAGAGGCTGGTGAGGACCACGGCGCGGCCCTTGCGGGCATTGCGGGTGTTGGCCGGCCCCGAGCCGATGCCGCCCGCGGTGCCTTCCTCGACCAGCGTGTTCCACTCGCCGCAGGCGTCGCATTTGCCGGCCCAGCGCTGATGCACCGAGCCGCAATTCTGACAGATGAACTGAACGCGCGATTTGGCCATTAGCGTCGGGCCGATCGCAAATTTTCGAAGGCCGGCGTTCCCGCCCACCCCCCTCTGGCCTGCCGGCCCTCTCCCCCGCAAGGGGGGAGATCAGCAGCTTGGCCGCCGGCGCTCTTCTTGCAACGGCGGTGATTGGCGAAGGTCGTGGCAACAGCCAATCTCTCCCCTTGCGGGGGAGATGTCCGGCAGGACAGAGGGGGGTGTGACGGAGCGCTGACGTGGGCCAAAAACTACTCAAACCTCTCCGGCAAATGATGCTCCTCGGCCAGGTCCGAGAACCGCGTGAATTCGCCATGGAAGGCGAGGCTGACGGTGCCGGTCGGTCCGTGACGCTGCTTGGCCACGATGCACTCGGCCTTGCCGCGCGCCTCGTTCATCTCGTTTTCCCACTTGATGTATTCGTCGGTGCCGAGCTTCGGCTCGCGGTTCTTGAGGTAGTATTCCTCGCGGTAGACGAACAGCACCACGTCGGCGTCCTGCTCGATCGAACCGGATTCACGCAGGTCCGAGAGCTGCGGGCGCTTGTCGTCGCGGCTTTCGACCTGACGCGACAGCTGCGACAGCGCGATGATCGGCACGCCGAGCTCCTTGGCTAGAGCCTTCAGGCCCGTGGTGATTTCGGTGATTTCCTGCACGCGGTTCTGCGAGGCGCGCGCGCTCGAGCCCTGCATCAGCTGGATATAGTCGATGACGATGAGGTCGAGGCCGCGCTGGCGTTTCAGCCGCCGCGCCCGCGCGGAGAGCTGCGCGATCGAGATGCCGCCGGTCTGGTCGATGAACAGCGGGATCTTCTGCATCGTCTGCGAGCAGGCGACCAGCTTCTCGAAATCCATCTCGGAGATCTCGCCGCGGCGGATCTTCGATGACGAGATTTCGGTCTGCTCGGAGATGATGCGGGTGGCGAGCTGTTCCGACGACATTTCGAGCGAGAAGAAGCCGACCACGCCGCCATTGGCCGCCTTGAAGGTGCCGTCGGCCTGCTGCGCCGGTTGATAGGCCTCGGCGATATTGAAGGCGATGTTGGTGGCCAGAGAGGTCTTGCCCATGCCGGGGCGCCCGGCAAGCACGATCAGGTCGGAAGGCTGCAGGCCGCCCATGCGGCGGTCGAGGTCGCGCAGCCCCGTGGCGATGCCTGACAGATGGCCGTCGCGCATATAGGCGGCGTTGGCCATGTCGACGGCGGTTTTGACCGCGTCGTTGAAGCTCTCGAAGCCGCCGTCGTAGCGGCCGGTCTCCGCGAGCTCGAACAGGCGCCGCTCGGCGTCCTCGATCTGCTCCGACGGCGACATGTCGACCGGCGCGTCATAGGCGATGTTGACCATGTCTTCGCCGACGGTGATCAGCGCCCGGCGGGTGGCGAGGTCGTAGATGGCGCGTCCGTAATCGGCGGCGTTGACGACGGTGACCGCCTCGACGGCGAGCCGCACGACATACTGCGCCACGGTCATGTCGCCGACCTTCTCTTCCGCCGGCAGGAAGGTCTTCAGCGTGATCGGCGTTGCGATCTTGCCCATGCGGATGAGCTCGGCCGCGACCTCGAAGATCTTGCGGTGCAGCGGCTCATAGAAATGCGCGGCCTTGAGGAAATCCGAGACGCGGTAGAAGGCGTCGTTGTTGACCAGAATTGCGCCAAGCAGCGCCTGCTCGGCCTCGATGTTGTTCGGTGCCTCGCGGTAGAGCGGTTGCTCCGCCACGCCGAGCTTGCGCGCTGCTTCAGCCATGATGTCCCCGATTTCGATCCCGCTTCCTCGATATCAGAACTGGAAAAATCGGTGCTGACTTATCTGCAACAGTGAGGTTCCAACCGGCTTCGATGCTCGCGATTCACAACCGAAATTTTTCCGTGGAAAGAATCGTCATTGACTCGAATCGAAGTGCGCAACCCTAGCGGGCCTCGAACGAGAACAAAACAGGAAAATGCGATGCCGGCTATGTCAGTCGTGGCAAGCTTGTCTGCGCCGTGTCGCCTCGCCCCTGAATCACAAGCGGCTCAGCCAAGCGTGTCGCCCCAGTCCGCCCGCCTCGCCGCCTTGAAGACATCGCCGTCGCGCTTGCTGGAGAGGCGCTCGCCGGCATGGCCGTTGGGCTGGCAGAGCTTGAGCACGACTTTGCCCGAACCGCCCTTTGGCGGCGCGATCACCCGTGACGCGCGCGCCGGCGCCGGCAGACGTGAGGCGGCGAGGTAGATGAACTTCTCGTCCTCCCACGGCACGTCGGCGTCCTTGGCGAGCCGATGCAGCCGCGAACGCGCGACGCGGCGCGAGAAATGGCACCAGTCTGGCGGAGCGAGCGGGCAGGGCGCCTCGTGCGGGCAGGGCGCCGAGACATGCGCGCCAGCTTCGATGAGCTGCCGGCGCGCGGCAAGGATACGCTGCCAGCCGGCCGGCGTGCCGGGCTCGACGATCAGCAGCGTGTCGGCCGTCAATCGCCAGAGCCGGTCGACGAGTTTTGGCAGCGAGGCCGGCGCGATCTCGTCGAGCACATAGGCGACGCTGATCAAGTCCGCCGGGTCGAAACCGTCGAGATCGATGGTGGCGTCGCCGGCTACCCAGCTCGCGCGGGCAGCGATCGCGCCGGCGGCCAGCGACTGGCCGACCTTGCGCACCGCCGCGCTTGCCTCGACCAGAACCGCCCGTTCGAGCTCCGGCCAGGTATCGGCCGTGGCCCAAAGCATGGTGCCAGGACCGGCGCCGATATCGAGCAGGCTTTTCGGCTGGAAATCCGGACGGGCGTCCGCCAGCGCGTCCAGGCAAGTGCGAACGGCGGCATAGGTGGCGGGCAGCCTGGTCGCCAGGTAAGCCTTCACCGCCATGTCTTCGCCCATATGCAGGCGGCCGTCACGCAACTCAGCGCGATAGCGTTCCGAAAGCGTTCTCGCGGCCTGTTTCAGCGCCGGCAGCGGTACTTTTTCGAGCAGGCTGTCGACGCCTTGCCGGAGCGCGGTGGGCAGTTCCAATTCAGGCTCCTCTTGGCGCGAGCAGGATCACCGAGGCGCCGACGATCGAGAGCGCGGCGCCGGCGAGGTCGAAACGGTCGGGGCGCACGCCTTCGGCTAGCCAAAGCCAGCCGAGCGAAGCGCCAATGTAGATGCCGCCATAGGCGGCGTAAGCGCGACCGGCGGCGCTCGTGTCGACCAGCGCCAAAAGGAAGCCGAACAATGCCAGCGACGCCAGACCTGGCACCAGCCAGAGCGGCGACTTCCCCAGCCGCCACCAGGCCCAGAAGCAAAAGCAGCCGGCGATCTCGGCAAGTGCCGCCGCGATGTAGATTAGGTAGTTCATGAAAAAGGCCTCGCGAACGAGACCTTTTTCGTGGCGTCAGGCCGCAATGGCAAGCGGCAATCGCCGCCGTTCTATTCCACCTTCTTGCGGCGGGTCGGCTTGACGGCGGGCGTCGCCGGCTCCTGATGGCCGAGGTCGCGCAATTCCAGCGCCTTCTCGCATTTGGCCATATAGTCGCGCGTCATCGGCAGCGTGTCGTTCTTCTTGGCGATCTGGAACTGGAAGATCACCAGGTCCTGCCAGCGGAAGGCGGCTTCCGAGGCCGCGAGGTAGAACTCCCACATGCGGCAGAAGCGCTCGTCATAGATAGCCTTCGCCTTGTCGCGGTTGGCGGCAAAGCGCTGGCCCCAATGCTTTAGCGTGTCGGCGTAGTGAAGCCTGAGAATCTCGATGTCCGTGACGATAAGGCCTGATTTCTCAATCGCGGGCAGCACTTCCGACATCGACGGGACGTAGCCGCCTGGGAAGATGTATTTGCGGATGAAGGCGCTGGTCGCCCACGGCACGCCGGACCGGCCGATGGTGTGGAGCAGCATCACGCCGTCGGGCTTGAGCAGCGTCGCCGCCTTGTCGAAGAAAGTCCGGTAGTGGTTGACGCCGACATGCTCGAACATGCCGACCGAGACGATGCGGTCGAAGCGTTCGTTGAGCGCGCGATAATCCTTGAGGTCGAAATGCGCGCGGTCCTGCAGGCCCAGTGCATGTGCGCGGTCGGTGGAGACGCTCTGCTGCTCGGTGGATAGCGTCACGCCCTGCACGTCGACGTCGAAGGCCTTGGCGAGATAAAGCCCGAGGCCGCCCCAGCCGGAGCCGATATCGAGCACCGTCTGGCCGGCCTTGAGTCTCAGCTTGGCGGCGATGTGGCGCTTCTTGGCGACCTGCGCTTCGTCCAGCGTCATGTCGGGCTGTTCGAAATAGGCGCAGGAATACTGCATGTCCTCGTCGAGGAAGAGCTTGTAGAGTTCGCCGGAGAGGTCGTAGTGGCGCTGCACGTTGCGGCGAGATCTCGACGCCGTGTTGATCTGCTGCAGGCGGCGGAAGGCATGGCGCAGACCTTCGATGGCCTTCGACCAGGTCACGTCGATGCCGCCGCTGCCCATGTTCTGGAAAGCGATCCGCATCACCCCGAGGACGCCGCCCTCGGGGATGTCCAGTTCGCCATCCATATAGGCTTCGGGCACGGCCAGCATCGGATCGAAGGTGATCGCGCGCTCGGCATGCATGGTCTTGATGTGGATGTGTACCGGTTCGCCGCTGCCGTCGCCGAACTTATGCGTCGTGCCTTTCGGCCCGGTCACTTTGAGGTCGCCGGTCCGCACCAGCCGTTCGAGAACGTGTTTCAACAGGATGTTCATGACCAAATGTCCCCTCAGACGGACCATCCGGCAGTCGGACCGAATGCCAAATCGAAAGTGCCACAGCGCATCGCCCGCGTCCAATCGACGCGCCACGCCGTAATCTGCAACAAGATATAGGGATTAGAAAAGTTCCTATTGGCACAAAAAAGCCCGGGTCGAAGACCCGGGCGTTGGTCCAGTCGGCGCTGGACGCAGGAGGAGCCGGAGCGCGGCTCCTGCCTTGTCGATCAGGCGTTGTCCTCGCCGCCTTCGAATTCGGCGTTCGGATCGAAGAAGTTTTCCGGCCGGGCGTTGTCGTTGATGTCTTCGCCATAGATGGCTTCGGCCGTCGTCAGCGTCTCGCCCTTGGCCTGGCGCTCCGCCTCATCGGCCGAGCGGGCGACGTTGAGCGTCACCGTGACCTCGACTTCAGGATGCAGCGCGATCGCCACGTTGGAGAGGCCGATGGTCTTGATCGGCTGGTTGAGCTCGATCTGGTTGCGGCTGACGGAGAAGCCCTCGGCGGTCAGCAGTTCGGCGATGTCGCGGGTCGACACCGAGCCGTAGAGCTGGCCGGTCTCGCCGGCCGAGCGCACGACGATGAAGCTCTTGCCGTCGAGCTTCTCGGCGATCTGCGCAGCCTCCGACTTGCGCTCGAGGTTGCGGGCTTCGAGCTGGGCGCGCTGGCCCTCGAACTTCTTCTTGTTGGCTTCGTTGGCGCGCAGCGCCTTGCCCTGCGGCAGCAGGAAGTTGCGGGCGAACCCATCCTTGACCTTGACGGTTTCGCCCATCTGGCCGAGGCGGGAAATGCGCTCGAGGAGAATGACTTCCATGGTTTCGTTCCTTTGGTTGGCGCCATCGCGGATGACGGCGGATTCTTTGGGAACAGGTCAGGAAGCAAATGGCGTCTTCGCCGGTGTCGCTGTCCTGCCTGTTTCGGCAGTTAGAGGTTTATGGCCTCAACTCGGGATTTGAGCCTGCCCGTCGCGGCGCCCGTCGCCGTGGGCCGAAGCGGGCGGCAAGCCGCCCGCATCAATAGCTTAGCGAACCACGTAGGGCAGCAGGCCGAGGAAGCGGGCGCGCTTGATCGCCTTGGCGAGCTCGCGCTGCTTCTTCTGGCTGACGGCGGTGATGCGCGACGGCACGATCTTGCCGCGCTCAGAAATGTAGCGCTGCAGCAGACGCACGTCCTTGTAGTCGATCTTCGGAGCGTTGGCGCCGGAGAACGGGCAGGTCTTGCGGCGGCGATGGAACGGACGCCGGGTCGGGATCTGGTTGATGTCGACCATTATTCTGCACCCCCTTCAACGTTTTCGCGCGGGCGGCGCGGACCACGGTCGCCGCCATCACGGTCGCCGAACGAGCGCGGGCCACGGTCGCCGCGGTCGCGGTCGCCGAACGAACGCGGGCCACGGTCGCCACGGTCGCGGTCGCCGAAGCCGCCGCGCTCGGAGCGCTCTTCGCGCTTCTGCATCATCGCCGAGGGGCCTTCCTCATGCGCCTCGACCTTGATGGTGAGGAAGCGCAGCACGTCTTCCGACAGGCCCATCTGGCGCTCCATTTCGTTGAGCGCGGCTGGCGGGCAGTTGATGTCCATCAGCGTGTAGTAAGCCTTCCGGTTCTTCTTGACCCGGTAGGTGAGGGACTTCAGTCCCCAGTTCTCGATCCGGCCGACCGATCCGCCATTGGCGGCGATGACGCCCTTGTACTGTTCGACAAGCGCATCAACCTGCTGCTGCGACAGGTCCTGCCGGGCAAGAAACACATGTTCGTAAAGAGCCATTATGTTTTTCTGCCTTTCTTCGTTTCTCTCACCGGCCCTCGCGGCTAAGCCTCTGCAACTTGTCTGACCCGGTCGCAAAGGCGCGCGGGGAAGAAAGGAGCATCACGAGACGGTCGAGAGCGGAGACACGGGAGGCCCAAAGCGCTTCTGGCTTCATGACGCGGCCCTCTAAGGCCACGGCCCTCCGTTCAGCCCCCAGCAAGGACCGGCAGATTGCCGGCGTCTATACAGCAATTCGTGAGGAAGGCAAGGGCGGCAGAGAGGGCCGGCGGCTCCGCAGTGTCGCAGGCCTGGCGACGCTTGTGGGAATTGGCTGACCCGCCGGCCGCAGGTCAGCCATTTCGTCGGAAGGCGATCCACTCAGCTCATATGCGCGACGAGCGGGACTACCGTCTCGGGGAAGAAGTCGGGCGCGACCCGGCGCTTGCCGAACATCATGTCGTACTGGATCAGCCGGAAATCGTTGATCTTCGGATCGATCTTCTTCTGCCGCGCCCAGTCGGGCGTCGCCTCGCCGGAGGGCGACAGCAAAAGGTTGCGGTCGACCACCCGGTAGTGCTCGCGCAGCGCGCCGAGGAAGCCGGTGTAATAGGGGTGGGTGATCCCGGCCGTAGTCAGGATATGATAGGGCAGGAAGGCGGGGCTCACCGAGCCCAGATTCTCGACCGGACCGGAGCGGTTCGACCAGATGATCAGCGGCGTGTCGTGATGCTCGAGCGCCGCCTCGGGCGTCGGCTCCTTGCGCGGCGCGACATTGTCCTTGAGGAAGCCGGTCTCGACATACACCGGGCCGAGCGGCGGCAAGTGGTCGCCGAAGAAGGCGATGATGGTCGGCCGCTCGCGCTTCTTCGCCCAGTCGATCAGGCGCTGCAGGCCGCGATCGGCGTCGGCCGAGCCTTCGGCGTAGGAGAGCAGCGATTCCCGCGCCCACGTGCTGATCGGCGCGTCGACGCTATGGGTCGGATTGTAATAGCGGTAGGGCTCGTAGGGCCCGTGGTTCTGCAGGCTGACCGCGAACAGGAATACCGGCTCTTGGCTGGCCTCGGCCTCGCGCATGATCTCGTCGGTCATAGCCGCGTCGGAGGCCAGCGGCCCGCGCTTCTCCATCGGCGGCAGCGTCTCTTCCGAGCGGAAGTCGCTGAAGCCGAAATCGGCGTAGACGGCGCCCCGGTTCCAGAACCAGTTGGTGCCCGGGTGGATGGCGCGCGCCCTATAGCCTTCGCTCTTCAGGAAAGTCGCCAGCGACGGCGTCGGCGTGCGCACATATTGCTGATAGGGAATCGAGCCCGCCGGCAGGAAGGCGTTGGAGAAGCCGGTCAGCGCCTCGAACTCGATATTGGCGGTCATGCCGCCGAATTCCGGCGAGAACATCGAGCCCGAGCGCAGCGCGCGCACCGTCGGGATCGGATCGGGCTTGATGCTGACGCCGGGGAGCTCCGTCGGATCCCAGAAGGATTCGCTCATCACCACGATGATATCGGGCTTCTGGTCGGGCACCGAGGCGGCAACCCCGGGACGCGCGATCGCATCCATCGTCTTCTCGGAATAGCCGGGCGGGGCCGAGACATGCGCCATCGGCACGTTGAGCGCGAAGGCGAGCGCGAAGCCGTTGGAGGCATAGTTCTCCTTCTGGTCCCACATGATCGGGATGATCTGCAGCCTGTCGCGCGTCCACGAGAAGGTGGCGTAGTCCATGATCGAGACGAAGAAGGCGAGCAGCGGCACGGCAAGCGTCAAGCGCGCCAGCCGTCCCTTGCGGCTGAGGATCGGCACACGCCGGCGCCAGAGCCGCCAGCCATAGACGAGCAGCGCGAGGCTGGCGACGATCGCCGCCGCAAGCAGCACGGCCGTCCAGGGGCGCTCGCGCACCAGAAGCGGCATCAGCGCCATGATCTGGCGGGCATAGAGGAAATCGGTCGGGTAGAGCGGATCGCCCAGATAGTGCGATTTCTGGTGACCGACAAAGGCCAATGCCAATGTCACCGGCGCGACGATCATCAGGCTTTGATGGCTGCGGCCGAGAATGGCGTCGAGCCCGATCAGCACCAGCGAAAAGACGATGATGGTGGTCCAGCCGGGCTTGAAGGGCTGCAGGAAGAAGTCGACGGTGCCGAAGAAGTCGCCGCGCACGATCCATTCGATGGCGAACACCAGAAGGGCGGAGGCAAGCAGCGTCGCCAGGCCGTAGCGGACAATCGGCCATCTGCGCCCCGGCAGATAGCCGGTGGACGGATCGTCTTCCAAAAATTGCGGCGCGGGTTTGGCCGCGCCTTTCCTGATCCTAGCCACTTTGCTTCCCCGGCCCATGTCACGCGTCTTCCACTCGCGTCACGCCACTGTCATCGAAATGTCACACAAAGCTAGCGCCTGTGGCGGAAATAAGAAGAGCCAGCAAACGATTCGTGAGCGGTTTTCATCAGGTGTGATCGCCAAAAAGCCTTTCAGAACAGGGAACTCGGCCGTTCTCCCGGCTGGAACAGCTGCTGAACTGGTGCCTGCGGGCTTGACTTGGCCGTCCGCCTTGCGCCAGAGGCAGGGAAAAACCAGCCGCTGGAGACGCTAACATGGCCGTCGCATTCACCTTTCCGGGACAGGGCAGCCAGGCCGTCGGCATGGGCAAGGACCTCGCCGATGCCTTTCCCGAGGCGCGCCGCGTCTTCGAGGAAGTCGATGAGGCGCTCGGCGAGAGACTGTCGAAGCTGATCTGGGAAGGGCCGGAAGAAACGCTGACGCTGACGGCCAATGCCCAGCCGGCGCTGATGGCGGTGTCGCTGGCGGCCGTAAGGGCGCTGGAATCGCGCGGTTTTTCGCTGAAGGACAAGGTGGCTTATGTCGCAGGCCATTCCCTCGGCGAATATTCGGCGCTTGCCGCAGCCGGCTTCGTTTCGGTGGCCGATGCCGCGCGACTGCTGCGCACCCGCGGCAACGCCATGCAGGCGGCGGTGCCGGCGGGCGAGGGCGCCATGGCCGCCATCATCGGGCTGGAGCAGGCTGATGTCGAAGCCGCCTGCGCCGAAGCGGCACAAGGCTCTGTCTGTCAGATCGCCAACGACAATGGCGGTGGCCAACTGGTGATTTCCGGCGCCAAGGCGGCCGTCGAACTGGCGGCGAAGCTCTGCGCGGAAAAGGGTGCCAAGCGGGCGCTGATGCTGCAGGTCTCGGCACCTTTTCACTCGGCATTGATGACGCCAGCCGCCGATATCATGCGCGAGGCGCTGGGCGGGGTCGCGAAAAGCGCGCCGGTGGTTCCCATCGTCTCAAATGTTTCGGTCACGCCGACCAGCGACCCGGATGAGATCGCCCGCCGCTTGGTCGAGCAGGTCGTCGCCCGCGTGCGCTGGCGCGAGACGGTGGAATGGTTCGGCGCCAAAGGTGTCGCGACGCTTTACGAGGTTGGCGCCGGCAAGGTGCTGTCGGGCTTGGCGCGACGCATCAACCGCGATATCGCGACCGGCGCCATCGGCGCGGCCGCGGAAGTCGAGGCGGCGCTGGCAACTTTAGGATAAACGGGAAACTCTTGCTGGCAGGTGCGGCATTCCTACTTCCATCCGTCTTTCTCCCGAAGTCGAGCATCGCCTCGACGATCTCGTGGCGATGACTGATCGAAGCAAAGCCGAATACCTGCGTGACTTCGTTGAACGTGGACTCGAAGATCTCGAGGACTATTACTGGGCTGCGGAAGTGCTGGAGCGGATCCAGGCTTGGTGAAGAATCGGTCGTGAGCGCCGAGAACTTCTGATATGGCCTGGACAACATGACAAAATGCGGAACGAGGGTCGCTCGCGGGGCGTCCGGAAGAATGAGGTTGAAGCAATGTTCGAACTGACCGGCCGTAAGGCGCTCGTCACCGGTGCATCGGGAGGCATCGGCGAGGCGATCGCCAGGGTGCTGCACAGCCAGGGCGCGATCGTCGGCCTGCACGGCACCCGCGTCGAGAAGCTGGAAACGCTGGCTGGCGAGCTCGGCGACCGCGTAAAGCTCTTCCCGGCGGATCTGACCAACCGCGACGCGGTCAAGGCGCTCGGCCAGAAGGCGGAGGCCGATCTCGAAGGCGTCGACATCCTGGTCAACAATGCCGGCATCACCAAGGACGGCCTGTTCGTGCGCATGTCGGACGCCGACTGGGATTCCGTGCTCGAGGTGAACCTGACCGCCGTGTTCCGGCTCACTCGTGAACTCACCCATCCGATGATGCGCCGCCGCCATGGCCGCATCATCAACATCACCTCGGTGGTCGGCGTCACCGGCAATCCCGGCCAGACCAATTACTGCGCCTCCAAGGCCGGCATGATCGGCTTTTCCAAGTCGCTGGCGCAGGAGATCGCCACCCGCAACATCACCGTCAACTGCGTCGCCCCGGGCTTCATCGAATCGGCCATGACCGACAAGCTCAACGACAAGCAGAAAGAGACCATCATGGCGGCGATTCCGACGCGGCGGATGGGCACCAGCGCCGAAGTTGCCTCGGCCGTCGCCTATCTCGCTTCCAATGAGGCGGCTTATGTCACCGGCCAGACCATCCACGTGAATGGCGGCATGGCGATGATCTAGGGTATTTGAGATTCAGGTGATGCCGGCCTGCAAACGGCGGCTTCCTGCGCTTCCGCTCCGGCCCTCGAAAGCCGCCATTTTCGGCTCGGCTTGAGCTGAATCTCACACACCCGGGCGACCGAGCCCCGGGCGCCTGTGAAAACAGCCATTTCGGCTTGGACGCCCGCTGTTTTTCGTGTAATGCGGCCGGCAACCCGGCGGTTCGGGCAAAAACCGGTCCTGTGGCGTTGCGTTTCCCACAAGACCATCTTTCAGCTTGATTAGCGGCATTCCGCCCGCTAACGAAGACAACACAACGTAAGACGAGGCCCCAAATGAGTGACACCGCAGAGCGCGTCAAGAAGATCGTCATCGAGCATCTCGGCGTCGATGCCGACAAAGTGACGGAGCAGGCGAGCTTCATCGACGATCTGGGCGCGGACAGCCTCGATACGGTCGAACTCGTGATGGCGTTCGAAGAAGAGTTCGGCGTCGAGATTCCAGACGACGCCGCCGAGACCATCCTGACTGTCGGCGATGCCGTGAAGTATATCGATAAGGCCTCGGCCTGAGGCTTTCCGCGGGTATCGCCGGGGAGGACCTGCGATGAGGCGAGTCGTCGTCACGGGCCTTGGCCTGCTTTCGCCGTTCGGCATGGGTGTCGAGCACAGCTGGAAGGAACTGCTTTCCGGCCGCAGCGCCGCCTGCCGCATCACCGAATTCGAGGTGGACGACCTTGCCTGCAAGATCGCCCACGTCATTCCGCGCGGCGACGGCTCGAACGGCACCTTCAATCCCGAGGCCGTGCTCGAGCCGAAGGAACTGCGCAAGATCGGCGACTTCATCCTCTACGGCATCGCGGCGGCCGACGAGGCGCTGGCCGATTCCGGCTGGAAGCCCGAGACGCATGAGGACCAGTGCGCCACCGGCGTGCTGATCGGTTCGGGCATCGGCGGCATCGACGGCATCGCCGAGAACGCGATGATCCTGAAGGAGCGCGGCCCGCGCCGCATCAGCCCGTTCTTCATCCCCGGACAGATCATCAACCTGGTCTCCGGCCAGGTTTCCATCCGGCACGGGCTGAAAGGCCCGAACCATGCTGTCGTAACCGCCTGCTCGACGGGCGCGCACGCCATCGGCGATGCCGCGCGGCTGATTATCTGGGGCGATGCCGACGTCATGGTGGCCGGCGGCGCCGAAGCGCCGATCACCCGGCTTTCGATGGCAGGTTTCGCCGCGTGCCGCGCGCTCTCCACCGAGCGCAACGATGCGCCCGAGATCGCTTCGCGCCCCTATGACCGCGACCGCGATGGCTTCGTCATGGGCGAGGGCGCCGGCGTCGTCGTCCTGGAGGAGCTCGAGCACGCCAAGGCGCGCGGCGCCAAGATCTATGCCGAGGTCACCGGCTACGGCCTGACCGGCGATGCCTATCACATCACCGCCCCGGCCGAGGACGGCGACGGCGCCTTCCGCTGCATGGCGGCGGCGCTGAATCGGGCGAAGCTCTCGCCCGCCGACATCGACTACATCAATGCGCACGGCACCTCGACCATGGCCGACACGATCGAGCTCGGCGCCGTGGAGCGGCTGGTCGGCAATGCCGCTTCCAAGATCTCGATGTCGTCCACCAAGTCGTCGATCGGTCATCTGCTGGGCGCTGCGGGCGCCGCGGAAGCGATCTTCTCGATCCTCGCAATCCGCGACAACATTGCCCCCGCCACCATCAACCTCGACAATCCGGAACGCGAGACGGCGATCGATCTCGTGCCGAACAAGCCGCGCCAGCGCCAGATCGATGTGGCGCTGTCGAACTCCTTCGGCTTCGGCGGCACCAACGCCTCGCTCGTCTTCCAACGTTACGATGGCTGAACATTCAGCCTACCGGCAGGTCCGCCGCCTGCCGTCATTTTTGCCAAATTTGCCCCTACACTTCGGCTAGGGGATTCGTTGCAAGATCAGACGGTAGGGCGCCATGAATACAAATCCGGGCGGCGGTGGAGAATTCGGACAGCGTCAGGCGCAAGGACCGATCGTGCCCAAGACAGCCGCCGAGGCGCTGCGCCCCGAGGCTGGCACGCCGCCGCCGTCGAAACGCTCGCGCGCGTCGCGCAGCCAGGTCGTCGTATTCCTGAATTTCTTCCTTTCGTTGGTCATCCTGGTCGTGCTTGCCTCGGGTGCCGCACTCTATTTCGGCATGCAGGCCTTCATTGAGCCGGGTCCGTCGGCCAATGGCGACACCTTCATGGTCAAGCCGAACACCGGCGTTCAGGAGATCGCCGACCAGCTGGAGCGGCGCGGCCTGGTCAGCGATGCGCGCATCTTCAGGCTGGGGGTGCGTGCCACAGGCAACGATTCCGCGCTGAAGGCCGGCGAATACGCCATCAAGCCGCGCGCCTCGATGCGCGACATCATGGAGCTGTTCAAGAGCGGCAAGTCGGTAATGTATTCGCTGACCATCCCAGAGGGGCTCACGGTTGAGCAGGCGCTGCAGCGCGTGGCCGAGCAGGAGGCGCTGACCGGCGACATGCCGGCGGCCATGCCGCCCGAGGGCAGCATCGCGACCGACACGCTGCGCTTCACGCGGGGCGCCACTCGGCAGCAGATGGTCGACAAGCTGGTCGCGGACCAAAAGAAGCTGGTCGAGGACGTCTGGACGCATCGCGCGCCCGACCTGCCGATCGCCAATATGGAGGACTTCGTCATCCTGGCCTCGATCGTCGAGAAGGAGACGGGCAGGGGCGACGAGCGCTCGCGCGTGGCCGCGGTCTTCCTCAACCGGCTCGCCAAGGGCATGCGGCTGCAGTCGGATCCGACCATCATCTACGGCCTTTTCGGCGGCAAGGGCAAACCGGCCGACAGGCCGATCTATCAGTCCGACATCGAGAAGCAGACGCCGTATAACACCTATCTGATCAAGGGCCTGCCGCCGACGCCGATCGCCAATCCGGGCCGCGCCGCACTCGAGGCGGTGGCCAATCCGTCGAAGACCGACGACCTTTATTTCGTCGCCGACGGCAATGGCGGCCATGTCTTTGCCGCGACGTTGGAAGAGCACAACCAGAACGTCGCCCGCTATCGGGCGGTGCAGAAGAAGCAGGCCGATGCGGCGGCCAAGGCCTCCGGCCAGACGACGGCGCCGGCCACTCCCGACGACGGTGCCAGTGCAGGCGCCAGCGGCGAAAATGGCGACGCGGCCCAGTAGGCCGCGCTGATTGCCGGATCTGGCCCGCCTCCTTTGACGCCGGGCCGTATTCATGTTTTGAGGGGACATCCGACGCTGGCCAGAGGTCCGGCGTCTTGCTAGGGGCGCATGCTCGGGCAATCGCGCCGGGCCTGCGTCAAGGGGTGACACGCATCATGAACGTGCAGAGCATGACCGGTTTCGCGCGAGCCGTCGCTGAGCTCGACGGCACGTCGATCGCCTGGGAAGTCAAATCGGTCAACGGCAAGAGCGTCGAGGTCAGGCTGAGGCTGCCGCAGGGTTTTGACCGGCTGGAGCCCGCTGTAAGGCAGACCGTGCAGAAGCGCTTCGCGCGCGGCAATTTCCAGGCAACGCTGACTGTCGCGCGCGCCGCCGCCCAGCAGGCGCAGCCGGTGGTCAACGAGGCGTTCCTGAAGGACCTGGCGGGACTGGCCAAGCGCCTCCAGGAGCAGTTCGGCACCGCGCCGGCGACGGCTGACGGTCTGCTGGCGCTGCGCGGCGTGCTCGACATCCTGGAGACGGTCGAGACCGAGGAGGAGCGCGCCGCCCTCGACGCGACGATCCTGTCGGCGCTGGACATGGCGCTGGCCGGATTGGAGCAGGCAAGGCAGAGCGAAGGTGCCGCGCTGCGCAAGTTGTTGTCCGGCCATATCGACGCCATCGAGGCGCTGACGCTGAAGGCCGAGGCCGACCCGTCGCGCGAGCCGGCGGCGATCCGCGAGCGCATCACCGAACAGGTCCGCCTGCTGATGGATGCGTCGGCCAATCTCGACGCGGTCCGTCTGCATCAGGAAGCGGCCTTCCTCGCCACCAAGGCCGATATCCGCGAGGAGATCGACCGGCTGAAGACGCATGTCGCATCGGGCCGCGCGCTGCTTTCCAGCGGCGGCGCCGTCGGCCGCAAGCTCGATTTTCTGGCGCAGGAATTCAATCGCGAATCGAATACCTTGTGTTCCAAGTCGAATGCCGCCGCGGTCACCGCGATCGGGCTGGAGCTCAAGGCGGTGGTCGACCAGTTTCGCGAGCAGGTTCAGAATCTGGAGTGACGGGGATGGTTGCCAAGGAGCCTACGGCCGCCAGGGATCTGGGGTCCCGCATCCGCCGCCGCGGGCTGATGCTGGTGCTGTCGTCGCCGTCGGGCGCCGGCAAGTCGACGATTGCGCGCAATCTTCTGGAAAGCGATTCGAGCCTGGAGCTGTCGGTCTCCGTCACCACCAGGCCGCGTCGCGGCTCGGAGATCGAGGGCGTCCATTATCTTTTCCGCACCATGCGCGAGTTCGAACGGCTGCGCGATTCCGACGCGCTGCTCGAATGGGCCGAGGTGCACGGCAATTTCTATGCGACGCCGCGCGAGCCGGCCGAGGCAGCACTTGCCGAAGGCCGCGACATGCTGTTCGACATCGACTGGCAGGGCGCCCAGCAGCTCAAGGAGAAGATGCGCGCCGACATTGTCTCGATCTTCATCCTGCCGCCTTCGATGAAGGAGTTGAAGGCGCGCCTGAAGCGCCGCGCCGAGGACCAGGAGCAGGTCATCGAGACCAGGCTGAAGAATGCCCGCGTCGAGATCGAGCACTGGAAGGAATATGACTTCGTCATCGTCAATGACGATCTCGACCGCGCCTTTGCCGAGGTGCGTGCAATCGTTACAGCCGAGCGCCTGCGCCGCGACCGTCGGCCGGGCCTGTTCGATTTCATCTCGGGCTTGCTGGACGAGAAGACGGAGTGAGAGGCAGTGCCTCCCCTTCTCCCACAAGGGGAGCAGGAGGCCGGCAGGCTACACCGCGTTCGTCAACCTTACGAACTCTTCCACACTCAGCGTCTCGGCCCGGCGCGTCGGGTCGATGCCGGCGCGAGTGAGCAGGGCTTCTCCGCCCAAGCTCTTCACGCTTTGCCGCAGCATCTTGCGGCGCTGGCCGAAGGCGGCTTCGGTGATGCGGCCCAGCCTCTTGCCGTCGGTGGGCAGGGGAGATGCACGCGGCACCAGATGCACCACCGAGGACGTGACCTTCGGCGGCGGAGTGAAAGCCTGCGGCGGCACGTCGAAGACGATCTTTGCCTCGGTGCGCCAGCCGGCAAGCACGCCGAGCCGGCCATAGGCGCCGCTGCCCGGGCTTGCGGTGATGCGCTCGGCCACCTCGCGCTGGAACATCAGCGTCATCGATTGATAGAAGGGCGGCCAGTCTGCCGTCGTCAGCCAGCGGATCAGAAGCTCCGTGCCGATGTTGTAGGGCAGGTTGGCGGCGATCTTCACCGGGCTGCCGTCCGTCGTGCCGGCAAGCGCGGCAAAATCCGTCTTCAGCGCATCGCCGGGAATGACCTCGAGCCGGCCTGGATAATGGCCGGACACCTGCGCCAACGCTTCTAGACAGCGCTCGTCGCGCTCGATGGCGATCACCCGTTTGGCGCCGTTGAAGAGCAGCGCCCGGGTCAGCCCGCCTGGGCCGGGCCCGACCTCGATCACGGTCGTCTCGCTGAGGTCGCCGGCCGCGCGCGCGATCTTGCTCGTCAGATTGAGGTCGAGCAGGAAGTTCTGGCCGAGCGCTTTCTTCGCCTGCAAACCGTGGCGCTCGATCACCTCGCGCAGTGGCGGCAATCCGTCGATGGTCGTGCGCCCCCCGCTCAAATCGAGCCTCATGCCGCCGCAGTCCGGCGGCCGCTGTCGGCGAGGCGGCGCGCCAGCCTCAGCGCCGCGATCAGGCTGTCGGCGCGTGCAATGCCCCTGCCGGCGATGTCGAACGCCGTGCCGTGGTCCGGCGAGGTGCGGATGAAGGGCAGGCCGAGCGTCACATTGACGGCCTCGTCGAAGCCCAGCGTCTTGGCTGGGATCAGCGCCTGGTCGTGATACATGCAAAGGGCTGCGTCATAGCCGGCGCGTGCCTGCGGATGGAACATCGTGTCGGCCGGCAGCGGCCCGACGGCGTCGATGCCCTCGGCCTGAAGCGCCTCAACGGCAGGCAGGACGATCGACAGATCCTCCGCGCCCATCGCGCCGCCTTCGCCGGCATGCGGATTGAGCCCGGCGATGGCGAGCCTGGGCCGCGCGATGCCGAAGCGGCTCTCGAGGTCGGCCGCGGTGATGCGTCCTGTGGCCACGATCAGCTCGCTCGTCAGAACCTTCGGCACCTCGGCAAGCGCGATGTGGATGGTGACCGGAACGGTGCGCAATTCGGGCCCGGCAAGCAGCATCACCGGCGTCACCTCGGCGCCGGTGTGGCGCGAGGCCAGATGCGCCAGGTATTCGGTGTGGCCGGGAAAGCGAAAGCCGGCGTCGTAGAGCGGCTTCTTGGCGATGGGACAGGTGACCACCGCGGCGGCGCGGCCGGCGAGGCAGTCGGCGACGGCGCGGTCGATCGCTTCGATGGTGCCCGCGGCATTGGCCGAATTCGGCTTTCCGGGACTGTCCAGATGCCGGGCGTAGAGTGGCACGACAGGCAGTGCGCGGGGAAAGTGATGCGCCGCTTGCCCCGGCAGGGTCTCCATGATCGCCACGTTGGCCCCGATCTCGCGCGCCCGCGCCTTGATCATGGCAGGATCGGCGAGCAGGTAGAAGGGCGGCACGCCGGCGCTGTCGCCCGCCTGCCAGGCGGTGATGGCGATCTCGGGCCCGATGCCGGATGGATCGCCGACGCTGAGCGCCAGCGGCGCGTCGGTCCCACTGGCGCTCATGGCGTCACGTGGGGCGCCATATCTGCTTCGAAGCAGGGCGGGTGGCTCGAGCCTTGTTCTGTCATGCGCCGAAAACGGCCTATCGCTCGACGATGGTGGCCTTGTTGCGCAGTTCCTCGACATATTTCTTGCTGAGCTCGTCGGCGTCCTTGTCGTTGCTGCCGCCTTCGGCCTGGAACACCATCTGGGCGGCCTTGTCATCGGAAACCTCGCGCGAGGAACAGATACCGATGAACTCGACGCCGCGTTCGGTCTCGCGCGTCGGCGTCGCCCCTCCGACCTTGGTCGCCTTGATCTGTTCGGCCCAGTCCGACGGCAATTGCGGCGCCAGCACGCGGCCGAGATCGCGCACCGTGACGTCGATCAGCCCTTTGGCGAATTCGCGCGTGGTGTTGCAGCCGTTGAAGCGGGCACGCATGGCGTCGGCCTCGCGCTTGCGCTTGGCAAGCGTGGCCGAGCGCTCGGAAGCGGGCACCACGAAGATGACCTGCTGCAGCATATATTCCGTGGCGCTCGGCTTGGAGCCGCCCTTGTCGAGCATGCGGCGGACCGCATCCTGCTCAGTCACCGAGCCACCCTCGCCGGAGCGGTAGCGCGCGCCAAGCGCCTGGTTCCAGGCCATCTGCGCGCGGATGAACTCCTTGAAATGCTCCTTCGTGACGCCCGACTGCGCCATGACGGCGTCGAGCTTCGCGAGCGGCATCTTGTTGTTGGAGGCAAAACGCTGATAGGCGGCGTCGACCTGCTGGTCGGTGATGCGGATGCCGAGCCGCTTGGCCTCGGCAAGCCGCAGCGTCTGGTCGATCATTTCCTTGGCCGCGTCGCCTTTCTTGCGCTGCAGCTTGAAGAATGCGGCGCGATGGGCGATGTCGCCGGTGGTGATCGGTATGTTGTTGACGACATATTTGATCTGGCTGGCGAATGCCGGCGGCGTCATTGCCGCGATCGAAACCGAGGTCGCCGCCACCAGCAGCGCGAATCCTGCCGAAAACAGGTATTTCCTCATCTCACCTTCCCAATTCCTATCCGCCACGACGGCGCCGCACGTCCTCCGAACGCATGCGCTATGTGGTCGACCCCATGCCCGTCCTATGCGGCGAAACAATGTCGCCGGCGCATGACCCCGAGAATGGGCCCCACTTTCGAAGGATCACGCGCCAAACCAAGCTTCACGCCAGCGACGGCGCACGCCGTGACCGGCGCTGCCTCCGCTTACTGGATCGTGTCGACGCCGCTGGTCGACGAGCCGAAATCGCCGAGCGTGCGGAACGACAGGTTGAAGCCGATATTCTGCGACACCTCCTTGGTGACCGTATCGCGCGTCTGCGAGAACGTCATCACATAGGTGAAGCAGGAATCGTTATAGGCGAAGCCGACGCCGTCCTTAACCAGGACGCTTGTCTCCAGGTCGTAGGTGCCGGTGCCGAAGACCCGCCAGCTCTCGGCCAGGTGCGTAGAGGCTCCGAGCGTGACCTCGTGGCGGTCCGTGGCGAAGCCGTAGAGCGGCTGCGCCTGGATGAAGGCATATTTGGCGCTGAGCGAAACCGGCAGGCCGGAATAGGCCGCCTTGATCTCCGCGCGCCTGACCTCGAATGTCTGCTCGTCGAACCGGCCGCTGAGCGAGCCGGAGAAGCCGCTCGGGCTGTTGAAGCCGATGAGGCCGACATAGTCGGACTTGGCGGTCTGCAGGCCTGAATAGGCGCCGACATTGACGAGGTCCGGCGCGTCGAAGGAGTTCTCGCCGCCCAGTTGGTAGGATTGGCCGAAGATGGCGTTGGTGCCCCAGCCGTTTCCATAGGCGCCGGAGTAGCGGAAGCCGACATTGGCGCGCGTGCCGCCTTCGATGCGATCGTAGCCGGAGAACTTGTCGCGCTCGAACAGGGTCGTGGCGTCGAAGACGAAGCTCTGCGCGTCCTCGTTCGGAATGGCCAGCCCGCCGACATATTGCTCGTTCGGCCGCACGAAGATCTGCGCTGTCGGTTCCAGGACATGGCTGGAGTTCGACATCGAGAACAGGAGTGGCCAGCGCATCTCCAGGCCGAGCGTGGCCATGTAGCGGGCGAGCGAGGAGCGCATGTCGACATCCTCGCCGAGATTCGCCGCCATCTGGTTGACCGCCGCCAGCGATTCGGATGTGGTCGACACATAGCCGGCGTCGCCACGGAAGGCGAGCAGCGGCGTCAGCTGCAGTCCGTCATCGGTGGTGAAGGTGCGCTTCCATTCGGCCTCCGCCGTCAACCGGCTGGACTGGCCCTCGAGGCCGCGCACGTTGTTAATGGAAGTGTCGTCGAGCGGATTGGCCAGCACCGCGTCCAGCCGGTCCCGGCTGATGACGCGCGCATTGACATTGAGCGACAACTGCCCGCCCGCCACCGACATGTCGGGAATATAGGCGTAGTCGAACGACGGCAGCACCCAGGGCTGCTTGGCGGAGCGCGCCGTCGGGTCGCTGGACAGCGTGTCTTCCTGCACCTCGAATCGCATTGCCCTGACGTCGAAATAATTACGGTCGCTCAGGCCCGTCAGATAGATCGACGACTGGTGGACGAGGTCGTTGTAGCCGTCGATGTTATAGGTGCGCGAAAAATTCTTATCGGTCTGCAGCAGCACGTCCCAGCCGAAGTTCCAGCGCTCGTTGATGGCGAACTGGCCTTTGGTGCCCATCATGCCGCGGAACTTGTTGGGATCGTTTGGCTCTCCCGAATCGACGGTAAAGCGATTGCCCGTGCCGATGAAGGCGTCCGGATCCTGCTGATTGATGCCGGCGATTTTCAGGCTGTATTCGCCATTGTTGAAGCGCTGCCGCCATTCGGCCTCGCCGAGGAAGCCCTGCTTGGTGTAGCCGCTGCCGGTGACGGTCAGGTCATAGGTCGGCGAGAGCGCGAAATAGTAGGGTACTTTGAGGCCGACGCCGAGGTTGTTGTTGTAGACGATGCCGGGAATCAGGAAGCCGCTCTTGCGCTTGACCGTCGGGTCGGCGATCTCGAAGGCTGGCAAATAGGCAAGCGGATAGCCGAAGAACTCGAAATTCGCATTTTCGAAGCGAACCGTCTTCTTCTCGCCGTTCCAGATGATCTTCCTCGCCTTGACGCGCCATGTCGGTGCCGAGTCGGGCTTGTCCTCGCAGGGCTCGCAAGCGGTGTAGATGCCGTTGTGGAATGTGGTCAGCACGCCGCCCATGCGCTCGGCGCTTTCGGCGGCGAAATAGGCCTTCTCGACGGTCTCGACGCGCAGCGCGTTGACGAAGCCGTCGGCGAAATCGTCGGTGATGTCGATATGCTCGGAATTGATCTTGGTGCCGTCGCTGTTGATGAGCTCGACGGCGCCGCTGGCGACGAGGCGCTTGGTATCGCGGTTGTACACCACGCGCTGGGCGACGAGCTTGTTGCCGCCATAGTCGATCTGCACGCCGCCGACGGCCGTCACGGTGTGCTTGTCGTTGTCATAGACGAGCGTATCGGCGGCCAGCAGCATCTGTGTGCCGGAGGGAACAGGCTTCGCCGTGATGGTCTGCGCCAGCGCCGGCACCGTCGGTACCACGCAAGCGAACAAACATGCCAAGGCTGTCGCCCCATAAAGGCGTGCCAGGCCGGCCTGCCTATGGCTGCGCAAACCAGCCTCCCTCACTAGCCGTCTTCCTTGTATAGCAGAAAAGTCACCCCGAAGAACATAGCCACGACAACCGGAACCCATGCAGCCACCATTGTAGGCACGAATCCGGCGACCCCGAATGCCTTGACCAGTACCGAAACGACATAAAGCAGAAAGCCGGCCAGGACGCCACCCAGAATCATCGTCGCCGACTGCCCCATCCGCGCAAATCGCATTGAAACTGTTGCCGCAATCAGCGTCATGGCGACGAGGAGAAACGGCAACGCCACCAGCGAATCAAACTGCATGGCGAAGGCATTTGCCTTGAGGCCGAAGGAGCGGGCAACCTCGATCTTTGCCGGCAGCTCGTAGAACGGAATGGTTTCCGGGCGCGCCAGGCGTTCCTGCACGAATTCCGGCTTGAGGTTGGTGGCCACGCGGTCGGAAGCCTCGGCACGGATGTTGCCGTCCTTGAACAGCTTGACGTCCTGCAATTCCCAGTAGCCGTCGCGCAGGAAGGCGCGCGCGGCGTCCTTGCGCTCGACGATGTTGCCCTGCTGGTCGAGCACGAAGAATACCGCGTCCGCCATCTCCAGCCCCTGGTTGAGGATGGCGCGGGCGCCGATGATGGTGTCGCCGTAGTTGGTCTTTTGCCTCAGCCAGGGCGTCGTGTCCTCCGCGACGGCGTTCGACTTGCCGGCGCGCAGCTGGTTTTCCATCTGCTCCGACCAGGAAAATCCGTGCGCGGCGATCGGGTTGAGCACGCCGACCGACAGCAGCCCGAACATCAGCGCGCCGACGCAGCACGGGAACAGGAACTGCCAGGCCGAAACCCCCGCCGAGCGCGCGATGACAAGCTCGTAGCGGCGGTTGAGCGAGACCAGCGTCGCCATCGCCGAAAACAGCCCGACGAAAGGCACCGTCTGCAGCATGATCATCGGCATCCTCAGCGCCGAAATGGCGAAGGCGGTGCCGTAGGTGAAGCCCGGCAGTCCGGTCGTGCGCCCCGAAAGTTCGGTGAAATCGATCAGGAATACCAGCGCCAAAAGGCCGAGGAAGAACCAGATAGTGATCGACACGTAGCGGAAGAAGAAATAGCGGCCCAGCGTCCAGCCCATCGTCAGGCTCCCTGGCCGGAGGTGCCGCGCCGGGCGAGCCACAGCTTGAGCGCCGTCCAGCCCTCGCTCACGCGACCGGCGACATTCGTCATCCAGTCGGCCCAGGCGGCGGGCAGTTCCATGCTCCGCGACGAGACGATGAACCAGGCGGAGACCGCCGACGCCACGATCGGAACGGCGTAGACCATATAAGCGTAGTACCAGACCTTGTCGGCCTTGCCGGCGGCGAAGAAGCCAAGCCAGCGGACGAAAAGGGCGATTGCGATTGCGGTGATCAGCGGATGGATGCGCGCCTCGCGATGCGAGCGCGCGTCGCCTGCGACCGCAAGCGCGATCAACGCGAAGACCAGCGAATAGGACCATTCGGAGAAGCGCTGGTTGACCTCGGCCGTATAGCTGCCCGGATTGCGCTGGTACATCTTGTCGTTGGGATCCGGGTCGAGCAGGTATGGCGTCGTCCGGTCCTTGGGCAGCAGCGTGATCTCGTTCGCCGCCGACATGAAGGCCGACAGGTCGAAGGCGTAGGAGGTGAAACGGATGACGGAAAGGTCGCCGGTCACCGATTTGCGGTTGATGACGCCGTCATTCATCATCAGCACCTTCTCGTCGCCTTTTTCGACGATGCTGCCGGTTTTTGCGTAATAGGTGAGGTTGGCGCCTTCCTCGCGCGAATCGGCGACGAAGATGCCGCCGAGCTTGTTGTCGGGGAGCCGTTCTCCGATCTGGAGGAACAGGCCGTCGTCGATCTTACGGAAGGTGCCTTCCTGGATGATCAGTGACAGAAGGTCGGCGCGCGAGGCCGCCACCAACTGCCGGTTCTTCTGCCTGGCATAGGGATCGACGCCGTTATCGACGGCAACGGAAAAGACGCTGGCCGCCAGCGCCAGCAGAAGGATCGGCCGCGCGATCGCCCAACGCGAGGCGCCCGCGGCGTTGATCACCGCCAGCTCCGAATCCGTGTTCATGGCGCTCAGCGTCTGCGCCACCGCGACCACAAGCGCGAACGGCACCACGATCGGGACGATCGAGGGGATGATCAGGGCCGCGACTTCGAAGAAGGTCAACGCCGACTGGCCACTGTCGGTGACCAAGTCGATCTTGGCGAGCACCTGCGTCGTCCACACGATCGCCAGTGTCCACGCCAGCGCCGCCAGGAACATCGCCGTAGCGCGACGCATGATGTAGCGTTCAACGACCTTCATGAAGGCTTTTCTCGATTGTGCCGAACGGCATCATGCCCGCCGACAAGGTAGTCATCCGCCGACGCCTGCACAACCGGGTCCATAGGCGGCTCATCTGGTTTGTCCTCTCCACGCCACGCGCCCGGCGCGGCGGAGTCTCCGCGTCAATGAATAAGAAATGCGAAACATTGATGGTTAACAACAGGTTGCGGCATAAAGCTTGCGTTCCGCCGCGACGAATCCTTGGTTGGTTTCGGCGCCGATATAGACAGCGATTTCGGCCAAAGTCTTGCCAAATGGCCGAAAACGACCAAATGTCGCGCACGCTTGAAAGCCGGTTCGCGGCGCCTCACCCCGGAAGCAGGATCTGATGACTTCGAGACCTTCGATTGCCTTTGCCAAATTCGCCGCGCCCAAAAATGGCAGCGTCTTCGTGCTTGCGGCCGACGGCGGCGGCCTTAGCGATGCCGCGAAGGCCTGCGACCCGGCTGGCGCATTGGCGCGCGCGTTTCCGGTCGCCGATTTCTCCGGCAAGTTCGCGAGCTCGGTGGAAGTGCTGGCACCGGAGGGAACCTCTGTCGACCGGCTGGTGGCCGTCGGCGCCGGCAAGGTCGCAAGCCTCGACGACTACGCCTGGCTGAAGCTCGGCGGCGCGGTTGCCGCCGCGCTGCGCAAGGCTGTGGAAGTCGCTGTCATCCTCGATCTTCCGGACCTCCAGCCGGACGGCAGGCAGGCGGCGCACCTTGCCGCCGGCATCCTCCTGCGCAGCTACGGCTTCGACAAATACAAGACCAGGAAGGACAAGGAAGACGGCCAATCCGACGCCAAGGGGGCGGAGAGCAAAAAGGCCGAAACCGCAAAGCCGGCCAAGATAACCATCCACTGCGCCGACCCTTCCGCCGCCAAGAAGGCCTTCGCCGCGGAAGAGGCCGTTATCGAAGGCGTGCTGCTTGCGCGCGATCTCGTCAACGAGCCGGCCAATACGCTCGGTCCGGTCGAGTTCGCCGCTCGCGCGAAGGAACTGGAAGGGCTCGGCGTCGAGGTCGAGATCCTCACCGAGAAGGAGATGAAGAAGCTCGGCATGGGCTCGCTGCTTGGCGTCGCGCAGGGCTCGCCGCGCGGCGCCCGCATGGCCGTCATGCAATGGAAGGGCGGCAAGGCCAAGGACGCGCCGATCGCCTTCATCGGCAAGGGCGTCACCTTCGACACCGGCGGCAATTCAATGAAGCCGGCCTCCGGCATGGAGGACATGAAGGGCGACATGGGCGGTGCCGCCGCGGTCACCGGGCTGATCCGTGCGTTGGCCGCCCGCAAGGCCAAGGCCAATATCGTCGGCGTCATCGGCCTGGTCGAGAACGCTGTCGACGGCCATGCGCAACGCCCGGGCGACATCGTCACCTCGATGTCGGGCCAGACCATCGAGGTCTTGAACACCGACGCAGAAGGCCGCTTGGTGCTCGCCGATGCGCTCTGGTACACCAACGATCGCTTCAAGCCGAAATTCATGGTCAATCTGGCGACGCTGACCGGCGCCATCATGGTCGCGCTTGGCCAGCACTATGCCGGCCTGTTTTCCAACGATGACGAGCTGGCCGGCAGGCTTTTCGGCGCCGGCCAAGCGACGCAGGAGCGGCTGTGGCGCATGCCGCTTGGTGCCGAATACGACAAGCTGATCGAGTCCAAGAACGCCGACATGAAGAACATCGGCGGCCGCTATGGCGGCGCCATCATCGCCGCGCAGTTCCTGCAGCGTTTCGTCAAGGACACGCCCTGGGCGCATCTCGACATCGCCGGCACCGCGATGGGCGCGCCGGCGAGCGAGATCAACCAATCCTGGGGCTCCGGCTTTGGCGTGCGGCTGCTCGATAGGCTGGTACGCGACCATTACGAAGGGTAAGGCTGTCGTGGCCGACATCCTGTTCTACCACCTGACCGAATCGACGCTTGAGGAAGCCCTGCCGGGCCTGCTCGAGCGCAGTGTCGAGCGCGGCTGGCGCGCGGTCGTGCAGACCGGCACGGAGGAACGGCGGGACGCGCTCGACCAGCATTT
Organism: Mesorhizobium sp. WSM4983; assembly: GCF_029625765.1. Lineage (NCBI taxonomy): Bacteria > Pseudomonadati > Pseudomonadota > Alphaproteobacteria > Hyphomicrobiales > Phyllobacteriaceae > Mesorhizobium > Mesorhizobium sp. WSM4983. The sequence continues at coordinate 97,823 of NZ_JARTVM010000005.1, read as the reverse complement.
GTGGACGTTTCGCGACGACTCCTTCCTCGCGCACGCCACCGACCGCGAAGCCTATCCGGCCGAGCAGCCGATCCTGCTCACCACGGGGGAGGGCAACCCCAACGCTGCCCAGATCCGCTTCCTAGTCGATGGTGCGCACCCGCCCGAGCTTTCGGGCTACGAGCGCGCCGTCTTCCTGTTCGACGGCCACGACGCAGCGCAGCTCGAAGGCGCGCGCAGCCACTGGAAGACGATGAAGGAAGCCGGCCACGCGGTGACCTACTGGCAGCAGACGCCCGACCGTCGCTGGGAGCGCAAGGCGTGAGAGTGATCAGCGGTCGCTGATCGTCGTCTTGTTGATTTTCGTGCTGGGCGGAAGGTCCTTCACCTGTCGGTGGATTTGGCCGGCGATATGCACTTTGACCCTGAAGAAGTCTTCTTGATTTGCTCGACGGACATTTCCCCACCGAGCACGGGTGGCGTTTCAAAGTCGTAACATTCGCCGGCGGCAGGCGCGCTACATCAGCGATGCGGTGGCCATGCGATTTTTGGCGGTATTCGGCTTCTTGTCGCCGACATACTCAACATTCGTATCGATGAGGCGGTCGCTGTCGATGCCAATCGCGGTCATGATGTCCATGATCGCCTTGATCCGTTGCTTGGCCAGGTCCTTGTTCGTCTTTGCCGCATTGGCGCCCGTGATCTCCTTGGCGGCCAATGCCGTCAGTTCCACGTTGCAACGCGTATCCTTGATGCTGTTGGCGAACTTCTCCAGTTCGCTTTTGACCTGCGGTGAAATCACGGACGACTTGCTGTCGAAGACGAGCTGTACCTGTACTGGACTGCGCTTCTCATACTGCCGGCACGAGATCCCTTGCTTGGGCAGAGTGTAAACGATGGCGCTCCGCGCCTGTTTCGTGTCGGCGGCGCCGTCGTCGACCCAGTGCTGGACCGGAAGCACCATTTCCGGTTTGACGCCCTGGGTCGTAAGGAAATCGCTGACTGCGTCGAGCCTGCGGCCGGCTATTTCGTACGCTTTCCGGCCTTCCTTGCTGGCGGTCGCATAAACCCTGTAGCCGCAGTCACGCCCTGCGTCCTTGACGAAGGCTGCCAAACTCTTCCCTGCTTCGTCGGTGACCCTGCCGTCGCCCTTCTTGAACAGGACGCGGTACGAATGCCACTGGATACATTTCGGCCCAATGTCGCGCTCCTGGGCAGTCGCTCCGAAAAAAATCGCGCTTACCGCAAGTGTGACAACGGCCAGAACAAGGCTGAGTGTATTTCTCATCTTCTTGGTGCCTCTCGAATTAGCCTATTCTATTAGCGAACTCGTCCCCGTGGCAAAGTAACGTTCGCGAGATCTGGCTGGTGTCGCCTTCATTCCCACAACAGCAGCAGCTTGCGAAAGAAAGCATTGGAGGGCATGGGCTTCGAGCCGCGGGGCAACCGGACGGCCAGATAGACTGTCAGCCATTTGCGATCGATCTCGCGGATCGAAACCTTCAGCTCATGCAGCTCGAAAGGATTCGAAACCCGCGTCCACCCGGAGAATGCGAGCACGCCCGTTGGGGTGTCGTGGTTCCACACCAGCTTTTCTTCCGGCCTGCCCAAAGCGATGGCGAACTCGAATGGCGACGCGTCCTCGTGTGCGATCTCCACTGTCGCCATGACGCTTCTGGCAAAGGCCGGGAAGGCGGAGTTGAGGGCGGCGGCGACAATGCCATGCGTGCTCGGTCGCAGGAATATGCCGCCATTATCCCCAGCAACGAGCAGCGTCGGCAATTCGGAAGGATAATCGGTCACGAGCGTTGCACGCTTGAGCTCATCGTCGCTCATGCGGCGGATGCGCTGGCGCTGTTGCGGCGCGCTGAGGCGAGGCCGCTTCGCGCCGGCCAGAACGGCATTGCGGATCTGGATTCCTGAAAATCCTCCAAGCACCCGCGCCGCCCGGCCGCTGCCGCTGCACCTTACCGCCAGCAGCAGATCGAGCCTGCCCGACGCAGGCAGCATGGCTGTCGTCCTTATCTCGCGTGCCTCGCGGGCTCGGCGCACATCGGCCCAGCCACTCCCGCTCCCACTCTCAAGTATTTTGGCGAGATCTCTGACGGTCCGGTTTTCGGCGTTTACGATCGCAATCTGGAACTGCGCAGGATCGGCGATTTCCTCATCGAGATAGACCCAGCAACCCGCACTGACCACGCCCGCCGGACAGACCCCCTTCAACACCGCCATCGCCGTATTGCCGCCCTTCGCTTCGACAAACAGTTGATCCGGCGACTGTTCGACGTAGGTCAGTTGATCCGGATCGGCATTCGGGTAAGAGCTGACAAGAGCAAGACGATACGCCTCAGCGGGCAAATACTGGTCGCGATAAAGCGATGAATTCAGTTCGGACATCGCATCGTTGGCCGCCGCATCGAGCATGTCCACGACGCCCAAGGTGAAATCAGAACGCCCCGCATAGGCGAGGAGTGATATCGCGGTGTCCGCCCTTCCTTCGCGCGCGGCAATTGCTGCCAGCAGCTGCAATGCGTCGGCGCCGCTTGCCGAACCCGTGCTCAGCTTGACGTAGCGCTCGTCGTTAACCAGCAACTCCAAATTTCGAAGGTTGAGATCCTTTTCATAGTATGCGGTGTTCGTGCTAATGCCCAACTGCACGAACAAGTCCGTCCGGGCGAATTTGTGCTTTCGAAACGCATCGATGATTGGCCTGCGATTCCTCACCCACTCGGCATTCAGGTTCATGCCTGTCGGATCCGATTTGTACCAGTAGATCGGCTCGGGAATGGGGACGATCTCCAGACCTGCCAGGTCCGCGCGCAGGAAAAATTCCCAATCGCTTGCGGAAAATCCTCGTTCTTCGTTCACATAGCCTATCTTGTCGAAGACCTCCCGCCGGAACATGGCATTGGCATCGCCGTAGGGATTGGTGATCAAGGCGATGTCGGCCGGTCCGCCTACGGGAAAGTAGCGCATGTAGCCGCTTTTCGTATCGAGCGGCGCAAAGGACTCGTTGAACCACTTGGCAAAAGTCGTGCAGATATCGGCGCCGGATTTTTGTATGCCGGAGACGAACGTGCTGACGGCATTCGGGAACAGCGCGTTGTCGTCGTCGAGGAATAGAATCAACGAGCCCTTGGCGGCACGGATCCCGGCGTTTCGCGCCTTGCCGAGGAAACCGTTCTTCTGCCGGATGATCCGCCAGCCACGCTGCTTGAACTCCGGCTCGAGCTCTGCCAGCAGCCGGATCGCGTCCGGATCGGTGCTGCCGTCATCGACGACGATCAATTCGATTTTTGGATAGTCTTGGCGTCGAACGGACGCGACCGCCTGCGGCAGCAGCCGCGCCCGATTGTAGAAGGCAGTGATGATCGACACGAGCGGTTGCTGGGTGCGGCCGCGGGTGGCTGTCTCGGCGGGACGCTTGCAGAATTTTGCATGCAGCGCGGCCCAGGCTTTCTCGCGCGCTTTCCTGTTTCGCAACGGCTTCGCCGGGCCAAATGATCGGCTTTCCAGGGCCGATGAGATTTTCGCCGCTATCGCAGGGGCAGACGCATTCATCAGCACAGTATCAGCCGAATTGGGATCAAGCGTTTCCCGTATGCTGCCGACATCAGTCGCGACGAATGGGATTTCCTCATCGAGGCAAGCCGCCACATCGAGTGGAAGCTGGGCGGCCGTGTGTGTGAGTGCGACCAGAGCGTGGCTCTGACGGAGATACTTGAAGATCTGCGGCCTGTCCTCGATAGGCAGTAGCTTCAGCTTGAACGGCCAGTGCCGCGCGCGCCGGACGACCATGCCCCCCGAGTGCTCACCCAGCACAGGACCAAATGCGCCGATAACCGTCACGGTCAGGTCGGCTGTGCCCTTATCGGCAAGGCGATCGAGCGCGTCACAAAACAGCATCAATCCGCTGCGTTCCTCGGTGCCGGAGAAATGGACCACTTCGGCAGCGGGACGCGTTCGCGGCCTGTAGTGATCCACGGCAAAGTTCGTGCGCCATTCCTCTGGTACCAGCGGTGAGGCGACATGATGGCTGGCGGGCAATCGCCATCCGGCCTCAACCATCCAGTCCAGCACGGACTGGCCGGTAGCGACGAGATGGTCGCAGTTTTCGGCAGACTTCTTTTCCATATGGCAGACGGTAATCTGCTCTTTTTTGTCGACCATTCTGGCGTTGGCATCCAGTTTCCATCTAAGGGGTTCATGCGCGAGCACGACTATCGTGGGAGGATTGGGAAACACGCCGGTGCGTTTGGCGACCGTGGGAAAATGCGCCAGTCCGCCCTCGAGCGAAAAGTAGACGACGTCAAAATCGTTCTGCTTCAGGTAGTGATAAACGGCCACCGAATTCTTGTCGCTCGATTCCAGGCCGCGCAGCAGCTCGGGCGACGGCGGCAACAATTCCAGCCGCACCAGGAAATTGTCCAAACACCATTTGCCTACCGTGACGATCTCGTGTTCATCGGGCTGGGTCCCGAGTGGCGCCGGCACCCAAAGCAGCGTAACGGTGTCACCGGTTCGCGCCAGATACTGGGCCAGTGCGTAGGTCGCCGAACCGGGATCTGTTGTCACGGTTGAGCCGAACTCAACTTCCGAAACGACACACACATTGCGGGGCTTGTGGCTTGCCTGTCGCCTGCGGGTCGACGTCGCCCGCGCCTTAGAACCAACGCTCAATGAGTTACCCCTCGATCATCAGCCGCCGCCGGTAGTCTTGCCAATAGTAAGATAACACTTTGATAATCGTCTCGCGGGGATAATCGATTTGCGGAGCCGCGATGCCGGATCCGTATTCGCGCAACCTGGATCGATGACGTTCAGATGCTTGGCCATCGGCTTCTAAGACACCTCGAAAGGCTGGACGACCTGCCGACCGAAGTGGGGAAACGCGAAGTCCTATGCTTTGTCGGGTTGCGCAACGAGGCAACGTTGCTGCCTTATTTTCTCGACCACTACCGCAAGCTCGGCGTCGACCGTTTCTTCTTCCTGGACAATGGCTCCACGGACGGGACGCGTGAGCTGATTCTGGAACAGCCCGACAGCCACTGCTTCCACACGGAAGGGTCGCATTTCGCCGAAAACGTCGATCCGCCCCGGTGGGTCAATACGCTGATGAATGTTTTCGGAACCGGCCACTGGTGCGTATCGGTCGATTCAGACGAGCTGCTTGTTTATCCCGACTGCGAGCAGGCAGGTCTGCGCCAACTTTGCGACTATCTCGACTCCACCGGCGCGGAAGCAGTAATAGGCAACTTGGTCGATATGTACGCAGACGGCCCGTTGGCTGAATGCAGCTATGACGGCTCAGTCCCGCCTGTCGAGGCTTCACCTTACTTCGATCCGAAGCCGGGATGGATGCGAGCCCGTGACGGCAGGCATCCGCCGGAGCAGATGTTCGGCGGTGTTAGGGAACGCGCCTTCTGGCACGGTAGGTTCAAGCAGACGCTTCCCCCATGTTTGACGAAGGTGCCGATCGTACGATGGGAGCGAGGCAGATCCTATCAGGTCGCGCAGCACGCGATCACTGAGGTCAATTTCAGCGAGTTGCGCAGCGCGCTCCTGCATTTCAAATTCGTGTCAGGTTTTCGCCAAAAATCGGCGTCCTCTTTGAGCGAAAATGCACAAGTCAAGGAAAAAGGGCTCGAGGAACGTGCAGCCTACATGGAAGCACTGGAGCGAAACCCGAAGCTAGCGCTCCGCGACCATCGTTCCGTGCGCTATCGCGATACCGCGCAGCTCGTGGAGCTCGGCTGGATGAAAACCTCGGATCGCTACGCTGAGTTCGTGTCAAAGCAAGCGACGCGCCGCCTTCGCGACGGCGCGTCCGCCTGACATTTTCGAGAAAATCGGCGCTTTATCCGCCGTAGCGGCCGCCACCATCTCCACCGTTGCCGTTTCCACCACCGGTTCCAAACTGCGACAGGCTGTTCAAAGCAAGCGCTTTGCAGGCCGTTGGCGCATTCGGATAACGATGCAGGTAGTCCTCTAGCGCCTCGATGGTGCCGATCTTGAGGGCCTGCTCGCAGGCGAGCTCGGCTTCCTTGATTGGAGCAACTTCGATTTGCGCTTGCGCCGCATTCGAAAACGCGACGCTCAACCCGAGCAGACTGAGTCCGCCCAGAAGTAGCGACTGTATCTTACGCATTACGCCCACCCTTGCCACTACATACCCCATAGGCTGTTGATACTATTGATTTGTTAGCAATTTGTCAACCATATCGGAAGAAATCGGCTTGAGAGATGGTTAACTTTGAGCGGCTGCTTGGGCCTGTGAAGGCTATTTCTCGCCGACGGGGCTGAATCGCGTCGTGGCCGCAGAAATGCGGCGCCGAAAAACAGGCGAACCGGCAGCATGTCGAGTTCAGATTTCGAACGTCCTGCTTTAGTCGCTGAACACCGTCAGCGTCCGAAAGAAGGCGTTGCTCGGAGCACCGTTCGGTCCTTCCACGAAGCGCACCGCGAGCACGATCGAAAGCGGCATCTTGCGCCTGACATTGACCGTCGCCGCCAAGGCGTGGCGCACGAATCTGTCGCGGACCGTCATCCAGCCGGAAAAGCCGATTGTCTGCGCGCCGACATCCTGCTGCCAGTCTATAGGCCGGTCCGGGCGGGCGAGCGCCAGGCCGAACGCGATTGCCGGAGCCTCGGCATGGGCGAGTTCGATGGCGGCCTCTATTCTGCGGAAGAAGGGCGGGAATTGATGATCGATCGATGCTGCGACCGCACCCTCCGCATGCGGGCGCAGGAACACGCCGCCGCCGTCGGGCGCCACCAGCAACAACGGCAGCGCGGCAGTGCGCGGCGTAAGCAGCCTTGCGCTCCTCAGCACGTCGTAAGCGAGCGCGCCTGAACCGCTGGCCGCCTCGGCTCTGCCTGATGCGTCTGGCTGCGGCCTAGCGAGACCGCCTCCAAGCAAGGCGACGGCAGTATCGTGGCGGCCGGCCGAAGCGGCGATGCCGGCCAGCGTCTCGATCGCTGCCTCGCCGTTCGGCTCGAGGTCGCTGAGAGCCAGATATTTGCGATCGGCAGGCGTATATTTCAGGTTCTCGCGCGCGCTGTCGACTTCGGAACGCGCCGTGTTCTGCGCGATGGCCATTTGGTGGAGCAGCCGGGTGTCATCGGATCGCAGCGTCCGGAACGCCTCCAGGACAGGCAAGCGGTTGTCGTACCAATTCGACGTGCGGAACATGCCGTCCGGCTTCGACCGGTACCAGTAGAGCGGCTTTGGAATGGGCCTGAGCTTGAGCCCGGCGAGTGAGGCCCGCGCGAAGAACTCCCAGTCGTGCATGGCATAGCCGGGATCCTCAAGCCAAAATCCGATCTGCGAGAAAACCGACCGGCGCACCATCGCATTGGCGTCGCCATAGACGTTGTGGATCAGGCCCAGCGCGTCGGGGCCGCCAAGCGGCAGATACTGGATCAGGCCGTCGGCCCGGTCCTCGGGCACGAAATCCTCATAGAAGATCAGTTGGAAGGCGGTGCAGATATCGGCGCCCGATGCCGCCATGCCACGGACGAAATGCTCGACGGCTTCCGGAAAAAGCGCATTGTCGTCGTCGACAAACAGGACCAACTCGCCGCGCGCGGCGCGCACTCCGGCATTGCGGGCGGCGCCAAGATGCTTGTGCGGCCGGCGCAGGATCCTCCATCCGCGCTTACGGAAGCTTGGTTCCAACGTATCCAGCAATTGCCTGGCTTCTTCCAGATCGCTTCCGTCGTCGACCAGCACCAGTTCAAGATTGCCGTAGGTTTGCGCCTCGACCGCTTCGATGGCCTGTTTGAGATAGAGCGGCCGGTTGCGATGCGCCATCACCACCGAAACCAGGGGCGCCGGTTGGGGCCGCTTGCGAATGCGCTTCCGGGCAGCGGGCAGAGGGCGCGTATCCAGCCATGCCTTGCGGCCGGGCCCCGTCATATCGATCCGCCGTGGCCGGGGCGGCTTCTCGAGCGCCGCCAGCATGGCGGCCGCCAATTGCGCCGCGTCGGGCTCGACCAGCGGCGGCTGGCCGGCTTCAGCCTTCCAGGCTTCGGCATTCGCGCCGGCATTGGTTGCGACGAAGGGCAGCCCTGCCGCGGTGCATGCGCCAACGGCCTCGCCGGTCGATGCGGCAAGGCTTGGGACAACGGCCAAGGCGCCGCTGCGTGCGAGGTAGTCGAGCCTCTCCTCGAAGGTCGCGCGCGGCAACAGCTTGAGCCGGAACGGCCAACGTTCGGCGCGCCGCAGAAGCAGTCCGCCGCTGTGCTCGCCCATGATCTTGCCGAATGGACCGAACGCGGTGAGGGTCAGCCCTTCGGGCGCCGATTGCGCGAGGATGTCGAGCGCGTCGCAGAGCAGCGTCAGCCCGTCACGAAAGCGCGATCCGGCCAGGGCGGCAAGCTCACGCGCCTTGCTCGCGATGGGTGGCTGCGGCGCTTCGGTCCGGACGGCCCGAAGCGGTGGCGGCAGCACCGTCGCCTTTCTCACCTTCCAGCCTCTCGACAGCATCCATTGGCGCAGGGCGGCGGATGCACAGACCGTCCTGTCGGCCATCTCGGCGCAGTACTTTTCCATGTAGGCCGTGGCGATCGCCTCGGTGCTGCCCATGAATGTTTTGTCGGCTTCATGCGCCCATTCTTGCGGAGCGCGGGCAAGGAGGACGATCGGCGGCGTGGCGAAGGCATCGGTCTCAGCCGCGAGCAGGGTGAAGTAGGGCAGGCCACCCTCCAGCGGCGCGTAGACCAGATCGTAACTGCACCGCTCGAGATAATGCAGCAGCGCAGCGGAGCGGCTTTCGGGCGTCGCCAGCGAGGGAAGCAGCTGGTCGGACCGGTCGAGAACCTCCAGTTTGACCGAGGCGGCCTCGAACTCCGCCCGGCGGGCCGCGACCTCGTCCGTGGATGGCACGTCCCGGCCGGCAACCCACAGCAGCGTGACGTCGTCTCCGTTTTCGGCGAAGAGCCTTGCAAGTTCGCCGGGCGCCGAGGCATCGTCTTTATCGGCGTCGCGCCGGATCGCAGGCATGACCACGCAGATGCGGCGACGACCGCCTTCCGGCTTCGGCTTGCTTCCAGCGGTCATTGAACGTTCCTCTGACCCAAATCGACCGGCAAGGCTTCCAGGCTTCTCTGGTCTTTGACCATGTCGGATTTACTTTTCAGTGATCATCCTTCTGCGCCGTTGATAAACCAATGCAATCAAGCGGCTCCTAAAAAGACTGTGCAATCAAGCGATTGTTACAAGTTTATCGACACGGCATAACCAATCTTTACGCGTCCGGGCTAACCGTTCACGGCATAGCAGGAGGCGCGAATGAAAACGATATTGAAGTTTCTCGCTGCGCTCGCCTTGACGGGCGCGATGATCTCGACGAGCTCGGCAGACCAATTGCTGCGTCCGCGCATGAATCTCGGGAAGGGCTACGTCAAGACGATCAGCGGCGACCGCGGCGGCTATGTAATCGACTATGCCATCCGCATGCTGAAGATGCGCCGCAGTGGCGGCTTCGTGCGCTTCAACGGTGCGTGCGATTCGGCCTGCACGCTTTACCTGGCGATGCCCAAGAGCAAGGTCTGCGTCACGCGCAACGCATCGTTCGGCTTCCACCTGCCGTATGGCGCCGGGGTGCGCGGCAACCAGGTCGCGGCCGACTTCATGATGAAGAACTACCCTGGCTGGGTTCGCGGCTGGATCGCCAAGCGCGGCGGCCTGAAGAACTCCGTCACCACCATGACTTATGCGGATGCGAGCCGGTTCCTGCCGACTTGTCCCGCCGAACAGCGTTCGACCATTGCGAGCCTCAGCCCAACGCGCCTGCGCGGCGGTTGAACCCCGCAGCAAGTGCTGGGACACCGACGACGGCGGGTGCTTCAGGGCGCCCGCCGTTGCCGTTTCAAGCGGCCGCGCACATTTGAACGGAGAGGTCGTTTGTGTATGTTCGGGCAAACTCCAGCGGGTGTGGGGTGAATGCAGTCTTGTCAGAAGTTCGTGCTGATCGCTTCGCCGCGAACCGGTTCTCAAGCGCTCAATCGCCATCTCAACCAATATGACGGGATGGTGCTGCACGGCGAAATCTTCAATCCGAGCTTCGTCGGCTTGCGCCATGACTATCACGAGAAAATCGATCTGCCGCGCGATCGGGTCGATTTGCGAGATGTCGAGCCGGAGCAGTTCATCGCGCGCATCTTCGACGATCCGTCGGCTCGCTTCGTCGGTTTTCACGTATTTCCCGACCAGACACGCGCGGCCATACTCCCCGTGTTGGAAGATGAAAGCGTCAAGAAGCTCTGGCTTGTCAGGAATCCGATCGCGTCCTTCGTCTCGTTGCTCGAAGCGGAAGCATCCGGAGTATGGACAGTCCATGCCACCGACCGGTTCGCAGCCGACAGCCCCAGAAAGAAGGTGCATTTCGACATAGAACGTTTCAACGCGTTTCTGCGCGAGCTGAATCTGTTTCGCGCAAAGATCAGATCGGTGCTGTTCGAGACCCGACAGCCGTATTTCCCGATCCACTATAGCGACATCGGCGATCCACTGGTTGGCAATGCAATCATTGCCTATCTCGGCGGTTCCCAGCGACTGGACCACTTCGAGACCGAGATCCTGAAGCCGCCGCAGCGGCCTTTCGTCGACCGCATCGAGAATTACTGGGAATTCGTGACCTATTTCAGGGCAGTCTCGACCGACGGTCTGTACGCGTTCGGCTGACGTCGGAATGAAGCCGGGCCGGCCCGCAACACGGTCTCAGCCTTCTTCGCTGCCGCAAGTTGGCCGCTTCCATGCTGATCGGCGCTTTGGCAAACCCATCGTCTTTCAATCTTTGCGGTTAACCAGTTCTGAAGAGACCTCGTTAACGCACACTTGATTTTGTTGACTCTTTCCTGCCCCGAACCGATTTTGCGCACGGGGTTTGAAAGCTGCCGGCCGTGGTTTCTGGCCGGAGCACAAACTGGCGGTGGGCAATCTCATGAGTATCGGCGGCGGTATGGGCTCGGCGAGCCGGTCCGAGGGCGGCCAGACGGGATCGAGGACGAAACCTGCATTGACGCAGGAACTTCGCTTCACGCGGACGTCCTTGCGCGTCATTTGCACCAGCCTGTGGTTATGGCTTCTGCTGGGCATCTACCGGGCCGCAATCGTCGATCCGCAAACGACATTCCAGGGAGGCCTGGCGTCCATTCCCATGGGATTGGCGGCAAGCTATTACGACCTGATACTCATCACATCGGTGACGGCGGCAACGCTGATCCTGCTCTTCCTTACAAAGTCAAGCCGGCTCGCATCCGCGGCCGTCGCCTCCCTTTTCTATCTCGTGGTCCTGGTGTCGCTCGGCTGGGGATTTGCCAACATCAATCTCGTCAAGATGCTGGGTGAGCCTTTCACCTTCCAGTGGCTGGTCTATGGCGACTTCCTGCAGAATGCCGACGCCAAGAGCGCGATGGGCGATGCCCTCAACGTGAGGGATGCCGCGATCCTTTTCGGGTCCATCGTTCTGGTGCTGGCCCTCGGCTACGCCGCGGGCAGTTTGTGCCAGCGGCTGAGTTCCGCAGGCCGCAAGAGGTTTCTCATCGCTTTGGTTCTGTGCGTTGGCGCGGCCCTGGTCGGCAGCGGCTATCATGTGCGCGCTCAGTCGCTGCCAGCATCCAAGGTCGACAATCCTATCGTGTATTTCGTTCAGTCGGCGTGGTTCAGTTCGACGCCGGTGACTTTTGCGATGAGCGCCGGCGGCGATGATCCCGATGTCGCCAGCGTCGGGGAGCGTCCGGCGGAAACCTCAAGCTTCAAGGCGCCGACGCCAAATCCGATCAAGAACGTGCTGATTTTCATGATGGAGTCGGTGCCGTCGAAATACATCGAGACGTTTGGCGGCCAGTATCCGATCACGCCGAACATAAAGAGCTATGCCGGAGATTCCATTCGGTTCGACAAGATCTATGCGCATGCTCCTTCCACGCACTATTCGATCTTCTCGCTGCTGACCTCGATGTACAACGACATCTCATTCTACGGGATGACTGCCAAATATCCGTACCTGCCGCTGGAGACGATCTCCAACACCCTGTCCAAGCACAATTTTCGCACCGGGTTCTTCTGGAGCGCCGATTCCCGTTTCCAGCGTGTGGACGAGTTCCTGCTCAACAAGGGACTGGACGCCATCCAGGACTATCGGGGGCAGAAATGCGCCACCCCGACCTTCAAGCTCAGTACCGAGCAGTGGAAGAACATGGACTACAACAGTGACCTCTGCACGGCCCAAACGATCATCGACTGGATGAAGAAGGATCCGCAGAAGCCCTTCTTCGGCATCATGTTCACGGCGATGACGCATTATCCGTACATCACCGGCAGCCCGATGTTCTCGAAGATTGGTGCCTTCCGCCAAAGACATCGGGCCGGTGCACTACGTCGATGACGAAAAATTCAATGCCTATCTCAACGCCCTGAAGGTCGGCGACGCAGCGTTCGGTGAAATCCTCGATTCACTGAAGCAGTCCGGCAAGCTCGATTCGACGCTAGTTGTCGTCCTTGGCGATCATGGCGAGGCGTTCGGAGAACATGGCGACTACGTCCATGCCACCGCAATCTACGACGAGAACGTCCACATTCCGCTGATAATGATCAACAAGCACCTTTTCCATGACGAAGTCGCGCATCCGGTCGGCGGCATCGTCGACATTGCTCCGACGATCATGGACATACTGGGACTGCCATTGCCCGAGCAGTGGCAGGGCCGCAGCCTGTTCAGCGAGCAACGGCCAAACAGGACCTTCTTCTTCAATCCGTGGGCCGGCTCCTTGCTCGGTTATCGCGATAATGATCGAAAGGTGATTTTCAACGCTACCACCGGCAAGGTCGAGGAATACGACCTTAAGGCCGATCCCGGCGAAAAGACGAACCTATTCGAAGAAGGCTTGAGCGATCGAACGGCGCTGCTGCAGCCGATTGCCGGCTGGGTGCAATCGCAAAAGCGGCGCATAGCCACACTTGTCGCCAACGCGGCCGGAGACGCGGGGCACTGCACAGCCACAAGCTTGGAGATCGACGCGGCCGGCACCGACTACCAGGGTCAGCCTCGCTTCGACGTCTTCGCCGACGGCAAGCGCCTTGGCGAGATCGCCGTCCAGGGCAAGGAGAGCAAGGCCTCGACAGGCGAGCAGCGCGTGGCGGAACTGACGGAGGCGGCCGTCGAGGCGCAACCGTTCCACATCGACCTTAGCGGCGTGCCCAATCCAAAGACGATCGAAATTCGTTATGTCAACGACGAGTGGGCCGGAGACGGCCGGCCCGGCGATCGCAACCTTTTCATCAAGAGCATAAAAGTGAACGGGCAGCTTGTGCCCAACAGCAAGCTGCACGTGGACGAGCAATCCCATGGCTACACCGACGACAGCGGAACCGCCATGTATACCAACGGCTCGCTATGGGTCAGCGGTCCGTTTATCGAAGGATGCATGTAGGGCAGGGCATCGGCGGCAGCGCTTCGCTTTACAGCTTGCCCTCCGGCCGCCATTCCCGCCGGTACCAGTCGACGAATTTCGCCAGTCCTTCCTCGATCGGCACTTTCGGCTTGAAGCCCATGTCGCGCTCTAGCGCGCTGGTGTCGGCAAAGGTCTTCTCGACATCGCCGGGCTGCATGGGCAGATCCTCACGGATGGCCTTCACGCCGAGCAGCCCTTCCAGCGTCTCGATGAAGCGGCCGAGATGCACCGGCTGGCTGTTGCCGATGTTGTAGATGCGGTGGCGCTCGCGGCCGGCCGCCGGCGGCTTGTCGAGAACCGCAATCACGCCCTCGACAACGTCGTCGACATAGGTGAAATCGCGCCACATCTCGCCATGGTTGAAGACGCGGATCGGCTTGCCGGAGAGCATCGCCTCGGTGAAGATCCAGGCCGCCATGTCCGGTCGACCCCAGGGGCCATAGACGGTGAAGAAGCGCAGGCCCGTCTGCGGCAGCCCAAAGAGATGCGAATAGGTCGAGCTGATCAGCTCGTCCGCCTTCTTGGTCGCCGCGTAGATCGACACCGGATTGTCGACGCGGTCGCTTTCCACGAACGGCACCTTGGTGTTGCCGCCATAGACCGAGCTCGACGAGGCATAGACCAGATGCTTGATCTCGGGCGATGCACGGCAGAGCTCCAGCACCTCCAGGTGGCCGGCGATGTTGGCGTGGATATAGGCGCGCGGATTTTCGAGCGAATAGCGCACGCCCGCCTGGGCGCCGAGATGCACGATGCCGCTCAGCAGCGTTCCCTCGAGGTTCGCCGCCAGCGCGCCCGGCTCGGCTATGTCGAGTTGGCGGAACGAAAATCCGTGCCGGCCGGAAAGCCTGGCGAGCCGTGCCGCCTTCAATGCCGGGTCGTAGTAGGCGTTCATGCTGTCGACGCCGACAACGGCGTCGCCGCGGGCGAGCAGGCGCTCGCAGACATGGCTGCCGATGAAGCCGGCGGCTCCGGTCACAAGGATGGTCATGCGCGGACCTCGGATGAGGGTAGGGGCGGGATCATTTCCGTCTCGGGGCTTTCTTGGCTTGCGCCGGCGGGCTCGGCCAACGCCAGCCATCACCTTCGCCAGGCGCGGGCTGCGGGCGCGCCACATAGGCGAGCGAAACATTGGCCTCGAGATAGACGCGCGACAGCATCTCGGCGAGTACGCCCGACGTTACCATCTGCAGGCCGGCGATGACCAGGAAGAAGCCGGTGAACAGCATCGGGCGCGTTCCAATGTCCTGTCCGAAAAACACCTTCAAGCTGAACAGGTAGGCAAGGATCAGCGAGCCGAGCACGCCGAACACGATGCCGATGCCGCCGAAGAAATGGCCGGGCCTGGTGCGGTAGCGCATGAAGAAGAACATGAAGACCAGGTCGAGCACCACGCGGAAGGTGCGCGAGATGCCGTATTTCGACTGGCCGTGGATGCGGGCGTGATGCGTCACCACCTCCTGGGCGATGCGGCGCGGCGTCGTCACCGTCGCCAGCCAGGCCGGGATGAAGCGGTGCATTTCGCCATAGAGCCTGACGCTGCGGATGACGCTGCCGCGGAACACTTTGAGGCTGCAGCCATAGTCCTTCAGCCGCACCCCGGTGACGCGCGCGATCAGCGAGTTGGCGATGCGTGACGGCAGCCGGCGCATCCAGAAACCCTCCTGACGGTTCTTGCGCCAGCCGGCGACGAGGTCGAGGTCCTCGGTCAGCAGTCGATAGACCATGCGCGGTATGTCGAACGGATCGTTCTGCAGGTCGCCGTCGAGCGTCGCTATGACATCGCCGCGGGCAGCGTCGAGGCCGGCCTGCATGGCCGCCGTCTGCTTGAAGTTGCGCACCAGCTCCACAGCGTGCACATGCGCACCGTATTCGGCCGCCAGGCGGCGAATTTCATTCGGCGTGGCGTCGGTGCTGCCGTCGTCCACCAGCACCACTTCCCAGGGCTGGCTGTAGTTCTCCATCGCCTGGTGGATACGCACGATCAGCGGCTCGACGTTGTCGGCCTCGTTATACATCGGGATGACGATGGAAAGCTGGTGCTCGGGCATGACGGCACCGGCAGGCAGCCCCGACTGAGGAATGGGAAGCATGTCCATGGCGGTCATTTCCTTGCGGGTCCCGTAGCCGGCG
This sequence comes from Mesorhizobium sp. WSM4983, assembly GCF_029625765.1. Lineage (NCBI taxonomy): Bacteria > Pseudomonadati > Pseudomonadota > Alphaproteobacteria > Hyphomicrobiales > Phyllobacteriaceae > Mesorhizobium > Mesorhizobium sp. WSM4983. The sequence continues at coordinate 82,253 of NZ_JARTVM010000005.1, read as the reverse complement.
TCTCCGGCAGCGTCGATTTCGAGGGAAACAGCCAGGCGATCGCACCGGTGGCAACGGCCGAGCAGAGGATGAACAGATGCAGCGCCAGCGCCGCCTGCAGCCCGTCCTTCATGGCGATGCCGGAATAAAGCAGCGCCGCTGCCGCGCCCGCCTCATAGGTACCGAAACCGGCGACACCCTGCACCGGCAGGATGGCGGCGGCCTCGGCGCCGACGGCGCCGGGAAAGGCAGTCTGGAAGGAGGTGCCGAGCAGCATGGCGAGCAGCCATCCCTGCACGGCAAGCTTCAGCGTCCAGTTGGCGACCGTCCACCACCAGCCGTAGCGGGAGCGGCCCGTGGCCTCGGTGAAGATATCGCGCAGCTTGCCGAGCTTCGACACGATGCTGCCGCGCCCGGCCCAGTCATGCGGCGCGCGCGCCCAGCGCGGCAGATACCAGGCGGCGGCAATCAGCGCCGCGATGCCCGCGGCCCTGAGGGCCGGGTGAAGACCGGGCCACACCAGGCAGGCGAGCACACCGACGACGAAGGCGTCCTGCAGCCTGAACCACAGGAGCGAAGCGCCGGCGCGCACGATCGAGATGCCGAACACCTGCCGCAACAGCAGCGGGAAGGCGGTCTCGCCGCCGCGGAACGGCACCACGTTGATCATGGCGTTGTGAATCAGGATGACGCGCAGGCAGGCGCCGAAGCGGCCGTTCACCTCGTCGCGGAACTCGTCGCAGACCCGCAGCGCGCGCAGCACATAAGTGACGAACAGCGCCAGCGTCACCGCAGCGAAGGCGCCGGGCGTGATGCTGGCGAAGGCGTCGCCCACCATCTTCCAGCGCGAGTCTGCCGCAAGCCAGGCCAGCAGCGCCAGTGTGACGATTATCGAGAATGCTCTTTTCAACCAGTTCTCCGAATGGCGCCGACCGCCGCATTCCGGGTAATTGCTTCGATTTCGAAATCGGGCGCACGGAAGGGGACCGCTCCAGGCCGCCGGCTCCCTTGCCGGCTTCCAATGGCCTGGCGAGGCGCCAAGATTCCGAGCCCTTCCGTGGTCGCCGGCCCGTTCAACGTTTCTGCTCCATCATAAGCGGCCGATCCTATAAACCAGCGGCTTGCCCATCCACAAGCTTTGGCGCGGCCGCAATCACCGTCCGCGGGCGATCTTGGCTCGCTGCGACGGGAAGGTTGACACCATTCCTCGAGCGGCAGTTAATATCACGTGGGGGCGGTAGCTGCGCATTGGGATCGAATACCCAATCTGGGTAGTGACGCCAGATCGAAAGGCGTCGTCGAAATGTTATCGCTCATCATTCCTGCAGTTCGAAAAATATTGCCGTCCAGACCAGCGCGGAGCGTGAGGTGCCGTCGTTCTGCGCGGCGCGCGGACCTGATGCTTCTGCTCTTCTGCGGTGGAGTGGCGCTGTCCGGCGTTGCTCACGCAAGCGGCGCTGGGTCTCCGGCAGCGGCACAAGCAGGCACCACGCCGACGGCATTTGAGTTGCAGTTGTTCTATGCCGACCGCACCTGGAACTGGGAGGACGGAGCCGCCTATTTCGCCCAGGACAGGCGCATGCGTGCCTGGACGTCCAAGCCTGGTTCAACGTCCTTCGCCGAAGGCACATGGCATCTCAGCAATGATGGCAAGATGTGCATGGAGCTCGTCTGGCGGTCCACGGCCTATACGGCACAGCCGATCCGCACCTGTTTCAGCCATCGCGTCCTGAACGGGACCGTCCAGCAACGGAGGGATCCGGATGGCCGGTGGTACAGCTTCAGGCACGCTTCGGACAATTCGGCCGACGAGTTCAAGAAAATTCAGGCGGGCGATACCAGGAGCGTCGATTTCGAAAAGGCCCGCAAGTTGGTCGATCCCAAGAGTTAGTCGCTGCTGGCGCACGTCCAGGAAAATGCCTAGAGCGGCTGGCCGTTTCACGGAAACGCCGACCCGCTCTATCTCTTTGCTCACGCAATTTCCGGACGGAAAACCGCTGCACACGTCCTGGAATTGCTCTAGCAGTTTCCGCTCGGAATTGTCCCGGCGTATCAAATCTAAGAGGCTCGCTGAGACAAGCCGTCAACCCAGCTCAGCGAGCCCACGCCCCGACACAGTACTCACAGGGACGACTGCCAGCCGCGCAGGCTGGCGTTTTTCCGCGGCGTTCATGCCGCGCGGCGCGCGCTTCGCGCGCGAGACGCCGGCGGACGCTTTGAAAACCTTCGGCTTCAGGGCCGGTCGGAGCCCGAAGAAGGGCGCTGCCGTCCTGACGATGGTGTCTAGATCGGAAAGTTCCGCCACAAAGCCCAATTGCTCTTGTGCTAGGCTGGGATCGGCGAACAGCCCGGCCGGGTCGCCGGGCCGGCGCGGTTTATAGGCGACCGGGACCGTCCGGCCGGTGACGCGGCCGACGGCCTCGAGGATCTCCTTTATCGAGATGCCTCGGCCGGTGCCGAGATTGACGGACAGGCTGTCGCCGCCGGCCTCGAGATGCATCAATGCCATGAGATGCGCGCGCGCGAGGTCGCTGACGTGGATGTAGTCGCGCACGCATGTGCCGTCCGCCGTCTCGTAATCGGCGCCGAAGACCTCGATCGCCTCGATCATGCCGGACGCCGCCATCAGCACCCTTGGAATGAGGTGGGTTTCGGGTGTATGCCACTCGCCAAGCTCGCCTTCGGGATCGGCGCCGCAGGCGTTGAAGTAGCGAAGGATCGCGTATCTCGTTCCATAGGCAGCGGCATAGTCCCTGATGACTTCTTCGCCCATCAGCTTGCTGCGGCCATAGGGGCTGATCGGCTTCTGCGGCGAGGCCTCGCTCACCGGCAATGCTTCCGGCACGCCATAGGTCGCGCAACTCGAGGAAAAGATCACCTTGTCGATGCCGCTTGCCCGCGCGGCGTCCAGTACGGCGATGGTGCCGCCGACATTGGTCGCATAATAATCCGCCGGCGCGCTGACCGACTCGCCGACATAGGCAAGGGCGGCGAAATGGATGATCGCCTGTGGTCTGTGAGTCTCGATCGCCCGCCGCAACGCTTCGGGGTCGCGGATGTCGCCGACGACCAGCGGCCCCCAGGCGACGGCTTTCTCGTTGCCGCGGCTCAAATTGTCGTAGACCACCGGCAAGTAGCCCGCCGCCGACAGCAGCTTGCAGGCATGGCTACCGATGAAGCCGGCGCCACCCGTCACCAGAACGGCGCGGCGGGTCATCATGCCGTTGCCTCCCTGGCGGTTGATGCCTGGACCCTGCGCGGGGCGATGAACCGGCGTCCGCCCAGGACGGCGTCGAAATAGGCAGTGGTGTGGGCGAGGCCTTCGCTCAGCGCAACCTTCGGCTCCCAGCCGAGATGCTGCCTGGCAAACGAGATATCGGGCTTGCGCTGCCTGGGGTCGTCGACCGGCAGCGGCCGGTGCACGATGCGCGAGCGTGAATTCGTATAGTCGATGACCAGCTCGGCCAATTCCATGACGGTGAACTCGACGGGGTTGCCGAGATTGACCGGGTGCTGGGGGGCCACGGCGGCGTTCATCAGGCGCACGAAGCCTTCGATCAGGTCGTCGACGAAGCAGAAGGAGCGCGTCTGCGCGCCGCTGCCGTAGACGGTGATGTCGTCGCCGCGCAGCGCCTGGACGATGAAGTTCGACACCACGCGGCCGTCGTCGGGCCGCATGCGAGGGCCATAGGTGTTGAAGATGCGCGCGACGCGGACATCGATGCCGTATGTCCGTGAGTAATCGAAGAACAGCGTCTCGGCCGAGCGCTTGCCCTCGTCGTAGCAGGAGCGCGGACCGTGCGTGTTGACATTGCCGAAGTAACCTTCGGGCTGCGGATGCACCAGCGGATCGCCATAGACCTCCGAAGTCGACGCCTGGAAGATCTTGGCGTTGTGTCGCCGCGCGAGCTCCAGAAGGTTGATCGAGCCGAGCACGCTGGTCTTGAAGGTGTGGATCGGATCGGCCTGATAATGCGGCGGAGAAGCCGGGCAGGCGAGATTGTAGATCTCGTCGACAGCAAGGTCCGTCGGCAGTTCCTCGACGATGTCGTGCCTGATGCAGGTGAAAGTCGCGTCACGCGCTATCGCTGACAGGTTGTAGCGCTTGCCCGTGTGGAAATTGTCCAGCGCGATGACTTCATATCCATCGGCAAGCAGCCTTTGGCACAGATGAGAACCCAGAAATCCTGCTCCGCCGGCGACCAGCGCGCGTCCTTGATCGGCACGCCTCCGTCCCGGCTTGGTGTCCAGCTTCAGAACCTTGATGACCCTACCCATGGCGACCTCATACTCGCACACACCCACGCATCATCGTTCCGGGCCGGGGCAACAGCGTTGCCCGACCAGGTGAAATCATGGCGATCCCCCCGCATGCGCGGAGTCGCCAGAAACATGATGTGTTTTGTCTGAGTAAGCGGGGTCGTTGCCGTACGGCTTTATGTGCTGCCGCTCAGCGTCCCTTTGCCCCTAAGTCGCGATCCACGAACATGGTTGCCACCACCGCGGACTGCTCGCCCAAATTGCACACCCAACGTATAGAAAGATATACCTGTGCGCCGCATAGTCAACTAATTTAGGGATTCGTTAACGTTACTCTTTTGCTGTTGGTTAACTGTAGGCGTAGGCAGGCGCGCCTTTTGCGTCATAAAAGGGGCGGTTCCGTCCGGTTTTCCCGCGGTAACACCGCGTGCCGCGGTCTTCGCAAAACTCGTCGAGCGTTAGGGCGGAAGGCTTCAAGGTGAAGAATAAGGAACGCGTCTGGCGCCGTCTCTCGGGCTCTGGCATTTCTTGCGGCCGGTCTTTCGGGCTAGAAAATTGCGCAAGTATATCTTAGCTCGCCAACAGGTAGATCTGGCGAGCCCGCAGGCCCTGTCTGCGAAACGCGCTTTCCGAATTGATCGGCGCTAGGCGACCGCGGTGACGACGGCTCCGCAGCCGTGCTGTCCGGCACGCCGAGATGGCCTCCCGGCATCGCCACCACTCTGAGATGCATCAAAAAGGGGAGCACAAGGAGCAGCGCAGTTTGGACGGCTGGACGCCGTGCATTCCTGTTTCTACTCCTCATAGCCCCTCCCTATTCTCCGCCCATCTCCTTCTTGAACTGGGCGAAGTCGACCTGCATGCCGTTGAAGATGGTGCTCCAGTGGCGGGTCAAGGCGGCCAAGGCGACTGCCTCCTGGATCTCCTCGTCGGTGGCGCCGGCGCGTTTGGCGTTCTCGGTGTCCGACCAGACACAATAATTGCAGGGGATTTGCGCCGCGACCGCCAGCGAGATCAGCGACTTCACCTTCGGCGGCAGCGCTGTCTTGTCGCTGAGCTCGATGGCCTTGACCTCGGCCCACGCGCCGGGCAGACCGGCTTTCGGGAACTGCTTCATGAAGCCGGGTACGCCCCCGATGGTCGACTGGATGTCCTTGATGGCGGCGTCATAGTCGTCGGCGCCGGCAGGCATGGTCAAGGCCGCGGTGAACGCGATAGCGGCGAGCAGCGAGGCGGAGCGAAGGCAGGAGTGCGCGCTTGAGATGATGCGAATGACAGGCATGGTGTTCTCCTCTGGTTTTTGTTAGCCTTACGGTGTAAGGTGATTTGGAACATGAACCTTACAGTGTAAGTTGTCAAGCGGCGCCATGGACTCACCGAGCAAGAAAATCCGAACCCGCGGAAAATTGTCCCGCGAGATGATCGAGGACGCGGCCTTTGAGGTAATCGAGCGGGAAGGGCTCTCCGGCTTCTCGATGCGCAAGCTCGCCGCCAGGCTCGGCTGCGAGGCGATGAGCATCTACCATCACTTTCCCTCGCAGGCGCATCTCTACGAGGCGCTGGTCGATCGCCAGATGAGCGGGCTCGTGATCCCCGATGACAGCCTTCCTTGGCGTGAGCGGGCGCGCATCGGTATGCAGGAATTCCGGCGTGTGGCGACGGAGCATCCGGCCTTCGCGCCGTTCATCGTCGTCTATCGCATGAACTCGCCGCCCTGCCTCGCCAAGTTGAACGCCATCATCGGCCTGTTCGAGGATGGCGGCTTCGGACCTGAGCTCAGCGCCCGTCTGTTCCGCGCCGCCGGTTATTATCTGATGGGCGCGATCCTCGACGAGACCGCCGGCTACGCCAAGGGGCCGTCGGCGGTCACCACGGTCAGCGACGAAGAATTGGCGCGCGACTATCCCAGTGTCGTGACGGCCGCGGCTTATTTTGGCACAAGCGGTTTCGACAAGACTTTCGAGCTTGGCCTGGAGATGTTTCTGGACGAGATGGAGCGGATTCGCGACGCTGCCCGGGACGAGGCCGCCAAAAGTGGCGATCGCGCCCGCAAGAAACTCTAACCAGGGCTCTCAATGCGCTTCCTCTCGGTTCTTGTCCTCATCGCCGGCGCTGCCATCGGGATCTTCTATCCCTGGGCGATGAGCAATTTCTCCGGCCATGCGATCGGCACCTGGCGGGTCTACGAGGGCGGCCGCTTCCGGCCGGCGACCGTACGGCTCGCTGCGCGCGACGCGCCTGTCCGCGTGCTGGTCGACCTCACCGCGCGTGCCGAGCGCGTCGCCTCGCAGCAGCACACGGTGCTGACGCTGACCGCGGCAAGCGGCGGCCGCACGGCGCTCGCCTCGACGCTCTCCTTCAACCACACCGACAATCCACGCCAGGTGAGCCCGCAGCTGCCCGACAAGATCTTTCGCGACGAGGCCGGTGTGATAGAGACGGTCACGCCGGGCGCTTACGTCTTCACTGTCGGTCCGGGCGATGCGGACGGGATCGACATGCGCGCCGTCGACCTGATCTTGCGTGCGGGCACCGGCTCGGTCGACGAACGCGCGCAGCCGGCCGGTTACACGCTGATGGGAGTCGGCTTGGCTGGACTGGTGCTTTCGCTGGTCTTTGGGCGCGGCAACAAGCCGCCGCAGAATCCCAACTCGCAGCCCCCGCCGCCGCGCTGGGGCCGCGGCGGTTCGCAAAGGTGAAGGCGGCATGAATTATCGCCACGCCTACCACGCCGGCAATTTCGCCGATGTCGTCAAGCACGCGGTGCTCAGCCGGCTGGTCGAGTATCTGAAGCAGAAGGACAAGGCCTTTCGCGTTATCGACACTCACGCCGGCATCGGCCGCTACGATCTCGCGTCGGTGGAGGCCGGCAAGACGGGTGAATGGCAGGGCGGCATCGGCCGGGTGTCCGAGGCCGCGCTCGAGCCTCGGACGGCCGCGCTGCTTCAGCCCTATCTGGAAGCGGTGCGCTTGGAAAATCCCGACTGCGGTCTCCGCCGCTATCCCGGCTCACCGCTGATCGTGCGCCATCTCCTGCGCAAGCAGGATCGGCTTACGGCGATCGAGTTGCATTCCGAGGACGCTGCGCGGCTCAAAGCCGTCTTCGCCGGCGACTTCCAGACCAGGGTGATCGAGCTCGATGGCTGGATGGCGCTCGGCTCGCATCTGCCGCCGAAGGAAAAGCGCGGGCTCGTGCTTGTCGATCCGCCCTTCGAGGAGGAGGGCGAGTTCCAGCGTCTCGTCGAGAACCTGCGCCGAGCGCACCGGCGCTGGCCGGGCGGCATCTACGCGCTCTGGTATCCGATCAAGGATCGCAAGGCGGTCGCCGCCTTCCGCGCCGCGCTGAAGGAGACAGGCATTCCAAAACTGCTCGACATCGGCTTCGAGATCCGGCCTGCCTCGAGCGAACCGAGCCTCGACGGCAGCGGCCTTGTGGTGGTGAACCCGCCCTTCACGCTGGAGGCCGAATTGCGGGTGATGCTGCCGGCCTTGCATGGAGCGCTTGCCGTCGAACAGCCGTCGCGCTGGACGATCGAATGGCTGGCCGGTGAGTGAGACCGGGACCAGCCGAAGATTGAGCTACGCCAGCGCCGAGGGTGTCACGCCGGTCAGCCGCCGAGTTTCGCGGATCAGATGCGCCTGGTCGGCATAGCCGGCCTCGATGGCGAGCAGCGCGGTCGAGCCATCGCTATGCCGTCGCTGCAGGCGCCGGAAGCGGTGGAAGCGCAGGATGCGGTCGAGCGTCTTCGGACCATAGCCGAAAGCGTCCTCGAAACGCCGGCGCAGCGTCCGCTCGCTCATGTTGAGGCGGTTGAGCAGACAGGGAACCAGCGGCATCTCCGGCGACAGGCCTTCATCAATGAGGTCGAAGGCCCTGCCCATCAGCGCATCGAGCGCATCGCGCCCCTCTGTATGCGCGCCGACTTCATTTTCCAACTGCCGCACCATGCCGGCGAGGTCGGGCGCGCGCTTGACGCGATCCGACAGTTCGCGGGCACGCGTACCCCATAAGTCCTGGAGGCTCAGCCGCCCGCCGACGATTTCGCCGGCCGGCACGCCGAGCCACCCGGCGGCCGCGCCCGGCCGGAAGCGGAAGCCGATGATCACCGACCCGGGGGAAAGGCGCTCGATCTGCGGCTCCTTGTCCGGTCCGGCCACGCGGAAGCGACCTTCGATCCATTGCAGATCGATCGTCGCGTCCGGCGTGACGACGATTGGGGGGACGTCCTGCTTCGCCATGCGATGCACCCAGACGGCGGAGAAGGCGCCGGCCAGGCCTCCCGGGGCGGGCCGTTCCCGAAAGAAGCCGGTGGTCTGCGCCAGGACCGCTTCCATATCTTCTCCGATCTGCTTCGGCGTGCTCTGGCGGGTCCGCTTCGGCCATTTTGGCCGAAATCTTCAATGCGGGTCGCTTCCGCCGTGGCAAAACGGATGCAGCCTCTTGGCGCGTCCAGCGCCTTCACCGCGCCGCATCCGGTCGCGGATGTGGTGACGAATATAGAAGGGAGTGAGAGAAATGAAAGCTCGCATCACCGTCTTCACCCTTGGCGTCGACGATCTGGAGGCGTCGCTCAAATTCTACCGCGACGGCCTGGGCCTGCCGACCGAAGGCATCATCGGCCGCGAGTTCGAGCACGGCGCCGTCGCCTTCTTCGAGCTTGCCGGCGGCTTGAAATTCGCGATCTTCGAGCGCGCGAGCATCGCCCTCGACGCCACCGTGCCGCAGAGCAGCCGCAGTCCGACCGAGTTCACCATCGGCCACAACGTGTCGAGCGCGGCCGAGGTCGACGCCGCGATGGCCGAGGCCGTCAAGGCCGGCGCGCGCGTGGCCAAGCCGGCGCAAAAGGCCTTCTGGGGCGGCTATGCCGGCTATTTCCAGGATCCCGACGATCATCTCTGGGAAGTCGTCTACAACCCCGCTTTCATCCCGAAGGATTGACCCGGAAGCCTGGCAGGAGGTCGACATGTCGATCGATACCGTTCAGGCGATAGGCGCGCTTCTCATCGGCGGCGTGTTCGTCTTCGCCGGCATCGAGCACTTCCTGAAATTCAAGGCTATGTGCGACTATCTGGCGAGCCGGAAGTTTCCGGCTCCCGCTGTCATGCTGGCAGCCGGCTCAGCCCTCGAAGTCGTCGCCGGCCTGATGCTTGCGCTCGGCCGTGCCGTGCCTTTCGCCGCCGGCGCGCTTGTCCTGTTCACGCTGTCGACGAACGTCGCGCTGCTGCGCTTCTGGGAGTCCGAAGAGCCGGAGCGGCAGGTGCTGCGCAACGCCTTGCTGATCAACCTGGCCGTCGTCGGCGGACTGCTGGTGGCGGGAACCGTCTGACAGCCGGACCGCATCTGGAACGATGATTTGGGAAACCATTGTCTTCACAACCGCTTGACCGCCGCCAAGCGAATCCGCACAGTGCGCGCAACCGACCTTGAGAGGCTGTCATGACTCGCTTCGCCCGTTCCGCCCTTGCCGCGCTGATTTCGCTTCTGACGCCGCTTGGCACGTCGCTTGGTTTCACCCAGGCAGCGCAGGCTGCCGACCTTGCCGTTTTAACCGAGGATGACGGCAGCGTCTGCGCCGAGGCCTGGGTGCTGAGCAAGATCACCGATCGCTTCAGCTATCAGGTTCATCATGTGCCGCACCTGCCGGATGTCGCGATCACCGATTTCCATAACATCCGCCTGCATCGTTATCTGCCGTCGAGCGAGAGATGGCCGATCGGCCGGCACTATTGCCGCGCCACCGTCAGCCTGTCGGACGGCCGCGACCGCTCGATCTTCTACCTGATCGAGGAAGGCCAGGGCTTCGCCTCGATCGGCGACAATGTCGAGTTCTGCGTCTCCGGCTTCGACCGCTGGATGGTTTATAACGGCCGCTGCCGCGTGCTTCGATAAGAAGCCGCCGATCCATTCCCCGGTCTGCGGGCTTCAGGTCGCAGGCCACTCCGTTCGGCCCGTCGACGGAATCAGTCCCATCGCGAATATTGTGAGCTTGCCGGCCATCGCCGGAAAGCAAATCGGCTAATCGGCTGCCGATTGACAACTGTCGAACTGCCGCCTAAAAGAGACAGACCTGTCTCATCACCAGGCAGCAGAATGCCCTCATCGCCCTCCGCCAAACGCCAGCATGTCGTCGACACCGCGTATTCGCTGTTCAAGCGCGACGGCTTCCACGCCACCGGCATCGATCGCATTATCGCCGAGGCCGACATCGCCAAGATGACGATGTACCGCCACTTCCCGGCGAAGGACGACCTGATCGTCGCGGTGCTAGAGCACCGCGCGGCGCGTTTCGAACGCCAGCTCGACCGGCTGGCCGCGTCGTTGGACACGGCGGAAGCGAAGATCTTCACGATACTGGACTGGCACGAACGCTGGTTTCGCGATCCGGCTTTCCACGGCTGCCTGTTCGCGCACGCGCTCGCCGAGTTCGGCGATCCCGATCATCCGGTGTTCAAGGCAGCCAGCCGCCAGAAGAAGGGTTTGCGGGCGCGCCTGCGCGCTATCCTGGAAGAAGAGATGCCGCCGGAGCGGGCCGAGGGCGTCGCCACGGCGCTGCTGATGCTGATCGAGGGCGCGACGCTGATGGCCCAGTTGGGGGAGGCTGATGCCGCCATCGCCAATGCGCGCAAGGCGGCTTCCGCCATCCTCGCCGGCGCGCGGGGCCCCCAATGAACGCGACGGTCGTCGGGCTCGCGCTGTCCGCGGCCATTTTGCATGCCAGCTGGAACGCCTTCCTACGGACCGGGGCCGACAGGCTGTGGACGGTCACGGTCATGAGCTTCTCGAGCACTGCCGCTGCTATTGTCCTGGCGCTCTTCCATCCGCTGCCGGCTGCGGCTGCCTGGCCCTATGTCGTGCTGTCGGCCGTCCTTCAGGTCGGCTACAGCGTGTTCCTGGTTGCCGCCTACCGCTATGGCGAGCTCGGGCAGGTTTATCCGATCGTGCGCGGCAGCGTGCCGCTGCTGGTGGCGCTCGGCGGCTTCCTGCTGGCCGGCCAGCGGCTCGCCGCGCCGGAACTCATCGGCGTCGCGCTGGTCGCCTGCGGCATTATGGGTCTGTCAGTCGGGCGGGGCAGGGCCTCAGTGACATCGATCCTCTACGCGTTGGCCACCGGCGTCATCATCGCGGCCTATGCGACGGTCGACGCGATCGGCGTGCGCGTCGCCGGCGACAGCGCCGCCTACACCGCCTGGGTGCTGCTGATCTACGGTGCCCTGCTGCCGGCGGCTTTCGTCGGCCTGCGCGGCAGGCTCATTGTCGACCTGCGTGCGCCGGAAACACGCAAGGCCTTGAGCGGCGGCCTATTCGCGCTGCTGGCCTATGGCGCGGTGGTCGCCGCCTTCGCGCAGGGGCCAGCCGGGCCGATCACCGCCATCCGCGAGACCAGCGTCGTCTTCGCGGCCTTCATTGGCCGCTTCTTCCTCGGCGAGCAGTTGACGCCGCTCCGTATCGGAGCCTGTGTCGTCGTCGCGCTGGGCGCGATCTGCCTCGGCTATCGACCCTGACGGCGTCGGTATCGCGCTGGTCACGCTCGCGCGCCCTGGCCGGACAGATAGGCGCAGATCAGCTCGCCGAGCTGCTTCTGCAGCTCCGGCGCATCGAGCATGTTGCGGCGCGCCGCATTGTGGATCACGCCCTCGACGGCGGAGGAGAGCACGCGCGCCACGGTCTCGGTATTCTTCAGGCGCCGGCGGTATTGCGCGACGGCCGCCGCATAGTGCTCGAGATAGCGGGCTTGGAACGAGGCATGCGCGGCGCGCGAGCCGCGGTCGCCCGGCGTCTCGTCGAGTAGCACCTGATGCAGCGTCGGGTGAATGCTGTGCGCGGCGATCATGCCGCGCACCAGCTCGCGCGCGAATTGCCTGAGCGGCTTCTCCTCGGCCGCGGCTTCGCGAATGACGGACAGCACATGGTCGAAGTGGCGGCGTCGGATGGCGTCGACCAGCGCAAGCTTGTCGGGGAAATATTGATAGAGCGACCCGATGCTCACGCCCGCGGTCTCGGCCACCTTGTTGGTGCTGAAGCCCGCCCAGCCGATCTCGCTTAGAACGCGGGCACCTGCTTCGATTATCGCCTCGACGGTGGCGACCGAGCGCGCCTGGCGCGGCTCCTTGCGCATGCGCGGGGCTGGCTTTGCAATGCGAGTAGACATCCCCAACCTGCCTCCCGAGAATATAACCAGAATACTCACATTTGGCCTGAGAGCAATTCCAGGAAAAGTGCGAAGCGGTTTTCCGTCCGGAATTGCAACCAAGGAAGAACAGCAATTCCAGGAAAAGTGCGAAGCGGTTTCCGTCCGGAATTGCGACCAGGAAGAACAGCAATTCCAGGACTGTGCGCAACGGTTTTCTCCCCTCGGAACTTGCGAGGAGCATGGAACGGCGGAGTCCTCACGCCGTCTGCAGTGGAGCCTGAGCGGATCAAGCTCTCCAGCGGCAGTTTTTTGAATGTGAGCTGTAAGCTCGCTTTTTGCCGCGCAAGCTTTGCCCCTTCGCCGGTTCGGTTCTGCTCCGCCTTGACTTGTAAATCTTTCCGCTGGACAAGATGAGGTGCTTTGTTTGGTGTGCGTTGTCCATTATGAGCAACACGCTCACATTCTACGCTCTGCGCGGCATCAAGATGTCTGGATGATCCGGCGATAGAGAGCATCGGGAATTCTCGACGGCGCAATTTCACTTCGACGGGCAAAGATTCTCTGTCGTTTTTTTCGCCGATGCCCTTGTCAACGCGTCTTGCGTAACCAAAATTCAATAACTGAAATTCATTGTGTTGCTTCGCTGGCTAGATAGCCGCGAGTCAGATATGCATGAGCACGCCGGGTCACTCACGACCTTGGGCAAAACGCAAGGGGCATCGCATGGCAAAGACGACAACCAAGGCGCCGGCGGCGAAAGCGCCGGCAAAGAAAGCGGCACCGAAGGCTGCCGCGAAACCTGCAGCAGCGAAGAAGGCAGCGGCACCGAAGGCAGCAGCCAAGGCTCCGGCCAAGGCAGCGGCAAAGCCTGCGGCGAAGGCTGCGGCTAAGCCGGCCGCGAAGGCGGCAGCCAAGCCCGCCGCGAAGGCGGCAGCGAAGCCCGCCGCCAAGAAGCCGGCAGCGAAGGCAGCGGCCAAGCCCGCCGCCAAGGCGCCGATGAAAGCAGCAGCCGCCAAGTCGACGGCAGCCGTGAAGAAGGCAGCGCCTGCCAAGAAGGCGCCGGCCAAGAAGTAATCGCGTAACTTCGCTCGCGAGCCTGAACAGGCGAGGGTGGGTGCCGTCGAGGCGCCCCTCTCGCCAGTTCGGCGTGACAGCGGGCGAAGTGGATCGGCAATGGCCTGTCCTGAAAGCTCCTGGAAATTTGCCGCTGGGCAAACTTCCGGGAGCTTTTTTATTGCGCGGCCGGCTCGCATCGTCACGATCCGTTCTGGTCCGGGCGATGTCGGCTGCTGCCGCACGTCAATCAGGTAGAAAGGGCTGATCATGGCTTTGTGGCTTGGAATTCGACGGGCAGGCGAGGGCGATGCCGAAGCGGTAAGCCGGGTCATTGTTGCCGCTCTGCGGAAAAACAACGCCAGGGATTACGGGCCGGAAATCATCGCCCGCGTTGAGCAGAGCTTCAGCCCCTCTGCCGTGCTGCAACTTTTCAAGAAGCGCCAAGTCTTTGTCGCCGTTTGCGGCGACAAAATTGTCGGTACCGCGGGCCTGGACGGAACAACGGTTCGATCTGTGTTCGTCGATCCTGAATTTCAGGGACGCGGCGTCGGCAGCCGGCTGATGCTGGAGATCGAGGAAGCAGCGCGGGCAAACGGCGCGACGGTGCTGACGGTGCCGTCCTCGGTCACCGCGGAGCGATTTTATTTCAGACTTGGCTTCCGCGCGCTCCGGGACTGCTTCCACGACGACGAACGAACCATCATCATGGAGCGGTCCCTGAAGTAGCGGCGGCACGCGCCGCTCGAACAAGGTGCGGCCAACTGGCGGTAGGTTTTGGCGACGCTGGCCGTTGCTCTGGCAAGAGCATTCGGTCAACAGTGCGCGCGGACAATCAGGAACCGATCCATGCCGAAGCTGCTCTACGCCTCCACCTCTCCCTATAGTTCGAAGGTCCGCATGGCCGCCGCCTATGCCGGCATCGCCATCGACCTCGTGCCGGTCAAGACGGAGGACAAGCCGGCGGAGCTGATCTCGGCCAATCCGCTGGGCAAGATCCCGGTGCTGGTGCTGGAGGACGGCCGCACGATCCACGACAGCCGGGCGATCACCCAGCATCTCAACCGGCTGTCGAAGAACGTGCTGTTCCCGCGCAACCCCGACAAGCGGCTCGAGGCCGAGGTGCTGGAGGCGTTGGCCGACGGCATCTGCGACTGCGCGCTGTCGATGGTCTATGAGCGGCGCACGCGCCCCGACGCCATGGTCTATCAGCCCTGGCTCGACCGTCAGTGGGCGAAGATCACCGCCGCGCTCGACCTGCTCAACGCCAACCCGCCGAAACTGCCCAAGAAGATCACCGCCGGCCAGCTGGCGCTGCGTGCCACCCTCGGCTATCTCGCGCTGCGTTTCGGCGGCCAGTGGGAAAAGGGCCGCGGCCGGCTTACACGTTGGGCCGCGCGCTTCGACGAAAAGTTTCCGGAACTGAAGGGCTGCGTGCCGGGGTGAGGACTGCTGATCTCCCCAATGAGCGAGGAGACTGGCGGTTCGCGCGCCCATCTTGAACCTCGACCCACTTCCATGCTTGCCTGATGCCGCGCAAATCGCGGAGGGCTGAGCATGGCGAAGGCAGTCACCAAGAGCAGCACCACTCCCGATCCGATGGTCGAGCGCCTGCGCGCGGCCCTTGGCCGGCGCGCTTTCACGGAACAGAAAATGTTCGGCGGCACCTGCTTCATGATCAACGGCAATATGCTGATCGGCACATCGAAGCGCGGTTTGCTTGTGCGTGTCGGCAAGGACGGGCACGCGGCCGCAGCCGCACGGCCCCATGCGCGGCCGATGGAAATGGGCGGGCGTTCCATGGAAGGCTATGTCCATGTCGCGCCGGAAGGCACTGCAACCGAGGCAGATCTCGCCGAGTGGATCGATCGTGCGCTGGCTTTCGTCGAGACACTGCCGCCGAAGGGCAAACCGGCCAAGGTCGCAAAGCGGCCAGCCTGAACAGATCGCGCGGCCTATCCTTCACATCGGCGGTGTAGGCGAGGTCGGCCCGGGCACGCAGTCGGCGGAGGAAGCGATGGCATCTCTGGCGGGACGTTGCATGTGCGGCGCGGTCATCTGGATCTATTCCGGGGAGCTCACGCGAAACCTTGTCTGTCACTGCGCCGATTGCCAGCGCGCCACGTCCGCTCCCTTCACTGCTTTCCTGGGCATGAGGCCGGAGCAGCTGAACTGGGCCGGCGTCATCAGGCACTATGAAAGCAGCCCGAACACCTTTCGCGGGTTCTGCCCGTCCTGCGGCACCAGGCTCTACTTCCGCTCCGACAGATGGCCCGACGAGATCCACGTTCACGCCGCGACCATGACCGACCCGGCCGACTACCGTCCGGACGCCCAGGTCTTCACGCGCTCGCGCGCGAATTGGCTCGACCAACTGCAGTCGATTTCAGCCCATGAGGATTTCCAGCAGGCGCCATCCACCGGATTGCGCTGAAGGCGCGGCCAAACGTGTCGGCCTGCGGCAACGCGAGCCACAAAAAAAGCCGGGCGCGCGGCCCGGCTTTTTCCGTGTCGTGGCTTGGACGACTTAGAACTTCATACCGACGCCGAAAGTGACTCGGTTGTCCTTCGACTTGACGTTGCCGAGGGCGCCGAAGTCCTTGTCGCCGTAGTCGGTGTAGCGGTATTCAACGCGACCGAACACGTTGTCGGTGATCTTGATGTCGGTGCCGACACCGGCCGTCCAGCCCAGCATCGCCTTGCTCTCGTCGGTGGCGGTGACGCTATCAGTGATCTTCTGGTTCTTGGCGGCAAGACCGCCGGTGCCATAGAGCAGGATTTCCGGGGTCACGGAATAGCCGAGGCGAGCGCGCAGCGAGCCTTCGAGGCCGCCCTTCGCATTGATGCCCGCGCTGTCGCCCTTGACGCCATTGTAACCGAGATCGGCTTCAGCGCCGTAGACGAAGTTGTCCTGCTGCCACTGGTAGCCGCCGAAGACGCCGCCGATGAAGCCCTTGGTCTTCACATTGACGCCGGCGTCGCGGGCGTCGGCATGGCCGCTGAAGCCGTAGCCGAGGCTGATACCGGCATAGGGGCCGGCCCAGGAAGCGACGGGGAGTTCGGCGACCGGGGCCGGTGCCGGCGGCTCTTCGGTGACGGCGTCTGCGGCATAAGCGGTACCACCGAGGGCGAAGAGCCCGAGCGCAACCGCCAGCGGCCGCGCAAACTTGAGATTAGCTTGCATTGTTGTTTACTCCTTAAGCCACAAGACACGAGGCTTTTTATGTTCATGAATGCCCCCGGCCCGTCCGGGGGGATAAACGGGCCTGGCGTTCAACGGTTCCAAATGTCGTGCTGAAATACGGCTGAAGCGAACCTGAACTTGGGTAATTCCCTGGCGCGAATGAGGCCAAAAGGTGACGTTGCATCTTCGCAACAGCGAATGTCAGCACGCTAGTCATGTTGCGCTGCACACCGCTTGGTTCAAGGGGTTCGGGGACCTATATTGCATTATGAAACTTCCGCAATCCGGGTCGGCAGCGTGCGTACGGGCCGCTTCGCCACATTCCTGCCCCAGGTAGAAATGGCATTTAACGCTTGGCCCGTCATATTGTGCCGGCTTCCCGGAATCGTGAAGCCGATAGAGGATTGACGACATGAAAGAAGCCTTTGGCGTGGTGCTGGTGACGGGTGGAGCGAAAAGGATCGGCAAGGCGATCGTCGAGGACCTTGCCGCGCATGGCTTTGACGTGGCCATCCATGCCAATCGTTCCGGAGCCGAGGCCGAGGCGCTGGCCAGCCGCATCAGGAACCAGGGCGGCCGTGCCGCCGTGCTCGCCGCCGACCTCACCGATATGAAAGCCGTCGGCGATCTGGTCGGCCGCTCCGAAGCTGCCCTTGGCCCGGTCACGCTCCTCGTCAACAACGCCTCCTTGTTCGTCGACGACCGTGTCGAGGATTTCGACTGGCAGGCCTGGGACCGCCACTTCGCCATTCATCTGAAGACGCCGGCGCTGCTGGCGCAGAACTTTGCTCGGGCCTTGCCGGAAGGCGCGGAGGGACTGATCGTCAACGTCATCGACCAGCGTGTCTGGCGGCCGACGCCGCGCTATTTCTCTTACGCGCTGTCGAAATCGGCCCTGTGGACGCAGACCCAGATGCTGGCGCAGGCGCTGGGGCCGCGCATTCGCGTCAATGCCATCGGCCCCGGCCCGACACTGAAGAACAAGCGCCAGGACGACGAAGATTTCGGCAGGCAGGTCGAAGGGCTGATTCTGAAGCGCGGCCCACAATTACCGGAATTCGGCGCCACCATCCGCTATCTCTGGGAGGCGCGCTCCGTCACCGGCCAGATGATCGCGCTCGACGGCGGCCAGCATCTTGCATGGCAGACGCCCGATGTGACAGGCATGGTGGAATGAGTCCTGCCCATAAACACAGCCCCCTCGGCGCCGCCGATGATTTGCCGCCCGATCTCGACATCGAGGACGAGGCGTCGGAGGAAATCGTCGAGCCGGAGGCGGTTGCCGCCGGTCCCGACGTCGCTTTCACCGCGATCGACTGGACGCCGCATGCCGGCGACGCCGACGGCATGGTCGGCGCCGAGGTGATCCAGACTTTGGTCAAGCGGCTGCCCAACCAGCCGGGCGTCTACCGAATGATGAACGCCGCCGGCGACGTGCTCTATGTCGGCAAGGCGCGCAGCCTGAAGAAGCGCGTCACCAACTATGCGCAGGGGCGCTTCCACACCGCCCGCATCGGCCGCATGGTGCGCGAGACGGCGACGATGGAATTCGTCGTCACCCGCACCGAGATCGAGGCGCTGCTGCTCGAGGCCAACCTCATCAAGCGGCTGAGGCCCCGCTTCAACGTGCTGATGCGGGACGACAAGTCGTTCCCTTACATCCTGCTTACCGGCGACCATGTCTCGCCCGGTATCTATAAGCATCGCGGCGCGCGCTCGCGCAGGGGCGACTATTTTGGGCCCTTCGCTTCCGCCGGCGCGGTCGGGCGCACCATCAATTCGCTGCAGCGCGCCTTCCTGCTGCGAAGCTGCACGGATTCCTTCTACGAGAACCGCACGCGGCCCTGCCTGCTCTACCAGATCAAGCGTTGCGCCGGTCCCTGCACCGGCGAGATATCGCATCGGGGCTATGCCGAGCTGGTTGCCGAGGCGAAGGATTTTCTCTCCGGCCGCAGCCAGAAGGTGAAGACCGAGATCTCGGCCGCCATGCAACAAGCCTCCGAAGAGCTCGACTTCGAGCGGGCCGCTATCTACCGGGATCGCCTGGCGGCGCTGTCGCATGTGCAGGCGCATCAGGGCATCAACCCGCAGACTGTGGAAGAGGCGGATGTCTTTGCCATCCACCAGGAAGGCGGCCAGACCTGCATCCAGGTGTTCTTCTTCCGCACCGGCCAGAACTGGGGCAACCGCGCCTATTTTCCCAAGGCCGATCCGGCGCTGGAGCCGGCCGAGGTGCTGGGCTCGTTCCTGGCGCAGTTCTATGACGACAAGCTGCCGGCGCGTACGCTGCTTCTCTCCCAGCCGGTGCAGGAGCAGGAGCTGCTCGCCGAGGCGCTGTCAACCCGCGCCGGGCGCAGGATAGCGATCTCGGTGCCGCAGCGCGGCGAGAAGAAGGATCTCACCGATCACGCGCTGCAGAACGCGCGTGAGGCGCTCGGCCGCAGGCTGGCGGAAACGTCGACGCAGGCGCGGCTATTGCAAGGCTTTGCCGAGACCTTCGGCCTCGCAAGGCCGCCAGTGCGCATCGAGGTCTACGACAATTCGCACATCATGGGCACCAATGCGGTTGGCGCCATGGTCGTCGCCGGGCCGGAAGGTTTTGTGAAGAACCAGTACCGAAAGTTCAACATCCGCTCGACCGAGATCACGCCCGGTGACGATTTCGGCATGATGCGCGAGGTGATGGAGCGCCGCTTCTCGCGGCTGCTCAGGGAGCACGGCGACGTCCAGCCTTCAATCGGAGCGGGCGCGGAGGCCGAGGACGATGCGGCCGAGGATCTTGTCGAGGGAATCGGCAGCTTCCCGGCATGGCCGGACGTCATCCTGATCGACGGCGGCCAGGGGCAAATGACGGCGGTGCGCAAGATCCTGTCCGATCTCGGCATCGAGGACCGGGTCGTCGCCATCGGCATCGCCAAGGGCCAGGACCGCGACGCCGGGCGCGAGCGCTTCTTCGTCAAGGGCAGGGACTCTTTCACGCTGCCGGTGCGCGACCCGGTGCTCTATTTCGTCCAGCGCCTGCGCGACGAGGTGCATCGCTTCGCCATCGGCTCGCACCGCGCCCGCCGCAAGAAGGAGATGGTCAAGAGCCCGCTCGACGAGATCGTCGGCATCGGCCCAGGCCGCAAGCGGGCGCTGCTTCACCATTTCGGCACCGCCAAGGCGGTCAGCCGCGCCGCGGTCGAGGACCTAGTCAAGGTCGATGGCATTTCCGAGCACGTGGCGAAGCTGGTCTACAACCATTTTCATGACAGCTGACCATTCTTGCGCCTATTTTGGGTTGACCAATCGAATCTCGCCTGTTGACCCCCCACATTGGCTTCTGATTTGAGTAGGCAGGCGGAGAGAGATCCCGATCAGATATGGCCCAGCGCGCTTTCAACCTGCCGAACATCCTCACCTACGCCCGCATCATCGCGGTGCCGCTGGTGGTGCTGTGCTTTTTTCTCGAAGGCCATCTGAAGTCCTCCGACTTTGCCCGCTGGTCGGCGCTCGCCATCTTCCTGCTCGCCTCCATCACCGACTATTTCGACGGCTATTTCGCGCGCGCCTGGCAGCAGACCTCCAACATCGGCAAGATGCTGGACCCGATCGCCGACAAGCTCCTGGTCGCCACCTGCCTGCTCTTGCTCGCCGCCGACACCGACCGCCATGCCGGCATTGCCGGTTGGTCGCTATGGGCAGCGATCATCATCCTGTGCCGCGAGATTCTTGTCTCGGGCCTGCGCGAATATTTGGCCGCGCTGAAGGTCTCGGTTCCGGTGACCCAACTCGCCAAATGGAAGACGACCATCCAGATGGTCGCCATCGCCTTCCTGCTCGTCGGCCCGGCCGGCGACAAGATCTTCCCGCTGACCACCCAAATCGGCCTGGTGCTCTTGTGGATCGCGGCACTTGTCACCCTCTACACCGGCTACGACTATTTCCGGGCCGGCCTGAAACACATCATGGACGAGTGAGATGTCGACCAAGCTCATCTATTTCGCCTGGGTGCGCGAGCGGATCGGCAAGCCGGAAGAGCATGTCGAGCTGCCCGCCGGCGTCGA
This sequence comes from Mesorhizobium sp. WSM4983, assembly GCF_029625765.1. Classification (NCBI taxonomy): domain Bacteria; kingdom Pseudomonadati; phylum Pseudomonadota; class Alphaproteobacteria; order Hyphomicrobiales; family Phyllobacteriaceae; genus Mesorhizobium; species Mesorhizobium sp. WSM4983. The sequence goes on along the minus strand of NZ_JARTVM010000005.1, from coordinate 61,599 downwards.
GACCGTCGCCGACCTGTTGCGCTGGCTGAAGTCGCGCGGCGAGGAATACGAAAACGCGCTGCAATATCCGGACGTCATCCGCGTCGCCATCAACCAGGAACATGTCGGCCACCGCGAGAAAATCGCGGGCGCGCGCGAGATCGCGCTGTTTCCGCCGATGACCGGGGGCTGAGATGGCGAGCACGGTCGTGCCGGCCGTCCGCGTCCAGCGGGAGGATTTCGACGTCGCCGCCGAGATTGCCGCGCTGACCGAAGGCCGTGCCGACATCGGCGCCGTGGTCACCTTCTCCGGCCTCTGCCGTGACGAGCAAGGCGCGCTCGCCGCCCTCGAGCTCGAGCACTATCCCGGCATGGCCGAGGCCGAGATCGGCCGCATCGCCACTGAGGCCATCGGGCGTTGGCCGCTGCAGGGGCTCACTGTCGTCCACCGCCATGGAAAAATCGCGCCGGGCGAAAACATCGTGCTGGTGGTCGCGGCCTCCGCGCATCGCCAGGCGGCCTTCGAGGCGGCGAATTTCCTGATGGATTACCTGAAGTCGCGCGCGCCCTTCTGGAAGAAGGAGCACCGTGCCGACGGCTCCGAAGGCGGCTGGGTCGAGGCCAAGGAAGCCGACGACGAAGCCGCGGATCGTTGGAAGACCCCGGACAAGTAAGCCAGGACGGCATTGCCTTGGCGATCGCCCCATCCGGCGCGCTTCGCGGCACCTTCTCCCCTTGGGGAGAAGAGGGTCGCCCCGAACTGCTCTTCGCAATTTCGGTTGGCAATCCGCCTGAGGGACAAGCCGGCGAATTTCCTCCCCAAGGCCATCGAACGACCGCAATCCTTCCCGACCTTGCAAATCGGTTTGATTTGCTGGGCGGGAGCAATCTTATGCTGGACAGGATCGCGGAATTTTTCATCTTCGGCCTTGTGCCGCTGGTGGTCGGCGTGCTTGCCGTGCCGGAGTTCACCAGTGCCGCCGAAAAGACGATTGCCGGCGAGGTGACCTATCGCGAGCGCATCGCGCTGCCGCCCAATGCCGTGCTTTCGGTCGAACTCGCCGACATCTCGCTGGCCGGCGCGCCGGCGACGCTCGTCGGCCAGCGCAAGATCGTCGTGGCCGGCCAGGTGCCGATCAAATTCGAGATCGGCTTCGATCCCAAGGCAATCCAGCCCGGCAGGGCCTACGCGCTGCAGGCCCGCATAACGGTCGATGACCGGCTGATCTTCCTCACCGACACTCGCCACCAGGTCGATCCGCTGGACGGCAAGCCGCAGACCATCGTGCTGAAGAAGGTCACGTCGTAGCCTGGTTCGCAAAATTTCCGACACGCCGGAAACGCATAGAGACGAGGGATCGCGGCCGCTTCTGCGTCAGCCCCGGGAGTTCCGGTCTCTCGTCCGCCACCGCGTCCGCCACCATAACGGATTCGGCAAATGTTAACGGGGCGCGAAGAAGCGCGTCGCAACCATAGTGGCCCCGATTGACCGCGACCCCGCGACCACCTAGTTTCCCTCGTCAAATGGGGATGGGGTTCCCCCGAAACCGCCCGAGCTTTTCGCATCTGGGCTGATGACTCCTGCCAGGCGTGCTTTCGCGCGGCAGGATTTCTTTTTCCGCTCGCACACGCCTGTCTTGATGGCGCGATTCCCGCGAGGAATCGCTTTGTGGAAAGGCAAAGAAGCGATGAGCCTTGCGGCCTGCGCCCTGGTCCTGATCGGCGGCTTCCTCGGCGGTGTTTCCCGCTTCTTCCTGTCGGGCCTTGTCGGCCGCAGCGTCGGCGAGACCTTTCCCTGGGGCACGCTGGTGGTCAACGTCTCCGGCGCGCTTGCCATCGGCGCCTTCGCCGGCGCGGCGCGGGCCGTCGGGGGCATCTTTTCCGCCGAGCTCGTGCGCGACCTGATCGTGGTTGGTCTGTTCGGCGGCTACACCACGGTTTCGTCCTTTTGCCTACAGACGCTCAACCTCGCGCTCGACGGCGAGCGGCGGCTCGCCGCCTTCAACATCGTGGCTTCGGCGGCGCTTTGCGTGCTTGCCGTCGCCTTCGGCTTTTGGACCGTCGTGCGGATGGCGGGGTAGGGCGCATGTTTGGAAACGATAGACAGACAGCCCTGCCGCTTTATCTGGCGGTCGGCTGCGGCGCGGCTATCGGTTCGCTGGCGCGCTTTTTATGCGGCTACGTCGTCGTCTCGCTGCTGGGCTGGAGCGCGCTGCTTGCAACGGCGTTCGTCAACGTCGTCGGCTCCTGGGTCATCATGTTCTTTTCCACGCTGACCCGGCCGGATGGACGCTTGATGGTCGGCCCGGCCGGCCGCCAGTTCGTGACCGGCGGCTTCTGCGGCGGTCTCACCACCTTTTCCTCGATGAGCCTCGACACCTTCATCCTGCTTCTCGAGGGCGACCTCGGCCTTGCGGCGACCTATCTTGTCAGTGTGGTGGTGCTGTCGCTTGCGTCGGCCTGGCTCGGCTATCTCATGGCGGCCAGGTTCAACCGCTTGCCGATCACCAGGTGATCAGGGAGGAGACCATGGCACTTCTCGCCGGCTCGGAGGCCTCGGCGCAGCCGCGGGCATCGCCCGTTCCTAAAGCCTGCACGGCCGGCCCGCTCAAACAAAAAGGCGGCCCGAGAGCCGCCTTCATTGCTGGGACCGAAGCGTCTCAGCCGACGATCTCGGTGTCGGAGAACCAGTACCTGATCTCCTGCGCGGCGGTCTCCGGCGCGTCCGAGCCGTGCACCGAATTTTCGCCGATCGACAGCGCATGCACCTTGCGGATGGTGCCCTCGGCGGCATTGGCCGGGTTGGTGGCGCCCATCACTTCGCGGTTCTTGGCGATGGCGTTCTCGCCCTCCAGCACCTGCACGACGGTCGGGCCCGACGACATGAATTCGACCAGCTCGCCGAAGAAAGGACGATCCTTGTGGACGGCGTAGAAGCCTTCGGCCTCGCGGCGGCTCATCCATACGCGACGCGACGCGACGACGCTGAGGCCCGCGTCTTCCAGCATCTTGGTGATGGCGCCGGTCAGATTGCGCTTGGTGGCATCCGGCTTGATCATGGAGAAGGTGCGTTCGATCGCCATTGGGTCGTCCTTGTTCTGGGAATGGAAATTGGAGTGGCGGGCTCTATACAAGCCGCTTGGCGGCTTGCCAAGGGGAGGCGGCTTCTGGTCAAGGCCGGCTGTTTGCGGGATAATTGGACGGCTGAGAGCGCGCTTCGCGTGCAGTCCGGAGCGCCGCGGCAGCGGAGCAGGAGGCGATGAACCGGCTCTACCTCAAACGCGACGATATCGCCGGCATTTTCTTGATGGCCGTGGTCCTTGCCGTGATCGTCTTCGTCCTGCTGTTCTTTCCACAAACCGGACAGCAGAATTTCGGCTTCGGCCCGGAATGGCAATGCGCCCGCATGGGAGAGGGCGATCCGATCTGCGTCAGGCTGGTCGAAAAGGATGAAGCCGGAAAATTCCCGCCTTGAGGGGGAGATGGCCGGCAGCACAGAGCGGGGCGCCGCGCGTGAAACGCCGACTTCTTCTTTCGCAAGTAGGCGCCGCAGCTGTTGAGGCGCCCACTCTGTCACCTTCGGCGACATCTTCCCACAAGAGGAAGATTAGCGCTTACGCCGCCGCGGCGACCTGCCGGCCGATTCCGCCATGCAGGTCGAGGCAGCGTTCGAACCATTCGGCAACGCCGTCGCCCGTCTCGAGCAGCTGGTAGGGCGAGGCGACGCGCGCCCATTGCAGCGCCCCGAACACGATGTAGTCGGCAAACAGCGGCGATGTCCCGCCGATGAAAGGCTGATAGCTGAGCATCGAGCGCAGCGGCTCGAGCGAGGCACGAAAGCCGGCAAGCCCCTCGTCGCGGCCGGCCACCACCTCTTCGAGCCGCTTGCCGAGCCGCTGCTCGCGGCTCTCGCGGAAATAGGCGCGGTTCGCCTCGTCCTGCATGCTGTGCAGATCGGTGAGCAGCACCGTCATGAGGTAAGGATGGATGGTGAGCTGCGACCAGCGTTCGATGAAGCGCGCCGTCGCCTTGCCGCCTTCGCCGCCGAACAACGTCGGCCGCTCGGGGTAGGCTTCGTCGAGATAAAGGGCGATGGCGAAGGAATCGGCCACCACGCGCTCGCCATCGCGGATCACCGGCACCGTCTTCGACGCGCCGCCTTCCACCTTGGGGACTTCCAGGAAGCGCGTCGGCACCTTGGTGGCGTCGAGCCCTTTGTGGGCCAGCGCCATCTTCGTCTTCCAGCAATGCGGACTGAAGGGGCGTTTTGCGTCGTGGCCGACGAGATCATAGAACAGAATGGTCATTACGGTTCCTGCGGGTTACGAAGAGCCGGGATTCGTTGCGAGCCGGGTGGAAGAATGAAACAGCATTTCATGATGTTTGCGGCCTACAATCAATGGGCCAACACGCGCATCTATGATGCCGCCGCCGATCTCAGCGAAGAGGAACTCGGCCGCGATGTCGGCGCCTTCTTCGGCTCGACGCTGGGCACGCTCAATCACCTGCTCGTCACCGACCGCGTCTGGATGAAGCGCTTTACGGGCGAGGGGGACGCGCCCTCAAACCTTGCGACGATCCTCTATCGCGCCTTCCCGGGCTTGCGCCTGGCACGCGAGGCCGAGGACAGGAGGATCGTCGACTGGATGGGCGGCATGACCGATAAGGCGCTCACCGGGCGATTTTCCTATATGACCACCGACATGCGCACCGTTTCGCAGCGGCTGGCGCCGGCGCTCAGCCATCTCTTCAATCACCAGACCCACCATCGCGGCCAGGCGCATATGTGCCTTACCGTCCTCGGCAGACCCTCGGTGTCGCTTGACCTGATGCAGTTCCAGCGCTCCGAAGAAGGCCGCGCCTACGCCTGAAGCTTACGGGATTCCGGTTGGCCAATTCAAAAAAATTAAGAAACACTTCAATTTCGTCTATATTTTTAAAGCAGAAGTATCGTTTTTGAAAACTACGATTCGTCACATGCGAAATAGCTAAAGAAACCGAAAGGGCACTCTCGGCGTATTTCTGTCTCAAAAGCTACGCGCTCTAGAAAAGCGCAACAAACGATGCAAGGCGGAAATACAAAATCACAGGGAGAGTGTCATGGTCAGTATCGTAAAAAGATTCGCCAGCACATTGGCGAGTGGTGCAATCGTCGTTGCTCTTGCCATGCCGGCGAACGCCCAGAGCGTCGGGGTCGGCGGCCTCGGCGGCGTATCCGTAGGCGGCAACAGCGCCGACGCCAATGCGGGCGGCCCAAATGGGGCTGACGGAAATGCATCCTTCGGCGGCAGCAACAACAGCGCCAGGGTTTCGATCGGCGGCGCAAGCGGAGGCAGCGGAACCGCCACCATCGGCGGCAGCAGTTCCACGGCCACGGCATCGATCGGCGGGACAAACGGGGCTGGAGCCGATGCGACTTTGGGCAACGGCACCAATAGCGCGCTCAACGTGACGACGGGCGGCGCGAACGGCGCTGGCGTCGCCCTCGGCGCTGGCGCCGCCGTTCCTGGAACCGTCGGCGCGACGCCGCCGGGAACGACGAACCTGTCTTCCGCCGTCGCTCAAATGTCGAGCAGCCAGTTGTCGCGGATGAAGAAGCGCTGCGTCGATGTGCTCAGCAGCGAAGGCACCTATGATCGTGATCTGAGGGCGCTCTGCCTGATGATTTCGCGTCGTTGACGGCGCGCAACGAGAGCCTCCGGCCAATTGCAAAGCCCGCCGCTGCGTCGGCGGGCCTTCTTCAGGCTGGCGGCGCGCTCGACGCCTGGTTAACCACATTCCCATTGAAGCCAATATATTAGGACTTCGTTTGCGCTCGCGCTCCACAATAGGCCAGTTGTAGTGGGAGCAATGCCATGCGCATCGATTTGTCCCCCACCAGTTGGGGCAGGGTCGCGCTGGTCACCGTTGCCGGCACGGCATTCTTCATTGCCGCGGCCTTCTTTGTCGATTCCTTCAACTTCGCCTCGCTGTCACCCGAAGCGCTGCTCTGGGCCAAGCTCACCGACCTGTTCCTGCCGCTCATCCTTGGCGGCTCCTTCCTTTTCTTCCTGATGTGGAAGATGCGCCAGCTGGCCATCGCCCAGAAGGAGCTCAGCATCATTGCCGCGACCGACAGCCTGACGGCGGTCTTCAACCGCGGCGCTTTCTCGATGCTGGTCGAGGCCTATCTCGACAAGGCTCGCAGCCATGCGGTGGCCGAAGCCGGCGCGCTGCTGATCGTCGATGCCGACCATTTCAAGTCGATCAACGACCGGCTCGGCCACGATTGCGGCGATCAGGCGCTGAAGCTGATCGCGAGCAAGATCCGGAGCCAGCTCCACGGCGCCGACATCGTTGGACGCATCGGCGGCGAGGAATTCGCGGTCTTCCTTCCGGGCGCCGACGCGACGCGCTCCTTCCTGGTCGCCGAGTCGATCAGACTGCGTATCCGCGAGGCCGAGTTCGCGCCGGGCGGGCAGCCGTGCCCGCTTTCGGTCAGCATCGGCGGCGTCGCGTTCAGCGGGCCCACCACCTATCACCACATGTTTCGGGTCGCGGACAGGCATCTTTACAAGGCGAAGTCGAACGGACGCGACCAGGTGAGCTTCGAAAGCCCGCGCAGCAGGCTATCCGGCGAGGCCGCCGGCACCTTCCACTGAACGAACCCGCGCAGCAGGGAACGGAGCGCCCTCACCAGCGGTGGGGCTGAGTAGGAGTGTCGTCCCGCCTTTGGGTAGGCGTTTATTTCCACATGCCGCGCATGCGCGCGCCGAGATCGACCTTGACGCCCGGCTTTTGGCGCGGGTCGTCCGTGATCGCCGCGCTCGCCCAGGATGACTGTTCGAAAGCCGAAAGCATCGAGGCCGGGATGAAGCGGGTGCGCGAGGCATAGACGTGACGATCGCCGCGCGCCGGCTGGTTGTGCGGATAAAAGCGCTGCGGCACCACCAGGTGCAGGCTGTCCTTGGCGCGCGTCATCGCCACATAGAGCAGCCGCCGCTCCTCCTCGATATCCTCCTTGGTACCGACGCCGAGATCGGCCGGGATGCAGCCGTCAACCGTGTTGAGCACGAAGACGTTCTTCCACTCCTGGCCCTTGGCCGAATGGATCGTGGACAGGATCAGGTAATCCTCGTCGCGATGCGGCGGGCCGGCCTGGTCGCTGGTGGCGTCGGGCGGGTCGAGCGTCAGCTCGGTCAGGAAACGCTCGCGCGAGGGATAGCCCGACGCGATCTGCTCGAGCTGCAACAGGTCGGCCCGGCGCGTGATCGCGTCCTCGTGGATACGCTCCAGATGCGGCTCGTACCAGAGCCTGATCCGCTCGAGGTCGGCCGGCCATTTGGCGCCGGCGCGCAGCCCGCTGTAGATGTCGAGGAAGACCGGCCAGTCTTCGGCCGCGCGCTGCGGCGGCCGGAAGCGGGCAAGGCCGAGCGTCTCGTCGAGCGACGTCGCCATCGCCTCGACGATCTGTGAGGCGGCCGAAGGCCCGATGCCGGGCATCAACTGCAGCACCCGGAAGCCGGCGACCCTGTCGCGCGGGTTCTCGGCAAAGCGCAGCATCGCCAGCATGTCTTTCACATGCGCGGCATCGAGGAATTTCAGCCCGCCGAATTTGACGAAGGGGATGTTGCGCCGCGTGAGCTCCACCTCCAGCGGCCCGCTGTGATGCGAGGCGCGGAAGAGCACGGCTTGCGCCTTGAGCGCCGTGCCGGCCTCGCGCTCGGCAAGGATCGCCTGGCAGACATAATTGGCCTGCTCAGCCTCGTCGCGCACGCTTACCAGTTGCGGCTTGTGCGACGACCGGCGTTCGGTCCAGAGATTCTTGGTGAAACGCTCGCTTGCCTCGCCGATCACTTTGTTGGCGGCGGCCAGGATCGGCTCGGTCGAGCGGTAATTGCGCTCCAGCATGACGATCTCGGCGCCCTGCGCGAACTGTTTTGGGAAATCGAGAATGTTGCGCACTTCCGCGGCCCGGAAGGAATATATCGACTGTGCGTCATCGCCCACCACGGTCAAGCCCGCGCCGTCCGGCTTCAGCGCCAACAGAATAGAGGCCTGCAGCCGGTTGGTGTCCTGGTATTCGTCGACCAGCACGTGGTCGAAGCGGGAGCCAAGGTGAGCGGCGATCTCCGGCTCGGCCGCCATCTGCGCCCAGTAGAGCAAAAGGTCGTCGTAATCGAGCACGTTCTGCGCCTGCTTGGCCTCGACATAAGCCGCGAACAGCTCCTTCAGCTGTTCCGCCCATCCTGAGCACCAGGGAAAGGCCGAGCCCAGCACCTCGCCGAGCGGCGCCTGGGCGTTCACCGCCCGCGAATAGATCTGCAGGCAGGTGGCTTTGGTCGGAAAACGGCTTTCGGTCTTGGAAAAACCGAGCTCGTGCCGGGCAAGGTTCATCAGGTCGGCCGAATCCTCGCGATCGTGGATGGTGAAAGCCGGATCGAGGCCGATCTGCTCGGCATAGTCGCGCAAGAGTCTGGCGCCGATACCGTGGAAAGTACCGGCCCAGGATAGCGCATCGGCGATGATCGCGGCATCGCGGCCCAGCACCTCGCCGGCGATGCGCTCGACGCGCTTCGCCATTTCAGCCGCGGCGCGGCGCGAAAAGGTCATCAAAAGGATGCGGCGCGGATCGGCGCCCTTGACGATGAGGTGCGCCACGCGATGCGCCAGCGTGCTGGTCTTGCCGGAGCCGGCCCCGGCGATCACCAGCAGCGGCGCGGCCACCTTGCCGTCGCCATGCACCACCGCCAGCCGCTGCTCGTCGTTCAGCCGGGCAAGATAGGCAGGAGTTTCGAAGGACGAATCACGGGCGGCGATGTTCATCGCCCATCAAGCATCGTTTCCGCTTTGTTCGCAATACAGCTAATCTCGCCCAAAGGCGGCCAAGTGGGGGGCGATGCCCGGCAGGGCAGAGGGGACGCTGTACGCGCCGGCATGTGCTGGATAGGCCGGCCATCTTCCCAACAAGCGCGAGAACGGCCGATCTACCTTTTCGGCTCGACGCCCATCGCCGCCGACTGGCGCCGCAGCGACCGCCGATCGTCCGGCGGCGCGAGATCGCCGGACGCCTCCTCGATGATCCTCATCGTGACGCGATAGGCCGTGTAGCCGAACAGGCCGACGAGCAGCAGACGGATCATGACATCTCCTCGTGGGTTAACGAGGTTCAACCGGAGACAGGCGCGTTGGTTCCCGCCGGACGGCGCAACCAAACCGCCGCCGCCTCGTTTGCTTCGAAGAAAGGGGCGAACGAGAGGAGGTCGTCATGAAGAAACTTCCTGTGCTGCTGGCTCTCGCGGCAGGGCTCGGGCTCGCCGCCTGCGACAACAGCGTGCAGCCCACCAAGGCGCCAAGCGACACCGTCGACAAAAACCCGCAGGTCGACAAGAACCCGGTGCCGCAATCGACCACCGGCGGCGACCAGCCCGGCACGCCGCCGAAGCAATGAGAGCGGACGATGTTGTCGGGAGACGAAGCGGCGGCGCCGCAGAAGAAGGCCGGCGCTGCTTGGGAGGAAGCTGGAAAGCGCCGGCCAAGCGGGAAAATCAGGCCCGCCGCAGGATCAAAGATAGCTGAGTCTCTCCGCCGCGTCATGGGGCGATCGCGCTAGCCGGCTACAGGTATCCGTCCAAACGCTTTGTCGGCCTTCAAAGATCGGAGAATCTCAGGGGTGTGTTTGCGTCGCTTGCGCCGCCGCGTCACGCCATCGCGGCGCGCGCCAGCGGCACGTTGGCGATCTCCAGGTCCAGCTGGCGCTGCGTCAGCGCCGCTTCGGCCATGATCCACTGCTTGAACAGCTCCACCTTGCAGGCGCCGAGCGCCTTGATGGGGCTGACGAAATACCAGCCGGCGGTGTTGGGATGGTGGACCGCGAAGGGGGCGACCAGCCGCTCGGCTCGGATGTCGCTTGCCATATAGGCGCGGTTGGCAACGGCAAAGCCCATGCCGGCATTGGCCGCCTCGTAGGACATCATGCAGGAATCGAAATAGATGCTCTTGGTCTCGCCAAGCACGAAACTCGCGCCGGCAAAAGCCAGCCACGACTGCCAGTTCTGGGTGCAGGTGTCGGAGTGGAGCAGGGTGAAGTGCCTGAGGTCCTCCGGCGTCACCTTGGACAGCGGCTTATCGCCCAGCACCTCGCGGAACAGCTTGCGGCTGCACACCGGCGTCAGGTCCTCCTTGAACAGCAGCGCGGAGTTGAGGCCGGGGAAATTGCCGTCGCCGTAGCGGATCTCGAGATCGTATTCGGAGGTCGCGAATTCATGCGTGGCATAGGAAGTCGAGACCCGCATTTCGATATCTGGATACTGCCGCTGGAAGGTGGCAAGCCGCGGAAACAGCCAGCGCGCCGCGAAGGTCGGCAAAACGCAGATCTTCAGCACATGCGCCTGGGATTGGCCGGTCGCCTCCATGCTGGCAGCCACGATCCGCTCCAGCGCCTCGCGCACGCGCGCCACGTAGGTCTCGCCTTCCGGCGTCAGCGACACCGCATTGCCGCCGCGCTGGAAGATCTTGAAGCGCAGCTGGTCCTCCAGGCTCTTCACCCGCTGGCTGACGGCGGAGGCGGTAATGAACTGCTCTTCGCCCGCACGCGTGAAGTTGCGGTGCCTGGCGGCGCTCTCCACGATTTTCAGCGAGTTTAAGTTGACCTGGCTGAGCAGACGCACGGGGTTCGACCTTTAGCTATGCTTAAAGTAGCACCAGCATTCCTAAATTTACAGGGGAGGGTGCTCAATCGACTGTTTACCAAGTGTTGCCCCGACCTTGGAGAAGTAGAATGAACGCCCATACAATCCCCGAACTGCGCTATGCGATGAGCCGTGAAGCCATCATCGGTCATGATACGGCGTGGAAAGTGTCGAGCTTCGGCGTCGCCCAGTATCTTCACGGCTACGACCCGCAACTGCTCGCCGCGATCGAGGAGGCGGCGCTCAAGCTCAAGGCCAGCCACGCCGTGCACAAGCATCTCGACCTCACCTTCATCACCGGCGCGGACCGCTACATTCCCGAGATCAAGGAACTGCTCAACGACAAGCTGCGGCTGGAACGGCTGTCCGACATGATGGGCACCAAGCTCGAACCCTATCCGCTGTCTATCGTAGGCTCGACCGTCACCTTCATGAACCCCAAGGACGGCGCCGTCGACTGGCACTGCGATGGCGTTCCGGTTACGGAACTCATTCCGCTCTCGATCAGCGATCCTCTGATCGGCGGCCATCTTGAAATCTATTGCGACGATTCCGAGACGGGGCGTGCCATCCTCGAATCCGGCAGCGACCTGCCGCGCAACAGGGTCATGCGCATCGACCACAAGATGAATTACGCCACGCTCGGCCAGTTCCTCGGCGTGCTCCATCGCACCGCGCCGATCCAGCTCGGCTCGCGGGTCACCCTGGTGCTCAACCAGCGTTCGGTGGCGAAGCCCTATGTCGACGACAACCGCATGTTCTACCTCGCCGCCGACAACGACCAGGACCGCGGCTGGGTGAACGAACTGGCCGAGGACGTCTGGACGAACCAGCTGCCGGCCTATCGCCGTCACGCCGAAGAACATCCCGTGCCGAAGCCGGCTGTCGATCCGGTCTCCGGCGGAGCCAGGGAATCGTGGTAGTGGCTGACGATCCGGCCGGTCGCCAGCCGCCTTCAGCATCGCTGAGCCTTGGCCCGCTCACCGCCGAAAGGCGCAGCGACCGTTCCAGCGCTGCTCCCCCGGTGGCGCTGGCCTTTGCCCTCGGCGCCGTGGCGCTCTGGGCGACTAACGCTTTCGTCGGCAAGACGCTGCTTGCCAATCACCCGGTATCGGAGGTGCAGTTCCTGCAGTTCTCAGGCGCCGCGCTGGTCTTTGCGCTGATCAGGTTCTTCCCTTCTCCCCTTGTGATCAAGGGGGCCGGACGGATCGCCGACGCAGGAGTTTCTTCCAACATCTCTCATCCGTCTCGGCGCTCCGTGCCGATCCACCTTGTTCCCCAAGGGGATAAGGGGAGAACCATGCGCGCCTGCGCCGTCGGCTTCATCGGCCTGGTCGGCACCATGGCGTTGCAATACATCGCCTTCGCCTCGATGCCGGTCATCGAGGCCAATCTCGTTGCCTACACCTGGCCGCTGATGGTCGCCGCCGCCGTCATCGTGCTCGGCCGCCCGCGACGGCCGCTGCTGCTTGGACTGACCGCCGCGCTGGGCTTCACCGGCGTCGCGCTGGTGATCTCCGGCGGAGGCGCGCATGCCTGGTTCGGAGGTAGCCCCGTCGGTTATTGCGCCGCCTTCGGCTCGGCACTTTGCATGGCCTTCTACTCGCTTGCCGTCGGCCGCCTTGCCGTGTCGCCGGATCGGCTTCTGCTGCCTTCGGCCCTGATCGGCGTGGCGCTGACCTTCGCATGGTGCCTGCATGACGGCGTCGCCGCCCTGGGCGGCTTGGACCTGCTGCTCGGACTCTATCTCGGCGCCGGGCCGATGGGGCTCGGCTATTATTTCTGGTCGCGCGCGCTCAGCCTCGATCAGGGTGGGCGGCTCGCGGTCGTGGCGTATCTCACGCCGATCGCTTCCACGCTTTTGCTGGCGCTGTCGGGCGAAAGCCTGTCGATGACGGCCATGGCTGGCGCCGTCCTTGTCATCGGCAGTTGCATTGCTGTCGGCATCGAACGTCCGGAGGGCTGAAGACCATGCCAGGGATCGTACCAGGAAACATGCCAGGGAGCGGGCTTGACGACGACGAACGCCGGGCCAGACAGGAGGCGCATTGGCTGGTCAAGGAATTCGGCGCCGAGGCGCAGCTCTATGCCGCCATGAAGGCTGAGAAGGCCATCGAGCAGAAGGATTTCGGCCGCTGCGCCCCGCTGGAAACGCGTGCTGGAGATTCTGGCCGACGGCCCGACCGATCTCCGGCGCGGCGTTGCCGCGAAATAAGCGACTTGCCCTAACGAATCGGGCATGATCGATTGATCAGAGAGCCAGCGCTGCTCGCAATTATTGGCTTTCCGTCCAGAATTCCAATTTTTGCAGGAATTACTCGTAGAAATTGAAGTGCTGTTGCGTCATTTCCTCGCCCGTGCAGAGCTTCGGTGCTGTAAAGTGTTTGTTGTAGGTATTAGAATTCCTAACTTGCGCGGTCGCGGCCCGCGGTGAAAACATACCTTCGGTATTGAGTCTCGCACGTTTACTGACTCTGGACGTCCGTTGGGGGACAGGTCCAATAAGATACCTAGACTAAAGTCTTAAAAACAGCTGGTCATTTGAGAGCCAGCAGAAGGTGAAAAAATTGTCCAATATCGACGACAAGACTGCAATCGAGCTGACCGCCGACATTGTTTCGGCCTATGTGGGCAACAACCCGCTTCCGGCATCCGGCCTGCCTGATCTGATCGCCAGCGTCAGCGCTTCCGTGCGCAAGCTCGCCGGGGGCGCCCCGGTGAAGGAAAGCGCGCCGCAGACGCCGGCCGTCAATCCGAAGCGTTCGGTATTCCCCGACTACATCGTCTGCCTCGAGGACGGCAAGAAGTTCAAGTCGCTGAAGCGGCACCTGTCGACCGACCATGGGCTGACGCCGGACGAATATCGCGCGAAATGGGGCCTGCCGGCGGACTATCCCATGGTGGCGCCCAGTTATTCGGCCACTCGCTCGGCGCTTGCCAAGTCTTCCGGCCTGGGCCGGAAGCCGGCCGCGGATTCCGGCAGGGGCAAGCGTAAAGCCAAGGCCTGAGCCGAAGGTCATGCTGCCCGCTACGGACGGCGCCACGCCGTCGGCCGACCGCTTTGCCGCGCTCGACGCGTTGCGTCGCAGGGTGGCCATCCAGTCTTGCGCCGATGCCGGCGAGGGGGTCAAGGCGCGGCGCGTCCTGTTTTCATTGGACCTGCCGGCCATCGATCTGCGTACCGCGCTCGACGCGCTCGACAATTTCGAGCGCGCCATCGTCGAGCATGACGACCGGCCGGTCGTCGCTGCGCGACGGCTGAGATGCCTCGCGGTCCTGGACGGCATCGTCGGCGGCTGAAAAGGCGCATGGTCAAGGCGGTTCCGGGATAACCGCGCAGCGGTTTTCCGGAATCCGGGAGGAGCGGTATTCAGCGTTAGTCCCTATCAAAGCCGGACCCGCTCGGGCCGCCTTCAATTGCGCGGCAGCTTGCGCGCCCCGGTGCCTCGATCCTGGTCGGCCGCGAGGCTGTCCGCCTCGACGGCGGTCATTTCCAGCAAATAGACAAGCATTTGATAGCGCGTTCTTGAAAGCATCTTCGCCAGCCTGCGCGTGATCTCCGCCACATATCTTAGCATGCGCAGATCGTTTGCCGCCCCGTCCATCGTGAGCTCCTAAACAAGCCAAGTTATTGTTGTTGTTCTTCTTGATCATTCTTGGCGCTTACGCGCGACTCACAGCGCAATTCCAAATTCGCAGGGTCACGACAAAAACTGAAGTCAATTTTCAGAAAGCATCAGGCCTGGGCCAAAAGCTTTCGACGCGCGGCAGCCCAGAGCGGCGCTGCGCCGCCGGCCTATCGGTCATTGCGTAGGCGACGTCTGGGATTGTTTTCCAGGATAAATTTGGATCAGCAGGTGTTTCGTCGCGTCCGCCTCTGGCCTGCCGGTCATCTCCTCCACTTGGGCGGAGACTGGCAGCGTCGGCGCCGCGCTTGCCGGGCCGGTTAAGGGGAGCACTGCAGCCGTCTCGCCCTCAAACAGCACCACTTGTGTCGCCAGCGCGGCGGTCGTGGCGACCTGGAAGAAGATGAAGGCGAGGGCGAAATAGCGGATCACGGGGCTCAGAACGCTTCGGCCGGCAACTGGTTCCCTGATTGGGCTCGGGACCGGCGCCCGGAACACGGCGAGCCGTCCTCCAGGCCTGGCTCTTGCGAAGCGCCGACGTCCGGTGCAAAAGCCCGCCCATGCTTATCATCAACGACTTCTCGCTGCGCATGGCGGGGCGCCTGCTTCTCGATCATGCCTCGCTGACCCTGCCGGCCGGCACCAAGGCCGGTCTCGTCGGCCGCAATGGCACCGGCAAGACGACACTGTTCAAGGCAATCACCGGCGATTTCCCCTCCGAGACCGGCTCGATCAGCCTGCCGAAAAACACCCGCATCGGCCAGGTCGCACAGGAGGCGCCGGGCACCGAGGAGCCGCTGATCGACATCGTGCTGAAAGCCGATGTCGAGCGGCAGGCCTTGCTGGAAGAGGAGAAGACCGCGACCGATCCGCACCGCATCGCGGAAATCCACACACGGCTCGCCGACATCGATGCGCATTCGGCCGAATCCCGCGCCGCCACCATCCTTGCCGGCCTCGGCTTCGACGATGCGGCGCAGAAGCGCCCGGCTTCGTCCTTCTCCGGCGGCTGGCGCATGCGCGTGGCCTTGGCCGCCGTGCTGTTCTCCGAACCCGATCTTCTGTTGCTCGACGAGCCGACCAACTATCTCGACCTCGAAGGCACGCTCTGGCTCGAGAACTATGTCGCAAAGTATCCGCACACGGTTTTGCTCATCTCGCACGATCGCGACCTGCTCAACCGCGCGGTCAATTCGATCGTCCATCTCGACCAGAAGAAGCTGACCTTCTGGCGCGGCGGCTACGACCAGTTCGAGCGCCAGCTCACCGAGCAGCGCGAGCTGCAGGAAAAGAGCCGCGTCAAGCAGGAAGCGCAGCGCAAGCATATGGAATCCTTCGTCGAGCGTTTTCGCGCCAAGGCCTCGAAGGCCAGGCAGGCGCAATCGCGGCTGAAGGCGCTGGAGAAGATGAAGCCGATCGCCGCGGTGGTGAACGACACGGTGCGGCCGTTCTCCTTCCCCGAGCCGGTGAAGACGGTGGCCTCGCCGATCGTGGCGCTCAACGGCGTCAATGTCGGCTACACCGAGGGCAATCCGGTGCTGAAGAAGATGACGCTGCGCATCGATGCCGACGATCGCATCGCGCTGCTCGGCGCCAACGGCAACGGCAAATCGACGTTCGCCAAGATGCTCGCCGGCCGCCTCAAAGCCGAGACCGGCACGATGACGGTGGCGCCGGGCCTGAAGGTGGCGATCTTCGCGCAGCACCAGCTCGACGATCTGCGTCCCGAGGAAAGCGCCTATGAGCATGTGCGCCGGCTGATGCCCGATGCGCCGGAAGCCAAGGTGCGCGCCCGCGTTGCGCAGTTCGGGCTCTCGACCGAGAAGATGAATACCGCGGCGAGAGATCTGTCCGGTGGCGAGAAGGCGCGTCTCCTGATGGGGCTCTCGGCCTTCGAGGGGCCGAACCTGTTCATCCTCGACGAGCCCACCAACCACCTCGACATCGACAGCCGTGAATCGCTGATCCATGCGCTCAACGATTTCCCTGGCGCGGTGATCCTCATCTCGCACGACCGGCATCTTCTGGAGGCGACGGCGGACCGGCTGTGGCTGGTCAAGGACGGCGCGGTCAATCCTTATGACGGCGACCTGGAGGACTACAAAACGCTGGTCACCGGCGTTTCCTCAAATCGTCGGGAACAGAAGGAGGCGGACAAGGCATCCAAGGCCGACCGTCGCCGCGAGGCCGCCGCCCGGCGCTCGGCGCTCGAGCCTCTAGCCAAGGAGATCCGCGCCACCGAGGCGCTGATGGACCGCATCCGCAAGCGCATCGACCTGATCGAGGACGAGCTCGCCAACCCGGCGATCTACGAGAAGGACCCCTCGACCGCGACGCGGCTGGCCAAGGAGCGCTCGCAGCTTGCCCACACACTTGCCCTCAACGAGGACAAGTGGCTGACGATGTCGGCGGAATATGAGGAGGGGATCGCGGAGTAGGGCGGTTCCCCTTCTCCCCTTGTGGGAGAAGGTGGATCGGCGCGAAGCGCCGAGACGGATGAGGGGTGTTGGATGGAGTGACG
This sequence comes from Mesorhizobium sp. WSM4983, assembly GCF_029625765.1. NCBI lineage: Bacteria > Pseudomonadati > Pseudomonadota > Alphaproteobacteria > Hyphomicrobiales > Phyllobacteriaceae > Mesorhizobium > Mesorhizobium sp. WSM4983. Next base: position 44,803 of record NZ_JARTVM010000005.1, on the reverse strand, counting down.
CGCCGAACAACAGGCGGCTTCGATCGCCCATTTCTTTGTCGTAGCGATCCTTCCAACACCCCTCATCCGACCGAGCTTCGCTCGGCCACCTTCTCCCACAAGGGGAGAAGGAGGAGCCCCATCTGGCCCTACACCTCTCCCGCAAAACCCGCTACACACCCTCGCATGAACCAGCACGCCAAGCTCGGGATCGGCCATTCGGCCTGTCCGCATGACTGTCCTTCCACCTGCGCGCTCGAGGTGGAGCTGCTCGACAATAACCGCATCGGCCGCGTCCACGGCGCGAAAGCGAACAGCTACACGGCAGGAGTCGTCTGCGCCAAGGTCGCGCGCTATGCGGACCGCGTCCATCACCCCGACCGGCTGCTGAAGCCGCTGGTGCGCGCGGGCGGCAAGGGGGAGGGCGCCTGGAAGGAAGCCAGTTGGGAAGCGGCGCTCGACCTCGTCGCCGAGAAGTTCATCGCGGCCGAAGAGAAATACGGCTCGGAGACGGTCTGGCCCTATTTTTACGCCGGTACGATGGGATTGGTGCAGCGCGACGGTATCGAGCGGCTGCGGCACGCGAAGAGATATTCGGGCTTCTTCGGCTCGATCTGCACCAATCTCGCCTGGACCGGCTGGATGATGGGAGCGGGCGCTCTGCGCGGCCCCGATCCGCGTGAGATGGCGAAGTCCGACTGCGTGGTGATCTGGGGCACCAATCCCGTGGTTACACAGGTCAATGTCATGACCCATGCGACGAGGGCGCGAAAAGAGCGCGGCGCCAAGATCGTCGCCATCGACATCTACGACAACGCCACCATGAAGCAGGCCGATCTCGGCCTGGTGCTCAAACCCGGCACCGACGGCGCGCTGGCTTGCGCGGTCATGCATGTCTTGTTTCGCGACGGCATGGCCGACCGCGCCTATCTGGAAAAATACACCGACGATCCGCGCGGGCTGGAAGAACATCTGAGGACGCGCACGCCCGAATGGGCGGCGGCAATCACGGGTCTGACAGTCACCGAGATCGAGACCTTCGCGCATCTGGTCGGCACAACGAAGAAGACCTACTTCCGCCTCGGCTACGGTTTTGCGCGCCAGCGCAACGGCTCGGTCAATATGCATGCCGCCTCATGCATCGCGGCGGTTACCGGCGCCTGGCAATATGAGGGCGGCGGCGCCTTTCACTCCAATTCCGGCATCTTCAAGCTGAATCAGGATGTGCTCGAAGGCACCGCGATGCGCGACCCGAAGGTGCGCTATCTCGATCATTCGCGCATCGGCCCGGTGCTGACCGGTGCCGAGGATGCGCTTTATGGCGGCCCGCCGGTGACGGCGATGCTGATCCAGAACACCAATCCCGCCAATGTCGCCCCCGAGCAGCGGCTGGTCAGAAAAGGTTTCCTGCGGGAGGACCTGTTCACCTGCGTGCACGAGCAGTTCATGACCGATACGGCCAAGCTCGCCGACGTCGTGCTGCCGGCGACGATGTTTCTGGAACATGACGACATCTACAAGGGCGGCGGCAACCAGCACATCACGCTCGGCCCCAAGCTGATCGAGCCGCCGGAAGGGCCGCGCACCAACCACTACGTCAACGAGGAGCTCGGCAAGCGGTTGGGCGTCGGCCACCGGCCGGGCTTCGGCCTGACCGAGCGCGAGCATATCGACATCATCCTCGGCAAGCGCGGGCTAGGCAGCTTCGACAGCCTGAAGGAACAGAAGTGGGTCGACCTGCAACCCGATTTCGACGACGCGCATTTCATCAACGGCTTCGGCCATGCCGACAAGAAATTCCACTTCCGGCCCAATTGGACCGGGCAGTCGGCGCCGAACCGGCCGCCGAAGAGCATGGGCTTGTTCGGACCGGTCGAGCGGCTGCCGGAATTCCCCGACCATGTCGAACTGATCGAGGTCGCGGACGAAGAGCATCCGTTCCGGCTGGCAACTTCGCCGGCGCGCAACTTCCTCAATTCCAGTTTTGCCGAGACGCCGGTGTCGAAAGCCAAGGAAGGCAGGCCGGAGCTTTTGCTGCACCCGGAAGATGCCGCGGCGCTCGGCATAGAGGACGGCGGCCGCGTTGAGATCGGCAACCGGCGCGGCGACGTGGTGCTGCATGCCAGGTTCTTTGACGGCGTGAAGCGCGGCGTGGTGATTGCGGAAGGCATCTGGCCGAACAGTGCGCATGAGCGCGGCGAAGGCATCAACGTGCTGACCGGTGCCGACGCCCCGGCGCCCTATGGCGGTGCTGCCCTCCACGACAACAAGGTCTGGCTCAGGGCGCTGTGATGGTCTGTGGCGCGAGCTCGGCAGGTCACATGCCCGGGAGATTAGCCGAAAACGCCCGTTGCTTCGTCATCCAAGGACGGAGCAAGGAGCGAAGCGACGGGCGAGGTGTCCCTTGCCGCAACAACCATTGAAAATAGCCATCGCCGGCGCGCTCGGCCGCATGGGCCGGGAGATGACGGAGGCGGTGCAGGTCGATCCGCGGCTGGAGCTTGTCGCCCGCTTCCATCGACCGGGCAGCACGGGCGCGGGGCTGGTCGCGCGCGACGAGGCGCTGGCGCTTGCCGACGTCGTCATCGACTTCACCACGCCGGCGGCGTCAGTCGAACTGGCAAAGGCATGCGCGGCGCGCGGCGGTCCGGCGCTGGTGATCGGCTCCACCGGCTTAGATGGTTCCGAGCTGGAGACGATCGCCGACGCGGCGAAGACGATCGCGATCGTGCGCTCCGGCAGTTACTCGCTGGGTCTCAACATGCTGACCGGGCTGGTGGAGCAGGCGGCGCGGGCGCTTGGGGCTGACGATTGCGACATCGACATCCTGGAAGCGCACCACCGTTTCAAGGTCGATGCGCCGTCCGGAACGGCGCTGATGTTGGGCGAGGCGGCGGCGCGCGGACGCGGCGTCAGGCTGGACGAAGTGGCGCGGCGCGCTCGAAATGGGATTGTCGGCACACGCCCTGCCGGCGAGATCGGCTTCGCCGTGCTGCGCGGCGGCAGCATCATCGGCGAGCATTCCGTCAGCTTCCTCGCCGAGGGCGAGGCGCTGACGCTCTCGCACTCGGCTGGCGACCGCTCGATGTTTGCTCGCGGCGCCATCGCGGCGGCACTCTGGGTGGCCGGACAGTGTCCAGGCGAATACGGCATGCACGATGTGCTTGGCTTCGCCGCTTCGTGACCAGCGATAGCTGCGGAATTCGCTCTTTCGGCCGCTAAAATGACTGAAAGCCAGCTGAAAGCTTGGGCATGCCATGACAGTTTTGCGGCGTTCGCCGCGGGATCGGTCCGGGAGCGGGCCGGCAAGGAGGAAATGCGGCGTGGCCTGGTGGCACGCCGCCCAGGTGGAGGAAGTTACGTGACCGGTTTCATCTCGAAGTGCGTCTTGCGTTCGGCGGTGCTTTCGTTTGCCATCGTCGCCGCGGGCGCCACGGCGGCATCGGCTGCCGACAAGATCACCATCATCGTCGGCGGCATGGAAAAGCAGATCTACCTGCCGGCCGTGCTCACCCAGCAGCTCGGCTACTTCAAGGACGAGGGGCTCGATGTCGAGCTGGTCAACTCCCGCGCCGGGGTCGAGGCCGAGAATGAATTGCTGGCCGGTGCCGTGCAGGGCGTCGTCGGCTTCTATGATCACACCGTCGACTTGCAGTCGAAGGGCAAATACATCCAGTCGATCGTCCAGTTCAGCCAGGCGCCGGGCGAGGTCGAGCTGGTTTCGGCCAAGCATCCGGAAATCAAGTCGCCGGCCGACTTCAAGGGCGCCACGCTCGGCGTCACCGGTCTTGGCTCCTCGACCGATTTCCTGACGCAGTATCTCGCCGTGCGCAACGGCCTAAAGCCGGGCGACTACACGCTGCTGCCGGTGGGCGCCGGCAACACGTTCATCGCCGCCGTCAAGCAGGACCAGATCCAGGCCGGCATGACCACCGAGCCGACCATCGCCAAGCTGCTTCAGACCGGCGAGGCCAAGGTGCTGGTCGATATGCGCACGCCCGAAAAGACCAGGGAAGCGCTGGGCGGCGACTATCCGGCGGCATCCTTCTATGTCCAGTCAGCCTGGATCGAGAGCCATAAGGAGGAGGCGCAGAAGCTCGCCAACGCTTTCGTCAAGACGATGAAGTATATCGCCAGCCATTCGGCCGAAGAGATCGCGGACCAGATGCCGAAGGATTATTACGCCGGCAACAAGGACCTCTATGTGCAAGGGTTGGCCGGCGGCAAGGCGATGTTCACGCCTGACGGCCGCATGCCCGCCGATGGCCCGGAGACGGTGCTGAAGGTGCTGTCGACCTTCTCGAAGAGCCTGCAGGGCAAGCAGATCGACCTGTCGAAGACCTATACCACGGCATTCGTCGACGCCGCCAAGTAGCGCCGACAGGGAGCCGGGCCTGCCGGCTCGGTCGTTGAAGAACAACAAGTTGCGCCGCTTGCCTGAATCAATTCGGCAGCGGCGCCTTTCCGGATACCGAGGCGCGGCGGGCCCATGGGCTCGAGCCCCAGTCATCCTCGCACCATCGCTACAGGAGTGTGCCATGCAGTTGCAAACCATGGCGGCCGAGAAATTGTCTCCGGCCGCGCCGCCGGCTGATGCCGCGATCGCCATCGACGATGTGACGCTGCGCTTCGTCACCCCCGACGGCCACATGATGACGGCCATCCGCGATTTCACCATGACGGTGGCGCGCGGCGAGTTCGCCTGCGTCGTCGGGCCGACCGGCTGCGGCAAGTCGACGACGCTTAACCTCGTCACCGGGCTGCTCAGGCCGACGACCGGCAATGTCCGCGTCATGAGCAATCCCGTAACCGAGATCAGCCGCGACATCGGTTTCGTCTTCCAGGCAGACGCGCTGTTTCCGTGGCGCAGCGTCATCGACAACGTCGCCGCCGGCCCGCTCTATCGCGGCACGCCGAAGGCTCAAGCCTATGACCGGGCGCGCGACTGGATCGCCCGCGTCGGCCTTGCGCGTTTCGAGAAACACTATCCGCACCAGCTCTCTGGCGGCATGCGCAAACGGGTCGCGCTAGCGCAAACCTTCATCAACCAGCCAAAGATTCTGCTGATGGACGAGCCGTTCAGCGCGCTCGACATGCAGACCCGCACCGCCATGCAGGACGAGCTGCTCGGCCTCTGGTCGGAACTCAAATCCTCCGTCGTCTTCGTCACTCACGATCTCGAGGAGGCGGTGGCGCTGGCCGACAAGGTCTATGTGCTCACCGCCGGGCCGGGCACGGTGAAGAGCGTCTACCGCATCGACCTGCCGCGCCCGCGTGTCATGGCCGACATCCGCTACGATCAGAAATTCATCGAGATCGCCAAGGTGATCTGGAACGACCTGCGCGAGGAAGTGCAGCTCGGCCAGAGCCGCGGCCTGCAGACCGGCCATTGAAAGGAGACTTGCCATGACCGCCATCTCTCCAGCCTCTCACCAAGCCGCCCGCGCGACCTCGATCGTCGCCGCAGAAGCCCGGGCGAGGGCGCGGCTGCGCCGCCGCCATGCCTTGGTCATCGGCCTGCGGCTCGCCATCCTGATCGTCTTCCTCGCTCTTTGGGAACTTGGCGCCGATCTCGGCGTCATCGATCCGTTCTTCTTCTCAAGCCCCTCCGGCATCTGGGAGCAGATCTGGTCCTGGGTCACCGAGGGCACCTCGCAGGGGCCGCTCTGGCTGCAGATCTATGTGACGCTCGAGGAAACTTTCCTCGGCTTCGCCATCGGCGCCGTCGGCGGCATCGCCGCCGGCATCATCCTTGGCCGCAACAAGCTCCTGGCGGATGTCTTCTCGATCTACATCAAGATCGCCAACTCGGTGCCGCGCGTCGTGCTGGGCTCGGTCTTCATCATAGCGCTCGGCCTCGGCATGGCCTCCAAGGTGGCGCTGGCCGTCGTCATGGTGTTCTTCGTGGTCTTCGCCAACGCCTTCCAGGGCGTGCGCGAGGCCGACAGGGCGATGATCGCCAACGCCCAGATCCTCGGCGCCTCACCCTATCAGATCACCACCACAGTCATCATTCCCTCGGCCATGAGCTGGATCCTGGCGAGCCTGCATGTCAGCTTTGGCTTCGCGCTGGTCGGCGCCGTGGTCGGCGAGTTCCTCGGCGCCAAGCAGGGCATGGGCTTGCTGATCTCGACCGCCCAGGGCGCGTTCAACGCCAATGGCGTCTTCGCCGCCATGATTATCCTGGCGGTGATGGCGCTGGTGGTGGAGTTCATCATCACCCGTTTCGAGAACTACGTCGTCAAATGGCGTCCGGCGCCGTTCAACGAGCAGGGGGCCTGACCGCTCCAGTCGGCCTGTCCTGGGGCGCGGCGAGCGGCAGCCGGACCTCGACTCTGAGCCCGCTGCCGGCGGCCCCGCCAAGCGCAACGCTGCCGCCGGCATTCTCGACCACCTCGCGTACGATCGCGAGTCCGAGCCCGCTGCCTTCCTCGGCAGCACCGGCAATGCGGTAGAAGCGCTCGAAGACCTGCTCGCGCTCTTCGGCCGGAATGCCGGGACCGGTGTCGGTGACCGTCAGGACGCCCTCGCGACCGATCGCGGCCAGCTTGACGGTCACCGTGCCGCTAGCTGGCGTGTAGCGCAGCGCGTTGTCGACCAGGTTGACGATCATCTCGCGCAGCATGGTGCCGTCGCCGATGACGGGAACAGGTCCGGCTTCCTCGAGCCCAAGGTCTATGTTGCGCTCGACGGCCTTCGGCGCATGTGTTTCCAGCACCTCGCGGGCGGCTTCGGTGAGGTCGATGCGGTCGGCACGCGGCCGGCGGCTGCCCGGCTCGGCGCGCGACAGCGTGAGCAGCTGTTCGGCCAGCCGCGCCAGCCGGCCGGAGCCTGCCTGTAGAGCCACCAGCGCCTCCTCGCGCCGGTCGGCGGCGCTTTCGCGCAGCACATAGCTCGCCTGTGTCGACATGAGCGCCAGCGGCGTACGCAGCTGGTGCGCGGCATTGGCGATGAAGCGGCGCTGCGCCGCCATCTGCGCCCGCACGCGCTCCATATAGGCGTTGAGCGCGTCGATCAGCGGCCGGATCTCGCTTTGCGCGCCCGGCACCTCGACCGGGTCGAGATCGCTGCGATCCGGCGAGCGCACCGTATCGCGCAGGCGCATCAGCGGCGCCAGCCCGCGGCGCAGGCCAAGCAGCACGAAGAGGCCGGCGATCGCCACCAGCGCCAGCTGCTGGGCAAAGGCGCTGAACCACAGCCGCTGCACCATCGCGTCATGGCCGGCGAGCGTGACGCCCACCGTGACCCTGATCGGCGAATCCGTGCCGGCGCCGATCACGGCATGGCTGAGCGTTGTCAGACGCAGCCGACGATCGCGATAGGAAGCCTCGATGCTGCCGCTCTGCGACGCCTGGGGGAGGTCGGGATATCCGGTCAGCAGCCGGCCGTTGGCGGTCTCGACCCGGTAGTAGACGCTGTCGCGGTCGCCGGTGTCGAACATCTCGATCGCCGCCGGCGGAATGGTGGCGTCGAGCACGCCTTCGGCCATCGCCACCCGCTCGGCGATCGCGCGCGCCGAGCCGACCAGCATCCGGTCGGTGACCAGATCTGCCGTCGCCAGCGCGTTGCGCTGGCTGGTCCACAGATTGACCGTCACCAGCGCGGTCAGCGGCAGCACCACCCAGGCCAGCAATTGCAGGCGGAGGCTGCTAATTTTCATGGCCCTAATCTTCATGGCGGAGCAGATAGCCAAGGCCGCGCAAGGTGGCGATCTGCACGCGCGAGCCTTCCAGCTTCTTGCGCAGCCGATGCACGTAGATCTCGATGGCGCTGGGATCGGCGTCGGTGTCGAAGTCGTAGATCGCCGTCGAGAGTGCCGCCTTGCTCACCGTGCGCCCCGCCTTGACTACCAGCTGTTCCAGAACCGCATGTTCGCGCGGCGTCAGCGAAAGCGCCGCGCCGCCGAGCGAGAACAGCCTGGTGTTGGTGTCGAAGACGAGGTCGCCGCAGGAGATGACGGGCGCTGTCCGGTCGTTGGCACGGCGCAGCTGCACGCGGATGCGCGCTTCCAGTTCCTCGATCTGGAAGGGTTTTGCCAGATAGTCGTCGGCGCCCTCGTTGAGGCCCTTCACCCGGCCGTCGAGACTGGCGTTGGCGGTGAGCACGATGACCGGCACCGGGTTGCCGCGTGCCCTCAGCCGCTTCAGCACCTCCATCCCGCCCATGCGCGGCAGGGCGAGGTCGAGGATGATCAGCGCATGGTCGCCGGCCGCCAGCGCATGCTCGACGTCCTCGCCGTCATGTACCACGTCGACGACGTAGCTCGCCTGGCGCAGCGTCTTGCTCAGCCAATCGGCCAGTTCGCGATTGTCTTCGACAAGCAGGAGCCGCATCGTCCATCGCTGTTCGGCAATGCCTCCATCCGGGTGGCGCCGGGCTTTCGCAAGCGCGGCCCGGCGGTCCGAACGGACAGTTTGAAAGCAATCGATAGTCTCGATCCGCGGACAAGGCAAACGCCGGCTGAAATCGGTTCCGTCGGTCAGCCTGGAGGCCCAATTCGCTCGCGCGATGGATAAAACCGAACGGTTCGGTTCAATTTATGTTGACGATTCGTGTAACTCAGGTGAACGCTGACTCGTTGTCCAGACCGTGAAACCTCGTCGGCTAACACTGCAAGTAGTTGATATTCAAACAAAAGAATGTGGCAGCCGCGCTGTTCACGCGATTTCAAGGTCGAACCGAACGGTTCGATTTGCACATCTTCGTGATTGGAAATGGCAACAGGACCGACCCATCTCGGGGTGGTCCGAGCGACGCGAATTTCCATTACGGCACGCCACTTGACGGACAGGATTTTGAAAATCTGGAGTACCTAAAATGAACAAGATTGCTCTTACCGCCGCGGTCCTTCTCGTTGCCACGGGCAGCGCCTTCGCCGGCAGCGACCATTACGGTTCCGACAACGTCAACCAGCCGGCCGTCACCCAGTCGGTTGCGCCGCGGTCGGGCGACAACATCGACCGCAGCATCACCGGTTCGATCCGCAAGTTCGAGCAGCGCGATCTCAGGATCACGCCCGATCAGAACCAGCCGGAATCCGGCCAGGGCATTTGGGGCCGCTAGGCCTCCGTCCCGAACCGATCAGAACCACAACTCTCAAATCTGGAGTAACTGAAATGACCAAGATCGCTCTTACCGCCGCTGCCCTTCTCGTTGCCACTGGTGCTGCTTTCGCCGGCTCCGACAACTACGGTTCGGCTAACGCCAACCAGCCGGCTGCTTCGGTCGACACCTCGTACACCGCTTCGGTCAAGAAGTCTGATGCGAATGTCCAGAAGCCCGTCACCCAGGGCAGCGACCGCGACCTGTTCGGCAACCACTAACCGGCCGCCAGCCCGACCTCTTCAAACTCACCCCTCAAATCTGGAGTAACTGAAATGACCAAGATCGCTCTTACCGCCGCTGCCCTTCTCGTTGCCACCGGTGCCGCTTTCGCCGGTTCCGACAACTACGGTTCGGCCAACGCCCACCAGCCGGCTGCTTCGGTCGATACCTCGTACACCGCTTCGGTCAAGAAGTCTGATGCGAACGTCCAGAAGCCGGTTACCCAGGGCGCCGACCGCGATCTGTTCGGCAACCACTAGACGGTCGATCGTCGATAGACCTGAAAGCGGCGGGTTTGTCCCGCCGCTCTGCTTTTATGGAGCCGGCTATCCGCAGGCCGGCTTGTGTCGTGACTATAGGCCCGGCTGCGCACAGAGGCGCTCTATTCCAAATCCTTCGGCCTGACGAAATGCGTCAGTCGCGCTCCGCCGAAGTCGAGGTTCGCCCAATCCTCCTTCACCGTGAACCGGGCCAGTGCCGCCGTCGGAAACTTCGCTTCGACTTTTTTGAACACGCCCTCATCCGATCCGGTGCCGGCGAGCCGCAGCACGAAATTCTGCAGGCCGGGATTGTGACCAATCACGATCAGGCTGGTGGCTTTCGCCTGCCGCACGCACGCCAGGATGGCGGCCGGCGCCGCCGCGTAGAGCTCCTCGGCGAATTCCGCTGGCCCATGCTTCGGCAATTCGGCGGCGACCAGTCGCCAGGTGTCGCGGGTGCGCAGCGCCGGCGAGACCAGTGCCAGATCCGGCAGCCAGCCGCGCCGCGAAAGCTCGCGCCCGATCAGCGGTGCCGTCTTCAGCCCGCGCGGGGCGAGCGGACGGTCGAAATCGGCGAGCTTGGGATCGTCCCGGCTCGACTTGGCATGGCGCAGCACAAGGAGTTGTCTGGGCGTCGCCATGGCAGTCCTACGGCGTGATGCGCGCCAGCTGTTCGAGGTCGGTTTCCTCGCGCAGCGGGTCGGGCGCCATCACCACTGAAGTGGCGTTGTCGGCGTCGTCGGCGAAATGGGCAAGCACGGTGTGGCCCTTTTCCATGCGCGCCTTGCCTTCGGCGACCAGCCCTAGCGCCAGCGGATAGAGCCGGTGCTCCACCTTCAGCACCCGCGCGGCTAAAGTGTCCTCGTTGTCGCCGACCATCACCGGCACGGCGGCCTGGGCGATGATAGGCCCGTCATCCATCTCGGGCGTGACGAAATGCACGGAGCAGCCATGGATGCGCACGCCCGCGCGGATGGCGCGCGCATGCGTGTCCAGCCCCTTGAATGCAGGCAGAAGGGCAGGGTGGATGTTGACCATGCGCCCCTGCCATTTTTCGACCAGGCCGCGGCCGAGGATGCGCATATAGCCGGCCAGAGCCACGATCTCGGCGCCGAAGCCGGTAAGCGCGGCATCGATCGCAGCGTCATGTGCGTCCTTGCTCGGATGGTCGGCGCGCTGAATCACCTTGGTGGCGATGCCGCGCGACTGCGCGAGGCCGAGGCCCGCGGCGTTCGCACGATCCGAGATGACGCCGACGATCTCGGTCGGATAGGTCGGGTCGCTGGCTGCCGCGATCAGCGCCGTCATGTTGGAGCCGCGGCCCGAGATCAGGACGACCGTGCGTTTCCTGCTCATAGTTCGATCGAGCCCCGGTAGATGACGCCGGCGTCGCGGCGCGGCACGATGCGACCGATCGGGGTCACCGTCTCGCCGGCTTCCTGCAGCACCGCTGCCACCTGCGCCGCCTGGCCGGAAGCAACGGCGAGGATCATGCCGATGCCGCAGTTGAAGGTGCGCATCATTTCTTGCGGCGCCACGCCGCCGGTCCTGGCGAGCCACGAGAATACAGGCGGTACGTCGATCGCTTCGAGGTCGAGCTCGGCGGAGAAATCCTTGGGCAGCACGCGCGGAATGTTTTCCGGAAAACCGCCGCCGGTGATGTGAGCCAGCGCCTTGATGCCATGCGTGTTGCGGATCGCCTTCAGGATCGACTTCACATAGATGCGCGTCGGCTCGAGCAGCGCTTCGGCGAGGCTGAGCTCATCGTTGAACGGCGCCGGATCGCTCCAGCCAAGCCCGCTGGCGTCGACGATGCGGCGCACCAGCGAAAAGCCGTTGGAGTGGAGGCCGGAGGAGGCGAGGCCAAGCAGCACGTCGCCCTCGACGATGTCGTCGGTGGGCAGCAACTGGCCGCGCTCGGCCGCGCCCACGGCAAAACCGGCAAGGTCGTAATCCTTGTCGTGATACATGCCGGGCATCTCGGCGGTCTCGCCGCCGATCAGCGCGCAGCCAGCCTGACGGCAGCCTTGCGCGATGCCGCCGACGATGGACGCGCCCTGGTCCGGATCGAGCTTGCCGGTGGCGAAATAGTCGAGAAAGAACAGCGGCTCGGCGCCCTGCACGACGATATCGTTGACGCACATGGCGACGAGGTCGATGCCGATCGTATCGTGCCTGCCGGAATCGATGGCGATCTTGAGCTTGGTGCCGACCCCGTCATTGGCCGCGACCAGCACCGGATCGGTGAAGCCGGCGGCTTTCAAATCGAACAGGCCGCCGAAGCCGCCGATCTCGCCGTCGGCGCCCGGCCGGCGCGTCGCGCGCACGAGCGGCTTGATCTTCTCGACCATGAGATTGCCGGCATCGATATCGACGCCCGACTCGGCATAGGTGAGCCCGTTCTTGCGCTTGGCCTTGTCGCCGTTGCTCATCTTCGGCTCATCCCTGTTTCCATTGCGGGCTCATCGCATGAATGGTTTCGAGGGGCAAGGCGCGTGAGAGCCAATCTCCCCCCTTGAGGGGGAGATGTCGCCGGAGGCGACAGAGGGGGGTCGCCTCGCGTGGAGCTCCAGCGCCTTGTGCGCCAGAGACCATCTTCCCCCTCGAGCTGGGAGATCCGCAACTCCTCCCTTGCGTGCGCCTCTCATCTCCATCAACTATCTTCCAACAAAACCCATGATGGGACATCACGTGACCATACCTAACATGATCACGATCATGCGGCTGTTGCTGGTGCCGGCCGTAGTGCTGGCCATGCTGCAGGCGCGCTGGGACTGGGCCTTTGCCGGCTTCCTCGTCGCCGGCATCTCCGACGGCGTCGACGGTTTCATCGCTCGCCGCTACCGGTTGTTCTCGCGGCTCGGCGCTTATCTCGATCCGGTCGCCGACAAGCTCCTCCTGGTCTCGGTCTTCGTCGTCATGGGTTATGCCGGGGAACTGCCGCTCTGGCTTGTCGTGACCATGGTCTCGCGCGACGCGCTGATCGTCTGCGCCGTGCTTTTGTCCAGCGTGATGGCGCAGCCGGTCGAGATGAAGCCGCTCTTGGTGTCGAAGGTGAACACCGCCGTGCAGATCGCGCTGGCGGCGCTTGTGCTGGGCGAGCTTGCCTTTTCCATGCATCTCTATCCGCTCCGGCCGGCCCTCATATTGCTCTCGGGGGTCTTGACCGTGGCTTCGGCCGCGGCCTATCTCGTGGCCTGGCTAAGGCATATGAGTGGCTATGGCGAAGGCTCCCGGACGAGCAACACCAAGTCGGGCAATTCCAGCACGGACACCTGACGGCGAAGCCTGGACGGCCGCGGCCTCGACCGCGTTGCGCCGGCAGATCGCGTTCTGGCTGATCGTCGCCGTGCTTCTGGCGCTGTTCCTCTATGTCTTCTCCGGCATCCTCTTGCCCTTCGTCGCCGGCATGGTGCTCGCTTATTTCCTCGATCCGGTGGCTGATCGGCTGCAGCGGCTCGGCCTCTCCCGGCTGATGGCGACGGTGGTGATCCTCATTGCCTTCGTCGTCGTCGTGGTGCTCGCCTTCGTTATTCTGGTCCCTGTGCTGGCCACGCAGATGGCCGATTTCGCGCGCAAGCTGCCGGAATATCTCACCCGCCTGCAGTCGCTCATCACCAGCTTCGACCCGAAGTGGCTGGAGCAGCGTTTTGGCGTCAACGCGGCCAGCCTGCGCGAAGGACTGAACTCGCTGCTCACCACCGGCTTCGGGCTGCTCACCACCGTCTTCACCTCGATCTGGAGCTCGGGCGTGGCGCTGGTTTCGGTGCTCAGCCTCTTCGTCGTCACCCCGGTCGTTGCCTTCTACATGCTGCTCGACTGGGACCGGATGGTGGCCGTGGTCGACAGCTGGGTGCCGCGAGATTATGTCGAGACGGTCAGGGCGCTTGCCCGCGACATCAACACCGCCACCGCCGGCTTCGTGCGCGGGCAGGGCACGCTCTGCCTTGTGCTGGGCGCCATGTACGCTACCGGCCTGACGCTGACGGGGCTGAACTTCGCCATCCTCATCGGCTTCTTCGCCGGGCTGATCTCCTTCATCCCCTATGTGGGCTCGCTGACCGGGCTGGTGCTTGCTGTCGGCGTCGCCTTCGTCCAGTTCTGGCCGGATTGGACGATGATCGTGGCGGTGGTCTGCGTGTTCTTCGTCGGCCAGTTCATCGAGGGCAATATCCTGCAGCCGAGGCTGGTCGGCAAAAGCGTCGGCCTGCACCCGGTTTGGCTGATGTTCGCGCTCTTTGCCTTCGGTGCGCTGTTCGGCTTCGTCGGCCTGCTGATTGCGGTGCCGGCTTCGGCGGCCATTGCCGTGCTGGTGCGCTTTGCGATTGCCCGCTACCTCGAATCGCCGCTTTACAACGGCCATGCCACAGAGCCAGCACCTCCTTTGCCGGCGGATCGCGGCGGCGGCCGCCGCTCACAGCCGCGTGGCTGAAATGGCTGGCGAACGAACCGGTCCACCGCGCCAGCTGCCGCTCGATCTCGGCCACGGTACCGGCTACTCGCGCGACGAGCTCGTCGTCTCAGGCGCCAACGCGCAGGCCGCAGCACTTGTCGACCGCTGGCCGGACTGGCCCGCGCCGGTGGTGGTGCTCGCCGGCCCTCCCGGGTCCGGCAAGACGCATCTTGCCCAGATCTGGCAAGCGCATGCGCACGCTGTCGCCATCGCTCCCGATCGCATCGGCGAGCACATTGGCGGGCTTGGCGCGAGCCCCGCGCTGATCGACGACATCGACAAGCTCCCGATCGACGAGCAAGGCCTGTTCCACCTGATCAACACCGTGCGCGGCGCCGGCTCCACGCTGCTTCTGACGGCGCGGCGCTTTCCCTCGGCCTGGCGCGTCGCGCTGCCGGATCTTATCTCGCGGCTGAAAGCGGCGGCGACCATCGAGATCCACGAGCCGGACGACCTGCTGCTCGCCGGCGTTATCACCAAGCTCTTCGCCGACCGCCAGGTCGAGGTGGAGCCGCATGTCGTGCAATATCTGGTGCGGCGCATCGAACGCTCGCTGGCGACTGCCATGCGGGTCGTGGAGCGCCTCGACCGCGCCGCTCTCGAGCGCAAGACGCCGATCACCCGAGCGCTCGCTGCCGAGACCGTCAGCGCCATGGACGAGGGCCAGGGCGAGTTCGATATTTAGGATGTCGAGGAAGGCTGTTCCGGGATTGTGCGCTCTCTACGCCCATAATCCGGCCAGATGCCGAGCCAGCAGATAGACCCCCGTATGCGTCGCCACGTAGCATGCGGCGACAAAGACGAAGAGCACCAGGCTGGCGATCCGCGACGGGGCGACGCTGCCATTCTGCCTCTTGCTCGGCCGGTTGTTCCAGACCCACAGAGTAGCGCACAGGATTGCCCAGGCGACCGCCACCGGAACCGCGAAGCCATAATAGGCCAAATAGGCCGGGCCGATCAGCGACAGCAGCGCCTCGAGAATAGGCATCCAGAGTCCCCCTTGCCCCGTTTGCCCGGAGTCTAGAGCAACTCCGGGAAAAGTGCGTAGCGGTTTTCCGTCCGGAGTTGCGGGACGATCGTGGCTGTCCCATTTCGAGCCATTTCCCTGGCATCCATCTTGCAGTGTGGAAGAGGCCGGTTGATCCCGGTCCCGGTCACATTGCAGATCGGGTTGTAGGCTCGCCGGGCTCGAGGTTATTGGGGACTCGCCCGGCGGGTTTACTCGGTTCCACGCCGACGGCTCCCTACAGAGATCAAGGCCTGTTGCTCGATGCTGGACACCTTCAGCCCGTCTTGCCATGGCTGGTGAGCAAGCGCAGCACTTGCACGCTCTTCGGCAGCTCGATCAGGAATTCCGCGTCGCGGTCGAGGTGGTGGACCTGGGTCGGCCCGCCGCCGGTGAAGCGCGCCATTGCCTCGATGCTCTCCCAATAGGAGATCGTCACGAACTCGGAATGGGTCGCCGTGTCCTCGCGAAATGTCTGGACGCCGACTGCCTTTTCGATGAGCGGCTTGATGCCGGTCTCGTAATTGTAAGCTTCATAATCGTCGGCTTTTTCCGGCAAGGTCCGGCCGCGCCAGATGCGGGCGATGGTGGGGGTCCTTGGAGTGTCGGCCATGGCAACAGAACTTCTGAAGGCCGACAGGGTTCCCGAAGCGCGGGCTCTAAGATGTTCAGGAAACTGGTCGGAGTGGCGTGATTCGAACACGCGACCCCCTGATCCCAAATCAGGTGCGCTACCAGGCTGCGCTACACTCCGAACGGCATCCCCATAGGGTTCCGAACCATTTTGAGCAAGCCCCAAAATGGAAGAGCGGAACGAACGGCGTACATTGGCAGAGTTCGGCACGCAAAGTCCCACGGAAAGTCCCACAGTGTTGCCCAGTCGTTCCCCCTCCTGCTTTCGAGCCGAAGGTCAAAAATGTAATAAGTCTCGATGTCGGCTGCGGGCGATGGGCAGGCGGAGACGCGGCGGCGTACGGATGCGCGCCCAGCAACATCTCTATCGACCGCGCCCGCCGTTGAGCTTCGATGCGCAAGGGACGGTAGAGGCCGGAGGATGCTGACTGAAAGCCACAGACAAACAGCAAGTTAGGACGCAAGGGACGCTAGAGTCGATTTTCCGTTTTCGCGTGCGCGCGAAGATACGCAAGAATAGCAAACGCAGCTTGATGTGTGGCGCGAAATTTGTCGTCTCTTCCTGCTGCTCGTTCCGAGGGCCAGCGACGTCGTTCATCGGAACGGCGGACCTGGATAGACTCGCGCCGTTCGCCCCCAACACCGATCAGATCCAACCCTTTGTTTCAAATCCGATAGCAGCATGTGCACGCACCAGAAGCGAATCTCCGGGTTGCGTCGCTATGGCTAGGCGTCCATCCGCTCCAGCTTCGAGACGCCTGCGTTTGCCGGCTCCAGTTTTATGTAGCACGGACTTACGTCCTCCTTCAGCTTTCGCAGCTGTAGACGGATTTTGGCGCGAAGCATTGGGTCGGCTTTGTCCTCGACGGCGCTCAGCACCCTGGTGGCCTCATCCAACTGGCTAAGCTGCGCGAGGCTGCGGCCAAGACCATATCGCGCCCCCGACAGGTCTGGATTGAGCTCAAGCAATTTGCGGAAGGCGTCGGCGGCGTCCGCGTGCCGGCTGAGCAGCTGAAGTTCGACGGCAAGCCTTGACCAAGCCTTGACCGATTTCGGTGCGATCTCCACGAGCGATCCGAAAGTATCGGCCGCCGACCAGTGGTCGCCTTTGGCGGCCAGCAGCTGGCCCAATCCGTAAAGCGTGCGCGGATGGCGAGGGTTGACCTCCAAGATCTGGCGGTAGCCATTTTCGGCGTTGGCAAGGTTGCCTGCCTCGTGGAATTTGGTCGCCTGCTCCAGCACGCTCCCGACGGACCTCTCGTCGATCCGGTCGCCGAGATTGCGACCGGTCCTGGTCTTGACCAGGACGCAATGGATGGTGGTCTCCTCCACGCCGTAGGAGTACTTGTACGGCTCGTTGCCGCGCAGGAAGTCGTAGCTGCGGAAGCCCTGTTCGATCGCATGACGAATGCAATAGCCATGCAGCACGAGCCCGGACGGGATGTCGTTCGCGGTCTCGTCGCGTCCCGCGAGATGGAACAGCATCGTTTTTTTGACCCGGTCGACCAGGAATGCCAGGCCCCCGAGCGGCTTGTCGCCCTGCCAAAGGATCGGCAGGAACAGCGTCCCGCTTTCGAAGGCGTCCTTGAACAGGATCCGGTTGGACCTGACTAGGCCGGGCAGGAGGTTGCCCTTCCGCGGCGCCCATTTGATCCGCCACATTTCGAGGATGATGCCGATGTCGCGGTCTATCGTGGTGGCGTCGGCATGGGTGATGCGGAACTCGCCGGATCCATCGAGCTTGCGCAGGAAGCGTCTGATCTTCTGGCGCGTGTTCGAGCTGGTCTTTTGTTCGAGATAGCTGTCCCAATCGCCTGGCAATGCGGCGGCCGGGCAGATGCAATTGTCGACATTGTCGGTTTTGTTGATGCGCGGCATCTTGTGGGCCGTTAGTCGCTTGTCGGCAAGGTTGTCGATGAGCAGGCGCCGTCGCTTCTCCGACATGCGCAGATTTTCGAGATGCAGCTTGGCCCAGTTCATCTTCAGAAGATGCCTGGCAAGAGCCGGGATCGCGCGCTCGGCAAAGCCCGGTGCGCACAGGATACCGGCATAGTCGGCCGCGTAGTTCCCGGCCATGTTGATCTCGTTGTGGCAGATACCGGTCTTCTTGTTCAGCCTGGTGCGCAGCCGCAGAGGCAAAAGGGCGATATAGGAAGATCCTGGCGGCCCCGAGCGTGCCGCCAGGACGGACCAGGCGTCTTCATAGCGTCGCATGTATGACGACAGGAACGTCCAGGAGAGGAAGAACTGCGCTTCGGGATCCTTTTGGTAGAGATCATCCCAGTTCTCCCTGAGCCGGTTCAGCTCCTCCCGTTTCGTGATGACGTCGATCTGCATGGTTCCCCCGAAATCGTTGCCTGTTCGTAGGTCTCACTGTTCCATGAAGGCTCTCGCCATGCTGTCGGCGATCGGCTTCGTCAGATAGCTGAAGAATGTGCGCGACTCCGTCGCGACGAGGATCTCGGCGGGCATACCCGGGGTCGGCGTAAAACCGTGCACCTTTGCCAGTTCGCTCGCCGGCACGCGCACGCGCGCCAGATATACCTCCTTGGGCGTGGGGCCGCTCATCTCCGGCAACGCATCTGCCGAGACATAGTAGACTTCGCCCTCCAGAACCGGCGTCGTGCGGCGATTGAGAGCGATCAGCCGGATCGAGGCTTTCTGCCCGACCTTGATGTTGTCGATGTCGGTGCGGGGCACCTGGGCCTCGATGACGAGAGGCACATCCGAGGGCAGGATCTCGAGGATCGCCTTGCCGCTCTCGATAACGCCGCCGGCGGTGTGATAGTACATGCGTATGATGGTGCCGGGCTCGGGAGCCTTGATGGTCACGCGGCGAAGCACGTTCTCCGCCTCGCGCGACTTTTCTCGCACGGCGTCCAGTTCGGCCTCCAGGCTTTGCAGTTCCTGGAGCGCCGCCTGGCGATACGTATCCTTGGTCTGCGTGATCTGCTGCTCGAACCTGACGATCTGTTCGCGGTTCTCGGCGACTTCCGCCACCATCTTGCCGATCTGGCCATCGGCGTCGGCCATCGCGCGCTGGATCGCCTTTACCTCGGTGCCGCGGATCAGGCCCTGCTCGAGGAGCCTTTGCTTGCCCTGATATTCCTCCTTGAGGAATTGCAGTTGCCGGCGCACCGACGAGATCTGCTCCTCGATGCCTTCGTTGCGGAATTCCATGGCCTTCTTGTTCTGGTCGAACAGCGCTATGTCGCTGTCGCGCTTTCGTTCCGCGGCCTCGAAGTTGGCCTGCTGGCTTTCCATGATCGGGGAGACCTCCGGATCGAACCGGTTGTCGAGGATGATCGCGGGAAATCGGATCTTGCCGCTGCCCTGCACCTCGGCATTCAGCCGGGCCGCGATCGCTTCGAGCCGCGCCTTGCGCAGGAACAATTGCCGTTCGTTGGTCTGCGCGGCGGTCTCGTCGAGCTTTATCAACGGCTGGTCGAGGCTGACATGGTCGCCTTCATTGACCAGGATTTCCTTGATGATGCCGCCTTCGAGATGCTGGACGATCTTGTTTTGCCCGGTTGCGACAAAGCTGCCCTGGGCGATGATGGCGGACGCGAGCGGCGCCGTGAAAGCCCAGGTGCCGAAGCCGCCGAAGGCCACCGTGATCAACAGCGCGCCAAATGCGGTCTGCTTCCAGATCGAGCGCGGCACCTCGGAATACCACTCTATGTCGTGAACTTTTGCGATGTCGGTCGTCATCTTTGCGGCCCCGCTACTGGATCTGATGGCCGAACGAGCCGCCTTCGATGCTCAAGCCCCGGTTTGCAAGGGCCTGCAGCACTTCCTGTCGCATGCCGAACAGGGCGACGGTGCCGTTGACGAGCAGCAGTATCTTGTCGACGCTCTTCAGCAGCGATGGCCGCTGGGTGATGGTGATCACCGTTATCTTGTTTTCCTTGGCGTGCTGGAGGGCTCGTTCCAGTGCCGCGTCTCCGGCCGAATCCAGATTCGAATTCGGCTCATCGAGCACCACCAGGCGGGGATTGCCGAAGAAGGCGCGCGCAAGCGCGACGCGCTGCTTCTGCCCGCCTGAAAGCGGCGCTCCGTCGGCGGCGACGAAGGTCTCGTAGCCGTGGGGCAAGGTCGAGATCATCTCATGAACGTCGGCCAGCGCCGCCGCTTGGTAGATCTCGGCGTCGGTCGCATCTTCACGCATACGGGCGATGTTGGCCTTGATCGACGCCGGGAACAGCTGAACATCCTGGGGCAGATAGCCGATATTCTCGCCGAACTGGCGTGGATCCCAGTTGCGAAGATCCATCAGATCCAGCCGTACGTTGCCTGACGTCGGCAGGATCGACCCGACCAGCATCTTGCCCAAGGTCGTCTTGCCGGCGCCCGAATTGCCGATGATGGCCAGCGAATCGCCCGGCGAGAGCGCGAACGAGATTCCGTTCAGCACAACCCGCTTCGTTCCCTGGGGCACGAACAGGAGCCGTTCGACGTCGAGACGGCCCTCTGGACGCGGCAGGTTCAGCCGCTCGAAATTGAGCGGCGACGATTGCAGAAGCGATGCGATCCGGCCATAGGCGGCGCGGGCATGCACGACGTGGTTCCAGCCCTCGATGGCGCCTTCGATCGGGCCGAGCGCCCGGCCGGCGATGATCGATGCGGCGATGACCATGCCGCCGGTGAGATGCCCTTCGATCGCCAAATGAGCGCCCCAGCCAAGCATCGTCACCTGGGTCAGCAGCCGAACGGCCTTCGACATGGAGGCAAAGACGATGTTGCGGTCTTGCGCGATCACCTGCGCCCTGAGCGAGTTTGCGGTGTCCTTGCCCCAGATCTTCACGGCCTCGGGGATCATGGCCAGCGCGTTGATGATCTGCGAGTTGCGCGACATCGAATCGAGATGGATGTTGGCCTTGCTCTGGTGCGCGTTCGCCTCGCCGAAGGTCGCGGCCGTCGCGCGCTGGTTGAGAAGCGTGATGATCAACAGCAGCACCGCCGAGGTCATGACGATGAAGCCCTGATGCGGGTGGATCAGAAACACCACCAGCACCATCAATGGAGCCATCGGCGCATCGAGGAACGACAGCAGCGTGCCGGAGGTCAGGAAGGTCCTCAGTTGCTGCAGGTCGCCCAGGACCTGGTACTCCTTGCCGTTGCTGTGAAGCGAGGCTCTGGCCGCCGCGCTGAGGATCGGCGCACCCAATTGGGCCGCCATCTCGACGGCCGTGCGCATCAGGATGAAGCGGCGAAGCGCATCGAACATCGCCTGCAGCATCACCGCGCCGACGATCACCACCGTCAGCATCACCAGCGTGTCGGGGGAACGGCTGGTGAGAACGCGATCCGAGATCTGGAACAGATAGATCGGGATCGCCAGGACCAGTATGTTGCAGGCGACCGTGAACAGCATGACGATCAGCAGGTTTTTCCTGACCGCGCTCAATCCGGCCCTGAGCGAAGCGCCGAAATCGACCGGGCCGAGGCGCTTGTGGAATGCGCCGCCACCCCCGCCGCCACCACCGCCGCGCCGGCCCTTGTCGTCCACACCTCCTGGGGGAGATCCGCCTTGCTGCGTCTTGATGGGACCAGTGTCGCCTTCGATGGTGATCATGCCGGGCGACTTTGCCGCGTCTTTCATCTCGGTTACCGACGGCTTGGCTGGTTCGTCGGGCGCGACCTTGGCCTGCGGTTCGGCCGGCCGCTGGGCCGCAGGCTGTGGCCTCGGCGGCGCTGCATTGGCCTGGATATTCTGCCTTTCGGCCGCTGGCATCGGCTTGAGCGTGGGTTCGGCCGGCCGTTGGGCCGCTGGCTGTGGCCTCGGCGGCGCTGCATTGGCCTGGATATTCTGCCTTTCGGCCGCTGGCATCGGCTTGGGCGTGGGTTCGGCTGGCCGTTGGGGCACAGGCTGTGGCCTCGGCGACGCCGCGTCCGCCGGGACATCCAGTTTGTCGATCGTCGGCGCTGTCGTCGCGGGAGGCTCGGTGGCCACCGGCTCACCTTTTGCAACGGCGGCTGAAGGCGGAGCAGCAGGTTTCTTGGCCGTCAAAGCTGGCCCCTGCCACTCGGCCGGTCGCGTCTGGAATGTTGGCGTTGGCGGCAGCGGCTCAGGTGCGACAGTCGAACGCGCCCGTGTGGTGCCGGGGATGGAACTTTGACTTGGCTGCGGAGCCGGCTCCGGCTTGCACAGTTGTCGCTGCGCCATGAAGTTCGGTATGTCAACGGCGGCTACGGGTGCTGGGGAAGAAGCCGGAGGATGCACTGCATTGGCGCGCATCTCGTTGGGCAGGTTCGGTGGCCCGCCTGTCGTTTGCAGAACTGGATTTGCTCTTTCCTCGGTTCGCCCCTCCTGCAAGGCGGGTGCGATTTTGATGGGGCCGGCCGCGGCCGCCTTCTCTTCGCTGACCTGTGGATTCGTCGTTGTGGGAGGCGTGACGATTTGCCTGACCACGCCGCCCCCGTCCGCCTGCCCAGCCGGGCTGGTCGATGCAGGGGTTCTCGCTGGCTGGTGCGCAGGCAGGGGCGCTGTGGCCTGCTCTGGTTTCGGCTGACTGGTTACTGCGCTCCGGCCGTCGACCTGCGGCAAAGGTCGGTCCTGACCGGCCTTTACCTCGCGATGGGGGACTGCATCGTAAAACTGGCCGACGGCATTGTCGATTGTCTTGATGGTCCGGTCGATCGCCTGCTCATGCTGCCGCAGGGCGTTCGAAAGCGTCTTGCGAGGCACCGCGGAACTCGACGATCCCTGGTCGTCCTCCTGCATCGCCGCCTCTAGGTCTTCGGCAAACGTGTCCCAAGGCAGGTCGCGATCATCGGTCATTGTATCCCCCGGTTCCCGGATCAGCCCAATATTGTTTGCACGCCGTCCGCCTGAACATGATCCGGCGTCGGGACTATCAAATGGTCCATCTGCGTGTCGTCGGCGCCCGCATCGTCGGCCAGGAACGCGATCGCTTCGTTGACCAGCGCGTCCGGATTCTGTCCGCCGAGTTCAGGATCGCTCGAGATGATGTCGGCCTGGATCAGGATCTCCTGCGAATAGTGCTCGCCGCCGACATAGGTCTTGTCGGTTCCGTCGACGTCGATGATCCCCGCGAAGTTCGCCACCTGATTACCGCCGGTGGTGACAGTCCATTCCGCCTCGGGATGGGCGACGAACTGGTTCATCGCCAAGGCAACCTGATCGCTGTCGCCCAGCACGTTCGTTTGCGACACATACTGCACGTTGAGCAGGTCGCCGGAGATGTAGAGAACCCGCAAGGCGCCGATACCGGCGAAGGCTGGGTCGTTCAGTATGTCGCCAGGGCCGGCGTCCTTGCCGGCCGCGAAGTCCTGGGCCGCTTGAAGATAGGACGTCGGCAAGGCCTCATAGTGGTTCTGGCCGCCGACATTGATGATCGTCGCATCGTTCCAGAGCAGGTTGCCGGCGGTCGAGTAGGAGCCTTCTCCGGAAGTCTGGAAACCATCGACCGCGCCGATGAGATCGTTGTCGATCAGGAAATTCATCTGCTGGATGATGTTGGCGTCGTAGATGTTTCCGCCGATGATGATCAGGTCGTAGTAGTGACCGAGCTCGTTCAGCGACACGTCGTTGATCGCCGTGTTGTCGCCGGTGCTCACGCTGGTCCTGACACCCGACGAGGACATAACCGTGGTGTCGTTGTCGGTCATGAAGCAGTACTGCTGGATCCAGTTCGTGATGATGAGGTCGCCGGTGACCTGCGTCACCACCCAGGCGGCGGGGAAACCGTCCGCTGCGGTTGGTGCCACGCTGCCGGACGACGGGTCGATGTGCTTGAACGCGGCGATGTTGAAGGCCTCGTCGGGGGCGTTGCCCAGCTTCCACCCATTCAGGGAGGAGCTTACGATATCCGCGTCGCAGCGTGCGTTGATCTGGATGATGGCATTGATTTCATAGCTGTTGCCGACAGTGGCGACGACCGATGTCGTCGTCCAGTTGTTGGTCAGCACGGCCGAATTGATCAGCGTGTTAGTGCCGGTGTCCAATTCAACGCATGGGCTGAGCAGGCCGTTGCCCCAGCCCGACATGAAGTCGGAGGAATCCGGCGGCGTGTTGTAGTCGTCCTTGTCGGGTCCAGCGCTGGCAACCTCGTCATCCTGGTGCTGTTCCTTGAGGAGATTGATGTAGTCCTCCGCCTTCGGCGCGTCGGCATCGTCGACCAGCTGGCCGTTGACATAGGTTCCCAAGATCGGGCCTGAAGTCGCGTCTGGGTGCAGGACGAAGACGTTCGCTTCGCCGCTCGGGTCCTCGGTGTAGGCCGCGATGCGTTCGCCCATGGTCACCACCGCGGCCGCCATGTCGTCGGGAGTGCCCAGCAACGTCACATCGTCGATCGGCGACACGTCCGCCGCCGCGTTCATCAGCGAGGCCAGATGGCTGCTGTCGTCGACCGCCGCGGGCGTGAAGATCAGCCCATGTCCGCCGGCGCCGACATAGTCGTTGTCGGACAGGCGGATTTCCTGGTTGATGTAGGCTGCGATCGCGCCTGGAGGTTCGATGTTTGGCAGGACCATGCCGCCACCGAAAGCCGGCAGATGCGGCAGATGGAAGTGATGATGGCCGGGGCTCAGATGGCCGTGCTGAACGATTTCGGGCGGCGTGTACCAGAAGCTCGAACTGACCGTGTTCAGCACCAGGTCCGGCTTGACCCCCATATACGGAACGTGTGGATCGAAGTCGTCGAGGGTATAAGGCGCCTTGACGTTGACATTCGTGTTTGGAAGGTCGGGAGTTTCTTCCTTGGTGGCCGCAGCAATTTTGAACTCGTCGTAGGTCTTTAGCTGCCGTGCCTCCTCGACCGAGATCTCGAACATGCCGATGAAATGCGAGATGACCTCGGTCATCTTGTCCAGCTGCATCGTGTACACGGTAGCCTCCGTATCTTGAGATCATTCGCGCTCGGTCGGGGCGGCATGTCTCCCGGATGGAAGGACTGCGCGGAAACTCCGCGCAGTCCCAAGCTGTCTGATTTCGTGACGAAATCAGTCGTGTGACATCGATCAGGTACCGGTATGGTCGCCGGCGTCCTCGCCAGTCAGCGTGTTGTGGTAGTCGCCGCCAACCACGGTCTGGTCGACCAGGTTTTCCTGAAGGTTGGCGCCCATCACGATCTGCTGATTGAAGGCGCTGACGTCGATCAGGCCGTCGGCCGAAGAGTGGCTCGTGCCGGTCACGTAGCCGTCATCGCCATTTTGCGAGCCCCACATCCCAGCGTCGCCGCCGGTGCCGCCGTCACCGTTGAAGGCTTGGCCGCCAGCGCCGCCGGCACCACCGTAGCCGGAAGCGGTGTATCCACCGGTGGCGTCGCCGCCGGTACCGTCAGCCCAGGCGCCGCACAGCGCATGGCCACCGTCACCACCAAAGGCCGCTGCGAAGCCGCCGAGGCTGTCGCCGCCGTAAGCGTCGCCACTGGTGGCCGCGCCGCCGGTTCCGTCACCGCTGGATCCGTCACCGCCCCTGCCAGCACCGCCCGTGCCGCCGGCGCCGCCGGTGCCGGAGCCCGAGCCCGAGCCCGAGCCCGTACCAGCGCCCCAGCCTGCGCCGAGGGCGTCACCGCCGTACGATTCGGAGTCGCCGCCGTTCGAATTGGCGGTGCCGCCATCCGAATTGGCATTGCCGCCATCAGCGTCGGCGGCGCCGCCGCCACCGCCGCCACCGCCGCCGCCACCACCACCGGTGGCGTCGCCGGCGAGGCTCTTGGCGTCGCCGCCTTCACCGTAGTTCAGCAGCGACAGCTTTCCGTCGACATCGAGGCCATCGCCGCCGTCCGACTTGGCATCGCCGCCGGTCACGTCGCCGCCATCACCGCCATTGCCGCCATTGCCGCCATCGGCCTTGGCATCGCCAGCATCCGCCTTGGCGTCGCCAGCATCCGACTTGGCGTCGCCGCCGTCGTCAGACTTGGCATCGCCGGCTTCCGCAGCGCCGACACCGAGGCCCAGTCCGAGGCCGAAACCGAGGCCGAGGCCATCGCCACCGTTGGCGTTGCCGCCGTCGCCGTAGCCGCCCTTGGCGTCGCCTGTGTCGACTTCGCCGCCCTTGGCGTCGCCGCTATCGCCGTCGCCGGCCTTGGCGTCGCCCGCGTCGGCCTTGTTGTCGCTCTTGGAGTCGCCGCCGATAGCCGCGCTGAGAGCCAGGCCACCCTTGCCGTCGCCGGCTTCGACGTCGTCGGACTTGGCGTCGCCGCCATTGCCGCCTTCGCCGCCATTGGCCTTGGCGTCGCTGCCGCCGTCCGCGGTCCCACCGCCTGCCGAGATGCCGTCACCGGCTTCGGAGTGGCCGCCCTTGGCGTTCAGATCAAGCTTGAAATCGGCGTCGTTCTTGACGGTCGCGTTGTCGAGCTTGTCGTTGTCATACATATTCAGGGCCTGGTTGATGATCGACGCGGTGTTGGTGCCGGCGCCGGTCATCGAATTGCTCAGGATGTCCTTGAAGGTGACGTCGTCGCCAGGATCATAAGTGACGTTGCCGTCCTTATTGTTGATCATGGTGTCGATCTTCATGTCGTCGTTGGCATAGATATCGGCGAAATCATCGTCGGAATTGCCGAGCTCACCTTCGAGCTTGACGCCAACGTCGACGTCGACGTCGACCTTGGTCTCGTTGACGTTCTTGTTCTCGTTCGAGTTTTCGTTCTTGGACTCGTTCGAGTTTTCGTTCTTGTTCTCGTTCGAGGCCTTGTTCTCGTTTTCGTTCTCGTTCGAGGACTTGTTCTCGTTCGAGTTGTCGTTGTCGCTCTTGTTTTCGTTCTCGTTCGAGGCCTTGTTCTCGTTTTCGTTCTCGTTCTTGGCGTCGTTGGTATTGTAGTTCTTGTTTTCGTTTTCGCCACCGCCGTCACCGATATCGAATTCGCTGTCGACGATCTGCAAACCGAATGCGTTGATGTTGTTCTTGTCGAGGTCGAGAGACATGGTCGTGTCCTCTGTTTGAAGGCCGCGACTGCCGAACCGCATTCTTCTCTTACGCGGCTATGGGCTGTACGCGGACGTTGCGTTTAATGCGGTGAATGGACTGCCGGACCGAGGGGACTGAGGTCCGCAATCCGAATTTCGTCATGACTTGCTTGAGTACCTCCCTTTGACTTCGGGAGAGGCGGCCGTCCCAAGGCAAAACCCGGGGGAGCGCCGGATCACCAAGGATCCGGTCGTTCAAACGGGAGAGTCCTGGATATGCCCCAATCCCACATGGAACCCGGGAAAGTCTGGAACCAGAGGGCGGTGATTGTAAGCTGACAGTTCGGGCTAGCCCGTTCGGCTGGACCGCTGCCCGGACGTGCTCCGGCCGCGCGAATGCCGATATTCCTGCCCGGATCAGGTGAAGGCGACTCTGTCGAACGTCTCCGGTCGGCAGCGACGACGGAGAAATTAGCTATAGCTCATCCGAACTATATCAGTCCGGTCTAATTTGGTGTATAAGTCGTTAAGGCTAGCTGTTTGCGGGGTGGCGGCCCCCGAAAATTTGAAGAAGGGAAAGAATTAAACCGACAGTATTCGTCTAGGGTGGGGTGGCAACCATGTCCAGAGTTAACGTGCGCAGCACCGTAGGTAGCGGTGCCGGAGAGAGTTGGGCGGCGCGTAGAATTATCCTGACTGTTTCCTCTACTGATAGCTTTCCAGAATGTCTAGTATACGCCATCGAGAGGGAATTTCCCTCGATAGTCGTCGAGCAGGCTACAAGCATCGAAGCGGCCTGCGCGCCGTTCGAGCATCCCGTCTGCCTGGTCCTTATCGACACCGAGCTCCTGCATAAGATCGACGGCTATGCCGCCGAACTGATGCGGCATCATCCGGCGGCGCCGATCGTCCTGGTGCAGCACGACAGCCGAGCTTCCGTCTCAATGCACGACGTTCTCGATCTAAAGATCGTGCGCAGCGTCCTGCCCATGGATTTGAAGCTGGACGTCTGGCTTTCGGTCATCCGGCTTATGCTTCGCGGCGGCGAATATTTCCCCTTGGCGATGTTCCAGTCATACGCACGCAGCCTCTCGCAAAAGGCGTCGGATCATTCGACGCCTGCCGAACAACCAAGGCCGGACCGGTCGGGTTTCGAGGAGATGGGCGAACTGACCGACCGTGAGTTCCAGATCCTGGAAATGGTCGCTCGCGGATTGCAGAACAAGATCATAGCCGCGACCCTTCGCTTGTCGGAGCACACGGTCAAGATCCATCTGCACAACATCATAACCAAGCTTGGGGCTCACAACCGGACCGAGGCGGCCGCGGTGTTTCATGCGCGCAAGGATAGCTTTCACGGCGGCTTGGAACGATCCGGTTCGCCACAGTCCGTCCAATCTTCGCCGTGAGCCGATGATGCCTCGGTTTCAGGAGATACTGCTCCTCGTTGGCCAACTGAATTACACATGGACCAACACCGAGAGTCTGCTGATCTATCTGATTGCCGGTCTTGCGAAGGTCGACAAGGAAACGGCGATCATCATCTTCCTGACGCTGAACACGACCCGCGCGCGCATCGAGCTGGTAGAGCGGCTGGCGAAAATCCCGAAGACGCCGGCCGCCTGCCGTCGGGCGGTGCTGACAGTCACCGGCAACCTCACCCGCCAGGCGAAGTTGCGAAACAAATACAGCCACTGCATCTATTCGTTCGACGAGGCCGGAACCCACGGAAGCACGCAGCTGATGCGCATCGTGGACGGCAAGGACGAGGTCAAATACGGAAAGATCGAAGCGCTCGATGACGAGGAGATGAGAAGAATCCACGGTTCCATCGAGGACATCAGGGAAATAAACAAGGATATCTGGTCGATCGTTATCGACAATTCGTTCCCGAGATAAGCCGCGGCCGCGGATCTCGTCCGGATTGGTTGCTCCCTGCTAATGCATGTCGCCCAGAAATGTGCGCAGTTCTAGGACGGTCATGCATCAAAACAAAGACTTTGAAGCAGTCGCCGGAATCCGTTTCAGCGCGACGCGCTTCAAGCAACCGAGGCAGGGATCCGCCCGATGGCTTTCAGCGCCTCGGTTCGAAGCGCCAGGGCCTGGCTGTGGCCCGGCTCCAGCGCGATGCATTCGTCAAGGCTTGTGAGCGCGTCCTTTATTCGGTCGAGCTTCATCAGCGCCAGGCCGCGATTGTAGTGCGCAGCAGCGATGTTCGGATTGATCTCGATCGCCTGGCCGACCTGCCGCTCCGCGTCGCCATAACGGTGCTGCTGCAGGCAAATCACGCCAAGGAGGTAGCGCACGTCAAAGCGCCCGGGTTCGACGTCCAAGATCTCGCGATAGATCTTTTCCGCCGCGGCCAGGTTTCCGGCCTAGTGCAAACGGGCGGCAACGCCGAGCTTTTGCGGCAGAAGAGCCTGTCGCGCGGCATCCAGTTGTCGAAGCAGCGATAGCGCCTCGGCATGGGCCGGATCGGCAGCCAGGATCTGCCGGCAACCACGCAGAGCCGCTTCAAGATCGCCGGCCTGATGAAGCGCTTTGGCGCGCGCGAGCACGACCGGCAGGCTCCGGCTCTCCAGGCGGTCGCGCAGATTGCGGCGGCTGGCCGTGCTGACGAGAAGGCATTCGACTCGGCGCTCGAGCCCGCCGAAATCATATTTGTAAGAGAAATCCCCGGTCTGCAGATCATAGACGGCAAAGCCGTTCTGAATGGCCCAGCGTATGCTGTAGAGATGAAGCGCGAAGCCGGGCGCGGGCTTCTTGACCGCGAGATCGCGCCCGTTGAGCATCCCGATTAGTGCCCGGTTCTTCCGGTCGATCAAGGTGGCCTGCACGCCGATCGGGTTGTCGTCCCGCCACAGGACTGGAAGATAGAGAGCATCGTCCTCGAAGGCACAGCGCAGCATGTTACGGAAGTTGTTGATCATCGCCTGCGGCAGGCCTGGGTGATATCGCGCCGCCAGTTTCGCGCCCCACTGGCTTTCCCAGAACCGGAGTAGCGTCTGCAGATCGCGCTCCAGCGTTGCGGCGGTCACGTTGGTGACGCGATACTCGGATGCGTCGTCGATTGCCCTTAGCGTCCGCCGCGCGGTCTTGCGGGTCGCCGCGCCAAGCCGGTCGTTGAGAAAGTCTTCCCAGTCGCCCGGCAGGTTCACATAGACATAGATGTCGTGGTCGATGCCGTCGCCGTCGTCGGGACGCCTCATCTTGCCGGTCAGGAATTCCGGCGCGGAAAATTGCTCGAGGAACGTATTCAGCCGCCGCGGCGATGCAAAGATGTTCTCAAGATGCAGCTTGGCCCAGTTCAGCCGCTTCGTATGATCGGCGAAGGCCCGGACAACGGCATCCTGAACCTCCGGTTTGCAAAGGAAGCCGGCATATCCGGCGAAGTAGCCGCCGCCCGTCCGCAATTCGTTTTGGAACGCACCGTCCCTGGCTCGTTCCGTTCGGAGCTGAAGCGGGAAGAAACCGACATAGCTGGCTGAATCGTCTTCCTTGGCGGCCAGGACGAGCCATTGGTAGCGAAGCCGCTTGAACCAGCCCGCCATCCATGGCCAGGACATGAAGTACTGAGCCTCCGGGTCAGCAGCGTAGACGGCATCCCAGTTGTCCCTCAGCTCAACGAGAGCATCGAAACTGTCGATGACATCCACACGCATGGCGTTGCCCTTTGCTCGTGGAGCGTCGGCAATAGTCGATGGTCCTTGTATCGGCCATTCCCCAATCCTTGGACCAAAGCCAAGGAATGCCCCCGATGATGGTTCCATGACGGAACCGGCCGTGCAAGCCGATCAAAGGATTGATGGATCTCTGCGCAGCGCGAAATTGCGCCGGCGGTCAAGGCGCGGCACTGCGCCGACGGGGACAATCGATCAGGAATCGATCCGCAGCCACTTGCCGTTTTCGGACTGGGATTGCCGCGCAAAATAGCGATAGGAAGTCTGCGCCCAGTTCCTGACGGCGTCGGTTCGGTTGTCGAGGATCAGGTCGCCCTTGTCGGTGCGAACGGTAAGCACGGTGTGGCCTGCGCCGCCCGTCGTAACGACCGTCAGCAGCAGGGCTGAAGCCGGCCAGCCGCGCTTCATGAGCTCGCTCTTCTTCAGGATCGCGATATCCTCGCAATCGCCGGCGTTTGTCGGTATCCGCCAATCGTCGCCGAGGCCGGTGGAACGGTCGTCACGTTCGATGATCCTGGCATTGACGGAACTGTTGACCGCCTTCAACTCGGCCATGCGCCTTTCGGTGAGCTTCACCTGCTTGACGTGTCCGCCTGGGCTGCAGAGCCTTGGCTGCCTGGCGCAGAAGCCGCGGGCGGCCGGCGGGGCAAAAGCGTAACCCTTGGTGACCATCATGGACGCAGTGCCGGAAGTCTGCATGGTTTCGCTGCAGCCGGCCATAGCCATGGCTGCGGCAACGAGCGCTGCCAAACGAATCACGTTCCATCCCCTCGGATCGATAGACCGAGATCATCTTCGCCGGTTTGGTAAATCAAGACTCGCTATTAGAAGTTTGCACAGATTCTAAAACAATGTATGCTTAACAAATTGTTTCCGATGGTCGGAAACTTTGACATAGCGCCCAGTTTGGGGACGGGAGCGCCTTTTTTCCCTTCTTAGGAGGAAGAAATGCACCTGTACCCAAGGTGCGCGAGCAGCGCTCGCGCAATTCTGCTTGTCTCATCCGCCCTTATGGCGGTGAATTCGACGCTTCCGGCATCGGCACAGAGCAATGTTCGACCGCGCATGACGGCCGCCCAATGCCAGCCGCTGACGGAATCCAACTACGCGCTTTGCTGCATCGCCAGCAACCGCGCAAGCATCCTCACGCGCGCACAAATCGCAATGTGCCCGCCAATCACGACGGCTCTCATCGCTTCCGTCCTTGCCAGCGACGGCGAGGGCGGCGGTTCCGGCGGCGGCAATGGTGGCTCCGGCGGCGGCAATGGTGGTTCCGGCGGCGGTGATGGTGGTTCCGGCGGCGGTGATGGTGGCGGTGACTCCGGTGGTGGCGATGGCGGCGGGAGCGGTGGCTCCGGCGGGGGCGGAGGCTCGGGTGGCGCCGGCGGCAGTGGCGGATCCGGTGGCGGCGGCGGATCAGGCGGTTCCGGCGGTGGCAGTGGCTCTGGCGGCGGCTCCGGTGGTTCCGGCGGCAGCGGCGGCTCGGGCGGTTCCGGCGGTTCCGGCGGTAGCGGGGGCTCGGGCGGTTCCGGCGGCTCGGGTGGTTCCGGCGGCAGTGGCGGATCGGGCGGCTCCGGTGGTGGCGGCTAAGTTACGCCCGCGTTCATGTCATGACGAGGTTGGATGGGCGTCCGCCCGGGCGCCCATCCACTTCAGCCCATTCGCCCGTCCATCTGCCCGGGACGTGGCGACATCGAGCCTCGGTCCATCTGTCCGTGCCTGGAGGAACTTGCAGCGGCGAGCATCCGGCACAAACAGTGCTGAAAGCGCCTCCCGGCATAGCAGAGCGATCCGTGACGTCGCAGGCCTACCTTGCCCGGCCGCCTTCTATTGCGATCACGACTTTCTGGTACAGTATTCCTCAGGAAAAACGTCATTTCCACGGGAGGGTGATTTACGAAGATTGTGGGATCCCCCGAAATGGGCTTCCCATTTCTGATCAATCGTGATTGATTCTCGGCCACTTGTGTTGCGCAGATCGCCGGAGGGGGCTTGTGCGACTCATATCGATGATGGTCGAACTCGGCGTGATTGTTGGCGGTCCCGGTTTGGAAACCGATGCCAGGTGCCGCGATCTGGCCGCTATGGCTACCATTTCCATCTCTGATCCGGATGAAGCCCGGCGTCTGCAGGATGAACTGGCGCAACAGTTCTCTCTGCTGTCCTACGGCGCTGGTCTCGGCCTCGACATTTCGCCCTACTGGGATGAACTTCTTAGCCTCGTAGAGTCGGTTCGCTGCGCATCTCGCCTGAATTGACCAGGCGATCAAGCCGCTCGCCGCAACGGAACACAGCTGCCAATCAACGGCGCTGGCTACGAGCGCTGCGGTCTGGCCATCGCAAGGCCCCGTTCCAGCGCCTCCTTGAGGCTCGTGGTATAGTGCGCGGTGTCCTCCAGGCCGCCGAAGAAGTTTATGCGGTGGACATCGCCTTTCTTGCTTATGACGATTCCAGCTGCACGGAGGGTTTCCTGAACCGACTTGTATGTCATCTCCGATTACCTTAGCCACCCAGAGATTAAGGTTGCATCTTAATGTAACAAAAACGTGTCGCTGGCTGTGAAAAAAACAACATAGGCTGCTGCCGGCTAGAGCGCATCGCGGCGAAATGGATCGAGAATTACGCTTTTAAGTCTTTGTTTTGTGCATGTCTTTTCCGAAAAACGGCTGCACAAGTTTGCGCGACATGCATCAAGTCCTTCTTTTGGTGCATGTCCTTCGCCCAACCCACTGCACTTTGGGGAGGCGACATGGTAATCTGATCGAGCTAAAGCCCATTGAGCTAATTGAGCGAGCGGCGAAAAAAGCGCACTGTTCTGTTTGCCGAGCCTCAGCATAAACGCCAGCTGAGATTGCCTCGGATAGTTTGTCGAACCCGGTATTCCCTGGTCCGCCTTTTTGCGTCCTTCTAATGGCGGGTTCGCGGGTAAGCCTTACGTCTTCGTTTCGGGGGAGAAAATGGAAAAGCGAAACGAACGGCGTACTGCGGCAGGAATCGGTGCAGAAAGGCCCACGCAAAAGTCCCCACATCTTCGTCAGTCGCTCACTCCCCGGCGGGTGTGTACGCGCTGGCGACCTTGTTTGATATCGCCACCCCGCCGGACATCCGCTCGCCTTCCAACTCGGAATTCTCCTAGGAACACGTCATCCTCCAAGCTTTCGACCTGACGTTCCAGCGTCTTCCGTTACCGTGCTGCTCGAATGAGAAACTCGGTGCTGCGTCGAAATTGGTACAGATGGCGATACTTGCTCGATTGCTAAAATAGTGAAATTTTCGCCTCGAGTGCCTGGAAGCAGGATTGGGGAGATGTACTTTCCTCAGTTTCTGGTCGGAATGCTTATCACGTCGAGCGTAGTCGGAACCTGGGCCTATGAGGTCACAGGGTCCGTCTGGATGAGCATTGCCTGGAGCCTCCTAGCCGCGCTTCTGTTGCAGGTCGGCTATCTCGCGATTGTGTTCAGGCTTGTATATGGTCGGCGACACTCCGAGCCGAAGGCGAAGGAGACCGATCCGGACGCTGCCAAGCAACAATCCCTTCCACATCAGCCACGACATACAGACGGCCGCTGACCAACTGCCGGCTTGGGCGTTCTCGTCCCTGCTTTTTTGGAGACCCGTAGCGTCCGCGCAGGCCCCCGTATGTGTCCGATCACAAGATTCCCGCCACATTGCCGAGCTTTGGTTAGCGTCGCTCCCGGGTAACATGCAACAATTGCTGGAGTCGGACCGGCAGGTGCGGCGAGGCGTCCAATTCGGTACAGCTCTTTTTCCATCGGCGGAGATATTCGGCGATTGGAACCCCGCTGCGGCCAGGCCAGCGGTTGAGCGCGCCCAGCGCCTCAACGCAATCGGGAACCTGTTCGTATTCTGCGAGAATGGTCGGGCACATTGCTTGCGCGAACGGATTGAGACCTGGAACTTCGATCTCGTTTCGGTGGTCGGCGAACCACGTCGCAGCATCTCGGGTAAGTCCCTGGCTGTCGGCGAGCGCGGTATAGCGTTTGATGACGTTCTCGCGATATTCGGCAATGGCATCGCCGAAAGCGTTGTCACCTGCGAAAGGCGGGTCCTGTTTCCAGTCTTTCGCCAGGCGTCCCAGGCCTCGCAGCGAGAAGGCCTCCACCATGGCTTCCTCCAGCCATTGGCAAGGCGGTGCCGGCTTCGCATCGGCCTGCCAGCTGTTGGCAAGCACATGGCCGAGTTCATGGCCGAACTGGTAGGCAAGCTTCGACCAGTCCCGTTCGCCGATGTCGACAATGATCCAGGCCATACTGCTGCCGTCGGGATGCAGCCAGATCGCCGGCTGTCCGGTGCCATGGCGGTCGACGCGGAGCCTTGCCGGCTGGCGATCAGACAGCAGTCGGACGCCGTCTAGGCAGGCGCGCCGCGCCTTTTCAACGACCTGTTCTGCCGCTTGCGGGAGCATGCGGCCCCAATTGCCCGCGAGTTCGAGCGGGGCGGACAGAAGCGTCGCGGGTGTCTTATTCCGGGGGGATGGCATAGCTGCATAGCCCGGGTCCAGGATGGCCGAAAACTTTGCCATTGCGGTAGCCGATGCTGCCGCAACGATGATGCCAACCGCCAAATCTCGGCGCCTCATAACCTCTCCAGTTGCCGGACGCAAATCCTCCAAAAGTTCGAATGCCTGGTCCAAGCCGTCTCGCCAGCTACCACCGATCCGGCTAGACTTGAAGTTCTCTCAAGTGGAGGCCGGGGCGCAAGCTGGTTCGCTCGATGCAAAGTGAGTGAATGGACGAACCATCGCCAAAATGGGGCTAAAAGCGTCATGTCGGAGATTTATGTAATCAATCTCGATCGAAGTGTCGGGCGGCTGGATAAATTTCGCAAGTTGAACTCGCACCTGCCGGAAGTCCGGAGGTTCTCCGGATTTGACGGAAAATCCATCGACCGCGACAAGCTGATAGAGCGTGGGGTTATCAGTTCGGATTTGGAGTATGCGCCTGGGAGTCTGGGCTGCGCCATCTCGCACGTGACGCTCTGGAGAGAGGCCGTCGGTCGGCACAAGGTGATAACGGTTGCCGAAGATGATGCGATCTTCTCTCGCGAGTTCGAACGACATACGAACGCGCTCTTGGCGAACATCCCGGCCGATTGGGATTTCATCCTGTGGAGTGCAAGTCTGCGATGCTATGCTTGGCTAGATGCCCTTCCTGGCGGAACCGGTGCCAGGCTGGAGTTCTTTCCGGGCGAAGTCATGACGCATATTGCTGACTTCCAGGAGGCGGCAATCGAACCTGCTCTGCTTCGAGCGCGCTATCTGCTCGGCACGGTTTGTTACTCCGTCTCGCCACGTGGCGCGCGCGCGCTGTTGGAGTGGTGCCTTCCGATACGGCCGATGATCGTGGATTTTGCAGGCTTCGGCCTAAGGCTGAACAATGCAGGCATCGATTGCATCATGGCGGGCGTGATGCCCTCGCTCAAAGCCTATGTGTGCTTGCCACCGCTTGTCATCAGTGACGAACGGCCGGAGGAATCGGTACGGATCAATACGTGAGCGACAGGCTGGCGTTGACCGCAGTCGGCCAGTCCGTCCCGTCAGGCAACCGATAGCCTTCACCGAACACCTTCTTCGCCGAGCGGCGCTGCTCGATCTTCGTGCCGGCGCCGAATGAAGAAATCGAGGTTGTTCCTGAGACGCTCATTGCCCGGGTCAAGCTCGAGCGCCATCTGCCCCCATTCCACAGCACGGTCCATCGCATTCAGGTGCCATGAGGCGATGGCGCCCAGATCAAACAGCCGAAAGCCCCAGCAGTTCGGGTCATCGAGATAGCTTCCGGTGCGACGGGTGTTTTCGATTCCGTTGCTGCACGCCCAGAACAGATTCAACCAGTCGGCCCTGCCGTGGAGTTCCTCCGCAAGGTCGGCCCAGATCTCGCGCCGATGCGGCGCTTCCATTCGCGCTTTGTCCAACCACACCAATCTCTGGTCCGGCATCATGCGTGCGATGTAGCGCATCGCTTCTGACCGTTCCTCGCCCCAGGTGCTTGTCGGCAAGCCAAGGTAGCGCTCAAGCAATTGAACGGCCTCGTCGGGCCGGTTGGCCCACATCAGGTCCCGCCCGAGCCAGAAACACATCTGTGCGTCGTCGGGATCTTCCTTGTAGGCAACCTCCATCAGAGGCAGGTAGCTGCTCCTGGTTGGCT
This sequence comes from Mesorhizobium sp. WSM4983, assembly GCF_029625765.1. Taxonomy (NCBI): domain Bacteria; kingdom Pseudomonadati; phylum Pseudomonadota; class Alphaproteobacteria; order Hyphomicrobiales; family Phyllobacteriaceae; genus Mesorhizobium; species Mesorhizobium sp. WSM4983. The sequence goes on along the minus strand of NZ_JARTVM010000005.1, from coordinate 8,429 downwards.
TGGCCAGGTCCTGCACCTCGAACATGACCAGGTCGTTGCTGGTCGTGACCACCTCCCTTTCTCCGGTGAAGACGAGGGCCTCATGGACGGGGCGCTTGAAGCGATATCCCCAGCGATGGTGAAAATTCTTGGTGGCCCATTGCCGCAACGGTCTGGGGTCGTCGACACTCGCTCTATAGATCGTCTGGCAATAGAGGGCTGTCGTTTCGGGTCTCCAGGCCGCCTCCAGCTTGGGGCGCCAGCCGGGCTCGAGGAAACGGTCCATGTCCATCGTGCAGCACACGTCGACGTCGGCGGGGATGAGTGCCAGGGCGGCATTTCGGGCGTCATCGAAGCGCCATGGGCGGACCGCGATCCGGTGCACGGTGACGCCGGCGTTGATCAGTCGGGATACCGTGTCGTCGGTGCTGCCGGTGTCGGCGACTATCCGATAGTCGGCGCCGACGGCCGAATTTGCCCACCTCTCGACATGTGCGGCTTCGTTCAACGCGATGGTGTAGACCGCTATCTTCAAGGAAGGGGTCCGCGATTGGACGCAGTCGCTAAGCGACCTCCCGCTGAACGGCTGGACTCGCCCGAACCCGACCGCACCGCCCTGTGACGCTCATCGAACAAGGCCGACGCCTCCGCGCTTGCGGATCGCCACTAGCCCTCCGAGCAATTTTGCCTGGCTAAGCTCGAAATGGCTGTCGAAGAACCGGATTTCGGCGAACTGATCGGCAAGGTCGCTGATACCGACCGGGTCGATTGATCGGGCCGTGCCGTGCTGTTGGATTTCTCGCAAGAGATGCTTGGTGAGTGTGATTTCAACGGCATTTTCGCTTGTTGGCTGCCAGTCGAGGTCTTCGATGAAATACCATCCACCCTCTGCGAGCAGCGGGAAGAATTCGCGCAGCGTCAGTTGCTCGTCGAACGAGGCGTGGCTGCCGTCGTCGATAATCACGTCAAGCGAGCCCGGTTCCAGCTTCGCCGCGACCGAGCGCAGATCCTCCAGCTTGGATTGATCGCAGACGAAAGACTTGAACCTCTCATTGTTGAACTGAGAAAAATCCGTCAGGTCGACACCGATCACCTCGGCGTAAGGAAAATAGGATTGCCAGAGCGCGACCGAGGGCGTCTCGGACTGGTCGCCTTCCGCGGCGATGCGACAAAGGCCGATCTCCAATAGCCTCCGCATGCAAAGTCTCCGGCTGGACAGCAGCCGCTCGTAGACGCGTGCGTAAGCATGCCGGTTGCCGGTATGGCGGTTCTTGTCGGTGTTGAAGCGATCAGCAAGATCGATGAGTGTGGGAAAGCTCCGCAGCGGCTCGACCAGCAAGGAGATGAGCGGCGCTCCTTCCCTGCCCGAGCGAGCCTCATTTCGTGCCGTCCACAGGTGTGTTCCGAAGACACGCTCATCATTCAGATAGACAGCCAAATCGGCGAGCGGCTTTTCGAACTCGCCTATCTCGGTCCAATCGATCGCGTTAAAGAACATCGGCCCGAAGACCCAATCGCGCAGCTCGGCGCCTTGATCCGAAGCAATGTAGTCGGAGAGCAGTTTCGGGCCGATTTCGCCAAATCCCTTGCCGCTCTCACCGAAGAACCGCTCGATTGACATCTCGTAGAGCGCTCTCAAATGGGGGCTGAAGGCTTCGGCATAGATGACGTTGCCGCAGACGAAGTGGCCTTGGTGCCCGCCGCGCCATTGCAGATTGAAAAAGTAATCGCCGCGGAACGGAAACGGTCGCAGCATGACCACGTCGCAATCCATCCACAACCCGCCATGTTCGTAAAGCACGGCGTAGCGAAAGGCGTCGCTGAAATAGCGGATCTCGGAGCCGGCGACCATTCGCTCGAACAAGCTGCGCGGCATCACGTCATCCGCGGCGCGTACCTCGACGCCGAGCGGCACGAGGAATTGAAGCTTGTTCGGCGAGTAGCTCCAGACCCTCACGGGATGGCCTGCGGCGCGCATCGACGTGGTGGCGGCAATCAAGGTCAGATGCTTCGCAGTGTCGGAAAGCACCTCGTAAAAGCAGTGGATCTGAGGCAGCGCGGCATCTCCCCTGTCCAGGAAGGGGGCTATCCGGCTATCGAACGCCCAGGATTGATCGCGACGCTCATGCGGCGAGTCTGCGAAGCGAAGAAACGGCGCCAGCTCGAGCAGGACCTCCTCTGTGCCTTTCGCATTGCCGGAGAGGACAATCCTGCTCGCCTCCTTCGGGAGTCCGCTGTCAGGCCGGGTTTGTTGATGGAGGTCGCCGGGTTCTTTGCGCTGCTGAGCGGCCGCAATTTGTATGGTCGCACCGTCCGCCGACGTCGTCGCAAGTGAGCTCCAATATGCCTCGCTTGCGGACAAATAGTCGGTCCTCTCCAGCAGCGAGCTTACCTCCGAGGCATCGACGGCGGCGATCCACGCTTCGCTCTCGGCGACGCCGTACGAAATCAGCAGGCGCTCGTCTTTTGGGTGCCAGGCTAGGCCTGCGGCGAATTCAGCCCCCTTTTCATTGAAGAAGAACGGCCGGCTGATCTTTGCCAAGCAGCCTGTTTCGTCCAACCAGACGAAGCGGTGCTGGCAGTATGGCTGAGCCCCGTCCGGCCTTGCCCGCGTCTCGTGCGCGAGTGTCAGCCATCCGCCTTCGAAGGCAATCGCCTGGGTGCCTCCCTTGAGCTCGTCGGCAGCGACGGGAGACGGCTTTTCCGATATCGTCTGCCCTTGATCGCCGACAATGCGGATGGAATCACCCACAGAAAGGAACTGCAGCCGCTCCCGGTCGGTGCCGATGCCAGCCGGCTTGACGAGCGGGAGCCAGTTGTTGCCGTTCACCTTCGCACCGATCGGCCGGAGCACACGCCAGTCAGTCATCCGGTATGGTGCAGGCCCGCCATGGTCGATGCGCGCGATGACCGGTTCGCCTTCTGCGGCCGACGCGCGCATATAGGCGCTGCTCCACAATTGCCCCTCCCAGGCAAACGGACGCATGGCCTCGAGGCCGCAGCCGTAAGCAGGTCGCGGCAAGTCGGTCGGCTGTGAAATCTCGTCGGCCGACGCGATCCCGAATTCGCTGTCGATGCGCAGCAAGAAATTGCGTGTGTGCACCGCCGCTCGATCCGGCGCTCGAGCCCGGAGGTCCTCTTCCGCCGCCGCCAAGGTGATGGCCCCCTGCAACACTACGATCTGGTTGTCCCAGCGAGCCACGGACGGGTTTGAGAGCCGATAGCCCTCGGGCGGCACGAAGGCGACCGGTTGCGCAGTGAACGATGGCATCATCGTCTTGGCGGGCTCGATGTAGAAGAACAGGTTGGAGCGCGCCAGATCGCGGGAACCGTCGGCGATGCTGCGGCTCAGCGCCAGCCAATTGCACACTGCGAACCCGCGGTCCTTGCGCAATGGATCGCTGGCGTAGTTTGCCGCGATCGCGTATTCCTCGCGAAGGCCCGTCGTGTAGATGAAATCCTCGAGAAACAGGATGTCTTGCTCCGGTTTCCTGATCGCCAGACCGGCTTCCGAAAACAGCACGCTGGCGTCATTCATCCCCTTCTCGCGATGGAACCGCGCGAGGTCGTAGAGGGGTTCGGTACGTTGCGGGCGCTGATTGAAGGCAGCAAGCGCCTGGCGAATGAAGCCTGCGTCGTCCCCGAGCTTTCTTAGGCAGCGCGCCTCCTGCAGCCGGGCGTTCCATGCTTCCTCGTCCCAGCCGCCCATCGCCGCGCGTTTGGCGTAGGCCACCGCCGCCTCGGCCGTGCGTCCGGCGTCGCGGTAGGACTGCGCCAGGTAAAACCAGTATCGGTGGTTCTCCGGGTCTTTCTCCAGCGCCTCCAGCAGGAGCTTGATGTCGCGCTCGAACTTGTCGACGCGGTTCGATCCGGTGGCGTGGTCCTTGTACCAAAGGCCCTGCAGTTCCTTCACGTCCCCGGGAACGTCGAGATATTCATGCGTCACGCCACGGTAGCGGGCGCCGGCATCGCGCCTGACGATGCGGGTGTTCCAATAGGCGAGGTCGGAACCGGATCGCTGGAGCAGCCGATAGCCGGGACAGTCGAGCTGCGCTCGGAAGCCCGCGTCCTCGACGACCAACTCCATGTCGGCGTCGTCGAAAAGCAGATAATCATAGACGAGCGACGAAGCATATGCATGATCGAGCGCGGCGTTGCGGGCCTGCTCGAAATTTTCGAAGGGGAACTGATGCAACTCCCCGGGCAGGTCGCGATCGGCGAAGAAAGCCCTGATGTAATCCTGGGTCCCGTCGGTCGACCCGGTGTCGCCGATGACCCAGCAGTCGATGTGGTCGACAACCGCTCCCAGACAGCGCTGCAGGTTCGCCATCTCGTTCTTGACGATCATGTTCAGGCAAAGTCGCTTGCCCGTGGTCATCCGTGAAATTGCCATCTCTCGCTCTGACGTTGCGCGACGTTCAAGCAATGCCATTCTCTGCGTGCCGCGGATGAATTCGCGGAGCCGTCTCGAAGCTCCTATTGTCTACTTGTCCCGCCACTGGAGCGGTTAAGGTCCTCAGACGATCTCCGCCCACTTCACCGCCATTTGCCGAGCGACGTCAAGATCGACGAAGCGGTGGTTGGCGTCGACCCCATCGCCACGCCGAAACGGGATAGCGGGAGCTCGATCCCGATCACGTTTCTGGGTTTGACGCAAGTTGCCGGGTGAGGGGTAAGTTATGGATTTCCAAAATATTTTCTAGAGTTGCGGTCTGTAATATTTCCCGACCTAATACTTTAGAGGTAGGCCGGTTTAGTCGCTTCCATAGTTTACAGATCGCTAATTTTCAAATTTACTAATTTGCTGCTGTGAGGGGGGGCCCACAGGTCGTGGGTAGCTGGCATTCTGCGGAAGTCGTAGGGGAGTCAAGCCAGAGGGTTCCGGAGTAGCAAGGCCAAAGTCGCGGACGACTAAGGCACGTGCGTTAGTGAGCGCGCGGCCGAGTGAGCGTTTGTCTTTTTTGTTCGGGTCGAACAGGTTTTTCCACTCCGGAGCTCTCTCGCGAGTTTTCGCCAAGAGATCGGCGTCGGCTGTGACGGGAGTGGATCGTGTATCACGTGATATCACGTGCGTTTCCCAGGGAGTTTGAAGCCCGCCGCTTCGACAAACTTCAAACCTATCCGCAACTGAGCGCCGCAGGCCGTCCCCATCTATGCGACGGCGGGAAATTTGTTGCTGCAAGGTGCGGCGGATTGCTCCCGTGCCCCGCATCCAAACCAAATCTCAACAGAGCTGTTCAAACCGAGTGCCGTCGGAAAACGGCGCCGTCTGCGACTTCCTGCCCGCCGATCGGACCGGGAGTCGTCTGGAGCAAAGGCTGCAGCCCATCACGTCTTCGCGCGCGAGCTTTCGCGCGAGTTTGCGGCCAAGCCCGTCGGATCGAGGGCGGTACTGCGGTGATTGAAAATCAAGTGTCAAGCAGGAGAAGCCGCGGCACCAGCCGCCGCTAATCGGGGAGTGCATGATGACCTACGCAACTTTGTCTACTGGAATGGATGTGACCGTTAGGGGCGTTTTGCCCATCGGCGACGCGACCGAGCATATAACCTATTTCATTCTGGATGCCGCCAAGAACGCGATCGTCGGCCAGGTCATTCTTCCCGCTGCCGTCAAGCGAAGCCACGCTGTCGCAATAACCGTCAAGGTTCCAAGCACCGCCGGCTCTCTCGCGATCGGGACATTTGACGATGGCGGGAATTTCCAAGCCTCCGGTTTCCTCCGCGTGGAGGCCCCTGCCGTTGGCCGCCCAAGCGGCGCCATCGGGCCGTCCGGAAGATGACCGCGGCCAAGCGCCGTTTCCGCGCCGCTCGCCGACTAAGCCGGTGGGCGGTTTCCCTTTTGAAATGAATTGGAAGCGAACAGGAGCCAGTCATGGCCCGTGCCTCTGAAATTCTCTTTGTGGATCCTTCGATCTCCGATCTCGAGACTGTTCTGAGCAACGTCCGGCCGGGGGTCCAGGCCGTCCTGCTCGATGGCCGTCAAGCGCCGGCGGCGCAGATGGCTGCGGCGCTGAGAGGGCACGAAGAGCTCCGCGCGGTCCACATCATCGCGCATGGCGCGCCGGGTCGGGTTAATTTCGCTTCAGGAGAATGGTCGGTCGGGACGTTGAAGGGCGCGGCTGAGGAATTCGCCGCAATCGGCAGGGCGCTCGCTGCGGACGGCGAACTGCGGCTATGGAGCTGCGAGACGGCGCTGGGAAGGGCAGGCGATGCGTTCGTCGACGCTTTGGAAGCGGCCGTCGGCGTGGATGTCTGCGCGTCCAGTTCGCTTGTCGGTGCGGCAGTCCTGGGCGGTGCGTGGGAACTACCCGCACGTGCGGGCGCGTCGGCGCCCCTGCCGCCGCTGACCCCAGTTGGCGTAGCAAGTTACATCGGGCTCCTGGTGGCGGGTAATCTGACGCTTACCGGCACTGTAGCCGATGGCAACAGTAAAAGCATAAATACGTTTTATCTTATTGATACTACTGCCAATCCAGATACCATTGTTGGAAGTTTCGTTCTTCCTCAGTCGAACAATGGCGTGGCGTTCAATTTTGCAATAACTATTACAGTACCTGATACAACCCATACTTATCAAATTTACACCAGCGGCTTCGAGCTATACGGTACGCTAACGCCTGCCGCCGGTAATACTTACAATTTTGCGACCGACGCTGGTAACAATGGTGACAATGGCGATACATTCAATGGGGGCAGTCTCGCCGTCACGAGTCAAGTAGGCCCGACCGGCCCGGCTGGCGCGACCGGCCCCACGGGTGCGACCGGCGCCACGGGCGCGGGTGCAACGGGCGCGACCGGCGCCACCGGAGCAACAGGCGCGACGGGCGCCACCGGTGCGGGTGCGACGGGCGCCACAGGTTCGACTGGCGCGACGGGCGCCACAGGTGCGACCGGTGAAACGGGCGCCACCGGC
>NZ_JARTVM010000005.1:588-1437 GCF_029625765.1 Mesorhizobium sp. WSM4983 | reverse complement strand
GATACCGGAGCTTCGGGTGCGACCGGCGCTACTGGTGCGACTGGAGCAACCGGCGCAACCGGCGCTACAGGTGCGACGGGCGCCACAGGTGCGACCGGTGCAACGGGCGCCACCGGCGATACCGGAGCTTCGGGTGCGACCGGCGCTACTGGTGCGACTGGAGCAACCGGCGCAACCGGCGCTACAGGTGCGACTGGCGCTACGGGTGATACCGGAGCAACGGGCTCGACTGGAGCGGCCGGCGCTACAGGTGGGACCGGCGCTACGGGTGCGACCGGCGCCACGGGTGATACAGGCTCGACTGGAGCAACAGGCGCAACGGGCGATACCGGAGCAACGGGGTCGACGGGCGCGACCGGAGCTACAGGCGCCACCGGCGCGACCGGAGCAACCGGTGCCACAGGTGCGACCGGCGCCACAGGTGCGACCGGAGCCACGGGTGCGACTGGCGCCACCGGCGATACCGGAGCAACGGGCGCAACCGGTGCGACCGGAGCAACCGGCGCCACAGGCGCGACCGGCGCCACGGGCGATACCGGAGCAACCGGAGCAACCGGTGCGACCGGAGCAACCGGCGCCACAGGTGCGACCGGCGCCACCGGTGATACCGGAGCAACGGGCGCAACGGGCTCGACCGGTGCGACCGGGGCAACCGGTGATACCGGAGCAACGGGCGCAACGGGCTCGACCGGTGCGACCGGGGCAACCGGCGCAACCGGCTCGACCGGCGCCACCGGCGATACCGGAGCAACCGGCGCCACAGGTGCGACCGGCGCCACCGGCGATACCGGAGCAACGGGCGCAACCGGCTCGACTGGCGCGACCGGAGCAACCGGCGCCACAGGTGCG
>NZ_JARTVM010000005.1:0-488 GCF_029625765.1 Mesorhizobium sp. WSM4983 | reverse complement strand
ACTGGCGCCACCGGCGATACCGGGGCAACAGGTGCCACCGGCGCCACGGGCGATACCGGAGCAACGGGAGCAACCGGCGCCACCGGTGATACCGGAGCAACCGGTGCGACCGGAGCAACCGGCGCCACAGGTGCGACTGGCGCCACCGGCGATACCGGGGCAACAGGTGCCACCGGCGCCACGGGCGATACCGGAGCAACGGGAGCAACCGGAGCAACCGGCGCCACAGGTGCGACCGGCGCCACCGGTGATACCGGAGCAACGGGTGCGACTGGAGCAACCGGCGCCACAGGTGCCACCGGCGCCACCGGTGATACCGGAGCAACCGGCTCGACCGGTGCGACCGGAGCAACAGGTGCGACTGGCGCCACCGGCGATACCGGAGCAACAGGTGCCACCGGCGCCACGGGCGATACCGGAGCAACGGGTGCGACTGGAGCAACCGGCGCCACAGGTGCCACCGGCGCCACCGGTGATACCGGAGCAAC
>NZ_JARTVM010000048.1:0-263 GCF_029625765.1 Mesorhizobium sp. WSM4983 | reverse complement strand
GCTGGAGACCGACGACATGGCAGCGATCAGCCAGCTGGCCGAAACGCACGAGATGGACCTGGAGGCCATCAACCGCGCCCTGCTGCGCATGTTGGCCGACCTCGGAGCCTAGGGCGCTCGGACACGCTGCCCGGCCGTCAGAGCTGCGTCGCGAGCAGCGCCTCGAAGCGTGGTGCCGGCACCGGCCGGCTGAACAGGAAGCCCTGGAACTCATGTACGCCCCGCGAGGACAGCCACTGCAGCTGGCCCTCGGTCTCAACGCC
>NZ_JARTVM010000047.1:0-264 GCF_029625765.1 Mesorhizobium sp. WSM4983 | reverse complement strand
ATCGCAGCCGACGTCCACTCCGACGCCGTCGATCTGGGGTGCGGGAATGGTGTCATCTCCGCCCATCTGGCGCGACTGCTTCCCCAGGCCACAATTCACGCCACCGACGTGTCATGGCAGGCCGTTGATTCCACCCGTCTCACCGCTCAGGCGAACCAGCTCAATATCGTCACTCATTGGTGCGACGGTCTAGTCGACGTGCCTCATGAGAGCGTCGACGTCGTTGTCACCAATCCGCCCTTCCACCGTGGCACCGCCCAGGAC
>NZ_JARTVM010000046.1:0-266 GCF_029625765.1 Mesorhizobium sp. WSM4983 | reverse complement strand
CAAGTGGTCAGCACCGTGCCGGCCTTGTCTAGCATGTCAGCTGAGGGGGAGCGCACTGTTTGCCGGGCTGCCTGCCAAGCCAGCCCCTGTGGGCTAATGGCGGTCATTTCCTGATAGATTTTCTCCCGCTGGCGCAACGCATCTAACAGCTTGGGCGTGACCCGCTGCCCACTCGTTTTCCATGCTGTAGCAATCAAGAGTTGGTCATCTAGGTAGCGTTCGCGCTCAATGAGTTTCTTCATGTGAGCATTAAATGCGCTCATGTC
>NZ_JARTVM010000045.1:0-267 GCF_029625765.1 Mesorhizobium sp. WSM4983 | reverse complement strand
ATTTATGATAGAAGATGGTGTCTTTCGAGAAAAAAAATAAGTCAGAGGGTGTAAAAGTTGGTCCATCGATACAATAAGGATACACAAGAGAAAATTTTAAAAGAAGCCAATAGTTTGTTTATGTCAAAAGGTTATCAAGGAACTTCAACTCGTGAGATTGCTAAAAATGCTGGAATCACGCAACCAAATCTTTATCATTACTTTAGCGATAAAGAAAAGTTATATTGTGCAGTCTTAGAAGAGCATTTGAGTACTGTAGGTACAGAC
>NZ_JARTVM010000044.1:0-267 GCF_029625765.1 Mesorhizobium sp. WSM4983 | reverse complement strand
GGTGTATACTTTTTGTTTGATATCGTGACTGACGTGCCGGACGCACGTAGCGATCATCGGCGTTATGACTATATAAAGTATACTTTCGTTGATCCAGAAAGATACAAAGATTAAATAAAAAAATAACAAACAAACTCGCTTGAAATTCATTAGGTGAGTTTGTTTATTATTTTTTCTGCTTCTCGATTCATCAGCGCCATATCTGTTTTCGTAATGGTTTCATTAGGAATATAGTCAGCACATTTTCTTTTCTCTAACATTCTATAC
>NZ_JARTVM010000043.1:0-267 GCF_029625765.1 Mesorhizobium sp. WSM4983 | reverse complement strand
GCCCTCAACAAAGCACACGCACAAAACGAATCAGAAGTATTCCAAGACCAGGACAAAGAAAAAATCTTCAACCACTTCATGGACCCAAGAAAAGTCCCCCAAGCCGAAGAAGAACTCGACGAATCCGGAAAACCCATCAAAGGAATCGAATACTACCTACCCAAAAGCCAATACCTACAACCAGAACACCGCAAAGCCGTAGTAGAAGACATCTACAAGCAATGGATCGCCCACAGTAAAAACTCAAAATTTCACGCACTGCTAGCA
>NZ_JARTVM010000042.1:0-272 GCF_029625765.1 Mesorhizobium sp. WSM4983 | reverse complement strand
GCGAGATCGTCCTCGTCAGTCATAGGTAGTTCTCCCCGACGGATTCTGCCCGCCAGCCGAGTTCCCTCTTCAACGATGAGGGAGTATGCGGAAATGTGGTCTGGCTCAGCCGTCAACGTGACGTCGAGGCTGTGTCGCCACGAGTCAAAGTTCTCCCCGGGGGCGCCGAAGATGAGATCCAAGCTGACGTCGTCGAATCCGACCTGGCGCGCCAGCTGTGCCATCTCGACGGCGCGTCCTGGCCGATGGCGACGATCTAAGACCGTCAAGAC
>NZ_JARTVM010000041.1:0-305 GCF_029625765.1 Mesorhizobium sp. WSM4983 | reverse complement strand
CATGACCGACAACGGCTCCTGCTACAGATCAAAGGCCTTCGCCAAGGCCTGCCGCGATCTCGGCCTCAAGCACGTCACGACAAGACCCTATACGCCCAAGACCAATGGCAAGGCCGAGCGCTTCATCCAGACAGCACTGCGCGAATGGGCCTACGCCATTGCCTATCCGACATCCGATCATCGTGCCGCCGAACTGCCTGTCTGGCTGCACAGATACAATTGGCATCGTCCACATGGCAGCCTAAAGTCAAAAACGCCTATCAGTCGCCTCGCCCTGATCGAGGACAACCTGTTGAAGCTCCACA
>NZ_JARTVM010000040.1:0-311 GCF_029625765.1 Mesorhizobium sp. WSM4983 | reverse complement strand
TCGAGCAGCTCGGCGTCGTCGACCTGGTCGACCTTGTTCAGGAACACCACGATCGAGGGCACGCCGACCTGGCGGGCCAAAAGGATGTGCTCGCGGGTCTGCGGCATCGGGCCGTCGGCGGCCGAAACCACCAGGATCGCGCCGTCCATCTGGGCGGCGCCGGTGATCATGTTCTTGACATAGTCGGCATGGCCGGGGCAGTCGACATGGGCGTAGTGACGGTTGGCCGTCTCATACTCGACATGCGCCGTCGAGATGGTGATGCCGCGCGCCTTCTCTTCCGGCGCCGCGTCGATCTGGTCATAGCGCTT
>NZ_JARTVM010000039.1:0-314 GCF_029625765.1 Mesorhizobium sp. WSM4983 | reverse complement strand
TCGAAGACGATCAGCTTGGCGCGCTCGCGTCCTGCCGCCTGCAGCAGGCTTTCCAGATGCGCAACGTCGTTGTGGCGGAAGATCTTCTTCTCGGCCCCGGAACGCCGCACGCCTTCGATCATCGAGGCATGGTTCAACTCGTCCGAGATGAGCAGGCAGTTGGGCAAGAGCCTGGCGATGGTCGAGATCGAGGCTTCGTTGGAAACGAAACCGGAGGTGAAGACCAGCGCCGCCTCTTTGTCGTGCAGGTCGGCGAGCTCATGCTCCAGCTCGACCAGCGGGTTGGACGTGCCGGAAATGTTGCGGGTGCCGCC
>NZ_JARTVM010000004.1:2942-452302 GCF_029625765.1 Mesorhizobium sp. WSM4983 | reverse complement strand
GCCGCCGTGTCGGCTTCGGTCACCGACTTCGAGTCCGAGCTCACCGTCGCCGCGTCGTTGGTGCCGGTGATGGTCACGGTTACGACCTGCGTTGCCGCCGAGCCATGGCCGTCGTTGACCGTTACGGTGTAATGCTCGACCACGCTCTGGCCGGCAGCGAGATACTGCGAAGCCCCATTGTTGAGGGCGTAGTGCCATTGCACCGAGCCGTTGGCGGCGTTCGCGGCTTCACTGACAGGGTCAAGCGAGAAGGTGCCGAGCGCAGTCTCACCGGCGGTCGGTGTGAACGACGCAGTGTGGCCATCGCTGAGGTCGACGTCGTTGAAGGTGATCGTGCCGGCGGCGTTGAGCGAGTCAGTCGCCGAAGGTGTCGTGTTGGCATCCTCAACGACCGCACCGTTCTGTGCGCCGCTGGTGATCGAGACAATGTCATTCGTTCCAGTGATGGTGATGGTCAGCTGCGCCGTATCCGTCAACCCATCCGGGTCACGGACGGTGTATGTAAACACCTCAGTGACTGTGACGCCCTCCGCCAGCGCGTTGGTGTCCACATCACCGTTGTTGAGCGTGTAGGTGTAGGTTCCATTCGCGTTCAGAACCAGCGAGCCATAGGTGCCCACCAACGGAGATCCGACGGTGCCCGCATTTCCAGATCCGGATTCTGCGCCCGTTCGGACCGCCGACACGACGAGAGACGCCTGGCCATCGTCTGCATCCGTATCGTTGGACAGCACGTTGCCCGCGGCTGTGGGATCGCCCGCTACAGGTGTATTTCCCGGGCCGACACCGGCCTCGCGCACCGGATCCGCGGCGTTGGTGTCGTCAATTCCGACAGGTGAGCCTGGGTCACGGGCGACGAAAACCTGCTCAATCGCGGAGACTTTCAAATTGATGCTGGTGAAGGTGAATTCTGGCTGCCCCGCCTGGCCGGTATTGGTGTTCGAATTTGCGGTGATAAAAGCGCGAAACTGAGCGATCTCGCTGTTAAGCGTCGCCATAAACGAGGAGTTGTTGAGCTGGTCATTGCTCAGGTAGATGAAAAGCGTATCGATCTCGGCGGTGCCTTTGGCGGCGCTTCCGTTGCCGCCATCATAGACATCGTAGCCGGAAAAGGTGGTTTGCCCGGTCGTTGTGCCCGTGCCGTAAACCTGGCCGCCAATCTTGTACTGATTTTCCCACGCTCGATAAATGAGCTTATCCGCGCCGGAGCCGCCAAGCACTGTATCGAAACCGCTGCCTCCGTCGAGCGTGTCGGCGCCAGACCCGCCATTCAGACGGTCGCTTCCGGCGCCCCCGGACAGAATGTCATCTCCGCTGCCGCCAACCAGATTGTCGTTGCTGCTCGTGCCAACGGTTGTGGCCATCTTTCATCCCCCTGGCAGACGCGCTCCGCGCCTGCTCGTTGGCCGTCGAAGACGGCTGACTACCCCATGCCGAATGGATCGGCGCCCAGTCTTACGGGGAGAGGATCAGAATGTGCCATGCAACCAGGCGCAACCCGACGGTCCGGCCCGTGAACGGCCAGCCCAAAAGGCGATTCACAGACAGGTGGTGGCTCGATGGTGACGGCTACGACGGCGATAGATCGCCGCGTTGCTTTTCCCCTACCCCAGTAGCGCCGAAACTCGTTGTTGCCGGTCGGGAGATTATTCGCGCTACCCTATATATTAGGATATTATTAACTCTACCGCAGCGCGCGTCAATGTCGAATTCGAAGAAGAGTTAATGACAAAATGCGTACTTGTACGCAGACATGGATAAACTGCATCGCACAGGCAAATAGAACTCGGTCCTTCCACGTAGCGGATCAGGCCTGTCCCACCGCTCACACCGCCTTGCCGAGCTTGCCGCCGCGCTCGGCGACCGCCTTCTCGACGGCGCGCTTCAGCTCGTCCTTGATCTCGACGGTGTCGGCCATCAGCGTCTCGATCTTCAGGAAATCGAGCACGCGGTATTTCGAGACGGCCGGACGGATAAGAATATTCGGCGGGTGCTGCCGCAGCTTGTTGGCGATGATCGACTGCATCATCAGCTGCGTGGCGCCATACATGAGGTCGACCGTGGTCGGATGCTTGCGTTCGACGTCGCTCGGCGCCCCGACCACGTCGATGGCGATGATGATGTCGGCATCCTTCTCGACCAGGTCGAAGGGCACCGGGTTGTAGATGCCGCCATCGATCAGCAATCGGTCGTCGCGCATCACCGGGCGGAACACCGCCGGAATGGCGGCCGAGGCCGCCAGCGCCGATTGCAAATCGCCCTGCGAGAACACCGCGAGCTTGTGGCCGAAATAGTCGGTCGCCGTCACCTTGAGCGGAATCTTCAGCTCTTCGAAGGTCGCCGGAATGGCGTCAGGCAGGAAGGCCTTCAGGATGCGCTCGATATTGAACTGGCCGACGCGGATGCCGCCCTGCATGGCTTCCGCGATCGTGCCGGGCCGCGAGCGCCACATGCGCGCGGCCACCTCAGCGCGGCTGCCGAGGATCAAGCGGCTGTACTCGTGGATCTCCGCCCCTCGCATGCCGGCGGCCATGCCGGCGCCCATGATGGCGCCGATCGAGGAGCCGGCGATCGCAACCGGTTTTATCCCGAGCTCGTCCAACGCCTCGATGGCGTGGATATGCGCCAGCCCCCGCGCGCCGCCGCCGCCGAAGGCAACCGCGAAGGTCGGGCTCATCCCTTGCGGGCTCCCGCCACCTGCACCAGCGGCGGTCCGATCACCATTATCGCCGGGTCGGCCGACAGAAGCTTCCTTGCCGCCGCCTTGACGTCTGCAAGCGTCACCGCATTGATCAGCGCGGCGCGGCGCCTGATGTAGTCGATGCCGAGATCGTCGAGCTGCAGCTCGACCAGCGTCGCGGCAATGGAACTGGAGGAGTCGAGATTGTTGATGGCGTAGGCGCCGATCATGTATTTCTTGGTCGCCGCGAGCTCCTCCTCGGTCGGGCCGTTCTCGGCCATCTCCTTCACCACCTGACGCACAATGGCGAGCGTCTCGGCGGCGCGGTCGGAACGCGTCGCCGTCGTGACCAGCAGCGCGTTGGAATGCTCGTGATCGACGAGATCGGAGCTGACGCTATAGGCAAGGCCGCGCTTCTCGCGCACCTCCTCGTGAAGCCGCGACGTGAAAGTCGAGCCGCCGAGGATCTCGTTCATCAGCACGGCCGCGTAAAAATCGGGATCGCTCCGTTTGACGCCGGGCCAGGCAAGCTGCAGCGAGGTCTGCGGCAGATCGTAGTTCACTTCCAGCTGCTGGCCGAGCTTCAGCGACACGTCCGCCACCTGGGCCAGCGTCTGCGTCTGCGGCAGGTCGCCGAACACCTCGTCCAGCTTGCCGGAGAGCGTGGCGGCGTCGATGTCGCCCACCACCGCCACATGCAGGCCGGCGCGCGCGAAACTCGCTTTGCGAAAGGCCTTGAGGTCGGCGGCCGTTATGGTGGCCAGGCTCTCCTTCGTCCCCTCATCCGGCCGCGCATAGGGATGCTTGCCATAGATCGCGCGCAGCCAGCGCTGCTGGGCGATCGTGTTGGGGTCGCGCTCATTGGCGAGAATGCCCGAAAGCATCTGGGCGCGGATGCGGTCGATCGGCGCCTGGTCGAAGCGCGGGCTGTTCACCGCCAGCTTCAGCAGGCCGAACGCCTCGTCCTTTTGATCGGACAGCATGCGCATCGAGCCATAAAGGCCGTCGCGTGCAGCCTGAAAACTCATCTCGGCGCCGGCGTCGTCCAGCTTCGACTGGAAGGCCTCGCTGTCGAGGTCGCCGGCGCCCTCGTCGAACAGGCCGCTCATCAGATTGACCAGACCTTCCTTGCCGGCAGGGTCCTGCGCGGTGCCGCCGTCGAAGACGAAGCGGATGGCAACCAGCGGGATCGAATGGTCTTCCACCAGCCAGGCGGTGATGCCTTTCTTCGACTTCACCTCCTGGATGTTCATCTCCGCGTGGGCGGCCAGCGCCGGCAAGAGCAGGAAGAATAGGGCAAAGCAGAGGGTTGCGACGATACGGTAGACCCCACCTTCTCCCTTTGTGGGAGAAGGTGGATCGGCGCACAGCGCCGAGACGGATGAGGGGTGCTGGAAGGAACGAGACTGCAGCGATTTCGAGCATGCCGCCAAGCTGGAGCACCCCTCATCCGGCCGCTTCGCGTCCACCGCCCGGGGGCGAGCCACGGGTCTCGCCCCGTCCCTCGGACCCCACAAGGGGAGAAGGGAAGAAGCGCCCATTCGTCCACGTTCCATGCTCATCATCAATTCCCCGCCTGTTGTTGCGGCAGGAGATAGCCGGTCGTCGAACGGTCTAGCACCAGGTAGCGGGCGGCCGCGGCCTTGACCTCTGCGGCAGTGACCTTGCGGATGCGGTCGGGCCATTCCTCGACATCCTTCACGTTGCCGCCGGAGGCGAGCGTCGAGCCGTACATATTGGCCATGTCGTCCTGCTTGTCGCGGGCAAAGATCATCGAACGGACATAGCGGGTCTTGGCCCGCTCCAGCTCGTCACCGGTCACGCCGTCCTTGGCAATGCGCGCGACCTCGGCATCGACCGCCGCTTCGACGTCGGAAAGCTTGGCGTCGCCGCGCGGCGAGCCATAGACGGTGAAGTTGGTGGCGTCGAGCATGGTGCCCTGAAAGAACGCGCCGGCCCCGGAGGCGATGCCCTGCTTCACCACCAGCTGCTGGTAGAGGCGGCTGCGGTTGTCGCCGCCCAGGATTTCGGCCAGGAGATCGAGCGCCTCCGCCTCGCCGGGCTTGGCGGTGTGATAGGACGGGACCACCCATTGCGTGGAAAAGCTCGGCACCGAGACGCGCGCATCGGTCAGCGTCACGGTGCGCTTGGTGTTCTGCTCCGGCTCGACCGGGCGGATGCGCGGCCGCAGGTCCGGCCCGCGCGCCACCTTTCCGTAAGTCCTTTCGGCCATTGCCTTCACCGCGTCCGGATCGACGTCGCCGGCGACGATCACCACGGCGTTGTTCGGCCGGTAGAAGGTGTCGTAGAACGCCTTGGCATCCTCGCGGTTCAATTGCTCCATCTCCTGCATCCAGCCGATCACCGGAATGCGGTAGGGCTGGTTCTGCCAGAGCGTCGCGTCGACCTCCTCGTCCAGCACTGCCTGCGGATCGTTGTCGATGCGCGAGCGGCGCTCCTCCAGGATAACGTCGCGCTCGGTCTTGATGACATCGTCGGTTAGGACGAGGTTGCGCATGCGGTCGGCCTCGAACCCCATCATCTCCTCGAGCGCCGAAGGCGGCACCGTCTCATGGAAGGCGGTGTAGTCGTAGGAGGTGAAGGCGTTGTTCGAGCCGCCGATGTCGGCCACGGCGCGGTCGAACTCGCCGGCTGCGTGGTTGCTCGTAGCCTTGAACATCAGATGCTCGAAGAAATGCGCGATGCCGGATTTGCCGGGCGGCTCGTCGGCGCTGCCGATCTTGTACCATACCATATGAGTGACGATCGGGGCGCGATGGTCCGGAATGACGACGACTTCCAGGCCGTTCTCGAGCAGGAAATCCTTGACCTCGGCTTCGTCGGCAGCGCGTGCCGGAGCCTGCGCCGCGAACGCCAGCGCGCCCGCAAGGAATGCTGCGCGCAGGCCTCTGGTGTTCAATGTCATCAAATGCTCCGGTTTCGGTCGCGCGACGATAGAAAAGGTTCCATGGCGAGGCAAAGTGATTTGTTCGTCATTTTCGAGGCGCGTGCGTCATTTCCTTTTCCCTTGCGGGAGAAGGGACGTGCCCCTCACCCCACCTCGACAAACCGGATCACCGTGTCGCCATAGCCGCGCTCTTCCACCACGGAAAAACCGGCGCCCGGTTCGAACGGCGCGGACGCCGCCTCCTCGACCACCCAGAGCGCGCCGGGCAGGAGCCAGCCGCCGGCCTTTGCCGAGCGCAGCGCCCGCTCGCCGAGGCCCTTGCCATAGGGCGGGTCGGCAAAGACCAGGCCGAAAGGCGACAGCGTGCCGGCTTCGCCCAAATGGCTCGCGTCGCGGCGGAAGATTTTGGTCCGGCCGGTGAGCCCGAAGGCCTCGACATTGTCGCGGATCAGCCCGCGCCCTTCCGCCGATTCCTCGATGAAGACGCAGTAGGAGGCGCCGCGCGACAGCGCCTCCAGCCCGAGCGCGCCGGTGCCGGCGAAGAGATCGAGCACACGGCCGCCTTCGAGCTTTTCGGCATAGCGATGCGCCAGCACGTTGAACACCGCCTCGCGGGTGCGATCGGTGGTCGGACGGATGGCATTGGAACGCGGCGTCGCCAGCGGACGCCCGCGAAACTCACCGCCGACGATCCGCATTGCCACCCCTCGGCCCCTTCGGACCCCGCGGCCGTTCGCCGCCGCTTCCCTCCGGCCGATCGTCTCTTGGCTTGCCGAACGGCTTGCCCTTGCCGCCCGGCCTGAACGACGCCTTCCGCGCCTTCGCTTCCGCGGCCTTCGCGGCGTCGGCCTCCGCCCTGCCTTTGCCGATGGGACGCGCGCCCGGCGCCATCCAGACATTGGCCTTGCGCTGGCCGGGCGGTTCGATCGGCCGCGGTTCGCCTTTCTTGCCGCCGGCCTTGCCGCCGAAGCCGCGCTCGGACTTGCCGAAGCCGCGCTCGGATTTGTCGAAGCCAGACTTGTCGAAGCGAGACTGGGGACCGCGATCGCCGAAGGCTCGCTCGGGCTTCGTCGAAAGCTTGCTCAGCGCCTCGTCGCGGCTGCCTTCACGGCGCTTGCGGGCCTTGATCAGCCCGCCCTCGCCGATCGGCCGGCGGTCGCCCTCGCGCGTGAATTTCGGCCGCTCGTCGTCATCGCGGCGCGACTCGCTGCGTCGCACCGGCTTGTTGGAGAACGGTTTTTGGATCTCGGCGTCGAAATTGGCGCCGGACTCTTCAACCAGCCGCTCGCCGAGCTGCTCGCGCAGCGTGCGGCCCTTGATCTCCAGCACGTGGCCCTCGGGCAGCTCGTTGAGCTGGAACGGCCCGTAGGAGATGCGGATCAGCCGCGTCACGTCCAGCCCCAACGCGCCGAGAATGTTCTTCACCTCGCGGTTCTTGCCCTCGCGCAGGCCGATCGTCAGCCAGGCATTGCTGCCCTGCTCGCGGTCGAGCGAGGCCTCGACCGAGCCGTAGAACACGCCGTCGACGGCAATGCCGTCGCGCAAGGCGGTGAGCTTGCTCTCCTCGACCTTGCCGTGGACGCGCACGCGATAGCGCCGCAGCCAGCCGGTGGCCGGCAGTTCGAGCACCCGCGACAGCCCGCCGTCATTGGTCAGCAGCAGCAGCCCTTCGGTGTTGATGTCGAGGCGGCCCACGGTCATCAGCCGCGGCAGATCGGCCGGCAGCACGTCGAAGACGGTCTTGCGGCCTTCGGGATCGCGGTTGGTGGTGACCACGCCTGCCGGCTTGTGGAACAGGAACAGCCTTGTGCGCTCGATCGGCGGGATCTCCGTGCCGTCGAGATGGATGACGTCGTCGGGCATGACGTTGAGGGCCGGCGACGACAGCACCTTGCCGTTGACCTTGACGCGGCCGGCGGCGATGAGTTCCTCGGCGTCGCGGCGCGAGGCGATGCCGGCGCGCGCCAGCCGCTTGGCGATGCGCTCGCCGGCCTCCGGCGCTGCTTCTGAGGGCCGCGGGCGCGGCTTGAAGCCGCCTTCCGGCTTTCTCGCGGCGCTGTCGCGCGGCGCTCGATCGGCGAAATCCCGCTTCGGGCGCTGCGCGAAGTCGCCTCCGTCTTCGCGCTGCGGCCGGTCGGCCAAGTCGCGCTTGGGCCGATCGCCGAAATCCCGCTTAGGCCGATCGCCGAAGTCGCGCTTGGGGCGATCGAAGCGCCGTTCGGCGCGTTCGCCTTCGGCGGCCATCGGCCGGTCGCCGCGCGGCGTGTAGGGCTTGCGCCCTTCGCGCTTGTCGAAGGGTTTGCCGTCGCGCGGCGGACCTTTGCGGAACGGTCGTTCGCCACGCTCTCCACCTTCGCCCCCGTCACGAGGCTTATAGCTGCGTTTGAAATCGCGGCGCTCGCCTTCCGCGGCCGCTGGCCGATCGCCACGTGGCGTATAGGGCTTGCGGGCGCCATCGCGTTTTTCGAACGGCTTTCCCTCGGGGCGCGGTCCTTTGCGGAACGGTCGTTCTCCGCGTTCCGCGCCCTCGACGGCGCGCGGCTTGTAGCTGCGCTTGAAATCGCGCGCGGGGCGCTCGCCATCGGCGGCCATCGGCCTGTCGTCACGCTGCGTGTAAGGCTTGCGCGCGCCATCGCGCTTCTCGAAGGGCTTGCCCTGCGAACGCGCTCCCTGGCGGAACGGCTTGTCGCCGCGCGGCGTCGGTTTCGATCCGCCTTTGCCCGGCCCTTTGCGTGATGATTTCTTGTCGTCGTCCATATGGATCTTGCTCTTCTTGGACTGCCGCGGCGTACGCGCCCGGTCGGACACGTTATGCAGGCAGTGTCATCTTGATTTGCGCATGCAGCAGCGCGGCAAAAACCGATTCCGGTTTTCAGGGTCACGCGCTAGATAACAGGATCACCGTCGGGTGGCGAGGAGTAATCGGAATGCAAAGCGCGTGAAGCGGCCGGATTTCATGGCTTTGGCGCTCAAGGAAGCCGAAGCGGCCGCAAGCCGGGGCGAAGTGCCGGTCGGCGCGGTGATCGCCAACGGCAACATTGTCGTGGCCAAGGCCGGCAACCGCACGCGCGAGTTGGCCGATCCGACTGCGCATGCCGAAATGCTGGCGATCCGCGAAGCCTGCCGGCAACTCGCCAGCGAGCGGCTTACCGGTCACGATCTCTATGTGACGCTCGAGCCCTGCGCCATGTGCGCCGGCGCCATTTCGTTCGCGAGACTCCGCCGGCTCTATTTCGGCGCGGCCGACGAGAAGGGCGGCGCGGTGGTCAACGGCGTGCGCTTCTTCGCCTCGCCCACCTGCCACCACGCGCCGGACGTCTATTCCGGCTTGGGCGAAAGCGAAGCGGCCCTCATCCTGAAGGAGTTCTTTCGCGAGAGGCGGAATGGCAGTGAATGGTGAATGGTTGACGCAAGCAGTGAGTAGCAAAGAAGCAGGTCGTGAGTAGTGAGCAACAGAGACCTATTCGCAATTCGCTATTCGCTACTTACAGCCCCAGCCAGTCAAACCAGCCGCCGCCCTTCTTGCCTTCCGCCTGCGCCTTGAGCCGGCGCTCCTTCTTGTACTCGTCCTCGCCGAGCTCGTTTTGCGGCGCGGTGTCGGCGGCCTGACGATAGGCAAGCGGCGGCTCGCTCAAATACTTGCGGACATTGGGATTGCCCTGCTTCTGCTCCGCGAGGCGGCGCTGGATCTCGGCGGTTCGGGTCGCGCTGGAATCGTCCGGCGACCAGCGCGGCGGATGGCTGGATGCAGAATCGGCCAAAGCCTTCTTCACCGCCACCGGGTCGGTCTGAACGTCCTCGACCGCTTCCGGCTGGTAGTTCGGGTCGTTCTGGTGGGCGGTCGCGTCGGCGCGAATGCGGGCGCGGCGCGCCTCGGGCGATTCGGGCCAGTCGGCGCTCGCCGTCTGGATGCTTTCCTGCGGTGGCGGCAGAGTTTCCTTCTGTCCCGGCGCAGGCTTCACCAGGTCCGGGCGCGGCTTATAGTCGATAGGATCGCGGCGCTTCGGCGTGATCGCGATGGCGCCCGAAACGTCGTCGGCGAGTTGCTCGGCGGCGGTCTTGTCGGTTCCGTAGGTCGGAGAGCCGACGCAGCCCGACATGGCTATGGCCGATGCCACAAGCGGCGCCAGCAGCGCGGCGCGCGCAAACGTTCTTTCGGTCATGCCAAAAAGTCCCACTTTAAAGCCTTTCGGTCGCCACCGGTCACAGGGGCGGCGCGGTCCCCTTCTTCCCCGCGTTTGCGATGGAAATCCGGCGACAATTTGTCTGCCGGAGTGTCGCGTGTTTACCTCAACCACTTGTCAAGGGCAACGCGCGGGCGAATTTGCGCCGCCCGGCGTGGCACTTTTGCACTTATTTCATGGGTGCAAATCGTTAGCCCAAAACCGCTGCGCACTCTTGGGCGACATGCACCTACAAACGACCGAGTGCCCTCAGTTCACGCAGCACGGCAGCATCGCGGGCCGAGACATCGCGAAATTCCGGATCCTGCCCGACATCGGCCGTATAGCGCCAGGAGCGCGCGCATTTGACCAGACCGCGATCCTCGGCCTTCTCGACGACGACCGCGACGCCCTTGACGTCATCCAGCGTGAAAGCGCCTTGCGGCGCCTTGCCATGGCTGATGACCAGATCGCTGGTGATCGCCATCTCGGCCATGTCGACATCGGCGACGGCTGCTTCCAGCGCCGCATCGTCGATGGTGACCACCGGCACGGCTTCCAGCGAGGAGCCGATCAGTTTATCGGCGCGCGCGATCTCGAGCGCGCCGGTGACGACGCGGCGCACCTGCCGGACCTTGCGCCATTTCTCGGCCAGCGCCTCGTTCCTCCAGTTATCGGGAATGGCCGGGAACTGGTCGAGATGCACCGAGGCGGCTTCGGGGTGACGGTCGAGCCAGGCCTCTTCCATCGTGAAAGGCAGCATCGGTGCCAGCCACTTCACCAGGCATTCGAAGAGATGGCGCACGACCTGCACTGCCGCCTTGCGGCGCAAGCTGGACGGCGCGTCGCAGTAGAGCGCGTCCTTGCGGATGTCGAAATAGAAGGCCGAAAGCTCCACCACCATGAAGTCGAGCAGCGCGCGGGTGATGCGCTTGAACTCGAAGGCGTCGTAGCCCTGGCGCACCGCCTCGTCGAGTTCGGACAGCCGGTGCAGCATCAGCCGCTCCAGCTCCGGCATCTTGTCCAGCGGCACGTCCTCGCCATCGTCATGGGCGAGCGTGCCCAGCATCCAGCGAATGGTGTTCCTCAGCTTGCGGTAGGCGTCGATATTGGTCTGCAGCACGTTCTTGCCGAGCCGCTGGTCTTCCCAGTAGTCGGTCGTCACCACCCAGAGCCGCAGGATATCGGCGCCGGACTGTTTTATCACGTCCTGCGGCACGACCGTGTTGCCGAGCGACTTCGACATCTTGCGGCCTTCCTCGTCCATGGTGAAGCCATGGGTGATGACCGTCTCGTAAGGCGCCCTGCCCCTCGTCCCGCAGCTTTCGAGCAGCGAGGAGTGGAACCAGCCGCGATGCTGGTCCGAGCCTTCGAGATAGACGTCGGCCGGCCATTTGAGGTCGGGCCGATCCTCCAGCGTGAAGACATGCGTCGAGCCGGAATCGAACCAGACGTCGAGGATGTCCGTCACCTGGTGCCATTTCGAGGCGTCGTGGTTGCCGAGGAAGCGCTCCTTGGCGCCCGGCGCGAACCATGCGTCGGCGCCCTCCTGCTCGAAGGCGTCCATGATGCGCTGGTTGACCGCCTCGTCCTTCAGCACATTGCCGTCGGCATCGGCGAAGACGGCGATCGGCACGCCCCAGGCACGCTGGCGCGACAGCACCCAGTCGGGGCGCTCCTCGATCATGGCGCGGATGCGGTTCTGGCCGGCCGCCGGCACGAAGCGCGTGTCGTCGATCGCCTGCAGCGCGCGGCTGCGCAGCGTCGCGCCGTCGCCGAGGTCCTTGTCCATATAGACGAACCATTGCGGCGTGTTGCGGAAGATGACGGGCTTCTTCGAGCGCCAGGAATGCGGATAGCTGTGCTTCAGCCGGCCGCGCGCGAACAGCGCGTTGCGCTTGATCAGTTCCTCGATCACCGCCTGGTTCGCGTTGCCCTTCTTGCCGTTGTCGTCGATGACGCGCGCGGGGCCGCCCTCGTGGTCCGGACCGAAGCCCGGCGCGTCCTTGGTGAAGAAGCCGGCATCGTCGACCGGGAACGGGATCGAGGTGTCGACGCCGCGCTTGATGAGTTCGGCCACCGCATCCATCCAGGCATCGAAGTCCTCGCGGCCGTGGCTGGGCGCGGTGTGCACGAAGCCGGTGCCGGCATCGTCGGTGACGTGCTCGCCGGCGATCATCGGCACGGGGAACTCGTAGCCGCCGCCCAGTCCTCTGAAAGGATGCGAAAGCGTAAGACTTGCAAGCTGTTCAGGGGAGACGTTGTGAAGCCGGTTCAAGGTGACCTTGGCTTTGGAAGCGGCGTCCTCCGCCAGCGCATCGGCGAAGATCAGCTTCTCGCCGGGCTGCGGCCCGAAGCTGTTCTCGGCCGCGGTCACTTCGTAGAGGCCATAGGCGACGCGCGGCGAAAAGCTGACAGCGCGATTGCCGGGCAGCGTCCAGGGCGTCGTCGTCCAGATGACGACATGCGCCTCCAGCAGGTCGAGTGCCGTCCCATTCAGCGCCGGCGCGGCATCGGCGGCGTCGACCGGCCGGGCAAGGCTCGCCACCGGGAACTTCGCCCAGATCGTGTCGCTCTCATAGTCCTGGTATTCGACCTCGGCCTCGGCGAGCGCGGTGCGCTCGACCACGCTCCACATCACCGGCTTCGAGCCGCGATAGAGCTGGCCGGACATGGCGAATTTCAAAAGCTCGCCGGCGATCCGCGCCTCGGCGTGATAGGCCATGGTCGTATAGGGATTGTCGAAATCGCCGATGACGCCGAGCCGCTGGAACTCGTCGCCCTGCACCTTGATCCAGTGGGCGGCGAAGTCGCGGCATTCCCTTCGGAACTCGTTGACCGGCACCTCGTCCTTGTTCTTGCCCTTAGCCCGGTACTGTTCCTCGATCTTCCACTCGATCGGCAGGCCGTGGCAGTCCCAGCCCGGCACGTAATTGGCGTCGTAGCCGCGCATCTGGAAGGAGCGGTTGATGACGTCCTTAAGGATCTTGTTGAGGGCGTGGCCGATATGGATGTTGCCATTGGCGTAGGGCGGGCCGTCATGCAGCACGAATTTCTCTCGACCGGCGGCTTCATCGCGCAGCTTGCGGTAAAGCTCCATGTCCTGCCAGCGCCTGACCAGGCCGGGCTCCTTCTCGGGCAGGCCGGCGCGCATCGGGAAATTGGTCTGCGGCAGGTAAAGCGTTTTGGAATAGTCGATGGTTTCAGCAGTATCGGTCACGGGGGTGTCGGTCATTGGTCTGCCATGTGCATTGCCCGTTGGCAAAATAGCTCGGGCGTTGAACTATCATGATCTGGAAAAAGCGCGAGGGGGCCGCGCGCAAAAGTCCCGGCGGCTCCGGCGGCGCTCAGGCCACCCGGAACACCGGGCCCGTAATTCGTATCGCGATCGCAAAAAGGCGCGAAAAGCTCGTCATGGCGTGGCTTTTAGCGGATGCCGCGGCAGGAATAAAGCGCGGATTTCAAGCCAAAGCGCCGGTATTTTGACTTACATCGAGAAATTGAAACGGTAGGTGGTCGACACGCCAACGGTCCACTGATCGCGGTCGCCGCGCTCCTTGACCAGACTGGAATCGGCCGCCGGCCCCATCAGGCGGGAATATTCGGTGAAGACGCTGGCCGTCATCGGCTCGGTCACTTTCCAGGTGATCGCGCCGCCGAGCCCGGTCGACTTCAGCCCGCCGCCCGGATGGTATTCGCTGAGGCCCGAGGCCGCAGCTTCCGTGGCGTTGACGCCGTAATAGGCGTCGAAATAGCCGGCCGAGGCGAAGGAGACACGGGGGCCGCCGGAAATGCGGACGGTCGGGGTGACGTCGTAGAAGGCGTCCGCCGCGATGTCGGCGACGAAGCCGTTATGGGCGCGGATGCCGTGTCTGAGCTCCGCCCGAGCCCGTACCCAATCCAGCGGATAGAATTCGAAGAAGCCGCCGACCTCGCCGCCCCAGCGCACAGGGTCGAGGCCTTGCAATTCGTCCTTGCTGGAACGCGAGAACAGGAACTTGCCGGTCAAGCCGGCGCGCACGCTGCCGTCGTCGATCAGCGCCAGCGAGATGTTGTCGTTGCGCGAGGTGAAACGCGCCTCCGGCCCTGCCTTGCCGAGCGAGATGATGGGCTGGGCGCTCAGCATATATTTCTTGCCGCCCTCGAAATTCGGGGCAACGAGACCGGTGGCGCCGAGCGTCAGGTACCAGTCGCCGGAAATCCAGCCCCCCTCGCCGGCCTGGGCAGAGGTGACGGCCATCAGGCCAGAGGCGAGAACCAGCGGAATCGTCCCGACAATACGCATCGTCAACCCTTACGCGAAACAGGCCGGCAGGAACACCGGGCAGCGCAGAAGGCATGGCGTCAGTGCGGTAAATTTTGACTTAAGATCCGTAACAGAGACGGCGCGGACCGCCAGCATGGAGATCGGCCGCCCGGCTCAGCTGCCGCGCGGCGCATGCGACATGTCCAGCAGCTTGGCCACGGCCTTCGAGCCCTTCCCCGCGACGCGTGCCGATCCGTCGTCACCAACCTCAACGGTGGCGCCGCTGGAGAAGCTAAGCGACCAACCATCACCTTTGGCGTTGCGGCGGCGGTCGGTGAGCTCGATGCCGGCAGCCGTGACCAGCGCGACGATCCGGTCGGCGTCCATGTTGGTCCTCCGAAAACGCGCCCTCAATTCAGGTCAAGCCCGCCGGTAAGATCGCCGAGCGGCGGCTCGCCATGCGCGGCTACGGCCTTGTCGCGAACCACGATGCCGTGCAGGACCGGCAATTCGAAACGCTCGGTGATGAAGCGCAGGATCGACGTCGTGTCATAAGGGGTATGATCGACATAGCCGCGCTTGGCGAAAGGCGAAATGATGATCGCGGGAATGCGCGTGCCCGGTCCCCAGCGGTCGCCCTTTGGCGGTGCGACGTGATCCCAGATGCCGCCGTTCTCATCATAGGTGACGACGACCAGCATGTGCGGCCATTGCGGGCTCTTTTCCAGATGAGCCACGACGTCGGCGATATGGCGGTCGCCGGCCTGGATGTCGGCATAGCCGGAGTGCTCGTTGAGATTGCCCTGCGGCTTATAGAAAGAGACCTGCGGCAGGGCGCCGTCGTCGATGGCCTGGATGAAGCTCGCGCCAGTCAACCCGGCGTCGCGCAGATGTTCGCGCCTGGCCTCGGTGCCCGGAGCGTAATTGGCGTAATAGTTGAACGGCTGATGATGATATTGGAAGTTCGGGATCGGTGTTTTGTTGCCGTGGTCGAGCGTGTACTGCCAGGCTCCGGAATACCACGCCCAGCTTATGTGCTTGAGGCTGAGCATGTCGCCGATGGTCGGTTCCGTCTGCGGCGGCAGCGTGGTGGGCTTGGTAGGATCCGCGAGCAGCCGATCGCCGCCGGGCGCCGGATCGTTGCCGCTCGGCTGATATGGCGGCTGCATGGTGTTCACCGCGTAGAAATCCGGCGTCAGGTTGCCGTCGGAGACGAATTTCGGGATCCCGTCGCGCGCCGATTTCGGCGAATTGTCGGCGATCTTCAGCGCTGTGCCGCTAGCGTCCGTCACCGCGATCGACGGCTTGGCCGGGCTCTTGTCGGCATTCGCGTAGTACGGCGCGCAGGCGCAGATCAGCCACTGGTGATTGAAGAAGGAGCCGCCGAAGCCGCCCATGAAGAAATGGTCAGCGAGCACGTATTTTTGCGCAATGGCCCACATATCGGTCTTGGAGGCGTCCCAGTTGCTCATCGGCATCGCGCCTGAATCGCCCCAGGCGACGAACATGTCGTTCTTGCCACCGTTGATCTGCATCTGGTTCTGGTAAAAGCGATGCCACAGATCATGCGTCACGACGCTGAGCGGCACGTTGAACCCTTTCGGGTCGTTCACCGTGAACGGTTCGTTCGGAAGGTGCTCGGTCATTGCCTGCGTCACCGGCGGCGTGACGCCCTTGGCGGTCAGCCCGTCCCAGACCGGCGGCAGCTCTGACAGGACCGAGCCGTCACGGTCGCGCTGCTGCAAGCTTTCCTTGCTCGCCTTGTCGATGCCCTCGGCACCCGGAAAATGGCCATAGAGATTATCGAAGGCGCGGTTCTCTGCGAAGATGACGACCACCGTCTCGATCTTGGCGATGCCGTCCGGCGGATCGCCGGGCTGCGCCGCGAAGGCGGGAGGCGAAGCGACAGTGGACAGGGCGAGAGCCGAGGAAAACAGGGCGAGCCCATAGGATCGCTTCATCGCCGTACCTCCATTGCGCAAAGTCAAATGACACCAGCTTCGGTGCATCTTGGCAATAGCCACCGCGCTGGACGGGTGATCACATCGGGATTACCTTCCTTCAACCGCAGGATGCGCGGCGAACTCTGCAGGGAGACGAAGCCATGAGCTTGCAAGGCAATACCCTGGAAGACGCGATCGGACGCACGCGCGACAAATGGGGATGGTTCGTGGCGCTCGGCGTGCTGCTGCTGATTTTCGGCGGCATCGCCTTCGGCAATCTCTTCATCGCCACCGTCGCTTCGGTCTATGTCGTCGGCTGGCTGATGCTGATGGCGGGCGTCATCGAGATCATCCATGCTTTCGGCGTCAAGACCTGGGGGCGCTTCTTCTACTGGTTGCTCAGTGGCCTGCTCTATGCCGTCGCCGGCTTTTTCGCCTTCTACAACCCACTGCTCGCCTCGGCGGTGCTGACGTTTCTGCTCGCCGTCGCGCTCATTGCTTCCGGGCTGCTGAGGGCCTGGGTCGCCTGGAACCACCGGCCGCAGCAAGGCTGGGGATGGCTGCTGGCAGCCGCGATCATCACCATCCTGCTTGGCCTGATCATCGCCATGGGCTGGCCGGTCAACAGCCTGTGGGTGCTCGGCATGTTCCTGGCCGTCGACCTGGTCTTCCAAGGCTGGAGCTTCATTGCCACCGGGCTGGCGCTCAAGCGGTAGGTTACTCGACCTTCGCGATCGGCCGAAGCCTGCCCAACATCGTCATCCCAGGCGAAACAGAGGCTCCGTCGCGAAGACCCTGGGATGACGACATGAGAGGGCGTTTCGCCAATCGCCAAGGTTTGCAATCTGCTAGCCGGACGCAGGCGCTTTGACGCTTCTCTTCGCCACCGCGCCTTCCAGACCTCAGAAACAGATGGCGGCGTCCAGCTCCGATAGCGGACGCACACCTGCGAGCAGCGCCCTCGCCTCGGCCTCGTCGCGCTTCATCTGCGCGACCAGCGCATCAAGCCCATCGAATTTGAGCTCGGGGCGCAGATAGCCGAAGAACGACACCTGGCAGATCTCGCCATAGAGATCGCCGGAGAAGTCGAAGACATAGGTTTCGAGCAGCGGCGCGCCATTATCGTCGACGGTCGGCCGGCGGCCGAAGCTGGCGACGCCGTCATGGAGCGTGCCATCGGCGCGGCGCAAGCGGACGGCGTAAATGCCTTCCTTCAGAGTGGCTTCCGGCGAAAGCTTCATATTGGCGGTTGGAAAGCCAAGCGTGCGGCCGAGCTGCTGGCCGGCGATCACCTCGCTCTCGACGGTGAAGCGATAGCCGAGCAGGCCGGCTGCTTCCCCGACCTTGCCTTCGCAAAGCAGGGCGCGGATGCGGCTGGACGAGACCACCTCGGCACCTTCGTCGCGGAAGGCGTCGACCAGCGTGACGCCGAAGCCGTGGCGTTCGCCGGCAGCCATCAGGAAAGCCGGGCCGCCCTGGCGGTCCTTGCCGAAGTGGAAGTCGAAACCGGTGACGGCATGGCTGACGCCCAGCCTGTTTTCCAGCACATCGGTCACGAATGCCTCGGCCGAGAGCGCGGCGAAGTCGCGCGTGAACGGCTGCTCGACGAGGGCGGCAAAGCCAAGCCTGGCCAGGAGCCGCGCCTTCATCGGCGGCGGCGTCAGCACGAAGAGCGGCACGTCCGGCCTGAATACCTTGCGCGGGTGCGGCTCGAAGGTAAGCACCAGGGCCGGCACGCCGCGGCGCCCGGCTTCGGCGAGCGCCCGTTCCAGCACCGACAGATGGCCGCGGTGGACGCCGTCGAAATTGCCGATCGCCACGACGCCGCCGCGCAGATGGCCGGGCAACGGCGTGACCGCCGAAATCCGTTCGAAATCGTGCGTCATGTCGACCTGCGTGATGTCGGGGCGCCCGTCATGGTCCGGCTTCCCGCCTATTGCAGCCGCGGGATGACGGCGACCGGGCGATAACCGTGCGTCGTGAGGAATCCCGCCAGCCTTTCGGGATCCGGCCGCAGCGGGTCGCCATAGTCGCGCGCATGAATCCCGCCCGAGACATAGAGCACGTCGAACCCGTTGTCGGCGGCACCCTTGACGTCGGTCATCATGCCATCGCCGATGGCGAGAACCTGTTTGCGCTCGGCCGCGTGGCCGAGCAGCCCGGCGACCTCCTTCATGGCGAGGTTGTAGATCGGCGCGAAAGGCTTGCCGGCGATCAGCGTGCGGCCGCCAAGCTGCGCGTAGTCGCGCGCCAGCGCGCCGGCACACCAGATGGTGCGCTCGCCGCGCTCGACAAGGATGTCGGGGTTGGCGCAGATGAAGGGCAGGTTGCGGGCACGCAGCCGCTGCAGCAGTTCCGCGTATTCGGCGGGCTTCTCCACCTCGTCGTCATAGAACCCGGTGCAGACGACGCCGGAGGCTTCGAATTCCTCCACGAGTTCGACGTCCAAGCCGTCATAGAGGGTGAAGTCGCGCTCGGGCCCGATGTGGAAGATCTTCCTCGGACCCTCGGCGATCAAGTCGCGCGTGACGTCGCCCGAGGTGACGACACGGTCGTAGGCATCTGCCGGAACGCCTATCGTATGCATCTGCGCAACGACGTCGTCGCTGCGCCGCGGCGAATTGGTGATCAGCACCACCGGCACTTTTGCCGCGCGCGCCCGAGCAAGCGCCTCCGCGGCGACGGGGAAGTGCCATTCGCCATTGTGCACCACGCCCCATACGTCGCACAGGATGGCCGCGTAGTTTTCCGTCAGATCGGTGAGCGAAGCGATGATGTTTGGCGAGTCCGCCATGCCGTTATCCTGAGACTGGTCTAGGCAAAGCCGCGACAGCCATCCTTTTGGTTCGGAGGCCGCCACGGCCGGTCCCGCATAACCGAAGCGCTCCATCCTGTCACCAGCTTTCGCCATCGCCGCCGGGACGAGCCGCGACCACGCCCGTTCGGAAGCGCAGGGTTAACACGCCGTCAAAATGGCGGTGCGTGCTTGAACGTTTCGGGCAAGCTGAAATTTAAGGATCTATGACCATGGTAGCACCGAACTAGGACCATGGTCGTATACCGGTATGGGTCTTTTGCGGGGGCTGAGCGCAATGATCGGCAGATTTATAGGCGACAAGCGGGGCAACTACGCCCTGTTGACAGTCATCACGATGGTGCCGCTGATGGGTGCCGTGGCACTGGCCGTCGATTTTACGGAACTGGTTAGAGAGAAGCAGGAGACGCTCAACGCCCTAGATGCTGCTGGGGTCGCGACAGCGCAACAGATCGTCAGCGGAGCGAGCGACGCGGACGCGAAGGCCTACGCCAAGCAGTTCTTCGAGGCCAATCTCAGGCACGTGTCTCCGGCCAACACGACGCTGACCGTCACGCTGCCCAACAACAATGCCGGCGGCGGCACCCTGGTCCTGGAGGCGTCCCTGAAATATCACCCCTATTTCCTGCCGGCGGCGGCGATGCTGCTCGGCGGGACTGCGGGCGACCACGTAGTCAATGTTTCGGCGAGGTCGGAAATCCGACTTAAGAACACGCTGGAAGTGGCGCTCGTGCTGGATAATTCCGGATCGATGTCGACCCTGGGCTCGGGAACCGGGCAGAAGCGTATTGACCTGCTAAAAGCCGCCGCCAAGCAGTTGGTCGACACGCTGGCGCTGCAGGCCCAGCAGATGAAGCAGATCTCCAAGCCAGTGCAGTTCTCGCTGGTTCCGTTCTCTGCCTCGGTCAATGTCGGGCCGACGCATGACGGCGACAGCTGGATGGATCAAGATGGTATCTCCCCGGTCCAGCACGAGAATTTCGACTGGACGACGATGAGCGCCGCCAACGATCCGAACAAGTACGCCGAGAAGGTCAATGGCGCCTGGTACAAACGCGGTGACGGTTGGGGCGATACCAAGGGTGAGCCCCTGACCCGCTTCAGCCTTTATGCCGACATGACCGTGGAATCGGGTCGCGAAGAGGTGCCGAACTCAAAGCAGTACATCTGCGACGCGTACAACAAAAAGGGCAAATGCACCGACGGACATTGGACTGACCCGCAATATGTCTACACTACCAGCCGCTATGCGAGTTGGCAGGGGTGCGTCGAAGCGAGGCCTTATCCCTACAACGACGACGACACGACGCCGACCACGTCCAATCCTGCGACGCTCTTTGTGCCCATGTTCGCTCCGGACGAGCCCGGCACGCTGTGGCGCGACTTCAACCGCGACGGCACGAATGATGTCAACAGCTTGAGCTACGGCTACGAGAACAATTGGTGGGCAGACTGGCCTTATTCATTAAACCCAACCGCGGTTCAGCGGCAATCGGACATGCGGAAGTACTTTCTGGTGAAGCCTTACGGTTCGACTTCGGCCGGTGCCGGTGACGGCCCGAACGCAGCCTGCACCACCAGTCCAATCACGCCCCTCAAGGACGTCACGGTGAGTGCGCAGAAGCAGCAACTGACTGACGCCATCAATGCTATGGCGCCAACTGGCAATACGAACGTACCCGAGGGGCTCGCCTGGGGCTGGCGGACAGTCTCAAGCAACGAGCCCTTCACCGAAGGTCGGCCAAACAACGAAAAGGGCAACGACAAGGTCGCAATCGTGCTGACCGACGGCGCCAATACCTACAGCGCGATCAGCGACGCCAGTTACGCCAACAACCGTTCCACCTATGCGGCCTATGGCTATACAGGCAAAGTCAATTCCGCACTGGCAAGCGTCACGCGCCTGTTCATGAATACGAGCACCGCGGTGCCTAAGACCACCTATACGGACGGCAACTACACCGCCGCGCTTGACGAACAGATGCAGACGCTATGCGCCAATGCCAAGGCGGCCGGGATCATCGTGATGACGGTCTCGCTCGATTTGGTTGACACCAAGGCGGACGAGAAGAAGGCCATGGCTGCGCTAAAGGCTTGCGCTTCCGACTCCCGCTTCCGCAGAGACCCTGCCGACCCGAGCAAGCCGGCGAAGCTATTCTGGAACTCGACCGGCGCCACGCTTTCGGACGACTTCAAGGCGATCGGCAACGAATTGTCGAACCTGCGCATCGTCAGCTGATCCGAAAGAGAACCGCTTGCTGAAGATGCGCGAATTCTGGCTTCGCTTTTGCAGCGACCGGCGCGGCAACTATGCCCTGATGACGGCGATCGCCATGGTGCCGCTGATGGGCGCCCTCGCAATCGCGGTCGACTTCACCGAACTCAACCGTCAGAAACAGATGGTGCTCAACGCGCTCGATGCGGCGAATTTTGCCGCCGCAAGGCGGTTGGCGGAAGGCGCCACCGACGACCAGATCAAGGCCTATGCCGTCGACTTCTTCAACGCCAACCTCAACACCATCGACCCCGCGGACGTAGCGCTCAACATCACCCTGCCCACCAGCCAGGCCGGCGGCGGCTTGCTGACAATGAGCGCCACGCTTACCTACCATCCCTATTTCCATCCGGCTTCGGCAATGCTCGTCGGCGTCGACGAAGTCGACGCGAAAAAGCCCGTTGAGATCGAGATGAAGTCACAGGTGCGCTTGAAGAACACACTGGAAGTGGCGATGGTGCTCGACAATTCGGGCTCGATGTCGACGAAAGGATCCGGCACGGGGCAGAAGCGCATCGACCTGCTCAAACAGGCCGCCAAGCAGTTGGTCGACACGCTTGCGCAGCAGGCGGCGCAGATCAAGCAGATCGACAAGCCGGTCCAGTTCAGCCTGGTGCCCTTCGCGGCTTCGGTCAATGTCGGGCCCGATAACGACAACGCCTCCTGGATGGATGTCTACGGGCTGTCGCCGGTCGCCAACGAGAATTTCGACTGGTCGACGCTCAACGCCGCCGACAAGCACGCCCAGAAGATCAACGGCATCTGGTACAAGAACGGCACCGGCTGGGGGACCGAGGAAGGCCAGGCACTGACCCGCTTTTCGCTCTATCGCGACATGAAGGTGGTCACCAGCCACGAGCGCATCGTCGGCAGCAAGCGCGTCGTCTGCGACGAATACCGGTCCAACAACACCTGCAAGCGCAGCCACAACGAATACGACTACAACGACACCTACGGCCCGTTCGCGAGCTGGCAGGGCTGCGTCGAAGTGCGTCCCTACCCTTACAATGTCGACGATACGCCTGCGTCCGGCGGGCCGAACAACACCGGCATCGGGGTCGGCGACCCGGCGACCATGTTCGTGCCGATGTTCGCGCCCGACGAACCCGGCAACCACTGGAAGGTGACGCAAGATCCCGACGAGCCGAACCCGGTGACCTACGGCGCCGCCAACAGCTGGTGGAACGACGATCCGTCGAGCACCACCGGCAAGACGCGCCAATCCAATATGGCCAAGTATTTCATGCCGCGGCCGATCAATGCGCCGGTGCTGGCAACGGGCGCCGGTCCCAACTACAGCTGCACCACGACGCCGGTCACGCCGCTCACCGACGTCACCACCGCGGACGGGCTGGCCGCGATCAAGGCGGCTGTCGACCTGATGCAGCCCAACGGCAACACCAACGTGCCGGAAGGCATGGCCTGGGGCTGGCGCACCGTGTCCAGCACGGCGCCCTTCACCGAAGGGCGGCCGGAGACCGAACGCGGCAACGACAAGGTCGTCATCGTGCTCACCGACGGCGAGAACACCTATTCGACGGTGAACTCCGATCCGGCCGGCAACAAATCGACCTATGCGGCCTACGGCTATACCGGCGTCGGCTACAAAGGCACCTCGGTCACCCGCCTGTTCGGCGGCACCTCCAGCGACATCGGCCAGTTCAACTATTCCTCGGGCAATTACACCAACGCGCTCAACGAGCAGATGGCCAAGCTCTGCGACCACGCCAAGGCGGCCAACATCATGGTGATGACGGTTGCGCTCGACATGTCCGCGACCGACGCCGGCGACAAGCAGGCGATGGACGCCCTGAAGACCTGCTCATCCGACTCCCGCTTCCGCAAGGATCCCGCCGACCCCAGCAAGCCCGCCAAGCTTTTCTGGAATGCAACCGGCGCGACGCTGTCCGACAATTTCAAGGAGATTGCGAACGAGCTATCGAATTTGCGCGTGGTGGGATAAGGATATAAACTGACGCCGGCGCGCCAAGAAGCGAAAAGGCAGGATCAGGGGCTTGATTTCAGATAGTATTCTCTTTCCCCTTTATCGGAGGATGCTGAGATGCTGTCAGACCTCGCGAAACTCATCGAGCAGGATCATTTAGCCCTGGATGCCTTCGTCAAGGGCAATCCCGAACCATTGAAAAGTCTCTTCTCACAACGGGATGACGTCGTCATCGCCAATCCATTCGGCCCGCCGGCAAAAGGATGGAAGAAGGCTGCCGAAACGATGGACCGTGCCGCTACCAACTACCGAGACGGAGAGGTTATCGGCTTTGACCGTATTTCCGAGTACGCAACGACCGACTTGGGTTACATCATCGAGATCGAGCGGGTCCGATCCAAGGTCGGCGGCAGCGACAAGCTTGTTCCGATCTCACTTCGAACCACCACTATATTTCGGCGGGAGAAAGGCGCGTGGAAGATCGTCCTTCGTCATGCCGATCCTATAACCTCGCCTCGTCCGGCAGCCTCGATCGTCGGTGAGTAGAGAGGCTACCAAAGCCTGCGGCGCTGCTCGACCTGGCGCAACGAACGGCGCCGGCAAGTCCCTTGCGCTCGTGCGCGGCACAAGGCACATGTCCGTCCCCGCCGGCATCGGACCTTCCCTGCCGCAGGTGCTGGAGATCGAGCCATGCCCGACGCCGCCAACCATTTGACTTTCGCGCTGATCTGCCTCGGCATGGTGCTCACACCCGGCCCGAACATGATCTATCTGATCTCGCGCTCGCTGTCGCAAGGGCCGAGGGCCGGGCTGATCTCGCTGGGCGGCGTGGCGCTGGGCTTCCTGTTCTATGTGGTGTCCGCGGCCTTTGGCATCACCGCGCTCATCTTCGCCGTGCCTTATGCCTATGACGCGCTGCGCTTTGCCGGCGCGCTTTATTTGCTGTGGCTCGCCTGGCAGGCGCTAAGGCCCGGCGGCCGCTCGCCATTCCAGGTGCGCGAGCTGCCGAAGGACAGGCCGCGCAAGCTGTTCGTCATGGGGCTGATGACCAACCTGCTCAATCCGAAGGTGGCGGTGCTCTATCTGTCGCTCTTGCCGCAGTTCATCAACCCGGCCAAGGGCCATGTGCTGTCGCAGCTTCTGGTGCTCGGCGTGACGCAGATCTCGATCAGCCTGACCGTCAACGCCATCATCGCGGTGACGGCTGGCTCGATCGCCACCTTCCTCGCCGGACGGCCGTTCTGGCTGGTCGTCCAGCGCTGGATGATGGGCACCGTGCTGACGGCGCTGGCTTTGAAGATGGCGACCGAGGCGCAGCGCTGAGATTGGATGATCAGGGCTATGGCTGTTGTCCGCTGAAGGCCTGCTTCAAAAACGTGTGGACGTCGCTTGCCGATTTTTCGGCCGCAGCTGCGTTGTACTCCACCCGGTGGCCATACTGCTCGGTGCCCGTCTTGAATGACGGGGAGGCAAAGGCGTGGCGAGCGCCCTTGAAGACATCAAGCTGCACGGCGCTGCCCTTGCCGCTGCGCTGCGCCATCATTTCCCGGCAATTTTTGGCGGGGGTCCAATCGTCGAGCTCGCCGATCAGGATCAAGGTCGGCACCGCCACGTCGCCATTCGTAGCCGAACAATTCGGATAGTAGGCAATCGCAGCTTTGAATTTACGCTCCATAAGCTGTTCGGCGCCACCGGATTGCACGGCCTCAAGCGTTGTGATCCCGCCGGCGGAGAACCCCATCAACGCTGTGCGCTGCGGGTCGACGAAACTCAATTTCGAC
Source organism: Mesorhizobium sp. WSM4983 (assembly GCF_029625765.1). Lineage (NCBI taxonomy): Bacteria > Pseudomonadati > Pseudomonadota > Alphaproteobacteria > Hyphomicrobiales > Phyllobacteriaceae > Mesorhizobium > Mesorhizobium sp. WSM4983. Next base: position 427,546 of record NZ_JARTVM010000004.1, on the reverse strand, counting down.
AGGTACTCCAAGGCGCCGTAGGCGTCATAGACGCGATCAGCAAACAGGCTGCCATCGGCGAGCAGGCCGTGATCACACGTCTCGCGAATACCGCGCGTGCTGAAGCTGTCGACGACGAGTACGACATAACCCCAGGAAGACAGCCGCTGCGACCAGGTTTTCTCTACAGTTGGGAATAGGCCCGAACATCCATGGAGAACGACGACCGCCGGGAACGGCCCCTCACCCGGCGGTCGCGTCAGATACCCATTCAATGGCGTGCCGGGAATGGCCTGGAGCGCTCGCCCGTTTTGTTGCGCAATGCGCTGCTGAAACCGCGTCGGCTTCACGGCCGCGCTTTCAAAGTGCGCCAACTCGTCAGCGTTGGCACGCGTAGTATCAAGGCAGCCGACAGCCCAAAGCCCGGCCACGAAAGCCGCCATCTTGAGCGACCTCAAGAACATCTTCATGAAACAGGCTCGGTAAACCGCTTCGGGCCGTCTGCTTTGTTCGAGCCGGCGCGGCCTACATCGGCCGGCGGATGGGCCGGATATCCTGCGGCTCCACCACCTTGCGATAGAGATGCCAAGTCGCGTGGCCGAGGACCGGCATGACGACGGCAAGGCCGGCAAACAGTGGGATCGAGCCGATCACCAGCAGCACCGCGACCGTCAGGCCCCAGAGCGCCATCTGCAGCGGGTTGACTATCACGGCGCGCGCCGAGGTCTCGATCGCCGAGACCGCGCCGACATCGCGGTCGAGCAGCAGCGGGAAGGCAATCACGGTGGTGGCGAGCACCACGATCGCGAAGACGAGGCCGGCACCGTTGCCGAGCAGGATCAGCGTCCAGCCCTTGCCGGTCGTCAGCACGTCGCGCAGGAAAGTTCCGACGGAGGCCGGCGGCTCTGCGCCGAACAGGCTGGTGTAGATCGACTGCGCGGTGAACAGCCACAGAAGGAACAGCGCGAAAAGCAGGACGCCGATCGCGGCGATCGAGGGCAGCGCCGGCGAACGGCGCACGTCGAGCGCATGGTGCCAGCGGCTGCTCATGCCGAGCTCGCGCCGGCGACTGATCTCGTAGAGGCCGATCGCAGCAAAGGGACCGATCAATGCAAAGCCCGACATCAGCGGATAGACGAGCTGGATGGCACTGGAGCCGGAGGTCCACCGCGTCAGGATCAGGCCGACGACCGGATAGATCAGGCACAGGAACACGTAGTGCGAGGGCTTGGCCCAGAAATCCTCGGCGCCGAGCCTTAGCGCGTCCCATAGATCCGACGTGGTGATGTGGCGCACCGTGGGCTGCACATGCAGCCCTTGCGCGTCCGCCATGACATGAAAACCAGCCATAACCGTCCTCCGTATCGCTCGGGGGGCGGTCACCGCCTGGGTGGCCCGCCCGTGGCTGCCACTTCTAGAACGCCGGGATGATATCCGATCTCCCTGAGGATGTCGCCGCATAACGCGATTTTCATCGGCTGCCCGGCAAAAGCCACGATCGCCGGTATCAGAGGCCGGATGACCAGCCTGACCACCGATTCCCCCCATCTCGACAGACGCACATTGCTCAAGACCGTCGGCCTTGCGGCGCTCGGCGGCATTGCCGCCTGCACCAGCGTCCCGCTGCCGACCGGCGAAGCCGCCGGCGTGTCGTCTTCCGCCACAGGCACGTTGAGCACTATCCGCACATCGGCCGGACTGCCGGCGCTCATCCCGGACGCGCAGCTCGAACAGGCGGCGCTGCAGCAGGCCGGCTACATGGCATCGCGCGCCCGCATGAGCCACACGACCGGCTGGGGCAAGGATTTCGCCTCGCGCATGAAGGGCAACGGCGTGCGTGGCGCCGCGGGCGAAAACATCGCCGAGGGACGTTTCGACCTGCAAAAGCTGTTCGACATCTGGATGCATTCGGACGGCCACCGGCGCAACATGCTCGACCCGGACTTCAGCCGCTTCGGGTTGGCTTACGTGCGCGACGGCCGCGATCCCAGCCTGCGCTACTGGGCACTGGTGCTGGGGAGGTAGCGGAGAGAGGGGACAGGAGCGACGCGTAATCTCTCCCCTTGAGGGGGAGATGGCCAGCAGGCAGAGAAGGTCGGTTCGACCGGGCTCGGCTTGCATGTGCAGATGAAGGTTGGCGTTCCATGCGCGGCGACCCCCTCTGTCGCCTTTCGGCGACATCTCCCCCTCAAGGGGGGAGATTACGCATCGCAGAGGCGGCGCGATGAAAATCAGTCCATGTGCGCCGCCGGCGCGCCGCCGGTCGGCGCTGCCTTCGGCTTGCGCAGCAGGATGACGAACGGGACGGCAAGCAGCGTCATCACCATCAGGAGTTTGAAGTCGTTGATGTAGGAGATCATCATCGCCTGGACGTTGACCAGCCTGTCGACTTGCGAAAGGGCCATGGGATCACCGCTCGCCGCCGCGGGCGAGGTTGCCCACAGGTTGGGGTTGTAGGGGTTGATGAACGCCCCGAGCTCGCTGTGGTTGACCTGCGTGTTCTGCACCATCAGCGCCGCAACCACCGAGACGCCGATCGACGAGCCGAGATTGCGCACAAGGCTGAACAGCGAGGTGGCGTCGGTGCGGTAGCGCGCGTCGAGCGTGGCGAAGGCCACCGCCGAGAGCGGCACGAACACCATGCCCATACCGAGGCCCTGGATAACGCCCGAAGAGATGATCAGCCAGTTGTCCATCTGCGGCGTGAAGCTTGCCATGGTGTAGAGCGACTGCGCGGTGAGCAGGAATCCGATCGCGACCAGAATACGCGCGTCGATCCTGTGCATGATGCGGCCGACGAACAGCATCGAAATCATCGTGCCGATACCGCGCGGGCCGAGCACGACACCGATGGTGACGGTCGGGTAGCCGAAGATGTTGGCAAGCATCGGCGGGAGCAGCGACATCGAAGCCAGGATCAGCACGCCCATGACGAAGATGAAGCCGAGCCCGGTCACGAAATTGCGGTCGAGGAAGATTTTCGGATCGATGAAGGGGCGTTCGGACGTCACCGTGTGGATGATGAACACCCAGAAGCCGATGATCGACAGCGCAAGCTCAATCCAGATCTCTGTCGAGGAGAACCAGTCGACCTCGCCGCCGCGGTCGAGCATCAGCTGCAGCGCGCCGACGCCGAGCGAGATCATGGCGAAGCCGAAGAAATCGAAGCTGCGCACGCGCTTGGCGACGACAGGCAGATAGGCGGCCATGCCGATGAAGGCGAGGATGCCGACCGGCAGGTTGATGAAGAACACCCAGCGCCAGTTGAAATTCTCGGTCAGCCAGCCGCCGAGCGTCGGGCCGAGGATCGGCCCCAGCATGATGCCGGCGCCCCAGATGGCCATGGCCTGGCCATGGCGTTCGCGGGGATTGATATCGAGCAGGAAGGTCTGCGACAGCGGCACGATCGCCGCACCGAACACACCCTGCAGCAGGCGGAAGAGCACCATCGTCTCGAGGCTCCACGCCATGCCGCAAAGCATGGAGAAGATGGTGAAGCCGACGACGGAGGCCAGGAACAGCTCCTTGCGGCCGAGGCGGTCGGCGAGCCAGCCGGTGACCGGCGTCATGATGGCGGCGGCGACGATATAGGAGGTCAGCACCCAGTTGATGTTGTCAGGCGAGGCACCGAGGTCGCCGGTCATGGTCGGCAGCGCGACATTGGCGATCGTGGTGTCGAGCGCCTGCATGACCGTCGCCAGCATCAGCGCGACCGTGATCAGGCCGCGGTGCGGTACTTCCTTGAAGGGTTCGGGCGTGCTCATGGTGCTGAACTTCCAGCAGGTAACAAAAACGGGTACATTGGGTTTCCGGGCGGCGAGGCCTTGCTTTGAGACCCTCGTCGCGGTGGGACGCGAGGATCGATGTGGGGGTTACATCGACCGAAAGTCTCTGTTGGAGCGGATGCCTGCCGCCCGGAAACCTGAGGACCGACCGATCCGTGTCGAAAGCCTCTGCCTGGGATCGACCCGCGACGCGGCTAGCCTCAAACGCTCGGCTTTCACACCCCTCCCCTCAGACCATCCCCTTGCGCCCGCTCATGCCCCGCGGGCTTCACTTTGCGTTACTGCGCGTGCTCGCCGGCCGTGGCATGACCGAAGATCGACGGCAGGCCACGCGCGACGCCGGTATCGACGGTGACCGTCGCGCTCATCCCGGTGCGCAGCGCCATCTTGGCGTCGGGGTCGGTCAGTTCCAGGCGCACGGGAATGCGCTGGGTGACCTTGACCCAGTTGCCGGTGGCGTTCTGGGCGGGCAGTAGCGAGAACTCGGCGCCCGTGCCGGCGCCGATCGCCTTGACGGTCGCCTCGAAGGTCCGGCCCGGATAGGTGTCGACCACGATCTCGGCCTTCTGGCCCGGCTTCATATTGGTGAGCTGCGTCTCCTTGAAGTTGGCGTCGATCCAGGTGTCGTCGGTCTCGACCAGCGCGAACAGCGGCGTGCCGACGGAGACATACTGGCCGACCTTGAAGGACGAGGCCTGGTAGACGACGCCCTCGGCCGGCGCCTTCACGGTGGTCTGCGAGAGGTTGTAGGCGGCCTTGTCGCGCGCGGCGAGCGCCGACATCACGCTCGGATGCTTGTCGGTCTCGATGTCGGGGTTGCCGCCAAGCGCCGCCTTGGCGCTGACAATGCCCTGCTCGGCGACCGCAAGCTGCTGCTTGGCCTTGTCGAGGTCGTTGCGGGCCTCGTCCAGCGACGACTTGGCATTGATGCCCTTCTCAGCGAGATCGGCGGCGCGGTCATATTGCGACTGCGCATAGTCGACCTCGCTCTTGGCCGACTTCTGCTGCGCCATCGCCTGGCTGTAGGCGGCGCGCAGTTGCTCGACATTGAGCCGCGCGGCGGCAACAGCCGCGTCGGCCTGGGCCAGCGCGATCTTGTAAGGCGCGGGGTCGATGACGAAGAGAAGGTCGCCCGCCTTGACCGTCTGGTTGTCGGCAATGCCGACCTGGACGATGCGGCCGGCCGTATCGGAGGCGATCGAAATCCGGGCCTGCTGCAGGTTGGCGTTCTCGGTCTCCTGGTAGCGACCGCCGGTGACCCAGACATAGGCACCGCCCGCGAGCAGCGCCAGCGGCAGGGCGACCATCAAAAGGAAGCGGCCGGTGCGGCGCTTCTTCTTCGGTGCTGCCGGTGCGGCCTGCGGCTCCGCTGCCGCGGAGACCGGCGCAGCCTCCGGCTTCGCCGGCGCCTCGATCTCGAGCTTGGTGACGTTGTCGTCTGCTTTCTTGGCTGCCGCGTTCATGCTGCCCGCCCTTCCGTATTCTTGATCTTTTCGAGGGACGACGTCTCGCCGTCGGTCAAATTCTGCACGATGGTGTCGAGCACCCGGATCAGGATGCGACGGTCCTCCAGCGATACGCCGGTGAGCGATTCCTCATAGACCTCGCCGGCGAGGCTTTTGACATCGGCGTAGGCCGCGTTGGCCTTTTCGGTCGGGAAGATCATGCGCACACGCCGGTCGGCCGCATCGGCGCGACGCTCGATCCAGCCGCCCTCCTCCATCCGGTCGACGAGGCGCGAGACACTGATCGGCTCGATCTCGAGCAGTTCGGCGAGCCGCGCCTGCGCGACACCGGCCTCCTTGGCGACGCGGACGAGAAGCCGCCATTGCGCGGAGGAAAGGCCCAACCCGCTGGCGCGCGCCTCGAAGCGCTTGCGCATGAGGCGCTGCACGTCGTGGATCAAAAATCCCAATCTGTCGATGCCATCTGAAACCATGAGCGGCATATATAATAAGCGTGCTTACTATTCAAGTGGCTGCGTTGTTCCAGAAGCCGGCAACCGCATGCGGCCATGCCAGGGCTGCATGGTCGAAGCTCGCCAAGGCGGTCATGAGAGCGCCACAGAGCGCCGGCTCCGGCGTCGTCTTCAGGCAATGGGTGCATGGCATGGTGCCAACTGTCTGGGATTCACAGTGTTTTAGCAGCTGTGCTGGTGCCGTTCGGCATGTTTGTGATACATCTGACGGCGAGGATCGGGGGATCATCGCAATGCCGACGCTCTATGCGCTGAAGCCGGCTTTCCAGGACAGGCTGCGGCCGCTGGTCAACAGGCTGGCGGCGATGGGTGTGGCGGCCAACGGCATAACGGTCGCGGCTGCGCTGCTGTCCATCGCGGCTGGATCGGCGATCGCGATCCTCCCCGATTGGAGCCCGCTGCTCTTCCTCATCCCCCTTGTGCTTTTCCTTCGCATGGCGCTCAACGCGATTGACGGCATGCTGGCGCGGGAACATGGCCAGGCCTCGACGCTCGGCATGTACCTCAACGAGATCTGCGATGTCGTCTCCGACCTTGCGCTGATCCTGCCGTTTGCCGCCCTTCCCCAATTCGGCGCCTGGGGTGTCGTCGCCTTTGCCATCGCCGCGGCGCTCACCGAGTTCGCCGGCGTGCTCGGCATCGCCGCCGGGATCGGGCGAAACTATGCCGGGCCGTTCGGCAAGAGCGACAGGGCGCTGGCGCTCGGCGTGGTCGCCGTGCTCGCCGCCGCCGGGCTCTGGCCTGAGGCAATCGCGCCATTTGTGTTTCCGGCCATGGCTACGCTTTCGCTGCTGACCGCCATAAACCGGATACGCGCCGGTCTTATTGGCAGCACCGGCTGAGCACCGAGACTCGCCATGCCGTCCGGGGGAACCACCATGCTTCACGAACAGGTTGCCAGCGCGCCGGCGGAAAGCCTTGCGCGGCAGGCGCAGGAACGCACCTTCCGCAGCCATGACGGCACGCAGATCTTTTACCGCTACTGGCCGGCGATGCAGGCCACGGCCAAGGGCGCGGTCGTGCTCTTCCATCGCGGACACGAGCATGGCGGCCGCATGGCGCATCTCGTCGACGAACTCAGCCTGCCCGACTACGCCTTCTATGCCTGGGATGCGCGCGGCAACGGCCGCTCTGCCGGTGAGCGCGGCTATGCTCCGTCTTTCGCCGCGCTGGTGCGCGATATCGACTGTTTCATTCGCGAGATCGCCGCCAGGGACGGTTTTGCCGCGCAGGACATCGCGTTGATCGCGCAGTCCTTCGGCGCGGTGCTGGCGGCCGCGTGGGTGCACGACTATGCGCCCAAGCTGCGCGCCATGGTGCTCGCCTCGCCCGCCTTCTCGGTGAAACTCTATGTCCCTTTCGCCAAGGAAGGCATCGCGCTGTGGCAAAAGATCAAGGGGCGCTTCTTCGTCAATTCCTACGTCAAGGCGAACCTTCTCACTCATGACCCTGTGCGCATTGCTTCCTTCGAAAACGACAAGCTGATCACAAGGCCGATCGCCTCGAACATCCTGGTCGAGCTCTATCAGCACGCGGCGCGCATCGTTGCCGATGCGCGCGCCATCACCGTGCCGACGCAGCTTCTTCTGTCGGGCAGCGACTGGGTGGTGCGGCACGCGCCGCAGCACGAGTTCTTCGTCAATCTCGACAGCCGCGCGAAGGAGCGCCACGTGCTGCCGGGCTTCTTCCACGATACGCTGGGCGAGCGCGACCGCGCCAAGGCGCTCGACCTGATCCGGCCGTTCCTCGAAGCGCAGTTCGCGGCACCCGCGGAAGCTGTAGACCTGAAGCAGGCGGACATCGCCGGCTACACGCGCGACGAGGCCGACCGCCTCGCCTCGCCGCTCGATCTGCTTTCGCCCAGGGGCCTCTACTGGGCGACGAGCCGCGCCTTCATCCGCATCGGCAGTTGGTTCTCGCAAGGCATGAAGGTCGGCGTTACCACCGGCTTCGATTCCGGTTCGACGCTCGACTATGTCTATGAGAACGAGCCGCGCGGCCTGGGGCCGATCGGCCGCATGGTCGACCGGACCTTCCTCGACGCCATCGGTTGGCGCGGCATCCGCCAGCGCAAGCTTCACATCGAAGAGCTGATCGGCTCGGCGCTGGCAATGCTGAAGGCCGCTGGGCGGCCGACCAACATCCTGGACATTGCGTCTGGTCACGGCCGCTACGTCCTCGATGCGATCGACATGAGCCGGGAGCAACCGACCAGCGTTCGGCTGCGCGACTATTCCGACCTCAATGTCGAGCTCGGCCGCAAGCTGATCGCCGAGCGGCAATTGCCGGCCAGCGTGTCGTTCCAGCGCGCCGACGCCTTCGACGGCGATGGGCTCGCCGCGCTCGATCCGGCGCCGGACCTCGCCATCGTCTCCGGCCTTTACGAGCTCTTCTCCGACAATGCGCTGATTGCGCGCTCGCTCGGCGGCCTTGCCCGCGCCATGCAACCGGGCAGCCTGCTTATCTACACCAACCAGCCCTGGCACCCGCAGCTCGAAATGATCGCGCGCAGCCTGACCTCGCATCGCGGCGGCCAGGCCTGGGTGATGCGGCGGCGCACGCAAGGCGAGATGGATCAGCTGGTCGAGGCGGCAGGCTTCGAGAAGCTCGACCAGCGCATCGACCAATGGGGCATCTTCACCGTCTCGCTGGCAAGGCGGCTTTAGGACCACCGCCGCATGCCTTCCAGTGCCGAGCCCCCGCCACTTTCACCCAGCGCCGAGCCCTATGGGCGTGTCGTCCTGCGCGCAGCGCTGTGGCTCGCTTTCCTCGCGCCGTTCTTCTATTCGACCTACGGCTTCGCCAATTGGCTCGCCTCGACGCGCGATCATGTCGGCAGCATCGTGTTCTCCTGGGAACACCATGTACCGTTCGTCGCCTGGACCATCGTGCCCTACTGGTCGATCAACCTGTTCTACGGACTGTCGCTCCTGCTCAACGACAGCCGCCAGGGCGTCGACCGGCTGGCCGGCCGATACCTCACCGCGCAGATCGTCGCCGTCGCCTGCTTCATCCTGTTTCCGCTGACCGCCACATTCGTGCGGCCGGAAACGAGCGGCCTGCCGGGTTTCCTGTTTGCGGTCCTCGGCGGCTTCGACAAGCCGTTCAACCAGGCGCCGTCGCTGCATATCGCGCTGTTGGTGATCATCTGGGATCATTGGCGCCAGCGCCTCGCCGGTCCTTTGCTGGGGCTCTGGCACGGCTGGTGCTTTCTGATCGGCGCCTCGGTGCTGACCACCTGGCAGCATCATTTCATCGACATCCCGACCGGCGCGCTGCTCGGCTTCTTTGCCCTGTGGCTCTTTCCGGCACGGGGCGAGCTGCCGTTCGCCGGTTTCCGCCCGGCTGCCGACGGCAGGGCATGGCGGCTTGCGCTATGCTACGCGCTGGGCGCCGCTCTGGCGCTAACGGGCGCTGTGGTCGGCGCCTTCTTCTCCGCCCTCGCCTTGTTGCTTCTATGGCCTTCGCTGGCGCTGGCCATCGTCGCCTTGGCCTATGCCGGGGCCGGCGCGAAAGTGTTCCAGAAGACGGCGGATGGCCGTGTGTCGCTGGCAAGCCGCATCCTGCTTTGGCCTTATCGCCTAGGCGCCAGGGTCAATGTCTGGGCATGGACGCGCAAGCTGCCGCCGGTCGTGGCGGTCAGCGACGGCATCTTCCTTGGGCGGTTCCCTAGCGCCGCCGAGGCTGACGGCTTCGGCACGGTGATAGATCTCGCCGCCGAGCTTGAGCGGCCGCGCGACGCGCCGGGCCGCTGGCAAAGCTTCGGCATGCTCGATCTGCTGTCGCCGCCGGCGGACACGCTCGACCAAGCGGTGGCGGCGATCGAACCGGCGCGCCGGCATGGCACGGTGCTGGTCTGCTGCGCGCTCGGCTTCCAGCGCAGTGCCACCGTCATCGCCGGATGGCTCGTCGCGAGCGGCCGCTCGCACACGCCGTCCCAGGCGCGCAAGCAGCTCGCCGCGTCTGGACGACCGGTGCATCTTCGGATCGGACTGGACGAGCCGGCATGACGGACGAAGCCTATCAGCAGCGGACAGCCGCCTTTGCCGCGATGCTGATCAAGCACGCCGCATGGCCGGCCGCGATCGTGCTCGTCTGCGACGGCTTCGCGCCTTTGGTCGCTTCGGCGCGCGGCGCGCTCCAGGCGCCGATCGCGGTGCTGGCGCTGCTGGTCGCCGCGGCAAGCGCCGTCGTGGTGCTTGGGTTTTCGGCGCTTCTCGCCTTCGACGCGCTGTTGTTCCGGCTGATGGCGAGCCATGACAATGAGCGTTCGGGATGCGCCGCGGTCGACGACGTGCTGGCGCGCATGCGGCTCAAGCCTGTCTCCTCGTCTCCGCGCCCGCTCGAGGACCGCATCGCCGGAACGCGCCGCCTGCTTGCCCGGCAGCGCATCGCCTTCGCGATCTTCGTCATCGCGTTCCTGACAGCCGGATTCTGGATGCCGGGATGAACAAGCTGTCGCTCCGGACCTTCACGCTGCTGCAGACGGCGACTTCGGTCGGCCTGTCGGCGCTGGCCCGGGCGGTGACCGGCGTGCGTCCGATCTGGAGCGGCTGCCAGCCATCGGACCGGCAGCGCATCTATTTCGCCAACCACACCAGCCATGGCGATTTCATCCTTTTGTCGGCTTGCCTCAGCGAAAGAGAACGCGCCACCACTCATGCGATCGCCGCCGCCGAATATTGGCGAAAGTCGCGCCTGCGCCGCTTCATCGCCGAGGACATGCTGTCCTCCGTGCTGATCAGCCGGCAGTGGACGAGCCCGGAAGAGAACCCGATCTCCGTCATGCTTTCCGTTCTCGACCGGGGTCATTCGCTGATCATTTTCCCGGAAGGCACGCGCAACATGAGCGACGAGCTGCTGCCGTTCCGCTCCGGGCTCTACAATCTGTCGATGGCGCGGCCGGAAGTGGAGCTGATCCCGTGCTGGATCGAGAACATGTCGCGCGTGTTGCCCAAGGGCCAGTTCCTGCCGGTGCCGCTGCTTTGCCGCGTGGTCTTCGGCGCGCCGGTGGCGGTAGCGCCGGGCGAGGAACGCCGCGCCTTCCTCGAACGCGCCCGGGCCGAACTTCTGGCGCACAATCCCCGCCCTGATCGAGACGAATGATGCGCCACGAAATCAGTATCCTGATCATCGGCCTTTTCGTGGTGCTGACCACCGCCAGCGCCACCGCCGCCATGCTGTCGGCGCGCGCGCCGAAGCCGCTCAGCGCGACGCTCACCAACCTCACCCAGCGCATCAATGCCTGGTGGGTCATGGTGGCGCTGATGACGGTCGCCTTCTTCTTCGGCCGCTACGGCATGACCATCCTGTTCGCGCTGATCTCGTTCGCGGCGCTGCGCGAGTTCGTGACCTTGACGCACAGCCGCCGCAGCGACCATTGGGTTCTGCTCGGCATGTTCGGCATCGTCATTCCGGTCCAATACTGGCTGGTGTGGACGGCCTGGTATGGACTGTTCGTGATCTTCATCCCGGTCTACTGCTTCCTGCTGATGCCGGCGATCACGGCGCTGCATGGCGATACCGAGCGCTTCCTGGAGCGCGTGTCGGCGCAGCAATGGGCGATCATGATTGCGGTCTATTGCGTAAGCCACGTCCCTGCGCTGCTGACGCTGAACGTGCCCGGCTTCGAGGGTCGCAACCTGCTGCTCGTCGCCTTCCTGATCATCGTCGTGCAGGGCAGCGACGTGCTGCAGTACATCTTCGGCAAGCTGTTCGGAAAGCACCGCTTCTCGCCAAAGGTCTCGCCGTCGAAGACCTGGGAGGGGTTGATCGGCGGGCTCGTCGCCTCGAGCCTGCTCGGCGCGCTGCTCGCCTTCATCACGCCGTTCTCGCCATTGCAGGCCTCGGCCGTCGCCTTCGTCGCCTGCACGATGGGGTTTCTCGGCGGGTTGGTCGCTTCCGCCATCAAGCGCGACCAGGGCGTCAAGGATTGGGGGCATCTGATCGAGGGCCATGGCGGCATGCTCGACCGCACCGACAGCCTGGTCTTCGCCGCGCCGATCTTCTTCCACCTGGTGCGCTATTTCTGGACGGTCTGAGCGTCCGCGCATCGGCGTCTTCCCTGCGCCATTCCAAGGCCGCCTCACCCAAACATCGGAAAATTTTCAGAAACCGTTCGGGATTTCCGGAGCCGGAAGCGCCAAGAAGATCGGGCTGGCGAAAAGACAGGCCGCAAAGCCCGATCTCCCTCTCCAGCCAACTGATTTCCCGGTCGCCGCATCCTCCCAGCGCGGCCGCAACCTTGGTCATGGAGACAACATGATTGCACTTTTTCATAACAGGCCGCTGCGGCGCCGCCTTGTCGCTGGATCGATCGCCGTTCTTGCCTGCGGTGGCGCCATGGTCTGGCACGGCGCCAGAAGCGAGGCCTCGAACGTGAAGCCCGCCGCAGCCGAGACAAAGCTTGTCAAGGCCATCGCAGCCGTCCCGATGCTCAGCGCGGATACCCGCATCGCCATCGGCGAGATACGGCCGAGGCTAGAAAGCGACCTCGGCTTCCGCGTGTCGGGCAAGCTGCTCGAACGCGTCGCCGAGATCGGCTCGACGGTGAAGAAGGGCGAGGTGCTCGCCCGCATCGAAGACCAGGACTATCGCAACCGGCTCGCCAGCGCCGAGGCCGATGTCGCGGCGGCGCAGGCCGTGCTTGTCGAGGCAAAAGCCGCGGAGGCCCGCATCGGCGCGCTGCTCGCCAAGGGTTTTACCACCCGCGCCAATTATGACGCGACACTGAAGAATCTGCGTTCGGCGCAGGCCAAGCTCAAGTCGGCGAACATCGCCTTCGACATGGCCAAGGACCAGCTCGGCTATACCGAGCTGCATGCTGAATTCGACGGCATCGTCACCGCCACCGGAGCCGAAGCCGGTCAGTCGGTCAATGTCGGACAGATGGTGGTGCGGGTTGCCGATCCGGAGAGCCGCGACGCCGTGTTCTCGATCGCCGAAGCGGTCTTCGCCAACGCACCCGATACGAAGCACCCGCCAAAAGTGACTGTCTCGCTGCTCAGCAATCCGGCGATCACCGCGATCGGCAGCATCCGCGAGATCGCGCCTATGGCCGACGCCGCGACCCGCACCTTCCAGGTAAAGGTCTCGATCGAGAATGCGCCCAACGAGATGCGCTTCGGCGCAAGTGTTTCCGGCCGCGCCGAGATGGGCGGCGCGCCGGTCATGGTGCTGCCGGGCAGCGCGCTGTTCGACAAGGACGGCGAGCCGGCCGTGTGGGTCGTGTCCGCCTCGTCGGCGGTGGAGCTCAAGCCGGTCACGGTTGCCCGCTACGAGACCGACCGTGTCGTGGTCAGCGGCGGCCTCGCCAAGGGCGATCTGGTCGTCACCGCCGGCGTGAACCGGCTGCGGGAACGCGAAAAAGTGCGTATCGTTGAAGGAGAGGAAAAATGACCATGTCCAAGACAAAGGTCCTGATCGCCGGCGCCGGCCCGACCGGGCTGACGCTCGCTCTCTGGCTGACCAGGCTCGGGGTCCCGGTCCGCATCTTCGACAAGGCCACCGGTCCAGGCGAAACCTCGCGCGCGCTCGCCGTCCAGGCGCGCACGCTGGAGTTCCATCGCCAGATCGGCATCGTCGAGGACATCCTTGCCGAGGGCATCCGGCTGGAACGGCTTACGTTACATACGCCGGCCGGCGTCGCAGCGCGGCTGCCGCTTTCCGATTTCGGCCGCGGCATCAGCCCCTACTCCTTCGCCTTCGCGCTGCCGCAGGATATCCATGAACGCGTGCTGATCACGCATCTGGAACGCGCCGGCGTCGAGGTCGAGCGCGGTACGGAGCTCGTTGCCTTCCAGGACAAGGGTGACGCGGTCATCGCGACGCTTTCGCGGAACGGCAAGACCGAGACCGTCAGCGCAGCCTATCTTGCCGGTTGCGACGGCGCCCGCAGCACGGTGCGCCATGGGCTGAACATCGGCTTTCCGGGCGGTACCTACGAGCAGGCCTTCTACGTCGCCGACGTGAAGGGCACGGGCAACGTCACCCGCAATGGCATGGACACGACCATCAGCACCTATGGCTTCGCTATCGTGATGCCGGTCCGGCAGTCGGGCTCGCTGCGCCTCATTGGCATCGTGCCGAAGGCGCATGAGGCCGACGAGACGATCAGCTTCGAGGCGATCCGCGCCGATGTCGAGCGCGACACCGGCGTCACGGTCGAGGAGGTCAACTGGTTCTCGACCTATCGCGTCCATCATCGCGTCGCCGAGCGCTTCCGCGCCGGCCGCGTGTTCCTCGTCGGCGATGCCGGACACATCCATAGCCCGGCCGGCGGCCAGGGCATGAACACCGGCATGGGCGATGCTGTGAACCTCGCGTGGAAGCTAGGCGCCGTGGTGCAGGGCCGTGCCGATCCGCGCCTGCTCGACAGCTACGAGCCGGAGCGCATCGCCTTTGCCCACAAGCTGATCGAAAGCACCGACAAGGTGTTCCGCTTCATCACCAACCGCTCGCGACTGGTCGGCCTGTTCCGGCGTTACGTGATGCCGAAGGTCATGAACATCGGGCTCCACACATCGTTCGGGTCGCGCGCATTCTTCGGCGTGATCTCGCAGACGGCGATCGAGTACCGCGCCGGGCCGATCAGCTCGGGCATGGCGGGCAAGGTCAGCGGCGGCGACCGCCTGCCGTATGTCGCCGGCAACGTCATGGGCGCGGGCGGCGACAATTTCGAGCCGCTGCGCTCGCTCGACTGGCAGGTCCATGTCTATGGCGAGGTCAATTGCGATTTTCGGGCGATGCTCGCACCGACAGGAATTGCAGTGCATGCGTTCGCCTGGACAGACGCAGCCGAGAAGGCCGGCCTGCAGCGAGACGCAGCCTATCTGGTGAGGCCGGACGGCCATGTCGCGCTCGCCTCGCCAGTCCAGGAGGCAGCCGCCTTTCAGCGCTATCTCGCGGGCCTCGCCATCAGGCCGAGAACCGCCGAGCGCGCTCCTTACCGTGTGCCGGGCACCATGCACAGCCTGGCCTGAATTGCGACAGTGCCCGCCAAGCGGCGGGCGCTGACCGAACCCAAACCGTCATTTGTTTTGGCCAGCCGGCAGGCGCCGGCGGAGCGCGCTTGCGCGCGCCCTGAAAAGGAACCGCATCATGACCAGCTTCAATCTTTCCGAATGGGCGCTGCGGCACCGCAGCTTCATCGTCTACCTGATGATCGCGGCCGCCCTTGCCGGCCTCTACGCCTATGGCGGCCTCGGCCGCGAGGAGGACCCGCCCTTCACCATCAAGACCATGGTGGTGAAGACGATGTGGCCGGGCGCCAGCACCAGCGACACGGTGGAGCAGATCACCGATCGCATCGAGAAGAAGCTCGAGGAGCTGCCGGACCTCGACTACGTCAAGAGCTACACCAAGCCCGGCGAATCCGTCGTCTTCGTCAACCTCAAGGACACGGTGGCCGCCGACCAGGTGCAGCCGCTCTGGTACCAGGTGCGCAAGAAGCTCGACGACATCAAGCCGACGCTGCCGTCCGGCGTGCAGGGCCCGTTCTACAATGACGAGTTCGGCGACACTTATTCGCTGATCTACGCGCTCACCTCCGACAGCCTCAGCCATCGCGAGTTGAAGGATCTCGGCACCAGCCTGCGCGCCGGGCTGCTGACGGTGAAGGACGTCGCCAAGGTCGACCTCATCGGCCAGCAGGACGAGAAGATCTATCTCGAATTCTCGACGCAGAAGGTGGCGGCGCTCGGCCTCGATGTCGGCACGCTGTCGCAGGCGCTGCAGGCGCAGAACGCGCTGACGCCGAGCGGCACGGTCGATGCCGGCCCCGAGCGCATCGCCATCCGCGTCTCCGGCAGCTTCACCTCCGAGGAAAGCCTCAAGGCCATCAACTTCTACGCCAACGGCCATTACTTCCGGCTGGGCGACGTCGCCGAGGTCAAGCGCGCCTATTCCGACCCGCCGCAGCCGACGTTCCGCTTCAACGGCAAGCCTGCGGTCGGCATCGCCATCTCGATGACTTCGGGCGGCGACGCGCTGGCGCTGGGCGAGACCGTCAAGGAGAAGATGCATGAGATGCAGGCCGAGCTGCCCCTCGGCGCCGAGCTCGGCCTGGTCGCCGACCAGTCGCATGTGGTGGAAGAATCCGTCGGCGAATTCACCAAGAGCCTCGGCGAGGCGATCGCCATCGTGCTCGCCGTCTCGCTGCTGGCGCTCGGCTGGCGTCCCGGCGTCGTCGTAGCGGTCGCCATCCCGCTGGTGCTGGCGATCACCTTCGTCACCATGGAGTATTTCGGCATCTCGCTGCAGCGCATCTCGCTCGGCGCGCTGATCATCGCGCTCGGCCTGCTGGTCGACGATGCCATGATCGCGGTCGAGATGATGATCTCGCGCATGGAGGAAGGCTACGACAAGATCTCGGCCGCCACCTATGCCTACACCTCCACCGCCTTCCCGATGCTCACCGGGACGCTGGTGACGATCGCCGGCTTCGTGCCGGTCGGCTTCGCCAAGAGCGGCGCCGGCGAATACTGCTTCTCGCTGTTCGCTGTCGTGGCGATCGCGCTCGTCGTCTCGTGGGTGGTCGCGGTGCTGTTCACGCCGCTCACCGGCGTCTTCCTGCTGCCCGATCGCATCAAGGGTCATGGTGGCAGCCATCAGCCCTCGCGCATCGGCCGCGGTTTCCAGGCGCTGCTCGAGATGGCGATGCGGGCGAAGTGGCTGGTGCTGTCGGCGACGGCCGGACTGTTCGCGCTCTCCGTCGTGGCGATGGGCTTCGTCGGCCAGGAGTTCTTCCCGAAGTCCGACCGGCCCGAGGTGATGCTCGACCTCACCTTGCCGCGCACCGCTTCGATCAAGTCGACGGGTGCCGTGGTCGAGCGCGTCGAGAAGCTGCTCGCCGCCGATCCAGATATCGACCACTGGAGCTTCTATGTCGGCCAGGGCGCGGTGCGCTTCTACCTGCCGCTCGACGCACAGCTCGCCAACGACTTCTTCGCCCAGGCGGTGGTCGTGACCAAGGGCCATGCCGTGCGCCAGGCGGTGATCGACCGGCTGGAGAAGCAGCTGTCGACCGGCTTCGACGACGTCATGGCCCGCGTCACGCCGCTGGAGCTCGGCCCGCCGGTCGGCTGGCCGCTGAAGTTCCGTGTCAGCGGTCCGGATCCGGACAAGACGCGCGGCCTCGCGCAGCAGTTCGCCCAGGTGCTGGGCAGCGACGCCTCGGTGCGCAACATCAACTACGACTGGAACGAGCCGGCCAAGGTCATCAAGGTCGATGTCGACCAGGACCGGGCGCGCGCGCTGGGCATCTCCTCGCAGCAGCTATCGGAGACCATCAACGCGGTGCTCTCCGGCTCGAAGATCACGCAGATGCGCGACGACATCTACCTCGTCGACATCGTTGCCCGCGCGGTGGAAACCGAACGTGCCAGCATCGACACGCTGCGCGGCCTGACGATCAGCGCGTCCGGCGGACGGCGGGTGCCGCTCGAGCAGGTGGCGAAGCTCACCTACCAGACCGAGCCGCCGCTGATCTGGCGCCGCGGCCGGCTGCCGACCGTGACCGTCCAGGCCGATGTCGCGCCGGGCGAAAATGCCACGCTGGTCACGCGGCGGCTGGAGAGCGCCATCGCCGCCTTCAAGGCGGAACTGCCGGCGCGCTACAGCGTCGAGCAGGGTGGCGTGATCGAGGACAGCGCCAAGGCCCAGGCCTCGATCTTCGTGGTGTTCCCGCTGATGCTGTTCATCATGGCCACCGTCCTGATGGTGCAGCTGATGAGCTTCCAGCGCCTGGTGCTGGTGCTGCTCACCGCTCCGCTTGCGATCATCGGCGTCGCCGGCGCGCTGCTCCTCTCGGGCGCTCCGATGGGCTTCGTCGCGATCCTCGGCGTGATGTCGCTGATCGGCATGGTGATCCGCAACTCGGTGATCCTGATCGCGCAGATCGACCAGCACATCGCCGCCGGCGAGGAACCATGGGCAGCGGTGATCAGCGCCACCACGCATCGGTTGCGGCCGATCCTGCTCACGGCGGCGGCCGCCATCCTCGGCATGATCCCGATCGCGCCGACGGTGTTCTGGGGGCCGATGGCCTATGCGGTGATGGGCGGCCTCTTGGTGGCGACCGTGCTGACGCTGGTTTTC
Organism: Mesorhizobium sp. WSM4983; assembly: GCF_029625765.1. Lineage (NCBI taxonomy): Bacteria > Pseudomonadati > Pseudomonadota > Alphaproteobacteria > Hyphomicrobiales > Phyllobacteriaceae > Mesorhizobium > Mesorhizobium sp. WSM4983. The sequence goes on along the minus strand of NZ_JARTVM010000004.1, from coordinate 409,708 downwards.
CTGCCGACGCTCTACGTCACCTGGTTCGGCATCAAGGCGCCGGCTGAGAGCACCCCCGCGGCCGAACCGACCGCGGCCGCAGCCGAGCCCCAGCCGCTGGTGGCCTGAGCGGCGCCCTCCCAGCAGCCACGGCGGCCAACGCCGCCGTGGCGACCTTTATCACCCAAAACGGAAAGGAACGATCATGACACCCTTCTTTGGAAATCTTCTCGTTCGCGTGAATGCCGGCTTCCTGGTCCTTGCTTCCGCAGGCGGGCTCGCCACCGACATTGCCGGCTCGTTCTTCGGGCGCGGGGCTGAAGCCGTGCTGCTCAACAACGCACCCGGCACCGGCATCGGCTTCATCGAGGCGCACGGGCTGGCCCTGATCATCGGCGTGACGCTCTGGCGCATCGCCTACTCCCGCAACTGGCACGCCGTGCTGGCTGCCGTGCATGTGCTGCTCGGAACGGCCAACCTTCTGTTCTGGCAGTTCTTCATCGCCGCCGACGTGCTCGTCGTCGGCTACGTAACAACCGCGGCGCACTGGCTGTTCGTGGTTGCTCACCTGGCGGCGCTGACGGGTTCGACCCGGCTGGCCGCTTCATCCTCCCACTAGAACTGAACACCAACCTCAGGAGAAACGAAAATGCCTGTGAAATCTTTCAGGAAAATGCGCTCGGCCGCTGCGTTGCTCGCCATCGGCCTCGCTGCCGTCGAGATTGTCGGCACGGCCGTGCCGGCCCTGTCGCTGGTCGGTACCGCCGAAGCCCGCATCGGGGCGCCCTGGACACCGCACAGCGCCGCGGGCGTCGCTCGGCGCGCCACGACATGGCGTGTGCTGAGGCACACCACCGCCTGGGTCGCCACGCTGCCGGCAGGCTGCGTTCGCACCAAGGTCAACGGCTTCGACGTCTGGCGCTGCGGCCGGACCTACTACCGGCCCTATCAAGGCCGCTACATCGTGGTCGTCGTCGATTGAGGCGGCTCGGGCACAGCCCAAAGCGCGTCGCGCTGAAACGGATTCGGGCGACGCGCTTAAGTTTTTGTTTTGATATCCCAGAACCGCTGCACACTTCCGGGGCGACATGCATTTAGCCGAGGGCAAGCCTGACGCCTTCGCAGAGATGCTCGGCATCGGCCGGATTTTCGAACGGCACGCCGTGCAGCGCATAGTCGAGCGGCGAGAAGGAAGCGCCCTCCTCGATGAGGGCGATCTGCCGCCGCGCCTTGTCCCTGTCGCCCATCTGGGCATAGCAGGCGGCCAGCCTCGTCCTGATCCAGGGCGCCGGCCGCGTCGCGAGCTCCAGCGCTTCCGCCGCCTGCCGATATTCGCCCATCATGTAGAGCGCCAGGGCGCGGTCGAACTGGTACCAGTGCGGATGCAGCGGATCGATGCGAATGCCGCGCGCCAGCCAGGTCAGCGCTTCGAGCGGCCGGCCGCGCATGGTGAGCAGCATGCCCATCTGCTCGATGCTGTCGGCGTCGTACGGGTTGAGCTGCAAGGCGATGCGCATGTGATGCTCGGCCGCCTCGTGATCGCGCATATAGAGGCGGATCAGCGACTGCACGCGGTGGCCGGTCGGCTGGTCGGGCGACAGGGCCAGCCCTTTGTCGGCAAGGTCGCGCGCATTTTCCAGGACAGCATCGCTGGCGCGCCCGAACTCGCCGTCCAGGGAGCGCGCCAAAGCGAGATAAGAATAGGCAAGCCCGTAATTCGGATCTTTTGCGATCGCCGCCTCGAACAAGGCCTCGGCGCCGCGTTGGTCGGTCTGAGCGGGATCGCGCAGCAGCGCGAAGCCGCGCAGCAGGAGCTCGTACGCGGCAAGGCTGGTCACCGGCTTGCGCGAGGCCTGCTCGAGGCCGGCGTTGGTGACCCGCGTGACCAGGCGGCTGACGATCTGCTCGACGATGTCGCGCTCGATCGCGAACAGGCCGGCGCCCTGTGACTGGTAGCGGTCGCCCCAGAGCTGGCTGGCGCTCGCGATGTCGACGAGGCTGACGGCCACTACGACATGCTCGCCCTGGCGGCGCAGCGAGCCCTCCACCAGATAATCGGCGCCGATGCGAGCGCGGATCTGCGGCCACTCCGCGCGGCCGAAAGAGGCGAAGGAAAAACTTGAATTGCGCGCCAGCACCGTCACGGTGCCAAAGCGCGCCACGCCGTTGATGAGATCCTCGGCAAAGCCGTCGACCATCGCCTCGTCGGCCGGATCGCCGCTCTCGTTGCGGAAGCGCACCACCGCCACGATCGGCTGGCTGCTGATCTCGGGCGCCGCTTCGGCTTCCGCGGCAAGCATATAGCCGCGCTTGGAGACGGTGCGCACCATGTCCTCGCCCAGCACCTTGCGGATCTCGCGCACCGACTGGGTGAGCGAATCCTCGGTGACATAGACGCCGGGCCAGACGACATCCATCAGCTCCGACTTCGGCACGACGCGGCCCATATTGCGGGCGAGATGCGAAAGCAGCGCGTAGGCTTTCGGCCGCAGGAACAGCGGCTCGTTGATGCCGCGCAGCGTTCCCTTGGCGAGGTCGAGCGTGAACCCGCCAAATCGGAACACCTGATCGGCCGTCGCCGTCGTCATCGGGACACCCCTTCCGCGTGCCGCTAATGCCAAGTCGATCCCACTCAACCCGGCATGCGCGTGGCTATTATTGCGCACTGCGCAATTTCGATCAAACTGCCCGTCGGCGCGCCGACTAGTGTGGCCGCGCCAAATGCGAGGAGCCATGAACCCGACCGAGAAAGCGCTGTGGTTTGTCGAAAGCCATCTGCCGGATGCGATTTCGCTCGACGATGTCGCGGCAAGCAGCGGCGTGTCCCGCTTCCATGTGACGCGCGCCTTCGGCGCCGCCACCGGGCGGTCGGTCATGGGCTATATGCGGGCGCGGCGGCTCAGCGAAGCGGCGCGCAAGCTCGCGGGCGGCGCGAGCGATATCCTGGCGGTCGCGCTCGATGCCGGCTACGGCTCGCATGAGGCTTTCACGCGGGCCTTCCGCGACCAGTTCGGCACCACGCCGGAACTGGTGCGCGCTGGAGGCTCGACCCAAAACCTCGACCTCGTGCAGCCCATCCTCATGGACAGTTCGCTTCTCACCGCGCTCGAGCCGCCGCTCTTCGAGACCAGCCGGGCGTTTCTCATCGCCGGGCTCGGCGAGCGCTACAGCTGCGAGACCAGCGCCGGCATCCCAATGCTGTGGCAGCGCTTCGGACCCTATATCGGCAACATTCCCGGCGAGGTGCCCGGCGTCGCCTACGGCGTTTGCACCAATGCCGACGATGCCGGCAATTTCGACTATGTCGCCGGCGTCGAGGTGTCGGAGTTCTCCGATCTGCCGAAGGATTTTTGCCGGGTTCGAGTGCCGGCGCAGAAATACGCCGTGTTTGCGCATCGCGAGCACATCTCGACCATCCGACGCACGGTCAATACCATCTGGAACAGGTGGCTGCCTGCATCCGGGCATGAGATCGCCGACGCCCCGGACTTCGAGCGTTACGGCCCCGAATTCGATCCGCGCAGCGGCAATGGCGGGCTGGAGATCTGGGTGCCGATCAAAGGTTGAGACGCCTTCCTCCTTCTCCCCTTGCGGGAGAAGGTCTCGCCGAAGGCGATGGATGAGGAGTGTTCCAGCGGAGTGAGACGCCGGCGTTCCCTGGAACACCCCTCATCCGTCTCGGCGCTGCGCGCCGAGATCCACCTTCTCCCACAAGGGGAGAAGGAAAAGGCGCTACAGTTCCAAATTCCACGTCTGGCCGACCAAATCCTTGCCGAAGGAATGGTGGCGCTCTTCCTCGGCCAGCTTGAAGCCCGCCGCCTGGTAGATGCGGCGGGCCGAGCCAAGAATGTCGTTCGTCCACAGCGTCAGCGTCTTGTAGCCCTTGGCGCGCGAGAACGCGATGCACTCGTCTACCAGCCGTCGGCCGATGCCGAGGCCGCGCGCCGACGGCTCGACATAGAGCAGCCTGAGCTTCGCCACCTTGGGCGACTTGCGCATGACGAAAACCGAGCCGACCACCTCGCCTTCGCGCTCGGCGATCCAGCTGCTCTCCCATTGCGGAACGAAGTTCTTGACGAACTCGCCGAGGATCTCGGCAACCAGCGCCTCATAGGTTTCGTCCCAGCCATAGTCCTGCGCGTAGATGAGGCCCTGGCGATGCGTGATCCAGCCGATGTCGCCGACCTGCAGCGGCCGCAGGATATAAGGCACTTTGGGTTGGGGTTTGTCGCCGAGCAGGTCCTGCACCGTGCGCATCGCCTTGACCAGCCGCTCCTGATCGGTCGGCGCCAGGCGATCGAGCAGCGCGCGCACCTGGTCGTGCGAATCCTGGTTGAGTGGCGCGAACGCCTCCCTGCCCGCGGGCGTCAGCGCGATCGAGGACCGCCGCGCGTCGGCCTCCGTGGCGGCGCGCTCGACCAGGCCGCGCTCCTCGAATTTTTTCAGCAGCCGGCTGACATAGCCGGGGTCGAGATCGAGGTCGCGCACCAGGTCGCTGGCGACCAGCCCGTCGCGATGGGCAAGCTCGTAAAGCACGCGCGCCTCGGTCAGCGAGAACGGGCTCTTCAGGAGGCCTTCGTCGAGCAGGCCGATCTGGCGGGTGTAGAAGCGGTTGAAGGCGCGCACGGCATCGATGCGCTTGTTGCCGGGGTGATCGTGGATGGTCATGGGGAGTTCCTCCTGTCGCGGACAGGATCGACCAATTAGTTGACTTAGTCAAATAAATTTAGGCCGACGGGACAGAGGGGGCGCGAAGGATCGCGACGAAGACAGTTGGGGCGCCCGTTACCCCCTCGGCAGTACCGGCCAGAACTCGACGATGCGCCCACCGGCAAACACCGCGAGCGAGCCGAAATGCTGCAGCACCGCCTCGCTCTGCGTCGGCCGCAGGAAGGCGTAGTCACCGGGCTTCACCTCCGCGCCCGCCGGCAGCCCCATGAATTGCTGGTTGGACGACAGCCCGATCAGGCCGTTCGGCTTCATGCCTTCGGGGAACACCGGTTCGGCCATCCACTTGCCGCCATAGAGATAGCAGGCCTTCTTCGGGAAGAGGCCGAGCGCCTGCAGCGTGCGGGAGATAGCCGCCGGGCCGGGGAGCACCGGATCGAGCGCCTTCAGAGTCGGCGTCGCAATGAGAGCGGCCGGCCGGAAGCCGTCGAGGCCGGGCGTATCGAAATCGCTGGGCAGCACGAAGGCCGAGCCGATCGACACTTCGTTGGCCACGCCGCCGCCATGCAGCAGCGCCGTCTTGGAACCGCCGATGTTGAGGATGCGGCGCTGGTCCGCATCGAGGGCCGCGACGAACTCGGCAGCCTTCGCCGCGGCCTTTTTCAGCGCGCCGGCCGCGCCGCCGAACAGCCCGGGAATTTCCGGCGCATGCGCTTCATAGGCCATGATGCCTTCGCAGCGCAGGTCCTTCGGTATGGCCAGCGCCCTGATCTCGGCAGGACCGGAAAAGCCGCCGCGATGCAGGCCGACATCGACCTCGAAGGCGAAGCGGAGTTCGGTGCCGAACGCTGCGGCGAGCGCACCGTATTCGGACAGGCGCTCCGGCGTGTCGATCAGCCAGCAGACGCGCGACCACCCGCCGGCGTCGCCTCTAGCCAGCGCCGCTTTCGCCGCACCTACCGGCATCGGCTTGCCATAGAGGAGATCGCCCGCGGGAAAGGCGTCGAGCACCGCCTGCGTCACCGGCGGATGGAAGGTCATGAAGCGGCCGGTTTCGAGCGACTTGGAGATATGCGAAAGCAGCGGCAGGCAAGGCAGCGACTTGTCGACGAGGCGCACGGCAAGACCCGGCGCCAGCCTCTGCTTCACCAGCGCGATGTTGGCGTCCAGCCGGTCGCGGTCGAGCACCAGGCAGGGCCGAAAGATTTCGGCGGCCTTGAGCGCCTTCGACAGCTCGGCGAAATAGGCGCTCATTGTTGGATGCCGAACAGGCCGGCCATATAGGGCGACACGAAGCGGTTCCCAGGATCGATGTCGCGGCGCACCGCCATTGCGTCATCCCAGCGCGGATAGAGTTTCTTGAAATCCGCCGCCGTCAAGCTGTGCATCTTCCCCCAATGCGGCCGCCCGCCATATTTGCGGAAGATCGGCTCGGCCGCGCGCATGAAGGGCAGCGGATCGTTCGCCGCGTCGTGATGGATGGCGATCGAGCAGGTCAGCCTCCTGTGGAAGGGCGAGAGCCAGAATTCGTCCGGGGCGACCGAACGCACCTCCATCGGGAAATAGACTTCCGGGAAATGCTTTTCGGTCAGCGCGATGATCTCGGCCAGCGCCCGGGGACCGTCCTCGTAAGGCAGGTGGTACTCCATCTCGTTGAATTTGGTGCGACGGTCGCTGGCGTAGACGTTGAGCCAGTCCTGCACATAGTCCTCGGCCGGCACCTTCTTGACCGCACCCTTGATCAGCGCCCGGCGGAGCGCCGGCAGCCGGCGCAGCACGGTGCGCAGCTTGCGCAACGTCGCCAGGCCCTCCTCGTCATCCTCGGTCGGCCGCGACGCCGGCGTTGCGTCGCTGAGATCGCTGGCGATGAACTGCGCATAGCCGGAAAACGGGATGTAATAGAACTCTGCCGAACGGTGTGCGCCCATCATCGTCTCGAAGTCGCGCAGCATTTCGCCGATCGGCAACACCCATTTGCGGCGCCGCAGCCGGTAGGTCGGGATGTTGTTCATCGTCACTTCGGTGAGCACGCCGAAAGCGCCGAGCGCGACGCCGGTGGCATGGATCATATCCTGGTCGCCCGCCCGGCGGTATTCGCGCAGCTTGCCTTGCCCGTCGACGAACTGCACCGTCTCGAGCTGCGTATGATAGGCGCCGAGCGTCGGGCCGGAACCATGCGTCGCGGTGCCCAGCGCGCCGCCGATCGCTTGCTTGTCGATGTCGCCCATATTGGGCAGGCCCTGGCCGATGTCCTGCAGGATGTGCATCAGCGCGCCAAGCCTTGTCCCCGCCCTCAGGCGTGCCCGATTGGCTGCGGCGTGATGCGAAACCAGCCCCTCGATCTTCGCCAGCGAGATGATGGTGCCGTCGGACTGCACCAGCGGCGTGAAGGAATGGCCGGCGCCGGCGACGCGCAGCGGACCGGGCGCGGAACGCACCAGATCGGCCAGTTCGCCGACATCGGCTGGCGTGGCGATCAGCTTCGGCGCGGCGTTCACGAAACCCGACCAGTTGCTCCAGGCGTTTGCCATCGTCACCTCCCGCTCAGGCTGGAACGCGGCGGCGCGCAACCAACACGAAGACGCCGAGCAGCGCCACGCTGGCCAACGCGCTTGCCGCGGCGAATTCCGGCACCGGCCGGAAATTTTGGCCGTCGATCAGCAGCGAGGCGGCCACCGGGCCGATGGCGAGGCCGAAGAGCTGCGCCGCCGGCACAAGCAGTACCGCGTTGCGCGTCTCGTCGGCGGTGATCGCCAGCCGGATCTGGTAGGGCACGATGAAGAGCAGGATGAAGCCCATCACCAGCGCCACCGACCAGAAGACCGAAAGCCCAGGGCCGGAAGCGAGCAGCACCGAGCTGATCGTCGCGATGGCGCCGATGACGGTGATGGCGAAGCGGAAGTCGATGCGCGCTTCGAAGACGGTGGCGGTCATGGCGCCCATGACCTGCGCGGCGAGGCTTGCCGAGACCATCAGGCCGACGGTGCGGCCGTCTATGCCGAACTCGGCGCCGAGCGGCTCCAGAAATGCCCAGACGGCGCCGAAGAACATGAAGTAGCAGAAGATCGACAGCAGCGCCGTGATCGCCGGCACGGTGAGCACATTGGCAAAATGCTCGTCCTTCGGCAGGTCGGCGTAGTCGTCCGGCACGATCCACGCGACGACGAGCGACAACAGGCAGACAACGCCAAGCGCGACGAAGCCGCCGGCCGCGCCCGCGGCAGGCACGGCATAAAGCGCGAGCAGCAGCGCCAGCGCGCATTGCGCCAAGGTCTGCAGCGTGACGAAATAGCCGCCGATGCGCTCGGCCCGGCGCGAGCGGGCGATCAATTCGGTCGCCACGGCGACCAAGCCACCCTCAGCAAGCCCGGCGAGCGTGCGCGCCCCGATCAGCGCATTGGAACTCATCGCATAGGCGGTCCAGAAATTGGCGAGCGCCAGCAGCACCAAAAGTGCGGCGCTCTTCCAGCGCATGTTGCGGGCCGGGAGGAGCATCGCCACGATCGCCGAGCCGATGGCGATCGCGATCATCTCGGCGGTGGCGACCAGTGCCAGCTCGTCACCGGTGACATGACCTTCGCTGTAGAGCGCGCCGAGCAGCACCGGCTGCAAGCCCAGGATGAGCAGGCCGACCGAGCCGATCCAGAGCGCCGCGGCGAGTTGCAGGCCGGTCGGGTTGCCGACCAGCCAGTCGCCATTTTCCGCATGCGCGGCATCGGTTGCAGTCACGAGGCGCCCTCCCTTGCAGCCCGGTGAAAAAGCTGACAAGTTGTCAGCATTCACGAAACTGATACTTGATCAGTTTCCTGTCAACCGAGAATCAACGACTGCCCGCGCGAGATGAGGCAAACTAGGCAAACGGCGACGGAACCCAGACGCAGGCCCAAGCAGGAGCGCAGCCGCGAGCGCATCGACGCGATCCTCGCTACGACCATGCGGCTGATCGGCGAGAAGGGCATAGACGCGGTCACGATGAAGGAAGTCGGCGCGCTGGCGGGCGGGCCGATCGCCACGGTCTACCATTATTTTCCAAGCAAGTCGGCGATCTTGGCGATGCTCTACGAGCGTTTCTCGGAGGAGAGCCGGGCTCGCTTCGGCGCGATCATCGCCGATATCCGGGGAGTGGATGACGTGACCGCTGCAGCCGATCGGCTGCTCGACGATTACTACGGCCGTGTCGCGGCGGATCCGGCGATCCAGGATCTGCAGAACGCGATCCAGGCCGACAAGGCGCTGCAGCATCTCGACATCGCCGAGACGCGGCATCAGGCGAAGATGTTCTGCGACCGTGTGGCGCCGATGCTGAAGCTTAAGCAGCGCGAGGCGTTCGGGCGCGTGGTGTTCCTGATCTTTCAGCTCGCCGGCGGCGTCGTGCGGCTGGCGCTGACGCAGGACGAGGCGGAAGGCCGGCGCACGATCGAGGATTACCAGTCGATCATCCACGCGCAGTTGCGGCTGTTTTTGCAGGCATGCCCTAACGGTCGTCATCCTCGGGCTTGACCCGAGGATCCATGCCGCGACTCCGTCATAGAGCGCAACGGCGGAGAATTCTGCAATCCTTGCAACGCCTTAGCGTCACGGCATGGATCCTAGGGTCTGCGCGCGTCGCTTCGCTCCTTGCTCCGCCCTAGGATGACGACCGCTGGATACGATCCCCTCCGCGAGCCAACTTACCCCGCATCCAGCTTCGGCCCCAGGATCTCCACCAGCCAATCGACAAACACCCTGACCCGTGGCGACAACTGCCGGCTCGGCGGATAGAGCACCGAGATCGGCGTGGGCGTCGGCGGAAAATCGGGAAGCACTTCGACCAGCCGGCCTGCCTCGAGGTCGTCCGCATATCGGAGCCTTGGCGCCTGGAACAGCCCGAAGCCCAGCCGGACCAGCGCAGCACTCGTGTCCGAATTGGCGACCGTGACCCGCGACGGCAGGACGATCTCGCGAACCATGCCGTCGACGGTGAATTCCAGCGGCATCACCTGCCTCGTGCGCGACGACACGAAGCCGATCATCATGTGCCCAGCCAAGTCGTCCGGCGTGCGCGGCACGCCGTGGCGTTCGAGATAGGCGGGGCTGGCCACGGTGATTTCGCGCGCGATGCCGAGACGCCGCACGATCATGTCGCTGTCGGGAAGCGTGCCGGCCCGGATGACGCAATCGACGCCTTCACGCACGAGGTCGACGAGGCGGTCGCCTTCGCCGATATGCACGGTCAGGCCCGGATATCGGGCGAGCAGCGCCGGCAGTTCCGGCAGCAGGAAAGTGCGCGCCATGTGGCCGTTGACGTCGACGCTGAGGCGTCCGCGCACCTCATGCGCGCCGAAGCCGCCCTCGGCATCCTCGATGTCGGCGAGGATGCCGATGCAACGCTGGTAATAGGCTTCACCGTCGAGCGTGGTGGTGACGTGGCGCGTGGTGCGGCGAAGCAACTGCACGCCCAACCGCTCCTCCAACTGCTTGATCGCGGCGGTGGCGCTGGAGCGCGGCAAGCCGAGATCGGCGGCGGCCGCCGTGAAGCTGCGCCGTTCCACGACGCGGGTGAAGAGCCGCATGCTGTCGAACCTGTCCATCGCTGATTGTTCGCAAATCCTGAATAGAGTTGGCAGTCCGAGCCAGATTATATCGGTCATCCGCGCGAGTATATGGATCTCCATCGCCAAAAGGAGATTTGCCATGACCACTCGCCCCATTGCCCTCATCACCGGCGGCAGCCGCGGCCTCGGCCGCAACACCGCGCTCAACCTCGCCCGCAAGGGCGTCGACGTCATCCTCACCTACCGCTCGCGCGCCGACGAGGCGAAGGCGGCGATCGCCGAGATCGAGGCCGCCGGCGGCCGCGCCGCGGCACTCGAGCTCGACGCCGGCGCCGTTGCCACCTTCCCGGCTTTCGCCGCGGCATTGAGAAAGACGCTTCAGGGAACCTGGCAGCGCGACCGCTTCGATTATCTCGTCAACAATGCCGGGACCGGCCTGCGCAAGCCGATCGCCGAGACGACGGAAGAGGAATTCGACACGCTGATGAACATCCATCTCAAAGGCGTGTTCTTCCTAACCCAGGCGCTGCTGCCGCTGATCAACGATGGCGGCCGCATCGTCAACGTGTCGAGCGGGCTGGCGCGCTTCTCGGTTCCGGGCTCGGCCGCCTATGCGATGATGAAGGGCGGCATCGAGGTGTTCACGCGCTACCTCGCCAAGGAGCTCAGCCAGCGCCGCATCACCGCCAACACCGTGGCGCCCGGCGCCATCGCCACCGACTTCAACGGCGGCCATGTGCGCGACGACGCCGAGATCAACCGCGTCGTGGCTGGCATGACGGCGCTCGGCCGCGCCGGCGTCGCCGACGATATCGGGCCGATGATCGCCTCGCTGCTGTCGGAGGACAATCGCTGGGTCAACGCCCAGCGCATCGAGGTCTCGGGCGGCATGAATATCTAAGCGTGTTGGCGGATCAACCCTTCGAAGCCGTCGGCAAGATTGGCATTGCCGGCGGCGATGAAGCTCGACAGATTGCGGGCGCGTCCGGGCGTTTTGTTGGCATCGAGCAGCACCGCCCTGCCCTCATGCATGACGAAATCGAACTTTCCGTAGTCGAAGCCGAGCTTGCGCCTTAGCGCGCGAAGCTCGTCCGGTACGGGAACCGCCTCGCGACGGATCGTGTCGTCGCCCTTGACCAGGCTCTGCGGCGAGACGTGGCGTGTGCAGCGCTCGCGCTCGCCGCAGAACAGCCAGAAACGGGCGGCAAAGCCATCCGGCTCAGGCTCGGGAACAAATTTTTCCACAATGAGGTCCTCGCGTCCGAACAGCTCGGCCGGAGCGTCGGCGAGCGAGGCATGGATCTGGTATTGGTCGAAAGATGCGACGCCGGGGAAGGGCATCGGCTTGCCGGCGCGCCGCGCGCGCCGATTCAGTTGCTGTTCCGGCGTTCCCCGATGGTTGAGGCTGCTCTTGACGATAACCTGTCCCTTCCAGCCGTCGTCCTTGCCGACGACGGTTCCGCTGATGCGGCGCTTGGAAATGTCGGCGGCGCCGAGATTGAGGCAGAAGGGAAAGGCGCGGGCATACTCGACATAATCGGGCGACGTAACCGTGGCGTCGACATGCAGCACCGCGATATCGGCGGCCGGCTTCGCCGACGTGCCGCTGAGGACCTGCACCGAATGGCCGCGGCGCTTCAGTTCCTCCAGCAGATCGAAGAGCATGTACGGGCTGTCCCGGCGCCATAGCAGCCCGCGCCGGCTTTGGAAGCGGTCGAACTCATGCGTGATGACGGCGATGCGTGCCATTGTTCCCCACTTGGCCTATCAAGCGTCGTCCACTATTCGATCGGATACAACGCGCTACCGGGCTGGGGTTTGCATGACCGAGCATTGGAATGCAATTCGCAAACATTGGCAGTTGCTCGGCTCACCCCTGCGGCCGCCGGCGGAGGTTGTCGAAACCTACGACCGCGAGCTCGACCTTGCCCCGTCGGATGTCGTAATGCTCGGCGTGACACCCGAGCTCGCCGGGCTCGGCGCCACGATGACGGCGGTCGACGAGTCTTCGGACATGATCGCCGGCATCTGGCCGGGCGACACCGATACGCGCAAGGCGGTGCAGGGCGACTGGTTCGATCTGCCGTTCGCCGATGCAAGCGTCGAGGCGCTGATCGGCGACGGATGTCTCTCGGTCATCGCCGCCGCCGGCCTCAGGCGCACCCTATTTGCGTCGATCGCGCGCGCGCTCAGGTCCGACGGCCGCGCCGGCATCAGGCTTTACGCCTCTCCCGAAACACCGGACAACCCGAAGGATGTCCGCGATCTTGCGCTAAGCGGCGGCGTCTCGACTTTCCATGAGCTCAAATGGCGCGTGGCCATGACCGCGATCGGCGACGCGCCGGATTACACGATCCCGGTCAAAGCCATCCTCGAACACTTCGACAGGGCGTTTCCCGATCGCGAGGAGCTGTCGGCCCGAACCGGATGGGTACTGCCGGTCATCGGAACCATAGACGTCTACCGGAACTCGTCCGCCGTCTACGGTTTCGCCCCCGCGGCAGCGCTCATCGAGGAAGCCCGGACCTTCTTCGACGATCTCCGGCCGACCTCTAGCGGCACATACGGTCTGGCCGAACGCTGCCCGCTGCTGGTGTTGCGCTCGCCGAAGCGCCTGGACTAAACGAGCTGGATTGCTCGCCCAGGCTTCGCGCAGCCACCGCATTTCCGCCCAGCGCTCCGCCTGAGAAAAATTGCGCCATTGCCCCTCCCCGCGCGCCTTGACTCTCGCATGCCATCAGCCTATCTCAGCGCCACGTTAGCACTCGCCTTAGGTGAGTGCTAACTTATATCCGGCCTCGCCGGATGGAGGAACAGTTCTCACCGTTCTCATTCGAGGAAGACAACATGGCAAAGTCCAAGTTCCGCCCGCTTCATGACCGCGTGGTCGTTCGCCGGGTCGAATCCGAATCCAAGACCGCCGGCGGGATTATCATCCCGGATACGGCGAAGGAGAAGCCGCAGGAAGGCGAGATCATCGCCGTCGGCTCCGGCGCTCGCGACGAAGCCGGCAAGCTCGTGCCGCTGGACGTCAAGGCCGGCGACCGTGTGCTGTTCGGCAAGTGGTCGGGCACTGAAGTCAAGCTCAATGGCGAGGACCTTCTGATCATGAAGGAATCCGACATCATGGGCATCATCGGCTGATCATCGGCCTCACCGTCAACTGAATCTTGAATCTGCGGGTTCGACCCGAACCCCTGCCAGGAGCTTACAATGGCTGCAAAAGACGTAAAGTTTTCCCGTGATGCCCGCGAGCGCATGCTGCGCGGCGTCAACATCCTCGCCGACGCGGTGAAGGTCACCCTCGGTCCGAAGGGCCGCAACGTCGTCATCGACAAGTCGTTCGGCGCCCCGCGCATCACCAAGGACGGCGTCACCGTCGCCAAGGAGATCGAGCTCGAGGACAAGTTCGAGAACATGGGCGCGCAGATGGTGCGTGAGGTCGCTTCGAAGACCAACGACATCGCCGGCGACGGCACGACCACCGCGACCGTTCTCGCCCAGGCCATCGTCCAGGAAGGCAACAAGGCCGTTGCCGCCGGCATGAACCCGATGGATCTGAAGCGCGGCATCGACCTCGCCGTCACCGAAGTCGTTACCGCTCTCGGCAAGGCTGCCAAGAAGATCAAGACCTCCGAGGAAGTCGCCCAGGTCGGCACGATCTCGGCCAATGGCGACGAGTCGGTCGGCAAGATGATCGCGGAAGCGATGCAGAAGGTCGGTAACGAAGGCGTCATCACCGTCGAGGAAGCCAAGACCGCCGAGACCGAGCTGGAAGTCGTCGAAGGCATGCAGTTCGACCGCGGCTATCTCTCGCCCTACTTCGTCACCAACGCCGACAAGATGGTCGCCGATCTGGAAGACGCCTACATCCTGCTGCACGAGAAGAAGCTCTCCAACCTGCAGGCCATGCTGCCGGTCCTGGAAGCCGTCGTTCAGACCTCGAAGCCGCTGCTCATCATCTCGGAAGACGTCGAAGGCGAGGCTCTGGCCACGCTGGTCGTCAACAAGCTGCGTGGCGGCCTGAAGATCGCCGCCGTCAAGGCGCCGGGCTTCGGTGATCGCCGCAAGGCCATGCTGGAAGACATCGCCATCCTCACCGGTGGCCAGGTCATCTCGGAAGACCTCGGCATCAAGCTCGAGAACGTCGGCCTCAACATGCTCGGCCGCGCCAAGAAGGTGTCGATCTCCAAGGAGAACACCACCATCGTCGACGGCGCCGGCAAGAAGGCCGAGATCCAGGGCCGCGTTGCCCAGATCAAGCAGCAGATCGAGGAGACCACCTCGGACTACGACAAGGAGAAGCTGCAGGAGCGTCTGGCCAAGCTCGCGGGCGGCGTCGCGGTGATCCGCGTCGGCGGCGCGACCGAGGTCGAGGTCAAGGAAAAGAAGGACCGCGTTGACGACGCTCTGAACGCGACCCGCGCGGCCGTTGAAGAAGGCATCGTCCCCGGCGGCGGCGTCGCGCTGCTGCGCGCTTCGCACGCCGTCAAGGCGACCGGCGTCAATGCTGACCAGGCCGCGGGCATCGCCATCGTTCGTCGCGCGCTGCAGGCTCCGGCCCGCCAGATCGCGGCCAACGCCGGTGCCGAGGCTTCGATCGTTGCCGGCAAGATCCTCGAGAACAAGGCTGCGACCTACGGCTTCAACGCCCAGACCGGCGAGTATGGCGACATGATTGGCATGGGCATCGTCGACCCGGTCAAGGTCGTTCGCACCGCTCTCCAGGACGCGGCCTCGGTCGCCGGCCTGCTGGTCACCACCGAAGCCATGATCGCCGAGGCTCCGAAGAAGGAAGCCGCCGGCGGTATGCCGGGCGGCATGCCTGGCGGCGGCATGGGCGGCATGGGCGGCATGGACTTCTAATTGACGAATGATCCCGAAAAGTTGCAGACTTTTCGAACAAGATCATTCGCAACCAGAACTCCATAAAGCACGCCCATCAACTAACATTGCTCAAGCCCGCAAGCGGGCTTGAGTGGCGGCATGGATTTCTAAGAAGTCCGGTCCCATAGCGAATATGGAAAGGGCGGCAGACATGTCGCCCTTTTTGTTTGGCATGCGGCAGCCGGTCCAAAAGCGGGCTTCCATACTGTTGCGATTGGCGAAGGCCTGGGCAACAGCCGATCTCCCCTCTTGAGGGGGAGATGCCCGGCAGGGCAGAGGGGGTCGCCGCGCGTAAGGCGCCGGCGACGCCTCCCGTGCAACGAAGGCGCTGGCGCTCCAACGCGCGGCGACCCCCTCTGTCGCCTTCGGCGACATCTCCCCCTCAAGGAGGGAGATCAGCAGCGCCAGCGCTCGGCCATCCCTGCGTCAACCTGATCCGCGTCGCGGACGGGCGATAGTCGAGGCGATGGGCTATATCACGGTTCGCTTACCGATCCGCCAGCGCCAGCTTGGCCCCCAGCATGACGAAGGCGCCGGCGAAGGTGCGGCGCATCCAGGTCAGCACCATCGGCCGCGACACGACATGGCTGCGCACCGAAGCCGCGAACACGCCGTAGACGACGAAGACAAGGAAGGTCATCAGCATGAAGACGCCGGACAGCTCCAGCATCTTGGCGAAAGCGTGCGGCTCGGTGGTGCTGACGAATTGCGGCAGGAAGGCGAAGAAGAAGATCGACAGTTTTGGGTTCAAGATGTTGATCAGGATGCCGGAGGTGATCACCTTTCGGGCAGAGCGTGGCGCGACGTTCTGATCGAGAGCAAGACCGCCCTTCTCCTTCAGCGTGTTCCAGGCCATGTAGAGCAGATAGGCGACGCCGAGATATTTCAGCGTCTCGAAGGCGACGGCGCTTGTGTGCAGCACCGCGGCAAGGCCGGTGATGGCCGCCGCCATGTGCGGGATGATGCCCAGCGTGCAGCCGAAAGCGGCGATGATCGCGGCGCGAGCGCCGCGCGAGAGGCCGGCGCTCAGCGTGT
Organism: Mesorhizobium sp. WSM4983; assembly: GCF_029625765.1. Classification (NCBI taxonomy): domain Bacteria; kingdom Pseudomonadati; phylum Pseudomonadota; class Alphaproteobacteria; order Hyphomicrobiales; family Phyllobacteriaceae; genus Mesorhizobium; species Mesorhizobium sp. WSM4983. Next base: position 393,605 of record NZ_JARTVM010000004.1, on the reverse strand, counting down.
AGAGAACGCCGGTGCCGGGCGAAGCGACGATAATCAGCGACGTCAACAGGAATTCGATGCTCACAGTTTCCTCCACGGCCCTGCCCGGCGCGGAAGGTATCGGGAGGTCCGAGTGTGGGCAAGCGGGGGAGAGAGTAATCTCCCCCTTATGGTCACCTTGCGGTGAGATGTCGCCGAAGGCGACAGAGGGGGCTCGCCTCGTGTAGAGCGCGGCCTTTTCCCGACGCGATCACGTTGGCGATTTATGTGAGACGACCCCCTCTGACCGCTTCGCGGCCATCTCCCCCTCGAGGGGGGAGATAACGCTCTCCACCGCCAGCCCATGGGCGGCCCTTGCCATCAGGCAGTCGTCGCCGCCGGGCATGCAGGCGCGGCAGACATGCGGGCGGGCTTCGTAAATCGCGCAGGCCGTCTGCTTGCCCACCTCGCCGCGAAGCGCGGCGCAGCGGCCGTCCTCGCAGCGCATGCCTGACAGGTCGGTCGCGACCAGCTCGTCGGGGATGCGGTCGAGCTCGGCATCCTCTTCGGTCGAAAAGCGCGGCCAGTCCGCCGAATAGGCGCAGCAGGCGCCGCAGCTCTGACAGTCGAAGGCGGCTGATGCGTCAAGCAGGGTCGGGCAGGGTCGGTCGTGCGGCAAGGCTATCCTCATGCTGGCAAGTGCCTTTAGCACGGAGCCGGGAAATGCGTCGCATCCGGCCGAGCAAAAAATTTTGTTTTGCCGGGAACCCTTTTGCCGGCTGGCGGTTTTGTCCCTGTTGTCGGCAGTTCACGAGTATCGAGAAAAGCTGATGACAAAAGACGCCTCCCGCGCCCTGAAAAAGCGCGAGAGGCGTTTTCCATTCGCCTTACATGATCGTGCTCATCATCGGCAGGATTTCATAGCGGAAGCCGCGGCCGGAAAGCGCCACCGGGTCGCCTTCGGTCACGGCCTTGGCCTCGGCTTCCGTGCCGACCTGCAGGATCAGAAGCCCCCACGGTCCGGCTGGATCGGCGACTGGGCCGGCAATCATCATTCTGCCTTCACGAAGCAGGCCGCGCAGATAGTCGGCATGCGCATTCATCAGCGCCCTCTCCTCCTCCGTCAGGGTGAAGGCGAAATCCGGACGCGGCGGGATCAGCCGGCAATGGAAGACCGAAGCCGACCTGGCATCGGTCTCCTTGGCAAGGAATTCGTCCAACCAGCCCAGCACGCGCTCCCAACCGGAACCGTGATCGCGGCAGGAGTCCCGTCGCGATCCGAAGCCGTCATGGCGCAGCGTCAGCCGGGTGCCGTTCTCGACGGCTTCGAGCGTATAGGTGACGGTGGTGAGGTTATCGCCGTCCCAGGGCGCCTTCCAGGTCATCACCAGACGATGCGGCGGCTCGACCTCGAGATACTCGCCGGCGACATGGAAGTCCTGCCCGTCCGCACCCTTGCCTTCCGAGCGCCAGGCGCCGCCCGGCCGGACATCGGCCGTGTGCTTCGTCGTCCGGTACATGTTGTCGGCGCCCCACCAGAGCGGGATCTGGTCCTCAGCGGTAATGGCGCGGAAGACGCGCTCCGGCGGCACGGCGATCGTCACCGTGGCAAGAATGGTACCGGCGGAAATGTCGGCGATCGCGCGGGGCTTGTCTTGGCTGGCCATCATTCATTCTCCAGGTAGGATTTGAGATTGCCGAGGCTGTGCTGCCAGAAGTCTCGGTAAGGCAGGATCCAGTCGGCGACATCCTTCAATTCCGCCGGCTCCAGCCGGTAGACGCGCTCGCGGCCGTGCCGCTGCTCGGAAACGACGTTGAGCTCGCGCAGTATCCTCAGATGCTTGGAAATCGCCGGCCGACTCTGCGAGAAGGCGGACGCCAGTTCGTTGACCGGCGCGGGGCCCTGCCGCAGCCGGTCGAGGATGGCGCGCCGCGTCGGATCGGCGATGGCGCGGAAGACGGAACGGTCGTGCTCAGCCTGCGGCATAATGCGTATCCATTTGGTTACATATTATGCCGAATTCGGTCGCCGGTCAATTATCCTCGACCGGTGTGCTTTGGCGCAACGGAACCGCGAAGCACTCCGGCCCGTTTCTCCTCGCGAATTGGATCTCCGGGAGATGCGGAGATGGTGAACATGGACCAAATAGTGGGCTTGGCGAAGCAGATCAAAGGTTCGATCCGGCAAGCCATAGGCAAGGCCACCGGCAACCGGCCGATGGAAATCAGGGGCATGGCGGACAAGTCGGCAGGCCAGGTGCAGAAGGCCTGTGGCGACATGAAAGCCATGCTCAAAAAGGCGATGTGACCAGCAGGCCCCGCGGTCAGATCTGAAACGCCCGGCACGGGCTGCCTGTCATGCCCAGGCTGCACGGAACTCAAGCATTGCCCGTTCGTTGTCATGCCGGATGCGGTTGGCGCATCCCGCTCCTATTCCAGGCCCAGGAGATGCGGATATGGTGAACAGGCATCAAGTTGCCGGCATCGCCAAGCAGGTAAAAGGCAGGCTGAAGCAGGCGGCCGGCAAGGCCACCGGCAGCCGGCGCCTGCAGGTGGAAGGCATGTCCGAAAGAATTGCCGGCAGGGTTCGCAAGGCCTATGGCGACGTGAAGGACAAGGCTCGCAAGGCGCTCTGACCCATAGCCGCGAGGGCAATGGCCGACCCGCGCGCCGGCCTGCTCGTCGTTTGAGCGTCGACCGCGCCAAGACCGCAGAACAGCTCGAACAACGGGCCTGGCGCAACTCTACCTGGCGCGCTTTCTCCGTTCAGGTGGCCCAGCTTTTGGCGAAGGCGTTGGTGAAGACGACCTCGCCATGGTCGCCGGCCGCCTCACCCAGCACCACGTCCAGGTGGTCATCGGTCACCCGCGCCAGCGCGAAGCCGCCCATGAAAGCCGCCTTCGGCTTGACGAGGTCGAGCCCGTCGCGCCGGTAGATCATCGGCACTGCGTGCTGATGGCCGTGGAAAATGGCGATCACATTATAACCCTTCAGCGTGGCGACAAGCGCCTGGCGGTCGGCGTCGCCCCACCAATGCGGGCGGCCGGCGCCGTCGTCGCCATAGGTGCGCTTCACTGGATCCCAGCGCTCGACCGAGAAGGTGTCCCAACCATAGTGCTGGAAGAGAATCACCGGACGGCCGTCGCCGGCATAGGTCGCCAGATCCTGCTTCAGCCATGGCAGGCTGCCTATTGCGTCATGGCCGGTGTCGCCGGCGAAGCGATGCGTCTGGACGAGGTGCAGCCCGCCCCAGTCCCAGGAATAGCAGTCGGTGTCGACATCGTAATTGGTCGCCGGCACCGGCGGCTTGAAGAAGACGCCGGGGCGATGGTTGACCTCGACATAATCGCGCATCTCGCGACGGTACCAGTCGACATGGCGCGTCGGTCCATTCTGGTCGAGATCGTGATTGCCGAGCCCGACATAGACCGGAACATGCACGCGATCAGGGCCGATCCCTTGCTGGTAACGCTGGCTGAACTGCAGAAGCTGTGTGCCTTCGCTCGGCTCAGTGATCTGGCCGCCGCCGTCATCGGTGATGTCGCCGCCGGTGACGAGGCCGAGCGGCGTGGCGATGCGTGTGCCGGCCGAGCGCAGGCCGGTGGCAGCGCCGCTGATCTCGGCCGGCCACTCTTTGTCGTCGATTGCGTTGAGCACGGCCACATTGCGCAGCAATGCCGCGTCGGTCTTGCCCTCCTGCTCGCAATGCGGGCTGAGCCCGGTCGCCATGCGGCAGGCATGGATATCGGCGATGAACAGGAAGGTGGCGTCAATCGGCTGGATAGGCTGGCCGGTCTGGGCGAAAGTGGTGTCCGGCAGGGCGCAGGTCGCGGCAAGGCCGGCCGCCCGGGCCAGGAAATCGCGCCGGGACAAGAATGCTGAGGATAAGCGATTCATCATCGCGCCATTGGAACATTTTCAGCGCCGGATCGTCCAGATTGGCGGCTCTTTTCAAGCATTGGTTGAATTCGTGAAGGGCACTTTGGGTCGACAGCGCAGAGAGGGTCTGTCATTCCTTCCAGAACACATTTCCAGGGGAGAAGGCATGAAACCCGTGACGACCTGTGTGGCCCTCTCCATGCTTGCCCTCGCCGGCACCGCCGAGGCGGCCGACTGCGTGGACGCCAAATCCGCCAAGGCCGGCTTCGTGCTGGAGAAGCCCGGCATCCGCAGCGAGTTCCGGCCGGCGCCGGGCGGCATGGTCGCGGTCGCCAACAACTACCAGTCGCAATCGCCGCAGACGCAATATCGCTACGCCGGGCTGATCGAGATTTTCCGCGATAGCGACACGGGCCGGCTGTCAATGATCCCGCTCGGCGACCTCAAAAAGCTCTTCCCGCTGAAGGCCGGTGCCAAGAGCAAGACCGAGTTCGTGCGGCTTTCGGCGAAGAAGGCGCCGAAGGGCACCGAAACACTGGCTTTAAGCGTCAAGGGCAAGGACACCTACAAGCTGGGCGACTGCAAATACACGGTGCTGACGGTGAAAGAGACGCTGACCGGCGATTCCGGCACGGTGATCGACAGCTTCACCGCGCTCTATTCGCCCGACCTGCAAGCGGTGCTGGCGCGGCGCTACGACGAGGGGACGAGCGCGCAGAGCGAAGTGGGGTTCGAGACGATCAAGCCGCTGAGGGAGTGAAGGCTGCCTTTCAGTCAGGGACTTACGATGATCCTCATACCGGCATCAGCGGATTGCCTGCTGCCGCACCACCCTGCGGCGTCGTCTGGCGGGCGAACCGTTCTGTGATGGCGGGGGCTCGACCCGCTCCAAACCCTCCAGGCACTGCCGCAACACACCGGCATCCTGCTCGGCCTTGGCCATCGACATGGCGCCGGAGTAAGCCGCCACCGTCAGCGCGGCAAAGCGGTCGGGATCGGTTCCACCCTCCCCGCCGGCCTCCTGATCGGCGCGCACCTTGTCGGCGATCACCCGCCGCCAGCCGGCGAAGATATCGGCCAACGCCATACGGAAGTCGGGATCGGCGAGCGACAGCTCATGCGCCAGATTGTTGAGCGGGCAGCCGCGCACATAGCCCTGCTGCTCGAGCGCGGCCGCCACCGCCTCGAACACGGCGCGCACGCCCTTGCGCGCCGAAGGCGCCGCCCGCACCGGCTCGATCCAGGTCTCCTCAACCGCGGCCGCCACCCGCTCCTCGATCACCGCCAGCGCCAGCGCCTTCTTGGTCGGGAAATGATGGTGCAGCGCGCCGCCGGTGACGCCGGCCGCCGCCATCAGGTCGCCGAGGCTCGAGGCGTGATAGCCGCGCGCCTGGAAGCAATCTTCCGCCACGTCGAGCACGCGCCGCCGCATGCCCTGCGGATCGTTGGTGCGCTTCTTGCGCATCGCCACCTCCACCTTTCCCCGTCGGAGAGAAGGGGAAGAACGTAGCATATTGACAAAACAGGACAACCGGTCTGTTTATAAACAGGATGAACACCCTGTTTTCGAGAGTCTAGCCATGAACAGACCTTCCCGCCTTGCGTCGCCGATCGTGGAGCTCAGGCAATACACATTGAAACCCGGCGATCGCGAAACGCTTATCGCGCTGTTCGACCGGGAGTTCATCGAGAGCCAGGAAGCCGTGGGCATGACCGTTATCGGCCAGTTCCGCGACCTCGATCGTCCCGACATGTTCGTCTGGCTGCGCGGCTTCGCCGACATGGAGGCCAGGAGGAAAGCGCTCACCGCCTTCTATGAGGGCCCGGTGTGGGCCGAGCATCGCGACGCCGCCAATGCGACGATGATCGATTCCGACGACGTGCTGTTGCTGAAGCCCGCGTGGCCGGACGCCGGCTTCGACCTGTCGAGGCGGGAGCGGTCGACCGTGAGCGAAGGCGAAAACAAAAGTGCGCAGCCTCACTTAGACGGCATTGTTGAGATTTCGATTCATCATTTGCGCCACGGCATGGAAACCGGCTTTGCCGAGCGTTTCCGGGCGGAAATGGTTCCGCAACTGACGGCCAGCGGGGGCCGGCTGCTCGGCGCCTTCGTCAGCGAGCATGCCGAAAACACTTTTTCGCGGCTGCCGGTGCGAGCCGGCGAAAATGTCTTCATCGCAGTCATCGGTTTCGACGATGGCGACGCCCATGCGAACTATCGGTCCGGCCTTGGCGCTTCTCCGGCATGGCAGGCGGTTCGCCAAACCATGCAGGCTGCTTCGACGCAGCCGGCAGAGACGTTGCGCCTCACGCCGACGGCCCGATCGCTGTTGCGGTAGTCACTCGGCTGGCAGCACGTCGGCTATTGCCTTGGCGACGAAGGCCGGGTCTTCCCAGTGCGGATTGTGGCCGCAGTCCTGCGCCCAGACGAGACGCGATCCGGCAAGCGCCTCGGCCAAAGCCTCCTGGTGCGCTTCGCCGAAGAGCGGATCGCAGGCGCCGGCAATGATCAACGTCCGGACCCGCACGGCCCGCGCCGCCGCGGTCAGATCCGTCCGGCGGATTTCTTCGAGAATGGCGCGCCAGCGCGCCGCCGGCATCGCCGAAGCGTCCGCCGCCAGGCCGGCAAGAAGGGCCCGCGGCACGCCGGACCCGCAGGCGTGCCACCAGTCGTAGAACGGATCAGTCGGCGAGATCGGGTCGCGCAGTTCCGCCACCCCGTCAACCAACGGATGGTCCGGCGCGAAATCTGCCTTCAGCGCCCCGGCCAGGATGACCAGCCCGCCGACCAGTTCCGGATGCCGCGCGGCCACCTGCATGGCGACCATGCCACCCAGCGAATGGCCGAGAACGACCGGCCGGGCGAGCCGCAGGTTGCGGATCAGCCCGGCGACATCGTCGGCGAAATCGGCGATGCCAAAGCCCCTGCCCGCCTGCGAGGCGCCATGGCCGCGCAGGTCCGGCATGACCAGCCGCCGCGCGGAAAGATGCGGCGCCAGCAACGAGAAACTGCGGCTGGTGTCGGTGAAGCCGTGCACCAGGACGAGCGGCGGTTCCGAGCCGGCGACCTCGACATAGGCGAGGTCGAGGCCACCGACATCGACGAATCGCTTGCGGCCGGCCCAGGCGTCCTGCTCGCCCCCCTGTCCCGACAGATCCAATGCCGCGGGCCTCACAGTCCAAGCTTTTCCTTGACCGCGGCGAGGCCGGGCTTGCCGTCGAAGGTGGTGACGCCGGCAAGCCAGGCGTCGACACGATCCTTGTTGAGCGCGATCGACTTAAGCGCCGCTTCCTCCGGCTTCATGCCGTCATTGATGAGGTAGCCCATGCCGACATTTTCCAGATCGATGTCGAAGGCAAGGTTCTTCAGGAACTGCGCCACGTTCGGGCACTCCTGCAGGAATCCCTTGCGCACCTGGGTCGTCACCGTCGCGGCGCCGAAATTCGGGCCGAAGAACTTGTCGCCGCCGGTCAGATACTTGAAGTCGTACATCGTGTTCATCGGATGGGGCGCCCAGCCCTGGAAGACGATGAACTGCTTCTCCTTGATCTCGTAGCCGACCTCCGAGAGCATGCCGGCTTCGCTCGATTCGACCACCTGCCAGCCGTCGAGCTGGAACTGAGGATCGGCGATAGCATCCATCATCAGCTGGTTCGAGCCGGGCTCGATGCCGTACATCTTCTTCCCGAACTTGTCGGCGAATTTGTGCAGGTCGGAGAGATCCTTGACGCCGGCTTCCCAGACATAGGTCGGCACGGCGAAGGTGTATTTGGCGCCGACCAGATTGACCCGCACATTCTCGATCGAGCCGTCCTTCCTGTAAGGCTCGTAATAAGTGACCATCGCCGGATCCCAGTAGCCGAGGAACAGGTCGAGGTCTTTGTTCTTCATGCCTTCGTAGATGACGTTGATGCCAAGCACGTCGCTCTGCGGCTCATAGCCGAGCACCTGGAGCAGGACCTTGGCCACGCCCGTCGTGAAGGCGAGATCGTTCCAGCCGGGCTCGGCCATTCGCACCACCTTACATTCCTCCGCCTCGGCCGCCTGAACGGTTTGAGCGGCCACCATCAAGGCAGCGAGACAGACGCCATTCGCAAGCAAGCGCACCATTCCGGTTCTCCTCTGTTGACCATTTGGTCATGTTATTGTCCCAGTGGTCAATCATTGATCTGAGCGGGCGAAAATGTCAACATGGATTCGCAAACATGGATCGATCCGGTGAAGCTCACACGTCTCAGCGACATACGCCGCAAGGAGTTGCGGCAAGCGGCCTTTGCGGTGCTCGAGCGCGAGGGCATTGCCGGCGCCACCTTGGAAAAGGTCGCGGCCCAGGCCGGCGCCTCGAAGGGCATCGTGCTGCACTATTTCCGCAACAAGCAGGAATTGTTCGAGCACGCGATGCGCGAGGCCAATGCCGTGCTGTGCAACGCGGTGGTGGCGCGGCTCAAGCGCGCGCGAACGCCGATCGAGCGGCTGGACGCGGTGATCGAGGGCAATTTCGAGGAGCATTTGTTCCTGCCGCCGCTCTGTCACGCCTGGCTGTCGCTCTGCGCCGAGGTGCCGCGCGACGAGAAGCTGGCGCGCATCCAGCGAGTGATCCACGCGCGCATGCGCTCGAACCTGTTGTCCGGCCTGCGCGGCCTCGCATCCCCGGAGTTGGCCGCGGAGATCGTACTCGGCGTCACCGCACTGATCGACGGGCTGTGGCTCAGGCTTGGCCTGCAGCCGGGCAGCGTGTCGCGCGCGCAGGCGGTCCGCCAGGTCAAGGACTATGTCGCGGGGCGGCTCGCGCTGCGCCAGCCCGGGACCATCGGCCTGGCGGCCGGATAACAGAGTGAGATCTACTCCCCGACCTCATCCTCCAGGTTGCGGAAACCGAGCGCCTCGACCTCCACCAGGATCTGCTCGCGGATCCAGCGATGCGGCGCCTCGTCGTCATGGCGGGCGTGCCAGTACATCCTGACCGCCGGCGAGGGAATCGAGATCGGCGCCCGGTAGATGCCGAGCGGCAAGGATTTCGCCGCCACCGCCGCGAACTGCATTGGAACGGCCGCCAGATAGGGTCCGCTCGCCACGGCCAGCGCGACCGCCTGGAAATGCGGCAAGGCAAGCGTGACCCGGCGCGTCCGGCCCATCTTCCCCAGCGCGTCATCGGTGAAGCCCGACATCGAGCCGTCGATGGAGCGCAGCGCGTGCGGCAGCTCGCAGAAGAGATCGAGCGGCACCTGCTCGCCTTCGGCGATGCCGGCCCGATTGAGCGCTGCATTGCCCTTCGCCGCGATGACGGCGAAAGGCGAGCCGAACAGCGGTACGCTGGAAACCCATTCGGCGACTTCCAGGGGACGCTCCAGCGCCACGTCGATTTGGTCCTCCTGCAACAGTTTCGAGACGTCGCCGATGGCGCTGTCGAGGAAGCGGAACGACACTGATGGCGCCACCGCCGCGATGCGCGCGGCAAAGGGCGGCATCAGGAGCATGGAAAAGAAATCCGCGCCCATGAAGGTGAAGGTCCGCTCCAGCCTGGCCGGATCGAAGTCCTTCGCCGGCTGGAAAGCACGCTCGATCTCGCGCAGCGCGGCACGCACAGGCCCGGCCAGGCTTTCGGCGCGTGGCGTCGGCACCATGTCGTTGCCGCGCCGCACGAAGAGCTGGTCGTTGAGCGTATGCCGCAGGCGGTTGAGCGCGGCACTCACCGCAGGCTGGCTGAGGCCGATCTGCTCGCCGGCGCGCGTCACGCTTTTCTCGCGCAAAAGCGCGTCGAGCACCCTCACCAGGTTGAGATCGAGCGCGTTCAAATTCATCGCATCAATTCAGCCCATATGATCATTCGATTTCCATCGCCCACGCGTCGCTGGTTAGTTCGCCGTCGACGCCGCTTCGCCGGCCCAACACAAAGCAGAGACACCATGACAATGATCAACCGGACCATCGCAGGCAAGGAACTCCTTTGGTTCAACAACACGCTCGTCGCCATCCAGGTCTCTTCGGCCGACGGAGAGGACGGCATCTGCGTCATCGAGCATCGCCTGCCCTATGGCGATTCCCCGCCGCTGCATATGCACCGCAACGAAGACGAGGTGTTTCACATCCTCGAAGGACAAATGCGTTTCCAGATCAACGGCCATGAGCGGGTCGTGGGCGCGGGCGAAACCGTCATCGCGCCGAAGGGCCTGCCGCATACATACAGGGTCGAATCTCCGCAAGGCGCGCATACGCTCACCGTCACGCGCGGCTCGGATTTCGAGACGATGGTGCGCCTGGCGAGCCGCCCCGCCGAACGGCCGGACCTGCCGCAGCCGGGGGCGCCGACGCCCGAGATGATGGCGACGCTGACGAGACTCTGCGCCGAGAACGGCATCGACATCGTTGGACCGCCGATGGAGGGCTGATCTGGCCCACAAGGGGGGAGATCGGCAGCCCCCTTCAACCGATTTGCATCTTCCTCGCCCGCAATCTCCGCTTGAAGGGTTTTGTGCAACGCGATACGCCCTTGCGCAAATCGACAGACCGGAGATTTCCCGTGAGCGCTGAGAAGACCAGAACCGAAACCGATACATTCGGTCCCATCGAGGTCGCGGCCGACCGCTACTGGGGCGCGCAGGCGCAGCGTTCGCTCGGCAATTTCAAGATCGGTTGGGAAAAGCAGCCGGCCTCGATCGTGCGCGCACTGGGCATCGTCAAGCGCGCCGCGGCCGAAGTGAACATGGAGATGAAACGACTGGATCCAGCCATCGGCAAGGCAATCGTGGACGCCGCGCAGGAAGTGATCGACGGCAAGCTCAACGACCATTTCCCGCTCGTGGTCTGGCAGACCGGTTCGGGCACGCAGTCCAACATGAATGCCAATGAAGTGATCTCCAACCGGGCCATCGAGATGCTCGGCGGCGTGATGGGCTCCAAGAAGCCCGTGCACCCGAATGACCACGTCAATATGAGCCAGTCGTCAAACGACACCTATCCGACGGCCATGCATGTCGCCTGCGCCGAGCGGGTCGCGCATCACCTGATCCCAGCGCTCCACCATCTGCACAAAGCGCTCGACGCCAAGGCCCGCGCCTTCAACCACATCATCAAGATCGGCCGCACCCACACGCAGGACGCCACACCCCTTACGCTCGGCCAGGAATTCTCCGGCTACGCCGCGCAGGTCGCGTCGTCGATCAAGCGCATCGAGCAGACGCTGCCCGGCCTGCAGGAACTGGCGCAGGGCGGCACCGCGGTCGGCACCGGGCTCAACGCGCCGGTTGGCTTTGCGGAAAAGGTGGCGGACCGGATCGCCGCCATCACCGGCATCGCCTTCGTCACGGCGCCGAACAAGTTCGAGGCGCTCGCAGCACACGATTCCATGGTGTTCTCGCATGGCGCGATCAGCGCGGCGGCGGCGGCGCTGTTCAAGATCGCCAACGACATCCGCCTGCTCGGTTCAGGCCCGCGCTCGGGCCTCGGCGAGCTGTCGCTGCCGGAGAACGAGCCGGGCTCGTCGATCATGCCGGGCAAGGTCAACCCGACGCAGTGCGAGGCGCTGACGCAGGTCTGCGTGCAGGTGTTCGGCAACAATGCCGCGCTAACCTTCGCCGGCAGCCAGGGCCATTTCGAGCTCAACGTCTACAACCCGCTGATGGCCTATAATTTCCTGCAGTCGGTGCAGCTGCTTGCCGACGCTTCCGTATCCTTCACCGACAATTGCGTCGTCGGCATCGAGGCGCGGGAAGACAACATCAAGGCGGCGCTGGAGCGCTCGCTGATGCTGGTGACGGCGCTCGCCCCCACCATCGGCTACGACAACGCCGCCAAGATCGCCAAGACCGCGCACAAGAACGGCACCACGCTGCGTGAGGAAGCTCTTGCCACCGGGCTGGTCAGCGAGGCCGACTACGACCGGCTGGTGCGGCCCGAGGACATGACGCATCCGGGCTAGTTCTCGCGGCGCGGACTGACCCAAGAGGTCGCCATTTCAGGGCGAAGACGACCCGATCGGGCGTTTCGGCTAGCCTCCGAGGTCTGCGACTGCAGCCCCACCGATGGCTTGGCTATTTTGCGGGGGCACAATTTACTCGTTAATCCCAGTCCGCCGACACGATTTTCGCGCGCGTCCGACGGTCACCGAAACATACTGCCTGTGAACAATGTGTCGCCGCATCGGCGGCTTTGGTGAACAGTCTTCGTCGTCTATCTCACTGGGCATTCAACCCGATTCGGAGACTCGCCAATGTCCATCAACACTTCCGCCGCCGGTACCAGCATCGCGTCCAACAGTTCCACCACCATCCTGCTCGGCCGTATCCTGCTCGCCGTGATCTTCCTGCTTTCCGGTTTCGGCAAGCTTACCGCTATTTCCGGCACCGCCGGCTATTTCGGCGCCCTCGGCCTGCCGCTGCCGACCGTGACGGCCGTCGTGGTCGGCCTCATCGAGCTGCTCGGCGGCCTTGCCATTCTCGTCGGTTTCCAGACGCGGGTCGCCGCCTGGGTGCTCGCCATCTTCACGATCGCCACCGGCCTGGTTGCTCACACCGGCTGGGCCGACCAGATGCAGATGATCCAGTTTCTCAAGAACCTCGCCATCACCGGCGGCTTCATCCTGCTCGCCTCCTCCGGCGCCGGCGCCTATTCGATCGACGCCAAGCGCGGCTGATCTCCTTCCCTCCCAAGCTGAAATTGGCGGCGCGGAATTTTCCGCGCCGCTTTTTCGTTTTCCCGAGTGCAGGCGTACACTGCACCGAGAGCCGGTGCATTCCCGGGTAACCGGCAAGGGAGGTGGGCCATGAACCGCAACGCGTTGCTTCTCGCCTCGCGGCTCCTGCTTGCCGCGCTGTTCGTGCCCTCGGGCTTCCAGGTGCTGACCAACATATCCGGCACGATCGATTACTTCACCGGCCTCGGCCTGCCGCTACCGACCCTGGCGGCCTGGGGCACCGGCCTGTTCGAGCTGATCGCCGGACTTTTGATCCTTGTCGGTTTTCAGACGCGGATCGCGGCGCTGCTGCTTGCCGCCTTCACTATCGTCGCCGGCTTCATCGGCCATTTCGGCCAGGGCGGCGAGGATGCGACCTTAGGATTCATGCACCGGCAGATGCTGATGAAGGACATTGCCATTGCCGGGGGCTTCCTGGCGCTCGCCATGGCCGGCGCCGGCGCATGGTCGGCCGACGGCCGCCCCTTCGGCGTCGGTGCCGAGATCACCTGATCCGTCACTTGACGGAAATGCTCGGCCCGCCCTCGACCGCCAGCACCAGCCGGCGGTTGGTGATGCGCGCCAGCTGCGCCAGTCGCCCGGCAGGTCGTTCGCCATAGAGGTCGGCAAGCGACGCCGGCAGCACCAGCGCAAGCGCACCGTTGCCGCGGCTTTCCCATTTCAGCCGCGGCATGACCCCGGGCATCGCCGCCGTCAGCAGGTAGACGACGCGCATCATCGCCGCCAGCGCGCGGGCGCGCTCGAGCATCCGCGGCGGCGCCAGGGTCTTGATCTCGGGCGCGATCGCATCGTTGAAGATGCCGTCATGGCGATAGGCGTTGGTCAGGGCCAGATAGGCGCGGCCAGGATGGTCGACGCCGATAAAGGACGCATGCGCGATGATGTTGAGCGACTGCCGGCCGCGATATTCGGGATGCGCCCGCCAGCCGATATCGGCAAGCAGGCAGGCGGCGTGGCGGTAGCGCGCCTCATCCACCGTCTCGTCGATGCCGAAGGCCTTGAAAGCCTTGTCCGTCCATTCGACGAGGTCATGCGCGTGATGGACCGAGCGCGAGCGCAGCAGCGCCAGTTCCTCCGCCGCGGAGATCAGCGGATCCGCCTTCTGCTCGGCGGCGTCGAGCAGCGAATAGAGGAAGCCTTCGCGCACGCCCTGCGCCGAGACGACGATCTTCGAGGGCTGCATTGCCGCCATGATTTCCTGCAGCACGACCGCACCGTAAGGCAGCAGCGAGCGGCGGTTCTTGGAGACGCCTTCGATGCCCTTGACCTTTTCGACCTCGCCCTTGGCCACCTGCCTGAGGAAGTTCAGGGCGCTGTCGGCGGCGATCTCGTAATGATGCATGACGCCGAGCGGGTAGTTGGTCATTTCCATATGGAGCCGGGCGAGGTTTCGCCAGGTTCCGCCGACGGCGTAGAACACCCTGCCCTGCCCGCCCTTCAAAAGCTTCGCCCGCGCCAGTTCCTGGCGCGCGATCTTCTGCGCCTGGACGAGAGAGTTCTTCGCCATGTCCTGCAGGCGCAGGCCGCCGAGCGGCAGCGTGATACCGTCGCCGATCGCCTCGCCATTGATGTCGACGAGTTCCAGGCTGCCGCCGCCAAGGTCGCCGGCGATGCCGTTGGCCGGATAGAAGCCGGAAATGATGCCAAGCGCCGAATAATGCGCTTCCTGGCGGCCGGAAAGCACGCGGATCTCGGTCTTCAGCACATCCTCGGCGCGGTGGATGAAGTCCGGGCCGTTGACCGCCTCGCGCGCGGCCGCGGTCGCCAGCACATAGATGTGCTCGGCGCCGGCTTGATCGGAAAGCGCGCGAAAACGGCGGAACTCCTCCATCGAGCGCGTCACCGCCTCGGGATCGAGCTTGCCCGTCGAAACGATGCCGCGGCCGAGGCCGGCCAGCATCTTTTCGTTGAACAGCATCGTCGGCGAGCGCGCCAGCCCTTCATAGACGACGAGGCGGATCGAGTTCGATCCGATGTCGATGATCGACAGCGGCCGCCGGTCCTGGAGCCGGCCCTGCGAGACTGAAATCACGCGGCGGCGTTCTTCTTGCGGCGCTTGAACTGTGCAATGCGCCTGGGCGCATGCGATTTCAGCGCGTCACCCCGTCCGGAAAGACTCGGATTGGTCATGAAATATTCCTGCGCGTTGAACGGTTCCTCGCCCTCCTCGAGCGCAGCGCGCCGGGAGGTGCCATCAGCCAATACGTCGAAACTTTGCTGATTGTCCATGATGTTGCCGAGCATGATCTGGCCAAGCACCTGTTCATGCACAGTCGGATTGGTGATCGGCACCAGGGTCTCGACGCGGCGGTCGAGATTGCGCGGCATGATATCGGCCGAGGAGATGTAGACGACCGCTTCGTCGGACGGCAGACCGTGGCCGTTGCCGAAGCAGTAGATGCGGCTGTGCTCAAGGAAGCGGCCGACAATCGACTTCACCCGGATGTTCTCGGAAAGACCCGGCACCTGCGGCCTCAGGCAGCAGATGCCGCGCACGACGAGATCTATCTCGACGCCGGCGCGGCTGGCGTCATAGAGAGCGTCGATGACGGTCGGATCGACGAGCGCGTTCATCTTCATCCAGATACGGGCCGGCCTGCCCTCGAGCGCATGGGCGATCTCCTCGGCGATGTGCCTCAGGATGCGGTCGCGCAGCGTGAACGGCGACACCGCAAGACGCATCTCCTCGGCAGGCTCGGCGTAGCCGGTGATGAAGTTGAAGATCTGCGCGACATCGCGCGCGATCGTCGGGTCGGTGGTGAAGAAGGACAGGTCGGTGTAGATGCGGGCGGTGACCGGATGGTAGTTGCCGGTGCCGAGATGTACGTAATTGCGCAGCCGGCCGTCCTCGCGGCGGACCACCAGCGACATCTTGGCGTGGGTCTTCAACTCCAGGAAGCCGAATACGACCTGGACGCCGGCGCGCTCGAGGTCGCGCGCCCAGCGGATATTGGCCTCTTCATCGAAGCGCGCCTTGAGCTCGACGAGCGCCGTCACCGACTTGCCGGCCTCCGCCGCGTCGATCAACGCCCGCACGATCGGGCTGTCGTTCGAGGTGCGGTAGAGCGTCTGCTTGATGGCGACGACTTCCGGATCGGCCGCCGCCTGGCGCAGGAACTGCACCACGACGTCGAAGGATTCGTAGGGGTGGTGGACGATGATGTCCTTCTCGCGGATGGCGGCCAGGCAGTCGCCACCATGCTCGCGGATGCGCTCGGGAAAGCGCGGGTTATAGGGCGTGAATTTGAGGTCGTCGCGCGGGATGGCGACGATCTCGGAGATCTGGTTGAGCGCCAGCGGCCCGGTGAGCACGCTGATGCGGCTCGACGACACTCCGAGCTCGCCGGCGACGAAGTCGCGCAACTCGGCCGGCATCAGCGTGTCGAATTCGATGCGGATGACGGAGCCGCGGCGGCGGCGCTTCAGCGCCGTCTCGAACAGGCGAACGAGGTCTTCCGATTCCTCCTCCACCTCGATATCGCTGTCGCGGATGATGCGGAACGTGCCCGAGCCCTTGACCTCATATCCAGGGAAGAGCTTGCCGATATAGAGGCCGACCGCCTCCTCCAGCGGGATGAAGCGGACATGATGCTTGCGGTCGGGCAGACGGATGAACCGCCGCAGCGCCACCGGCAAGCGCAAGAGCGCGCTCATCTCCTCGCCGTTCTTGCGGTGGCGCAGCTGCAGCGCCATTGAGAAACCGAGATTGGGGATGAACGGAAACGGGTGCGCCGGGTCGATCGACAGCGGCGTGAGCACCGGGAAAACCTGACCCTGGAAATGCTCCTCCAGCCAGGCCTTCTCGTCCTTGGTCAGGCCGTCGCGGGGGATGCTTTCGATGCCTTCCTTGTTGAGCAGCTCCATCAGGGCCGACAGGCTCTTCTGCTGGTCTTCCTGCAGGCGCTCGACCTCGCGCAGCAATTGCTCCAACTGCTGCTCAGGCGTGCGGCCGTCCGGGCTCTTCAACGCGATGCCCTCGCGCACCTGACCGGCGAGGCCGGCGACGCGCACCATGAAGAACTCGTCGAGGTTTGCGGCCGAGATCGACAGGAAGCGGACGCGCTCGAGCAGCGGGTGATGCTCGTTCAGCGATTCCTCGAGCACCCGGCGGTTGAACTGCAGCCAGGAAAACTCGCGGTTGACGAAACGGTCTGGATTGCCGCCGTCCGGGCTCGCCGCCTCGACGGTGATGAACTCGCTCTGCACCGGCTTCAGTTCGTTCATGGTTCCTGCTCTTGGCCACAACGTCGTTCTTTGAGCGCCATACGCCGCCGGACGCGCTATGCACGCTCTAACACGCTTTTATGACGCATGATGTCACGGAATCGCTTCGTTTCCGGCCTCATGCGCTTAACCGGCTCAACTTATCCTCTGCCAGCCTTTTGCGACAGTTTCATTTCATCGATCTTGCAAACCGGCCGGTTATGATCCAGATGCAAACGGGCCGAACTGAAGGAGACGACGATGGCAGGCGGTACCATTCCCCATTTCCAGAACGACGCGGGCCATCCGGCGATCGATATCGGCGTCAAGGAATTCATGTGCACCGGCGCCAACCCGCCTTTCGACCACCCGCATGTATTCCTCGACATGGGCGACGACAATGAAAAGGTCTGCCCTTACTGCTCGACGCTCTACCGCTATTCGCCGAAGCTGAAGGCGACGGAAACCGAGCCTGCCGGCTGCCTCTATATCGACCAGGCCGCCTGATCGCGGATCTGGGTGACCGCTAGACCATGGAGGAGGCGCGGTCCCGGCAGGTCGTCATCGCCGGGGCCGGTATCGCCGGACTGACGGCAGCTCTTGCCTTTGCCGAACACGGCCATGCCGTCACGGTGCTGGAACAGGCCAGCCAGCTCGAAGCGGTGGGCGCGGGCATCCAGCTTTCCCCCAACGCCACCCGTATGCTCAGTCGGCTCGGCGCGCTCGACCGGTTGCGGCTGAGCGCGATCCGCCCGGAAGCGGTGGTGCTGAAGGGCGCTGCCACCTTGCGCGAACTGGCGCGCGTGCCGCTCGGCCAGGCCGGCGAAGAGCGTTGGGGCGCGCCCTATCTGGTGGCGCACCGCGCCGACCTGCAGGCGGCGCTGACGGCGCGGATGGCGGAGCATCCTGAAATCCAACTCGTCACCGGCGCGCGGGTAACGGACGTCGCTGTTCACCCGCAAGACATCGCCGTCGCCGCCGAAACGGATGGCGGCAGCATCGAGGCCGCCGGCGGCCTGCTGATCGGCGCGGACGGCGTCTGGTCGTCGGTTCGCAGGCTGCTTGCGGGTCGAGAGCCGGCCTTCGGGAAGAACCGCTTCTCGGGCGAGCTGGCCTGGCGCGCAACGGTTGCAGCGACAAGCGCCGCCGGCCAGGCTTTTGCAGCAATCGCCGCCGGCGACTGCATCACCGCCTTCCTGCATCCCGGCTTCCATATGGTCGCCTATCCGGTGAGCAAAGGCAGCGCCTTCAATCTGGCCGCCTTCACCAAGGGCGAGCGCATCGCCGAAGGCTGGTCCGGCCATGCCGATCCCGCCATTCTCGCCAGCGCTATGCGCGGCACGTCGCCCGCGCTGGCGAGACTCGCCGCGCTCGCCGGGCCTTGGACGGCGTTTCCGATCCACACCGTCGAGCAGGCTCGCTGGACGATGCCGCAGGTAGCCCTGATCGGAGACGCGGCGCACGCCATGACCCCGTTCGCGGCGCAGGGCGCGGCGATGGCGATCGAGGATGCCGCGACGCTCGCCGATCTGGTCGCCGACTTCCCCGGCGATCGGCGGCAGAACCTCTCCACATGGGAAAATCTCAGGCGGCCGCGCATCGAGAAGGTGCTCAGACGCGGCGCACTCAACCGCATGGCCTGGCACGCATGGGGCCCGGTTGCGATCGCGCGCAACCTGGTGCTGGCGACGCGCCCGGCGGAGAAGCTCGCGGGAGATTTGGACTGGCTCTATGGCTGGGAGGAGCGGAACAGGCGGTGAGGCGTTCGCTGCAGCGGTGTCCTGCACGACCGCCAATGCTACCGCGCCTCGACAACTATGGAAGCGAGACCGGCAGCGCGCTTCACCAACCGGTCGCTCAAAAGCCCGGCCGTTGGCGGCCGGGCTTCTCGAATTGGCGTCAGAAGCTCAGTGCAGGATCTGCGACAGGAACAGTTTCGTCCGCTCATGGCGCGGATTATCGAAGAACTCGGCCGGCGTGTTCTGCTCGACGATCTGGCCCTGGTCCATAAAGATCACCCGGTTGGCGACCTTGCGGGCAAAGCCCATCTCGTGGGTGACGCACAGCATGGTCATGCCTTCTTCGGCAAGGCCAACCATCGTCTCCAGCACTTCCTTGATCATTTCCGGGTCGAGCGCCGAGGTCGGCTCGTCGAACAGCATGATGCGCGGGTTCATGCAGAGCGAGCGGGCGATCGCCACGCGCTGCTGCTGGCCGCCGGAGAGCTGTCCAGGATATTTGTTGGCCTGCTCCGGGATCTTGACGCGCTTCAGGAAATGCATGGCGATTTCCTCGGCCTGCTTCTTCGGCGTCTTGCGCACCCAGATCGGCGCCAGCGTGCAATTCTCCAGAATGGTGAGATGCGGGAACAGGTTGAAGTGCTGGAACACCATGCCGACCTCGCGGCGCACCTCGTCGATCTTCTTCAGATCGTTGGTGAGTTCCTTGCCGTCGACGATGATCTTGCCCTTCTGGTGCTCTTCCAAGCGGTTGATGCAGCGGATCATGGTCGACTTGCCGGAGCCGGACGGACCGCAGATGACGATGCGCTCGCCGCGCATCACCTTGAGGTTGATGTCCTTCAGCACATGGAACTCGCCATACCATTTGTGCATGCCGACGATGTCGATGGCGACATCTGTCGTCGAGATGTGCATCTTCTTGGCATCGACCTTGAGGTCTTCCGCGCTGACGGCGTTTTCGGTGGCCATAGCCAATTCCCCTTTTTATCGTTTGTAGCCGGTGTCCAGCCGGCGCTCGGTGTACATTGAATAGCGCGACATGCCGAAGCAGAACAGCCAGAACACGAAGGCGGCGAAGATCAAGCCGGACTTCGGGGTCTGCGGCGTCGCCCAGTTGGGATCGGAGAAATTCTGCTTCACCACGCCGAGCAGGTCGAACATCGAGATGATGAGCACCAGGCTGGTATCCTTGAACATGCCGATGAAGGTATTGACGATGCCGGGAATGACCAGCTTCAAGGCCTGCGGCAGCACGATCAAGCCCATCTTCTGCCAATAGCCGAGGCCGAGCGAATCGGCGCCCTCATACTGGCCCTTCGGGATCGCCTGGAGGCCGCCGCGCACCACTTCCGCCATATAGGCGGCGGCAAACAGCGACACGCCGATCAGCGCCCTGAGGTACTTGTCGAAGGTAACGCCCTCGGGAAGGAAAAGCGGCAGCATGACGCTGGCGAAGAACAGCACGGTGATCAGCGGAATGCCGCGCACCGTCTCGATGAAGACGACGCAAAGCCATTTGACGATCGGCATCTGGGAGCGACGGCCGAGCGCCAGAGCGATGCCCAGGGGCAGCGACACGGCCATACCAACGAAGGAGAGACTGAGCGTCACCAGCAGCCCACCCCAGCGCGAGGTCTCGACATGCGGCAGGCCGAACACGCCGCCGACCAAAAGGAAGTGGGCGACGACCGGCAGCACGAGGAAGAGCAGGATGGCGTTCAGCCCCTTGCGCGGCACGCGCGGGATCAGCATAGGCACCAGCAACACCACGAACAGGATGGCGACCAGGATAGGCCGCCAGCGTTCCTCGATGTGATAGGTGCCGAACATGAACTGGCCGAACTTGGCGTTGACGAAAGCCCAGCAGGCGCCGGTCCAGCCGTCGGGCTGGATGCCGCCTTGCGAGACGGTGGCGCAGACCGTGCGGTCCGGCCCGGTCCACACTGCGTTTATGAAGGCCCAGTTGATGACCTGCGGCAGGATCCAGGCGACTATGGCGATGCCGAGGATGGTCAGGATAGTGTCGCCAACCGAGGCGGTCAGGTTCTTGCGCACCCAGGCATAGGCGCCGCGCTCGCCAGGAGGCGCCGGCTGCGCCAGCGTCATCTCGGTGCGCACCCAGGACATGTCGTGTTCCTGCATGGCTCTACCTCTCCACCAGCGCCATTCTGGCGTTCACCACGTTCATCACCGCAGAGGTGACGAGGCTCAGCACCAGATAAGCGATCATCATGAGGAACACGCCCTCGACCGCCTGGCCGGTCTGGTTGAGCACCGTGCCGGCGGTGGCCGTCAGATCGGGGTAGCCGATGGCGATCGCCAGCGAAGAGTTCTTGGTGAGGTTCAGATACTGGCTGGTAAGCGGCGGGATGACGATGCGCATCGCCTGCGGGATCACCACCAGGCGCAGGATCGGCCCGGAGCGTAGGCCGAGTGCAGCCGCCGCTTCGCTCTGGCCTTTGCTGACGCCCTTGATGCCGGCGCGCACGATCTCGGCGATGAAGGCGGCCGTGTAGAAGGAAAGCGCCAGCAGGAGCGACAGGAACTCAGGCTTGATCTGAAATCCGCCCGTCAAATTGAAGGTCGACTGCTTCGGGAAGTCGAAGGTAAGCGGCATGCCGGCGAGCAGGAAGGCGAGCACAGGCAGTCCGACGATCAGGCCGACCGAGGTCCAGAACACCGGGAATTGCTGGCCGGTGGCCATCTGCCGCTGGCGCGCCCGGTGCGCGACAAACCATGCCATGGCCAGCGCTACGACAAATGCAACCAGGATCAGCCAGGAGCCGTCGCCCCAGATGCCGCGCGGAAAATAGAAGCCGCGCTGGTTGAGGAAGGAGCCGAACGGCAGGTGATAGCTCTCGCGCGGCGGCGGCAGCACCGCGAGCACGCCCGAATACCAGAAGAAGATGACCAGCAGCGGCGGGATATTGCGGAAGATCTCGACATAGACCGTGCAGATCTTACGGATCAGCCAATTTTGCGATAGCCGGCCGATGCCAATGATGAAGCCGACTATGGTGGCCAGGACAATGCCGGCGGCGGCAACGATGATTGTGTTGAGCAGGCCGACGATGAGCGCACGGCCATAGGTTGCGTCCGACGTATAGGCAATCGGCGTGTCGGAGATATCGAAACCGGCCCTGTTCCTGAGGAACTGGAAGCCTGAGGCGATGTGAAGGCGCTGGAGGTTCTCGATGACGTTGTTGACGATCCA
The DNA here is from genome assembly GCF_029625765.1 of Mesorhizobium sp. WSM4983. Classification (NCBI taxonomy): domain Bacteria; kingdom Pseudomonadati; phylum Pseudomonadota; class Alphaproteobacteria; order Hyphomicrobiales; family Phyllobacteriaceae; genus Mesorhizobium; species Mesorhizobium sp. WSM4983. The sequence goes on along the minus strand of NZ_JARTVM010000004.1, from coordinate 371,916 downwards.
CCAGATCGAGACGAACAGAAGAATTACGACCAGCGTCTGAAAGAACAGGGCGCGTATTTTCGGGTCATTGATGAAGGAGCCGCGACCCGGCTCCTGCCGAAGGATTTCCTGCGAAGCCATAGACGATCCCCTGAAAAGAGAAACCGGGAGGCAGACGACCTGCCTCCCGGATCACATTTCAATCAGCGAACCGGCGGACCATATTGCAGGCCGCCCTTCGTCCACAGAGCGTTGATGCCGCGCGCGATCTTGAGCGGGCTGCCCGAGCCGACATTGCGCTCGAACATTTCGCCGTAGTTGCCGACCGCCTTGATGATGTTGACAACCCAGTCGTTGGAGAGGCCGAGATCGGCGCCGTACTTGCCATCGGGCTCAGTGCCAAGGAGGCGCTGGATGTTCGGATCGGTCGACGACTTCATCTCCTCGACATTGGCCTGCGTGATGCCGGCTTCCTCGGCATTGAGCAGCGCAAAATACGTCCACCGCGCGATATGGGCCCATTGATCGTCGCCCTGGCGCACGGCCGGACCGAGCGGTTCCTTGGAGATGATCTCGGGCAGCACGACGTGGTCGGCGGGCGAGGAGAGCGTCAGGCGGATGCCGTAAAGGCCGGACTGGTCGGTGGTGTAGGCGTCGCAGCGGCCGGAATCATAGGCGGCGTTGACCTCTTCCAGCTTCTCGAACACGACGGGGTTGTACTCCATCTTGTTCTTCTTGAAGTAGTCGGCGAGGTTGAGCTCCGTGGTGGTGCCGCTCTGCACGCAGACCGCGGCGCCCGAAAGCTGCAGCGCGGAGTTCACACCCGGCAGCTTCTTGGCGTTGATCATGAAGCCCTGGCCGTCATAATAGGTGACGCCGACAAAATCGAGGCCGAGCGCGCTGTCGCGGTTGCTCGTCCAGGTGGTGTTGCGCGAGAGGATATCGATCTCGCCCGACTGCAGGGCGGTGAAACGCTCCTTGGCGCTGAGCGGCGTGAACTTGACCTTGGAGCCGTCACCGAAGACGGCGGCCGCGACGGCGCGGCAGAAATCCGCATCGATGCCCTTCCAGTCGCCCTTGTCGTCCGGCGCCGAGAAGCCGGCGAGGCCGGTCGAGACGCCGCACTGGATGAAGCCCTTCTGCTTGACGGTGTCGAGCGTGGCGGCCGAAGCGGCGGACGCCATGAGCCCGAGCGCGGCGGCGCCAAGCATGCCCAATGCAATGTGTTTCATGACCCACAGACCCTTTTCTGTTACAGGCGCCCCTAATTGTAGGCGACGCTTGATCTTTTTTCGTTTGTGAATGCAGCTCCCACTTGGGCCCGCTCCCGGACCCGCATCGTTTCGCCGATGCACTGCCTCCCATTCACGAAACGCATCGAAGGCGATTATTCCTGTGAGGTCAAGGGAAATGACCGAATTGCGACACGTTTGAAAACCGATTGCCGCAAATCACCGAATTGCAGCCAAAAGCGCTCGCAAATTGGTCAAGAGCTGCAGCCGGGACCGGCAAGTCCGGCGCCATCGAAATTTTGGCCGTTACCTGAACTCCCGCCTCTTACTACTTGTTGGCGCCAATGGAAGGACTGGCGTGATTCGTAGCGAAGAAAGGCGCGCCGGGCTGCCTCCGGCGCATCGTCGCCGGAGGCCTGCAAAGGGCACGAAAGGTGAGCAGGCGACCTCTCATTTGGCCCATCCAAACACCATCGCTTGGCGGGTTCGCAGCGGTTGCGCGACCAGTTCCATCGCTCTATGGCTGAGCCCCTGACACACTGCGACGAGCGACGAACTATGGGCGACGAGCGACGAACTATGGCGACAGACGGCAGCAACATCGGCATCAACACGCGGCTTGCCCATTCCGGCAACAACCCGCGCGACTATTTCGGCTTCGTCAATCCGCCGGTCGTGCATGCCTCGACGGTGCTTTACCCCGACGCCGCCTCGATGGCCTCGCGCAGCCAGAAATACACCTACGGCACGCGCGGCACGCCGACGATGGATGCGCTCACGCTCGCCGTCGATGCGCTGGAAGGGTCGGCCGGCACGATCGCCGTGCCGTCGGGACTGGCTGCGGTGACGATTCCCCTGCTCACCTTCGTCTCGGCCGGCGATCATGTTTTGATCGTCGATTCGGTCTATCACCCGACGCGGAATTTCGCCGATACGATGCTGAAGCGGCTCGGCATCGAAGTCGAATATTACGATCCGCGCATCGGCGCCGGAATTGCATCGCTGATCAAGCCCAACACCAAGGTGGTGTTCACCGAGTCGCCGGGATCGAATACCTATGAGGTGCAGGACATTCCGGCGATCGCCAAGGCGGCGCATGCGGCAAACGCCATCGTCATGATGGACAACACCTGGGCGACGCCGCTCTACTTCAAGCCGCTCGACCACGGCGTCGACATCTCGATCCATGCGGCAACCAAATACCCGGCCGGCCATTCGGACGTGCTGCTCGGCCTGGTCTCGGCCAATGAGGCTTGCTGGAAGCAGCTCTATGAAGGGTTCTGCACGCTGGGCTGCTGTTCGGGCCCGGACGACATCTATCAGACGCTGCGCGGCCTGCGCACCATGGGGGTGAGGCTGGAGCAGCACCAGAAGAGCGCGCTCGAAATCGCGCGCTGGCTGGAGGAGCAACCGGGCGTGGCGCAGGTGCTGCATCCGGCGCTGCCGAGCCATCCCGACCATGCGCTCTGGAAGCGCGATTTCTGCGGCTCGAGCGGCGTCTTTTCGATCGTTCTGAATGGCGGCGGACAGAAGGGGCAGCACGCCTTCCTCGATGCGCTGACCATCTTCGGCCTCGGCTACTCCTGGGGCGGCTATGAGAGCCTTGCGGTGCCGGTTTTCCTCGGCGACCGCACCATCGCCAAGGGCGCCTATGCCGGGCCGCTGATCCGCCTGCAGATCGGGCTCGAAGACGTCGAGGACCTCAAGGCCGACATCCAGCGCGGCCTCGCCGCCGCGGCCGAGGCCTGAGCGACGGTGCTAAATGCCGTTGCCAAACTGAATCCGCGGACGGCCGTAAAGCCTTGGCGCGATTGAGAAAGCCGAGGCCGCTGGCGGCATCTCGCAGGCGATCCGCGCTGCAATAATATTCTCTCCAGTCGCGAATATACGGATTGGTTTGGCTTCCAAATCCGTGGCTTCGGCGGCATTTCGGGCAGCGCAAATTCCACCATTCGACAGTTCAAGCCATTCGACCTGGGGCTGCCATGGCGTTCCGCCTCTTCGTTCCGATCCTTGCCGGCGCGACGCTGCGCGAGCGGCTGCTTGCCTGCATCGGCGCGACCATCGGCATCGCGCTGACCGGCGTGATCAGCGGGCTCGCCATGGGCAACGGACCGCATGTGGCGATGCTGGTGGCGCCGATGGGCGCGTCCGCCGTGCTGCTCTTTGCCGTTCCGTCGAGCCCGTTGGCGCAGCCCTGGTCGATCATCGGCGGCAACACGATCTCCGCGCTGGTCGGCGTGACGGTGGCGCATTTCGTGCACAACCCGGTGATCGCCTCCGGGCTGGCGGTGGCGCTGGCGATCGCAGCCATGTCTTTCACGCGCTCGTTGCATCCGCCGGGCGGTGCGGCAGCCCTCACCGGCGTGCTTGGCGGGCCGGCCGTGATCAGCGCCGGCTTCCTGTTTCCCTTCGTGCCGGTAGCGCTGAACTCGATCATATTGGTGACGCTCGGTTTCCTGTTCCACAAGCTGTCGCGGCGCAACTATCCGCATGTGCCTCAGCCTGCCGCCAACAGCCACGGCACAGCCGACCGGCCGCCGGCGGAGCGCGTCGGCTTCCGGCCCGAGGATGTCGATGCCGCCCTGGCGGCACTCGACGAGACCTTCGACATCGACCGTGACGACATCGAAAGACTGCTGCGCCAGGTCGAGCTGCAGGCGATGGTGCGCGCGCATCGGACGCTGCTCTGCCAGGACATCATGTCCCGCGACGTGATCTCGATGTCGGAGAGCGCCACCGCCGACGAGGCGCGCAAGCAGCTTCTCGACCACAATATCCGCACCCTGCCGGTGGTCGACGCCGAGGCGAGGCTGGTCGGCGCCGTCGGCCTGCGCGAACTGACGCAAGCGACCGACACCGTGAAGGGCGTGATGTCGAAGGCCGGCACGGCCTCGCCCGAGACGCCGGCGATGAGCCTGCTGCCGCTGCTGACCGACGGGCGCAGCCATGCGGTGGTGATCGTCGACGCCGGACGGCATATTCTCGGACTCATCACCCAGACCGATCTGCTTGCTGCCGCCGCCCGCGCGCAGGCTGCAGACAGGCCGCCGCTGAAAGCTGTAGCATAGCGCGCGACTGGATCGGGAAAATCCGGGAACCTTTTGCCGGCAGACGCGTCCAATTGCCCGGATGCAACGCCTGTCGGGAGATCGGGGCGCGATGATGAAGTCAGCAAGTCAGGCCGCCGCGGTTTCGGCGGCGGAGGCCGGCGAGATGGCGTTGGTGCGCCGGACCCTGGCACGGGACCCGGGCGCCTTTCGCTTGATCATCAAGACGCACAACCAGCGGCTCTACCGCATCGCGCGCGGCGTGGTACGCAACGACGCCGAGGCCGAGGACATCGTGCAGGAAGCCTATATGCGCGCCTTCGCCAGCCTCGACAGCTTCCGCGGCGATGCCTCGCTCTCGACCTGGCTGTCGCGCATCGTCATCAACGAGGCGCTCGGCCGGCTGCGCAAGAAAAAGCGCATCGTGGCAATGCCTGAAAACCCTGACGCGCAGATCATCCGGTTTCCTTTGAATTCAAGCGACTTGAACCCTGGCGACGATCCGGAGCGGACAATGGCGCAGCGGCAGATCCTCGGGCTTGTCGAGCGGGCGACCGACAGCCTTCCCGATGTCTATCGCACGGTCTTCGTCGCCCGCGTCATCGAGGGATTGAGCATCGAGGAAACCGCCGACCTGCTCGGCATCAGGCCGGAAACGGTGAAGACAAGGCTGCACCGGGCGCGTGCCTTGGTGCGCAAGGCGCTGGACGACGAGATCGGCCCGGTGCTGCTCGACGCTTTTCCTTTCGCCGGCCGGCGCTGCGAACGGCTCACGCAGGCGGTGATGAAGAGGCTGGGGTTCGAGGCCTGAGGCGCGTTCAGATTTCGCGAAGCCCGCGTTGAGGATAGGCATCGCGGATGAGCTTTTCGGCCAATCTCCAACATGCAATGTCCAACATGTGTGTCCCGCGACTTTTCCCGGGAACGTTTCGCCCTCTCCCGCATCCAATGGCCGTCAACCCAGAATGGAGCCCGGTGCCTCTGTGCCGGGCGAAGGAGATGCCATGTTTATCCGACCGACCGCAGCCCTCGCAGGCTTCCTCCTCAGCGCAGCGCCGCTGGCTGAGGCCGCCGAGAAGCCGACCGACCCGCAGATCGCCCATATCGCCTATACAGCCGGCGTGCTCGACATCGAGGCGGCGAAGCTGGCGATCCAGAAGTCGAAAACCAAGGAGGTCGTCGACTTTGCCAAGGATATGGAGCGCGACCACGAGGCGGTGAACAAGCAGGCTCTCGACCTGGTGAAGAAGCTGAAGGTGAAGCCGGAAGACAATGCCACCAGCCAGGCGCTGACCAAGGCGGCGAAGGAAGAGCGCGCCAAGCTGGCGAAGCTCGAGGGCACTGCCTTCGACAAGGCCTATATCGAGAACGAGGTCGCGTATCACAAGCAGGTCAACGGCGCGCTCGAAACCCTGCTCATTCCTTCGGCCAGCAATGCCGAGTTGAAGAGCCTGCTCGAGACGGGGCTGAAAATCTTCCAGGGACATGAGCAGCATGCCGAGCATGTCGCCGGCACGTTGAAATGAGGGCGGGCGCGTTATCGCTGCTCGGCTCGCTGACGCTGGCGCTTGTCGCGCCGCCGGCGCTCGCCGCCACCATCGAGGTGACCATCGACAGGCTGGTCTACTCGCCGGCGAGCGTCGAGGCCAAGGTCGGCGACACGATCGAGTGGGTGAACAAGGACGTCATCGCCCACACCGCGACAGTGAAGGGCGGCTGGGAGGTGATGATCCCGCCGAAATCGAAAGGCAGGATCACGCTCAAGCAAGCGGGAGCGGTCGACTATTTCTGCCGCTTCCATCCCAACATGAAGGGGCACCTCAACGTGGCGCCCTAGTCCGCCGCGGGATCGCGCCGAAGCGAGGCGCGCCGTGCCTCGCTGAGCCGGGTGACGTGCGTCCATGAGCCGTCATAGATGGGCTGGCGCCGCTCGATCCAGGCGCTGAGCCCTTCGCCGAGGTCGGCGGTCGGGGCCATGCGGGCGAACTGCTCGGCCTCGACCAGCAGGCCCTCGGCGATGCTAAGGCTGATGCCGCGCGCCACCGCGGTGAGAATGCCAGCCACCGCCGCCTGCGAATGGCGGATGATGCGGTTCGCAAGATCGAGCGCGGCCGGCATCAGCTCCTCATGCGGCACGACTTTGTTGACCAGCCCGAGTTCCAGCGCCCGCGCGGGCGAGAAAGGCTCGCCGGTAAGCAGCAGTTCGAGCGCGCGTTTGCGCCCGGCAAGCCTCGGCAGGCGCTGCGTGCCGCCGAAGGTCGGCGGCATGGCGAGTTTTATTTCCGGCTTGGCGAACAGGGCGCGGTCGCTGGCGACCGCCAGCGGCACCGCCTCGGTGATCTCGCAGCCACCGCCGAAGGCAAGGCCGTTGACGGCGGCGATGACCGGCTTGCGGAACGCTTCCAGCCGCGCCGTCAGCCGCTGGCCGCGCATGACGAAATCGCGCAGCGCGACATCCGTGCCTTCGGCCACGCTCAACGCGAATTCGTGGATGTCGCCGCCGGCCGAGAAGGCGCGCTCCCCTGCCCCGGTGAGGATCACGGCACGCACGGCATCGTCGGTCTCTATCCTGTCGAGGATCGCCAGCAGGCGGTCGATAAGGCCGTAATTCAGGGCATTGAGCTTTTCGGGGCGATTGAGCGTCAGCACCGCGACGCGGTCGCGGATGCCGCAAAGCACGGGCTCGGTCATAGTGTTCTCCTTAGCCGTTCGTTTTCTCCGCAATTCCGAACGGAAACCGCTGCGCAGTTTCCTGGAATTGCTCTGTGGAACGGCTGCAAGGGATCAGCTTCCGGCTTGTTTGTATATTCACTAGTCGGTATACTTGACGGATGACCGAGAAGCCCAATCCAACCAGGAAACGCCTCGTCGACGCGGCTGCAAAACTCTTCTATGCCGAAGGCATCGGCCGGGTCAGCGTTGATGCCGTGGCGGAAAAGGCGGGGCTGACCAAGCGCACGCTCTACTACCACTTCAAGAGCAAGGACGAGCTGATCACGGCCTATCTCGACAGCCGCGACCAGCCGAACCTCAAGCAGATGGCCGGCTGGTTCGAGGCGGCGCAAGGCGGCGCGGACAAGAAGGTCGCGGCGATCTTCACCCACCTGGCGCGCGTGGCGCGGCACGTCAAATGGAAGGGCTGCGGCTTCCTGCGCACGGCCGCCGAACTCGCCGCGATGCCCGGCCATCCGGCGGTGAAGGCGGGCTCGCGCCATAAGAGCAATTTCGAGAAATGGCTGGCGGGCGAGCTTTCAAACCATGGCGTGCGCGAGCCGAATATGCTGGCGCGCGAGATCGTCCTTCTGATGGACGGCGCCTTTTCCAGCATGCTGATCCACCACAATCCCGACTACATCACGGCCGCCGGCCACGCCGCCGCGACGCTGGTGCGGGCGCGGATGGCAGCGGCGTAGACCTCGCCTGGCGTCCTGACCCCGCGGACCGCGACGGGCAATTCCGGCAGCCTCAGCCGCGCGCTGCCCCCTCCTCTGCCAGCAGCCAGTCGATCATGGTGGCGGCGGGCGCGGGCGGACGGTCCGGTGCGAGAATCGAGAGAGCGCGGCCGGTCGGCACGCGCAACTCGGGAAATGGCGCCACCAGCGAGCCGGCGGCGAGAGCGCGCGACACCAGCGCCTCATGCCCCATCAAAACGCCAGCGCCGTCGACGGCGGCCTGCACAGCCATGCTGTAGAGCGAGAATTCGGAGCCCGTCTCGATCGAAGGGCCTTTCACGCCGGCGACTTCGAACCAAAGGCTCCAATCCTCCGTCCAGGTGGTGTCCCAGAGCAGGAGCTGCGAGGAAAGATCGGCCGGCGTCTTCAATTGCCTGGCCAGCGCCGGCGCGCAGACAGGAAAGATGACGTCGTCGCAGAGCTTGAAGGATCGGCCGACGCCCGACCTGGTGAGGAAAATGGCGAGGTCGAAAGGCTCGCGCCGGAAGTCCGGCGGCTCTTCCAGCGCATGGATGGAGGGGCGCAGCGCCGGATGCGCCGCGCGCAAGGCCGGCAGCCGCGGCGCCAGCCAGAGCTGCGCGATCGAAGGCAATGCCGCGACGCTGACCTGCGGCCGGGGCGCCGAGATGCGCAATTCCTGCACGGCGAGCCCCAGGGCGTCGAAGGCGGTGGAAAACGAGGGCAGCGCCGAACGCCCAGCATCGGTGAGGTGCAGGCCTTGCGCGTGACGCACGAATAGCGGAGAGCCTAGCCAAGCCTCCAGCGCCTTCACCTGATGCGAGACGGCGGCGGGGGTCACGCCGAGTTCGTCCGCCGCCTTGGCAAAGCTTTCATGGCGTGCCGCCGCCTCGAAGGCCCTGAGAGCGTTGAGCGGCGGCATGCGCGGTCGCGGCGGATTGACGGCCATCTGCAGCTTTCCCAATGCCGCGCCGCCTGCCATGACGGCGCGGCAATGCTTCGAGCGAAAGAACGGCGACCGCCTGCGCTCGCCTCCAGGACCTCAAGTCTATTTGAGGGCCGCCGGAACGAGCTTGCCGTCGACCTTCCGCCACTCAAATACGACGAAGCCCGGCTGCTTGATATCCCCTTTGTCGTCATAGGAAATGGTGCCAAGCACGGTCGGGATAGCCGCTCCCGAATGGAGATAGTCGGACGCCGCCTTCGGGTCGTCGACCTTGGCCTTGGCGATCGCCTCGGCGAGGATCTGGGTGGCGGCATAGGCATAGAGCGTGACGGCTTCAGTGGGCACGTTCTTCGCCTTCAGGTCGGCGACCGCGTCTTTGGCTTCGGGAAAGCTCGCCGGATCGGGGAAGGACGTCATCAGCGTGCCGGCCGCGCCATCGCCGCCGATGGCGCCGAACTCGCTGTTGGATATGCCGTCGCCGCCCATCAGGACCGTCTTGACGCCCTGGTCGTGCATCTGGCGCACGATCAGGCCGGCCTCTGTGTGCTGGCCGCCGTAATAGACAAGGTCGGCGCCCGACTCCTTGATCTTGGCGACAAGCGCGCTGTAGTCCTTCTCGCCCGGGTTGATCTCCTCGCGCAGCACCTCCTTGCCGCCGCCGGAATTGTAGGCCTTGGCCATCTCGTCGGCGAGGCCCTTGCCGGCCGTCGACTTGTCGTCGACGATCGCGACCTTCTTGCCGGCAAAACGCTCGAGCACGAATTTCGCGGCGATGATGCCCTGCTGGTCGTCGCGGCCGCAGGCCCGGAACGCGTCCCATAGGCCTCGCTCAGTCACCATCGGGTTGGTGGCCGTGGGCGTGACGAAGAGCACGCCGTTTTCCGCATAAATCTCCGAGGCCGGAATGGTGACACCGGAATTGTAGTGGCCGACGACATAGTGCACGCCGTCGGCGACGAACTTGTTGGCGACCGACACGCCCTGCTTGGGGTCGGAGACATCGTCGCCGACCGAGACGCTGAGCTTTTGACCGAGCACGCCGCCATTGGCGTTTATGCGCTGGATCGCCGTCTCGACGCCGACGCGGTACTGCTCGCCATAGGCGGCGTTCGGCCCCGACATCGGGCCGGCGACGCCCAGCACGATATCCGCCCTGGCGACGCCGGCGGCGGCGGCCATCAGGGCAGCAGTCATCAATCGCAGAATCATGCGCATGGTCATTCCCCTTTGTTGAAGAAGGCGGGCTTCTCGCCCGCGGCCCCTTGCTTTTGACGAAGCGGGCTCCCTGCCCGCGGGTTCAGGCGCTCAGCTGACGAAATGCAGCTTCGTGAACCGGCGCCGGAATGCACTCACATCCGCCGCGACATCCTCCACGGCATGGTTGCCACGCAGTCCCCTGGCGATGAGGGCGGCAAGCTCGGGCATGTCCTTCTTCGTCATGCCCCAGCGAACGATCTCCGGCGTGCCTAAGCGCAGGCCGTTCATGTCGCCATCGACCGCCGTGACCGGCAGGCCGATGCCGCAGGTGAGGATGTTTGCACGCCTCAGCCGCTTCGCCGCCGCCTGGCCGCCGCCGAACTCCGCCGCTTCGATGGCGAACTGGTGCGAGGCGGTGTGCCCCTTGGCGGTCGAGAACACCGGCAGGCCGCGCTCAGCCAGCGCGCTTGCCAGCGCCTTGGCGGTGCCGGCCATGGCGGCGGCATAGGCCCGGCCATGCGCCTTCCAGTCGAGCATGGTGATGGCCAGGGCGGCGGCCTTGGCGGCATCGAAATTGGCGGTCATGCCGGGAAAGGCGATGCGGTCGAGCTTTTCGGCGATCTCGGCGTCGTTGGTGACGATCAGGCCCGAAGGCGGGCCGCCGAGGCTCTTATAGGTGCTCATCGTCATCATATGGGCGCCCTCGTCCAGCGGCTGCTGCCAGGCCTGTCCGGCGATCATGCCGCAGAGATGCGCGGCATCGAACAGCACCAGCGCACCGACCTCGTCGGCGATCGCCCTGATTTCCTGGATGGGATGCGGCAGGAGATTGAGGCTGCTGCCGATGGTGATCATCTTCGGCCTGATCTTAAGGGCAAGCGCGCGCAGCCTCTCGATATCGACCGTGTAGCCGCCGGCATCGACGGGCGCGGCATGAATCTCCAGCCCGTACAGACCGGCGCAGCCCGCCATATGATGCGTGACATGGCCGCCAATGGCCGGCGGCGGCGCGATGATGGCGTCGCCCGGCCGCGCCGCGACCATGAAAGCATAGAGATTGGCGATGGCGCCGGAAGGGACGCGGATTTCGGCGTATTTCGCGCCGAAGACTTGCGCCGCCAGCTCGGCGGCGATGACCTCGATGCGTTCGACGCCCTCCAGCCCCATCTCGTATTTGTCGCCGGGATAGCCGAGCGACGGACGCGAGCCGAGCCGGGCGGCAAGCGCGGCCTCCGCCTTCGGGTTCATCACATTGGTCGCCGGATTGAGGTTGATGCAGTCGGCCTCGTGGATTCGCCGGTTGAGCGCGATGCCGCCCTCTATCGCGGCGAGCACGGCGTCGTTCCCCTGCCCGCTTGTGGCCGTCGCCAGCGCCTGGATAAAATCCTCGCAGTGCGTGGGAACCCAGGGCCTGCGGGCAAGAGCGGTCATCGAAGCCTCCCTGTTGCCGGATGCGATGTCCGGCTCGTCAGGGCATGGTGGAGGCTTGGCCGGCCGAGCGCAAACGAGTAGTTCTAGCGGCTAGGCTTAGAAAATTTAGGGGTAGGAATTAGGGCAATGCGCCTGACTTAGGTGGTGCAATGCAGGAAGCGGATGGTCATTATAAGGAGAGTCTTTATAACGGTCGATCTGATCATGACCACCAAGGGGAGACGATGCGCTACATACGTCCGCAATCAATAGAAGAGGCCGCCGGCCTGTTGGCCAGCGCGGCCGGCCCGGCCGCGATCCTTGCCGGAGGCAGCGACCTTCTGGTGAGGATGAAGGGAGGCTTCATCGAGCCCGAGCTGATCGTCGACATCAAGGCGATCGCGGGCCTTAGCGAAATCAAGGAAACGGCAGAAGGCTTCAGCATCGGCGCCGCGGTGCCCTGCGCGGTGCTCGGCGAGAACGCGGCGCTGAAGAAGGCGTGGCCGGGCGTCGTCGAGGCGGCCAAGCTGATCGGCTCGAAGCAGGTGCAGGGACGCTGCACAATCGTCGGCAATCTCTGCAACGCCTCGCCCGCCGCCGACAGCGTGCCGGCGTTGGTGGCTGCCGGCGCCGAGGCCGTGGTTGCCGGGCCGAACGGCAGGCGCACGATCCCCGTGGAAGCCGTGCCGACCGGACCGGGCCGTACCTCGCTGGCCAAGGGCGAGATCATCGAGGCGATCCTGCTCGACAAGCGCGCGCCAAATGCGGGCGACGCCTATCAGCGCTTCATTCCGCGCACCGAGATGGACATCGCCGTGGTCAGCGCCGGCGTGAACCTGACGCTCGGCGAGGCGGGCGCGATCAAGTCGGCCCGCGTGGCGCTGGGCGCCGCGGCGCCCACGGTGCTGCTGGTCGAGGAGGCGGCCGAGGTGCTCGTCGGCTCGAAGCTGGATGAGGCGACGCTGGAGCGGCTCGCCAAGATCTGCGCGGGCGCCTGCCGACCGATCGACGACAAGCGCGGCACCATCGAATTCAGACGGAAAGTTGCGGGTGTGCTGGCGAAGCGTGTCGCCACCACCGCCTATGAGCGTGCAGGAGGCAAATGATGGCCGGTGTAGCGGTTTCAACGACAATCAACGGCGATCACGTCGAATATCTTTGCCAGCCGGACGAGACGCTGCTCGACGTGCTGCGCGACCGGCTGGGACTGACCGGCGCCAAGGAAGGCTGCGGGACCGGCGACTGCGGCGCCTGCAGCGTCATCGTCGACAACCGGCTGGTGTGCTCCTGCCTGGTGCTCGGCGCCGAGGCCGAAGGCCGCCAGATCGAGACCATCGAAGGCATGGCGCATGGCGACCAGCTGCATCCGCTGCAGCAGAAATTCCTCGAGCACGCCGCCTTGCAATGCGGCATCTGCACGCCAGGTTTTTTGATTGCGGCGAAGGATCTGCTCGAGAAGAACCCCTCCCCGACCGAGGAGGAAATCCGCTTCGGGCTCGCCGGCAATCTCTGCCGCTGCACCGGCTATGACAAGATCGTGCGCGCCGTCCAGGACGCGGCAAACGTGATGAAGGGAGCCTGAGATGAATTTCGATCCGCGCTACTCGGGACGCAGCTTCTCATCTGTCGGCACGCGCCCCCTCCGCCCCGACGGCGTCGACAAGGTGACGGGACGCGCCCGCTACGGCGCCGACTTCAACATGGCCGGGCAGCTGGTCGGCCGTGTGCTTCGCAGCCCGCACGCCCACGCGATCATCAAGAAGATCGACACCTCGAAAGCCGAAAAGCTCGCCGGCGTGAAGGCGGTGATCACGGCGAAAGACCTGCCGGACCTGACCGATGGCGATGCCGGCATGTTCGACACCCTCGACAATTGCATGGCGCGCAAGAAGGCGCTCTATGACGGCCATGCCGTGGCCGCGGTGGCGGCGATCGATGCCCGCACCGCCAGGCAGGCGCTGAAGCTGATCGAGGTCGACTATGAGGTGCTGCCGCATGTGACCGACGTCGACGAGGCGATGCAGCACCACGCCCCGCTCATCAACGATGCCATCTTCACCGAAGGGCTGGAGGAAAAGCCGGTCAAGCCGTCCAACGTCTCCAAGCGCACGCAATACGGCCATGGCGACGTCCACCAGGGTTTTGCCCAGGCCGATTTCGTCGTCGAGCGCTCCTTCAAGACCGAGCAGACGCATCAGGGCTATATCGAGCCGCATGCCTGCGTGGCGAGCGTCAATCCCGACGGCACGGCCGATCTCTGGGTCTGCACGCAAGGCCATTTCGTCTATCGCCAGCATTGCGCCCAGCTGCTCGGCCTCGAAGTCTCGAAGCTGCGCGTCACCTCTTCCGAGATCGGCGGCGGCTTCGGCGGCAAGACCCATGTCTGGGCCGAGCCGGTGGCGCTGGCCCTGTCGCGCAAGGCCGGCCGCCCGGTGAAGCTGGTGATGACCCGCGACGAAGTGTTCCGCGCCTCGGGGCCAACCAGCGCCACCTCGATCGACGTCAAGATCGGCGCGAAGAAGGACGGCACGATCACCGCCGCCGAAGCGACGCTGCGCTACACCTGCGGCCCCTATGCCGGCATGTGGGCGGAGATCGGCGCCATGACGGCATTCGCCTGCTACAAGCTGGAGAACGTCAAGACCGTCGGCTACGAAGTGCTGGTCAACCGGCCGAAGACCGCGGCCTATCGCGCGCCCTCGGCGCCGATGGCGGCGTTCGCGGTGGAAAGCGCTGTCGACGAGCTCGCCAAGGAGATCGGCATCGATCCGGTCGAGTTCCGCATCAAGAATGCGGCGCAGGAAGGCACCCGCGCCTCCTACGGCCCGGTCTACGGCCCGATCGGCATCGGACCGACGCTCGAGGCGGTCAAGGAGCACCCGCATATGCGCGCGCCGCTGGCTCAGAACCAGGGCCGCGGCATGGCCTGCGGCTTCTGGTTCAACTTCGGCGGCCAGACCTGCACCGACTTGAACATCGGCATGGACGGCACGGTGTCGCTCGCCGTCGGCACGGTCGACGTCGGCGGTTCGCGCGCGTCGCTGTCGCTGGTGGCGGCGGAAGAGCTCGGCATCGACTACAGCCAGGTGAAGGCGATCGTCGCCGACACTTCCAGCCTCGGTTACAACGACATGACCGACGGCAGCCGCGGCACCTTCTCCTCCTCGATGGCGACCATCTCGGCCGCCCGCAACGCCATCAAGGTGCTGCGCGAGCGCGCCGCGCAGATGTGGGACATCTCGGTCGACGACGTTGCCTGGGAAAAAGGCCACGCGGTCGCCAAGGGCGAGAAGCACGGCAATCTCGGCAAGCTGTCGCTGAAGGAGATCGCCGCACAGTCCGGCAAGACCGGCGGGCCGATCGCCGGCCATAGCGAGCTCGTCGCCGACGGCGCCGGCGTCTCCTTCGCCACCCATATCTGCGACGTCGAGGTCGATCCCGAGACCGGCTCGACCAGGGTGATCCGCTACACGGTGGTGCAGGATGCCGGCAAGGCCGTGCACCCGACCTATGTCGAGGGCCAGTACCAGGGCGGTGCCGCGCAAGGCATCGGCTGGGCGCTCAACGAGGAGTATATCTACGGCAAGGACGGCCGCCTGCAGAACCCGGGCTTCCTCGACTACCGCATCCCGGTGTGCTCCGACCTGCCGATGATCGACACGCAGATCCTCGAAATCCCCAACCCCAACCACCCCTACGGGGTGCGCGGCGTCGGCGAGACCTCGATCGTGCCGCCGCTGGCGGCGATCGCCAACGCGGTGTCGAACGCGGTGGGCGTGCGCATGAGCCACATCCCGATGTCGCCGCCGCGGATTCTTGCAGCGCTCGAGGCCGAACGGGAAGGCTAGCATGCTGAAAAGCGCGAAGCGGTTTTCAGCTCACGTCACGGTCCAATGAGGATCAGGCGATAATGGTCCAAGTCACGCTCTGGGGCTCGCTCAGCGCCGCCGCCGGAGGCAAGGACAAGCTCGACATCGAGGCCAAGGACATCAGGGAGCTGTTCCGCAAGCTTGCGGAACAGCATCCCGCGTTCGAACCCCTGCTCGATCGCGGCATCGCGGTCGCGATCGACGGGACGATCTATCGCGACACGTGGTCGAAGGAACTGCCGCCGGGGGCGGAGATTTTCCTGCTGCCGCGGCTGGCGGGTGGATAGGCGGAGCGGCGGACCGCCTTCGCCGGATTCGCGCTGAGCCTCACCCCTTTTTGACAGAGCCGGCAGTGACCTCATCCTTGTGCGCGGCAAAGGCTTCCAGGACCTCGGTCTTTTCGGCTTTCGGAACCTTGAAGCGGTCGAGCGTCCGCCCGAGTTCCGCTGCGACCTCGTCGAACTCGGCGGGAGAAATCTTCAGGTCCTTGTGGGCCTCCTCGAGGCCGAGCGGCGTCGCGCCCGGCTCGGTGGCCACGAACTTGAAGGGGCCGCCGGAAACATCGCACACCCACAGCGTACGCATGAACTTGAGGCCCGGCAGCCGTTCGAGGTTCTTGGTGTGCCATTTGCGCAGTTGCGGGTTCTTGGACTTCTTGCCGACGATGGGGTTTTTCACGACGGCGTCGCTGAAGTGATCGACCACGGCTGCGATGGCGAACACGCCTCCCAACCGATCGTATAGACTCTTGTCCGGCGCGGTCTGCTTGGTCTGCGCCAGCGCATCGCCGGCGGGCAACATGGCGGTCGACGCGGCCGCCGCCGCCAGCACGGCGACGACGCTTCGTCTCGAAAGAGAGGTCGAAACAGCCGTTTTCATCTCCGGTACCTCCGTTGGGCCAGAGCCGGCCGCTCTGGCGGCTTCAATGCGTGATTGCGGGACATATGCACTTTGCCTCAAACGGCATCGTATGAGGAACTAACGAAACTGCGCCCGAAATATTCCTCCGGCGGACCGGCAGCCTGGGGTCTATTCACGATGCTAAAATTTTGCGTGACGGAGACGGATACATAAACGGCGTCGCGCGTTAATGCGCCTATGGCTGACGGGCTCTTCCGTGAATCGTGGCCTCGCGGAAACGGCGAGATGGCGCGATTCATTCGCGAATATCCCTGGTCGGAAAGCCCGCTCGGGCCGATCGAGACATGGACGCTCAGCCTGAGGACGACGGTCGACCTGATGCTCGCCGCCGAAGCCCAGATCGTGCTTTTCTGCGGGCCGGAGTTTGTCGCGCTCTACAATGACGCCTACGCGCCGACCATCGGCGACAAGCACCCGCGCGCGCTCGGCCGTCCCGCCGAGGAAAACTGGTCCGAGCTCTGGACCGACCTCGAGCCGCTGCTGCGCGGAGTTCTCGAAACCGGCGAAACCTTCTCGGCCAGGGACCGGCCTTTCTACATCGAACGATCCGGCCTGGTCGGCGAGACGGTCTATTTCGACATCTCCTATTCCGCAGTGCGGGCGCAGGACGGCACGGTCGAAGCCGTGCTCTGCATCGTTTCGGAGACCACGGCCCGGGTGCTGGCGGCAGCAAAGGTGCGCGAAAGCGAGCAGCGGTTTCGCGCGCTGGTCAATGCTAGCTCCGACGTGGTTTACCGGATGAGCCCGGACTGGCAGGAAATGCATGAGCTGGACGGCCGCGGCTTCCTGTCGAGCGCCCAGGGGCCGGCGATCCGCTGGCGCGACGAATACCTGTTCCCGGAAGACCAGGCGAGCATCCAGGCGGCGATCGAGCGCGCCATCATGGAGCGCGGCGTGTTCGAGCTCGAGCACAGGGTGCGGCGCGCCGACGGGTCCGCCGGCTGGACCACCTCACGGGCAATCCCGATCGTCGATGACACCGGCAGCATCCTGGAATGGTTCGGCATGGCCGCCGACATCACCGAAAAACGGGCGAGCGAACAGCAGATCCAGCTTCTGATGCGCGAGGTGAACCACCGCGTCAAAAACCAGTACGCCGTGATCCTTTCCATGATCCGCGAGACGAGCAAACGCGCGACCGACCCGCGCGCGTTCGAACACCAGATCCGCGAACGCATCATGGCGCTGTCGCGCTCGCACGACCTCTTGGTGCTCAACGACTGGCGCGGCGCAGGCATGGCCGACCTTGTGCGCGAACATCTGCGACCGTTCGGACACGAAGAGCGAATCTCGCCTTGCGGGCCGGACGTGACGTTGCGGCTGAACGCGGTGCAGAACATCGGCATGGCGCTGCATGAGCTGGGCACCAACGCGACGAAATACGGCGCCCTGGCCGGCGACGCCGGAACCGTGCGGATGGACTGGCGGGTAGCACCGGCCCCCGAAGGCAGCGATTTCGAGCTGGTCTGGGAGGAACATTTTTCCGAACCTCCCGCGGCCGCCGATGCCAACCCGCATAAAGGCTTCGGCAGCGTCGTTCTCCAGCGCGTCGTCCCCACCAGCCTCTCCGGCAGCGCCTCCATGGAACGGCTGCCCGGCCTCGTTCGCTGGACGCTCTCGGCGCCGCTCGCCAACGTGGTCGTCGCCGGCGGGGCGGAGCTGGACGGCGATGAGCAGATCGCCGGGCTGACGTGAGGCCGGTTGCATCCTGGGAGACCGAACAGGGCGGCTCGCCGCCACGTCGGAAGCTCGCTGGCGCCGCCGAGCCCTCGCCGTAGCGCCGTACGCCGAATGGCTTGCGCTGCTCCCATTTTTGCTTTCCCCTTCCCCGCTTTTTTAGAACAGAAAAGCGCCAGCTTTTCTGTTCTGGACTCTGGATATTTGGACTCTGGATTCTGGCTTATGGATTATGGGGCTTATCCCAGGCCTTAACCCCTGGCTTATCCAAGCGCAGAATTCCGTCACACTTCCAAAGGCTTGGGCTACGGCTCCTCAGCATGCCTTGAAGCGCGTGCGCACGGGCCGGCGATCTCCTGTCGCTGTCTGCCAACAGTGAACGGGAACAAGAATGTCAAGCCGAGCACCGCTGACGGGGCGGCGATCGACCTTTGCCGTCATCGGCTTCCCGATGCCGAGGCATTCAAGGCGGCAGGCTGGCAGCCCGCCGGCGTCTGATGGCAGAGAGATGCGGCTGGCCTGCTGCAGCCAGCCGCCGCCGGCGGCTTATGAATTCTTTGCTGCGGATCCGATCTCCACATCGTCCAGCCCCTTGGCCTTGTAGACGACATAGGAGATCGCCCAGGCGGCGATGAAGATGCCCATAATGGCGAAGCCCAGATTGTTGAAATTGTCGTTGAGCGTGCCGACGCCGTTCCAGAAGCCGCCCGACAGACCGAACTTGTCACCGATCAGGCCGAGCGCCTCGATGCCGCCGATCAGTACTGCGACAAGGACCGACACCAGGGTGATCGTCATGTTGTAGTACAGTTTGCGGATCGGCTTGACGAAGGCCCACTCATAGGCGCCGAGCATCATCACACCATCGGTCGTGTCGACCAGTGACATACCGGCCGCGAAAAGCACCGGGAAGACCAGAATGGCCTCGAACGGCACGCCCTTGGCCGCTTGTGCCGCGGACACGCCGAACATGGCGACTTCGGTCGCGGTGTCGAAGCCAAGGCCGAAGAGGAAACCAAGTGGGAACATGTGCCAGCTGCGCGACACCAGCCGGAACATCGGGCGGAAGACGCGGGCCAGGAAGCCGCGATTGTTGAGCAGCAGGTCCAGATCCTCCTCGACAAACGCCCCACCGGCCCGCACCCGCCGATAGCTTCTGTAGATCGAGAAGAAGATGACGATGTTCATCGCCGCGATGGCGAGCAGGAAGAGTGCGGAAACGCCGGTACTGATGGTGCCGCCAATCTCCTGAAGGCTCTGGAAACGGCCGAGCAGGGACGTTGCCGCCGCGATAGCCGCAGCGACGATGACGACGATCGTCGAATGGCCGAGTGCGAAAAAGAAACCGACGGAGACCGGCCGTTTGCCGTTCTGCATCAGCTTGCGCGTGACATTGTCGATGGCCGCTATGTGGTCGGCATCGACGGCATGGCGCAAGCCGAGGCCATAAATGACGAGAGCGACGCCAAGCAATGTCGGCTTGTCGTGGAAGGCGACGAAAGCCCACAGCCACGCCCCGACGTTGAGAATGGCGAGCGCGCCGTAGATTGTAATCAGCCTGGCCTTCAGGTCGGGCGCGGTTTTTTTCAGCATTTTCGATAGTTGGATCAGCATGGTTCTGCCTTTGACGTTGCCTGTCATCGCAGGGAACTCGCCCCGCCGTCCGGCCAGGCGCGCACACCGGATCACCCCGTCCGATGTTCTGCTTTGACGTCCATGATGGCAGGTCTCCTGGCTCGCGGATTGCCGCCGCTTTCGCCTTCCCGGCCCATGCAGCCAGTGGCATCGTGAAAACGGCATGCCGCTTACAGTTGCGGGGGCAGCCACGGCTTTGGATTTCTCCGCACCGCGTTCCCTTTTGATCCCCGAAGGGAACCATCGGCGCGAATTCGCCACACCGCGGTTGGCCAGTCAATCAACAACTCCGACGGCCAGCCGCCTCTCACGCCATCGTGACGAGATCGCCGCGCCCCCCTCACACCCCCAGCGTCGGCTCGGTATTCACCTCCAGCGATTCCTCTGCCTCGTCCTCCTCGCCAAGCACGTCGCCCTTCACCGGCAGTGCCCGTCCGATCCAGATCGGGTCGATCAGGTGGTCGCGCTTGGGGTTGGTGGTGTTGGGGTGGATGAGGATGCTCAGGCCGCCGTGGTTCAGCATCAGCCAGGGAACCAGCGTGGCAAAGATCTCGGTGGCGAAGGAGACCTGGTACATGGCTTGCTGGTGCGGGCCGACCGGCTCGTCGCGCCAGTTGCCCAGGCGCACGCGGAAGCGCTCTGCGATGCGCTGGCGAAGCCATTCGGCATGCTGCCGCTCGGCCTCCCCGCCGTAATAGATATGGGCGTGATAGCTGGCGATCTCGGCGATTGGCCTGACTTCGTTCATCGCGATGCTCCCCTTCGATGATTTTTTTGCGCCCGGCGGAACTCTAGCCGAAGCGCGGGCGCCTTGTCTGCAGCCGGCCGCGGTCTGCGCCTGCGGTCGGCAGGGTTATCGGATATGGCGCTCCCCCGCTCCGTCTCGGCTGCGCCGAGCCACCTCTCCCGTCCACCTTGTGGGGGCGAGGAATTGCCAAACCGCCGAGGTTGCAACCGGCAGGAAGGATGGCAACGGCCGTTCTGCCTCTGCCCTAAATCACCGCGGTGACCGTGCCCTTCGCATTTAGGCGACAGCCGACTTTCGCCTGCCTCACTTCGATGCCGCCTCGCCTGTCATAGTCTATGCGCACCTCGATCGGCGCGTTGAGCCCGCTTCGGCGTTGACGCAAGGGGCCGGCGCTGACCGTGTAAACACGCACGGCGCCGAGGGGCTTGGCGGCCGCCGTGATCGCGGCGCGACAGGCGCGCACCACGGCGGCCGGCGTGCCCCGTATCGCCTTCGGAGGTGACAGCGGCGCGATGCGATAGCCTTTGGTGACCCGCCGGAGGTCGCCGCCGGCGGATCTGGAGGGCCTCAGCACTGGAGGCAGCACAATGGTCTGCGTCGCGCTCTTGGCCAAAGCAGGGGCTGTCGGCACCGCGGCCGGGTTCTGCGCAGAGGCAGCCGATCCGCTGACGGCGGAAGGATCGTCGCCCGCGGCGGCGCCGCCCACGCTTGTCGACACGCCTGTGCTGGTGCTGCCCAGATTGCCGCCGGCATTGACGCCGAGCGATCCGCCGCCGGTCGATGCGCCGACGTTTGCGCCGCCGACACCGTCGGCACTGGCGCCCACGCCCGCCGACACGCCTTGCGAACCGGCGCCCAATCCGGCGCCGACGCCGATGCCGCCGACCTTGCCGCCCACGCCGACGTCAAGCGCCGAGGCATGCCCGATCGGGATGGCGATCGCCAGCGCGGCTGCTAGGTATTTTTTCATGGCCAGACCTTTGTTCCAAGGCCAACCTTGTGTGGCTCCTCATCGAGCGTCCGCTCGACAGCGGTCTGCGAAGCCTTCGTCGCGCGAATGCGTGCCGAGCGATGGCAACTTCTCGCCCTGCCAGGCATCGGCCTCGGCGGTGACCGGCGCGGCTGGAGGCCGCTCGAAAGACGAATGAGAGAAAAGCGGTCTCGGCAACGCCAAGCACTGAAAAAGGCTTAGGACTTCTCCTTTCAACTTAGCTGTCGACAGCAGGGCAAGTTTGAGCTCGCCTACGCGCTGCTAACGGGTAACTTTCAAATTAGTTTCAACTAAAATGCAACAGAACAAGGACACCACCGTGCCAGCGCCGGTTGCTGAAGCCGACCGCCGGGCTCTCGTCGAAATGGCCGTCTCGGCTTCGCCGGGCCAATTCTCCCCCACTTCCTGGCGTGCGCGGGCCTGGAGGCTTGAGAGTCGCCCAGGGCGGCAAGGCGCCCGCGCTACCGGCTCGAAGCCGCAACGCTCGTCGCGCTGGCCGACAAGGATGCGGTGCTGGTCGGCCAGGCCGACCTGTTGCGATCGATGGTCGAGGGTGCGGCCGGCGATGCGATCCTGGCCAACAAGCGCGAGATCGAGACCGGCATCGCCGCCATCAGCGCCACATTGCGCGACAGGCAATCGTTCCTGCTGTGAGGGCCGGCTAGGCCTTGCCCCTGGAGCGCCTCACGCCTTTTGACTGGTGAGGCGCTCGAGCGCATCGACGATCAGGTCGCAGAATTTCGAATGGTCGAGCTTCATCGCCACGGTATGGCGGAAATCGACCTGCTCGCTCGCCGTGCCGCCGAAATGGCGCATGCCGCCCAGCTTCTCGAAATTGCAGACCGTCATGCCCTTGGTCCACCGTCCGGCAAGCTCGACGCGGATATCGGCCTTCTCGGTGGTGAAGACGCCTGCGTCGATCATCGCCGCCACGCAGCAGGCGTCATGGACGGCGGGATAGGCTATCTGCAGCAGGCCGCCATGCGTGGTCGCAATGAATTCCCAGATGTCGAGGATGAATTTGGCGATCGGCCCGCCGACGGCGCGCACCCTGTCCTGCAGGTCGGGGGTGGCCAAGGCCTGGTGCGTGAGGTCAAGCCCCACCATGGTGACGTCCCAAGCGGCGCGGAACACCACGTCTGCGGCCTCCGGGTCGGCATAGACGTTGAACTCGGCCGCCGGCGTGATGTTGCCGCGCGTGAAACTTCCGCCCATCGCGACGACCCGCTTCACCCGCTCGACGATGCGCGGCTCCTTGCGCACGGCTAGAGCGATGTTGGTGTAGGGCCCGACCGGCACCAGCGTGACGGTTTTCGGCTCATGCGCCATGACCGTCTCGATGATGAAGTCGACGGCATGGCGCTTGTCGAGCTCGAACGAGGCGGGCGGCAGCTCCGGGCCATCGAGCCCGGTCTCGCCGTGGATCTCGACGGCCAGCACCTGGTCGATGATCAGCGGGCCGGGCGAGCCTTTCGCCACCGGCACCTTTATGCCGTAGGCCGTGCATACGGAGAGCGCATTGCGCGTGGTGTTCTCGACATTGTGGTTGCCCGAAACCGTGGTGATGCCGAGAAGGTCGATGTCCGGGTTGCCGGCCGCAAGCAGGATGGCGATGGCATCGTCGTGCCCCGGATCGCAGTCGAGGATGATCTTTTCCATGGGGGTCGCCTCTCCCTGGCCTGCGGCGATTACAGACCGGGGCCTCTGGTGACGTCAAGGTTGCCATCCGGCCGAAGCGCGATCACCACAACTGACGCTCTTGCCGCCCCGCCCATAATGCCGCCCTCAGCGCGCCTGCCCGCCTCTCGCCCCGCTCCCCCACAGCGCCCGCGCGAACACGTTGCGCTTGCCCTTGCGCGGCGCCAGCTCCACATCGCTGACCAGCTTCGCGCCGCCCTCGCGCCGCTCCAGCGTGATCTTGCGGCTGTGGAAGGCTTCCAGCTCGGCGCGGTGGGCGACGCTGATGACGGTGACCTTCGGCAATGCCTGGACCACCGTCTG
Organism: Mesorhizobium sp. WSM4983; assembly: GCF_029625765.1. Classification (NCBI taxonomy): domain Bacteria; kingdom Pseudomonadati; phylum Pseudomonadota; class Alphaproteobacteria; order Hyphomicrobiales; family Phyllobacteriaceae; genus Mesorhizobium; species Mesorhizobium sp. WSM4983. The sequence goes on along the minus strand of NZ_JARTVM010000004.1, from coordinate 348,850 downwards.
CATCATCTTGTCCTGGCTCTTCTCGTCCAGCGCCGAGGTCGCCTCGTCCAGCACGACGATGTCTGGCTCGTGCAGCAGCAGGCGCGCGAAGGCGAGGCGCTGCTTTTCGCCGCCGGAGAGCGTCTGGTCCCACGGCGCCTCTTCCTCGATCCTGTCCCGCAGGTAGCCGAGGCCGACCTTGTCGAGGGCGGCGTCGATCTCGTCCACCGTCCAGTTGTCGGCGGCGGCCGGATAGGCGACCGCGCGCCGCAGCGTGCCGGTCGGGATGTAGGGGCGTTGCGGCAACATGAACAGCCGCTTGCCGGCATGGAAATTGACGCTGCCGCCGCCCCAGGGCCACAGGCCCGCGACGGCCCGCACCAGCGTCGACTTGCCGGTGCCGGATTCGCCGGCGACCAGCACCCGCTCGCCCGGGTTGATCTCGACCTTCGTCTCCTTGACCACGCCGGTGCCGTCGTTGAGGGTGACGGAGAGATCGTCCAGGCTGAGCATGGCGCCGTTTTGCGTCTCGCCGCGCCGGATGCGCCCAAAGGACTCGCTGTCTTCGGCGCGCTCCAGCCCGTCGAGCGACATCATCAGCGAAGCGACGCGGCGCGCCGAGGCGTTCCAATCGGCCAGGCGCGGATAATTGTCGACCAGCCAGCCGAACGCGCCTTGCACGATGGCAAAGGCGGAGGCCGCCTGCATGACCTGGCCGAGCGACATCGAGCCTTCGAGGAATTTCGGCGCGCAGAGCAGCACCGGCACCACCGGCGCGAACAGCATCGACCCTTGCGAGACAATCGCGGTGCGCATGTGCTGTCCGGTCAGCAGCGCCCATTGCCTCAGCACATGGCCGAAATTCCTGTCGATTCCGCTGCGCTCCTCCGCCTCTCCGCCGAGCAGCGCGATGCTCTCGCCGTTTTCGCGCACGCGTGTCAGCGTGTAGCGGAATTCGGCTTCCGCCTGGTTCTTGCGCTCCGAAAGCTGCACGAAATGGCGGCCGATGACCACCATCGAGGTCGAGGTGATGGCGGCATAGATGACCGCGGTGACGACGAGGAAGCCGGGGATGGTGATGCTCTCGCGGCCGAGCGGCAAGGTGAGCGCGCCGCCGATGGTCCACAGCACGACGATGAAGGTCGAGGCCGCCAGGAAGGCGTTGAGAACGCCGGAGATGAAATCGACGGGGGACTCGGTGGCGATGCGCAGATCTTCGGTGAGACGGGCTTCGGGGTTCGAGTGGTCGCCGGCGACGAGGTTGAGCTGATAGTAGCGGCCGCTGGCCAGCCAGCGCGCGATGACAGATGTGGTGAGCCAGGAGCGCCAGCGGCGCTGGATCGTCATACGCAGATAGACCTGAGCGACGACGAGGCTGGCGCTTCCGGCGACTAGCGGCACGAAGACGGCGCTCAGCATATAGACGGTGTGGACATTGCGCTGTTCGATGGCGTCGAAGAAGGCGCGGTTCCAGACATTGATGCCATACTGGAAGCCGACATTGACGCAGATCAGCACCAACAGCCCAATCGTAAACGGCCATGCGAGCTTGTCGCCATTCCGGCCCCAGTAGCCGCGCCCGCTGATCCAGAACCGCCTAAAGAGGTACTTCCTGCGCGCCTGCTCGGCCTCCTCGGGCGTCAGCTTCGGACCGGGCTCGACGGATTCCGGCGGCGGCGGCGCCGGTTCGCCGACGGCCTCCGGCGTGGCTTCGGCCGGCTCCTCTTGCTCGGGCGATTGCTTCGGGGGCGACCTTTCTTCGCGGGGTCTTTCCGGGTGCAAGCTTTCCGGCGGCGACTTTTCCGGCCGCGTCTTGCCCGGGGGTGCCTTCGCTGCGCCGGTCTTTGCGGGGCGCGACTTCCCGGCACCGCGCGGCTGGGCGCCGTCGGCCGATCTTGGCTTGAGCTTTGCTTCAGACATCAGCCGACAACGGCTCAAAAATCAGAAGGTTTCACGATCTCGGCGAGAGATGTTGCCTGCCCGCTCGGGCCTCGACCTCACCTCACCCGGCAAAACCCCGCCGCGCGACGGCCATGCCTTCCCACATCAGCTTGATCCCGAGCGCGCCGACCACGGCGCCGGCGGCGCGGTCGATCCAGTGCTTGGTGCCGAGATAGGCCGCGCGCGGCCGGCTGGAGGAAAAGGCGAAGGCGACGACCGCGTACCAGACGAATTCGTTGAGGAAGAGCAGCGGCGGCAGGACCAAGAGCATCCAGAGCGGCGGCGAGGCCGGCAGCATGGCCGCGAACATCGAGGCGTAGAAGATCGCCGTCTTCGGATTGGCGAGCTGGACCAGAAGCGCGCGCCGCAGCGCCCGCCAGAACGAGCCGGCGCGCGCCGAGGCATCGTTCGCGATCTCGATCGGCTGATTGGCGCCGCGCCAGATCTTGATGCCGATCCACAACAGATAGGCGCCGCCGGCAATGCGCAGGAAAATGTCCAACCAGGCGATCTGGACGAGCAGCGCGGTCAGGCCCGCGACCGCGATGATGGCGAAGATGAAGCCGCCGATGCCCATGCCGATCGCCGCCGCCAGGCCATCCGTACGCTCGCCGGCCACCGCGATACGCGAGACGACGACGAAGCTCGGCCCCGGGCTCATCGCCCCCAGCAGGAAAACGCCAAGGATGGAAAGGATGGTTGCAATCTCGGACAAGGCTTCCTCCGCAGGTCGGCTGCAATTCCCTGCGCAGTACAATGCACGCGCCGCACGCCTTGTCACCATCCTGGCGGGCGATCGGCGAGCGCGAGCATGCCGAGACGGCGTCTGGTCAGGCTGGAGCCGCGCCCTATGTCTTCCGCGGCCCGTCCAGCCATCGGGCAAAACACCGCCTTTGCGGAACAGGCGGCAACTGCTTGGGTTGGCAGCCGTGTTCAGCAGTCGTACGGTATATGGCGGAAGTGCCTCTGCACACGGGGAGACTTCAGATGAAAGCTGCCGCAGAACGCGACCCTCGCAGGCGCGAGCTTTTGAAGGATCACGGCCCAGCCGGACTGGCCGCGAAGTCTGTTTCCGGCCGCGCCGCGGCCCAGCGGCGCCGACGACGCGCCGCCCACAGTCAAGACGTCCCACCGATCCGTTCGCGCCGAGCATGATCCGTTCCAGTGCTTTCCTTCCCTAGACCAAGGCGAGGCCGCTCGCCGCTCTGGATAGGCTTGATCGCAGCGCTCCCCGGCTGCGCGGGCGGGGTGCTCGACCCGCAGGGCCCGATCGGAGCGGGCAACCGCACGATCCTGCTCAACTCGCTGGCGGTCATGCTGGTCATCGTCATTCCGACGCTGGTGGCGCTGCTTTTGTTTGCCTGGATGTTCCGCGCCTCCAACCGCAACGCCCGCTACGAGCCGGAATTCACCTATTCGGGCCGCATCGAGCTGATCGTCTGGTCGATCCCGACGCTCACCATCCTCTTCCTCGGCGGGCTGATCTATTACGGATCCTACCATCTCGACCCGCGCCGGCCGATCGCCTCCAGCCAGCCGCCGCTCGACATCCAGGTGGTGGCGCTCGACTGGAAATGGCTGTTCCTCTACCCCGACCAGGGCGTCGGAACGGTCAACCAGCTGGTCATCCCGGCCGGCGTTCCCGTTCGTTTCAAACTGACCTCGGCCAGCGTGATGAACACCTTCTTTGTGCCGCAGCTCGGCAGCATGATCTATGTCATGAACGGCATGCAGACCGAGCTCAACCTGCAGGCCGACCGCGAGGGCGACTATCTCGGCCTGTCGGCGCATTTCAGCGGCGACGGCTTCTCCGACATGAATTTCCGCGTGCGCGCGGTCCCGCCCGACGAATTTGCGCGCTGGGCCTCTTCGCTGCATGGCGCCGGCGGCGTGCTCAACGCCCGCGCCTATGGCGAGCTTGCCCGGCAGAGCATCAACGTGCCGCCGGCCTCGTTCGGCGTCGTGCAGGACGGCCTGTTCGACGCGATCGTGCGCCAGACGCTGCCGCCCGGTCCGGGTCCCGCCGAAACCGCCGCCGGCGAGCCGCAGGTAAGCCCCAAGGCCCAGCCCAAGGCCGGGACGCCGGCGCCTGCCCAACAGCCGCAGCCGAAAGCGGGAGGATGACGATGCTCGGCAAGCTCGACTGGTCTGCCATTCCCTTCGATCAGCCCATCCCGCTGGGCGCCGCGCTCGTCGTCTTCCTGGCGGCCGCCGCGGTGCTGATCTGGGTCACGGTGAAAGGATACTGGCCCTATCTCTGGGACGAATGGCTAACCTCGGTCGACCACAAGCGCATCGGCGTCATGTATATCGTTCTGGCGGCGCTGATGCTGCTGCGCGGCTTTGTCGATGCCGTGATGATGCGCACGCAGCAGGTGCTCGCCATCCACGGGCCGGGCTATCTGCCGCCCGAGCATTACGACCAGGTCTTTTCGGCCCACGGCACGATCATGATCTTCTTCGCCGCGATGCCCTTCGTCATCGGGCTGATGAACTTCGTCGTGCCGCTGCAGCTCGGCATCCGCGACGTCGCCTTTCCGACGCTGAATTCGGTGAGTTTCTGGCTGACGGCGACCGGCGCGCTCCTGGTCAACATCTCGCTCGTCGTCGGCGAGTTCGCCCGCACCGGCTGGCTGCCCTATGCGCCGCTGTCGGAGACGACCTACTCGCCGGGCGTCGGCGTCGACTATTATCTCTGGTCGATCCAGATCTCCGGCGTCGGCACGCTGCTCACCGGCGTCAACCTGGCGACCACCATCCTCAAGATGCGCGCGCCGGGCATGGGCTATCTGCGCATGCCGATGTTCTGCTGGACATCGCTCGCCTCCAACCTGCTGATCGTCGCGGCCTTCCCGATCCTCACCGCCACGCTCGCCATGCTGACGCTCGACCGCTACCTCGGCTTCCATTTCTTCACCAACGAAGCCGGCGGCAACCAGATGATGTTCATGAACCTGATCTGGGCGTGGGGCCATCCGGAGGTCTACATCCTGGTGCTGCCCGCCTTCGGCATCTATTCCGAGATCTTCTCGACCTTCTCATCGAAGCCGCTTTTCGGCTACCGGTCGATGGTCGCGGCGACGCTGTTCATCTGCATCGTCTCCTTCATGGTCTGGCTGCACCACTTCTTCACCATGGGCGCCGGGGCCGACGTCAATGCCGCCTTCGGCATAGCCACCTCGGTCATCGCCGTCGGCACCGGGGTCAAGATCTACAACTGGCTCTTCACCATGTATGGCGGGCGCGTGCGCTTCGACACGCCGATGCTGTGGGCGCTGGGCTTCGTCACCACCTTCATCATCGGCGGCATGACCGGCGTGCTGCTCGCCGTTCCGCCGGCCGACTTCATGCTGCACAATTCGCTCTTCCTGGTGGCGCATTTCCACAATGTGATCATCTCTGGCGTGCTGTTCGCCGCCTTCGCCGGCTTCACCTACTGGTTCCCGAAAGCCTTCGGCTTCCGGCTGCATGAGGGCTGGGGCAAGGCCGCGTTCTGGTTCACCCTTGCCGGCTACGTGCTGGTCTTCGTGCCGCTCTATATCGTCGGCCTGCTCGGCATGACCCGCCGTCTCCAGCATATCGACATGGACCTGTGGACGCCGTGGCTGGTCGTGGCGGCCTTCGGCATAGCGGTGATGATCGTCGGCGCCGCCTGCCAGGTCGCGCAGCTCGTCGTCTCGATCAGGCATCGCGACGAATTGCGCGACGAAACGGGCGACCCTTGGGACGGCCGCTCGCTGGAATGGTCGACATCCTCCCCGCCGCCCTTCTTCAACTACGCGCGGCTGCCGCATGTCGAGAACGAGGAACCCTACTGGACCATCAAGCAGCGGGCGATGGAGGAGCAAAGGCCCGGCGAGGACGAAAGCTATGAGCCGATCGAAATGCCGCGCAACAGCCCGACCGGCTTCGTCACCGCCTTCTTCAGCACGCTGATCGGCTTCGCCCTGATCTGGCACATCTGGTGGCTGGCGATCGTAGGCTTCATCGGCGCCTATATCACTTTCGTCGTCTTCGCCTGGCGAGAGCACGGCGACTACGAAGTCTCCGCGGAGGAAGTCGAGCGCATAGACCGCGACGGCAGGGCCGCACAGCTTGCCTGGCTGCGCAGACGGGAGCGCGTGGCATGAGCGACATCACGGCCGGCAGCGCGGCGCGCGATCCCTACCGGGTTGGACGGTCCGGCGGGCATGGCCATGGGGGACACGGTCATGGGGGTCACGGCCATGCGGGACACGGCCATGGCCTGCTCTCGGCGACCGGCCACGGCCAGGGCGGCCCGGCCTCGAAGTTCGTCACCGTGGCCTACGGCTTCTGGATCTTCCTCCTGTCCGACATCATCATGTTCTCGGCTTTCTTCGCGGCTTATGCGGTCCTGTCGACGGCGACCGCCGGCGGGCCATCCGGTAAGGAGCTGTTCGAGCTGCCGCGCGTTGCGGCGCAAACGGGGCTGCTGCTCACATCGAGCTTCACCGGCGGGCTGGCGACGCTCGCGACGCATCGCCGGTCGATGGCCGCCACGCAGTTCTGGCTTCTGGTCACCGGCCTGCTCGGTGCCGCCTTCCTGTTCCTCGAGGTGCAGGAATTCGCGGTGATGGCGAGCGAGCAGGCAGGCCCTTCGCGCAGCGCCTTCCTGTCAGCCTTCTTCGCCCTTGTCGGCTGCCACGGTACCCATGTCGGGCTCGGCCTGCTCTGGCTCGGGACCATGATGGCGCAGCTCTGGGTGAAGGGCTTCCGGCCGGAAATACTGCGCCGGCTCCACTGCTTCGGCCTGTTCTGGCACGCGCTCGACATTATCTGGGTCGCCATCTTCACCCTGGTCTATCTCTTGGGAGCGTCGCCATGAGCGACATCGACAGCCGGACCGACGAGGAACTCGACCGCCGCGATTCGGCGCCGGGCGAGGAGCGCATCACCGAGCACGAACTGGCGGGAGGGCTGTCGGGCTACCTGCTCGGCTTCGGCCTCGCGATCCTGCTGACCATCGCCTCTTTCCTCGCCGCGCAGACCGGCTTGATCTACCAGCCGGCGGTGATCTCGGCCCTGGTGGTGCTGGCGATCGCGCAGATGGGCGTGCATCTGGTCTTCTTCCTGCACCTGACCACCGGGCCCGACAACACCAACAACGTGCTCGCGCTCGCCTTCGGCGTGCTGATCGTCGCGCTGGTCGTGATCGGCTCGGTCTGGATCATGGCCCATCTCAACCTGAACATGGCTCCGATGAGCGCCCATCAGGCCAGGATGATGCCATAAGGCGGCTCAACCCGCCGGCAGAGGCGTTCTCCCGCGTGGGTCGCCACCGTCACAGCCGGCCCGATCGACGTCATGACCCCATGCCAAAAGCATGGGGTCACATCGATGTGAGAGGTTTGATAGGCTTCCGCCGATCAGTGAATGGCGATGCGTCGCGTCACCTGACCGTTGCTTTCCCAGTAAGTGTGCTTCTTGGCGATGACGGGATCGTCCATTGCGGGTTGGACCTGCCCTCCGGTACTAACGGCGCGCGAGGTGACTGTGTGCTCCCCGGCGGAGGGCTTGGGCCAGTCGACGGACCATATCTTCCAAGCGAAGTCCGCCTTTTCGGTTTCATCGATGGTCGCCGGCATCCATGGGCCGTCATCGATTTTCACCTCGACCCGCTCGATCGGCGCGCCCCAGGCCGCTCCGACGATCCTGTAATCATTGCCGATATGAGTGACCCGGGCCGGCGCAGACTTCAGACGCGCCCGCCCGACAGAGGTTTCCATCCATACCGTCTCGCCGTTGTGCTCCTCCTCGCGCAGCGTGACATAATCGCGTCCCATGAACTGGTTCACGAAGCGTTGGTCCCTGACTTCGATACGCTTGAGCCACTTGACGTTCGCGATCCCGTACCAGCCCGGCGCTATCAGCCGCAGCGGGAACCCGTTATCGGCAGGCAAGGCAGTGCCGTTCATCTCGTAGCAGAGGATATTTTTGGGGTCCAAGGCGTCGGCGAGCGACATGCTGCGCGCAAAGTTCTGCGTGAACTTGACGTCGTCGGCTCGCTTGATTTCACCTTTATCGGTGCCCCAGAAGACAACCTCGATGCCACTGTCGAGGACGCCGACCTCCATAAGGATCGTGGCGAGCGGCGTGCCCGCCCAGCGAGCATTGCCAATCCCGCCATTGAAGAACGGGAGGCCAGTATTGCCCGAACATTCGACCGTGAACGTGACTTCCTGGCGCGTTCGAGCCTTGATGTCAGCGAGCGTCAGGTCTGTCGGCTTTTTGACGGAGCCGCCAATTTCGAGCTTCCACGTGCTTTCGTCGATGACCGGCCGGTCGAAATGCGCGATTGAGAAGAACTTGTCGTTGGGCGTCACCCAGGAATCGAGATCCTCCCACACCAACTGATTTTTGATGACTTGCGGAACCGGGTTTGGCGGCAACTGATCGAGCCATTTGATGACTTCCTCGCCGGCCCGGGTTGGAAAAGCATAGGCAATCCGCGATTGAAAGGACGCCAGCGCCACGAGGGTTGCCCCTCCTCGAACCATGAATTCACGTCTGGGAAGGTAATGCATGATCACTTCTCCTCCAGTGAAAAGCTCAGTTCTCCTTCAGTGAGTAAATGCGAATAGCGACCGCGATCGCGCGCAGAAGCCGGACGCGGCGGGCAATGATGAGAGCGCGTGGAACACCCCCCGAGTTGGAAGTGCGCCCTAGTTGAAGCGACGTCTCCCGCTCTCAATTCGCCGGCGTGTCAGGTCCGAGCCAGCGGTCTTCAAATATACGCCCTATCTGTCGTCGTGGCGAGGCCAAGGGCTGGCATCTTCGCATCAGGACTCGATACCTGCATCGTGCTCCAAGCTTGAATGCCGCCGACGATTGATGCGTTGCATCTCGTGAGCGGCATGGACCTGGTCAGCACCGATGTCAGCTCTGAGGCGTTGCCGATCCTGCCAAAGTCCGACCCGTGACGTCCCACCAGGTCTTGACGAAGATCGGCGGGCCTGTTTGAGACTCGCGGTCAAATGGGGACACTTGCTTCACGGGGAGATGAACAGGCGGTGGGCAGGCTGTGAGGCGCGTTTTTCGATTGCTTGCCGCGGCGGTCCTGGCGGCCGGCGTGGCCGGGTGCACCAGCATTTCCTATTACGCGCAGTCGCTGGAGGGCCATGTTGAGATCATGGCGGCGCGCAAGAATGTCGGCAAGCTGATCCGCGACCCCGCAACGCCGGAGGCATTGCGCGTCAAGCTGACGTCGGCGAGCGCCATACGCCGCTTTGCCACGGATGAACTGGCGCTGCCCGAAAACAGCAGCTACCGCAGCTATGTCGACATCGGCCGGGACGCTGTGACCTTGGCGGTTTTTGCCGCGCCGCAATTCTCGCTCACGCCCGTAACATGGTGCTTTCCGGTCTTCGGCTGCGTTCCGTACCGGGGTTACTTTTCCCGGAAATCGGCGGCAGAGAGCGCTGCCGAACTGCAGCGGCAGGGGCTGGACGTCTACGTCTCGGGCGTCACCGCATATTCCACGCTCGGATGGTTCAGCGATCCGCTGCTCAGCACCATGCTGCGCCAGGACGACACCTATCTCGCAAGCCTGATCTTCCATGAGCTGGCGCATCAGAAAATCTATGTGAACGGCGACTCCGCGTTCAACGAGGCTTTCGCGGTCTCGGTCGAAACCACCGGCGTCAGGAAATGGCTCCGCGCCACAGGCAATCGCGCGGGATTGCGCCGCTACGAAGCCAATCGCAAGCGCAACGCCGATTTTCTCGGACTGATAGCGAAAACCCGGGACGAGTTGCGCCAAGTCTATGGAAGTCCGCGTGGCCCACAGCAGATGGCCGCCGCCAAAGCAGCCACGATCGACAGGCTGCGGATGCGCTACCGGCGCATGCGCGATACGCGCTGGGCCGGATACCGGGGCTATGACGCCTGGTTCGATAGCCCGATCAACAACGCAAAGCTCGCCGCGACTGCCGTCTATGGCGAACAGGTTCCGGCGTTTCTTCGCCTGTTCGACTTGTGCTCCGGCGACTATCCAAGGTTCTACGCCGCCGTTCGAAGGATCGGGAATTTGCCCGGACCTGCGCGCGCCCAGACGCTGAAGACCGTGGCGGCGTGCGATTGACCTGAACAGGCAAGGGTCGGCCGCGTACCCGACATGAGCGAAGCCAACTCGGCAGCCAATCACATCGGGCGCGCCATATGCGATTGCCCTTAGGCAGCCGCGCGGTGCCGCGACGCCCCAAAAAGGCCTCTTGCGGAGCCTCGTCGCAACAGCGGCGCCCGGTCGGCGCGCGGCCCCTAGCTCGAAAACGTCACGGTCACGCCGCGCTGGCGGAAATAGGCCTGCATCAGCTTGCGGCCCGCGCGGTTGTTGTGCGCCAGCTTGGCCGGCTCGAACACCGCCTGTTTCAGCCCTTCCCGCGCCATCGCCGCCTTGAGCGTCGCGATATGCGCATCGATGTCGGCGTTGTCCGCGCGGATCGAGGCATAGATGCTTTCGGTCGCTTCGGCCACGGTCGGTTCGCTCACTTTATGTCGTCCTTCGGTTGGTTGCGCGGCGGCTTAACCGGGCCTGAAAACAAAAACAAGGCTCCATGGGGCATTGTCGCACTCACAGCAGAACCTTGCCCTATTCTCCCCGCCAGCTGCTTGGCGTTTTCCGGCTTAATCGCCTACGCCGACGCGATCGCACCCAAAGTAAAGGCGTCCAACGGCTACGAAGTGAGCGCCAGCCACGCCGTGCCGAAGACCAGCGTCAACAGCGTCAGCGGCAAACCGACCTTGAAGAAAGCTGCGAAAGACAGCTCCTTGCCCGCCGCTCTTGCCTGCTCAGCCACGATGAGGTTGGCGACCGAGCCGAGCAGCGTGAAATTGCCGGCGAGCGTCGAGCTCATCGCCACGACCAGCCACGCGCGGTGGGGGTTTTCGAGGCCCGGGATGAACGGCCTCAACGCCAGCACCGCCGGCACATTGCTCATGACGTTGGAAAGCACCGCGGTGAAGCCGGAGAGCCGCCAAACATCGTCGAGACCCATATTCTTCGCCGCGGCGATCATGTCGGGGGTGAGCAGCGTGCGCTCCGCGCCCGCCACGACCACGAACAGTCCGGCGAACATGAAGAGCAGCGGGCCGTCGATCTCGCGGTAGATGCGGTGCGGCTTGATCGCGCGGGTGACGAGCAGGAAAGCGCCGGCAATGAGCGCCGCCTTGGCGACGGGCACGCCAGCGAAGAAGGCGAACGCCAGCACCACGCAGACGATGGTCGCCTTCAGCACCTGTCCCGGCAGCATGCGGCCGCGATAGACCTCGGGGCTGAGCTCGGCGGGGCGAGAGAATTCGCCGCGGTAGACGATGCGGACAATGACGATGACGGCGACAAGGCCGAACAGCGCCACCGGCGCGAGCGCCGCCGTGAAGGCCGGATAGGAAATGCCCGAGAGCGCGCCGATGACCATGTTCTGCGGGTTGCCGGTGATGGTGGCGACGCTGCCGCAGTTGGAGGCCGTGCAGGTGGCGATCAGGTAGGGAACCGGGTTGCGCCGGATGACGCGGGTGACGTGGACGACGATCGGCGCCATCACCAGGCAGATCGCGTCATTGACCAGAAAGGCCGAAAGCACTCCGGTCAGAAGCGTCACCATGACGAGCAGCATGAAGGGCGCGTGCGCATGCTCAATAGCGAAGCCGCCGAGCGCCCGGAACGCGCCCGACACTTTCAGATGCGCGACCACGATCATCATGCCGAGCAAAAGCGTGATCGTGTCGAAATTGATGGCGCGGTAGGCATCCTCCATGCCGATCGCGCCGATCGCGATCATGGCGGCGCCACCGAGCAGCGCGATGCCGGCGCGATCCAGCCTGAAGCCCGGAATACGGCCGACGGCAACGCCGGCATAAGTGGCTACCAGGATGAAAAGCGCTCCCGCACCGGTCCATGTCATTGCAGGAAATCCCGTTGCCTGCCCGCGCCCGACGGAATCTGCTCGAGCGCCCTTTGCCGGACGAGCTTTAGCAACGGCAGCGCAAAGGGAAAGGGTCGAGGGATGAAACTTTCGTCATCCGCCCGGGGCTTTTATATCTCGGATGGCTAATGTAATGTCTTGAGAAAAACAGGACCGACAATCCAGTCGTTGGGGACTAAATGGATGAACGCGGTCGTTGAAGCGGAGCATCGCGTCTCGCCAAACGAGAATCTGATGCCCTCGGCGGAATGCCGGCGCTGCCATGGCGCCAGGAAAATTTTCATTTGCGACCGCTGGGTCGCCTCCAACGGCCATTGCTGCCCGGAAGGAACGCACCGGCTGAGCTGTCCGGGACACAGTGTGATCTGCCTGGAATGCGGCGGATCGGGAGGCCAGAATGCCTGACCGGGTTCTTACCGACGTCGCGCTGACGGTCGCTTCGTCGTCCGTCCGACCGCGACAAGGCCGGTTGCGCAGACATCCTCATCGGCGTCGTTTTGCTGTTCAAAAGCCTTGCGGTGTTCCGGCGGCGAGCCATATTCGTACCGCAAAAGCGATCACTGAAAGCTGGCGCCTCCATGAAACCTGACGACCGCCCTTGTAGCCGGCACGATATTATGGACTGCGGGCGCCGCCGATGCGCGGCCCGACACACGCGCCATGACTTGTGGCGAGACGCAGGCGCTGATCCAGCGCCGGCATGCCGCGGTGCTGACCACCGGGCCCAACACTTATGATCGTTTCGTGCGCCAATTCGGCAATGAGTGCGACTGGCCGGAAGTCCCGATGTCGGTCGCGGTTCCGACCCGTGACGGTCCATGCCGCGTCTACCGCTGCGAGGAACCGGTCTTCGACTTTCCCGGTTGAGCGACGTTCCGACCGCGCTGTGGAACAGTTGAGGCAGCATGCGAATTGTACCGGATGGTGACACCAATGTCCCGGCTGCAGGAGGAACGGCCATGTTCGACGATGTCATGCGTAGCGGCAGCTGCCTGTGCGGCGGTGTCCAGTTCCGGGTGACCGGCGAGCCGCTGAGGGTGGGACTTTGCCATTGCAAGGACTGCCGCAAGACCAGCGGATCGGCGTATCAGGCCTTTGCCATATGGCCGCGCCAGGCATTCGAAAGCGCGGGTATCACCAGCACTTATGGCGGGCGAAGCTTCTGTCCAACCTGCGGCAGCCGCTTGCCGTCGGTTCGCGAGGACGAGGCCGAGGTGATGATCGGCAGCCTGGATGTCGTACCGACCGAAGGGCTTGAGCCCAGCTACGAATTGTGGATCGGTCGGCGCGAGCAGTGGTTGCATCCTCTGCCCGAGGCGAGCCAATTCGAGCATGACAGGACCGTCGCTGAGTCGGCGGCCGATGATGCCGAGCCGGAGACCGTGCGCGAGCCGTATCGCAAATCAGCCTAAATGCTGAATGGCAGTAAGGCTTAAGTCGCAGAGCAAGGACGCATCGGTCCAGCGAGCCGGCGCCTATGCCCGTAAACGACCGGACGCTGACCGCGAGGGCCTTGTCTTCTTCTGGAAGTCGGGCATTTTCAACCAACGGTCGGTTTGCCGGCGCGGCAGCGGCCGCTAGCATCCCCGGCGCGGCGAAAACCTTTTGGAGGCCGCTTCGGCCGGCGCGGCTCAGGCAACACCAGCATTGCCGCGCCGGCCTTACAAGATGGACAGTATGTCCAGCCCAGGCGTTGCGTCCGGGCGAATACAACTTTTGATGCTGTTTAAGTTCGAAAGCTTCCTTCTCGCGTGAAGCACCGGCTTCATTTGCGACACGGAAATGAAAATTGTTTCGGCCAGAGAAAATTTTTCACGAAACGTATTTCCTGGATGATGCCAACTATGCGGCGTAGCTATGCAAGCAAGCGGCAGGCCCAATCATTTTCCTGCCTTGTACAAAAACTCACCTTTGTTTCTTTTTGATTTTAAGACATAGTACTGGCGAATCCTGAAACCGAACGGGGCGGTTTTCATGACACTGGCGCCTCAACGCAGCCGCAACCTGCATATGCGGTATCCACCGATCGACGGGTTTTGGACCTGGGACATCAAGCGCGACCGCATCTATGGGGACGCGAATCTGTCCGCTTATTTCGACCTGACGCTCGAGGAGTTCTCGCACGGCGCGCCGCTGGAGCGGTGCATGCAAAGCATAGAGCGGGACGATCGGCCGCGGGTTCGGCTGGCGATCCGCAAGGCGATCGAGCGCAGGTCAGGTTTCCGCGAGGTCTACAAGGTCCGCTCGGAAAAGATGGGGCTGCGCAAAATCCTTGCCGTCGGCCAGTGCTATGTCGATGACATGGGCGAGGCAGCGCTCTATCCCGGCTGGTTCATCGACCTGACGCAGGATGCCGCGGGCGAGGATCACTCGCTGCGCGAAATCCACGACCATGTCGAGCAGGCCAGGGAAATCGCGCAGTCGATCGAGGACGACATGCTTTCCTACCTGCTGGACAACATCGAGGAAGAGATCCTGCAAAGACTTGGCGAGAGATCGAGGAGGCGCAAATCGTCCTGAGGCGATCTTTGTCGGTTTCTCGGCCGGGTTCCGGGCTAGCTTCTGGGCGGAAGCCTGCCGCGCCTGCCGATCTCGGCCGTCACCATGCGCGCGAAATGCGAGTGGGGCGAGCGGCGCTCGATAAGCTTGGCTCGCTCGAGGGCAGCGTCGCCGTAGAATTCGATCAGCACGTTGGCGGCCTTGGCGGCATCGGCCTGCAGCCTGCCGAGATCGGCCTGTCCGCTCCCGCGCGCGGGCTCGCTCCTGGCAATCACGTCAAGCATGGCTTGCAGCTTGTCGGGAGTGCTGCCCTCGTCTTCATGCATATTCGCCATCCGATTGGGGGCGTAAAATATCGACATTTTCGCGCGATGTGCAACAGCTTCATTGATCGAGCGCAGGTGCAACCGGGCGCAGCCTGGCCGCGAGCGAGCCGACAACATTCGTACAAGTATAGTCAGCCAAACTTCCACGCAGACATTGGGGGCACCGATGGACCAGCCGAGCAAAATGGAAAACCTGCAGTTTGCGCAGGGGATCTTGCGCGAGCTTCGCCAGAAGGCTGAGGCCGACGGCGAAAAGCTTCTGACCTATCTCATCGACATGGCTTACCTTGAAGCCAGCGACCGCATCCGAGCCCATTGGATCGGCCATGAAAACGAGAACCGCCGGGCCAAGGGCTAAGGCCACTGTTCCAGCCGGAGCATG
Organism: Mesorhizobium sp. WSM4983; assembly: GCF_029625765.1. Taxonomy (NCBI): domain Bacteria; kingdom Pseudomonadati; phylum Pseudomonadota; class Alphaproteobacteria; order Hyphomicrobiales; family Phyllobacteriaceae; genus Mesorhizobium; species Mesorhizobium sp. WSM4983. The sequence continues at coordinate 333,782 of NZ_JARTVM010000004.1, read as the reverse complement.
CCGGCGAGGTGCGGGCTTGCGCCCGAAACGCAAGAAAGCCCGCCATGCCTTTCGGCACGGCGGGCGGGATCCTGAATGAAGGGCTGCGCAGCCCTATTTTTATGATGCGGCGGCCTTTTCGCGGACGGGAAGCTTCCAGCCCGGCCGGACGAAATGGCAGGTGTAGCCGTTGGGATAGCGCTCCAGATAATCCTGATGTTCGGGTTCGGCCTGCCAGAAGGCACCGGCCGGAGCGAGCTCGGTGACGACCTTGCCCGGCCAGAGACCCGAGGCGTCGACATCGGCGATGGTGTCTTCGGCCACCCGCTTCTGCTCGTCGCTGGTATAGAAGATCGCCGAGCGGTAGCTCATGCCGACATCGTTGCCCTGACGGTTCCGGGTCGTCGGATCGTGGATCTGGAAGAAGAACTCGAGCAGCGTGCGGAAACTGGTCTTGGTCGGATCGAAGACGATCTCGATCGCCTCGGCATGGGTGCCGTGATTGCGGTAGGTTGCGTTCGGCACGTCGCCGCCGCTGTAGCCGACACGGGTGGAGATCACGCCGGGCAAGCGGCGGATCAGATCCTGCATGCCCCAGAAGCAGCCGCCGGCAAGGACCGCGCGTTCGGAAGAAGCCATGTCAAACCTCCTTGGATTTCTCCATAAGTGGGGATTGTGGCCCGCTTCTTCCAGCGGCTCAAGCGCCTGGAAAAGGGCGCCTGGAAAAGGGCGCCTGGAAAAGGGCGCCTGAAAAAGGCGACGGGAAAGGCGCCTGGAAAAGGGCGACTGGCAGGGAAACTAACCGAACCACGGTGCCTCAGTCTGCGCCGATTGCTCGCCGGTCGGGCAAACCGGCGAGCCTCGGGCTGAGCGCCAGCTTCACTTGGGCCCTTTATCGCCCCTGCCGTTGTCGCCTCCGCCATTGTTGCCCCGGCCGGGATTCCCCCGGTCATGGCCATGGCTTTCACCACCGAGGCAATTGGCGTCGCCGACCCCGCAGCAGCGGCCGGCCCACAGCTTGTTGGTCGGCGTGTTGTCGCATTCGTAGATCTGCTGGCCGGCCATCGCGGATCCACCCAGGGTGGATAAGGCCAGGGCGGCAAGAAGTGCATTGCGAAGGATTGCAGGCATCGAAAATCTCCATGGATACACGGGTGTTCATTTGCACCGATGCGTCGCATGGCGACGCGAATTGGTTCATCGCGATTGGCAGAATTCTTGCCGGCCGGTGTCGCCAATGCTCGGGACTGATCGGCACGGCTCCCATTCCGCGCCGCTCATTCTTCTGGTGCGGGCCTGAAGCGCCGCACCAGCACCTCGAACACGATGTCCGAAAGGCGGCGATAATTTCCGCGCGCTGCTCGGGCGAATAGTGCCCGGCATCTTCGATGGTCATGAAGGTCACGTGTCGGGACATATTAGTCTCGTCGTAATTATCTGCCCCAACCAACTATTGTCGTTGATAATACTGTTCATCAATGCGAAGTTCCTGATGAAACGGGCGAGATACATGATCCGCATTGCAATCGTCGTGGCCATTGCCGCGAGCGCCTCAGCCTGCCAGTCGAACGTGCCCTATGACACGAGCAAGCAGACCTGCGGGATGCACGAGTTCAGGGGGTTTTAACGCAAAGTTTGTATCCCGGACACACCGAACAAAGTATGCAATGTCTGGTACAATCCAATTACTCGTGACGAAAGGATATGGTGCCAACCGCTAACCCGGAAAGCGACCGACCCTAAGGCTCGCGCCAGGCAGCTTGCGGGCAGCAAATATCCCTGATCAGATTTCATCCGTATTTTTTGGCTCCAATTCCTCGCCCCACGAACGTGGGGAGAGGTGGCGCGGCGGAAGCTGCGACGGAGCGGGGGCAGCGCCGGCTGTCGATGCAAGAGCGGAAAGCTACTCGTAAGCTTGTCGCCCTACGAAGACCCCCTCTCCGGCCGCTGCGCGGCCACCCCGCCTTGCGGGGGCGAGGAACCCAAGCCCTGAACCGCCTCCGCCGACAAAAACCGCAGCACCACATCCGACATCCCGAGCAGCGGTGTGAAAGTCACGATGGTTATCCCGCCCGTCGCATTGGTGCGGGTCAGACCCTCGGAATAAATGTCCAGCGGCGGCTCCTCGTCGAACCAGACACCGTGCAGCGTCTCGCCCTGCCATTTCTCGCGGCCTTTTTCGTAGGACTTGAAGGAGAGCACGCTTTCGCCCGCCTGCACATCACCGCCACCGCCCCAGCGCACGACGACGCTGTCCAGCGCTCCAGGGGCGCCGCGGCCCATCGTCGTTTCGGCAATGGCGTCGGCCGGGATCATGCCGGTGCCCCATTCCGCCTGTCGCTGCGGCGGGCCGACCAGCACACGCTGCGGATTGTCGCGCGTGCCCTCGCCGGTGACGCCGGCGGCCCAGAGCCGGACGGGCGTGTCGAACACCTTGCCCCTCCACCAGTCCGGATAGCGGCCGGTGAGGTGCATGGCCCATTCGGCGCCCCCTGCCCTGGTCTTGCCGAGCTGGTTACCGGCCATGAACAGGCGCTCGCGGTTTTTTGCCCCCGCCGCGTGGAACTCGGACTGCCTTTGGTACGGCCTGTAGGCAGCAAGAAGGTTACGTTGACGGCGTCGGTCCATCTCCTCGAGCAGCGCCAAATAGGTCGCTATCATCGAGGAACGGCCGCAGCCTCGCTTCGAGGCAGCGGATGCGGCTGCGGATCTCCTCATCGCTCAACTGGCCCAGACTGTTTTGGTTCGCATCGAGACCCTGCGAGAACTCTTTGGGCAGCATCGTCAGTACGACCTTCAGATACTGGTCGGGCTTTTCCGCCCTGACCGCGGCGATGACGCCGGCGCCATGGGCGCGGAAATCAGCGCGCAGCGCCGCGGCGAAATCGTCGCCCAGCGTCTTGTTCGAGCGCCCGGCGATCGGCGCGGCGGCCGGCTCAGCCTTCGCTCCAGCGGTTCGGGCGCCGGCGCGCCGCGCCTTGCCTGCGCCGTCAGCCATTGGCGGCTGCAGCGGCCGCCGACGTTCCGGCGGAACGTAGCGCACGCGCCCTGGCGGCCTTGCGCGCCGGCTTCTTGCGCGGCTTGGCGCGGGCGACCTTCGGCGCGGAGGGCTGATCGACTTGTCCGGAAAACGGCTCCGTTCGTTTCAGCTTCGCCGCGGCGGCTCTCATGGCCGACGGATCGAGACCCTGGCGCGGAAAGCCGAAGCCGGCGATCGCGTCGACCGGACCGCCGCGCACCATGCCGATGCGCACACCCGGCGCGACTGCCTCGACGCGGCTTGTGCGGGGCGGCTCGCCGAACGATGCGAACTCGCCGATGGCGCTGACGATTTCGGCGCCGTCGTCGCCGGTGATGATGGTGGCATAGCGTGGCATGCAGAGCTTCCGCAGATTGGATTCAACTAAAAAGGTCGAGTTCCCGCCCCGCCTGTCCTGCCGGACATCTCGCCCGCAAGGGGGACCATCGATCCCCTTCTTGCGGGGGATATGGCTGGCACGCCACAGGAGGATGCTGTCCCGTCGCCTCGCCAACTGGCGAAGCCCCCAAGGTGAGGAGCCACAAAAAAACCCGCCGGCTGGCGGGTCGTTGGCGCAAATCAGCACCATGGATAAAATCATAGCAGAGCTGCCCTCACCTGACAAGGCTCTTAGGTAAATTTTCCTAATTATATACTTGACAAAGTACGGGCGATTTCATAGATTTGCGGCATAGGGGAACGCCGCCATGCAACTCACTCACCCGATCTTCACCGACGCCGAAGCCGCCCGCGAGCACCTTGAGGCGCAGCGCTGGCCGCATGGCCCAAACTGCCCGCATTGCGGCAATGCTCGCGCCGACCGCATTACGAAGATGGAAGGCAAGGCTCACCGTGCTGGCCTGTACAATTGCCTGGAATGCCGCGAACAATTCACCGTCACTGTAGGCACCGTGTTCGAGCGCTCCAAAATCCCGCTCAATAAGTGGCTTCTGGCGACGTTCCTCATGGCTTCGTCTAAGAAGGGCATGTCGGCGCACCAGCTGCACCGTATGCTTGGCGTCACATACAAGACCGCTTGGTTTATGGCTCACCGCATTCGCGAAGCCATGGCCGAAGACGTTAACTCGTCCGGCCCGCTTGGCGGCGAAGGCAAGACCATCGAAGCCGATGAGACCTACATAGGCAAGCGCGACGTTCACTACGTCTCCCCGCAGCGTAAGGGCCGTCCCTTCCTCAAGAAAGGCAAGAGCGGCGGCGCTCAGAAGCGCACCATCGTTGCATTGGTCGAGCGTGGCGGCTCTGTCCGTTCCTTCCATGTCCAGCATGCTACTAAGGCCACGGTGCGTGATATCCTGGTCCGCAATGCCGACCGTAAATCGACGCTCTACACTGACGAGAGCAACCTCTACCCGATCACCGGCCTAGAGTTCGCCAAGCACGACACCGTGAAGCATTCCGCGAAGGAATATGCTCGCGGCGAAGTCCACACCAACACGATTGAGAACGTGTTTTCCGTGTTCAAGCGCGGCATGGTCGGCGTCTACCAGCATTGCGGCGAAGCGCATTTGCACCGCTACCTTGCCGAGTTCGATTTCCGTTATAATCGCCGCGCCGCGCTCCAGATCACCGACACCGAGCGCCACGACCAGTTGCTTGCCAAGATCGAAGGGAAGCGCCTTACCTATCGGCGGATTGGTGAAGCCGGTATCGCCTAAAGAGAAGGCGAAAGCGCTTCTCAGAATGCGAAAAAAGCGCTAAACGCCAATGAATTAACCGCAAACGCGGTGTTAACGCTTTTCGTTTATCGATATCAGGCATATGCAATGGTTGCACAAATTATCTTGCACACAGCGCAACCATTGCACTATCTTATCCGTTGTCGGAGGGCAGGATGCCAACTGTCCACCGCATAGGAGCACACAAGATACAGCTTTACCCCGGCGACCATGCGCCACCACATTTCCACGTTCGGGCGGGCGGTTGCTGTTCGTATGTCGTGAGTTTGGAAACGCTTGAGATCACAAGGGGTAAGGCGTGCGGAAGCCATTCCGAAATCATTGCTTGGGCCGCGCAGAATATGGCGCTGCTGATGCAGAAATGGAGTGAATTAAATGAGCGCGATTAGGGGAGAATTTGACGCTAGGCCTATGCCGCGCATCGGTTCGGTGCGCGCCATAGGAGAGTCACGTGTGCAAGTTGAGTGGGCTAAGGGTGGGCGATCCGGCAGGACGGAGATCGTGGATCTTGCGCCGCTCGTAATGCAGTACAAGCTGTATGCCCCCATTCGAAACGAGGATGCTTTCTCTAAGGTCGTCGTCGGAGAAGACGGCGAGACCCTAGAATGGGAGGATGGCGCAATCGATATGCCCGCGACTCACGTCGAGGATTTGGCACAAGAGCAGATGACGGGGGAAGAGTTCACGCTCTTCCTTGAGCGCAATTGCTTGACTCGACAAGCCGCAGCTGCGGAACTGGGTAGGAGTTTGCGCGCAATCCAAAGTTACGTGACATACAAAGAACCCATACCTCGTGTGGTCGCATTGGCATGTAAGGGGTTCGAGGCCAGGAAGCGCGGCCCATTGCTTTTAGCAACCTTCCAACCTCATTGCGAATGGGAAGTGTCGGCGCAAGCCGCAGAGCAACCCGCCAATGACTGCTACCCGGTCCTAGGGTCTTATCAAAAAGTCACTTGGTAGGACGCGTTTTCTTGGGTTTAGAGGGCGGCGGCGCTTTGTCGCCGCCTTTTTTTGTTTGATCGGCATGGGCCTTGGGCGGCGTCTTCAGCATCCGCTTCAGCGTCTCGTTGAAGCGCTTTTCGTCTGTCTTGGTATGATCAGGCTTCATGCCGCCGCATCCCCTTCCTTGGGTTTGCTGAGGGCTATTACAGCGCCTTCTGGCGCGTCCACACCAAGGATGGTTCGCCCATTCGCCTTCATATCCTTGACGATCTCGTAGACCGTGATCGCGCTCGACCTAAAGAGCATGTCCGCGCCGATCTCATCTAGAGTGTCGCGCGGGTGCATCAACGGGTTGCGGTCAAGGTCGCGCATCCTGTCAATCATCTGGACAACCTTTTTGGCCGGCTTTTTGTCGGCACTGCCTTCTGCAAGATCCTTGGCGGCGGTAACATAGTCGTTCCAGGAGTTCATTTTCTTGGTCACGCCGAACGCGCGAAGATACCCATCGATAGCTAGCTCCAGACCGCGAAGAGCATGAAACCCGCAAGCGGTCGGGAGGCCAAACGCGAGGCAGCGTCCCGCATCATCGAACTCTACAGCCGCCTCAAATGGGATGCTGGCTCTGATTTCGGCGGGTAATGTCTTGGACGCTGACGATACCAAGTCTGATGTTTTGTAGAGCGAAATCTGGCCGACAGAATAAACATCTACCTCGGCGCATTCTGCCGCAAAGACGCTTCTGAATGTGTCGATCTTTGTTCGTATCGCGCTTAGTTGCCAGCTATGGAAGTCTTTATCAAAATTATCAGTCGAGAACGTCGGCGGGGAATCGCTCCCATCCATCAAATTTGCGTCTATCCATCCAGCAATAGTGCTCGACAAATCTCGCGCGACAGTTTTGCTTGTAGAGAAGCCGTTGTCGTCATTGGCAAAATCATACAGAGATTTGGATAGGCCAGACGTTGAAACCCAAACCAGTCCGCCCTTGACTGTCCCTTCAGAGGACAAGTTACGCTTCGCTACGTGAAGCTCTTCTGCCAATTCAAAGTACTCAATCAGATTTACGCGTTTCACCCTGCCGCACCCCGTTTGGTTTGCGGCTTTATAGCACCTCTGGTTGATTCTCAAAAACGTGCCGGCCTGTCCCGGCTTTCTTACCGAATCAGTCATACTTTGTCACGTATATATGTTGTAAATTTTCCTAGCTGCTTGTCTGCAGCCTTGCCGGGAAGCGACTTTCGCTCGCGCACCGATAAATTGTGGCCCAGGTCTGAAAGTTCCAGAAATTTTTTCTCGGAACCACCTCCGGGCCGAGGGGTTCCACCCTTAGTCGCGACGCGACAGACTCCCGAACAGAGAAACGATCTCGCACAAGAAGGAGAAGATCATGCTCATAAAGATTCTTGCGGCATCGGCTCTGACCATCGGTCTGGCTACGGCTGCGATGGCTCAGAATTCAACGGGCGGTACCGCCGACACGGCGGGCAGCGGCCAGAGCATCACGGTGGACCCCACCACGCCTGCCAATCCGTCGCCCGATCAGATGGCGCCCGATACAGGCACGACGGGCAGCATCACCACGGACGGCATGAATTCGAACGCCGATCGGAATTGCCCCGCCACGCCGCAGGGCGCCCAGCCGGATGCAACTCACACGTCGCCTGGCACGGCATCGCCGTCGGTCAACGATAATCATTGCGGCAAGTAGTAACGAGACGCGGCAGTTTCGTCGCGCGAGGGCCGTGGAGTTGCGCTCCACGGCCCCTTTGCTTGGAAGGGAACCATGGCGGACGTGAGCCGTTGCAAGGTCGGGCGTGAGCCGTTGCAGAGTTCAGCAAGGAGAGACCCATGGCAGACGATGAAACCAACCAGGGTAAGGACACGAACGCAGCAGCCGCGCGCAACGGCAGCTCGACGTCCCAGGGCGGCGGCACAGAGCGGAGCAATCCGAGCCGCAGCAGCGCTGCCCGCAGCGGCAGCGCTTCGCGCACCAGCGCCAGATCTTCAGCCGCTTCGGAAGCGGCGATGAGGAAGCAGATCGCCGAATTGAAGCGCGAGGTGAGCCGGCTCAACCGCGCGCTTGCCGATCAGGCCGAGGAAGCCGCCAGTGCGACGCAAGGGTGGTACCAGAGCGCGGCCGACCGGGCCTCCGGCCTCTACAGCGGCGCGGCCGACCGAGCTTCTGAATTCTACGGCGGCGCGAGCGATCGCGCCTCACGCGCGGCAAGGCAGTTGCGAAGCCAGGCGCAGAGCGTTTCCGAAACCGTTCAGCAGAATCCCGGCACCGTTTCCACTGCCATGGTTCTCGGCGGCCTCGTCGGCTTGCTGATCGGCATGGCGATGGCGCGCAACTCGGACGCAGACCACGACTGGGCTCGCCCCTGGACCCGCTAGAGCACGACGGCCGCCCCAGCGCAGGCCGCGGAAGGAGGCCGGGCCCAGAGCCCGGCCTTTCCATAGCGGCGGGTTGGTGTGCCCGGTTGTCGTTGGTGTGCCCGGTTGGGCTGGTCATTAGCCGGACCTTATGGAATCATTCCCCAAGAGGAATCGCGGAGAGCGGGCATGGACAAATCCGCCATGGCATCGGTCTTTCGGATGCGGCATGCGCCAGCAGGTATTTCAGGCGTTCGCAGTCTTGGCCGAGGCCAGGCGGATCCGGTCTTCCATTCGCGCCCGCTTGGCGAAGCCATCCGCTTCATCGCCGAAGCCGACGGCCAATATGACCTGAGCGCCGTGGCCATCTCCTATGGAGATCGCTCGACCCCGCCGCTGGGCGCCCGCGAGATCAAGCAGCTCTGGGCCGAATACGGCGTGCGCCTGATGGAGGCCTAAGGCGGTCCCGGATCGGAAACGCCGCTCATGCGTTTTCAAGCGAGGTCAATGGGAGGAAGCGCCATGAACGTCGCCAATCTGCAACTCGAGGGCCTGCTGATGGCCGTCGCGGCAATCAACCATACTCTGGTGCGCAAGGGGGTGCTGACGGTCGAGGAGATCGACATCGCGCTGCGCAAGGCCGAGGCCGTCGAGACAGGCGAGGACCGGTCCGAGGCGATTTCGGCGTCGAACCGCGATGCGATTAACTTCCCGATCCGCCTGCTCGAGCTCGCCAACCAATGCCAGCCGGAAGCGGACATGCCTTCCTTCTCCAAGCTGGCGCGCATGGTCGGGCAGATGAAGGAACCCTACAACGATCAGATGTGAGGTGGCGGCGCCTCACGCCCGGCCCGGCCAACCCTGCCGGACGGCGAGCAACTTGCCCGGCCCATGCACGGCGGCGAAGAACAGGCCGGCGAGGAAAGTGAAATGGTCGACGAAGAAGCCGAACTCGGCCTGGTTGCCGGCCCAGTGCGACGGGCCGTGGAATGAAAAGCCGAGGAAGATCACATAAAGCGCCGCGACCAGCGCCGCCGGCGTGAAGAAGGCGCCGGTGAGGAAGGCGATCACCAAAAGCACCTCAAGGATCGCCGCGCACTAGGCGAGAAACAGCGGGAACGGAAAGCCGGCGGCGGCGATGTAGCCGGCGGTGGCGCCCATATCCATGAACTTGAAGGTCACGGCCATCGCGAAGACGGCGGCGAAGATCAGGCGAGCGATGAGAATGGCGGCGGTCTGCCAGGCCGATTGCGTTTCCAAAGTTTGTCCCTCCGGTTCGAAGCTGTTGATGCCCCAAGGACGGAGGAAGGGCAATGATTCCGACAGGGGCCGGAATTTTTGCTTCACTTGTTTCCTCACCCCCACTGCAGGCCGAGGAGAGTCGCCGCGCAGCGGCCGGAGAGGCGCCGGCGACGCCGGGAGGAAGCGCCAGACGGCGAGCCCACAGCCAAGCCCGGCGCTCAACGAGGGCGCTCTCCCTCGCGGCTACGCCGCGCCACCTCTCCCCTGTTCGCGCGGGGCGAGGAAAGGCTCAGCCCGCCTTCGCCTGCGGCGGGTGGCTGATCGAGTCGCGCACGGTGCCGTAGGCCGCACCCCAGCGGTCGGTCATGTCGCAGCGTATGTCCCAGAGCTCGGGGAAGAAGCGGTGGCGGGCGCCGCCTTCCAGGATCTCCACCGGGCGGCCCTTCAGCGACTTGGCTCCGAGACCGATCGAGCGGTGGATGAGATAGAGGTGGTTGGCGCGGAATTTCTGGAACAGCTCGTCGAACTCGATCAGCGCCTCGGCCACGACATAAGCATCGCCATGGTCGTAGTGAGCGTCGTAGACGTCCTCGACGGAAAGCCCGCGGCCGTCGAGATAGGAATGCTTGAAGGCCCGCCAGAGGTCCGGCGGCAGGCGCAGGATAAGCTTGAAGCCTGGCGATTCCTGGCCGCTGCCATTACCGAGCTCGAGGCGGATCTGCTGGTACTCCTTGGGCGACATCGTCTCCAGCAGATCGAGCTGCGCCGTCATCATGCGAACCAGCCGGTGCACGCGGCCCATCAGCGTGACGATGCGGTGCGTGTCCTGCCTCTCCAGATAGTCGAGTACGTCGACCAGCGTGTAGGCGATGAGCTTCATCCACAATTCCTCGACCTGGTGCACGATCTGGAACTGCAGCTCGTCGGCATTGACCATTTGCGAGAGCGGCTTCTGGCAGGCGAGCAGCTGGTCGCATTTGAGATAGACGCCGTAGTCGCGCATTTCGGGCGCCTCGATGCGGGCGTGATAGTCCGACTTGTCCATGGTTCATCCTCCTCGCGCGGGCATGTTCGGCAGGCAGCCAAGGATAGCGCTTCCGGCTTGAACATTGTTCCTTTCTGTTATCCAAACGGCGTAAATTGGAGTACGATTACCGTCCATTGCCGCGACATTGGAGAACGATCATGCTTGATGCACTTGACCGCAAGATAGTGTCAGCACTCGAGCGCGACGCGCGCATCTCCTTCGGCGAGCTGGCCGAAGAGGTGGGACTGAGCAAGACGCCGTGCTGGAAACGGGTGAAGGCGCTCGAGGCTCAAGGCATCATCCGCAGCTATTCCACCCGCATCGATCCGGCAGCGATCGGCTTTGACATCGAGGCCTTCATCCAGGTGTCGATCGACTTCGAGGTGTCGGACGCCTTCGAGGCGGCGGTGAGGAAGCACCCGCTGATCCGCCGCTGCTACGCCACGACCGGCGAGGCCGACTATCTGTTGCAGATCGTCACCGTCGACATGCGGGCGCTGGACAGAATGCTGCGCGAGGAGCTCAGCCGGCTGCCCGGCGTGCGCCGCACCGTCACCTCGATGGCGATGCGTGAGATCAAGGGCGACATCTCGTTCGCCGATGCAGCGGCGCATGCGCTAAGGGAATGACTACAAGAATATTTGCAATCAAAGAGTAATTTCGGTATATACCTTAATTGTCGAGACGGGCGGGGGCGATGCGTTTCGAATGGGATGCCGCAAAGGCTAAGATCAATAAGGCCAAGCACGGCATCGATTTCGAGCTCGCTCCGGAATTCGATTCGCCAACGCGGTCGTCGCCATCGACGACAGCACGGACTATGGCGAGGAACGCCTGGTCGCCACCGGGATCATCGGCCTGTCAGTCTGTGTGATGGTCTATGTCGAGCGCAGCGAAACGATCCGGGTGATTTCGCTGCGACGGGCCACGAAGAAGGAGATCGAGAGTTATGTCGAAAACATCTAGTCGTTCCCGCTCCGCGCTCGTGCACCGGGAAGCAATCCCGCCGAAGCGCACCCGAGAGGAAGCCCTCGCCATCGCCCGGGCCGCGCTTTCGCGCATGTCCGAACAGGAAGATGCGGCGATCAGGGCGGCGGCGTTGGCGGACCCGGATGCGCAACCTGCGGAAACATTGCCGCGCCGCAAGCCGGGCCGCCCGCGCGCCGAAGTCAAGAAAGTGGCCGTTTCGCTGAAGCTCGACCCCGATGTGGTCAGCGCTTACCGCGCCCAAGGTCCCGGCTGGCAGACTCGGATGAACTACGATCTGCGCAAGGCCGCGAAACTAAAGCGCCACGCTCTCTAGATTGCCCTGGCAGGTTGGCGGTGCTCAGGTCAGTCTGAAGCAGGCCGGCCGGCTCGGGCTGCCGCAGCGGCTTTTCCTTCTCGGCGTCGGCCTTGCGCTTCGGGCACGCCTCGAACTCGTGATCGCGGCCGCCGCAATAGGAGCAGCATTTGGCAGGCTGATCGGGATGGAGCATCGGTGCCATTCCCAAGAATGCACGAAAAGGTTTCCGGTTGCAGCAATTGCGTGAGGTCGCAACCGTTGCTCAGCCCCGTGCCCCGATTGGTCTTCCATGCAGTTCCGGCCGGAAAACCGGCTGCACGCTTTTCCTGGAATTGTCTTTTCAAAGGAGCTCGCCGCTTGCGCGGCGGGCTCCCTTAATCACCGCTCACGCATGCGCGTGGGGATGACGGACGTCCCAGACGGCCCAGGCAGATGCCGCGACCACGAGCACGCCAAGGATGACGTGCGTGAGCATCACGTTCCTGTCCGCCGCGAAGCCCAGCAGCCAGGGCGACACGATCAGCCAGAGCCCGAGCACGAGATTTACCCATTCCTCCCATTCGGCGAACACCGAAAGCGTCGCGAGCGCCAGCGCACCGAGCAGGACGCCAACAATCCAGGCGTTCCACGCGGGCATCATTGCCGCGGTGAATCCGATGACCCAGGGTGAGATGAACAGGCAGATCGCGAGGACCAGGATAACCCAGTCCTTGCTCTTCCTTTCTTCCATCAGTTTGCTTGCCATGACAACCTCCATCGATGAAGCCAGACCAAAGCAACTGCAATCGCGTGCAATGCGCACGCTATGTTACATGATGTAATACATTTTTACGGAGCGACAAGGGAACCTTCCGCGGCAGCCGTATTGCGCGCCGTGGCGGCCCGCTCAAGCTCCCGCTGGATCGGGCCGGGCCGTCCCTTTTACGGGAAAGCCCTTCGAGGTGGGGAACGGACTGTCATCCGTAGAAGTCGCTTCCGCTCTCGGCGCCGAGCTGCGGCATGACAATGGCCTCTAGCGGTGCCGTCAGCGACCATTTCAACGCACCGGACGAGCGCTCGAGACTGGAGGAGCCGCTGAGGGATTGCGGCGCCACCCGCTGCAGCACCACGGTGCCAAAACCCTTGCGCGCCGTCTCGTCCGGCTCGCCATTGGCATGGCCATTCGACCTCTCCTGCCAGACAAGGTGAAAGTGGCGCTGCGCCTTCGGGCCGGTCTCGACCGTCCAGGTGATCTCGACATGCCCGCCCTCGCCTGCCAACGCGCCATATTTCGACGAGTTGGTGCCAAGCTCGTGGAAGGCCATGCCGAGATTCTGCACGGCATTCGACTGCAGCGTCAAAAGCGGGCCGGAAAGCGAGATGCGCTCCTCATGACCAAACGGTTTCAGATGTTCCTGGATCAGGTCGAAGAGACTGGCGCCTGCCCATTCCGAGGTGACCAGCAGATCGTGCGAGCGCGACAGCGCCATGATCCGGGCCCGGATCATCTCCTCGAACTCGCTGGGGCTGGCAGAACGCTTGTTGGTTTCCCTGACCATCGACAGGATCACCGCGAACTGGTTCTTCACACGGTGGTTGACCTCGCGCATCAGGAGCCGGATGCGGCGCTCATTTTCCCTTGCGGCGGTGATGTCGCGCGCGATCGTGGAGGCGCCGACGATCTCGCCCGCAAGGCTCCTGATCGGCGACACCGTTACCGAAACGGCAACGAGCGAGCCGTCCTTGCGCTTTCGCATCGTGTCGAGATTTGCCACGCCCTCGCCCCGGCGGATGCGGCTGATGATGTCGGTCTCCTCGTCGTGCATATGCTCGGGGATAAGGAGCAGCATCGATTGGCCGATGGCTTCTTCCGCGCTGTAGCCGAACATGCGTTCTGCCGCGCGGTTCCAGTCGGTGATGGTGCTGTTCAGATCCTTGCCGATGATGGCATCGAAGGACGAATCGACAATGGCGGCCAGACGCGCATTGGCGCTGGCATCTTCAAATTCCCTGCCCCCGGATGTCACCATGGGCATTAGTTAGCGCGGCCGAATCTCATAGCAAGCGGCTAAGCCTTGGAGGGGTCAGGATTTTCGCCATTCCCCTTTGCTGGATCCAGCACGCCGAAATCCTGCGACTTCATGCCGGTCTCGGCTGTCAGGAAACCTTCGGATGCGAGGCCCCTTCGCAGAAGCTCGCGCACGGCGGCCGAGCGGCTCGGCATGCGTTTCTCGAAGCGCCAGTTCTCGACTGCCGCCAGTTCCTCTTCCGTCAACATGATCTGCAGCCTTTGCGGCCGCTCCAATTCAACCACCCTAGCCTCCCGCAGGTCATGACACGAATGAGTATGTCACTCACTGCCAGTAAAAGTAGGATTCGGCTCAAAAGACGTCAAGGTCATGCGAGACAACAAAGGCGGGGGACGCTGGCGGTGCTAACGATATGGCTACACCGCATTTGCCGGTCTATGCTAACTTGTTGATTTTTTTACAGATTTTCCATTTTTTAGTTGCCAACCGAGCGACGTCGGCGCATTATGGCCGGCAGAGGGATGAACCGCCGCGAAAGGAGGTTTTTCCGATGTTACGAGGATTTTCCGACCGGTTGCGCAACGACGCTCACCACAAGGTCCAGCGGGCTTTGCGGGAAAACGGCATCGTCAACATCATCCAATTGTCGGAAGAAATCAGGCTGATGAATCTCGGCGAGAACATTGCCCGCGAGGATATCGAGACTCTGGTGATGCAGGTGGCTCAGCTCTATGGCGGGGCCATCGAATTCGACGAAGAGGCGCTGACGGCGCTCGACCTGCCCGACGCCTGCCCGGCTGACAGCCGCAACGACCTCGAAAAGGCGTTGCGAGAACGCTCGCTCCTTTCACCCGAGTCGGCGGATCTGCTGCAGGTGAGCGACAAGGGCTAGAGCAATTCCAGTCACTCGCTGGTCAACTCGTCGAGCAGGCGCAGTCCGTTCTCGTACTTCTCGGGGTCGATGCCCGCCTGGTGCGCCTGCCAGAGATTGTCCTTGAGGTCCGCCTGCTTGACAGGCAGCGCAAGCTCGTTGGACGCCGCACGGCAGACAAAGTCGTGCTCGCTTTCGTCCATTCTTTTCGTCAGCGCGTCGACGGCGGCGACGACCGGAAAGCCGAAGCCCTCGGCCTCGAGCCGATCGAGCGTCCACCCCTCGCCTTTCTCGACCACGTCGTGCAGGTAGGCGACGGTTTTCTCGTCAAGCGTTTCGACCGCATCGGCGACGCGTCTCAGATGTTCGATAAAGGGACGGCCGGTCTTGTCTTTCTGGCCGCGATGGGCCTCTTCGGCGATCTTCGCTGCCTGGTAAAGCATGATCTCCTCGATCTATTGGAAGCCCGCCCCAACGGGACAACGAGACGGGCAGGATTGGGTCCCGACCCGGTCCGCCGGCACGCCTTGCAGGGGACGGCGCGCCATACTGCGGCAGAACATGAGCAGCGTTCAAATGTTCCCTCGTGTCCGGCCGAAAAACAGGAACCCGCGGCCCGCGCAGTCGTTAGCATTTACGCAAACACAAAGGAGGTCTGCACCATGGATTGGAACCGCGTCGAAGGTAACTGGAAGCAGGTCAAGGGCAAGGTGAAGGAACAGTGGGGCAAGCTCACCGATGACGACCTCGACCGCATCGCCGGCAACCGCGAGCAGCTCGAAGGCAAGATCCAAGAGCGCTACGGCATCGAGAAGGATCGCATCCGCCGCGACATCGACGACTGGGCGAATCGCCAGGGCTGGTAAGATCCGCCGCCGGATGAAATGAGCCCGCAGCCCCGATCGGGGCTGCGGCGTCGAAAGCCAGAAATTTTGATTTCAGAACAGGGACGTTATATTAGTTGACTAAGCGATTCGCGGCACGGTGAACCGATGGCCAAGAAGAAATCGAGACCGGCCTTGTCCGTTATCGCCGCAGCCTCGCGATCGGAGGCTTCCGAAGCGATTTATTTTGCCCGCAAATGCGGCCTTACCCCCGATGAAGCCCTGCGGATAATGCGCGAGGCGCTCGTGACCGTGGGGCCTAAGCCTTCCGGCGCCGGAAAGCGGAAGCGCTAGGCGCCATCGCCTCGGGCGATCGGATACGATCTTTCTCAAACCCGCAGCGGACTTCGGCCAGGATCACAAGTGCTGTGCTCGGCGGCAAAGCCCGGGGTTCCAAACCGCTCCGTCCGTGACGCGAGAAGGTTCCGCTTGATGGCAGGGTGACACAACATGTGACCCCGCCGCCAGCGCTTATCCGCAACTCCCAAACCCAGGCCAGCGTTTGTAAGCGCGGACCACGCTTTCACTTTCACCTGTCATCGGGAGGGAGAGCTATGGTTTTTCCGGGTTTCCTCGACCCCGAGGATTTGGTCATCCTCGCAGCCGCTCTCGACGACTACTGCCGCACATTTCGCATACCGTCGGACAGTGAGGAGCGGCTTCATGCGGCAAGGCACGCGCTGATTTTGTTTGAGAACGGCTGCCGCGATCCGGTCGAATTGAGTGAAAAGCTCAAGGCCAAACGCAAGTAGCGCAAGCCGGCGCGAACTTTAGGTTCGCCGGCGCCCTGCCTCTTGCCGCCAAAATGAAACATACGGCCACCTCGAAAGTTCTTGTCTGAGAGGAGGCGCGCCATGGTTGGAAATGATGGAAAGCAGGTGCAGCAAACGGAGGCCGATGTCCAAATGCTCGCCCACCGGTTGGCAAAGGACGCGGACATTTCGGAAAACGATGCCCGCGAGTTGATCAAGCTAATCGGAACCGACTGGCCTTCGCTGCTGCGCGAAGCCCGGTTCCTCAAAAGCCGACACTGATGCTGCTTGCCGGCCAGGCGTCCCGCGATTCTTTGCGAGCTGCTTCAGCGCCTTGAGAAAAATCGGAGCCGCCAGATCGCATTTGTATTTGGACGGTCCATTGGTCTGGATGACGATCTCAGCCTGCCTCAGGGTCAGGCCGTGCTTTTGGGCGAATTCGAGCGGTTGATAGGCCTGCTCCCAACCTGGCCCTGTCTTTGGCATCGTGACGACTTCCTCCCGCGATTGATACGTGAGGCAACGCATTCGGCCGGACAAGGTTTCAACGGCTCGCACACAGCGGCGAAACCGCTGCCAAGCGCCTGGCACTGGGTGCATGGAACTTCGGTTGCCGCTGATTGTTGCACCTGAAAGGCGGGCCGGGATGACCATATCGTCGCTGCATCTGCTCAAGGGCATAGGCTATTCGATCTCAACGGTAAGCGTGATGCTGCTGGCGATCGTCAGTTGGGAGCACGTTTCGCAAAATCCGTTGCTGATTGCCTGCCTGCTGGGCGGCGCCGCCACCTCGATCATCGGGATGTTCTGCCGCTGGCTTTCCTACGAAGTCGAAAAGCGTCAGCAGGAGCGACAGGCAGAGAACGGCCAACTCTCGAACCGGCGGCCAGCAGCGTCACCCCTGCCGCCAGCGCCGGAACTCCGAGACCAGCACCGTGATCAGGCTGCTGAGGACGATCCATCTGACGACCTCGCCGTCCGGCACGCCCGGTTGCGGTGACCTGCCTGACCTTGACGTTTCGTCGCTGGCCGCCACCACGGGCGCGAGATCCTGCCGGCTGCCGCTCCGCACCGAATAGGCGCGGGTGATCTCGGCACCGAAGAGGAAAATCTGTGCCGAATAGTAAACCCAGACCAGCACGACCATCAGCGCGCCGGCAGCGCCATAGGACGTGCCGATGGCGCTGGTGCCGATGTACCAGCCGATCAGCGACTTGCCGATGGTGAAGAGCAGCGCGGTGACGATGGAACCGACGCCGACGTCGCGCCATTTGAGCCTGCGGTCCGGCAGGACCTTGTAGATCGCCGCGAAGAGCAGCGCGATCAGCACGAAGGAGACGATCGTGTTGATCGCGCTCACGATCAGCTCGCCGAACGGCAGGTGCTGGTTGATGACCTCACTCAGCGCCGAGATCGCCGTGCTTGCGGCGAGCGACACCAGAAGCATGAAGCCAAGAGCTGCCACCAGCCCGAGGCTTGCCGCCCTCGCCCGCACCAGGCGCGAAAGGGAAACGCCGCTGGGCTTGACCTTCCATATCTCGTTCAACGACTGCTGCATCTCTCCGAAGACGCCGGAGGCGGCGACAAGCAGCGTGATCAGCCCGATGAGGGTGGCCAGCGTGCTGGACCCGCGATGCGCGGCGGTCTCGATCACCGCCGTGAGGAGTTCGGCGCTCTGCGGGCCCATCACCCCCGCGAACTCAGCCGAAAGCGCGAGCTGCGCGGCGTCGTTGCCGATGACGACGCCCGCGATCGCTACCACGATCAGAAGGATCGGCGCCAGCGAGGTCGTGGCGTAGAAGGCCATCGCCGCGCCATGGCTCAGCGCATTGTCGTTGACATAGCCGGTGATGCTCTCTTTCAGCACAACCCAGGCTTCCTGGAACCAGCGCTGCATCTTCCTTCCCGTCGGCTGCTTCTCCTCGTCGGCTATTTGGGGCGCGGATCCTCGAGCCCGGCTCCGATGGTCTGGAACGAACCCGCGCGACGCTTCTCGACGGCTTCGGCGAGCGCCAGCGCGGCATTGCGGACTTCCGTCTGCACGGCATGGTCGGCGTCGAGCTCGTCATGGCTCGTCGCATAGGGCTTCCAGTAGCCAATGTAGCGGTCGAGCTCGGCAGCCTCGCCCACCGGATCGAGCTTCATCGAGCGCAGCCAGTCGGCGAGGCTGTGGCGCACCCTTCCGGCACCTTCGGTGTCGCCATGCACGATTACGGAGAACAGCCGGCCGGCGAGATGGCGCGGATAGTCCCAGCCGGCAAGCTCGACCTTCTTGGCGAGCGCGGCATCCTTGCCCTGCGTCAGCGAAGGATCGGGATTGCCGCCGTCGGCGCAGACAAGCCGGTCCATCATCAGCTTCACCGGCGAGGAGGAATGGTACCAGTTGACCGGCGTGACGATCATGACGCCATGCGCCTCGACCCAGAGCGGATAGATGTCGTTCATCCAGTCACTGACCTGCCCGAGCGAATGATTGGGGTAGCAGGAACACGGCCAATGGCAGAGCGCGGCCGCCGTCGAGAAGCACGCCTTGCAGGGAAAGATCCTGCGGCCGTATTCGGAGGCGAGCCGCGCAAGGTCGAGAACCTCGATCGCGAAGCCCGGTCTTGCTGCAATGGCGCTGCGCGCCAACTCGACAAGGCGGAAGGTCTTCGACATTTCGCCCGGGCACGTGTGCTCGCTGCGCGAGGAGCCGTTTATGAGCAGGATGCGGGACGGCGCGGTCTTGTCCTCGTACCGGCGCTGTGCCGCTTCGACCGCTTCGTGCGCGGCGAACCAGTCGACGGAGAGATCATAGTCCGGATCGTGGAAGCCCTGTCCCGCCTTTCTGGTGATCGGTGCCTTGCGTTCTTCGCTGTAGGCCTGCCAGGCGATCTCGGCCAGCCTGCCAATGGCATCCGCCTCCGGCTGAAAGGCCGGATCGTAGAATTGTCTCAGATAGCGTGCCTTGAATTCGCTTTCGCCAAGACGCGGGCTCGGCATGCCTTTGCGCGGCTTAGGGCTCTTGCTGAAATCTGTGCTGTTTGCCATGCGCCCACGCCCGAGTTGGGCGGGCCGGGTGGGACAAGAGCTCGTCTGCCTTTTCGTTGGCCAGGGTGTGAAGCCGGAGAAACCAAACCCTGTTCTCTTTACCACCAGGTCCGGCTGACGCGGCCCGCTGAGGACAATTCGGCGCGGGCCCGATGGTTCCGTGCTTCGGAGCCGAGAAGATAAGGCACCGAGGCAGGCCGTGCCGGGCCCGCGGCCGGCAAAAAACCGCCCCGGATGGGAGAACCGGGGCGGCAATTGTGGGAAGCAGTTCGGGTATCCGGGAACTGCACAGTCAGTAACTCGCCCGCGCGGGAAAAGTTTCCCGCCAGACCGATCATGCGTTCTACTTCGACGGCTGCGGCGGGACCTCGCCCGGCTTGATCACCGGCATCTGGCTGGTGTCGGCCGGCGGAGCGGTAGCGTTCTTGTCGCCCGTGGGGGGAGGCTTCAGCACACCGTCGCAAGGCGCCAGGCTGGCGGTCAGGTTGTTGGACTGATCATTGGCCTGCGCTTTCGGGGCCTGCGCTTTCGGCTGCTCGCCGGTCTGATTAGGGGTCGCGCTGGCGTCCGGTTTGACCTGGCAATCCTCGATCTGCGGATTCTCCAGCTGGGTCTGGGCCGCGGCAGTCGTTCCCGACATTTGGCCCGACATCAGGACAATGGCGAAGCCAAGAAGTGCTTTCTTCATTGGATCCTCCTTATGGATTCGGCAACCGCCGACGATCGGGGAGAGCCGTTCGCCTTGGCAGGCCGACGTCGACTCTGGCCCCGCTCGCCGTGTTTGCCACCGGGTGGCGGTGGGGCACCGGGGCATTCGTCATCCTCTTCTCGAGAGACAACGCTATCGGAGAGACAACGCATGCCGGCCGAAAAGGTTGGCTTTCGGTAGAGGCTGCGGTCTCGGCAGGGCGTGGCGCACGTACATCAAAGTTAAATGCGCGAATGCTGCCGGAGTGCTAGTCGCTCGCAGCTTGGGGGCACTCTACGAGGAGAGTCCCATGGAAATTCGAGATCTGATCGGCACACTGTCCAGGTCATTTCTGCGCCAGGGTGCCCGGCGTCCGTGGCCGATCCAGTCTTTGCGCGCCGGCGTGCCGCTCAGGCCGCGTCCGCGCCCGCCGTACCGCCCGCAGCCGAGCCGGCCGGCGAGCAATTAGCTTGCCGCTTATTCAGCGCCTGCCTGTGCAACCGGTCGGCGGCATCCTCGTTATGACGATCCAAAAACATGTGGTGGCAACGATGAGACCCTTTCGGACCAACAATCATCTTTTCATTCTGGCGGCAGCGGCGGTGACCGCGGCGCCCTTCGCGGGCCTCGCCTGGCGGGCTCAACAGTGGCTTGGATGGTGACCGGGGATGAGTAGATTCCTGCCGCTCACCATCCGCTTCGTCACTGGCGGCTCAATGGTGGTTTCGTCGATCGCCGACGCAAGGAAGGCCTTGGACGGAGCCTGGAAGAACAAGGAAGCGCCCGACTATTTGGCGGCGGCGCGGCTGGTGGACGACGCCATGGCGGGCATCTGCCGTCCGGCGGTCGCCTTCGACGCTTTCAAGCAGGCCGCCGCCCGGCAGGGCCTGCTGAGGACGGCCGACCCGAGCGCGGCACTCTCGATGCTCGACTCGCTGTGGTCTGGCGACGACCAAGGGCCGCCGCGCTGACGCGTTCTCACCTTGGCTCGTTCCTCATGCTGAGATAGGTCGGGTCGAATTCCGCAATGGCGACCAGGCGGTTCCAGTCGAGGATGTCGATCAGGTGGTTGGTCCAGTTGATGACGTTCATGCGGCGCAACGTGCCGATGACCCGATTCATATGGACGACGGAGAGACCGAGCACATCGGCGAGTTCGGCCTGCGAAAGCGGCAGATTGAAGCTCATGACCCGCGTCTTCTTCACGGCCTGCAGCCTGACGAAGAGTTCGCATATCAGATGCGCCAGATGCGCGGTCTTGGAGCGGCGTCCCATGGCCACGATCCATTCCCGGTGGATGGCGCCGTCCACCAGCGTGTCCAACCAGAGCAGCCTCGTCAAATGCGGGGCCTTTTCGGTGATTTCCCTCAACTTGCTGTGCTCCGCAGCGATGATATGGCAGGGCGACAGCGCGACGATGCCATGGTCCATGGTCTTCAGGAGAAAAGCGTGCAGATCGACGAAATCGCCGGCAACATGGAGCGCAGTGAACTGCCGGCCGCCGTCCTCCAGCACCTTGTAGCGCGCGGCAATCCCGTCGACGATGAGGGTGCTGAAAGTCGGCCTTGATCCTTCGGCGACGAGATCCTCGCCAGCGACGAAATACTTCTCCACCGATGTGGCGCTGGCCAGCAACGCCTTCTCGCTTTCGGAGAGAGCATCGTGCTGACCCAGGTTCAGATAAAGGGGTTCCAGCATGCGCGGCCGCCCGTTGTGATTTTGCAAGGGCCTAACGTTGCAGAGCCGGGCCGGGTTGCAGCGGACCACCACACCGCCGGCCGCCGGCAAAGCAGTCCCCGGCCAAGACGGTCCTTTGGAACCATGATCGCGCGCAGGGATTGAACGTCCAGGTTGCGGCGGATGCTTTCGCGGATGGAACGCTTCTACTTCGATTTGTACAACACCGTGCACACGCAAATGGACAGCGAGGGGCAGCTCTTCTCCTCAGCAGAAAACGCGCGAAAGGAGGCGCTCAGGATCTTGCAGGATGTCGCGCGCGACGAGATGCCGAACAGTGATAACCTCAAGATCACCATCAAAATGCGCACCGACAAGAGAGGCCAGATATTCGAGGCGTCCCTTACAGTCAAATCCGCCTGGAGCTGACCACGGAAGGCGCCAGCCGAGAGAAGCCGCGGCCCGAGCAACCATCCCGCCCGCGGCCGTTCCGCCTGTGGAGTACAAAGCATGTTCGGCGGTTTCGAAAGCGCGGAAGTCGATACGGGCGCGGCACGGACATTCATCCGGACTGCCGGCAGCGGCCCGGCGCTGCTCCTGCTGCACGGCTTCCCCGAAACGCATCTGATGTGGCGCGACGTGGCGCCGAAGCTGATCGACCGCTTTAGCGTCGTCTGCGCCGACTTGCGCGGCTACGGCAAAAGCTCCTGTCCGCCATCCGATCCGGATCATGCGCCCTACGCCAAGCGCGCCATGGCTGCCGACCTCGCGGCGCTGATGACGAAGCTCGGCTTTGGCCGCTTCATGGTTGCCGGCCACGATCGCGGTGGACGCGTTGCGTATCGCCTGGCGCTGGACCACCCGGACCGCGTCGAGAAGCTTGCCGTGCTCGACATCGTACCCACCGCCGATGTCTGGGACAGGGCCGACGCCCGGCTGGCGCTGGGCTATTGGCCCTGGTCGCTCTTGGCGCAAGCCGAGCCGCTGCCGGAGACGATCATGACGGCGGCCGCGGATGCGATCGTCGACAGCGCGTTGGCTGGCTGGGGTTCCTCGCCTGCCGCCTTTCCCGCCGAGGTCCGGCAGGCTTATGCCGAGGCCTTGCGCGATCCAGCCCACGCGCACGCCATCTGCGAGGAATACCGTGCGGCAGCGACGCTAGACCGTGAGCACGACCAGGCGGACCGCAAAGCCGGCCGGCGCATCGGCTGCCCGATGCTTGCGCTATGGAGCGGACATGGCGCGCTCGCCGAATGGTACGCGCGAGAGGGCGGTCCGCTGGCACTGTGGCGGGAGTGG
Organism: Mesorhizobium sp. WSM4983; assembly: GCF_029625765.1. Taxonomy (NCBI): domain Bacteria; kingdom Pseudomonadati; phylum Pseudomonadota; class Alphaproteobacteria; order Hyphomicrobiales; family Phyllobacteriaceae; genus Mesorhizobium; species Mesorhizobium sp. WSM4983. Next base: position 311,008 of record NZ_JARTVM010000004.1, on the reverse strand, counting down.
GCCGACGACGTCAGCGGCGGGGTCAGCGGCGGGACGATGCCCGGCGGGCATTTCTTTCCCGAAGAAGCCCCGGCCGAGACAGCCGCAAGGCTCGGCGAGTTTTTTGCCGGCTACAGGCCGTAGGCCAGGGTGAGGTAGATCGCCGGCGCAACGATCAGGCAAAGCGCCATCACAATCACCACGGCATTGCCAAGGCGCTCGGCGCGCCTGGCGATGTCGGTGACATCGTCGTCGTCGTTGAGGAATTGGAGAATCGAGGTGTCGGCGAGGACGGAGAGGCGATTGTCGTTCGCGGGCAGGCTTTCGGGCTCTCGCAGATTGGGCTTGGCAGAAATAAAGGTCAAAACGTCGTCTCGCTTTCGAAGCCGGCCGCGCGACTTCCTGGTTCCAATGATTGTGGATGGTATTGGATGCCCGCCATTTGCGCGGAAACGGCGGGCACCCAAAACGGCGCCGACGAAGGGGACTTCGTCGACGACCGCTACCAACTCGAAGCCTCCGCTTTGGTTGCCGTCGAGGGCCCAATGCGCGAGCCACTCCGACTTCAGTCGTAGGAAAGAGACCGACCGTGGCCCCGGGCCCTGGCGCCCGCGCGGACCGGCGACGCACGACAAGGCTGTTGCGGCATGGTCGGGCTAAAAGGATTCACGAAATATTTCGTGGGGGAACATCGATCGCGGGCAGCGGTTCTCGTTACTCAAGGCGGTCGAACCTCCTTGAATCAAACCCCGAAGACCAATCCCCAACGGAGTTGCAGATATGCCTAATCAAGGCGGAACTCACCAACAGCACGTCAGAGCAGGCCAGCAGAGCCAAAAGAACCGCGACAATCAGCGCCGCGGCCAGCAGCAGGCCGAGGACCGCAACATGCGTCAGCAGGATTCAGGTCAGCACCGGGGCGGCAGCGGCAACTTCGCCGAAGACCGCGAACGTGCATCCGAAGCCGGCCGCAAGGGCGGCCAGCGCTGAGCTTTAAGCAGGCGTCCCGCGATCCCTTCGCGGGACGCCGCCCAGAACATCCAATTTGGAACTTCTTCCCCTCCCCTTGGTTCCTCCGAAACCCCGGCGGCTCGGCCGTCGGCAGGACGTTTGAACGGAGGCAACAATGTCCGTGCGCACACTTCACCCCGAACGTGTCGATGAGACACGTATGCAGGCCTATTCGACCTTCGCTCCGCTGCTCATCACCGCCCTGAGCCAGAAGCTGGCGCGCTGCCAAGGCAAGAGCGAGATGGACAAGGTCGAGGCGTCCCTCATCCGCGTCATCGAAGAAGCGGACGTCGTCACGGGAGACGTCGAGGCAATGAAGGAGTTCGCGATCGAACTCGTCGTGTCCACGCTGCGCAATGTGCGCGAGCATCCCGACGCCAAACAGGATGTGGAACAGATCGACGGCCGCCGCACGCAAGGACGCTCGGAGAACCCGGACACGCTGGAAGAACAATTGCAGTCCGGTCTCGAAGACAGTTTCCCGGCGAGTGATCCGCCCGCGGTCGTCTCCACCGCCATCAGCGGTGGCGCGAAGGACATCGTCGGCACCGACGAAGTGCTGCGCCGCCAGAAGGAAGCTGCCGAGCGCGGGCACGAAAACGAGAAGGCGTAGCCCCAGCCCCGCACGACCGCAGCCGCCCGTTTCAGGCGCCCTGCCTCATCGCGGTCGCCAGCTCGGCGAAGGAACCAGTCCTTTCGCCAAGGGTTGGTTATCGGAAGGAGAAAACGATGGATAAAAGCAAACTTCCACATCGCCCGGGCGCTGGCCGAACGGCACAAGACGCAAGGCTGCCGACCAAGGGCGGCGACGATCCGGACGTGCGGTTCCTGGCCGAGAACACCGACCTTTCACCGAAGCAGGCGCGCGAGCTGATCCGCGAGCACGGGCATGACCGCGACAAGCTGCTTGAAATCGCACGAACCATGAAGGCCGAGGGCTGACCGGCTCTCTGAAAGCGAGGCAACGATGAGCAACTCACCCCGTACGGGACGTCCAGGCACATCCGATCAATGGCCACGTTGGGAAGGTCCGAAAGCCAATCGGCCGAGAGGTTATCTGCCAGCCAAGGACGATCCCGACAAGGATCGCGACGCGGCCGGCGAGAACAACCAGGACCCCGAGCGGTCCGATCTCGGCGACGCGGTCAAAACGAAGAAGGAGCCGTAGGGCGGCTCCTCTCAGCCCAACAGGAGAAGAAAAATGCCACGCGGAGACAAATCGAAATACACCGACAAGCAGGAGCGCAAGGCCGACCATATCGCCGAGGGCTACGAAAAGCGCGGCGTCTCCGAGAAGGAAGCCGAGCGCCGGGCCTGGGCGACCGTCAACAAGGACGATGGCGGCGGCAAGAAGGCGGGCGGCTCGGGCCGTGGCAAGCACACCGGCCATCCGGCGGCGCATAAGGGCGGCAAGGCCGGCGGCCAAGCATCAAGCTCGCGCTCGGCGGCCGAGCGTTCTGCTTCCGCCAAGAAGGCGGCGGCGACGCGCAAACGCAACGCGGAGCACCACGCGCATCATTAGGCGGGAGCTTGGCGGGGGTTCGCCTTCTCCCTTGCCGGAGACCGGCGGATCCGAGACGATAGAACGAAACGAGGCGCTGGGAAACTGGCGCCTCATTGCCGCGCGGCGGTCCTTCCAGCAGCATCCGGACGCTTCGCGGCCACCTTCCCCCTCAACGGAAAAGGGAAAGCTAAAGCGGCATCTCCGAAGTCTGCTTGACCGTCTGGCTGGGCACGTCGGTCTTGACGTTCTGCACCCCCTTGATGCGACTTAAGTGCTCGGACTGGAAGCGGCGATAGTCCTCGATGCCCGCCGCCACAACCCGCACCATAGCGTCGCAATCGCCCAGCATCAGATAGCATTCCAGCACCTCGGGCAGCTTGGCCACCTCCCTGGCGAAATGCTCGATAGTGTCCTCGTCCTGCTGCTTCAGCCAGATGCGAGTGAAGAAGGTATGACCGCGACCGATCTTGGCCGGGTTGAGCACCGCGACATAGCGGTCGATGACGCCAGCCTCCTCCAGCAATTTTACGCGCCTGAGACAGGGTGACGGCGACAGGCCGACCTCTCTCGCAAGATCGTTGTTGGCCATGCGCCCGTCGCGCTGCAGGGCGCGCAGGATCCGCTTGTCGATCTCATCCAGCTTCATGGCGTCTGATTCCAATATTGGCTTAATTCTCGCTATCCAATGCCAGACCTTGGCAGAAACGGCGCATCTTCGCAACCCGATTGCGGAGCATTTCGGCTATGGTGGCCAGCGATAACCGACCATCGAGCAACCGGAGAAGGCCGCCCCGCAAGGCTGGCCGAAGAAGAGCCATGAGCGTTTCCGAGATAACCCTGGGCCACCCTCCCGCCGAAGCACGCGGCGCCGAATTCCGGCGGGGCGCCGCCGCCTCGACGCCGGTTCTGCTTGGCATTGTCCCCTACGCACTCGTGCTGGGCGCGCAGGCGGCGCAGAAGGGCTTGAGCGTCGTCGAGGTGCCGTTGATGACGGGCCTCAACTTCGCCGGCGGCTCCGAATTTGCCGCCATCCAGCTCTGGACCTCGCCGCCGCATGTGCTGTTGATCGCCGCCATCACATTGCTGGTCAACAGCCGGCATTTCCTGATGGGCGCGGCACTTGCGCCGTTCCTGCGCCACCTGCCCAAGCGCAAGGCGCTGCCCGCGCTGTTCTTGATGTGTGACGAGAGCTGGGCGCTCGGGCTCGCCGACGCGAAGCGCCGCGCGGCAGGCGGGCTGCGGCCAGCCTTCAGCCTCGCCTACTATGCGGGAACTGCCCTTCCTTTCTATCTTGCCTGGGTGATTTTCACGACCTGCGGAGCGGCGCTCGGGCCGGTGCTTGGCGACGTCGAGCGTTACGGCTTCGCCATGGCCTTTCCGGCTGTGTTCCTGGTGCTGCTGCGCGGCATGTGCAAGGGTTTTGCCGCGGCGCGCCCCTGGCTTGTCAGCCTGGTGGTGGCGGCGGCAACTTATCTGGTCGTTCCGGGCGCCTGGTACGTGGCGGCAGGCGCGCTGTCCGGGTTGGTGTCCGCCTGGCTTCTGGCAGGTGAGAAATGATCGAGCCCTGGACCGTTCTCGCCATCCTTGCCATGGCCGGCGTCACCTATTTGACGCGGATCGGCGGCTATGTCGTGCTCAGGAACCGCACGCTCAGCCCACGCGCCACCGCCGTGATGGAAGCCGCGCCTGGCTGCGTGCTGATCTCGGTGATCGCGCCCGACTTCGTGTCGAAGAATCCGGCCGACCTGGCGGCGCTCGCCATCACATTGCTCGCGGCGACAAGACTGTCGATGCTGCCGACGGTGGTCATCGGCGTGGCTTCGGCCGGGGTATTGCGGTGGGTGATGGGGTAAACGCCGGCGGCCGCCCTCTGCCATGCCGGGGCATCTCCCCAAGGAGGAGATTGGCTCTCCATCGCATCAACTGCCGTAGACCCCAATTTCGCCAGACGCGATCGAAGCGGTCTCGTCGATCCAGCCCAGATGCTTTTCCAGCGCCGGTCCAGCGGGTCGGGGTCCTGCGGGTCGATGATCGCGGGACCATTGTATCGGGCGAAAATGCCGAGCTGATCCAGGCCGAGCTGCTGTTCGATCTCGGCAATCGCGGAGGGTGCTCGCAATTTTAGCCGTGGCTTAATTTGCGACACCCACCCGGGCTTGTGGCTTCTCAGCCGCGGCCCGCGCCACGATCGCCTCCAGCGGCTCTGGCCGGTGCAGGAAATAGCCTTGGCCATAGCCGACGCCCATGCCGACGAGGATCTCCAGCGCGCTTTTCCCCTCGACCTTCTCGGCCACGACGGCGCAGCCCATCGAGCGGGCGATGCCGGCGATTGCCGAGACGATCTCGCGGTCGAAGCGGCTGTCGGCGATGTGCTGGACGAAGGAGCCGTCAATCTTGATCGCATCGATAGGAAAGCGCCGCAGATATTCGAACGAGCTCATGCCGGCGCCGAAATCGTCGAGGCTGACACGGCAATGGCGCAGCCTTGCCCGGCGCACGAATTCCTCCGCTGCGTCGAAATTGGTGACAGCCGCGGTCTCGGTGATCTCGAAGCCGATTGCAGACGGCGGCGCGCCGTTCTCGGCGATCGCCGCGTCGACGAAATCCCAAAGCTGCGGATCGGAGAGCGTCTGCGCCGACAGGTTGAAGCCGAGCGAGACGGCGCCGGAGAGCATCGCCCTGCCATGGCGCGACAGCGCCGTGCGGATGATCCAGCGGTCGAGCCGGGCGGCAAGCCCGAAGCGTTCGGCCACCGGCATGAACTCGCCCGGCAAGATCAGCTTGCCGTTGCGCGCCTCGAGCCGCGCCAGCACCTCGACATGGCGGCTGTCTTGCCAGGGCCTGCCGAGGCGATGGATCTCCTGGCCGAACAGCTTCAACCGGCTGTCCTCCATGGCATCGACCAAATCGGCGGCAAGCCGCGCTGCGTTGAGGCCGCCGGCTCCGGAAGCTGTTTCGGCCGAGAACACGGCGAAGCGGTTGCGCCCGCCGGCTTTGGCGGCGTAGCAGGCATCGTCGGCGCAGGCGAGCGCATCGGTTACCGTCGTTCGGGGATCGCGCACGAAGGCGATGCCGATGCTGGCGGCTAGCCTGCGGGACGACACGGCGGAGCCGAGATCGGCGTCGCGCACCGCGGCGAGCACGGCACGCGCCAGCCGCTGGGCGCAAGCGTCGTTGCAGTTCGGAACCAGCAGCGCGAATTCGTCGCCGCCGAGGCGCGCGGCGTGCGCCGAAGGCGGCAGGCTGGCGCGCATGCCGCCGGCGACGCTCTTCAGCGCGATATCGCCCGCGGCATGGCCGGCATAGTCGTTCAGCGCCTTGAAGTAGTCGAGGTCGACATAGAAGACGGCAAGCGGCAGCCGGTCCGCCGCGCCGATGTTTTCGGCGAGCAGCCGGTCGAAGGCCGAGCGGTTCCACAGCCCGGTCAGCGCATCGTGATGGGCGGCGTAAGCGAGCTCCTCGGCGCGCTTCGTCTCGTCGGTGATGTCGCGTACCGTGCCGAGGATCTGGCCGGCCGAGCCGGCGCCGGCGATCAAACGCACCAGCGACTCGACATGGCGGACCGAGCCGTCGCGCCGGACGATACGGTATTGCGTGGCGGTCACGCTTTTCGAGCCCGGCGGCGGCAGATGCGCGCGCTCGGTGGCCTCCTTGTCGTCCGGGTGGAGATAGGTGTGCCAGAGATCGGCCGTCACCTCGTCGGTATCGCTGACCAGGCCGAAGATCTCCCTGGTGCGCGGGTCCCAATAGCTCTTGTTGGTGCCGATATCGTAGTGCCAGATGCCGGTGCCGCTGGCGGCGAGCGCGAGCCGCAAGCGGACATTGACCTGCTCAAGCGCGGCCTCGGCCTCCTTCTGCCTGGTGATATCGGTCTGCACGCCCATCAGGCGCAGCGGCTTGCCCTCGGCATCGCGCTCGACGATGCCGCCGCGGTCAAGCACCCAGACCCAGCGGCCGTCCTTGTGCTTCAGCCGTAGTTCCGTCTCGATCGACTCGGTGTCACCAGCGATATGGCGGTCGCCGCTCGCCAGTGCTCGCTCGCAGTCGTCGGGATGAGTGAGCTTCAGCCACAGATCGGAGGTATCGAGCTCGCCCTCGGCATAACCCAGCATCTTCCACCAGGTCGGCGAATAGTAGCAATCGCCCGTCGGGAGATTCCAGTCCCATAGGCCGAGCTGGGCGCGATCGAGCGCCAGCGCCCAGAATTCGCCGTTGCGTTTGGTGTCGTCCGCCATGCCCTCGTTCTTGCCGTCCCCGTTCGGGCATAGTGCATGAAAGCTGACAAAAAAGGGTTACTGGGGTGAAGCTGCCAATCTCCCCGCTTTTTGGAGGAAAGGTCCGGCAGAACAGGGGGGCGCGAAGGATCGCGGCCCATCTGCTTCGTCATCCGAGGGCGAAGCAAGGAGCGAAGCGACGCGCGCAGACCCTGGGATTCATGCCGTTACGCTAAAGCGTTGCAACAGCTACAGTATTCTGCGCTGCCGAACTCTACGCCAAAGGTCATCGAATGGATCCTCGGGTCAAGCTCGAGGATGACGAAGCAGAAGCTCCGCCGCTTTCGCCAATCGCAGACGCCCTTACCCCGCCGCCAGCCTTCGCCGCACCACCGCCGCGTGGAAACGCGCGCCATGCAGCAGGCCTTCATCGTTGAAATCGTAGGCCGGGTTGTGCAGCGGGGCGGAATTGCCGTTGCCGGGGAAGACGAAACAGCCGGGCACTTCGGTGAGGAAGCGGGCGAAATCCTCCGAGGCGGTCATCGGCTCGGCGGCGATGCCGACGGCATCGCCGGCCAGCACCGTTCGGGCCGCAGCAAGCGCCTCATTCACCAGCGCCGCGTCGTTGATCAAGGGCACGAACTCGCGCGTGTAAGTGACCTCAGCCGCTACGTTATAGGCCTGCGCCGTGCCTTCGGCGATGCCGCGCATCTCCTTCTCGATCGCCGCGCTCACCTCGGGCCGGAAACTGCGACAGTCGCCAAGGATGCGGGCGAGGCCGGGCAGCGCGTTGCGGGTGCCGTCGGTGATGAGCTCGGTGACCGAGACGACGCCGATATCGACGGGGCTCAGGCGTCGCGAGACGATGGTCTGCAGGTTGACGACCAGCGCGCAGGCGGCAATCAGCGTCTCGCGAGCGTCGTGCGGCCTGGCGGCGTGGCCGCCCAAGCCTTTCAGCACGATCTCGAAATTGTCCTCGGCCGACATGATCGGACCGCTCCGGGTCTCGAAGTGGCCGATGGGCAAGCCCGGCATATTGTGCAGCCCGAAGATTTCCTCGAAGGGAAAGCGTTCGATGAGCCCGTCTTCGATCATCGCAAGCGCGCCCCTGCCCCACTCCTCGGCCGGCTGGAAGATGAACCGCACCGTGCCGTCGAAGCCCCCTTCTTCCGCCAGCAGCTTCGCCGCGCCGAGCAGCATGGCGGTGTGGCCGTCATGGCCGCACGCATGCATGGTGCCGGGCGTCTGCGAGGTCCAGGCTCGCGTCCCTTGCTCGGCGATGCGCAGCGCATCCATGTCGGCGCGCAGCGCAATCGCGCGATTGCCGCTGCCCCTGGCCAGCGTGCCGACAACGCCGGTGCCGCCGATGCCTTCCGCGACTTCGAGCCCGAAGGCGCGAAGCTTCTCCGCCACGAAGGCGGCGGTGCTCTTTTCCTCGAAGCCGAATTCCGGGTGGGCGTGGAGGTCGCGCCGCCAGGCCGTCATCGCGCGATGCAGCTGCTGCTGGTCGAGGTCAGCCATCTTCTCTTTCCCCAGCGCTCGTTCCAGGCGAGTCTTCCCGAAGTTGCGCTTCATTTCCATCGATTCCGGGGGGAAGCCCGCTTTCCTGAAAATCTTCAGGCGATCTGCAGCTCCAGCTCCCGCGGCACCGCCCCGACCAGCTCGGTGTAACGGCCGGCGTCGGTCGCGCCTTCCGAATTGATGACGAGGACACGCGACGTCGCATCGAGCCCGAGAGCCGCGCGCATGCCCTTGTCTCCGGCTGCGCGGATCAGCCCGGCAAGCCCCGCGCCGCCGCTCTCGCCGGAAACGATGGCCGGATCGTTGTCCAAGGGCCGGGCCAGCCGGTTCATCACCGCGACCGCGTCGTCTTCGTCGACGGTCATGAAGGCATCGCCGACGCGGGCCAGCACCCGCCAGGCGATCAGGGACGGCTCGGCGCATTCCAGCATCGCCATCACCGTCGACTGCTGAGGCGCGATCGTTACGGGACGGCCGGCCTCCATCGAGGCGTAGACGCAAGCCGAGCGCCTCGGCTCGACCACCACGGCCTTCGGCCGCCGCTCGCCGAGCAGAATCGCCATATAGCCCGCAAGCGCCGCCGCAAAGCCGCCGACGCCGGCCTGCAGGAAGACGTGCGTGGGCGGTTCGGCCATATGCCGCAGCGCCTCGCGCACGATCACGGTGTAGCCCTGCATGACAAGCCCCGGAATGCGCTCGTAGCCGCGCCAGGAGGTGTTGGAGACGATCTTCCAGCCGCGCTCGGCGCCGACCCGGGCGACCTCGCGGACCGCATGATCATAACCGCCCTCGACCTGCACGATCTCGGCGCCGAAGCGGGCGATGGCCGCCACGCGCTCGGCGCTGACGCCGGCATGGACGTAGATGACCGAACGCGCGCCGACGAGGCCCGCCCCCTGCGCGACCGATCGGCCATGGTTGCCATCGGTGGCGCAGCAGAAGGTCATCTGGCCGGCGATAGCGCGCAGCTTCGGATCGTTGATTTCGCAGATATCGACTTCGCGACCGAAGCGCTTGCCGGCCTCTTCCAGCACCAGCCGCATGACGGCATAGGCGCCGCCCAGCGCCTTGAAGCTGCCAAGGCCAAGACGCTGGCCCTCGTCCTTGACATGCAGTGCTGCGATGCCGAGGCCATTGGCGAGCGCCGGCAAGGCATAGAGAGGCGTTTCGGCATGATCGTCGCGAGCCCTGAGATAATGCTCGGCCCGGTCGGCGCCCGCCAGGCCGAGGGCCTCGGCGTCGGCCGGCACCAGCGGCTGGTTGTGTTCGGGGCGCTGGTTGATGAGCAGCATGCTATTCTTTCTTCGATACACTGAACTTTTTTGACGCGCGCGAGAATCGCGCTCCCTGATCTGGCTAGTGATTGAAGTTTGTTTCGATCAGATGTCGCCGGATTCCCGCCTTGGTGGCACGCAACGTTTCGAGATGACTATTTTTGGTGGTGTTTCGCCTTGGCGGCACCTGCCGTCGACAACATACCGTTTGGTTCCGCGATCAGTCGGCTGCCAGCCGGGCGGCGACGCCAAGCAGGACATTGGCGCCCGCAACCAGTTCGTCGGCGGCGGTGAACTCGTCCGGGCTGTGGCTGATGCCGCCCCGGCTCGGCACGAAGATCATCGCGGACGGCGCAATGCGGGCAATCATCTGCGCGTCGTGCCCCGCGCCCGACGTCATGCGCCGGCAGGAGAGGCCGGCGGCTCTGGCGCCATCCTCGATCAGCGAGACGATGCCGGCATCGAACGTCACCGGCTCGAAGCGCGCCAGGCTTTCGGCATGGATGGTGACGCCGGCGCTTGCGGCAAGGTCGTCCAGGAAGGCGGCGAGCGCCGCTTCCGCTTCGCGAAGATGCATTTCGTTCGGATCGCGAAGGTCGATGGTGAAGATTGCCCGCGACGGGATGACGTTGATGGCGTTTGGCTCGAAAGCGATGGTGCCGACGGTGGCGACCGTGGGCGTCGGCGAGGCGCTGGCTCGGTCAGCGAGGAAGCTGATCACCCGCGCGGCGGCGACGCCGGCATCCTGGCGCATCGACATCGGCGTGGTGCCGGCATGGTTGGCCACGCCGTCGATGGTTATGCGCTGCCAGGAAATGCCCTGCAGGTTCTCGACCGCGCCGATGGCGATGCCCTCGCGCTCCAGCACCGGCCCCTGTTCGACATGCAGCTCGACATAGACATGCGGCTTGAGGAAGCCGGGCTGATGTCGGCCGGCATAGCCGATGCGCTCCAACTCCTTGCCCAGCACCGAGCCGTCGGTGCCGATCGAGGCCAGCGCCTCTTCGATATCCCGGCCGCCGGCAAAGACCAGCGAGCCCATCATATCAGGCGAATAGCGCACGCCCTCCTCGTTGGTGAAGGCGGCGACCACAAGCGGGCGCGCCGGCGCGAATCCTGCCTCCTTCAGGCTCTCGATCGCTTCGAGGCCGGCAAGCACGCCGTAGCAGCCGTCATAGATGCCGGCGTCGATCACCGTGTCGATGTGCGAGCCAAGCATCACCGGTTCCTGGCCGGCATCGGCGTCGCCCTGCCAGATGCCGAAGATGTTGCCGATGCGATCGATGGCGACGTCGAGCCCTGCCTCTTCCAGCCAACCGACAAGGCGGTCGCGGCCAAGCTTGTCCATGTCGGAGGCGGCGACGCGGACGAGCCGGCCCTGCGTATCGCGACCGAGGCTGCCGAGCTCCTCGATACGGCCAAGCAGACGGTCGGCATTGATCGTCAGACTGCTCATGCCGGCTGCCTCGCAAGCGCAACCTCGTCCGGCGCCATCCCGACCAGCTCGGCATAGCGGCCGGGGTCGGTCGCGCCTTCGGAGTTGATGATGAGCACGCGCGACTGGGCATCGAGGCCGAGAGCCCCGCGCATCTTCTTGTCGCCGGCAGCGCGGATCAGCCCGGCGAGCCCTGCCCCGCCGCTCTCGCCGGAAACGATCGCCGGATCAGTGCCTGAAGGCCGCGCCAGGCGGTTCATCACCGAAACCGCGTCTTCCTCGTCCACGGTCATGAAAGCGTCGCCAAGCCGCGACAGCACGCGCCAGGCTACGAGCGACGGTTCATAACACTCGAGCATCGCCATCACCGTGGGCTTGCTGTGCGCAATCGCGATTGGACGCCCCGCCTTCGCGGTGGCGTAGACGCACGCCGCCCGCGCGGGCTCGACCACGATTGCCGTCGGGCGATCTTCGCCAAGCACGATGGCGAAATGGCCGGCCACCGCCGCCGCAAGGCCGCCGACGCCGGCCTGCAGGAAGACGTGGGTGGGCGGCTGCGGCAAGCGCCTCAGCGTTTCGCGCACGATAACGGTGTAGCCCTGCATCACCAGCCTCGGGATGCGCTCATAGCCCGGCCAGGATGTGTCGGAGACGACGGTCCAGCCGCGCTCGGCGGCGACACGGGCGGCTTCCCTGACCGACTGGTCGTAATCGCCGGCGATGCGCACGATCTCGGCGCCGAAGCGGGCAATCGCCGCGACGCGTTCGTTGCTGACGCCCGAATGGACGAAGATGACGGAGCGCGCACCGACCAGGCCGGCGCCTTGCGCTACCGAGCGTCCATGATTGCCGTCGGTCGCGCAGGCGAAGGTCATGCCCGAGGCAATCGCCTTTACGTCGGGCCCATGCAGTTCCGCAACATCGATGGCACGGCCGAGCCGTTTCCCAGCCTCTTCCAGCACCAGTCGGATGACGGCGTAGGCGCCGCCCAGCGCCTTGAAGCTGCCGAGGCCGAGGCGCTTGCCCTCATCCTTGACATACAGCGAGCCGACGCCGAGTTCGCCGGCCAGCGCCGGCAAGGCATACAGCGGCGTCTCGGCATGGTTGTCGCGTGCGGCCAGGAAGCGCTCGGCGTCGGCGGCTCCGGCGAGCCCAAGCGTCGCGGCGTCTTGTTCGGTCAGCGGCTGGCGATGGCTCGGGTGGTGGTTGAGCAGGAACATGGATCGGCTTTCTCTGTCTTGTTGGCTGAAATTTATTGCAAGTCCAGTGAGAAAGGCGCTCTGTTTCGGCACCTGAAATGCAAGTTTGTTTCGTTCAGATGCTGTCATGTCCATTTTGCCCGACCTCGACGCCTTCGACCGCGCCATCCTCGCCATCCTGCAGAAGGACAACAGCACGCCCCAGCGCATTATCGGCGAGACGGTGAACCTCTCGGCGCCGGCCGTGCAGCGGCGCATCAAGCGCATGGAGGAAATGGGCGTCATCCGCGCCAATGTCGCGCTTGTCGATCCGGCCAAGGTCGGCCATCCGATCACCATCTTCGTCGAGGTCGAGGTGGAGAGCGAGCGGGCCGAGCTGATCGACGCCGCCAAGCGCGGCTTCGCCGCGGTGCCCGAAGTACAGCAGTGCTATTACGTGACCGGCGAGGCCGACTTCATCCTGGTCGTCACCGTGGCGACGATGGCCGACTACGAGGCGCTGACCCGGCGATTGTTTTTGGAGAACAACAACGTCAGGCGGTTTCGCACGTTCGTTGCGATGGATCGGGTAAAGGTCGGGCTGGAGGTGCCGGTGGGCGCACCTCACTCAACATGATCCCTCGGGGCATTTCGTATCGCGGCATGATACTCTGCGCTTGATCTCGCAGACGTATCATGCAAAGATACGTTGCGAGGGGCAGTGGATGATACGTTCGTTCACAGACAAGACCACTGAAGCGATTCGACAGGCAAAGCTCCGAAAGGATTTCCGGCAGATCTCATTCGTGTCGCTCAGCGGAAACTGTTCATGCTGGACAACGCAGCCGAACTGGCCGACCTCAAAGTCCCACCGGGAAATCGGCTTGAAGCGCTGAAGGGCGATCGCGCCGGTCAGTACTCAATCCGTATCAACGACCAATTTCGTGTTTGCTTTCGGTGGACCGATGGAGGAGCGGACAATGTGGAGATCACCGACTACCATTAGCTAAACCAACAGCTCTGTCCGACAGGAGCGGAACCAATGATCAACCTCGATAAGCCTATTCATCCCGGCGAGATATTGCGGGCCGAGTTCCTAGAGCCACTCGACCTGAAGCCCTACACCCTGGCGAAAAAGCTTCACGTCCCACGTACCCGTATCGAGCGCCTCGCCAACGAGACCACGCCCGTTACGCCGGACACCGCTCTGCGTCTCGCCAAATTCTTTGGGACCACGCCACAGTTCTGGATGAACATGCAAGCCAGTTACGACCTGGCCGTGGAGGGCGCGTCGCTGCAGGAAGAGCTCAAGGAAATTAAACGGTTCGAGGCGGCTGCTTAAGAGCTCTTGCCGCCCTCCCTCCCCAGCAACCGCGCATAGATCTCCCCAACGATCCCGCGCCGGAAGATCAGCACGCAGACCATGAAGATCACGCCGGTCGCTATCGTCACCGGGAAGCCGGAGGTGGCAAGGGTGTTCTCGAGGCCGACGACGAGGCCGGCGCCGACCACCGGGCCGACCATGGTGCCGATGCCGCCAAGAAGCGTCATCAGGATGACCTCGCCCGACATCTGCCAGGTGACGTCGGTGAGGGTCGCGAACTGGAAGACGATCGCCTTCACCGCGCCGGCGAGGCCGGCAAGGGCCGCCGACATGACGAAGGCGGCGAGCTTGTAGCGGCCGACGGAATAGCCGAGCGAAATGGCACGGTTCTCGTTCTCGCGGATCGAGCGCAGGATCATGCCGAAGGGCGAGTTGACGATGCGCCAGATGGCGAAAAGGCCTATCAGGAAGATGGCGAGCACGAAGAAATACATGTTCATCGGCACGTTGAGGTCGAGCATGCCGAAGAGATGGCCCCGCGGCACGCCCTGGATGCCGTCCTCGCCTTCGGTGAAGGGCGCCTGCACGCAGAAGAAATAGAACATCTGCGCCATCGCCAGCGTGATCATGGCGAAATAGATGCCTTGCCGGCGGATGGCGAGGAAGCCGACGACGAGGCCCATGCCTGCCGCGCCCGCAGCGCCGAGCAGGATGCCGGCCTCGGGCGGCCAGCCCCAGGCTTTCACGGCATAGGCGCAGAAATAGGCGGCGCCGCCAAAGAAGGCGGCGTGGCCGAAGGAAAGCAGCCCGGTGTAGCCGAGGAGCAGGTTGAAGGCGCAGGCGAACAGCGCGAAGCACAGCATCTTCATGACGAAGATCGGGTAGATGACGAACGGGGCGGCGACGAGCGCCATGATCCCCAGCGCCACAAGCGCCCGTTCCAGCCGGACGGAGGCAGCGGCGCGCTCTGCGTGAAGGGTCGCCTCGCTCATCTTACGCGTCCCTTCCGAACAGGCCCGCGGGGCGGAGCAAAAGCACGATTGCCATGATGACGAAGACCACCAGGTTCGAGGCCTCCGGATAGAAAACTTTGGTCAGGCCCTCGGCGAGGCCGAGCATGTAGCCGGTGACGATGGCGCCGAGGATCGAGCCCATGCCGCCGACCACGACGACGGCGAAGACGACGATGATGAGGTCCGATCCCATCAGCGGGCTGACCTGGTAGACGGGCGCCGCAAGAATGCCGGCCAGCCCGGCAAGTGCTGCGCCCAGCCCATAAGTGAGCGTCAGCAGCAGCGGCACGTTGACGCCGAAAGCCTGCACCAGCTCGGAGTTCTCCGTGGCGGCGCGCAAATAGGAGCCGAGCCTGGTCTTTTCGATCAGCAGCCAGGTGCCGATGCAGACGATGAGCGAGGCCACCACCACCCAGCCGCGGTAATTGGGCAGGAACATGAAGCCGAGATTGGTGCCTCCGGCAAGCAGGGTCGGCACCGCGTAAGGATTGCCGGAGACGCCATAATAGAAGCGGAACACGCCTTCGATGACCAGCGCAAGGCCGAAGGTGAAAAGCAGGCCATAAAGCGGGTCGAGCCGGTAGAGCCGCGACAGTGCTACGCGCTCCACCACGATGCCGAACAGGCCGACGGCCAAAGGCACGATGATCAGCGCCGGCCAGTAGCCGATGCCGAGATGGACGAGCAGCAGATAGCCGATGAAGGCGCCGAACATATAGAGCGCGCCATGGGCGAAATTGATGATGCGCAAGAGCCCGAAGATGACGGCCAGCCCGAGGCTGAGCATGGCGTAAAAAGAGCCGTTGATCAGGCCGACAAGCAGTTGGCCGAGCAAGGCTTGGATGGGGATGCCGAAGATCATGGTCATTTGGCCATCATACCCCCAGCACCTCGTGCAGTTTGTCGGTGTGCGCGGAAAGCTGGCCGACCGGGAAACCTTCCACCACCTTGCCGTGATCCATCAGGTAGAAGCGATCGGCGATGCGGGCGGCGAAGCGGAAATTCTGCTCGACCAAAAGGATGGTCATGCCACGCTTCTTCAGCGTCGCCAACAATTCGCCGATGCGCTGGACGATGACCGGCGCAAGGCCTTCGGTCGGCTCGTCGAGCAAAAGCATTTCGACGCCGGTCCTCAGGATGCGGGCGATCGCCAGCATCTGCTGCTCGCCGCCGGAAAGCTTCGTGCCCTGGCTGTTGCGACGTTCCTTGAGGTTGGGGAAGAGGTCGAAGATCTCCTCCACGCTCATGCCGCCCTTGGCCACCACCGGCGGGAGGATCAGATTTTCGTCGACGGTGAGCGTGGCGAAGATGCCGCGCTCCTCCGGCACGAAACCGATGCCCTGGTGGGCGACGCGGTGCAGCGGCAGGCGGATCAGGTCCTTGCCATTGAAAGTGACGCTGCCCGTCCGTTTGCGGTTCAGCCCCATGATGGCGCGCAGCGTCGTCGTCTTGCCGACGCCGTTGCGGCCAAGCAGCGTAACCGTCTCGCCGCGCAGGACTTCGAGGTTGACGCCGTGCAGCGCATGGCCCTCGCCGTACCAGGCATGAAGGTCGCGCACGGCAAGCAGTGGCTCACTCATGCTCGGTCCCCATATAGGCGACGCGCACGCGCTCGTCCTGGCTCACAGTCGCGTAGTCGCCGGCGGCAAGCACCTGGCCGCGCTGCATGACGGTGATCCAGTCGCAGAGATCGGCAACGACGGTGAGGTTGTGCTCGACCATCAGCACGGCGCGGTCTTTCGCCAGCGAGCGGATGATGCCTGAGATCGTGCCGACATCCTCATGCCCCATGCCGGCCATCGGCTCGTCGAGCAGCAGAACTTTTGGATCGAGCGCCAGCGTGGTGGCGATTTCCAGCACACGCTTCCTGCCATAGGAGAGATCGCCCGCCAGCCGATGCGCGGCGTCGTCGAGCCCGACTATGGCGAGCAGCTCGCGCGCCCGGGGCGTCAGCTGGTCCAGCGCCGAGACCGGGCGCCAGAACTGATAGCCCAGCCCGCCCGGACGCTGCAGCGCGACGCGCACATTGTCGAGCACGCTGAGATGCGGAAAGATCGCCGATATCTGGAAGGAGCGTACAAGGCCCATGCGCGCCACCTTGGCCGGCGGCGTGCGGGTGATGTCGGTGCCGAGCAGCTGGATGGTGCCGCTGGTCGGCTGCAGGAATTTGGTCAACAGGTTGAAGATGGTGGTCTTGCCGGCGCCGTTCGGGCCGATCAAGGCATGGATCCTGCCGTGGTGGACGTCGAGGTCGACATCCTTCACGGCGACGAATCCGGCGAAGTCGCGCCGCAGGCCGCGGGCGGAAAGCACCACCCGCGGCGTCTGGTCGATGCCGTCCCGGCGGACGGCGGTGGCGGTGTCGAGCGTCACTTGCTGACGAGCGGGCAGCCGCTGTCCTCGGCTTTCATGAAGGCCTTGTCGCCGGGAATGGTCGCCAGGTAGGTGTAGTAGTCCCAGTCCTTCTTGCTCTCCTCCGGCTTCTTGACCTGGTAGAGATACATGTCGTGCACCATCGAGCCGTCGGCCTGCACCTTGCCGTTCACCGTGAACACGTCGTTGACCGGCATCTCATGCAATTGCTTGGCCACCGCTTCAGTCTCGTCGGTGCCGGCCTTGTCGATGGCCTTCAGATACTGCGTCACCGCCGAATAGGTGCCGGCCTGGACCATGTTTGGCATGCGGTTGGTGCGCTTGAAGAAGCGTTGCGCGAAATCGCGGCTCACATCGTCGCGGTCCCAGTAATAGCCTTCCGTCAGCACAACGCCCTGCGCCGCCTGCAGGCCAAGGCCATGCACCTCGGCCAGCGTGAAGAGCAGCGCCGCCAACCGCTGGCCGCCGGCGACGATGCCGAACTCGGCCGCCTGCTTGATCGAGTTCGAGGTGTCGAGGCCGGCATTGGCTAGGCCGATGATCTTGGCGCCGGAGGACTGCGCCTGCAGCAGGAAGGAGGAATAGTCGGTGGAGCCAAGCGGATAGCGCACCTCGCCCAGCACCTTGCCGCCACTGGATTCCACGAGCTTGGCGGTCTGGTCCTTCAGCGAATAGCCGAATGCATAGTCGACGGTGATGAAATACCAGCTGTCGCCGCCCTGCTGCACCAGTGCGCCGCCGGTGCCGACCGCTTGGGAGTGGGTGTCGTAGGCCCAGTGGAAACCATAGGGCGAGCACTGCTTGCCGGTGAGGTCGGTGGAGGCGGCGCCGGTGACGATGTCGATCTTCTTCTTTTCCTTGGAAAGCCCCTGGACGGCGAGCGCGACGGAAGACGTGGTGAGCTCCATGATCGCGTCGACCTGCTCGGTGTCGTACCACTGGCGCGCGATGTTGGAGGCGATGTCCGGCTTGTTCTGGTGGTCGGCGCTGACGATCTCGATCGGCGCGCCCTGCACCTTGCCGCCGAAATCCTCGACCGCCATCTTGGCGGCCTCTACCGACCATTTGCCGCCGAAATCGGCATAGACGCCGGACTGGTCGTTCAAGATGCCGATCTTGACCTTGCCGTCCGAGATTTCGCCAGCCGCCGCCGGCATTGCGGATGCCGCAATGAGCGCGGCGGAGACGAGATAGGATGCTTTCACTGGTAGTTCCTCCCTTGTGGTCAACCACGGGAAACGCGGCGGACCTCGCAATGGTTCAACAGTTCCGTCGGATTGTGGATTGAGGCCTCGATCCCGCCTGCCACTCCTATTCTTGCGGGTCTGCTCGTTTGCGGCTGGGCCGCCGCGCGCCTTGGGTGCACGGGCGCGAGCCTAGCATCACATTTCGCTGGCCGGGAATGCTATTTTCGTAGCATGCGGATGGGTTGGGGGCAGCATGGTGTCCCTTCACCAGGGCAGCCGCTTGCCATCGCTAAAAAGCCGCCGGTCGGACCGTCGGGCAAGGTTGCGGCGCAGACGATGCCGGCTGCGCCTTGCGCGACGGGGCGGCCGCCGGCACCGCCCATGTCGCGACCCAGCCGGGGCAGGTCGAATTGACCAGCAAGCGCCCCCTCCCCGCCAGACACAATCCGGAAACAAGATTCAACAGCGCGGAAAAACTCGCGAAAAGACCGGCTGTCATAAGCGGCACCGGAGCAGCCGAACTACGGCCAGCGACAACCTGATATCGATCTTCGAAAAAGGAATGCCGACTTATGAAAAAGACCCTTCTCTCCGTTCTCGGCCTGGCGGTCGCGCTTGCTTTCGCGGTGCCGGCGCTCGGCACTACCGAAGCCAACGCTGCCGCGACCACGACGGCTGCGGCCACGACGACCACCGCGGCTCCGGCTGCGGCCACCCAGACGGCCAAGCCGGACGCCAACGGCCCGCACAAGAAGCATGTCAAGCATCATCGCCGTCACGCCCGCAAGCATCACGTGAAGAAGCACTCGAAGCATCACGCCAAGAAGCATCATGTGAAGCACCACACCAAGAAGCGTACCCACAAGAAGCACGGCAAGAAGGTCGCCGCATAAGGCGCGTCGCCGGCTTTTGGCTTTTCAGCAATTGGCCAAAGACTTCATGACCGAATGATCCCGGACCGCTTCAACAGGGTTCGGGATCATCGCTTCCCGGAAACGCCGTCCCTCAAAGGCGGCGTTTTTGCTTACCGGGTCGCTGGCGCGGTCGTCCGGTCCGGATCGTGCCCTACTTCTTCTGCGGATAGATCGTCTCGCCGCGCTTCAGCATTTCGACGAACGTCTCGATCTTCTTCTTGCGCCCCGCCTCGGTCTTCATGTTGTGGACGCGGAAGGCGAGCGCGAAACGGTTCTGCGCCGAAAGCTTTGCCAGCATCGCTTTGGCCTTCGGTTCGGCATCGATCGCGGCCTGCAGGTCGGGCGGAATTGTCATCTCTTTCGAGCCGCCATAGGCGCGGTCCCAGCGGCCATCGGCTTTGGCCGCCTCGACTTCGCGCAGGCCATGCTCCGTCATGCGGCCCTCTTCGATCAAGCGCGCGACATTGTCGACGTTGATCCTGCTCCAGATGCTCTTCCTGCCGCGCGGCGTGTAGCGCTGCAGAAAGCTCTTCTCGTCGAGCGACTTGCGCACCGCATCGATCCAGCCGAAGCAGAGCACGACGTCGATCGCTTCCTTCGGCGTGATCGAAGGAAGGCCAGAGCCAACCTTGTGGATCTTGATCCAGACCTCGCTTTCGCCGGCGTGGTTTTAGCTGAGCCAGGCGTAGAAGCTTTCAGCGTCCGAGAACTCGTGGACCTTGCTCGGGTCGACCTTGATGGGGGCCATCGGTGTTCCTTCTTTTGCGTGAGCCGAGGCTCCGATCTTCCCCTTTGTTGGGAGACGGCCGGCAGGCCAGAGGGCGCGCTGTCGCGCCAATCCGTCGTCGCCGCTTTGGCTTATAGTCGTGGGGAGTTTAAGGCCGCGTTCCTTCGCGCGCCGTCTGCCCTGCTGGCTGAATTATCAGAGCCGCGCCAGCCAACCATCGGACTCTCCGATAACACTATCGGTTTCTTCCGTTTCCGCTCCGCCGGCCGGCCTGCCACATCACCGTCCATGCAAAGGAAAGGCATGGACATGGACGAGACAAAAATCCTGATCGTCGGCGGCGGTTCGGGCATGGGGCTGGCGCTCGCCAGGCGCTGCCTCGACGAAGGCGCCGGCGTCATCATCGCCGGGCGTAATGCAGCGAGGCTGAACGCCGCGCGCGATGAGCTCGATCGCCCGGCCGCGCTGGCAACGGCGATGGTTGACATCAGCCGCGAGGCCGAGGTCGCGGCGCTGTTCGCGCGCATCGGCCGGCTCGAGCATATCGTCAGCACGGCGGCCGATATCGAAGGCGCCTACCGGCTTTTGCCCGAGATCGAGCTGTCGGCGGCGCAAAAGGTTGTCGACAGCAAGTTCTACGGGCCGCTGCTGTTGGCCAAGCATGGCGCGCCGAAACTTTCGGCCAATGGTTCGCTCACCTTCGTCTCCGGCATTGCCGCCTACCGCCCGGCCGCGCGCGGCTCGGTGGTCGCGGCCGTCAACGCCGGGCTCGAAGGGCTGGTGCGGGCCTTGGCGATCGAGCTGGCGCCGATCCGAGTCAATGCCGTCTCGCCCGGCTGGGTCGACACGCCGATCTGGCAATTCGTTGCCGGCGATGCGAAGGACGAGACGCTTGCCGCGATGGCGAAGCGCCTGCCGGCGGGACGGGTCGGACGGCCGGAAGACATTGCGGACGCGATCCGCTTCCTGATGGGCAACGGCTTTACGACGGGAACGACGCTGCATGTCGAGGGCGGGCAGCGGCTGGTCTGACGATCGCGAAGTTTTCGCCCATCGCCGCGAGCAAGAGCTTCAGCGCCGGCGGCTGGACGCGCCGGCGCCGCCAGATCATGACCAGCTCCGCCGAGCGGATCGGGCCCGGCCATGCGATCTCGGCCACCTCGCCGCGATCGAGCGCCGCGGCGACCGCCAGCCGCGGCACAAGGCCGAAGCCGGCGCCGGCCGCCACCAGGCCGGCGATGGCGTCAATGCTGCCAGCCTCGGCCGCGAGCTTCGGTCCGCCGAGGCCCGCCTCGGTGAAGGCCGTGTCGACCATGGCGCGGTAGACGCATCCGGTTTCGGTGGCGACGAAGCGCTTTTCGGCAAGCTCCCCCAGATCGACACCCGCCCGGTTCTCGCCCGGCGGCGCGATCAGCACCAGTGGCTCGGCCGCGACGGGGCGCCTGGCGAAGCGCTCGTCGGGCTCGCTGGCGCCCGGTCTGTCGAAGCAGAAGGCGAGGTCGATCCCGCCCTCTCCCAGCCTGCGGCGCAACTCGCCGCTGCCTGCGATTTTCAGCCTGATGTCGATGTCGGGATGAACGGCCTGGAAACCGGCGAGCCAGCCGGGAAGTTTTGCCGAAGCGATCGTCTTGAGCGCGCCGAGCGTGAGGCTGCCGGCCGTCTCGGCCTTGGTGGCATCGATGGCGGCCCGGGCGTCGTCGGCGAGCGCCAGCAATTCCTCGGCGTAAGGTTGCAGCGCCTCGCCGGCCGGCGTCAGGTCCAGCCCTTGCCGCGACCGTATGAACAGCGTCGCGCCCAGCTCGGCCTCGAGCGCCTGGATCTGGTCGCTGACGCTCGACTGTGCGAGATTGAGCTCGCCCGCCGCGCGCGTGACCTTGCGTGTGCGCGCGACCGCGAGAAAGGTCTTCAGCAGCCTTGGATGCACGTTACTGCAGCTGCGGCTTCTTGAGGAAGGAGTTGCGGTCGGCCGATTTTACACGAAGCCAGGTCTCACGGCCGTCGCGCACGACGCGCAACGGAATTTCCGCGCCGGCCGGGTTCTGCCAGAGTTTTCGATAGAAGTCGGCGAGACCGTCAACCTCGCCGTCGCGCACGTCGGAGATGATGTCGCCTTGGCGAAGGCCAGCCTTTGCCGCGGGACCACCTTCGGCGACGCTCATCACCACCACCATGCCGTTCGACTCCGCCGAGAAGGCGCCGAGCCACGGGCGCGGCGGCTTGGCGACCTGGCCGCGCTTGACCAGATCGTCGAGGATCGGCGTCAGAAGGTCGATCGGCACGATCATGTTGATGTCGGCAACCTCGCCGGCGCGGCTCATCTGCAGGCGCAGCGAGCCGACGCCGAGCAGCTTGCCGTCACGGTCGAACAGCGCAGCACCACCCCACGACGGATGCGCCGGCGCGGTGAAGATCGCCTCGTCGATGAGATATTCCCAATAGCCGGCGAATTCCTGCTTGGTGACGATGTAGGCGTCGACCTGCTGGCCGATGCCGTCGGCAAGCGTCACGGCGTCGCCGATATTGGCCTTCCTGGCATTGCCGAACTTGACTGCCGGCAGCCCGAGCGGCGCCAGCGCCTGCACCAGGCCGAAGCCGGTCTCCTGGTCATAGGCCAGCGCATGCGCCGCAACCACGCGGCCGTCCTGGTCGGTCAGCCAGACCTCCTCGGCCTCGGTGATGAGATAGCCGATGGTGAGAACCAGCCCGCTGTCGCGGATCACCACGCCGCTGCCCTCACGGCGCGTGCCCAGCGCATTGGCGGTGAAGGCGTCGTCCGGAACCGTGGCGCGCACGGCCACGACGGAGCGCGAGATTTTTTCGATGGTCATCGTCGATCCTGAATTACGGGTCTTTTTCTATAAGTATGGCCAAAGGGACGCGGTGCAAGGGCATCTGTCCCTGACGGAGAAGGCGGGGCGCTGCTGGCCCAAGCGTTAGTTCAACGAAATTTGAACTTTTTTCTTTGACGCCCGCGCAACCGCACCTAAATCTTGCGCCAACGAACCCCGCACCCCGCTCACAGGAACAAGGCCTCCCGAGATGAACCAGTACAACCCGCCGAAAGTCTGGACCTGGAACAAGCCGAATGGCGGCACCTTCGCCTCCATCAACCGGCCAGTCGCCGGGCCGACGCATGAGAAGGAATTGCCTGTCGGCAAGCATCCGCTGCAGCTCTATTCGCTGGCCACGCCCAACGGCCAGAAGGTGACGATCATGCTGGAGGAGTTGCTGGCGCGCGGCCACAAGGGCGCCGAATACGACGCCTGGCTGATCCGCATCAATGACGGCGACCAGTTCGGCTCGGGCTTCGTCGAGGTCAACCCGAACTCCAAGATCCCGGCGCTGATGGACCGCAGCGAGCCGAAGCCGGTGCGCGTGTTCGAGTCGGGCTCGATCCTCACCTATCTGGCGGAAAAATTCGGCGAGTTTCTGCCGACGGAGCGTGCAGCGAGGGCCGAAACCTTCTCGTGGCTGTTCTGGCAGATGGGCTCGGCGCCCTATCTCGGCGGCGGCTTCGGGCATTTTTACGCCTATGCGCCGGAGAAGATCGAATACGCCATCGACCGCTTCGCCATGGAAACCAAGCGGCAGATGGACGTGCTGGATCGGCGGCTGGCCGAAAGCGAGTATCTCGCCGGGCCGGATTACACCATCGCCGACATGGCGGTCTGGCCCTGGTATGGCGGGCTCGCCAAAGGCCGCAGCTACAACGATGCCGCGCAGTTCCTCGC
This sequence comes from Mesorhizobium sp. WSM4983, assembly GCF_029625765.1. Taxonomy (NCBI): domain Bacteria; kingdom Pseudomonadati; phylum Pseudomonadota; class Alphaproteobacteria; order Hyphomicrobiales; family Phyllobacteriaceae; genus Mesorhizobium; species Mesorhizobium sp. WSM4983. The sequence goes on along the minus strand of NZ_JARTVM010000004.1, from coordinate 287,623 downwards.
CGTGCATGAATACAAGCACGTGCAGCGCTGGGCCGACGCGATCGACGCCAGGCCGGCGGTAAGGCGCGGCCGCATGGTCAACCGCATCTCCGGCGATCCGGCCTATCAGTTGCACGAGCGCCACGACGCCAGCGATTTCGAGACGAAGACGCAGGACAGGTTGCAAGCGGCGGAGTGAGCTGCTGATCTCCCCGCCTTGCGTGGGAGATGGCCGGCAGGCCAAAGCGGTTCGCTGCGCGTGGAGCGCCGACGCCCGACGAACAACAAGAGGGCAAGTTGGCGCATCGTGCGCGCCGACCCCCTCTGTCGCCTTCGGCGACATCTCCCCCTCGAGGGCCCTTAAAGGGGGAGATCAGCTACCTCCCGTAGGTATACGTCACACTGGCCTCCGCCAGCGCCTGGCTCTTCGCCGCGACCGACACCATTTCGGGCGACGGATTTTCCGGCGTGCGCAGCTTTGCCTCACTCAGCGCATAGAGCGTGAAGACATAGTGGTGCGTGCCGCTGCCGGGCGGCGGACATGGGCCGAAATAGCCGGTGCGACCGACGCCGCCCGTGCCGGACACCGTGTCCTTCGGCAGGCGCTTGCCGCTTTTGGAGCCGGCGCCCTCGGCGAGGCCCTTGGCGCTTGCCGGGATGTTCCAGGCAAGCCAATGCCAGAACCCCTTGCCGTCGTTGGCATCGGGATCGAACATGGTGAGCGCGTAGCTCCTGGTGCCCGCCGGCGGGTCCTTCCAGCCAAGCGCGATCGAGACGCTCTTGCCGCCGCATCCGGGCTTGTCGCCGAGATATTTTGCGTCCCACTTGTCGTTGTAAACCGATGGGCTGGAGATCTCGAAGGCGGATGCCTGGGTGGCGAAGGCAGCGAAGGCAAGTCCAATCAGGCTGAGGCGCGAAGTCATGGCTTCACTCCTTCTACTTGGATTGCCCAAAGTCTATCCGAAAGGCGCGCCGGAGCCGAGCAACTTTGCGTGACGGCCGGCAGGCGCCGGAGCTGCCGATCTCCCTTACAAGGAGAGGATCCGGAGCACTGCGGATGACCAGTGTCACGCGCGGCGATGCGTGTATACTATCCCCCCTCTCGCCAACCCGGGCGACACGATTTGTCCTTGCCGGCCCTTCCTGAAAGTGCCGCCACCCGATCTCGCTGTTGGCTCAGAAAAACAGAGCTATGCGGTTCTTCACGAATTTTTTCAGCCGGAACATCCCCTGGAAAGCTCCGTTGGAAACTTAGTCAACGATGCAAACCAATGGAGATTTCCTGATGATGAAGAAGATTCTCGCAGCTTCCGTTCTTACCCTGGCGCTCGCGACCTCGGGCGCCATGGCTCAGACAGCCGGCGCGAGCGGCGACGCCAGCGGCAGCGTTTCGGGCGGCGTCTCGGGCACGACTGGCGGCGCCTCGGGCAGTGCGACGGGCGGTGCCACGGTCACCACGCCGACAACCCCTGGCACGGATACGACCACCACGAATTCCACGAATTCCATGAATTCCACGAATTCGACGAACCAGCCGGCCGGCATGCAGGATCGCTGCAAGGATACGGGCGCCAACGATACCGACAACAACACGGCCAGCGGCAATACGACCTCGAACATGCAGAACTGCAACAAGTAGGGCGGTTTCGATTCGCGCCGGATCGCCGACACAAAAAAGCCCCGCCGGTGGAAGCCGTCGGGGCCCTTTCGTTGAGGCCTTGAAGGTGGGACTTCGCTGCCTGCCGATCCAGGGGGTGTTGGATCGGCCGCGACCCTAGCCGAAGAATCGGCGGGGCTATAATCACGGCTGCGCACTACCAATCACGCCTGCGCGAGAAGGAGGTGATAGCCGGCTGTCGATCTCTCTTTGAGGAAATTGGCTACCTCAGCAGCTTCGCCAATCGCGGCACGCCCTCGCCCACCGCGCGGTCGTCGGCCAGCGTGAAGGACATGCGCAGCGTGTTGCGGCCAGTGCCGTCGGCATAAAAGGCGTTGCCCGGCACGAAGGCGACGCGCGCCTCTTTTACCGAACGCGCCAGCAACGCGGTGGCGTCAGTGCCTTCGGGCAGCGTCAGCCAGACGAACATGCCGCCTTCCGGCCGGCTCCAGGAAATGCCGTCCGGCATGTTTTCCTCGAGCGCGCCGAGCAGCGCGTCGCGGCGACGGCGATAGGCACCGATCAGCTTCTCCACCTGGGCGTCGAAGATGGTCTCGGCAACGCGATGCATGACCATCTGGTTGATCGACGGGCTGTGCAGATCGGAGGCCTGTTTCATCAGCACCAGCTTTTCCACCACATGGCGCGGCGCGCAGACCCAGCCGACGCGCATGCCTGGCGACAGGATCTTGGAGAAGGAGCCGCAAAAGAGCGTGCGGGCATTGTCGATGCCGCCCGAGCGGGCACAATCCAGCGCCAGGATCGGCGGCACCGCCGCGCCGTCATAGCGCAGCGCCCGATAGGCGGCGTCCTCGATGACGGCGATGTCGAGCTCGCCGGCGAGGTCGAGCACCGCCTCGCGCTGCTTGCTATCCAGCGTGTTGCCGGTCGGGTTGGCGAAATCCGGCACCAGATAGGCGAATTTCACTTTGCCGCCGTTAGCCGCGGCGGCCGCGCGATAGGCGTCCGGCGTCATGTTGCCGCCGGCAATGTTCAGCCGGTCGTAACGCGGCTCGTAGGCGTTGAAGGCCTGCAGCGCGCCGAGATAGGTCGGCCAGGTGACCAGCGCGGTATCGCCGGGCGACAGAAACAACTTGCCGAGATAGTCGAGCGCCTGCTGCGAGCCGGAGGTGATGAAGATGTTGCCCTCGTCGCATCGGATGCCGAGTCCGCCCATATAGCCGGCCAGCCATTTGCGCAGCGGCAGGAAACCTTCGCTGACCTGGTATTGCAGCGCGGCCCCCGCTTCCGCGCCGCCGAGCACGGCCTGATAGGCGTCGCCGATGGCCTCGGCCGGAAACAGCGAGGCATCGGGAATACCGCCGGCGAACGAGATGATGTCGGGCTGATCGAGCAGCTTCAGGAGCTCGCGGATTTCCGAGGCCTTCATGCGCGAGGAGCGCGAGGCCAGAAGGTTCAACAGGGTCAAAGCGCACCTCCCGCAGTGCTTCGTTCAGGGTCTTAGCATTTAGGTCAGCTTCGTTGACCTATTATCAGGCCACGTCCGTCGCGTGAATACACAAAACGGCCATGGCGCATCGCTCTGACGACATTTGGCCCACATATCCTGACGGAGATATCTGACACGACGGCGGTCCGCTCATCGCGGGATTGTCGTAATATTAGAATAGGCGCATATTGTCGCAAGCCGAAGCCGTGCTCCGGCTGAACCGCCTGTTGGCCATGGTGCCCGGGCGGTCCGTGACCAGGTCAAATGTCAGTGAAACAACAAGCACCTCGGCTGCTCAAACCATTGAGCAGCCTGAGGCAATGATATTTGGAGGAGATAGCCATGAAGGTCACCATACTGGCAAGTTACGAACCCCATGCCGCCAAAGGGCTGATGCAGGGATCGAACCGCGAAGCTGCAATCCAGGCGCTCTTTGAAAGCGTCGGCGGCAGGATGAGCAGTGTCATGTTCACGCGCGGCATTTACGACGTCGTCGTCAATGGCGAGGTGCCGGATCAGGTCGCCGGGATGGGCATGGCCCTTGCCGTGCGCGCGAGCGGCTCGTTGAGCGAGCTGGTCGTCCTCGAAGAACTCGACATGAAGGCGGTGCTCGCGGTCGCCAACAAGGCTGCCGGGGCCTACAAGCCCGCCGGCTGACGGCCTGGCCAGGCAGCAGGGACGGCGCGTTCGTCGTCCCGTGCTGCCGGCATCACGTCACCGCAAGCCGAGGCTTTGCTTATGCATGCCCTTATCCCCAAACCGCTCCGCACTTTGGGCAACATGCATTAGAACGGCAATCGAATCTCGTCGTCCCGGGCCGTATCGGGCCATCCGATGTCCTTGCGGATCTCCGGCGGCAGTTCGTTCAGCTCGCGCGTCGTTCTGCGGCGCCTTCTCGCCTGCGCGAACGCGGCGCGGATTCGGTTAAGGCTCTTAAACATCGCAACCTCCACAAAGCAGCGGCAGAACTGGCGGCCGCCCTCCGGGCGCCGCTTTTGAGGTGCGTCTGTAACCAGGCGATTGCGCGCAGACGGTGAAATGCTTCACGAAGCCGGAGCGGCCTGAAACATTTGTGTGCGAATTAAATTGGGTTTCGACGCCGCGGCATTAGTGGCGAGCGCCAACAGGCGGCGCTGCCGGCTATGACGGGCGCACAATTGCTGACTGCCTTGCTCGCCAAGATAGGCGTCAGGCGTTAGTCCGTACTACCGGAAGGAAGTTGCTGCGCGGTCTGCGCCGAGAGCCGGCCTTTGCGGACGAGCGTCGGCTTCGAATATTCTTTTTTCATGGCGAAATCTCCCCTGCCTCGCCGGAAAATGCGGTACGGCTATCGGACTGTCAAGCAGATGGCAGCCCGGTGAGACCGGCCGGATCGACCACCTTCCCGTCCCTGATCACTTCCCTGCCCGCGCGATACACGGTCCGCTCCTTCGGCACGGCCACCACCGCTTCCGGCACATGCTCGGCCCTGAGCGCGACGAAATCGGCCTTGGCCCCGACGGCGATGCCATAGCCTTCGAGCCCCAGCGCCCTGGCGCCGGCATGGCTCACCACGTCGTAGGCTGCTTCCAGCTGGCAATCCTCGTAGAAGCCGGAGCGGTAGCCGATCATGTTGGCGCGGTTCAGCATGTCGCCATCGCCGTAAGGCCACCAGGAATCGCGGATGTTGTCGGAGCCGGCAAAGACCGTGACGCCCGCCTTGCGCAATGCCGCCACCGGCGGGAAAGGATGGTTGCCGGGCGCGTTGGTCATGATGGCGACGCCGGAGGCGGCGAGCAGCTCGCCGGCTTTGGCCAGCGCGTCGGCGGAAATGTCGCCCAGCGCATAGGCGTGGCTGACGGCGACTTTGCCTTGCATGCCCAGTGCCGTGCTCCGCGCGGCGATCTCCTCGATCTCGAACAGGCCGAGGGTGCCGCCGTCATGCAGGTGGATATCGATTCCGGCGCCGTGTTTTTCGGCAAGGCCGAAGACGACGTCGAGATGGCCCTTCACATCGCGGTCAAAGCTTGCCGGGTCGAGCCCGCCGATCAGATCACAGCCGAGCTTCAAAGCCTCGTCCAGAAGCTCGGCGGTGCCGGGCGACGACTGGATGCCGCTTTGCGGGAAGGCGACGAGCTGGATGTCGATCAGCTCGCGATATTTTCCGCGCACGGCAAGGATCGTCTCGACATGTTTCAGCCCGACCGCGGCGTCGACCATGACATGGCTGCGCATCGCAAGGCTGCCATTGCCGACGCAAAGCTCGAGCTGGTTTTTCGCGCGCTCTTCCATCGGCGCGGCCTGCTCGAGGTTCCGCATCTGGAAGGCGACCCGCTCGCGCACGTCGAAGCCGTTGGTGCAGGGAATGTGCGGGCGCCAGACATCGCCATAGAAGGAGGTGTCGAGATGGATGTGGCCCTCGACGAAGGCCGGCAGCACGAGCTGGCCGGCGAGGTCGACGGCGCCTGGCGGCGTGCCGGCGGCATTGGCGGCGGGCGTGATGGCGCTGAAGCGGCCGCCGGCGACGGTGAGGTCGGCCAGGGAGCCGTCGGCGATTTTCGCGTTGAGAAAGCGGGGCAAGATGCAATCCATCAGCAATGATGCATCAGTCGTCGTCCCTCGGCAGGCAGAGGTCAATGCGGATCGGGATAGAAAGTGTTTCGCCGAAGTTCTCTGTCACCCGCGGTTGGCAGATCGCGCGCCCGATCGCCTGCGCCGCCGTTAACCTTAATTCCAAGCGGCGGTGGGGAAGTCCCTGTCGCCTGCCTATTCCGCTATCGCGGAAGTTTCGGCACGAGAAAAACATGCCATAGTCCAGGCTGCGGTACGAGGCCGCCTTGGTCGACGCGGACGCCCAAGCACATCCCCAACAATGTCGCCCCCAACGGCCGCGTCGACCTTGTACTGAACGGCGATCTGACCCGGGTCGCCGTTTTGTTTTTGGCCATCAGGCCTGGGACTTGGCGTATTCCGCGACCAGCCCGTCATATTCCTCGAAGGCCGGCAAGGCCGCGTAGCTGTGCAGGGCGGGCGTCTCGGCCCAGGGCAGCTTCTCGCTGGTCCAGGTCTCGACGAAAGGCGTGAACCAGGCGGGGTCGTCCAGCATGGTCGGGCGCAGGTTGACGAACCAGTCGAGCCCCTCCGGCCGGGTGAACATCCAGCTCATGCAGTAGCCGCAGAAATAGTGCTTCGAAGCGCCGCGCAGGCCGCCGATCACCGGCTCGCCCTTGGTGATCTCGAAGCCATCCGCGGGAATGGCGGCGCTCAGCGAATAAGCGCTCGACGACATCTTCTGGCAGCCGGTGCAATGGCAGGCCATGGTGAGCAGCGGCTTGGCGGAGATCCTGAGGCGCACGCGGCCGCAGCGGCAGCCACCTTCGGCAGGCAGGGAGGGAATTGGCATGAGCGCTCCTTGGTTGGTTTTCCCTTCTCATCCGTCGCCTTCGGCGACACGTTCTTCCCACAAGGAAGAAGGAGGAGCCAAGCCCTCAGCCCCCAATCAGCGCCGCGGTCGTCGTCAGCCGCGCGCCCTGCTCGGCGAAGGCTTTGTTGTGCCGGACGATGATGTCGGGCGCTTTCTCCTCCTCGGAATCGAGCGTCGAATGCGCATCCGAAACGACGGTGACGCCGAGGCCCTGGGCAAGAGCGCCTTTCACCGTGGCGGCAACGCAGAAATCGCTCTGGGCGCCGATGAGCACCACGTCGCGAACGCCCTGCCCCGCGACCCACTGCCCGAGATCGGCGTTGGAGAAGGCATTGCCGACGCTCTTGCCGAAGGTCGGTTCGCCGGCCGCCTGGCCGAGCTGCGGCCATACCGGCCAGCCGGAAGCGCCCGGTGCCAGCGGATCCCCCGCCGGCCCGTCATGACGCACGAAGGCCACCTTGCGGCCGGTTTTGCGCGCCCAATCGATCAATTTTCGCGCGCGCTCGGCAATGACGTCGGCATCATGGATCGGCGGATCGAAACGGCCGTCGAACATGCCGGTCTGGAGGTCGATGACGATCAGCGGAGCGGCGGCCGAGGGAGCGGTGTCTGGCATGGGCGCGAAGATAGCGGAGGTGGGGGGTGGGTCAAGCACGGGGACGAGCGTGGTCCACGCCCTTGTGGCAGATCGACAGTTCGGCGCCGCTTGCCAGAGCTTGGGTTCAGGCCGTACGAGCTAGAGCTTTCTGCTAGCGGTTCCTCAGAACATAGACGCTGCCAGCAAGGAGGCCCACGGCTATGGCGAACAACACGAGAGCAATAGCGATCCGCCAGGCAGGATTCATTGAGTGGCGACCCGGCAGCGAACTGCCGGCTTCGCGCATTGTTCTAACGGCTACCTTAAGAATTTCCAGGGCCAGAACCACGCAGACCGCAGTAGTTGCGAAAGCCAGCAGCATCTTCGGTGCAGGTGGATGATTGTATAAACCGACGATGGACTCACCCAAGCGGTAAAGGACGATGGGCGCATATCCCATGGCCGCGAAAAGGCCGCCGCCCACCGCAAAGTACATGGCCAGGCGCCAGAGCCAGTCTGAATGTCGCCTGCCGGCCGATTTCCGGGCCCGATAGTCGAGCGCCGCAAAGCAAAGGGTCCCAGCCGACCAGCAAAGTCCGATCCACCAATTCATGGATGTATTCTATTGTTCCGCTGGTTAGTTTGAGATTAAGGACGCCCGCCTCCTACAGGCACGGCACCGCTGCCGGAGCGCTCAATCTTCTTCCAGCACCCTCATCCGTCTCGGCGCTACCCGCCGATCCTCTTTCTCCCACAAGGGGAGAAGATAAGCGCCCTACCCAATCCCGCCCGTCACCACATAAGCGCCGGCGCTCCGCCCGTCCGCCAACCTCACGATCGCCGTGACGATCGAGCCGTAAGCGCGGCGCCAGACGCTGTGGAAGCCCTGATGCGTCGCAGCCGGCACGACGGCCCGGCCGGTGTGGCGGTTGCCGCTTCCCTGCATGGCGACCGGTTCGCCGTTGACGTGGACTTTCACGGCTGCATCCGGCCCGGCCTCGCCCGCGTCGATCTCCAGCGCGATCGCGATCTCGTCCGTGTCGCCGGCATGGATTGTCTCGGCGGTGAGGGCCAGCATAAGCAGCGCTTCGCTGGGGCGACCCAATGTGCCCTCGCTCCGTTCAAACACATCATCGGCCAGCGGCGGCGTGCGTGGCGGGACGGTGCGGCGCTGGGTGGCGCGCTCGTAGCCGCCGGCCATCGTCAGCAGCGCCACGTCGTCATAGGCCTTGCCGGCGAAGGTCAAGCCCACCGGCATGCCGATGTCGGCCATGGTGCCCATTGGCACCGTCACCGTCGGGATGCCGAGATGGCGCCAGACCAGATTGCCGTTGGCGACCCAGGTGCCGTTGCGCCAGGCAAGATCGGCGGAGGCCTCGTTGACATCCGCATCGGCCGGGCCGACATCGGCGACGGCCGGCAGCACCACGGCGTCGAGGCGGTTGGCGTCGAGCCAGTTCTCGAAGTCGATGCGGCGCGTCTCTTCCAGCCCCTTCAGCCCGTCCTCCATGGTGGGAATGGCCTCGAGCGGGCTCACCCCGTCCTTCGCCCGCTCGACATAGTCCGCCAGGTCGAAGCCGTCGTCGCCATAGCGGTCGGGCAGCGTGCCCGGCGGCTGTGGAAAGATTTTCGGGCCATCAACCGAGGCGAGATCGGGAATCGCGGGATCAGCATTGGCGCGCAGGAAATCGTCCCACGACCAGATTGACAGGTCCCAGATCTCGCGGTTTGCAAATTCCTCCGGCACCAGGCCGCGATCAACCATGGAGCGCGCGCCCGGACGGTCGCGCTCATAGTTCGATACGACGGGGAAATCGACCTCGACCACCTCGGCCCCGAGCGCCTGCAGGTCATGCGCGGCCTGCCGCCAGAGCTCCAGCACCGAGGCGCGCGTCTCGATCGGCCGGCCGGCGCCGAGATCCTTGCCGATATACATTTTCGGCACGCCGAGCCGCTTGCCCTCAAGCGCGCCTTGCAGGGGAAGTCCGGTATAGCTCGTCGGCCTCAGCGCTGATGCCTTCGGGATCGAAACCCAGGGCTGCACGCGCCAGAAGTCGCCGCGCGTGTCATGATCGTCGGCGACGATGACGTCGAGCAGCTCCAGCATGTCCGGCACGCTCCGCGTATGCGGCACCACCACATCCATGGTCGGCACCAGCGGCCAGTTGCCGCGTACCGAGATCACGCCGCGCGACGGCGTGTAGGCGACCAGCGCGTTGTTGGAGGCGGGCGCGCGGCCGGACGACCAGGTTTCTTCGCCGAGCCCGAAGGCGGCGAAGGACGCGGTCGTCGCCGTCCCCGAGCCGTTCGACGAGCCGGAGGCGAAGGCGGCGGTGAGATAATCCTTGTTGTAGGGGCTCTCGGCGCGACCATAGACGCCGCGCTGCATGCCGCCATTGGCCATCGGCGGCATGTTGGTGAGGCCGATGAGCACTGCGCCCGCGGCGCGCAGCCGGGCAATCGTGAAGGCGTCCTCGCTGGCGATCAGATGCTCGAAGGCCGGCGAGCCGGCCGCGACCGTCAGGCCTTTCACCTTGTAGCTGTCCTTGGCGGTGTAGGGGATGCCGTCCAGCGGTCCAAGCGTTTTGCCCGCGCGGCGTCGGCGGTCGGAAGCTGCCGCCTCCTCGAACACCTTTGGATTGAGGATGGGCACGGCGTTCAGCGCTATGCCGTGGCGGTCGTAATGGGCGATGCGCCGCAGGTACGCGCCGGTGAGCTCGACGCTTGTGACTGTGCCGTCTTCCAGCGCGCGGCGCAGGTCGGCGATCGAGGCTTCGACTATATTCATGGCTTGGCGAACCTCTTGTCAGCAATCACGCGTCCGGCGAAGGTTGGCTCGAAATTCGTAAGCCGCGATCCGTCACACCCCCCTCTGCCCTGCCGGGCATCTCCCCCGCAAGGAGGGAGATTGGATGTCGCGCAAGCTTTTGCCAAACCGCCGACGTTGCAGGGAGGGCGCCGTAGCCGATCTGCTGATCTCCCCAAAGGTCGGGGACATGGCCGGCAAGCCAGAGGCGGCGCTGTCCTGCCGACAATTCAGACGATCGAACAGGTGCTAGTTCGGTGTTTTGACTTGCGTTCGATCCACCAGTCGTTCTGCCAATCTTCATAGCCGAGAAGCGAGCCCTCCATCCGCTCGAGAGCTTCGTTCCAGCCGGTTTTGGCGAACACTTTCAATAACAGCAGAAACGCGTCTATCCGCCACTCCTCCCCGGGGAGTGAGAAGAAGGCGCGCCGCCACCCTTGGAAGTCGGGGAAACGGGCGTGCTCGGCTTCGGTAAAGGGAGTATCGATGACATGACGCACCAACCGACCCGAGCGCACAAACGGGTCGAAGCGAGCCAACGTTTCCGACAGCCATTCCGCCGGATAAGCGTCATGGAAGACTGCCAGCGGCTTGCGACCTTCCAGCATCAGCGGCAGCTCGAAATTCGTATGAACGAGATACGGGACCTCACGGATTGGATGCCAGGACTCGATGCGGTTGAGCCTTCGATCAAGCTCGCGAGGTGGAATGCATATCGCGCCAAGTCGCTCGAGGTCGTCCGGGTCCAAATGCCATGAACCGGATAGCTGTGGACTGTCGCACGCCAGAACCGCGCGAAGCTCTTCCAGGTCTGAGACGCGAATTCGGGCTTCGGCGACCGCCGAACCGGTCGCAGGATCGATCTCCTGCAGGACAAAATAGATGGATTCGGCAGTGTTGCTCACATGGTGACGATGGCTGCTCGGACAATACTTGTACAGGCTTTCTTCAGACAGGCCACATTCCTTCGCTTGCCTCTCTGCCCTGTTGGGCATCTCCCCCGCAAGGGGGGAGATTGGATGTCGCGCAAGCTGTCGCCAATCTCCTACTTTGCTACTGCGGCGCGCCGGCGAACAGCACCGTGCCCTCCCCTCCTGCCGCCGGCCAGTTGCGGATGGTGCCGTCGATGCCGCCGGTGAGAAGCGTGCCGTCGGCGGCGAAGGCGACCGAGTAGATCGGCCCGGTGCCGGGGTCGAACTCGGCGATCTCGGCGCCCGTATCCATATTCCAGATCCGCGCCGTGCCGTCGAGCGAGGCGGAGCCGAGCCGTTTGCCGTCGGCCGATAAGGCGAGCGCATAGACGGTGCCGGAGTGGCCGTCGAAGCGGCGGACCTCCTTGAAGGTGTCGAGGTCCCAGAGTTTTATCGTGTAGTCGCCACTGCCGGTCACCGCATGGTGGCCGTCGGCCAGGAAGAGCGCGCCATAGGCGCCGCGATCGTGGCCGTGCCAGCTGCGCAGCTGCTTGCCCGCAAGGATGTCCCAGAGCTTCAGTTCGCCGTCGATGCTGCCGGTGAGCGCCCTGGCGCCATCTGGCGAGATGGCGACGGAACTCACCGACCAATCGTGGCCCGGCAGGACATGCAGCACCGTGCCTTTCTGCAAATCCCAGACGACGACGGAACCGGTGTCGTGGCCGCTGACGGCGAGCTTGCCGTCGGGGCTGATCTTCAGTTGCCGGACGCCGCCGTTCGCACCGGACGAGAAGACATGCAGCACTGTGCCATCGGAAAGCTGGCGCAGCACGATCTCGCCGTCGTCGCCGGCGGTGAGCGCGCTTCTGCCGTCGGGCATGAAGAGCGCGCTGCGCGCCATGTCCTTGTGGACGCCGAGGTCGCGGATCAGCCGCTTGCCGTCGATATCCCAGAGCTTGATCATGCGATCGGTGCTGGCGCTCATGATCTGGTGGCCGTCGGCCGACACCGCCAGCCAGACGACGGCATCGCGGTGGCCTTCCGGCGCGGTCGGCTGGGCTGGGGGCGGTGGCCGAGGCGGCGCCAGCGTCTGCGGCGGCGTGGCCGGCGCCAGCGCGGTCTGCCGGGCCGGCGTGGTTGCAGGCTGCGCCGGTGCGGCGGGCTGCGGCGGAGCGGCCGCCGGCTCGGACGATGCGGCCGTGGGCGCCGGCGCGACAGGCGCCGACACTGGCTCGGCCAGCGGTGGCAGATTCGCGGTCGATTCCGGCGTGGGTGCAGGTGCCGCAGGCTTTGGCGCGGGAGCCCGTGAGATCACAGGCTCCGCCGGAGCGACGGCGACTTCCCTGGCCGGCGCGGCCGCATCGCCCCCTGTTTCCCGCCACCGGCCGAACTGGTCGGCGAGGATGACGACAAGGGCAATGAGCGGCACGGCAAGCGCGATGCGGCGCAGCCGCGGGCGCCCGGCCGGCACGGTCGCAGCGTCGCGGCCGAACAGCGGCGTTGCCGGATTATGCTTTGCCGCCGCCGGCAGCAGGCCGGCAAGGAACGAAAGCCCGGCGAGAATCGAAAGCATGCCCGCCGCGCCGAAGATCCCGGCGCTCGTCGTGGCCGGGGGCTTGCTCCCCAGCGCCAGATAAAGCTTGGCGAAGCAAGCGAAGCCGACGACGAGCATCGCCAGCGCCAACAGCCTGTCGGTCGATCTTTTCATCGGCATCCCCCAGGCGCCTCCACTCCAACTGGCGGAAGGCGCATCGGCCATTCTAGCCGAGCTTTTCGCCGGGGCTAAGTGCAAGAGATCACACGAAGAAAGGTAAACGTGCTTTGGCGCGGCGTGACTTCTTCAATCCCGCGCCGGCCGAATTTCGGCTTTACTCAGCCGGCCGGCCAATATCCCGATGCTCAGAACCGAAGCGTGATGTCTTTCGCTCCATAAACAAGCGGCCCGTGAGCAGAAAGCCACACTCCCCAAGAATAACAAGCTCGACTACCCGCGCTGGTTGACAGCAAACGCTCTTATGACATTATCCGCCCGGGATTTTCAGGAGAGCCACAGCATGAAGAAGATTTACGAGAAGCCTGTGTTGGTCCGCAAAGGCAAGCTTTCGATGGTCGTCGCGGGTTCGACACCGGTCCCGGGTTGATTCGGGGACAGCTCGATCAGCTTCATTGATGTTTGAGGCCAGCGGTCATCCTGGCTTGTTGCGTGACAAGGCGGCTGTTTATCGTCTTGTCAGTTCGAATGGTTAACGGGGGTTCAATCATGAAGAAGACTTACGAGAAGCCTGTGTTGGTCCGCAAAGGCAAGCTTTCGACAATTGTCGCCGGCGGTCCTTCTACTGTTATCAATGGCGGCGGCCCGGCGAGCTGATCTGCCGGACAATCTGCTGTTAATGCCTGCCGACCCTGGCTCCTTCTTGCGATCCAGGAAACTCGCGGAACCGGCCATGAAGAAAACCTATGAGAAACCAAGGCTGGTCAAGAAGGGCAGGCTTTCGGCAGTCACCGCCAACGGCGCCACTTCGCTCACCTTCTGACCATTACAGCGCGTTGCACCAAAATTTAGGCAACGCGCTGTAATTCCTTGTTTTGATGCACTTCTTCTCCCGAAGCTGCGGCATCCTCTGGGCGACATAGTTCGTCTTTGACATATCCCATTCATAAGCCGCCGCGCTTCGGCGACATGCATCAGAGCGCCAGCACGAGATCATCCAACACCATCTGCCAGTGATGTTTGGTCGACAGACGCACGCGCGTCACCGCCTTCAGCATCGGCGCGTATTGAACCGGCGCCAGCGCCGACAGCGTGACCTCGTCGCGCGCGATCAACTCGTCCCCCAGCCAGCTTTCGACCAGCGCGCTCTCCCCTTCCGAGCGGAGCCATGCGGCGCTCAGCATCACCGAATGGAAGCCGAAAGGCGCCGCACGGCCGAACTCTGCCGGATGGCCGCTGCTGGTATAGGCGATATAGGCGCCCGAGACGTTGCCGTTGACGTAGCCTTCGCTGTTCCTGGTGTGGTCACGCGACATGGCGTTGAGATTGTACCAGTCGAGCCCGGCGTACCCGGAAGGAATCTTGCTCAGGCCGCGCGTGGTGATGTCGTCGAAGCCGATGGTGCTGAGCGCCGCATCGGGCTGAAGCGCCCCGGACGCAAGCAAGCCGAGGTCGGCCGGATAGGCCGACAGCGCGAGGCGCCGGTCGAACCCGCCGCCGGCGATCACGACCTGATCGGCCTCGGCGGCGAGCGGGAAGCCGAAGGTGGTGGCCGCGCCGAGCGGGTGGCTTTCGAGCAGCTGGCCCTTGCCCATCACGGATAGGGTTGCGATGGCCGCGGCCGGCGTCCTGCCGCTCACCATGCGCGCAGGGGTAAGGCCGACGGGCCTTGGCAGGCCCTCTCCGGCCAAACCGACAAGCGAGCCGGGCGCATCCGTCACGCGCACAGGCTGGTTCTCGTTGGCGCCGCTGGCGCGCCAGCCGGGCGGCACGGAGACCGAAAAGCGAAACGTTCCAGGCGAGCGGATCACGGCGCTGCGCCGCGTCGACGACATCGGGAAATTGGCAAAACCGGCAGCGTTGCTTCGCGCCGCGACGATGAAGCGGCCGGACTGGTCGAACAGCCGCACCACGATGCCGGCCATCGGGCGGTCGGCCTGACCATAGGTTCCGTCGCCGTCGACATCCATGAAGACGAAGGATGAGAAGTTCAGCTTGCCGGATGTCGGACCCCAGGCGGTGCGCGACGCATAATCGCCGGCCGGATTGGGATTGCCGCGCGCTCTGCGGCGCTTGCGCCGCCAGCGCAAAGCGAGCGCCATGAGGGCAGTGGCGCCGGCGATGACAAGGACGGAGATGAAGAGAACGAGGGCGTTGTCAGCCACGGCGGGGAAGCGTTGGCTGGAGAAAAATACTCAAGCTGAAAAGCATAAGGTCCGCGCCCCCTCGTAGTCCTGCAAAAGCTAACGCGAGCCGACGTTGCTGCACAGACATTATTTGCGAGAGGCTGGCATCAAAACGTGGAGATGCCGGCGGGACAGCGCCGCCTTTCCCTTCTCCCGTCTAGAAGCTCAGGTCGCCAGTTCCACCCACACCGGCGCATGGTCGCTGGCGTTTTCCTCGCCACGCACCTCCCGATCGATGCCCGCTCCTTTCAGCTTCCGCGCCAGCTTCTTCGACAACAGAATGTGGTCGAGCCGTAGGCCGGCGTCGCGCGGCCAGCGGTTCCGGCGGTAGTCCCAGAATGTGTAGAGCTTCTCCTGCTTCGGAAAGACCTTGCGCAGCGCATCCGTCCAGCCCTGATCGATCAGCGCCGCAAAGGCGGCGCGGCTTTCAGGCTGCACCAGCGCGTTGTCGTCATAGGAGCGGGTGGCGTAGATGTCGCGCGGCTCGGGCACAACGTTGAAGTCGCCGGCAAGCACGACCGGCAGGCCGGTGTCGAACAATTCGCTCGCATGCGCCGCGAAGCGCTGGTGCCAGGCGAGCTTGTAGGTGAATTTCGGCCCGGGCTGCGGGTTGCCGTTCGGCGCGTAGAGGCAGGCAATCACGATGCCGTTGACCGCCGCCTCGATGTAGCGCGCCTGGCGGTCGGCATCGTCGCCGGGCAGCGCGTCGCGTGTCAGCACCGGCTCGGCGCCGCGAGCCAGGATGGCGACGCCGTTCCAGGTCGGCTCGCCCTTCCACACCGCGCCATAACCGGCCTTCGCCAGCCGGGTCAGCGGAAACTGCGTGTCGCGGGATTTCAGTTCCTGCAGACAGACGACGTCGGGCTTGGCTTTGACGAGCCAAGCCAAGAGGTTTTCCAGCCGGCTGTTGATGTTGTTGATGTTGAAGGTGGCGAGTTTCATTTGCCGAAGACGCCTCTTCATTCGTCATCCTCGGGCTTGACCCGAGGATCCATGCCGTGACCATCGCCGTGGAACCCTGCGGGGGCAAAATTCTTAGCCGTTGCAATGCCTTAACGGCACGGCATGGATCCTAGGGGTCTGCGCCGTGTCGCTTCGCTCCTTGCTTCGCCCTAGGATGATGAAGCGAGAGGCGCCATCCGAGCTTTTATCGTCTCCGCCACCGTCTTCAGGTGATCCGCCACCGAAAAACCCGACACCGCCTTGCGGGGCTTGAGATCGTGGTCGCCGTCCTCCAGCCAGACCACCTCTATTGCCGCTGGCAGGCCGTAAGTCGCGACCTCGTGCTTGGTGCCGAACTCGTCGCGCGTGCCCTGGAAGATCAGCGTCGGCGTCTTCAGGTCGGCAAGATGTTTTGTCCGCAGTTGCTCCGGCTTTCCGGGCGGATGGAAGGGGTAGCCCAGACAAACCAGGCCAGCGATCTCGCCCTTGGCAAACATCTCGTCGGCGACCATCGAGGCGACGCGCCCGCCCATCGACTTGCCGCCGATGATGAGCTTGCCGGTCACGCCTTTGGCGCGCAGATCGGCGATCGCCTTGACATATTCCGGGTTCACCGTCTCGGCGCGCGGCGGCGGCTTGCGATGGCCAAAACGGCGCGCAGCCATGTAGTGGAACTCGAAGCGCGCGACGCGGAAACCGGCGGTGGCGAGAGCCTTGGCGGTGGCGGTCATCGAGGGAGAGTCCATCGCCGCACCCGCGCCGTGCGCGAGCAGAATGGTGACGGGGGTGGAGTCGGGGCCGTCGAAGAGGAAGTAGGTCATCGGGCGGGCTTCCTGGCAAGGCCGCACTCCGTCTCAAGCGCGAGCATCTCGCTCACCGGCCATGTGCAAATCCACGAACTGGATCCCCTTCTGCGCCAGTCTTGCCCATTCGGACTCCGCGTCGAGCTCCAGATAGCGTGCCCAAAGCCGGCGGGCTTCGGCCAGATTGCCGGCGTCGAACTCAAGCCGGGCCAGGTTAAACACCGGGTCGGCATAGGCCTTGTCGAGCGCCATCGCCTTCTGCAGGTGCCGCCGCGCCGACGCGACCTTGCCTTCGTCGCCCACCAAGCCGGCGAGGTTGAACCAGGCTTCGACGAAGCCGGGATCGAGCTTTATCGCGCGGGCATAATCATGCGCGGCTTCCGCTGCGCGGCCGGCGCCGCGCAGGCAGTTGGCGCGGTTGAAGGCGGCGATGGCATCTTTTGGATCGATCGCCATGCAGCGCTGGTAGAGCGCTGCGGCCTCGTCGTGCCGCCCCTCCTCTTCCGCGGCTTCCGCCTCGGCGAACAGCTCCTCCAGCGTGTCGTCTTCCGGTGAGCCGAGGTCGAAGAGAAGCTGGCCGTCGAGCTCGCTGCGGCCCTCGTCGAGATAGATCGCGTCCGGCCGGCCATGCTGCGAACCGAGATTGAGCGACTTGGCGGTGAGCGAGGCGACCGGGCCGGAGCGATGCACCGAGCGCGCGATCGCGCCCCATGTCGCGCCGCTGGCGATCAACCCGGCATATTTTCTGGCCAGGATCAGGTCGCGGAAGGAATAGGGTTCGCCGTCACGTTCGAAGGCGTCGAACAGCGACAGCATGTCGAGATCGCTGGCGGCAAGCCGCGACTGGTCGATCAGCGATTGCCGGGACAGCGACGACGCCTGAGGCGCCTTCAACAAGCCGAGCAAGCGCAGGAAGCCGTTTTCGCTGACCAATTCGCGCCCGGCTTCGCGCTCGGCCTGCACGCGGCGCTCGATGTCGCCATCGCCCGTTCTTGCCGTGGCCGCCTTGGCCAGCAGCGTGCGGCCGAACACGACATGGGTGGTGCGACGGGTGACGCCGCGCCTCAACTCGGCATGGCGGCGCTCGACCTCGCGCGCGGCGAGCCTGAGCGGAAACGCGGCCAGCGGGCCGACGGCGCCGAACACGGCGCCGGGGAGGATCACCGGCCCTCTCGTCACTTCTTGCTCTTGCCGGCGGCTTTCAACAGGTTCGCTTTCAGCGGGTTCTCAGGCGCGCCGCCGGCGGCGGCCGCCTTCTTGGCCGGCTTGGCCGGCGCCTCCTCGGCCTTGCTCTTCGACTTGGCCGGCGGCTTGGCCGACTGCGACAGGCTCGCTTTCAGCGCATCCATAAGGTTGATGACATTGCCGCGTTCGGGCGCCGCCGCGATGATCGGCTTGTGGCCTTTGAGCTTCTCGCGGATCATCCCCATCAGCGCCACTTCGTAGCGATCCTCGTAATTCTTCGGATCGAAATGAGTTTCCTTCTGCTTGATCAGCGCCTGGGCGAGATCGAGCATTTCCGGATCCGGCGTGCCGGCCGGGATGTTGCCGAAATATTCAGCCGTGCCGCGCACTTCGTTGGGGTTCCTCAAGGTGCAGACGAACATGCCGTTCTCGCGCGGGCCGATCGTCACCACGCGCTCGCGGCTGGAAAGGACAAGGCGGGCAATCGCCAGCTTGCCGGATCTGCGCATCGCTTCGCGCAGCACCGCGAAGGTCTCCTCGGCCATGGCGCCGTCCGGGGCAAGGTAATAGGGCGAGTCCTGGTAGATGACGTCGACCTCATTCTCGTCGACGAAGGCCTCGATGTTCATCGTGTGGTTGGACTCGATCCGGACCGCGTCGAGGTCGGCATCATCGATGATGATGTACTGCTTGTCCTCATATTCGTAGCCCCTGACCAGGTCCGAGCGTTCGACCAGGCCGAGTTCGGGATCGACCGGCTTCATGTTGATGCGGTTGTGGGTCTTCTTGTGCAGCTGGTTGAACGAGATGCGCTCGCTCGCGCTGGTGGCCGGATAAAGCCGGACCGGACAGCTGACGAGGCTGAGCTTGAGGTAACCTTTCCAACTTGCCCTGGGCGCCATGATGAACTCCTACGCGGCCATGCACTGACAGTTTTACTTTTTTGGAAGCCTGATCTTTGCCGAAAACCGGTTTCCCACTTTTCGGGATCATGCTCCGGCGCTTCGTCCGAAGGACGGTTGGCGCTCCGGAAATGCTACACCGACCCTTGATGGTACATGCAAATTGCTGACGAAGTGTTCTTGGGCCGGTTGGCGCGGAGGATAATTCAAATTGTAGGAAGCGTCGATGGAGATGGAAACCGAACGCTGGCAGGACAGAGGGGGGTGTGACGGATCGCCAACGCCTGCGGTTTACTTTCCCTCAACCACCGGCAAATCCCTGGCGGCCTCGTCGATCTCCGCCCAGGGATCGCCCGAGGTCTCCAACAGTCCCGGCAGCGAGGCGTAGTTCAGATCCTCGGGCGCGTCGATAGCCTCCAGATCGGTCCAACTCATCGGGGTCGATGCCGGCAGGTTGGTGCGGGCGCGCAGCGAATAGGGAGCGGCGGAGGTGTGGCCGCGGGCGTTGCGGTGGAAGTCGATGAAAATGCGCTTCTTGCGGTTTTCCTTGCCCATGACGGTGACGAAAGTGTCGGGCGCGCTTGCCGCGAGCAAAGTGGAAATGGTGCTCGAGGCCTGGTGCAGTTTCTTCCAGTTCTGCTTGCGCGTCACCGGCACTGTGATGTGGATGCCCTTGCCGCCGGACGTCTTTGCAAACGGCACCAGGCCGAGGCTCTCCAGTCCGCCCTTGATGTGGACGGCCGCCTCGACCACCTCGCGCCAGGAAATCCCCTCGCCCGGGTCGAGGTCGAAGACGATCTGGTCGGGCTTGTCGAGCTTGGTGCGGTGCGTGCCCCAAGTGTGGAACTCGACGACGCCGAACTGCGCCAGTGCCAGATAGCCCTTGGCGTCCTCGACCGAGAGGTAGGTCTTGGGCTCGCCTTCCGAACTGATGCTCTCGAACACCGCCACCGAAGGCGGCATGCCGGTGAAGGCGTGGCGCTGGAAGAAGCAGTCCTGCGGCCGCCCCGTCGGGCAGCGCACCAGCGACACCGGGCGGCCGATGATGTGCGGCAGCATGAAATCGCCGACCAGCGCGTAATAGACGGCAATGTCGAGCTTGGTCGGCCCGGTCTTACCGAACAGCCGCCTCTCCGGATTGGTGACCCAGATGGTGGCGAGGTCGGACTCGGCGATCAGCCGCTTGCGTTTGATCGCAACCGGCGTGGTCAGGCCGCCGACATCGCGCAGGCCGCGGAAGACGCCGTGGCGGATCGCATTGTCGGCGGTGCGGTTCGAATAACGCACGCGTGCCGACAGCAGCGGCTTCACCCAATGCATCTCGCGCATGATCTCGCGCGGCACCCCTTCGGGCGGCGTGGCGCCGACGGTCAGCCGCTCCAGCCGGGTCAGCAGGTCGGTCGCCATGCCGCGGTCGAAGCCGGTGCCGACCTTGCCGCGATAGTGCAATTCGCCGTCGACGAACTCGGCCATGCCCAGCGCCGCAAGCCCTTCCGCCCGGTCGGAAACGGTGTAGCCGGCGATGACGAAATCATCCGTCTTTTGCGCCTTGACCTTGGTCCAGCTCTTGGTTCGGCCGCTCATGTAGATGGCATCGGCGCGCTTGGAGACGACGCCTTCCAGCCCAAGGTCCGAGGCCTGGTCGTAAAGCCCGCGGCCATCGCCCTCGACGTGGTCGCTGTACTGGATGGCGGAGTTTGCCGCCTGGCCGGCGAGCAGTTCGGCAAGCAGCGCCTTACGCTTCTGCAGCGGCGCCCTGCGCAGGTCCCAGCCATCGAGATGCAGGAGATCGAAGGCGTAGAAATGCAGCTTCGAGCCGGCGCCCTGGGCCAGCGCGTCCTGCAGCAGCGCGAAGCGCGAGATGCCCTTGTCGTCCAGCACCATGATCTCGCCGTCGATGATCGCCCGGCTGACCGGCAGGCGCGAAAAGGCTTGCGGGAGATCGCCATAGCGCTTGGTCCAGTCGAGGCCGCCGCGGGTGATCAGCCGCACATTCCCGTCCACGACATGCGCCATGGTGCGGTAGCCGTCGAACTTGATCTCATGCAGCCAGAGCGTGCCGGTGTCCTCGCCGCCGGGCGGCTCGCTCACCTGCGCGGCGAGCTGAGGCTCGATGCGGCTTGGCGGGTCTGCCTTGACCGCGCCGGGCAGCGCGCCGGGTTTCAGCGAGCCAGGTTTCGGCGGCAGGCGCTGCGGCTTTCTCGGCGCCGCCAGTTCCTCGATGCGCCGGCCGGACTTGACGCTTTCCGGCCGCGCTTCGAGAATGTCGAGCTCGGAGTCGGAGGCGAGATCGCGCTCCTTGAAAAGCAGCCAGTTCTTCTTGTTCTCGTCCTCGCCGGGCTTGGGCTTCAGCCGGGTCAGCATCCAGCCGCCATTGAGCTTCTGGCCGGCGAGGCGGAACTTGAAGGCGCCGGTGCGCAGGCTCTTTTCGACATCCTCCATCGGCGCCCAGGTGCCGGTGTCCCAGACGATCATCGGCCCGCCGCCATACTCGCCCTCGGGGATGACGCCCTCGAAGTCGATATATTCGATCGGATGATCCTCGGTCTCGACCGCGAGGCGCTTGTCGGCCGGATTGAGCGAGGGCCCGCGCGGCACCGCCCAGCTCTTCAGCACGCCGCCGACTTCGAGGCGCAGATCGTAGTGATCGGCGGTGGCGTGGTGCTTGTGGATGACGAAGCGATTGCCGCCGCCGACCTCCGGCCCGCCCGCGGGTTCAGGGGTGCGGGAGAATTCGCGCTTGGCGCGGTAGGTTTTGAGTTGGGGAGCTGGCATGGGTTAAGTGCCGAAGCGCGTAGCCGACAGTGGCAAGGGCCGCGATCCTTCGCGCCCCCGAGCCCGCGCGATCGTCATCCTCGGGGTTGACCCGAGGATCCATGCCGTGACCTTTACCGCCGAGTGCAGCCGAGCAGAACTTGGACCGTCGTGACGCGTCCAGGTCACGGCGTGGATCCCAGGGTCTCCGCGACGTCGCTTCTCTCCTGCTCCGCCCTGGGATGACGAAGGCACTCCACTCAATCGTCGGTCGCCGGCGTCAATTCCAGCTCGGCCGGCGTCAGACCCTGCCGCAGCTGGCTCAGCCGGAATTCGTCGACCCAATAGGCCTCGCCGTCGACCAGCACGCGGGCGCTGTAGGTGCCGCCGGAAAAGCTCTGCGCGGTGACGTAGACCTTGTGGCGGTCGAGCGCCTTCTTCACCGCGGCGCGGCGGGACTTTTCTCTGGCGACGGGACTGGCCATGGCTCACTCTGTAGACGCTGGCGCTGAACAGTCTCTAAGGATGAATGAGAGCGGGGGACGAGTCAATTTGGCGGGGCGACGGAGCGCCAAGCTCCCGTCAAGCGGGCGAGACGGCCGGCAGGCCAGACCAGAGAGGCACCGGAAGGACCGAGGCGTTTGAGCCAATAAGGGCCGCCGCTTTGTTGCTATCGATCTCCCAACAAGAAACTACGATGCGTCGGCGGACAGCGCCCCCTCTGCTCTGCCGGCATCTCCGCCACAACAAGGGGAAGATTGGCTGTCGCCAGCGCCGCGCCCTATCTTGGAGTGCAACGAGGGAAGCACATGTCTCACATCCGGGCGATGACGAAGAACGATCTGCCAGCCGTCTCGCGGCTGCTGGGAGGATCCTGGCGGCGGACCTATTCGCCGATCATGGGTGAGGAAACCGTGGCCCGGCTCTCCGACGAAAAACATGCGCCCGACAAGCTCGCCGAAGAGCTCGCCGACGACAACAAGATGTCGTTCGTGGCCGAGCGGACCGACGGATCGATCGCCGGCTATGCGATGGCAGCGATGGACGAGAGGGGCGATGTCATGCTCGACCGGCTGCATATCGAGCCGGAAGAGTTCGGCAGCGGCCTCGCCGTCGACCTCTTGCACGCGGTGCTTGCGGCCCATGCCGGCATTCCAAGCATCGCCCTGGAGGTGATCGAGGGCAATGAGCGGGCGATCGCCTTCTACCGCAAGCACGGCTTCGAGGTGGTCGAGCGCCGGCCGGCCGCACATGGCGTCGGCGGCCATGCCTCGCTGATCATGCGCCGAATGCTGCCGATGGCTTGAGGCCGCGCTGGACGCATCGCGTCCCGGCATTATAATTTCGCGGGCGCTAATTTCTTACCGGAGACAGATGAATGAGCCTCGGCAAGCAGAAACTCGGCAGCCAGGGGCTCGTCGTGTCGGCCATCGGCCTCGGCTGCATGGGCATGAGCCAATCCTACGGCCCGGCCGACGAAGCGGAGTCGATCGCGACGATCCACCGGGCGATCGAGCTTGGCTGCACCTTCCTCGACACGGCCGAGGTCTACGGGCCTTTCATCAACGAGGAGCTGCTTGGACGCGCGCTGAAGGGCCGGCGCGACGAGGTGACGATCGCGACAAAATTCGGCTTCCGCATCGTCGACGGCAAGCAGGATGGCACCGGGCGCGACAGCCGGCCGGAGCATATCCGCGAGGTGGTCGAGGCTTCGCTCACGCGGCTCGCGACCGACCGCATCGACCTGCTCTACCAGCACCGCGTCGACCCTGATGTGCCGATGGAGGATGTCGCGGGCGCGGTCGGCGAGCTGGTGGCGGAGGGCAAGGTGCGCTTCTTCGGCCTGTCGGAGGCGGGGGTTTCCAACATCCGCCGCGCCCATGCCGTGCACCCGGTCTCGGCGCTACAAAGCGAATATTCGCTGTGGGAGCGCAATCTCGAGCCCGAGATCATCCCGGCGCTTGCGGAACTGGGCATCGGCCTGGTGCCGTTCGCGCCGCTCGGCCGCGGTTTCCTCGCCGGCGACGTGAAGCGGGCGGAAGACTATCCCGAAGGCGATTTCCGGCGCGGCGACCCGCGCTATCAGGGCGAAAATTTCGACGCCAATGTCGCCGCGGCCGCTACGGTCCGCGAGATTGCGGTCGCCAAGGGGGTCAAGCCCGGCCAGGTGGCGCTCGCCTGGCTGCTGGCCAAGGGGCCGGAATTCGGCATCGACATCGTGCCGATCCCCGGCACCAAGCGACGGACCTATCTGGAGGAGAATGTCGCCGCCGCCGACATCAAGCTCGACGCCACCGAGTTGCTGGGGCTCGACATGGCGCTGACGCCTGAGAAGGTATCGGGGCCGCGCTATAACGAGCGGACGATGTCGATGGTGGATCGGTAGGCATTCAGCTAATCTCCCTCCTCGAGGGGGAGATCAACTCGGTCGATCCTACTGCTTATTGCAATCCGCCAGCGCCGCCATCGCCTTCTTGGCCTCGGCCTCGCTGGCGTATCTCTTCTTGCCCAGATCGACGACAAGCGTTCCGTCGGGCTTCTTCGGCACGATCTCGCATTGTTTCGAAACGGCGTCCCTGGCGACCCACCATTCCTCGGCCGCGACAGCAGGCAGGCTGGCAATGCCGGTAGCGAGGATTGCGATAGCGACGGTGCGAACCATTCCTGGCCTCCATTGTCGGTTGCTGGAAAGCAGGCCGGAGTTGCCGGCGCCGTTCGTCGACGAAGCCAGCACACTGCCTTGGGCAAACGCCCTCCCCGGGCCTTCTGTTCCGGCGCTCAACCGCCCGAATGCGGGTCGATGCTGTAGGGATGCACGGGATAGCCTGAGCCGATCGTCCCGCTCACCCGATCGATCCAGGCGCTGACCGCCGGATAGTCGGCAAGCGAAAAGCCGCAATCCTCGGCGCGATGGCCGTAGGCATAGACGGCGATGTCGGCGATGGTGAGCGAGCCGCCGACGAGGAACGGCGTGTCCTGCAGGCCGCGCTCGAGAGCGCCAAGCGCGCGGGCGCCCGCCTCACGCTTGCCGGCCACCATCGCCTGATTGCGCTCCAGCCGCCCGGTCAGAGACCAGAAGCGCAGCGAGCCGATGACCGGCTCGACATAGTACTGCTCGAAGAACAGCCACTGCATGGCCTTGGCGCGCGCGAGCCGGTCCGCCGGCAGGTAGGGCGTCCCCTCCGCGACGCAAGCGAGGATGGCGTTGGATTCGGCGATCGCCGCCCCATTCTCCACGGCGAGCACGGGAACGGCGCCGGCCGGATTGAGCTTCAGGAAGGCCTCCGTACGGCTCTCGCCCTCGAAGATCGAGACAATGCGGGTTTCATAAGCGATGCCGAGCAGGCCAAGCAGGACACGAACCTTCCAGGCATTTTGCGAGGGCAGATAATCGTAGAGCGTGAGCATGGGTGCGTCCCTCCTTGGCCAGGCTGGCTTCGCATGGGGCGTGCGCGGGCGCCACCCGATTTATGCGCCTTGATTTCCTCCCTTGAGGGGGAGATGTCGCCGAAGGCGACAGAGGGGGTCGTCTCCCGTAAATCGTCAGCGTCGTGTTCGTGGCGGACCGCGTAAGGCGCTGCGACCCCCTCTGGTCTTCCGACCATCTGCCCCTCAAGGGGGGAGATCGGCAGTTCCGCCACGCCTCACCCCGCGATATCCCTCGCCACCGCCTGCGCCTCGATGCCGATCTCGCGCAGCAGGCCGGTGACCGGATTGTAGAAGCCGACGAGGTAGACACCCAGCGCCGTCGCGAGTGGATTCACTCCACTCTTCCCCGGCCGCAGCTCCGCCGGCAGGATGCCGTCATAGCCAGGACGGTAGCCCGTGGCGAAGATTACGGCGTCGAAGTTTTGTTCCTGCCCGCCGGCGAATGTTGCGCCGTCCTCGGTGAAGCTGACGATATCGGGGAGAATGCCGATCCTGCCCGCCTTGATCGCTGCTACAGTTCCGACATCGATGACCGGAATGCGGCCGGCGTCGATCTGCTTGAGGATGCCTTCCTTCGGCCTGACGATGCCGTATCGCTCCAGCCTGCCCAGCGCCAGGTCGAGGATTTTCGGGAACATCCAGTCGTTCAGCGCCCGCGGCATCGGCCGGCTGGCGATGCCAACCATCTGGATCGGCACGCCGAAGAGCTGGCGCGGCACGATGTGGACGCCCTTGCGCACCGAGATCGTCGGATGCGCGCCGCTCTCGGCAAGATCGAGCGCGATCTCGGCGCCGGTGTTGCCCATGCCGACGACCAGCACGTTCTTGGCCGTATAGGGCGTGGCCTCGGTGTAGGCGGCGCTGTGCAGCACCTCTCCCTTGAAGGTTTCGATGCCGGCAAAGGCCGGCGTTATCGGCTCTGCGTTGTTGCCGGTGGCGATGACGATCTTGCGGGCGTTGAAAGGCCCGGCATCGGTCTCGACCACGATTTTTTCGCCCGCCCGGCGGATCGATTTCACCGTGACGCCGAAGCGCGGCTCCAGGCTGAAACGCGCGGCATAGGCATCGAGATAGGCGACCACTTTTTCACGCGGCACGTAGCGTGGGTGGTTTTTCGGGAACGGCACGAAAGGGAGTGACGAGAAGGACTTCACCGTGTGCAGGTGCAGCCGCCGGTAATGCCGCCGCCAGGCCGGCGCCAGCTCGCTCGCCCTTTCGAGGATGATGAAATCGACTCCGGCCCGCTTCAGGCAGGCCCCGACAGCCAGCCCTGCCGGTCCCGCGCCGACGATGACGACATTGGTGTCCAAGGCAGCCTCCTCCCCCAAGGCGAGAAGAAGCTATGCCCGAGGTGTCGGAGGAGCAAGTAGGGGGATCACCTGGCCTTGCGGGGGTGCACCGAGCGAAATATCTGCCGCCGACGGCGATGGAGCGATCGCTGCGCGTGAAGTGCCGGCGCGTTGCGCGGAGGAATACAACGTCGGCGATCTGCGTGAGACGACCCCTCAGGCCTCAAGGGGGAGATCAGGATTCGCGCTCTACTCCGTCCCGCTCGGCGCTTCGGCCTCGTCCTCGGGCGGTTCGAGAATCTCGATCAGCCGCGCTACCCTGGCGCCCGGCATCGCGCGACCCTCGTTCATCAGCGCCTCGTCGGCGCCGATCCAGGCGAAGGCCTCGCGCAATTCCTCGAGGCTGGCGCCGGTGAGCGCGACGTCGGCGATGACGGCCTCGTCGACAGGGCCAAGAACGGAAATGATCTCGTTGCGGGTCATCCTTGTCTCCCTGGGGCGGAACGATGACAAGGAAACGGCGGACGGGTGGAGCGGGTTCCGACGGCGTTGTCTCCGCCTTGTGGGAGAAAGCGCCGCGCGGTCTTTGCTCTTACCCCGACAACCGCTATGCACGGAGGCTCGTCCCGGAATTCTGCCGAGTCCTCATGAAATCCGTCTTGCTGCTTTCCGCCCTGCTCCTCTCCTCACCCGCCCTCGCCCAATGGAAGCCGAGCGAGAAGGTCGAGACCTATGCGATCTCAGGACAAAGCGTGGAGGCGCTCTATGTCTCGATCGGCGAGAAAGGCCCTGTGATCGGCAGGGACTCGGCCGGTAACGGGCGGCGGGCAATCGCGCAGACCAACTTCAAGCTGACCTGGCAGCGCGATTATCAGACTGAAGGCGACGCCTGCGTGCTGAAGACCGCTCGCCCGAAGCTGATCATCACCTACACGTTGCCGAAGCCCGCCGCAAAACTTGCCCCCGCCGTGCAGGCGCGGTGGGACGCGTTTGCCGACGGCCTCGCCGCACACGAGAAGGTCCACGGCGTCGGCATCGTCGACATGGTGGACAAGATCGTCGCCTTCAGCACCGGCCTCACCGTTGCCGACGACCCCGGCTGCACCAAGATCAGGGCGGAGCTGACGAATTATCTCGACCAGCTTTCCAAGGCGCAGCGCCGGGCCAGCCGCGACTTCGACAAGGTCGAGTTCGGTCCGGGCGGGAACTTGCAGAAGCTGATTGCGGCGTTTCTGATCGGCGGGTGAACACGGCCAAGGAGCGGCCGCGCCCTTCCCGCGGTGGCAGCAGGGCCACACCGGAAGCACCGCTATCAGCATTACCGCATCTCGAATGGGACAGCTGCCAATCCCGTCTGCGCGGAAACGGGCACTGTCGGCTCTTTCTCGGCTAGGTTGAAATCTACACCTTAGTACTTGCTAATGCGCATTCAGCGCTCTTCACCGACTGATCGGCGGCCACGCGGCACGGCCCTGGATTGACTTAGCTCACGGCAGGCTGGCTCATTTGTCCTTTGAGACGAAAGTCTAAGGGCATGCGCCGCAGCTTTACAGGCGGGTTTGGTAGCGCTACCGTTTCACAGTCGCGTGACCCGGGGGGAGCTGGGGCAAACGTCGCCGACGCCAGTGGTGGATGCTTGCCGGCATCCGTTTCAGCCACACCTTGATTGGAAACGGCTCCCCGCGAAACCCGCAGGGACCATCGGGAGGAGTTCGATGGCGTCTGTCGCGATTGGCGATGTCTACAAGTCGTTCGGAGCCACCCAGATCCTGCACGGCGTCAGCGTCGACATAGAGGACGGCGAGTTCGTCACGCTGGTCGGGCCGTCGGGATGCGGAAAATCGACGCTTCTGCGGATGATTGCCGGGCTGGAAAAAATCTCCCGCGGCCATATTTCGATCGGCAGCCGTGTCGTCAACGATGTTGCGCCGAAGGAGCGCGACGTGGCCATGGTCTTCCAGAACTACGCGCTCTATCCGCACATGACCGTTGCCGAGAACATGGCGTTCTCGCTCATGCTGAAGGGAGTGGCCAAGGCGGAGAGCGATGCCGGGGTGAAGCGGGCGGCCGAGATCCTCGGGCTGGTGCCGCTTCTGTCGCGTTATCCACGCCAGCTTTCGGGCGGCCAGCGGCAGCGCGTCGCCATGGGCCGGGCGATCGTGCGCAATCCGCAGGTGTTTTTGTTCGACGAGCCGCTCAGCAATCTTGACGCCAAGCTGAGGGTCCAGATGCGCGCCGAGATCAAGGAACTGCACCAGCGGCTGAAGACGACGACGATCTATGTCACGCACGATCAGATCGAGGCCATGACCATGGCCGACAAGATCGTCGTTATGCATGACGGCCTCGTCGAGCAAATCGGGCCGCCGCTCGAGCTCTACGACCGGCCGAACAACCTCTTCGTCGCGAGCTTCATCGGCTCGCCGGCCATGAACCTGCTCAAGGGGACATTCGCCAATGACGGCGCGCCGTCGTCGTTCCGGGGCGCGGGTGGCGTCTCCGTGCCTCTGTCGAAACCACCCGCGATCGGCAACGGCGAAGCCGTCGTGCTCGGCGTTCGGCCCGAGCATCTGCGGCTGGCCGAGGACGGCATTCCGGTCACCGTGGTGGTGATCGAGCCGACCGGCTCGGAAGTGCAGATCATCGGCCGGACGGCCGGCGGAGAGGATATCGTCGCCAATTTCCGCGAACGCCATTCCTTCGCGCCGGGAGAAACCATCCGGCTGTCGGTGGAACCCGGCCCCATTCATCTGTTTCACGGCGAAACGGGCCAGCGGATCGAAGCGGCGCCATAGACCACGCAACGAGGAAACCCACAGGAGGAGACGAGCATGAAGTTCACCAGACGCGACGTGATCCGCACGACCGCCGGCGCGGCCGCCGGGGCCTTGGGCAGCCGCTTCGTCGGCTCGAGCGCCTTCGCCCAGGAGGGCCTGACCTACAAGCCGGAGGAAGGGGCCAAGCTCCGGCTGCTGCGCTGGTCGCCTTTCGTGCAGGGCGACGAGGACCAATGGCTGAAGAATACGAAGCGGTTCACCGAGGCGACCGGCGTGGAGGTGCGCGTCGACAAGGAGAGCTGGGAAGACATCCGGCCCAAGGCGGCCGTCGCCGCCAATGTCGGCTCCGGTCCCGACCTGATGTTCGTCTGGTTCGATGACCCGCACCAATATCCCGACAAGCTGCTCGACGTGACCGAACTCGGCGACCATCTCGGCAAGAAGTATGGCGGCTGGCACGACGGCCCGAAGCAGTATGCGACGCGCGAGGGCAAGTTCCTCGGCCTGCCGCTCGCCACCATCGGCAACGCCATCGTCTATCGCGAAAGCTGGGTGAAGGAGGCCGGCTTCTCGGAATTCCCGAAGGACACGGCGGGTTTCCTCGACCTGTGCAAGGCGCTGAAGGCAAAGGGCCATCCCGCCGGGTTCACCCATGGCCACGGCGTCGGCGACGGCAACAACTATGCGCATTGGCTGCTATGGAGCCATGGCGGCCAGATGGTCGACGAAGCCGGCAAGGTGACGATCAACAGCCCCGAGACGCTGAAGGCGATCCAGTATGCGCAGGAGCTCTACAAGACCTTCATCCCCGGCACGGAAAGCTGGCTCGACGTCAACAACAACCGCGCCTTCCTGGCCGGCGAAATAAGCGTGATCGCCAACGGCATCTCGGCCTACAACACCGCCAAGGTCAACAAGGACAACGACCCGAAGCTGGCCGAGATAGCCAAGGACATCCGCACCACCAATCTGCCGATCGGTCCGGTCGGGAAATCGGTCGAGCTGTTCCAGGTGACCACGGCCGTCATCTTCAACTACACGCCCTACCCCAATGCGGCCAAAGCCTATCTGCAGTTCATGTTCGAGGACCCGCAGATGTCGGACTGGATCACGTCGTCGGCCGGCTATTGCTGCCAGACGCTGAAGGCTTTCGACAACAATCCGGTGTGGAAGGCCGACCCGAACAATGCCGCTTACGCGAAAGCTTCGGCGACGCTGCGACCCAACGGCTATGCCGGGCCGCTCGGCTATGCCTCGGCCGCGACCATGGCCGATTATGTGCTGGTCGACATGTTCGCCAAGGCGGTGACGGGACAGGCGACGCCGCAAGAGGCGATGGAAGAGGCCGAAAAGCGCGCCAACCGCTATTATCGCGTCTGATCCTGCCGGGCACCTGAAGCAAGGGTGGCCGCGTCGGGATCTTCCGGGGCACGGAAGGACCACGCGGCCACCACCACTCCACCGCATGTTGCGAGGAATCCGCGCCCATGGCCGTGTCATCCGTTGCCGTTCAGCGGCGTCCGTCGATGCTTTCGCGACTTGCCGAGAGCCGGAACACTCTTGGTCTCGGCTTCATGCTGCCGGCGGCGGCGCTGCTCCTGGTCTTTCTCACCTATCCGCTGGGACTCGGCGTCTGGCTTGGCTTCACCGACACACGCATCGGCCGGCCCGGCATCTATATCGGTGTCGAGAACTATGAATATCTCTGGAGCGACAGCGTGTTCTGGCTGTCGGTCTTCAACACCGTGCTCTACACGGTCAGCGCTTCGATCCTGAAATTCGTGCTCGGCCTCTGGCTGGCTCTCATCCTCAACGAGAAGCTGCCCTTCAAGTCGTTCTTCCGCGCGGTGGTGCTGCTGCCCTGGGTGGTGCCTACGGTGCTGTCGGCCATCGCCTTCTGGTGGATCTACGATTCGCAGTTCTCGATCCTGTCCTGGGCGCTGCAGCAGATGGGGCTGATCGACCACCGCATCAACTTCCTTGGCGATCCGACCAACGCGCGCGCTTCCGTCATCGCGGCCAATGTCTGGCGCGGCATCCCGTTCGTCGCCATCACGCTGCTTGCCGGCCTGCAGACCATCCCGCAGTCGCTCTATGAAGCCGCCACGCTGGACGGCGCCAGCCGCTGGCAGTTGTTTCGCCATGTGACGCTGCCGCTTTTGACGCCCATCATCGCCATCACCATGACCTTCTCGGTGCTCTTCACCTTCACCGATTTCCAGCTGATCTATGTGCTGACCCGCGGCGGGCCGGTGAACGCCACCCACCTGATGGCGACCTTGTCCTTCCAGCGCGGCATTGCCGGCGGCCAGCTCGGCGAAGGCGCGGCAATCGCGGTCGCCATGATCCCCTTCCTGCTGGCGGCGATCCTGTTCAGCTATTTCGGCCTGCAACGGCGCAGGTGGCAGCAAGGCGGCGGAGACTGATATGGCCGCGATCAGAGAAGTCGAGCGCCTGGACACCGACGAAGGCGGCATGGGCTACCTGCAGAGCCTGCCGCGCCGGGTGGTCACGGTCTATCTGCCGCTGCTGGTGTTTCTCATCGTGCTGCTGTTTCCATTCTATTGGATGACGATCACGGCGGTTAAGCCCAATGTCGAGATGACCGATTATGTGAACTACAATCCGTTCTGGGTCGTGCATCCGACGCTGGAGCACATACGCTATTTGCTCCTGGAGACCTCCTACCCCGGCTGGCTGCTCAACACGGTGATCATATCGACGGCGGCCACCTTCCTGTCGCTGGCGGCTGCGGTGCTCGCCGCCTACGCGATCGAGCGGCTGCGGTTCTCCGGCGCCCGCCAAGTCGGCCTTGCCGTCTTCCTCGCCTATCTGGTGCCGCCCTCGATCCTGTTCATCCCGCTGTCGGTGATGGTGTTCAACCTCGGTCTCTACGACACGCCCTTCGCGCTGATCCTCACCTACCCGACCTTCCTGATCCCGTTCTGCACCTGGCTGTTGATGGGCTACTTCCGTTCGATCCCCTTCGAATTGGAGGAATGCGCGCTTATCGACGGCGCCACCCGCTGGCAGATCCTGACCAAGATCGTGCTGCCGCTTTCGGTGCCGGGCCTGATCTCGGCCGGCATATTCGCCTTCACGCTGTCCTGGAACGAATTCATCTACGCGCTGACCTTCATCCAGTCGTCGGAGAAGAAGACGGTGCCAGTCGGCGTGCTCACCGAGCTCGTCCGCTCAGACGTCTACGAATGGGGAGCGCTGATGGCGGGCGCGCTGATCGGCTCGCTGCCGGTGGTGGTGCTTTATTCGTTCTTCGTCGAGCACTACGTCTCCTCGATGACGGGCGCGGTGAAGGAATAGCGTCCGCATGCATAACGGCGCCCGCCGCCGCGCTAAAAACTGATCTCCACGGCCGCCCCGTTGCGCTTCGCCTCGCCATGAAACACCGCCTCGATGTTGCTGCCGTCGGGGTCGAGCAGGAAGGCGGCATAGTAGCCGGGGTGGTAGGGGCGCTCGCCCGGCGCGCCGTTGTCCTTGCCGCCGGCGGCAAGGCCCGCCTGGTAGAAGGCGTCGACCATGGCGCGGTCCTTGGCCTGGAAGGCGAGATGGTGACGGCCGGTGAGCACGCCCTGGGCCGCGCGGCTATCGGCGCTGGAAACGAACAGTTCGTCCGCCCAGAAATAATCCTCGGCCTCGCCGCCGATCGGGACGCCCAGCACCTCGAGCACCGCGCCGTAGAAACGCCGGCTCGCCTTGACGTCGCGCACCACCAGATGAAGGTGGTCGATGAGCCGGCCGCGATAGAGTTGCATGGCGTGTTGCCTCCTCCCGATTGCTGCGGCTCAATCTAGAAGGGCCTGGTACATGGTCAATGTGGGTGCGGAAGACTGCTGACAGTTAAAGACGGTCGGCGCGAGGCACCGCCTCTGTCCTATCGGACAGTCCCGCAGGACAGAGGGGGGTGTGAAGGAACGCCAGCATAAGGCGATCGGCCAACATCCCCCAAAAATCCGGATAAAAAATGCAACCAGATTGTAGGATCGGTGTCCGCAGCGGCGTCCTTCGGACGCAAGCGGCGCGATGGACCTGGAAAAACCGTGCCGCATCAAACAGGATGCCGTTGGGCACGGGAGAAAATCATGAATCCTTCCTATCGTTGGGTCATCGTCGCGGCCGGCGCGCTGATGACCTGTGTGGCGCTCGGCGCGATGTTCTCGCTGGCGATCTTTCTCGAGCCGATGTCGATCGACACCGGCTGGTCGCGCGCCGGCATTTCCAGCGCCATGACGCTGAATTTTCTGGTGATGGGCATCGGCGGCTTCGCCTGGGGCGCGATCTATGACCGCGTCGGTGCCCGCCCCGTCGT
The DNA here is from genome assembly GCF_029625765.1 of Mesorhizobium sp. WSM4983. NCBI lineage: Bacteria > Pseudomonadati > Pseudomonadota > Alphaproteobacteria > Hyphomicrobiales > Phyllobacteriaceae > Mesorhizobium > Mesorhizobium sp. WSM4983. The sequence goes on along the minus strand of NZ_JARTVM010000004.1, from coordinate 254,535 downwards.
GCTTGCCGGCGCGGTGCTGCTCGGGCTGGCGCTGGTGGTGGCGAGCCGCGCCAACTCGCTGCTGATCTTCCAGCTCAGCTACGGCGTGATCGTCGGGCTGGCGGCCAGCGCGTTCTTCGCGCCTATGATCGCGCTCACCACCGCCTGGTTCGACACCAACCGAAGCCTTGCCGTGTCGCTGGTTTCGGCCGGCATGGGAGTGGCGCCGATGACCATCTCGCCCTTCGCGCGCTGGCTGATCTCGGCCTATGACTGGCGAACCGCCATGTTCGACATCGGCGTCATGGCCTGGGTGCTCCTGCTGCCCGCCGTCTTCCTGGTACGCCAGCCGCAGGTGGCTGGCGCGGCGGCCGACAGCGGCATGCCGGCGCGTGCCGCCGACGACCCCGGCATGAGCGTCGGCCAGGCGCTGCGCTCGCCGCAGTTCCTGGTGCTGGGCATGACCTTCTTCGCCTGCTGCGCGGCGCATTCGGGGCCGATCTTCCACATGGTCAGCTATGCGATGGCCTGCGGCGTTGCGCCGATGGCTGCCGTCTTGATCTATAGCGTCGAGGGCCTTGCCGGCCTTGGCGGACGCCTGCTCTACGGCGTGCTCGGCGACCGGCTGGGGGTCAAGCCGGTGCTGATCACCGGCCTTGCCATCCAGGCCGCCGTGATCGCCGCCTATCTCGCGGTCGGCCGGCTCGAGCAGTTCTACGTGCTTGCCGTCATCTTCGGCGCCACCTACGGCGGCGTCATGCCGCTCTATGCGGTGCTGGCACGCGAATATTTCGGGCCGCGCATCATCGGCACGGTGTTCGGCGCCGCCACCATGCTCTCCAGCCTCGGCATGTCGTTCGGCCCGCTCGCCGGCGGCATGATCTACGACGCCTATGCCAGCTATTCCTGGCTGTTCATCGGCTCGGCGCTGGTCGGCCTGGGCGCCGCCGGCATCGCGATCGCCTTCCCGCCGCAGCCGAGCCGGCAGCGGCTGCAGATGGCATAGCGAGATGAATCTCCCTCCTCGAGGGGGAGATGCCGCCGAAGGCGACAGAGGGTCGCGGCGCATCAAGCGCCGACGCCCCTCTCCGTCGCATGGGGCGCCGGCGATCCACGCTCGGACCTGCCCTGCCGGCATCTCCCCTCGAGTTGCCCGCACCGCCGACGCGAAATCCATTGCCCGACGACGGCGAGTGTGAAACTCTCCGCGAGAGAAAGACGCTGCATCTGAATGCCGGCCGGGCCGGCGCCATCCGCGGTCGGGGATATTGCAGTGGACACAGGCCTGGAAGCCGCAGAAGCAAGGAATTGGTCCCGCCTGCTGGTCGCGGCCGAGAGCGGCGATGCCGAAGCCTCGCGCGCGGAGCTCGCGGCGGGCGCGGATATCAACCTGACCGATGAAGACGGCTGGTCAAGCCTGCACCTTGCGTCGCATAACGGCCGCACCGCCGTGGTCGAAACCTTGATCGGCCACCCGGCGGTCGACGTGAACTGCAGAAACAAATGGAAGAGCACACCATTGAGCCTGGCTGCGGCCAGGGGTCACCTCGCCTGTATCCGGGCACTGATGAAGCATCCGCAGATCGATATCGACGCCCGCGCCGACTATTACGGCAGGACGCCGCTCATCGAAGCCGCAAGGAACGGGCATCTCGATATCGTCAAGCTGCTGGTCGAGCATGGCGCCGACGTCAATCTCGCCGACAAGACGGGACGCAACAGCGCGCTCATCGAGGCGATCAAGGGACGCCACTTCGAAGTCGCGCAATATCTGCTGGAATCCCGCAAGGTGAACTTCCTCAACAGGGACATGCGGCTCAATGCGCTGATCTGGGCCGGCAGCACGCGCAACGCCGAGCTCATCGGCAAGCTGGACGCCGCGATCCATCGCTTTTTCGAAGGCAAGTGAAGCGCGGCCGTCAGCCATTGGAACCGTCAGGCCGAAGCTGCCCTCAGCCCGTGCCCGTACCTGACCTCAGCGCCTCCCTGCCCTCGTCGTCGCGGCGCAGCCGCGCGTCGGAGATCAGCATCACCGGGCATGGGCAGCGCTGCAGCACGCCGCTCGTCGTCTCGCCGAAGATGAGCTCCTCGCCGGGCCGCCGCGCCACGCCCATGACGATCAGCGCCACGTTCCTGCCCGCCTGACGGGCAATGGCATCGGCGGCGGCGGCCCTTGAGCGGATGGCAGTCTCGATCTCGACGCCATAACGGTCGGCAAGCGCGACAATGTCCTTCAGCACAGCCTCCCTGCGGCGATGCGAGACGGTGTCGCGCGGTTCGTCGCGACCCGGACGCGCGACATAGAGGACCTTGACCGGCGCGCCGGTGACGGAGGCGACGGCAAGCGCGAGTTCCGCGCCGCGGCGCGCATTCGCCGTGCCGTTGACCGGCACCAGGATCCTGCCGGATCCCGGCCCAAGGCGCGGCATCTGCCGGCCGGCGCCGGCCGGCTTCAGCACCAGGCAGAGCGGGCCCTCGAAGGCGCCCGCGACCTCGTTCAGCCGGCGCGAGAAGCCGCCCTTCGCCGTCACCGCTCGGCCGAGGCCGATGAGCAGCATGCCGTAGCCCTTGCGCGCCTCCTTGGCGACCGCCTCGGCGGAGAGCGGAGCGTCATGCAGGCGGCGTGTGAGGGGGACTTCGTGCGCAGGCTCCTCGTCGGCGTCCTTCGCCGCCTCGCGGCCCTGCTCAGCGCCCTTCTCGATCTCGTCCAGATGCGCCGCCTCGACGGGGTCGGCTTCGCTTTCGCCGCTTGTACGGAGCACGGTCGTCGGCTTGCCGGCGCCGATGACACCGGCGAGGTAGGCGGCGAAGCGGCCGACGACGCCCTCGTCGACCACCACCAGCAGCCGCTCCAGATTGGTGATGAAGCCGCGCTGGTCGACCTCCTCGCGCTCCAGCCTTTTCTTTTCCTCCTCGCCCATCGGCAGCCGCCCCAGCGCCCAGCGCAATGTCGGCGGCATGGCCAAGGTGGTGATGACGGCCATGGTGACGATCATGGTGAAAAGCGTGTGCGAGATCACGCCGATCGACAGACCGATCGAGGCGACGATGACCTCGGTCGAGCCCCGCGCATTCATGCCGCAGCCGACGGCGATGCCCTCGCTGCGGCTCATGCCCGCGGCCTCCGCGCCGATGAAGGCGCCGCCGAACTTGCCGAGGCTGGCGATCGCCACCAGCGCCACGGTGAGCAGTGCAAGCTCGGGATCGACGAGCACTGTCAGGTCGGCCGAGAGACCGGCGACGCCGAAGAACACCGGCATGAAGAGTGCCGTGATCACGCCGCGCAATTGCCCCTCGATGTGACGCGACAGGATCGGCGACTCGCCGACCAATATGCCGGCGACGAAGGCACCAAGCACCGTATGCACGCCGATCAGGTCGGTAACCAGCGCCATGCCGCCCATGATGGCGAGGATGACGGTGACCACCGCGTATTCCGAGCGGAAGGTGTCGTTGGTCCAGCGGATGGCATCGAAGACGATGCGGCGGCCGAGCGTGAAGGAAAAGGCCATGAAGGCGGTGACGCCGGCGAGCGTGAAGGCGAGGCTGGCGAGCTCGATGCGACCATGCGTGGCGATGCCGATGGTGATGGCGATGATCACCCAGCCGATCGTGTCCTCGATGATGGCCGAGGAGACGATGATCTGGCCGAGGTCGCGGCGCATGAAGTTCATCTCGCGCACCACCATGGCGACGATCTTGACCGAAGAGATCGAAAGCGCGGTGCCCAGAAACAGGCCGGAGACGATGCGCTCGCTGCCGGTGGCAAGCAGCGAGGCCGGCATGAGCTGCGCGGCCACGAAGCCGAGCGCGAAAGGCACGGCGACGCCGGTGGCGGAGATGGAAAAGCAGGCGCGGCCGACGCGGCGCACCAGCCTCAGGTCCGTCTCCATGCCGGTCAGCAGCAGAAGCATCAGCACGCCGAACTGGGCGATGGCGTTGATCATCGACTTCTGCGCGGCATCGCCGGCAAAGACCAGCCGCTCGGCCGCGGGCCATAGCCAACCGAGCAGCGAGGGCCCGAGCAGGATGCCGCCGATCAGCTGTCCCATCACCGCCGGCTGGCCGAGGCGCTCCAGCAATTCGCCGATGCCTCGGCCGACGACGAGCAGCAAGATGACTTCGAGAACGAAGATGCCTTCGCTCGACATGCCGGTTTTTTCGGCGGCGAAGGCGGCGGCCGGCATCGATGCAAGCGCCGCCGCGGCAAGCGCGAGAGAAACCGGCCGGCGCCGGTTGGGCATGAAGGACAATTGCCGCACCCCTCGATTATCCTCGCCATAACGGTTTCGCACATGCATCGGTTGCACGGCGGTGGAACTGCCACTCTCTCCCGTTGTGGGGGCGATGTCCGGCAGGACGAGGGGGGCGCCGTGGAGGACCAACGTCGATTCAACCTATCTCCAAAGCAGGCCACTTTTAACCGTGATGGAGGTGCCTGCAAGGGCTGGGATGCCGGCGGGACAGCGCCTCCTCTACCCTGCCGGACATCTCCTTCACAACGCGAGAGAGTGGCAACTCCGGCGCCGGCCGCCTCTCTCAAGCAGCTTCGACGTCGCGTACAATTCGATTCAAATGCTCCCGCCCATCTTTGCTTGTCGGTAAAGCGACTCACGCATGGTCGCTGCACGGCGGGGCAATAAGGAGAAGCTAATGAAAAGCGACTTTGCCGCCGCCCACCTGCACCTCGACAGGGCCTGCCACTATCTGCGCGGCGACGATGAGACCAGCCGCATGGCGCTTGCGGCGCTCGACCTTGTGATCGAGGCGGTCGCGACCGCCCTCTATGCCCGGCCCGAGGCCGAAGTGGTGCCGTTTCCCATATCAGCCGCTCAGCGATAGGCAGGATCCACGGCTGGCGACCGGCAATGATGATTAACGGCCGATCAGATCGGTCATCGCCTCGATGACCTTGCTGGCCGCCGCCCCCGTCGCCGACCGATCATTGACGATGATCGAGATGCGAAACGGAATGTCGAACTGGATTGGCCTGAGTGCCAGTCCGAACTCGGAATAGAAGCCTGCAGTGAACGGATCGACCACAGCCAGCGAGGGGCCGCCCCTGACCAGCGCACAAGCCAAGAACGACTGGAAGATGTCGGCGACGGTGTTGGCCGCGGTCACTTCGAGCAGCCTCGCGCCGTCGCGGCTGCGCCGGAAATAGAGCTCGCCCAGCGATACGAACGGATAGCGGGAAAAATCCTCCAGCCGGACCCGTTCGCTCTCGGCGAGCGGATGCTTCTGGTCCATGACACAGACGCTATTGCGCTCGAAAGTGGCGACGCATTTGGCGTCCAGGAAAGAAACGCCCGCGTCCACCAGGCCGACGTCGGTCAGGCGCGAGGCGACGGAGGAGACGATCTCCGTCGAGCTGCGCACCGCGATGGTGGTCCTTGCCTCCGGAAAGCGCGTCCGAAGCTGCTGGATCGCATCCGGCACGATCTTGAAGGACATCGCCGCCAGCGTGCCGATGCGCACGAGGCCGCGCTTCAGTTCCCTGATCTCCTGCGCCGCCATGATCAGGTTGCGCGCGCCATGAAAGGTCTTGCCGACCTCGCCGTAGAACAGCAGGCCCTGCTCAGTCGGAACGAGCCGACCGTGCGAGCGATCGAACAGGCTGAGGCCGGTATCGATCTCCAGCTCCTGCAGCAGCCGGCTGACGCTCGGCTGCGAGACGTTGAGCGCGACCGCAGCGCCCGACACGGAGCCGGCCACCATCGTTGCCTCGAAGGCCTCCAGTTGACGAACGCTGAGCCCAGAAAAACGCATCTCGTCCTCCCGGTATAGGATTAGCACATACCGAACGAAAATCTTGATCTTTGATTTCGCTGCGTTTCGGGCCCTAGCTGGAAGCTTAGCAGAACGGGCGGAGCCGTCGTGAAGCGAGCCAATGTCATCTTCATCTGTGCCGACCAGATGCGCTACGACGCGCTCTCGGTCACCGGCAACCGCGTCGCCCACACCGCAAACATCGACCGCATCGCCGCGCGCGGCGCAACCTTCCATCGGCACTTCACGCCTAACCAGATTTGCTCGCCAAGCCGAGCGACCATGGCAACAGGGCTCTATCCACGCCATCACGGATTGTGGCGCAATGGCGTGGCGCTCGACGATCGGCTCCCTAATCTGTGGCAGGCGCTCTCGCTTGCCGGATACGCCACAAAAGGCGTCGGAAAGCTGCACTTTCAGCCACTGCTCGCGCCCGTCGAACGCGACATGCCGGAATCGCTTGCCTATTGGGAAAGGCCGGGCTGCGAGGACTGGCACGGTCCCTATTTCGGCTTCGATGCCGTCGACCTCGTCATGGGCGAAGCCAACGAAGCCACTCGCGCCGGCCACTACGCCGCCTGGCTCAAGCGCAACCACCCCGAAGTGGTGGACCTCTACGAGCCCGACGCCAACCGCGACAGCCGGGCACAGGATCTGAACGAAGTCTGGAAAAGCGCGGTGCCGCCCGAGTTGCACTACACCAGTTGGATCGCGGATCGGGCGATCGACTTCATCGAGCGCCAGGGCAAGCAGGCAGAGCCGTTCGGCTTGTTCGTCTCGTTTCCGGACCCGCACCACCCCTTCGCCCCGCCCCGGCCCTATTGCGACCTGTTCCGACCGGAGCAAATGCCCACGCCGACCATCCGGGCGGGCGAACTGGAGCGGATGCTGGCCTATCTCGGCGAAGGCGACGATCCGACAAAAGTGCCCTACATCGCCTCCGGCGAGCAGCCGCGCGAGCAGGGCTTCCTCCTGCGCACCGACGATATCTCCGACGAAACGCTGGCCATCGCAATCGCCCACACGCATGGCATGATCCAGATGATCGACGATGCCGTCGGACGGCTGCTCGCGGCCCTGGACGACGTTGGCGTGCTCGACGACACCTATGTGCTGTTTACCGCCGATCATGGCGAGTTGCTCGGCGACCACGGGCTGCTGCGCAAGGGGCCGCCGCCCTACCGACAACTGATGCAGGTCCCGCTGGTTCTCAGCGGTCCAGGCATCCGCGCCGGAACAAGCCTCGATGCGCTGACCAGCCACCTCGACCTGTTCGCGACCATCGCATCGCTGCTCGGCCTGCCGGCGCCCGCGACCGACGGCACCGATCTCAAGCCGCTGATCGACGGCCGGATCGCCGACGTCCGCGACTTCCTGTTCGGTGAATATCATCCGCGACGTGACCCCTGCCTCTACAACCAGTCGATCATCTCCAAGGAGTGGCGGTTCACCCGCTATCCCAACCAGCCGGCCTGGGGGGAGCTGTTCGATCTTCGCGAAGACCCCTGGGAGCACTGGAACCTGTTCCCCGAGCGAGCACTCGGCGCGCAGGCGCGCGCACTGAGCGCGGTTCTCGACCGGCGGCTGCCGCCACAGCCGCTGATGGTCAACGAAGTCCTTGGCGCCTACTGAACCAATGGGAGAATGACATGAACGACAGAAGCGTCTTCTCGAGCCTGGACAGCATGAACCGCCGCAGCTTCATCAAGACGGCCGCTGCGGCTGCCTTCGCCACGGCGGCGTTTCCACATACCGGCCTTGCCGAGGCGCCGCGCAAAGGCGGCGCGCTGCGCCTTGGCCTCAACGGCGGCAGCTCCGCCGACACGCTGGACCCGACGCAGCTGATCGGCACTTTTTCCATCAACGTGTCGCGGCAGGTCTACAACACGCTGGTGGAGATCGGCGATGACGGCAAGCCGGCGCCGGAGCTCGCGGCAAGCTGGGAAGCCAGCGACGGCAACATGCGCTGGATCCTCAATCTCAGGCCGGGCGTGCAGTTTCACAACGGCAAGACGTTCGACGCCGACGACGTCAAATACTCGCTGGGCCTGCATATCGGCGACAAGACCAAGTCGAAGGCCAAAGGGCTGGTCGCTGACGTCGCGGAAGTGCGGGCCATCTCGCCGACGCAAGTCGAGATCCTGCTCAAATCGCCAAATCCCGACATGGATTATGTGCTGTCGGATCTGCATTTCGCCATGGTGCCCGCAGGCTTCGCCGACTGGTCGAAAGCGATCGGCACCGGTCCGTTCAAGCTCACCGCCTTCCAGCCCGGCGTGCACGCCACCGCCGCCCGCAACGAGACCTACTGGCGAGCGATCGCGGCCATGTCGATACGGTCGAGTCGGTGGTGATCAACGACGCCGCGGCGCGCGTCTCGGCTCTTCAAGGCGGCTCGGTGCACATCGTCCACGGCATCGACTACAAGATCGCACCGCTGCTCAAGAAGGACCCGCGCGCCTATCTGCTGGTCACCGAAGGCAAGCAGCATTTCTCGCTGCCGATGGACGCCACGAAGGAGCCGTTCAACAGCCCCGATGTCGTGCTGGCGCTGAAGCACGCGCTCGACCGTGAGCAGATGGTGAAGCTGCTGATGGCCGGCTTCGGACGGGTCGGCAACGACCATCCGATCGCTGCCAGCGATCCGAGCTTCAATCCTAACATCGCGCAGCGCGCCTACGATCCGGACAAGGCCCGTTTTCACCTCAAGAAAGCCGGCAAGAGCGATCTTACCCTCAAGCTGCACGCCGCCCCCGTGGCGTTCGAGCAGGCGGTCAACACGGCCGAGCTTTTCGCGCAATCGGCCAAGCCCGCCGGCATCACCATCAATGTCAAGCGCGAGCCCGATGACGGCTACTGGAGCGACGTGTGGCTGAAGAAGCCATGGGTGGCTTCCTTCTGGGCCGGGCGGCCATCGGCGAGCATGATGTTTTCCTCCGTCTACGCCTCGGGCGCGCCGTGGAACGAAACGCATTGGAAGAACGACAGCTTCGACAGACGGCTGACGGAGTCGCGCTCATTGGCCGATCCGGCGAAACGCCGCGACGTCTATTTCGAGCTGCAGCAGATGATCCATGACGAGTGCCCGACCATCATCCCGGCCTTCGCCAGCTGGATCGACGCGGCGCGCAAGGAGGTAAGGGGTTTCGTTCCCAACCCCAACTTCCTGCTCAGCGATCATCGCGTGGCCGAACGGGTCTGGCTGAGCGCATAAGAGCTTCCGCCGGAGAGCGTCAGCAGGAACATTTCTGCCGGCCCCACATTGTGCTATATGGGGTGTGGCCGGCTCAACGGCCGGCCACGGCGGGAGGCACGTGGCAAGGGGATGTCGCAGGTCCAGACCGTAAAGCCAGCCGAAGCAGCGGCGCCGCCTAGAGGCTCCGATGCGTTCGCGCTGAAGCTCACTTCCTCCGAATTCGCAACCACCATGTCGCATTTCCACCGCGCGGAGATCGGGCGCATGGCGGGCTGGCGCGACCGGCTCGACCGCACCAGCAATTGGGCAATCACCGTGGTGGCGGCGATGCTGTCCGTGTCGCTGTCGACGCCTTCGGCGCATCACGGCGTGCTGCTCTTCGCCATGCTGCTCATCACGCTGCTTCTATGGATCGAAGCGCGGCGCTACCGGTTCTTCGACGTCTATCGGGCGCGGGTGCGTCAGTTCGAGCGCTACTACTTTGCGCAGATCTTTTCGCCGCAGCCGGATTTCGCCTCCAACTGGCTTGCCATCCTCGGCGAAGGCCTGCGCTCGCCGCGCTTCCTCATCTCGCAGCGCGCGGCACTGGTCCGGAGGCTGCGCCGAAACTACGTCTTCATGTATACGATCCTGATGCTTGCCTGGGTCTTGAAGATCACCACGCCCAGCCTGCAGCGCGAAGGCTCGCCGATCGGCTTCAGCGCCTCGCTGCTCGACACCTTTCGCGTGGCGACGCTCGGTCCCATCCCCGGCGTCGTGGTGGTCTGCGGCGTCGTCGTATTCTATCTCGCGATGCTTGCCGCCGCCTTCCTGATGCGCGCCGACGACGGCGAACTGTCGTTCGGCGACGTGCATGTTTGAGCCTGGGGCGGCGGCCCTTGGTCTTTCAGGCAGCCCGCCGTTTCCACGCGCTCACAATCCCGGTGGCCTGACGAAACCGTCGGTGAGACGCGCCAGCGCTTTCGCCACGGCCAGCAGCTTCATGTCCGAATGGCGGCGGCCGACCAGCTGGGCGCCGATCGGCAGGCCCTCCCGGTCGACACCGATTGGAATGACGGCGGCCGGATGCCCGGTCAGGTTGAAGCGGCAGGCGTGGCTGAGCCCGCTCCAGTAGGGCGTCTCGATGCCGTCGACGGGGATCGGCGCACCCATTTCGCGGTGGCGGAAGGCCGTGCACATCATCGCCGGACAGACCAGCACGTCCCACCCGTCGAAGAACCGCTCCCAGGCAGCGATGAATTCGTCGCGCTGGTTGAGCGCCTCGAGATAGGCGGCCAGCGAGGGCGAGGTTTCGCGCGGCTGCCGGAAGACCTGCGAATACCAGGTGATGAGATCGGAAAACAGCGCCCGCTCGGCCGCGAAATCGTGCTGCGGCAATGCCTGCCCTACCCGCGCGCCGCCGACCTCGATGGCGCCCGCGAAGCCTGCGATCGCGTCGGCGATGTCGAGCGCGGTCGGCACTCCGGGAAATTCGGGCGCGAAGGCAACCCTGAGCGTCCCCAGCGGCGGCTCCGGCGCCTCGTCCGTCGCCACCGGCGGCACTTCGGTGTCGAGACCGTCGGCCCCGGCGATGATGCGGTGGGCCAGGATGAGATCGTCGACGTCGCGGGCCAAAGGCCCGATGTCGAACAGCAGGCGGAAGCTGCGCGGCAGGTCGGGCGGATCGGCGTAGCTGCCGGTGATCGGCACCGTCGCCTGCGTCGGCTTGAAGCCATAGACGCCGCACAGATGCGCCGGCATCCGGATCGAGCCGCCGGCATCGCTGCCGATCTCGAGCGGCACCAGCCCGGCGGCGACCGCGGCCGCCGCGCCGCCGCTGGAGCCGCCGGGTGTGCGGGTAACGTCCCACGGATTGACGGTTCGGCCGAAGATCGGATTGTCGGTCTGCAGGTCGCGCAGCCTGGGCGGCACGTTGGTCTTGCCGATGATGAGGGCGCCGGCCTTGCGCAGCCGCGCGGCAATCGTGCTGTCCGTCGCCGGCACATGATCGGCAAAGGCTTCCAAACCGACGGTGGTGCGCATGCCGGCGGTGGCATGGCCGTCCTTCAGCGTGATCGGCACACCGTTGAGCGGACCGACGGCCTCGCCGCGCGCGACCGCCATATCCGCGGCCTGCGCTCCGGCGCGGGCCGCCTCCTCGTCGAGGGTGACGATGGCGTTGAGCAGCGGGTTGACGACAGCGATGCGGGCAAGCTGCGCCTCCATCGCCTCGACAGCGCCGACCTTCTCCTCGCGGATCGCCGCCGCCAGTTGCGAGGCGGTCAGGAAGGTGGTGTCCAAATGGCTCGTCATGGTGGTGTTCCTTCCTGCGGAACGGAAATAGGGAAGTAGGGAAGTAGGGAGGTAGGGAAGATCAGACTTCGTGAACTCCGCACATCGGATGCCAGTACCTTTTTCCCCTATTCCCCTATTCCCCTCCCTTCCCTTCAATTCAACGAAAGCGCCGTCCGGAACTCCTTCGTGGTGTTGCGATTGGGATAGGGCTCGTCCGGCACCGGAACGCCGAGATGGGCGCAGAGCGGCGCCCAGCCGTCGCCCAGCTTGTGAACCAGCAGGCGCTCGGCCGGCACCGTCTTCAGCACCGCTTCGATATTGGCCTCATAGACGGCAATCGCATGCGCGCGGTCCTGCGGGCGGCCGCCGAAAACCTGCTTCGTGACAAGGGCGACGCCCAACGACTCCTGATCCTGGCTGTCAATGACGGCCGGCAGGATGGTTTTTGCGAAACTCTCCCACCAGCTTTCCGGCGAGCGCCAGGTGAGGATGACGCGCGCTTGCGGAAAGACTTCGATCAGCTCGCGCCAGTAATGCACCGAGGGCCAGTCGACGCAGGATTTATAACCGGCAAACAGCCGATTCCAATCCGGCGCGGCGCCTTGGGCGAGCGCTCGCCAGAGCCGCTTCTGCTCCGCATGCGCCATGACCTCCGACATGTGATGGCACGGGCCGAAGCCGAGCATGGTCAGCGCCTCGCGCATCGAATCCGTGCCGGTGCGGCCGAAGCCGGTTCCTATCACCCTGATGGTCATTCTCCCCTTCTCCCACTTGTCTTCCCCAATCGTCCGCTGCGGCGCGATCAATCTTCCCGAAGCACGAACCGCAGCCTATTGCCTTCCGGATCCGCGGTTTCCACGGCACCGCCGATCTTTTTCGGCGGCAGGTTGGCGGCATCGAGCCTGCGTTCCAGCGCAGCCAGCTCCTCGACCGATGCAAGCTCAACCGTGAAATGGTCGAGTCCGCCGGCACCCGGCGGCGGCTCGCGCAGCTCGTCACGCGCCCAGATATTGAAGGCGACCATATGCGGCCGGCTCCCGGTACCGCAGTCGAACATGCCGAAACTTCTCGACTGGATGTGCGGGCGGAAGCCGAGCACGCCGACATAGAATTCCATCAGTTCTTCCGGCGCGCGGGCGCGCATATGGATGTGGCCGATGAAGGCGTTCTTCGCCATCCTCTGCTCGACATGGCCGGAATTGCCGAGGTCGCGCAAAAGGCCCGGGAGATGGAGCGGCTCGAGCCCGGAATGCGCGCTGCCGTCGGTGCCGATCAGCGCCACGCGGCCATCGGCCGACACCTCGCGGCGCAGACAGCGTTCCGGCGTGTCGAAGCAGATCTCGATGCCGTTGCCGGACGGGTCGGAAACGTAGAGCGATTCCGAAACCAGGTGGTCCTGGGCGCTGTAGCGCAAGCCGGAAGCCTTAAGCCGGGCGGCGGTGTGCGCGAGGTCGCGGCGGCTCGTCACATGGATGGCGACATGGAAGAGATCGCGCGATTTCTGCGGCAGGGCGATCTGCGCTCCGGCGTGGAGCACGATAAGCTTCCGCCCGCCGGCGCCGAGCTCCGCCGTGGCGGCATCCTCGCCGAGGACCGCCAATCCGAGCGTGTCGCGCCAGACGATCAAGGCAGCCGGGATGTCGGTCACCCTGAGATGGACCGGCCCGAGACGGGTGGCTTGAGGCAACCCTTCGTCCATGGTCGTCCGTCCGATTGCGGTCGGCGAACATATTAGCTGTGAACGATATTTCTGTCTCGCGCCAAGTTCGGGTTGACCCCTCCCCGGCGGGCGGCGACTATTGCCACGAAGCTTCTTGGGAGGAGACCACATGGACGAGACCGACCACTGGCGCAACATGGCGAGCGCGCCGCGGGACGGCAGTCGCATCCTGGTGACGGTGCGCTCGTCCGAACAGGGACCGGCCGAGGTCGACATGGCCTACTGGTCGCGCGCCGACCAGTTCGGCGAGGAAGGCTGGCGGGCGTCGGATTCATCGCCCGGACGCGTCGTCGAGTATGCCGAGCCGGAGCTCAGATGCTGGATGCCGCTGCCCACGGCGGGGCGAGGTTCGTTGCCGAGCCCCTGGGAAGGCGACGACGTGCCGCTGGTGGATGGCGAGGGGATTTAGCGCCTCTTTCCTTCTCCCCTTGTGGGAGAAGGTGTCGCCGAAGGCGACGGATGAGGGGTGCTGGACGGAGTGAGGCGCTGGGGAATGTCGCTGCGCTGTCGTCGTGGCCGCCAAGCTGGAACACCCCTCATCCGTCTCGGCGCTGCGCGCCGATCCACCTTCTCCCACAAGGGGAGAAGGGGGAGCTTTTCAGCCCACCGCCACCATCACCGCTCCCGCCTCGACCTTCGCCGGATAGGTCCTGAGATTGATGCATGGCGGCAGGCGCTTGGCGGCTCCGGTGCGGTAGTCGAAGGCGCCGGCGTGCTTTGGGCATTCGACCTCGTAGTCCATGACCAGGCCGTCGGCGATGTGCACCGCCTCATGCGTGCAAAGCCCGTCGGTGCAGAAGACCTCGTCGTCGGGCGAGCGAAAGACGGCATAGGTCTTGCCGCCATGGTCGAAGCGGCGGGCGCCTTCCTGTTCGATGTCGTCGAGCCCGCAGGCCCTGATCCAACCGGTCATTTTTCTTCCCTTCAGATCTGTCTTGCCTTCAGATCGAGGCGAACCCATCGGGGCGGCGAAGCCAGCCGCCCCGATGATCCGGGTCTAGTTCTTGTTCAGGTATTCCGCCGCGTTGGCGGGCGTCACCAGTTCGAAGGGCACATAGACGACGCGGTCGACCTTCTCGCCTTTGGCAAGCGCGAGCGCCGCATCGACACCGCCGCCGCCCTGGCCCTTGGCGTTCTGGAACACCGTGACCGAGAGCTCGCCGGCCTTCATCGCCTGGAGCCCGTCCTGCGTGGCATCGATGCCGCCGACCACGACATTCTTCAGGTCGACGCCGTTGGCCTTGAGCGCCAGGATGGCGCCGATGGCGGATTCGTCGTTGTTGGCTATGACGGCGTCGGGCGCCGGGCCGGCGGTCAGCCAGTTGGTCATCAGGTTCTGCGCATTGTCGCGCGACCATTCGGACGACTGCTTGTCGGTGACCTTGATGAAATTGCACATGTCGGTCGAAAAGATCTGCTCGACATCCTTGGTCCGCTGGAGCGCCGCCTGATGCACCAAGCTGCCCATGATGATGTAGGCGGTAGCGCCGGCCGACTTGCCCTTGGCGCGCAGCATCTTGCAGACCTCGAAGGCTTCCAGCGTGCCGGACTCGACCTCGTTCGAGCCGACATAGACCTGTTTCTCCGGCAGGTTCTTCATGTCCGATGGCTCGAGGTTGACGAAGACCAGCGGAATGCCGGCCTTGGCGGCTTCCTCACTGATGGTCTTCGAGGCATTGGTGTCGACCAGCGTGACGATGATGGCGTCGACGCCGCTGGCGATGAAATTCTTGACCTGGTCCAGCTGTTTGGCGACGTCGTTCTGGGCGTCCTCGACCTGGATCTCGGCGCCCTTCTCTTTGGCGCGCGCCTGCATGCCATGCATCAGCAGCGTCTGGAAATTGTTGTCGAAGTTGACGATCGAGACGCCGAGCTTGGCGGCGAAGGCGCCGGTCGAGACAGTCGCGAACGCGGTCGCCATCAAAGCGGCGAGCGCCGTCGAGATGAGAAGCTTCTTCACGGGTTTCCTCCCTCTGGATTTGGAGTGCCGGCTCACTCCTGTCTTGTTCGCCGGCCCTTTCGGGATCGTTGAAGCGGGCGGCTCAGGCCGGCCACGTGGCTTTCTCTGCAGCTGTCATTTCGCGGCGGCGTTGGCGCGCGCCTTCTTCTTCTCGTAGCGGGCCTGCATGCGCGCCTCGCCGTCCTTGCTGCCGTCATGGAAAGTGCCGAACCAGCGGTCGAACGGGATCAGGCCGTCGCCGTAGTTCACCTCGAAATATTTGTGGTGCAGGTAGTGGATATAGGCGTGGCTATCGACCGATCTGTCCTCGGTCAGTTCCACCTTGTCGAAGCCGACATGGCCCGGGATCGCGCCGAAGCCGGCATAGTGGAGCTGGTAGAGCGCCAGCAGCGGGTTGGACGGAATGATCAGGTGCCAGAAGGCGACGCCGAGATAGCCGAGCTGCTCCACCGGATGCATCGACAGCGACGACCAGGGCGACGGGTTGACCGAATTGTGGTGCACCGAATGCACCCATTTGTAGAGCGGCCCCAAATGGATCGTCCGGTGCAGCAGGAAGAAATGCGTCTCGTGGATGATCGGCACCACCAGCGCCAGGCAGAACAGGTAGACGGGATTCTCCGCGAAGGTCAGCCACGGCACGTAGCCGTTGGCGTAGGCGTAGAGGATTGCCACCTCGATCGCCGTCCAGATCGGCATGCCGGTGCCGAAGGTGCGCAGCATGTTGTCGATGTTCTGGTTCTCGAAGAAGAAGGCTTTGCTCTTCTGCTCCGAGGGCCATTTGCCGTTGTATTTGAAGCGGTTGCCCTGGGCTCTCAAAATGTAGAGTCGAAGCTCGAAAGCGCCGAAGAAGACAAGCAGCGCCGCGCAGTTGACGATGAAAAGGCGCAGGATCCAGCCGATGGCGAGCGTCTTCATCGTCTCGACGTCCGGCAGCACGTAGCGCCACCACACCACTGCCGAGAGGGCGAAGAGCAGGTTGTAAGGCAGGAAATAATGCGGCAGCCACTTCAGCAACGCCAGCGGTCGCGGCGGAAACGCAAAGAGCGGCGCGGTGCCGGCCGGTTCGTTCGGGGCCCAATCGCCCCTCTTGTTGCGCGTGCCGTATTGCAGGTCGTCCATGGCTGGTCTCACAGGGATTGAGAGAGCGTGAGGAAACGGTCGTAGGCGGCATCGTCCATGTCCACCTGGTGCTTCGCTTCCGGGTAGCTGCCTTCGGCGACGTCGCGGCCGAAGGCGCGGAAGGCACTGATGCGCTTTTCCTGCAGCTCGGCCTCCAGCGTGACGAAGTCGGCATAGCGCTTGGCATGGCGCGGATAGTGGCCGGTGTGGGTGCCCAGCACGTCGCAGGAGAACAGATACTGCGTGTCGCAGGCAGTGCCGCAGCCCATGCCCATGGTGATCAGCGGCGTCGAGCGGGTGATGTGGTCGGCGAGCCTGACCGGCACCACCTCGACCTCGATGCAGGCCGCACCCGCATTCTCCAGGTCCTTGGCCGCGCGCAGCACCTTGAAGGCCTCTTCCGCCGTGCGGCCGACGGCTCGGAAATTCGTCCAGGTGGCGCGGTTCGGCACCAGGCCGACATGGCCGGTGACGGGAATGCCTTCCGCGGCCATCGCCTCGATGAAGCGCGGCGAGTGCGATGAATAGACCGCGTCGGCGCCGCGCTTCATCATGGCGAAGCCCAGCCGCACCGCTTCCTCGGGCGACGCGACCGCGCCATGCGGCATGCCGACGGAGAGGAACGCGTGAGGCGCCGCTTGGCGGATCGATTCCAGATTGTGGTCGGGCTCGCAGGAGAGGATGACGATGTCGCAGGCGACCGCGGCCGCCGCCTCGGCCGACGTGTCGACATGCAGCTGCAGCCATTTCCTGCTGCCCTTGGCGCTTTGCAGGTCGTAGGCCGTCAAGCGTCTTGCCACCGATGATCCTCCCGTTCGCGGGCGGACGATCAGGCTTGTGAAAGGTCCCCCTCACCCGGATTGGCAGCCGACTTGCGAAGCGCAATTCGGGGCCATCCGACCTCTCCCCAGGGAGAGAGGGGCCAGGCTGCGTCGGTGCCGGCCCTCTTCTCCGCTCGGGAGAAGGTGGCCGCGCAGCGGCCGGATGAGGGGGAGAATTCGCACATGCTCGTCTCCCGTTCGCGGTCGAGTTAGCACCGCGATGCCGGCCAAGGCTCGCGCAACCTTGATCAAATCAGATCAAAGGTTCTCGGCAGTGAAGGTGATGAAGCGGATCGGCGGGTTGTCGACCGGCAGGTCGTGCAGGTTGAGCGCCGCCAGCACCAGGTCGATGGCGCGGCGCGCCTGCGCCTCCGGCGCCTGGTCGAGCACGACGTCCATCGTGCCGTCATGCAGGCCGCGCGTGCTGCGCTCGGTTAGTTCATGGCCGACGAAGAAGACGTCGCGACCGCGTGGGTGCCGGCGCAGCACTTCGTTCAGGGCCGTGTTGGCGCCGCCGGCATTGTACAGGCCGGCAAGGTCGGGCCAGCGCACAAACGCCTCATGCAACTGCTCGGCATTGCGGTCGCCGTTGTCGAAACCGAACAGGGTGGCGGTGGGCTCGAAATCCCGCCCCTCGTCGATCAGATAGTCGAAGAAGCCCCGTACGCGGTCGCGGTGGACGCGATAGATCTGGCTGTGACAGATCGCGACCACCTTGCCCGGCTGCCGCTGCATCTTCGCCATCAGCAGCCCCGCCATGCGGCCGGCGGCGTAATTGTCGATGCCGACATAGGTGCTCTTGGTGCCGGAGATCTGGGTGACGATCTGCACCGTCGGGATGTTTTCCGCCTCCAGCTTCGCCACCGCCGCGCTCACCAGCGGACGGTCGGGGACGGCGAGGATGAGGGCGGCGCGCCGCATCTCCGGTTCGAGGATGCGCTTGGCGATCGCCGCCGGATTGGCCTCGTCGAGAAAGGTGCGGTGGACGGCGATCGAGCGGTCGAGCGTCGCCGCGATGCGTTCGAAGGCGCGGGAGAGGCGCGCGAAGAAGGTGGCGTCGGGCCTGACCAGGATCACCTCGATGCGGATGACGCCGCGATGCGCTTCGGGCAGTCGGCGCGGATAGTCGAGTGAGCGCGCCGCCGCCACCACCTTCTCGACCGTCTCGGGGCGCACCCCGCCCCTGCCGTTCAAAACGCGCTCCACCGTCGCCGTGCCGACCCCGGCGCGGCGGGCAATCTCGAGAAAGGTGGGCTTTGGAATGGGCGGGCTCCTGGGGGTGCTTTGGCGCGAAGCCTAGCCGTTCTCCGGCAACAGGAGAAGGCGAGACGCCGAAGCCGCTAATCTCCCCCCTTGCGGGGGAGATGGCCGGCAGGCCAGAGGGGGGTGCGAAGGAACGCTACCGTTGGCCGGATCGGTTCACCGACAGGATGAATGTGGGGGACTGCCAAGAATTGACAGGCTGGCGGGACAGCACCCCCCTCTGCCCTGCCGGGCATCGCCCCCGCAAGGGGGGAGATTGGCAGTTTCAACGCCTCAAAACATAAACGCCGCCGTCGCCGGGTTTGACCCCGTTCGGCCGTCGGCGCCGCCCAGGCCGCACTATCCTGCGAACGTCTCGACGATGATGCGGGCCATACGCACGATCGGCAAGGATGCGAATGCGCCGGCAAGCGCTGAACGCCGGGTGATCGAGGTCATCTGTTTCTCCATTTTGGGCAGGTTTTTTGGGGCGCAGGCGGAGCGCCGGTGAAAAGTGCATTGGCCCAGGAGCGCCGAAGCGATCGCACGCGCGGCTAGTCGGTGAGCCGCGACAGCACCTGGTAGGCCGCCCTGACTCGCGCCTCATTCGGGTAAGCCTTGTTCGCCAGCATGACGATGCCGATCTTCCTCGACGGGACATAGGCGACATAGGCGCCGAAGCCGTTTGTCGAGCCGGTCTTGTTGAGCACCACGTCGGCGCGTGGCGCCATCGGCGGCTCGATCGCAGTTGCAGGGATCGGCTGCAGCATACTGGGCGCATTCCCGGCGACGATCTTCGCCAGATCGACCGGATAGGGATACTGCTCCCAGATCAGATCCTGGATCAGTTCGCCCGCGCGGAAATAACCGGTGTGGGTGGCTTCGAGCGCGCGTGCGAGATCGTCCGGCACCTTGCCGACGCCCATGTTGGCCTCGATGAAGCGGATCATGTCGACTGCATTCGACTTGATCCCGTAGGCCTCTTCGGCGAGCAATGCCGGGGTGACGCGGACAGGCTTGTCGTTGCGGTTGTAGCCCCAGGCGTAGGATTTCATCTGTGCGGCCGGGACGTTGACGTAAGTTCGCCGCAAGCCGAGTTCCGGCAACAGCCGTTTTTCCATCAGCGCCGGAAAGCTCGCGCCCATCGCCTTGGCGGTGGCCATCCCGAGCAGGCCGATGCTCGGGTTGGCGTAGGTGCGGGTGGTGGCGGCCGCGAATTGCGGCTTCCATTGGCGATAATAGGCGATGAGCTGTTTTTGCGTCTTCACCATATCGGGCAGTTGCAGCGGGAAACCGCCGGCCGTGTGCGTGGCGAGGTCGAGCAGCCTGACGTCGCCCAGCGCGCTGCCCTGAAGCTCGGGCATGTGCTTGCCGACCTTGTCGCCAAGTGCGAGCTTGCCCTCGACCTCGGCATAGGCCGCGAGCGTCGCGGTGAAGGTTTTGCTGATCGAGCCGAGCTCGAACAACGTATCGCGCGTGACGGCTGCCTGGGTGTCCTTCTCGGCCACGCCATAGTCGATGAAGAAGCGCTCGCCGTTCACGGACACGGCGACGGCCATCCCCGGAATGTCGTACTGGGCGATCACCGGCTTCACCGCCTCATCGACGAGCTGCCTTATCTTGGCGTCCTGATCGGCGGCGCGAGCGCCTGACAGGCTGCCCGGCGCGCAGGCGAAGACGACGGCAGCGATGGTGAGACGAAGCCGGCTGCACATGATCTGCTCCCTCTGGATCGGATGAATGCGGGTTTATGACCCCTTCGAACCGGCTACAAACGATGATAAATCGCAACAGCTATAAGATAATCTTGGGCATCGATGGTTCGACCTTACCTGCCGCTCAATGCATTGCGGGCCTTCGAGGCGTCGGCCAGGCATCTCAGCTTCACACGTGCCGGCATCGAACTGGCGGTGACGCAGGCCGCCGTTAGCCAGCAGGTTCGATCGCTCGAACAGCGGCTCGGCGTGCAGCTGTTTCGCAGGTTGCCTCGCGGCCTCAAGATCACGGCGGAAGGCGAGGCTCTGCTGCCGATCGTCGGCGACGCCTTCGACCGCCTGGCGCGATCGCTGGAGCGGGTCGGATCTGGAAAACTGCGCGAACCGCTCGTCGTCGGCGCCGTCGGAACCTTCGCCGTCGGCTGGCTGCTTCCGAGACTGGAAGACTTCCGGCGCACCCATCCGTTCGTCGAGTTGCGGCTGTCCACCAACAACAACCGCGTCGACCTGGCGGCCGAGGGATTGGATTTTTCGATCCGCTTCGGCAACGGCGCCTGGAATGGCCTTCATGCGACTGAACTTTTCGAAGCACCTCTGACGCCGCTTTGCACGCCGGAACTGGCGGCGACGCTTCACGCGCCGCAGGACCTCGGCGCGCTTACCTTGCTGCGCAGCTACCGTCAGGACGAATGGAGCCGCTGGTTCGAGGCCGCCGGCATGGAAGCGCCTGCGAACTTCGCGAGCGCGATCGTCTTCGATTCTTCACTGGCGATGATGGAAGCCGCCGAACAAGGGGCAGGCGTTGCGCTGGCTCCGGCGCTGATGTTTTCGCGACAACTGAGCAAGGGGTCGATAAGGCGCCCTTTCCAGGCCTCAATATCGCTCGGCAGCTATTGGCTGACCAAGTTGAAGTCCAGGGAACCGACCGCCGCGATGTCGGCCTTTGCGGACTGGATCACCAGCTTGGAACCGGACAGACGAAGCGCACCCAGCTAGCGGTGCTTCAGCCGGCTTTCGCCGCCTCCGATGCCCCGAACCTCAGCCCGTCCATCAAGAGCTTCACCAGCCGCCCCGAGCGGTCCCGCCAGTCGGGCGTGTTGGGGGCGGAGTAGATGCCGCCCAGCGCATGCAGCACGTCCGACGCATCGACGTCGGCGCGGATCTTCCCCGCAGCTGCGGCCTGTTCGACCAGCCCCTTCAGCGCGCCGGATACGCGGCCCGAGGTATCGGAGAACAGCGTCGAGTTGGTGGTGAGCAACAGCCGCAGGCTTGTCGCCAGACCGCGCTTGGTGGCGATATAGTCGACGAAGCGCTGCATCCAGAGTTCCAGCGCCACATCGGCCGGATGAGCGCCGGCAAGTTCCTCGGCCGCATGGCAGAGCGCTTCCACCTCGCGGCGGTAGACCACCTCGACCAGATGCTCGCGCGTCGGGAAATGCCGGTAGAGCGTGCCGATGCCGACTCCTGCCCGCTTGGCGATCTCCTCCAGCGAGGCATCGACACCCTCGGCGGCAAACGCCTGCGCCGCCGCCTCGACAAGCTTGTCGCGGTTGCGCCGCGCATCGGCGCGCAGCGGCTTTGGCGCCGGCGTTTCAGGCTTTTCGGCAGGCTCCGAGGGCTGTTCAGTCAGTTTTTTCTCCACTGTCGCAATATGGGGCTTGAACCCATGCGGGTCAGCCCCCACGTAAATAAACGGAGGCGCCTCCGTTTTAGTGGAGTTGTCTTATCATATAATCAGGGGAAGCGATATGTCACGGGGTAAGCGCCTAATCTTCCCCCTCGAGGGGGAGATGTCGCCGAAGGCGACAGAGGGGGTCGCCGCGCGTGAAACGCCTTGCTGGCGCGCGAGGCGCGAGGACGTTGGCGCTCTACGTGAGACGACCCCCTCTGCCCTGCCGGGCATCTCCCCCGCAAGGGGGGAGATTAGCTGCTTCGACGCCTTGCCCCTCTCCTCCCAAGCCCCATTTCCCTCCCCCTAGCGTCCAGCAATCGGAGCCCGACGCCTCATGACCAGCCAGACGATCATCGATCCTCCCGAAGACGGCCATTTCAGGAACGGCCAGGCCAGCAATGGCGCAAGCCCCACCACCTTGTCCATCCACCTCACCATCAACGGCCGTGACCACGCGCTCGATATCGAGCCGCGGGTTACCCTGCTCGACGCGTTGCGCGAGCGGCTCCACCTCACCGGCACCAAGAAGGGCTGCGACCAGGGCCAGTGCGGCGCCTGCACCGTTCATGTCGACGGTGAGCGGGTGCTGGCCTGCCTGACGCTCGCCGCCCAGGTCGAGGGACGCTCGATCACAACAATAGAAGGGCTCGTCGACGAAGACGGCACGCTGCACGCCGTGCAAGCCGCCTTCCTCGAACAGGACGCCTTCCAGTGCGGCTATTGCACGCCCGGACAGATCATGTCGGCGGTGGCCTGCATCCGCGAGGGCCATGCCGGCTCCGACGAGGAGATCCGCGAATACATGGCCGGCAATCTGTGCCGCTGCGGCGCCTATCCGCACATCGTCGCCGCCGTCCGCCAGGCAGCCGAGGGACTCCGCTCATGAGAGATTTTTCCTATCTTCGCGCCGACAGCGTCGAGGCCGCCCGCAACGCGGCCGCCCTTCCCGGCGCCATGCTGCTTGCCGGCGGCACGACGCTCATCGATCTCGCCAAATGCGGCGTCGCCGAACCGGCCACCGTCATCGACATCAGCCATATCGAGGGGCTCAACGCCATTGATGTAACCGCCGACCGCGCCGTCATCGGCGCGCTGGCCAAGATGAGCCATGTCGCCGACAACGCCGAGGTGAAAAGCCACTTCCCGGCGGTTTCGGAAGCGTTGTGGCAGGCGGCCTCGGCGCAGCTGCGCAACATGGCGACCATCGGCGGCAACCTGATGCAGCGCACGCGCTGTCCCTATTTCCGCGATCCGCAGAACTTCCCGGCCTGCAACAAGCGCGAGCCGGGCAGCGGCTGCTCGGCGATCGGCGGCGTCACGCGCGGCCATGCGGTGCTCGGCACCAGCGAAGCCTGCATCGCCACCTATCCGGGCGATCTTGCCATCGCGCTGGTCGCCTTCGACGCCGAGGTCGATCTCGGCGAGCGGAAGCTGAAAGTCGAGGACTTCTTCCTCGCCCCTGGCGCCACGGCCGAACGCGAGCACGACATCCGCCCCGGCGAAATGATCACGGCCATCGAGATCCCGGGCTCCGCCGCGGCCCGGCGCTCGACCTATCTGAAGGTCCGCGACCGCCAGTCCTATGAGTTCGCGGCGGCGAGCGCTGCCGTCGGACTGGAGCTCGAGGGCGACGGCCGCACCATACGCGACATCCGCGTCGCGGTCGGCGGCGTCGCGACGAAACCGTGGCGGGCGCGCGAAGTCGAAGCGGCGCTGAAGGGCAAGCCGCTCGACGAAGCGTCCGTTCGCAAGGCGAGCGATCTCGCCATGGAGGGCGCCGTCGACCACGGCGCCAACCACTACAAGATTGCATTGGCGCCCCGCGTGATCGCGCGCGCCCTCCTGAAATTGGGAGAAACGGCATGACCGTTCATGACATGAAACACGCAGGCTCCGACAGCGCGGGCCTCGAAGCGGTGGGCGGGCGCCTGTCGCGCGTCGACGGCCCGGCCAAGATCACCGGCGCCGCGCGTTACGCGTTCGAACAGCACCTCGAAGGCCTGACCCATGCGGTACTGGTCGGCGCGACGATTGCCGCCGGCAAGGTCACCGGCATCGACACGCGCGCGGCGGAAACCGCGCCAGGCGTGCTCGCGGTGCTGACGCCCGACACCATCATGGACTTGAATTCGGCATCGGACTGGTTCGGCAGACAGCCGTCCGAAGAAACCTATTGCCCGCTCGTCCGCGAGGTCACCTTTTCCGGCCAGCACATTGCTGCCGTCGTGGCCGAGACCTTCGAGCAGGCCGTCGCCGCCGCGGCGCTGGTCAAGGTCAGCTATGACGAGACGCCGGCAGTCGTCGACCTGAGCGACGGCAGCGACGGTATTCCGGTCGACGCCATGACCAAGGAATGGGGCGACGCCGAAGCCGCCTTCGCCGAGGCACCGGTGCGCGTCTGCGCCGCCTACAACACGCCGCGCGAGTTCCAGGCGGCGATGGAGCCGCACGGGCTGATCGCGCGCTGGGAGGGCGACCAGCTCACCATCTGGGAACCGAGCCAGTGGCTCGACGGCATGGCGCGCACCTATGCCGAATGGTTCGGCGTGCCGTTCCAGAACGTGCGGCTGGTCTCGCCCTATATCGGCGGCGGCTTCGGCTCCAAGGCGCTGGCGCTCGCGCACAGCGCGGTGGCGGCGGCAGCGGCAAAGATGCTCGGACGCCCGGTGAAGCTGGTGCTCAACCGGCCGCAGAATTTCACCTCCTATGGCGGCCGCGCCGCGACGCGCCAGACGGTTGCGATCGGCGCCGACAAGGCGGGCCGCATACAGTCGATCGTGCATCGCGGCGTCAACGAGACGGCGGTCGACGGCATGTGGGTCGAGCCGCTCGGCTCCGTCACCTCGATTATGTATGCGACGCCTAATTTCTCCTCGAAACAGAATGTGGTCAGGGTGAACACGGTGGTGCCGGGGGCGAAGCGCGCGCCGGGCGAGAACCCGAGCGCCTTCGGTATCGAATGCGCCATCGACGAGCTCGCCCATGAGCTCGGTATCGACCCGCTGGAGATGCGGCTGATCAATTATGCCGAGCAGGATCCCCACGCGAAGAAGGCGTGGTCGACAAGGCAGTTGCGGGAGGCCTTTGCCGCCGGCGCGGAAGCCTTCGGCTGGGCTAAGCGTTCGCGCGAGCCGCGCTCGATGCGTGACGGCCACCAGCTCATCGGCTGGGGCGTCGCGGCCGGCACCTATCCGGTTCGGCGCGCCTATGGCGAGGCTGTGGTGAAGCTCCTGGCCGACGGCTCGGTCGAGGTCGAAAGCTCCTCCATCGACATGGGCCAGGGCACCTACACGATCCTGGCGCAGACCGCGGCCGAGACGCTTGGCGTGCCGGTGGAGAAGGTGTCGGTGAGGCTGGGGGATTCCCATTTCGCCCGCGCCGGCGTCACCGGCGGCTCGCGGCTTGCCGGTGTCATGACCGGCGCGGTCTACAAGGCGGCGGGCCAGGCGCTGGACGAGCTGATCGGGCTGGCGCTCTCCGATCCGCGCTCGCCCTTCCATGGGCTGCAGGCGAACACGCTTCAAGTGAAGGGTGGCCGCATCGCCTCGCCGCGCGGTGACGGCCCGGAGTTCTCGATCGCCGAGCTGATGCGCGCCCTCGGTCGCGAAAAGATCGAGGCCAAGGGCGACACGGTTCCGGCCAGCTTCACGCCGGAGCAGCGCTACAACAACTACACTACCATCGCCATGGCGCTGCCGCACACCGAGGGCGATTATTCCCGCCACTCCTGGTGCGCGCATTTCGTCGAGGTGCGCGTCGATGAGGATTTTGGAACGGTGCGCGTGTCGCGCGTCGTGTCGGCGCTGGATTCCGGCCGGCTCTACAACCCCAAGCTGGCGGAGAGCCAGTGGAAGGGCGGCATCATCATGGGTATCGGCCAGGCGCTGCTGGAAGAAGGCATCGTCGACCGCCGCCATGGCCGCATCGTCAACGGCAACCTCGCCGACTACATGCTGCCGACCAATGCCGACATCCCGGACATCCGGACGATCTCGGTCGGCATCCCCGACCCGCATTCCTCGGCGCTGGGCGGCAAGGGCGTCGGCGAGCTCGGCATCGTCGGCGTGGCGCCGGCGATTGCCAATGCGGTGTTCCACGCCACCGGGAAGCGGGTGCGGGATCTGCCGATTACGCTGGAGAAGTTGATTTAGCGCCGGCCTTGTCTCCCCCCTCGAGGGGGAGATGTCGCCGAAGGCGACAGAGGGGGTCGCCGCGCGTGGGGCGCCAACCTACAACCGTCGCAATAGGCCGAGTCCAGTCGGACCGACCCCCTCTGCCCTGCCGGGCATCTCCCCCTCGACGGGGGAGATCACCTGCCCTGGCCCTGGCCCTTCAGGAACTGGCTAAGCAGATCCACCGGCAGCGGGAAGACCACGGTCGATGAACGCTCGCCGGCGATGTCGTGCAGGGCCTCGAAATAGCGCAGCTGCATGGCCTGCGGTTCGGCCGCCAGCATGCGGCCGGCCTCGACCAGCTTGGCCGCCGCCTGCTGCTCGCCGTCGGCGTTGATGACCTTGGCGCGCCGCAGCCGCTCGGCCTCTGCCTGCTTGGCGATGGCCCGAACCATGCTCTCATTGAGGTCGACATGCTTGATCTCGACATTGGAGACCTTGATGCCCCAGGCGTCGGTGCGCTGGTCGAGGATGTCCTGGATGTCGCTGTTGAGCTTGTCGCGCTCGGCCAGCATCTCGTCCAGCTCGTGCTTGCCGAGCACCGAACGCAGCGTGGTCTGCGCCAGCTGGTTGGTGGCGGTCATGAAATCCTCGACCTGGATGATCGCCCGCTCGGCGTCGACGATGCGGAAATAGAGCACCGCGTTGACCTTGACCGAGACATTGTCGCGCGAGATGACGTCCTGCGGCGGCACGTCCTGCACCACAACGCGCAGGTCCACGCGCACCATCTGCTGGATGAAGGGAACGAGCAGGATGAGGCCGGGCCCCTTGACCCCGGTGAAGCGGCCGAGCGTGAAGACGACGCCGCGCTCATATTCCCTCAGGATGCGGATCGCCGCCGACAGGAACATGATCACCAGCAGCGCGAGGATCAGATAGGCGACATAGCCGAGCGTCATTGTTTTGCTCCGTCGTTTCCCGCTCCGTTGTGACCTGCACCACGCCGCCGCACCGTCAGCACGAGATCGCTGACGGCGGTCACCTCAGCACGATCTCCGGGCGCGATCGGCTCCTCGGCCTTGGCGCGCCAGCGCTCGCCGAGCGCCAGCACATGACCTTCTCCGCCTTCCCAGTCGAGAACGTCCACGGAAAGACCGTGCATGGCCCCGCCGCCGACGCGCGGCGGATTGCGGCGCGCCGCCCACAGATAGCTGCCGGCCAGCAGCGCGAGGCCCAGCGTCAGCGCCGCGGCGGGGCCGATGACCGCCCACGATATGGCGAAGCCCGGCCCCTCGACCTTGAGCAGCATGGCCGCGCCGAGCAGGAAGGCGGCCGCGCCGCCGACACCCAGCACCACTGTCGGACTGAAAGCCTCGACGATGAGGAAGGCGACGCCGAGCAGCATCAGGGCGAGACCGGTATAGTTGATCGGCAAGAGATCGAGCGCGTAGAGGCCGAGTACGAGGCAGATGGCGCCAATGACGCCAGGCGCCACCGCACCTGGGCTCGTGACCTCGAAGACGATGCCGTAGAAGCCGATCAGCATCAGGAGGACGGCAACGTTCGGATCGGTGATGACCGCGAGAAGCCGGATGAACCAGCCGGGATCCAGAACCTCGACGGCCAGACCCTTCGTCGCCAGCACCTCTTTCTTGCCGGCCACGTCGACGGTGCGGCCGTCGGCGAGCTGCAGCAGCTCCGCCGTGTCACGGGCGACGAAGTCGATGACATGTTGCTGCAGCGCCGCGCTTGCCGAGAGGCTCGCCGCCTCGCGAACCGCCTTCTCGCCCCAGTCGCCATTGCGCCCGCGCAGTTCGGCGAGCGAGCGGATCAGCGCCACCGCGTCGTTGGTCGCCTTGGCCGTCATCGGGTCGCCGGCTGGCTTGCCGGTGCCCTTGTCGTCCTTCTCGCCGGGAAGCGAGGGCAGCCCGCCGATCTCGACCGGCGTCGCGGCGCCCAGATTGGTGCCGGGCGCCATCGCCGCGACATGGGTCGAGTAAAGGATATAGGTTCCGGCGCTCGCCGCATGACCGCCGGCGGGCGCGACATAGCCGATGACGGGAACGGGGGACGCCAGGATATCGGCGATCATCTCGCGCATCGAGGTGACGAGGCCGCCGGGCGTGTCGAGCTGAAGGATGAGAGCCCCGGCGTTGCGCTCGGCCGCGGTCTTGAGCGCTTCCTTGAGCTGGCGCGAACTCGCCGGACCGATGGCGCCGTCAATCGCGATGCTCAAGGCCATCCTCTCCCCCGCCGTTTCGGCCGAGGAGAAGGGGAAAACCGCCGCGGCGGCCATGAAAGCCGCTGCCAGAAGGGCCACCCGCGCGAGTTTCACGCCTCAAAGCTCCTTGGGATTCAATATGGGGTTGTGCCGGGGCAAGTCCAATGAGGGCAGCGGAGCGGGTAATCTCCCTCCTCACGATTCCACGGCAATTTCGACGTCGCCTCCAACGCTGGCTCCCTCGCCCGTACGTCATTGTCCCCATCGACGGCGCGAATGAACGCGCTCGCAACAATGGAGACGACAATGACACGATGGATCGTTTACAGTACGAAACCGACCGCACTGGCTTCAACCTGTTCGGCTCTGCCCGCCGCGGATTGCGGCTGGCCTATCACGCCATGCGGATGCGCAGCGATCGCGCCGCGCTGCGCGCCATGCCGGACTATTTGCTCAAAGACATGGGCATCAGCCGCTCGCAGATCGAGCACTACACGTCCACGCGCGCCGCGCTCGCCGCAGCCGGCAGGACGGACGCCTGAAGCGGATGAACGAGTGCATCGGCGGCCGGCCGGAAGGCTGGTGAAAACGCCGGCTCGCCGGGGTTTTCGCGTTCCGGCGCGAGGCACTGCCGGCATTGGAACCGGTCGCGGGCTGCCCGCCCAAATGAAACGGCCGATGCAATTTCCACGGTGGGCGTATCAGAAATTCCACGCTGCCATCCACTCTCGTTCAAACGCATCGGCGTCAGAAAGGAGCCGTCACGGCAACCAAGCCGCAAAGCAACCTTCGGAGTAGTCACATGCAACCCAGCACCAAACCTGCCCGCGTTCCGCTCAATGGCGTCGACACACCGAACCTTCTGGCGACCATCAATTTCGTCGCCGGTCAGCCGGAGCTGGCGAAATTCCAGTTCCGCGCCCACAACGAATGGATCGAAGGCACCCACAGCAAGAGCGTCATGCATGGCTTCCACGGTGCCGGCCAGGAGCAGAAGCACGAGAAGCCCTTCTATGCCGACAGCGACCATCCGGCGATCCTGTGCGGCGCCGACAACGCCCCGACCCCTGTCGAGTGGCTGCTGCATGGGCTGGCGAGCTGCCTGATGGCGGGGCTCGCCAATATCGCCGCCGCGCGCGGCATCAAGCTCACCAGCGTGAAGTGCTCGGTCGACGGCGACATCGACCTGCGCGGCATCCTCGGCATCTCGGACGAGGTACGCAACGGCTTCCAGAACATCCAGGTGTCGTTCGAGGTCGAGGGCGACGCGCCGGCCGAGAAGCTTGAGCAGCTGGTCGAGCAGGCCCGCGCACGCTCGGCCGTGTTCGACGTGCTGACCAACGGCGTGCCGGTCACGGTCGGCATCAAGACCATCCAGTGAACTAAAGCGCGTCGTCCTGAAAACGGTTCAGGCGACGCGCCTTAGTTCTTTGTTTTGACGCATGTCGTTGTTCCAGAACCGCTGCACACTTCTGGGCGACATGCGTTAGCTGAAGCGACGGTTCGGAGAAATCCGGACCGTCTCTCCTAGGGCCTCGGAACAGAGCCATGAAACATGCTGACGTCGTCATCATCGGCGGCGGGCAGGCCGGGCTTGCGCTCAGCCATTGCCTTGGCCGCGCCGGAATCGACCATGTCGTGCTGGAGCGCGGCCGCATCGGCGAGCGCTGGCGCACGCAGAGCTGGCGATCGCTGAGGCTGTTGACGCCGAACTGGCTGAACGGCCTGCCCGGCTCGCCCTATGAGGGCCCGGACCCCGACGGCTTCAGGACAAAGGACGTGTTCGTCCATGATCTCGAAACATATGCAAGCCGCTGGCAGGTGCCGGTGGAATGCAACGTCGAGGTCACCTCCTGCAGGCGGACCGGCGGCGGCTTCGCGCTCGCCACCGGCGCCGGCGACTGGTCGGCCAGGGTCGTAGTGGTGGCGACGGGGCATTGCGACCGGCCGATGATGCCCTTTGTGTCCGAGACCAGAGGCGGACCGCTGAATTTCCACGCTTCGCAGTATCGCTCTCCCGGCGAGCTGCCGCCCGGCGGGGTGCTGATCGTCGGCGCCTCATCTTCCGGCGTGCAGATCGCCGACGAGCTCGCGCGCGCCGGCCGGCGTGTGATGCTGTCCGTCGGCAAGCATACGCGCCTGCCGAGACTGTGGCGCGGCAAGGACATCTTTTTCTGGCTCTGTCAAATGGGCGTGATGGCCCAGCCGCTCGACGGGCTCGCCAATCCCGAGAGCGCCAGGCGGCAGCCCTCGCTGCAGCTCGCCGGGCGACCGGACAAGGCCGATGTCGACCTTGCCACGCTGCAGGCGCTCGGCGTCGAGCTCACCGGCCGCGTGCGCGGCATAGCCAACCGCGAGATCGCCTTTGCCGACGATCTTGCCGCGCAGATCGCGGCGGCGGACGCGAAGCAGGCGCGGCTGCTTACCGAGATCGACCGCTTCGCCGGCGCCGCGCGGCCCGGCCGGCGCGAGCCGGTGGCGACGCCCTCTGCGCGCCGCCAGCGGCTTTCGCTGTCGGAGGGGGCGACCGGCACGGTGATCTGGGCGACGGGCTATGCCCGCTCGTTCGACTGGCTGGAGCCGTCGGCGGTTGGGCCGGATGGCGAGCTGGCGCACCGCGGCGGGATCACCAGCGTTCCCGGACTCTACGCGCTCGGCTTCCGCTTTCTGCGCAAGCGCGATTCCAACTTCATCGGCGGCGCCGGCGTCGACGCGCAAGCGATCGCCGCCGAGGTCTCCATCTATCTCGACCGCAAAGGTCGCCAAGCCGCCTGAGAGGCCGCCGTGAGGACACCGAAGATGCCAACGACCGCGATTTCCCTGCCGCCCACGCCCAAGCGCGCCCATTACGACGCCATCATCGTCGGTGCGCGCTGCGCCGGCGCCTCGACGGCGCTGCTGCTTGCCCGCGCCGGCCTGACGGTGCTGACGATCGAGCGCCGGCCCTACGGCTCAGACACGCTGTCGACGCACGCGCTGATGCGGCCCGCCGTGCTGCAGCTGTCGCGCTGGGGCCTGCTCAAACCGCTGCTCAGGGCCGGCACGCCGCTGATCGAGACAACGACGTTCCACTATGGCGAGGAGGAGATCACGATTCCGCTCAATCCCGGGCCCGATCTTCCCGGGCTGATCGCGCCCAGGCGCACCGTGCTCGACCGCATGCTCGTCGATGCCGCGCGCAAGGCCGGCGCCGAGTTCCTGCACGAGGTGGCGGTCGGCGACCTCTTTGCCGACACGCGCGGACGCGTGCGAGGCGTCGAGATCCGCGGCGCCGGCCGCGCGGCCTTACGTTTAAGCGCCGACATCGTGATCGGCGCCGACGGCATCGGCTCCACGGTGGCGAAATGCTGCGACGCGCAAGTGCTCAGAAGGGGCACGGTCTCGGCAGCCCATGTTTATGGCTACGCGCCGGTCGAACCCGGCGCCGGCTATCACTGGTATTTCCGCGACGGCATCGCCGGCTCCCTCATTCCGACCAATGGCGGGCTGGCCTGCATCGTCACTTCGGTGCCGACCAAGCTGTTCGACGAGCGCTTCCGCCTTGATCATTTCCGCGCCCGGATGGAGGTGCTGGAGGCGCTTTCGCCCGCACTGGCCGAACAGGCGAGCCCGGCGCCCGACGATGCCCGCCTGCAGGCGTTCCGCGGCGTGCCGGGCTACATCCGCCACGCCCACGGCCCAGGCTGGGCGCTGGTCGGCGATGCCGGCTTCTTCCGCGACCCGCTCACCTCGCATGGCATTGCCGACGCGCTGCGCGACGCCGAGAGCCTGGCGCGGGCGATCCTGGACGGATCGGAAGCAGCCTTCGCGACCTGGCAGCAGGAGCGCGATCTCTTCGCCCATCAGATTCTCGACACCACTGACGCCATTGCCGGTTTCGACTGGTCGCTGGCCGATATCGGCGAGCGGCACCGCCGCTTCAGCGCGGTTATGAAGGCCGAGGTCCGGGCGCTCGCCGCACAGCCGATGCCGGTCCGCCGCGCCGTGCCCGACATGAGCGGGCTGGCGACTTATCGAGCGCCGGCAAACAAGGACGAACCGCAGGCAATGGCGGGCTCGAGCCTCTATCGCAACCGAACGGGAGTAAGACCATGACCGTACATTTGATGAAGGACGGGTGGATCGGCGTCATCAAGGGGCGGCCGCAGGTCGGCGCCGTCGCCGAGCGTTCGCGGCGCACGCAACCGCAGGATATCGACGCCTTCGCGGAGATGACCGGCGACCGCAATCCGCTGCATTACGACAAGGCGTTGGCCGAGGCCTCGGTGTTCGGCAAGCTCATCGTGCAGGGCGGCGTCACCTCCGGCATCCTGAACGCGGTGGTCGCGGAGGACCTTCCCGGGCCCGGCTCGGTGTTCCTCGAAGTCTCCTGGAAATTCGTCAAGGCGGTCGGTGTCGGCGAACTGATCACCGGCCGCGTCGAGGTCAAGGACGTGCGCGCCGACAAGCCGATCACGAAATTGGAGACCTCGGTGCGCAACGAGGCCGGCGAGCTTTGCCTCACCGGCACCGCGACGGTGTTCACCGTGCCGCTCGCCGGGGGCTGACGCAAACGCATCAGTTGGGCAAATAGCCGAACCGCTGCATTTGCGCCTCGTGCTTGGAGGCGATCTGGTCGATCTGACTCGCTGTCAGCACGTCGCGCCATTGATCGGCCCTACCAGACCGGAAGAAATTCGCCGTGGCGGCCTCGGGCCGTTCGCGGAATCCGTCCTCCTTCTCCTGTGCCTGGAGGCTGTCGAATGACGACATCTCAATCGCGCAGTCGAGTTCGGCCGCCGACGGGTTCATTTTGAGGTGCCGGGCAAGACCGCCGAAGGTCTTGCCCGGCTCGGCCAGCATGTCTTCGTAGCGCATGACGTAGATTGCCGGATGCGGCGAACGCGTCCAGCTGTACACATGTTCGCTCCATGAACCCCAGATTTCATACACCTGCTTTTCGCCGATCACCGTGCGCATCCCCTCGCAGGCCATAAAATCGATCGTGTCGTCGATGGGCTTGCCGCGATGGTGCGACAATGAAATGACGACGTCGAGCGGATTTCTCACAATGTAGACCGCGCCCGCCGTTGCGGCGGGATTGATGACCGGCTGGCCCTCGTCCATCAGCAAGGCATTGTGCGTCTTGATGAAGGCGACGCCGCCCGCCTCCTCAGCCAGCTTGACCTGGACCTTGGGACGGAGTGTGGGGATAAGCTCTTTATCGTCCTTCGTGATCTCCCTGCCGACCATGGCGGAATACCGCCACCTGCCGGCCTCGCCGCTGGAGAACCGCCCCATGTTGTTGATGGACTGCGCGCCGGCTTCTCCATGCAGAACCTTGAGCAGGCTGTGAAGGAAGTGCCGCGTCCAGGTGTTGCCCGACTTCGGGTACGATGCCAGCCAAACTATTCCGGATTGATGGGACAATGTACCTCCTCGGCCGGCCCTGTTGCCGTTCGCCGCCGCTGATAGCGCATTCGACATTTTTGCAACATATGCGTGCAATCCAATTCCATCACATGGGTGTGAATTGAAATCTCCACGATCGGGCGGGCATGTGACGTGGCGGAATGATTTGGGCTTGGGAAATATCATGCATCTGAAAAGACTACTGCTTTTGGGCGTTTCATCCATTGCGTTGGCGGCCTTGGCACCGGCGGCGCGCGCAGCTGACCTCGCAGATACCTCAGTGCCGGTTGCGGCCACGTTGCCGGCGCTCACTGTGTTCATCGAAGGGGGCGTGAACTGGGCGAGCGGCGATCGCCTCTATCCGAACACGCCGCTGCCTGACTTCTTCTCCCCCTTCGCGGGAGCCGGCGGCGAAGTTGCGGCTGGTCTCGATTACCGCTTCAACGACACATGGCATGCCAGCGCAAGCTTCCGCTATGGGTGGAGCAGACGCAACAAACATCACGACTCGAGCGAAACTGTAACTTTCGCGCGGCCGCCGGGCGATGGAACGTCTGGGCCTAACCGTTCATTCGATACCACCGGTGCCCCGGCAGGTACCGTTCATGTCCGCTCGTCGCACCTAGTTGCTGATTTCGCGGTGGGCCGCGACATGGGCATCGGATCCGGGGATGCGCAGGTCAAGCTCGGGCTTCGCTATGCGGATCTGAGTGAGAAGATCAGCGGCCCCGGTGCGGCTTACATCGGCTCCGACCTGACATCGCTGAATTCCACCAGCGACGCCTATCTGAAGAGTCGGTTCCAGGGCCTCGGCCCCCGCGTGGCTGTCGAAGGCAGCATGCCCATATCCGGCCAGTGGGGCGTCGACTATGGCGCGGGCGCCGCTTACCTGTTCGCTCTCAAACGAGACCGGACATTTGCAGTCGAGAGCGGGGATATGATCACGCAGTCGGACAAGAAGGGTGTGTTCAATCTCGATGCCTCGCTCGCGCTGACCTATAATTTCACGTCGACGACCAAGGTGGCGGTGGGCTACCGGGCCGACGCCTATTTTGACGCCCTGCCCGGGATCGACTTCACGAAAGTGGGCGGAGGCGCAGATTCGACCCGCGTCTATCACGGGGCGTTCCTGAGGCTGACGACCGCCTTCTGATCATCTCAGATTTATGAGGAAAAGCCCGCCGCGCGTTCGGCGGGCTTTTGTATCGGGTGAGTTGTGGCGCCGTCTCGGCAAGCCGCTGTTACCGGCCCGCGGTTTCGGCGATCAAGTCGCCGTGCCGCTTGCCGGGGGCGAGGCGGACAAATGACCGCCGGCGACGGCTCGGCCCGGCTGTGGGTTCCGGAGCCGGGCCGATAGCGGTTAATAGTCGGTGTCGCTTTCGACGGTGACTGGACGACGGTGGTAGCGGTGATGGCGCTCGACTGAGTTCGTGACGACGACGGCGTCCGAGCGGTGATGGCGATGCCAGGCGCGGCGGCCGTTGTCATAGAATGCGGCGGTGCCGTGATGGCGGTGATGAAGGCGGTGGCCTTCCTCATTGATGACGATGGCGGGACGGTGATGGTAATGGTGCCTGTGATGCGTCGTGATGACCACATCGGCCTCGGCGGCGGATGCGACGGCGGGTGCCGCGACGCAAAGCGCCAACGCTGCGAGAAGCACTGTTTTCATTGCAATATTCCTGGTTGGTGGAGCGTCCCTTCGCCGGATAAACCCCTGCCGGGCTGTTTGGTTCCGGCCTGGATCGGGCTGCCAGGCAGCAACGCAGCGAAGGTCATTTCGGGCGTTCGCGCCGCAGCGCAACATATCTGAGGTAAGTGCTCGCCGCGGCGTCGCAGGCGCGTCGCGACGGTCCGTTCGCGATCAACATGGCCTTGGCAAGCTTGTCGGAGAGCCCGTATTTGCTGGCGAAGGACGCTGTTTCATAGGGCTGGTCTTCCAGATCGTGCGCGAGTCCGTCGGTCATATATCGCCTCCCGATGCAATGGCGCGTCAGAAATGCGGAAGCATGACTTAGGTTGCGGCGGTCGATCCTCTTCTTTGCTTTCCGGACTTCAGTCCGACGGCGCTTCGGACGGTTGGCCGATGAGTGGAACGAACGCTCTTGGTCGCCGTTTGCCGGCAAGCAATTCGCCGATGGGAGGATAAATATGGAAGACCCGACCAACAGTGTCCTGGAGGCTCGCTGGCTGCTTGCCGTGCCGGCCTCGATGGTCCTCACCGTGCTGATAGCCGGGTTCCTGCTTTCATAGCGTCGCCCATGAATCGGCTCCTCTTCATCCTCGCCGATTTTCTGTCTAGGCCGCCCGGCTTCTATGCGATGGTTATCGCGATGGTTGCGTGCACCTTGCTCGTACCCTTCGGACTTACCAACACGGTGACCTATGCGCTGTCGGCAGCGGCCATCATCATCACGGGGATCGTGCTTATCCAGGGGTACCGGGACACGGCGGCCATCCACGCCAAACTCGACGAGATCGTGATCGCGCTGCGGCAGACACGCAATGACGTGGTTGGGCTCGAGCATGCGGACACGCAAGAGATCAAGTCGAAGCTGGTCGAGCTGGAGCGCGAAGCGGAAGCCGGCTCGGCCGAGGCGGCATCGCAGAACGAGACGAATGAGGCCGGTGCCGCAGCGGACGGGGGGCGTTGGGGTAGCTGAAGCACCGGCCGAAGGGGGCGGAATGGGCACCGCCGCCACCCAAAGATAATCTTCCCACGCCAAGATTAAATTACGCGATCGCGGTAGGAGATTTCCTACGACCCTGCCGTACCGGCGACGAAGGCCCGGACGTGGGCGACGAACTCGTCGAAGGCCGGCTCGCCCTCAAGCAGGATGTGGTTTTGGCTTTCCAGCTCGAGGAAGCTGGCGCCGGGAATGCCTGCCGCCATGGTGCGGCCGGACTCGACCGGGGCAACATTGTCTTCCCGCGCGTGCAGCACCAGGGTCGGCACTCGCACTTTTTCGAGCAGCTCGCTGACATCGATCACGGAAAAGGCGGTCTGCAGGCGCCAGGCGTCGTCCGGCAAAACCGTGCGCCGCATCAGATCGTCCATCCAGCCGAAATGTTCGTGCGTGGCGCCGGGGATGAACATGGAGCAGAAGGCTTGGCGGAACATCGGGTTCGACTTGCCCCAGCTCTCGCGCATCAGCGTCGATACGGCCTCGCGCGTGGCGATCTCGCCGGGGTCGCCGCGCGCCCGCCAGCCTTTG
This sequence comes from Mesorhizobium sp. WSM4983, assembly GCF_029625765.1. Classification (NCBI taxonomy): domain Bacteria; kingdom Pseudomonadati; phylum Pseudomonadota; class Alphaproteobacteria; order Hyphomicrobiales; family Phyllobacteriaceae; genus Mesorhizobium; species Mesorhizobium sp. WSM4983. The sequence continues at coordinate 218,123 of NZ_JARTVM010000004.1, read as the reverse complement.
ACGTAGCCGCCGTAGAGGATCATGCCCGAGACTTTCTCGGGGTGGCGTATGGCATAGGCGATCGAAACCGCGCAGCTCTGCGACAGACCAAGAAGCGTGAAGCGATCGAGCCCCGCGGCCTCGACGACGCATTCGAGATCCGACACCATCGTGTCGAACGAGACGTCGGCCACGTGGCGTTGCGACAGGCCATTGCAGCGCTCGTCGTAGCGCACCAACTGGTTCCGGCGTGACAGTTCCCTCATCCAGTGCCGCCAGATCGGGCTGTCCCAGTCGAAGGTCAGATGCGACATCCAATGCGCGGCGCGCAGGATGGGCGGGCCGCTGCCGGTCTTGGCAAAAGCAAGCCTTGTGCCGTCGCGAGCCCGGCAGAAATGGACGGCGCGGCCGGGATCCTGCGCGGGCGTCGGGCGGTTGGCAAGCTGAGTGGAAGGTGATTGCATCTGGGCCACGTCCGTGGCGCCGCGTTGCGCGGAGCGTCCCGTCGGCTGGGCGGCTGCCGCCCTCACCTTCTCTTCCAGCGCCGCGATCTCTTCCGCCAGGCCGATATCCTCCGGCAGCAGCCGGCGCAGGCGCCTGGCAAGCGGCAGCGCACGCCTCGGCTCCCCGGCCAGGCGCTCGATCAGCTCGCGCAACATGCCGAGCTCGGCGATCTCGACCTCGCTGGCGACGCCCGCGCGCCAGGCCTCGTATTCGAAGCAGCGCTCGAGCGAAAGATCGGCAAGGAAATCGCCGCGGATCGAACCGGCCGCGGCCTCCAGCTCTTCCGTGGACGCCATGGAAAGATCGGCCTTCACCAGCGGCAGCAGCCGGGCATAGTCCGTGCCAAGTTTCAGCGAGACAGTGTTGCGGTCGGCGACCAGAGCGGATTCGTCGTCGCCGAGCACCTGGCGGATCTTGGACAGGCTCCAGCGCAAGGCGCCGCGCGGATCGTCGGGAATGTCCCAGAAGATTTCGCAGAGCCGCTCGCGCTGATGCGCCTTGCCGGTGACGGCGAGATAGGCAAGCAAGGCTCTCGTCTTGCGCGACGGAGGCAGGTCGAGCAGCGCGCCGTCGCGGACCACCTGGAAATCGCCGAGCACGCACAGGTCCAGCAGCCCCTTATGCGGAGCGTCGGTCATCCGGCCGGGCACCCTTCCACTGCCATCTGGCTCCTCGTCGATGCGGCGGGAGAAGACCGCAACGGAATATCAAAATCGGCTAATTTACGGAAGCCGATACGGCAAGACGGGCGCGGGGAATGTGCAATGGGTTACATTGGCGGCGATGCGTACTCTCCCTTCGAGGGGAGCTGTCGCCGAAGGTGACAGAGGGGGCGCTTCGCGTGAAGCGCCAGCGCTCCCCCCGACATCAGACGGCGTTGGCAATCCAAGTGAGACGACCCCCCTCTGTCCTGCCGGACATCTCCCCCGCAAGGGCGGAGATTGGATGTCACCAACGCTTTCGCAAATCTCCAACCGCCGCAATCGCCACCGCCACGATCACCAGCCCAGCCGCCACTGCGAACGTAAACCCCATCCCGCCCGCGACTGCTTCCGGTGTCGCGGCGCCGATCTCGCCAGTGCCCACCGCGAAGGCAAACACCGCGCCCATCACCGCCGTGCCGGTGATCAGGCCGAGATTGCGCGACAGGCTGAGCATGCCCGAGACCACGCCGCGCTCGTTCTTATCGACATCGGCCATGACGGCGGTGTTGTTCGCCGCCTGAAAGAGCTGATAGCCGGGCGTCAGCAGCATGATCGCCGCCGCGTAGCCGGCGATGCCGAACAGCGCCGGCAGCAGAGTGAGCGCGGCGCAGCCGATGGTCATCAGCACCAGCCCGGCAACGACCATGGCGGACGCGCCCAGGCGATCGACGATGCGGCCGGCAATCACGCCGCACAGCGCCGAGACGACCGGGCCGATCGACAGCACGGCGCCGACCTGCGCTTCGCCCAGGCCCAGCGCGCGCGACAGGAAGAAGGGCCCGACGACAAGCGTCGCCATCATCACGGTGGAGACCAGCCCGTTCATGGCAAGGCTCGGCGCCAGCACCGGATCGCTGAACAGCGCTGGTTTGACCAGAGGCGACGCCACTCTCCGCTGCGCATAGAGGAACAGAGCGGCGCCGAGACCGGCCATGCCGAGCAGCGCGATGTTCGTGCCGCCGAAATGGCCGCGTCCTGCCGTCATCGCCAGCGCATAGGCGGCGAGCGTCAAGGCAAGCAGCAGTGTGCCCAGCGCGTCGAAGCGCGGGCCAACGCCCTGCGCCTCATTGCGGAGGAACGTCGCGGTTTGATCGCCCGGCAGGAAGCGCCGGGCGAGGATCATCGCCACGACACCCAGCCCGGCAGTGACGAGGAAGATCGCGCGCCAGCCGAGGGAAGCGATCAGCACGCCGCCAAGCGACGGCCCAAGCGCGGTGCCGATCGCGGACATGGTGCCGAGCAGGCCCATGGCGCTGCCGGTGCGCACTTTCGGCATCGTCGTGCCGACCAAGGCCATGGTCAGCGCCATCATCACCGCGGCGCCGAGGCCTTGAGCGGCGCGGGCGGCGACCAGCAGCGGCAGCGACGGCGCAAGCGCGGCCGCCAGCGACGCGGCGCTGAACAGGCCAAGACCGGCGACCAGCAGCAGCCGGCGGCCGACGAGATCGCCGAGACGCCCGACGCTGACGATGAGCGCGGTGACGGCAAGCAGATAGGCAAGCACCACCCATTGCACCGCCTGGAAGGATGCTGCGAAGGCGGTGCTCAGCGTCGGCAGCGCGACATTGGCGATGCTGGTGCTGAGCGAGGACAAAAGCATCGCCAGCGACAGGCTGGCCAGCGCGCCGCTTGCCGAGCGCCTTGCGGGAGCGGCGCGTGGATCTGCGATATCGGCCATGGTTCTTCTCCGGCTCGGGTGGAACTTGCCGGGACAATAGGTGCCTCGCCAATATGGCGGAATGCGCAGCATTTGCACTCGAATAGTGCATGAAACGCCCTGTCACTGCATCGAGGACGTGCTAAGATCGCGCCATGTCCCGACCCGATCTCAACCTGCTCGTCACGCTGGACGTGCTCATCGCCGAAGGCAGTGTCGCGAAAGCCGCGCGGCGGCTGAAGCTCAGCCCGTCGGCAATGAGCCGCGCGCTCGCAAGACTGCGCGAGGTGACCGGCGATCCGCTTCTGGTCCGCGCCGGGCGCGGCCTGGTGCCGACGCCGCGCGCCATCGAGCTCGGGACGGATGTCGGCCGGCTGGTGAAGGAGGCGGAGGCTGTGCTGCGCCCCGCCGATCGCCTTGATCTGAAGCGGCTTACGCGCAGTTTCACGCTGCGCAACAGCGATGGTTTTGTGGAAAATTTCGGCCCTGCCCTTCTCGCGCGCGTCGCCGAGGAAGCGCCGGGCGTGCAGCTGCGCTTCGTGCCGAAGCCCGACAAGGACAGCGCGCCGATGCGCGAAGGCAGTGTCGATCTCGAGACCGGCGTTATCGGCGGCTCGACCGGCCCCGAGGTGCGGGCGCAGGCGCTGTTCCGCGACCGTTTCGTCGGCGTGGTGCGCAGCGGCCATCCGCTGTGCGACGGCAAGATCACCGCCGCCCGCTTCGCCGCCGGCCGGCATATATTGATCTCGCGCCGCGGGCTGGATCGCGGGCCTATCGACGACGCGCTGGAACTCGCCGGGCTGACGCGGACGATCGCCACCGTGGTCGGCGGCTTCGCGGAAGCGCTGGCGCTGGCGCGCGGCTCCGATCTCATCGCCACGGTGCCCGAGCGCTATACCGGCAAGCTGCGCGAAGGCCTGCTCACCTTCGCATTGCCGGTGAAGCTCGCCGGGCTCACCATCTCGCTGCTATGGCACCCGCGCCTCGACGCCGACCCCGCGCATCGGTGGCTGCGGGGCCTGGTAAGGGAGGTGTGCGGAGGGCGGTGAGACAGCCGATCTCCTTTCGCGGCGACCGGCACGCAGGCAGGCGAGGCGCGAAGGAACGCCGCGCCGACAGACCGACACGCCGGGACGGAGCGGGGGGACGCCCAACAAGAACCCCCGCTCCGTCGCTGCGCGAGCACCTCTGCCCGATCTGCCCGCCAGGACCTGCGCCGGGACACTTCGAGCAACCGATCGCCCACCCTCATCGGATGGCGAATTTTAGCATCCCTGCATGTGCGCATCATGAAGCGGTTCACAGAGCGGCAGCGTTCCTCTCCCCAGCCTTTGAGGGGCGACGAAACCGCTAGCGCGACGGGTAATTCACTGCCGTTTGCCCGCCAATGCTGCGTTGCCGAAATGCGCCCAAAAAAAGTCAGGTTGACAACCGGACCTCAAAACGCCTCAACCAGTGAAAAACCAGCCTATTCAAACGTGTAGGCGGCAACATTCGTGTCGCTTGCCGCAACGGCCGAAAAGCCCGGAAATCCGCCATTTCGGAGCCTGCCGGCGCGGCAACCGCGGAAATGCGGCAGCCCGATTTCGGCATTGCACAACGGAAAAAAACGCTGTTCCGGAGGCGCCGCCGCCGACGTTGACAGCCAGCCGGGCCAATGGCAATCCGCAGTGACTGGTCACGTCATGACCGTTGCTGTTGGGGACGGACGGGGTTTCAGCAGCTTGGCGGCGGCGCCGGACGGGCGGGCACTTGCGTAGTGTACCGCCCGCTCCTGGCCGGCAGCGGCGCGAGGTTTCGCGTACGAGGCTCAGAAAGGGTGCCCAGACCGCTACTGACGAACCGTTGCCAGCTTTTCAAGCGTCGGCTTGCTGTACGTCTTCTTGATCGCAATTCCCACCTGAAGACGCTTCGCGTGGGCGAGCGCCGCCGGGGAGCGACCATCAAGCTTGCGGCCGGAAGCGTTCACCAGGCGCTCCGTACGACGCAACAGGTCGTAAGAGCGGATCAGCGCCCTTCTGCTCTCCTCAATCAGTTGGTCCTGGAAATCTGCGGCCGCGTGCCCGCGCGGGCAAGTGGGGATTCTTGTTCTCGAGCATGCCGCTCTCCCTGTTCAGACGGGAGCGCGGATCAACGTCTCTCAGTCGCCAATGGTGTCCGGTGGGTGGTTACCAGCGATACGGCAGGGTACGCCGATTGGTGCGCCGTGGCAAAGCCAATAGTTTCGACCGATCTCGGACCGCCGCAAAGGAGTGCCGCAGGGCGGCCTGGCTCGCCTCAGAAGGTAAAGCCGGACGACGGCGCGGCGGCGGTCGCGGCCGACAGCCTGCCGCGCTTTTGCAGCCGCGGCTTTTCGTAAGTCTTCTTCATCGTCCATTCCTGGGCGGGTCAACGACCGGCGCAGGTGAACGCGATGCGGCCGCCCTGTCAAGCTTAGCCCGGGAATGTTTGCCCTTTTGGCTGTTGCTTAGGTCAGCGCGGCGGGAGCGGGGCCGACGACCCGGCAACGACGCTCGACAGCTTCTGGCGCTTCACCAGCACCGGTTTCTCATAGATCTTCTTCATGGATATGCCCCTTGCCCAATTTGCCGCCTCAAGACGCAGGGGAAGTGCCGTTTTGTCAAAAAACGTTTTCGTGAGATGCGTGCAAAGCGAGCCGGCTGCAACCGAATACGGGCAGGCTGTGGTCAGCCGGCAACATCGAGCCTGCTGAGGTTCGTTCCTAGCCCGCGTGCTGCAGCCAATGGCGGTCGAACACGTCGAGGATGGCGCGGTACTCGGACGGCGGGATTTGGTTGACGCCGCCGTCGCTGCCGGCACTGAGGAACTGGCCGAGCTGCCGGTCGACCGCTTCCGGGTGCTCCATGACGATGCCGAGGCTCGCGAGATCGGCGGCGATCGAGGTGCCCGGCGGCAGGTACCCGCCCCATTGCTCGGCGGCTGGCGCATCGCGCAGGCGCACCAGAAGGATTCTTGTCAGCGAGGGCTGCGCCTCCGGGCCGATGATGGCGGTGCCAACCATATAGCCGCCGAGCACGCTCACCGGTTGCGTCTGCGGGAACAGGCAAAGGAAGAACTGCGCTTCGCCGCCCACCTCCTTCAGATGCAGGTAGAGGCTGCGCTTTGCCGGCGTGACCGGCCCGCCGAGTTGCAACTGCCCGGTCGGCAATGTCTCGCGATATGTGGCGGTGAACGCATGCGCGCCGGGCCCCGCCTCGATCGACAGGCGGCCCCTGATGAGTTGGCCGCGATAGTAAGGCGACCAGGCGCGCGAATAGCAGGCATAGGTCCCGGCAAGCGCCAGCCCGGTGCCCTTGTCGTCATGTCCGGGCGAGGCCTCGGCCTGCGCGTGGGCGCGGCGTTCGAGCTCCGTCGCGTCGATGCCGTGCCGGGCCGCGATCGCGGCCGTGAAGCTCGGCAGATCGCTCTCGGCGATCCAGGCGCCGGGTCGCTCGAGGCGCAGCACTTTCGCCCAGTCTTCGTAGACGCTGTGCTCGCGAGGCTGGGCGCGGCCTTGCAGCCATTTGTCGGCGCGGCCGATATCGAAAGCCGTCTTCGGATTGACTGCTCGGAACGCCGCCGCCAGATCCTTGCGGCTGGCGGTTCCCAGCACGACCGAAGTCAGTCGTAACTTCTGCGCGATGTTCAGTGCCATCCGGCTGCACCTGTTCCGTCCCGACAGAATCGGGATTGGCCTCTTGTTCGAGCGAAGATCATGCTTTCACGGCCGCCGCAAGCTCACTGGGCAGGGCAACCAGGAGCAGGCAAGCCGTCCCGCCGGCTCCGCAGCAGCGCCGCAGGACGATCCAGGCCAAGCCATCCGCCTGCACTGGACCTGCATTTCTAGCGCGCTCCGAAGGATCCGGGCTTCTGCCCGGATCGGCGAGGCAGAACAGAAACGGCCGGACAAGGGCCGAACCAGACAGCCACCCGGCCAGCCTGAGGGCTGGGGCGTGGCGCCGCCGGCGGGGCCGGCGCCTGCCCGCGCGGATCGCAAAGCCGCGCGGTTCGCGCGGGCCTTCGGGCCGGTCAATTGAGGGGGAAAGTCGCCTCCCTCATCCAGCCGCCTGCAGCTCCTTCTTGCGGGCCGGCCGGCGGCGTGGCCGGCGTTGCGGCGCAAGCTTCAGCATCACCGGCGGCTCGCTCGACAGGGCGCCCGTCACGGCGCTGACCATGCCATGGGCGACGAAATCGGCGTTAAGCCCGGCGGCAAGTTCGGCCGCGGCCTTGGCGTCGCTGTTGCCGATTTCCGACCAGGACACGATGCCGACCCTGAGACGCGGTTTCAGCCGCTTCAGCCGCCGCACCATGAAGCGCGCGTGCTTGGTGGAGTCGCGGTTGAGGAAACCGATCACCACCGTATCGACGCCGCTCAGGTCGAGGCGGCGGATCCCGGCAGGTTCGAGGTCAATGAAACTCGCTCTCGACACTTCGGCGCCCTGCACCTCCAGCACCTGCGCCAGCATCGCGGCGGCGGCGTCGTCGAGCTCGCCCCGCCCGCCGGCGCAAAGCACGGAGAAGCCCACGCCATCCGGAAGATCGACCTCCTCGGATAGAGGCTCCTTGCCGTCGCCGGCCTTCCGATCGTTCGCCTTGCCTTCAGCAGCCTTGCCCGCGGTGATCTTGGCTGAGGCTGCCTTGCCCGGCAAGGCCTCGGCCGAGGCAGTGGCTGCCTGCTGGTCCTCTTCCTCCTCGGCTTCCGCCTCCTCCGCTTCCTCCTGGGCGCTGGCGTCCAGATTGGCGACGAGCGTCAGCGCGCTCGCCGCGACCTGTTTGCGCTGTTCGTCATCCATGACGCCGCGCATGCGGTCCTGCTCGCCAAGCAGCAGCGCCGGAATCGCCACCTGGTCGTAGAACTCGAACAGGTATTTTTCTTCGAGCATCTCCTCGGCGTGGTCGGTCGCCTCGTCCGGATCGGCGGCAAGCAGCCGCTGATAGAGACGCGCATGAGGCTCGAGCACCGGCTCGTTCCCGAACAGCACGTCGAGGAACTCGAACTGCGGAACGTGGCGGCCGAGGACGACGAGGCAGACGGTGAGCGGCGTCGACAGCACCAGGCCGATCGGCCCCCAGAGCCAGGTCCAGAAGATCGCCGCGACGATGATGGCGAGCGGCGAGAGGCCGGTGCGCGAGCCATAGAGCCATGGCTCGATGACGTTGCCGGTGATCAGCTCCATGGCGATGAACAGTGCCGCGGTCCACAGAAGCAGCGACCAGCCGGGCGCCACCGCCAGCGCCAGGAACAGCGGCAGCAGCGCGCCGATGATCGGGCCGATATAGGGAACGAAGCGCAAGGCGAGCGCCAGCAGGCCCCAAAGCAGCGCGTTGGGGATGCCCAGCACCCACAGGCCGATGGTGACCGGGATGGCGTAGATGACGTTGACCACCAGCTGCATCAACAGATACTGGCCGACCCGCTTGCCGGCATCCTGCAGCGCCTGGGTGGTGCGGTGGAGATCGCCATAGCCGACGAGACGGATGAAGCGGTCGCGCAGATCCTCCCGCTCCATCAGCATGAAGATGACGACGACGACCACAAGGCCGGCCGAGCCGAGCGGGCTGAGCAGCGGCTCGATGACCTTTTGCAACACTTCGAGCGGCCTTTCCTGCGCGACGATCTCGACCGGGATCGGATCGCGCTTCGGCGTCTGGGCGGCGGACGGCAGCTGCGGCTCCTGGCGCTCGAATTCCTGGCCGACGCGCTCGATCACGCCGCTCAAGCGCGAGATGATGCCGTTGCCCAGCCCGTTTTCCTTCAGCGCGCGGATCTTTGTCAGGATGTTGATCTGATAGACGGGGATGTTCTGGGCGAGGTCGCTGACCTGCGTGGCCACCACGAAGGAGAACAGCGCAAGCGCGGCAAAGGCGCCCAAAACGCTGGCAATCACGGCAGGCAGGCGCGGAATGCCGACGCGTTTCAACGCCGACACGAGCGGCGCGATGGCGAAAGTCAACAGCAGCGCGACTGCGATCGGCAAAAACACTTCGCGCCCGAAATAGAGCGCCGCAACCGACGCGACGACGGTTGCGACCGTCGGCAGCGCCGTGCGCGGATGGCTGCGCGAGGCAGCAAGCAGGCCCGCCAGCCCCGGTTCCGGCTCGCGCGTGCCGTTCTGACGATTATCCGCCACCGTGAGTCTCCACCCTGCCCGCCATGATTGGCTTTCGCCGGCGTGCAACGCGCGGATCGGAGGATGGTTGCGAGGCGCGATCAGTTGGAGGGAGGACGAAGCGGCTGATGCAAATCTCCCCTTGCGGACAAGGGGAGATTTGAAGCGCTCGCCGCCGCACCAGAAGGCTCTTGCCCGGCTATTTTACCGGGATCATGAGATGCGCGTAGGGCGTGCCCGGCCACATCACGTAAGGCTTGGACGTGTCGGGCTTGGCATCGGTCGGATAGCCTTTCATCATGTCCATCGCGTTGACGATCATCACATGCGGCCCCGTCTCGATCCAATTGTTGCCTGCCTCGGGCTTCGTCGCATAAGGATCGGTATTGCTGCCGTCGGTGCCGCCGGACAGCATATACATGAAGCCGACCTTGCCTTTGGGCGGTTCCTTCTTTTCCAGCCAGGCCATCGCCCATTCCATCGAGTTGGCATCGCCGCACATCGGATCCGGACCGGGCGAGGCCGGATTGTCCGGCATGCACCAGAAGCCGGTCTTGCCCTCGCGCAGGGTGCGCATGTTCCCCTTTTCATCCATGGCGTAGACCGCAGCGCCACTCGCCACTGCGGCGGGTGCGGCGGACTCGGCGCTTTTGATCAGCGCAGCATCGTCGGCAGCTGCGCCCTGGATCGCAATCAAACTGCCCGCTGCCAACAGCGCAGCGACCGTCAGAAGCCGTTTCATGGCCGTTCTCCGGTTCGAGTTGATGTCTTTGTGCATGATGTCGGACGTCACGGCGTCCCAGAGCCGTTCGTCGGTGCATTGATCCTACCAGATTACCTGCAGGCGGACAATTTGCCTTTAGCGTTCGCCAATGTCCTTCCATGCTCTCGAACGCTGGCGAAACCGGCGGCTGAGCTCCTTCGTCATCCTGGGCGAAACGAGGCGCGCAGACCCTGGCGTGCCGAAGCGTCGGCTGCCACCGGCGTTGCTGCCGCCTCCCTTTATGTTGCACTGCGTTAGATTTGTTGCATTGCGGTATGAGCCCATAGGCGCGAGGCTTTCCCAAGGCGGGATACGAACGACCGTTGCGAGGTTCGCCTTCGTGTCAGCACCATCGCCGGACTTCCGGCCCGACATTGAGGGGTTGCGGGCGCTCGCCGTGGCGGGCGTTGTCGCTTTCCACTTCGGCCTCACCGCCCTGCCCGGCGGCTTTGCCGGCGTGGACATCTTTTTCGTCATCTCCGGCTACCTCATCACCCGCCATTTGGTCAGCGAGATTTCGCTCACCGGCCGGCTCGACCTCCTTCGCTTTTATGCCCGACGCGCGCGGCGCCTGCTGCCGGTGGCGCTGTTCGTCATCGCCGCCACGCTTGCCGTCGGCACGCTGATCCTGTCGCCGGAGGAGCAGGCGCTCTATTCCAAGGGCGCGATGTTCGCCTCCGCCTACATGATCAATCTGTGGCTGATCCGCTGGTCGTTCGACTATTTCGCCAACGACGCCGCCAACAATCCCTTCATCCACTACTGGTCGCTGTCGGTGGAGGAGCAGTTTTACCTCGCCTGGCCGGCGCTGCTGATGCTGGCGGCCTGGCTGAGGCCCGGCAAGCGGACGATCATGCTTGCGATCGGCATTGCCAGCCTGGTCTCCTTCGCGGTCTGCGCCTGGCTGACCCCCATTTCGCAGCCCTGGGCCTTCTACTTCTCGCCGCTGCGCGCCTGGGAATTCGCCGCCGGCGGGCTGGCTTCGATGGCGCCGGCATGGCTGCTCCAGAACCGCCCGCGGCTCGGGACGGCGTTCAGCCTCTGCGGGCTGGTCCTCATTGCCTTCGCTTACCTCACCTTCAGCGAGGAGGCTCCCTTCCCCGGTTTCCTGGCGCTCGTGCCCGTGGCCGGTACTGTCCTTCTCTTGCTGGCGGGCGCGGCCGGCGTCGGGGACGGCATTCTTTCACGCAATTTCGAACGGAAAAACGCGGGGCTCTTTTCCTCGAATTGCGTGAATGCCGCCCTGGCGCTGCCGCCCTTGCAGTGGATCGGAAAGGTTTCCTACTCGCTCTATCTCTGGCACTGGCCGGTGATCGTCTACGCCGGCATGCTGGTCGAGGAGCTGACTTTTGCGCAACGCCTCGCCTGCCTCGGGCTGACGTTGGCGCTCTCTGCGCTGAGCTATCATTTCATCGAGAATCCAATCCGCCGCAATGGCTGGCTTATGGCCAATGCGGCGCGGGCGCTGGTGCCGGCCCTCCTCCTGACCGGCACCGGCGTCGCAGCCGCTTACGGCAACGCAGCGCTTGCCGTGCGCGCCGAGGACCCCGAGCAGCGCGCGATCGCGGCAAGTGCGGCCGAGCCGGCCACCGCGCGCGCCAAGGCCTGCGTCGAGGGCTACGACACGGTAACGCCGAAACCCTGCGTGTTCGGCAATGGCCAGCGCGTGATCGCGCTGTTCGGCGATTCGCACGCCGATCACTGGTCGACACCGCTGATCGAGGCAGGAAAGAAGAACGGCTACCGCGTCGAGACCTGGCTGAAGAGCTCGTGCCGGCCCTCACGGTTTTCCTACTTTGTCACGAAGCTCAACCGCGACTACCGCGAATGCGACCAATGGCGCGAACAGGCGATCAAGGAGATCATCGCGGCCAGGCCTTCGCTGGTGGTGATCTCCGAACTGGCGCTGACCTCCTCGCGCAAGATGGCGGCGGGCAAGGGCGAGCCGGACACGCCGGACGCCGTATGGCGGGCCGGCCTGCGCTCGACACTGACCAGCTTGAGCAAGGCTGGGCTGAAGATCGCCTTCATCCGCGACGTGCCCTTCAACGACGAGAACATCGACACCTGCGTGTCGCGCGCGCTGTGGCGCGACAAGGCGCCCTCGCTCTGCGACCAGAGCCGCGCCTATGCCGCCAACGACCAGATGGCGGCGGTCGAGCGCGAGATCGTCACCAGCGTGCCCAATGCCACCTACGTCGACCTCACCGACCGCTTCTGCAACGCCACCACCTGCCACGTCTTCATCGACGGCCAGCTCGCCTTCCGCGACCAGCATCATCTGGCGACGCCGTTCGCGGAATCGCTGGAACCGGAGGTGGAAAGACGCGTGATCTCGAAGGTGGGAAGGTAGGGCGCCGCCCCTGTCGTTCGTCATGCTAGGGCGGAGCAAGGAGCGAAGCGACGCGCGCAGACCCTAGGAACCATGCCGTGACGCTAAAGCGTTGCACCAGTGACAGAATTCTGCACCGTAGCGCTTCACGCCGAAGGTCACGGCATGGATCCTCGGGTCAAGCCCGAGGATTGCGACCGTGCGAGCGTCGGCGTTCCTTCACACCCCGTCTGTCCTGCCAGACATCCCCCGCAAGGGGGGAGATCAGCAGCTTCTGCTTACTCCGCCACAACCACAAAATGCTTAGTCACCGGCTCGAGGATCTTCCAGGTACCCTTGAAATCGGCTTCGACCACGAAGGCGTCGCCGGGGCCGACCTCGACCGGCTCGCCGCCATCGGGCGTGATGAGGATGCGGCCGGCGATCATGTGGACGAATTCATAGTCGGTGTAGGTGGCGTGGTAGGTGCCGGGCGAAGCGCGCCAGGTGCCGGACATCACCTTGCCGTCCTCGCTGGTGTGCTGGACGGCGGTCTGCATGGTCGGCGATCCCTCGACCGCGATCCAGCCCGGCAGATCGCCGCCATCGCCATGCTCGACGGGGCCGAATTTCAGGATAGTGGGCTTGGTCATGGCAGGCTCCTGCGGTTGGGATTGGCTGGACGTGGCAATAGACGACGACGCCGAGCGCGCACGCGCTGCACGGCGACAGCAGGTGGCGATATGGCGACTCCGAAGATCGAAAACAGCGGGGCGAAGAAAAGCGTGACCTTCCCCGCAAGGGCGAAGATCGTCAGCTTCGGCGCCGCTTCGCTCCTTGCTGGGCCCAGGATCGCCGCCCAACTTTCTCGGAACACCACCCGTCCCGAAACCGTTTGTGCCTCGAAGGGGCAACCATCGACCTCAAGGAGGCAGCGATGAAAAAGCTTCTGCTTGCTTCGATGATCGCCATCGCCTCGGCGTTTGCGATCGCGCCGGCGAGTGCCGGTAGCGTTCAGTTCGGCATCGGCGTCGGCCCCAGCTACGGCGATTACTATGGTGACTACTATGGCGGGTATTACCCTCACCGCTATTACCGACACGTCTACGGTGACGACTACTACACTCCCTATCGCGAGCGTTATGTGGTGCGCTATCATAACCGGTATTATCGCGATCATTGCCGGATCAAGATCGTGAAGCACTGGCGCCACGGCCACCGCGTCATCGAAAAGATCCGCATCTGCCGGCGCTGACCGACCAGCGAGCGGACATCTCCCCTCGGCGAGGGGAGATGTCCGGCTGCGGCTGCGCCGCCTTGCAAATTCCCGCCAAAATGCCATCTAGAAGCCGGCATTCATAAGGGAAAGCAAAAAGTGACGCAGCGAAGCGGCAGCGCCGACCTGCCGCTGCATGGCGGGCGGGTTCCGAAATGGCTGGGCGATCGCATGACGAGGCTCGGCGCGGTGCTGTGCGAAGCCATCATCCATCATTACGGCCGCGACGAGCTTTTGCGGCGCCTCGCCCATCCCTTCTGGTTCCAGTCCTTCGGCGCCGTGATGGGCATGGACTGGCATTCTTCTGGCATCACCACTTCCGTCATCGGCGCGCTGAAGCGGGGCCTCAATCCGATGGCCGGCGAGCTTGGCATCCATGTCTGCGGCGGGCGCGGCGCACATTCGCGCAAGACGCCGGGCGAGTTGCTGGCGATCGGCGACCATGTCGGCCTCGACGGCCAAGCTCTTGCCACTGCCAGCCGGCTGGTCGCCAAGGTGGACAGCGCCGCCGTGCAGGACGGCTACGACCTCTACCTGCACGGCTTCATCGTCAGCGATGACGGGCGCTGGGTGGTGGTGCAGCAGGGCATGAACGGCGACGCCCGCCAGGCGCGCCGCTACCACTGGCTGTCGGAGGGGCTGGAAAGCTTCGTCGACCAGCCGCATGCGGCGATCGAGGGCGAACGCCAAGGCGAGATCGTCAACCTCACCGACCACCGCGCCGAGAAAGCCCGCGGGGGGCAGATCGCGCTTCTGAAGACGATGAGCCCGGAAAAGATCCTGAGCGAGCTTGCCGTTCTGGAGCCTGCCGCGGCGCCGGAGCCGGCCGCGCAGCCGCTGTTGCCCAACCTCGTCATGCCCGCGCATCACGACGTGCGCGAGAGCGACATCGTCATGCGCCGTCTGCACGGCAACATTGCCGCCGCGATCGAGAGCGGCCCGAAGGATTTTCCCGAACTGCTGCTGGTGCCCGGCGTCGGCCCGCGCACGGTGCGCGCGCTCGCCATGGTCTCCGAGGTGGTGCACGGCGCGCCCTGCCGCTTCTCCGACCCGGCGCGCTTCTCGCTCGCCCACGGCGGCAAGGACCGCCACCCCTTCCCCGTGCCGCTTAAGGTCTATGACGAGACGATCTCGGTGCTGAAATCGGCGGTGAGCAAGGCCAGGCTCGGGCGCGAGGAAGAGCTGCAGGCGCTCAAGCGGCTGGACGGGGAGTCACGCCGGATGGAGCGCTATGTGACGGGGCCGAGCCTGAAGGAGATCGTCGCGGGGGAAATGGACCAGTCGCATTTGCTCGGAGGGCGGAGCGTGTTTGGGTGGGAACCACCACCTGATAGCGACCCGAAGCCGCTGAAGAAAGGCGCTTGAGACACGGCTGAAACGGCGTCACGCAAAGCGCGCAGATAACCGCATCGATCGGCGCTGCCCCTCATTGCCCTGCCGGGCATTTCTCCCCGTATAGTGACGGGGAGAAAGATGCTGTCACCGCCGCTTTCGCCAACCGCCAACGTCGCGGAATAGCTGCCAGCGTCGCGGCCATCCCCTTCTCCCCGTCACTATACGGGGAGAAGGTGCCGGCAGGCGGATGAGGGGCAGCGCCGAGGCCAGAAGTTTTTGCGCGGTCGTCTTTCAATACGCTCTTCGCAGTGAATCGTCGGAATGAATAACAATGCGAATTTGTCCTTCGGCACGTGGTTTAATCAGTGCTGGGATTGGGAGAGAGCCGCAGCCGCCTCCTGCTTCCAGCTTCAGCGGCCAGTTTCAGCCACTTCAAACTTTCGCCGGCGTCGGCTCTCACCCCGTCTGCCCCAGTGGCATAGGCTTTGCAACCATAAGCTGGTAGGGTGTTGCTGGATCGGCGCCTTCCTCGACAACCAGCAGGCCCCACGAGCCAAGCCGACGGAACCAGTAAATCGCATCCGCCTCTTCTAGACTGGATGGTCACTGCGAAGCGAGGTGGTCGTGGTCGGCTGGCCGGGTCATCTTCAATCCGGAGATCAGTGGATTAACGGTCATCGCCAGCTCGATTTTAGGTGCCCCCAGGCGGCCTTAAGCACAAACAGCAGTGTCATCAACATTGCGGTGTTGAGAACAGGATGGGCGCTAAACACGGTCGCAATTACTGCAGCGACGCCGATCATGAACATCATTGAACCGAAAACAAGTCTAATGAAACGCATTCAGTCACTCCAGTTGCATAGTCAGATAAGCAGCTTTCGATCCGGCACAAGCTAGGCACATCGCTTTCCCCTCACCCTACCTTCCTCCCCATCATCATCCCGTAATGCACCGCCAACAAATCCAGCCCGAGCTTCAGCAGCTTGACCACCACGTCGCGCCCGTCGCCGGTGCGTTCGGCGATGGCCTTCACCGACTGGCCTTCGAGGCAAATCTTGCGCACCACCTCCGCCACCTCCCAGTGGGCGAGCGCGGCCGCTGCGTGGGCGTGGGCGCGGCCGGCTGAGAGCACGCGGTCGGGCACGCCGCCGCCGAGGCGGCCGCCGTCGATGCGCTCGCTCCAGGATTGCGGCTGCAGGCCCTCGCGGGCGGAGCGCTCGAAATCGTTGCGAAAACGCTGGCCGGCTTCGCGCTGCTGACGGGTGAGCGAGGTGATGCCGGTGAGCGGATCGACATTGCGCAGGCGCACGATGCCGCCGGTTGAGGTGTAGCCACCGTTCGACACCTCGTAGACGCGGCGCGCCTCGGCCGTGCCGGGAGTGAGCCGCTGGCGGCCGAAGTGGTCCGACTTCAACGCGAAATCATGGCCGATCTCGCGGCGGATGCGCACCTGCTCGGCCTCGCCCTTGGGGAGTTTCGGGGGTTGCGGTTTCTTGGCGGCTTTGCGGGGCATGGGCGGGTCCTTTGTGGTGGGTGGTGTGAGTGGCCAACGGGAGAGGCTGCGTTCCTTCGCGCCCCCTCTGCCCTGCCGGGCATCTCCCCCACTTGGGGGGAGATTGGCAGCTTGGGCGCCCCCGCTCAGACCTGCGAGGGTGGAGGTTGGCGAAAGCGGTGGCGAAGTCTGATCTCCCCCCTTGTGGGGGAGATGTCCGGCAGGACAGAGGGGGGCGCTGTCCCGCCGGCATATCGATCATTGTCGGCTCCCCCTCCGTCGCGGCTGCGCCGCGCCACTAGCCGGGGCGAACCACGGGTCTCGCCCGTCCTTCGGACCCCCCACTTCGCGGCGGCGAAGAAATGAGCGCCCGCTTCGCCAACAGCTCCCGCATCAGCCGCCGTTCCCGCACCTCGATCGAAAGCTGGGCGCTGGACGGGCAGAACTGGGCGTTGTCGACCTTCGCCTCGCCGCGGATGAAGCGCTGGATCGCGGCTTGCACATCGGCAAGCTCGGCATCCTGCACGGCTGCGAGATAGCCGCGCAGCTGCATCTCGGCATCAGCGAGCGCGGATTGCGGGAAGCAACTGAACATCGCGGCCAGAGCTTTCGCCGCCTGCTGCAATTCGGCTGCGGTCATTGATTTCCTTGATGATGGCGTTGGCGGCATCGACATGCGTCTTGCGGCGATGCCAGTTCTGTCCGGCTGAACGGCCCGAAAATGATTTCTCGTTCTTTTGCCGCGGAGCGGCAGCCCGGGAAGAAAACGCCAGGGCGCTTCTCCCGATGGATCTATGGCTATTGGATTGTTGGATTCTGGATTCTTGGATTCTGGACTCTGGGGCTTATCCTGCCCCTTATCCCCTGACTTAACCCGCCGCTTATCCAAGCGCGAAAACGCCCTTTCTTTCGAAAGGCTTGGGTTGCCGCCCTTGAGGCCGTTGCGGCGCACCACGCGCGCCTTACGCGCATCCGCGATCATGCGCCGGGAGTAGATGCGGCCATGCCGGTCTCGCGAGAAGACGCGGTTCTGCTCGAGCTCGGCAAGCAGCGCCGCAAGCTCAGCTTCGCGACAACCGGCGAGGCCTGCGAGCGCTGACTCATCCAGCCCCTTGCCGGCGATCGCGACATAGCCAACCGGCTCGTGCGCGGCGGCAATGCAAAGCATACGCATCCACAGGCGTTGGGCCGCCAGCGAGCAGAGGCGCAGATTTGGATCCGACTCCCAATCCGACCAGAAAAACTTCGACCAGGTCGTACCGCTCATGGGATTGCCTGATGAGAGGCCGGGCAGCGGCAGGTGGCTAATCTCCCCCCTTGCGGGGGAGATGGCCGGCAGGCCAGAGGGGGGTGCTGTCCCGCCAGCCTATCCGCTCTGCTTGTCCTCCACTTTGCCCATTGTACTGCTGTCGTACCTTGAAAGGATTGGCGAGGCTGGCGTTCCTTCACACCCCCCTCTGTCCTGCCGGACATCTCCCCCGCAAGGGGGGAGATTGAGCACTCCGCCGCCGGCGCCTTCATTGTTGCCACTCTCACATCCCCCTCCCGCGATGGCCGTGAAACCGCGCATGATGATGCGCGCAGTAGGAGCGCGTGGCCGACGTCGGCAGGCCGCAGCAGAGCATGTCGGGACCGGGGCGCGCGCCGACAGGATCCTCGTCCGCCTCCTCGCGCAGCGCGAGATCGATCGGCGCGCGGCAGCGCTTGAACAGGCAATCAAGGAAGCGCATCGCCGCGACATGCGGCTGGCGCCCGGGGTTTACCGCGGGCGGCGGCGCGGGGAGCTTGTAGAGCTGGACGTCGGACTTTTCGCGGGTGCCGGGGGAAAGCCAGGCGGGCGGCATGCTGCGCGCGGGTTTGCGGGCTTTGGATTTTTTGGGTTTGGATGGAGTGCGGGCATCCGGCTCCGTGGATAGCTCAACAGCCGATAGGTTGGCGGGACAGCACCCCCCTCTGCCCTGCCGGGCATCTCCCCCGCAAGGGGGGAGATTGGCAGTTGCGGCGCCGGCGCCCTCAATCAGTTCGGCATGCCTGGAAAGCGCTGCCGGCTCGGAGAGCGTGACACCTCCGGCCGCCACCCTGCCCCGCCGGCCCGGCCGGTCCGGCCGTGCATGTTTCCGCGGCCTGCCGCCGGCGCGGCCACCCTTCGGGTTGGCGAAGCCGATGGCACGAAGGCCGGCGTTGCGGTGCACGATGCCGATAATGGCGTTGCGCGAGACCGGGCTGCCGCGCAGCGCGCTGAAGCGGCCGGCGATGCGGGAGGCCGATAGCCCCTCCTTCAGCCAGGCGGCGATCTCGTCGATTTCCTTTTCGGTGTAGGCGGCAGCCATGTCTCATTCCATTGCTTGCGAAGGGTTGCGAAGCGCTCGGCATGTGGCCAAGCGCCAGGGTTCGGCCGCGGGGCCGTTGGTCAGGTCAGGGAAACGGTTGGGATCAGGCGGCGCCGGGCGCCGCACCAAGCAGGCGAAGAAGGGCCGCCTCGGCGGCGGCCCGGGTCAGGCCCGACACCGCCAGGCCCGCCTTGCGGTCGAACAGGATGACGGTGCCGTCCTCGGTGCGGATGCAGGAGACGAGCCGGCCCGAATTGGGGGCCGGAGCCGGGGGAGGAGCGGCTCCGGCCGTTCCGGTGAACCGGGGTGCGGGCGGTTCGACCGGATCCGAGGCAGAAGCCCCGGAAAGCGTCCGGACCGGTGAGGAGGACGGTCCGGACGATTGGAATTCGACAGGCGAGGCAAGCGCGTTCATGCCGCCTCCCCTTGCATGGCGGCAGCGGCGCGATGGCCCGCCAGCCATTCGTAGCTGATACCGGCAATGCCGCGCCTGCGGCTCGCGGCCACCACATGCGGCCAGTGCTGCGGCGCGATGCGTCCGCGACGGCGCATCTGGCGGGCGGCTTCATAGCCGCAGCCGACATCTGCGGCGAAGGCGCCGATACTCTGCCAGGAATCAATTAGCCCCGAGATGCTTGTTGGCAGCCCCGAGATGCTCGTGGGCGGCCCCGGCACATTCGCGGCGGAGATGCTCGCAGGGAATGCGGAAACGCTTGCGGTAGGCTCATTCATGCGCTAAGCGTACGTTATGTACGAATAACGCGCAAACGAAATCGTACAATTTGGACGATAATTTTCAGGCATTTTGTACGATGATGGATTCTCGGCACAGATTGCAGCAGGCGCGCGCCCAGGCCGGCTATGCCTCGCCCAGCGATGCCGCTCGGGCCTTGCGCGAAATCAACAAGAACACGCTTATCAGCCATGAGAACGGCAACCGGCCGCTGTCGCGCAAGGCGGCGGAGAAATACGGCCGGCTGTTCGGCGTCGACCCGGGCTGGCTCTTGTTTGACGCCGACGGCGTCGAAGCCGCGCCTGTGCACCTCGCCGCCTCGCCCATCACCATCGACGTGCCGATCGTATCGTGGATCAGCGCCGGCGAACTCGGCAGCCAGGACAGCGTGGTCAACCTTTCGGACTACCCGACCATCCCCACCGCCGATCTCGAGGAAGGCGAGTGGATTGCGCTGCGCGTCGACGGACCGTCGATGAACAAGATCTCGCCGCCGGATTCGATCATCTTCGTCAACCTGCGCGACAAGCGGCTGGTGACCAATGGCTGCTATGTGATCGCCGACGAAACCGGCCGCGCCACCTACAAGCGCTACCGCCCGAACGACACCCCGCCCTTCCAGCCGGCGTCCTATCTCGACATCCCGCCGCCGGAGCTCGAAGGCGCGATCACCATCATCGGGCGGGTCAAGCGCTCAATGATCGATATGTGAGAGACAATCTCGCTGAGAAACCGTCGCTCAACGAAGAACAAGAAGAACTTCGCGTTGCCAGGCTTTGAGGGTTGCGTTCTTTGGCCGAGAGCGAACACAGGATAGCGTTCGCAATTTCTGCTTGCATTTCGGAACAAAAACGGAACTATATAGGCAATTGCAGCCGCTGCCGCGGCAACTCCGGGGGGAGGATCAAAACATGTCACGCCGCACCGGCGCGTTCACCCGCGCATTCGTTGCATGGCTTTCATTTGGCCCGCTTTTGGCGCCGGCGGGAATAGTGGTGACGCTTGGCGGGCTTCGCAGTCCGGCCCTCGCAGAGAGCAAGGATTACGCTACTTGCTTCAGCGACGGCGCCCTCTCCGCCGACCAGCAGATTAGCGCCTGCACGCCCATCGCCGAGGACAGCGCCGAGATTCCCGATCTTCGCGTTAACGCCTATTTCTGGCGTGGCCTGGCTTACACGCAGAAGAACGATATCGACCGCGTCATCGCCGACATGACCGACGTGCTCGCGCTTGATCCGACATACGTGCCCGCCTTTACCAATCGCGCCATTGCCTGGGAGAGCAAGGCAGATTTCGAGCGAGCCGTCGCGGACTACACTCGCGCAATCGCGCTCACGCCGGACGATGCCAACCTCTATGCCGACCGCGCCAGGGCACTCAACAAGAAAGGCGAGCACGACCGTGCGATTGTCGAATGCGACAAGGCGATCGACATCGATCCCGCCAACGAGATGGCCTATGGCGTGCGCGGCGTCGCCTGGGAGGACAAGGGCGACGCCACGCGGGCCCAAGCCGACTATGACAAAGCAGAGAGCGTCCGCGCGGACCCCATCACGCCTTACCATGACCGCGCACTTTCATGGATCGCCAAGGGCGAGCGCAGGCGCGCGGAAGCCGATTGCAAGCACATCGCCGGCGTCGATGCAGACAAAGGGCGTGATTGCTCACGCCGGATCGCCGAGGCTTTTGGCGAGCCGCGCGACGGAGGTGGCGAGAAAACCGCCACCGCCCAAAATGCGGTCGGCATAGAATGGCAGGAAAAGGGCGACCATACCCGCGCCATCGCCGCATTCGACGAGGCGATCCGGCTCAATCCAGCAAGTTCCGCATTCTACTTCAACCGCGCCAAGAGCTGGGGCTTAAAGAAGAATTATGCCCGCGCTATCGCCGATCTGGATGAAGCCGTACGCCGCGACCCGGCCAACGCCCCGGCTTACCGCGTGCGCGGCATGACTATGGCTCGAGTCGGCAATTCGAAAGAGGCGCTTGCCGATCTCGACAAAGCGATTTCCATCAGTTCCGACGATCCAAAATCGTATTTCGAGAGGGCGCTTGTCTGGGAGGCGAGCGATCCTGATAAGGCAATAGCGGACCTGGACAAGGCAATCGCGCTCGACCCGGCCAACGCGGACTACCGAAAGGAAAGACTGAGCGTCCAGATTGGCAAGCGCAGGGCCGAGGGGCAACCCGTGCTGCAGTCACCGGGCGCTACGACCAGTCAGGCTCATGTCCCAATCCCAGTTGAGCCGCAGGCGGCCAAGCCTATCGCGCCTCCCACGTATGAGCCGCCGCAACTCTATGCCAAGCGCGACAATTCCGCCGCCATCGACTGGAATATGAAATCGGGGTTGCAGCAGATGCAGGTCGACCCCAAGGGCGCGATAGATACATTCAGCTTTGTCATCGGCCTCGATCCCTACAACGCCGATGCCTACTACCACCGATCCATCGCGGAGGCTTTGCTTGGCAATTTCGACCTCGCCGTCGGCGACTGCCGGCGAGCCGTCGAGCTCGACCCGAAGCGGGCAGCCACGTGCAGGGAACACCTGCCCGGCGAGCAAGGCAAGCCGACCGCCGCGAAGCCAGGCAGGGATCCGGCGACCGCCAGGATCCTGCTCGAGCGCGCCCAGATGCGGCTGTCGAAATATGGCGTCGACGGCGCATTGCTCGATTTCGACAAGGCCATCAGCCTCGATCCCGAAAACGCCGACGCCTATTTCGGTCGCAGCCGCGCCCGGATGCTCAAGGGCGATCAGGCCGGCGCGGCAGTCGATTGCCGGCGTGCCATCGAACTCGACCTGAAGCGGACTGGAACCTGTGACGAGCAGGCTGCCGTTGGCGAAAACAGGCCGGCGCCGCCAGTGGGCATGCAACAGTTGCAGCCCTCTGTTGCGGCCGCCGTTGAAACCTTGGCCAAGCAACTCGGCCAAGGCAAAGCGAGCCCAACGCGAATACTGTCCGCTTCAAAGATGCTGGAGGCGGCCGAGGCGACCGACCCACGTGTCCTGAGCGCGGTGCAGAGCGGCGACACCTTTTCGGACGCGGGCAAATATGACCATGCCATCGCAGAATATGAGAAGGCGATCGCGCTCGACCCCAGTAGCCCATTCGCCTATTTCGGCCGCGGCAAGGCCTTGGCCGCCAAGCGCGCCTACGACCTAGCGATCGCCGACTACGATCGGGTGATCCAGCTCGTTCCGGATCTGGTCTCGGCCCATATTCGCCGGGGGATGGCCAAAACCATGTCGGGCGATGTCGAGGGCGCGCTTGCCGATTGCGGCCATGCCGCCACGCTCGACCCGAAGGCGCGCGACGCGTTCTTTTGCAAGGGCATGGCCTGGCACGCCAAGGGCGACGGCGGGCGGGCGATCGCCGCCTATTCATTAGCGATCGCGATCGATCCGAAAGACGCCGCCAGCTATTATGGGCGCGGCATGGCACGGGCCGACAGGAAGGACTATGACGGCGCCATCGCCGATTTCGACCGGGCAATCGACCTCGACCCGCACAATCCGGATTACCTGGTCAGCCGCAAGGCGGCCGACGCGGCAAGAGGAAAAGGCGATGTCGCGGCCGAAGCCGGCGGGCCTGATCCGAAGAAGCTCAAGGCTTTCACCGATCTCGGCGATGCCCTCTACAAGAGGCACAAATTTGATCGCGCCATTGCCGAATACAACAAAGCCATCACGCTCGATCCGAAAATGGCGTCCGCATATCTGGGGCGCGGCATGTCGCTGGTAGCGAAGGGCAAGTATGACGCGGCCATCGATGATTACGGCAAGGTGATCGAACTCTATCCTGCCTACGTCGAAGCTTACCTCGGCCGCGCCGTCGCCTGGAGCAAGAAGAACGAACTGGATCGAGCGATCGCCGATTTCAGCCGCGCGGCCAAGATCGACCCCAGTTCTGCGCCAATCTATTTCGGGCGTGGCAGCGCCTGGCTCGCCAACGGCGATTACGACCAGGCGATTGCGGACTACGACCAGGCGCTCAAGCTGGATCCAAGGCTGGCCCTAGCCGAGGAGGGCCGCAAGCTCGCCGTGGCGGCCAAACGCAAGTCAGCCGGAAGCGATCCTGTCGGCTCTGACCAGAGCAAGTTGAAGACCATCGTCGACCACGGCTACGTCTGGTACAAGAAACGCAAGTATGCACGCGCCACGACCGCGTTCGAACAGGCCATCGCGCTCGATCCGAAAAACCCCGCCGGCTATCGCGGACGGGCGATGGTCCGCACCGACACCCATGACTATGATGGCGCCATTGCAGATTTCAGCAAGGTCATCGAACTCGCGCCGAAGAGCAGCGATGCCTATTTTGGGCGTGCCGCTTTGTGGGGGAAAAAAAACGAGCTTGACCGGGCGTTAGCCGACTATGACCGAGGCCTCGAGATCGATCAGAGTTGGAGCATGGCCTACTACGGACGGGCAACCAAAAGGCTGGAGAAGGCCGATTACGAGGGTGCGATGACAGACTTCGACAAGGCGATCGAACTGGATCCCAAAGTCGCGCGCTTCTACATCGATCGCGGCTTTGCCTATGCGGCAAAAAAGGACATCGACAGCGCAACGCGAGACTTCAACAAGGCGATCAGCCTGGACCGGAAGAAGAGCGCTGGCGCCCATTTCGGTCTAGGTGCAATCAAGGAAAGCCAAGGCGACCACGATGGCGCCATCGCCGAGTACAGCCGCTCTATCGAGATCGACCCGACATATGCCGACGCCTACGATTTGAGGGCACATTCCTGGAGAGCTAAGGGCGATTTGAAGCGCGCCGAGGCCGACCGCAAGAAGGCGCTGAGCCTCGGACTGAACTAGACAGGCATTTTAGAGGGGCGGATGTCGCGTTGGAAATGGTTGCAGGTGGAGGCGGTCGTCCCCTTTGAGCTTCGTTGAGGCAAAAGTGCTACCAGCGATGTTCGGCGGCGGCAGATATCACCATGAGTCGGTGGCGAAGCCGCCCCAGCCTGTGACCACCGCCTACATCGATGCCTAGATCCGGAAGCAGGATCTCCAGATCGTTGAGGCTATCGCACGCGAATTTCCGGATAACTACGATGCGATGCTGCGCAAGATCACTGCCGCCGCCCAGACCGGAAGCCAAACAGAAGTGCGCAATACCAGCAGACAGGCGGTCGCCGATCTGCGGCACAGATATGCACCGCTCCTGCTTTCAGCTCCGGACAGCGCGGTCTCGCAAGCGCTTTCGGCGCAACTCGACATGCTCAATCATGTCATGGCGCGCGAAACGCCGGCCACTGCAACAATTACCTGCGCTACGGGTAGGTCTCGAAGTATGGCCTTTCCTTCAACGCCTTGCCGTTGCGGTCGAGCAGTATTCCCGAGGCAAACAAATACCCGCCCATCGCTTCCATCTTCGCCATGTCCATGGTGCCGATGGCGCCGTTAGCACCCTTCAAAAATGCCGGTCGTTCAGCGCCGGGTTGTGAGCGTGTCCTTGTTCGCCGCGATCAGCGGGTCGCCTGCGTGCTTCGCGCGGTCGACGGCGAAGGCGTAGCCGGCCCGCGTCCCTCGAAAAAAGCAGCGGCGGCTTGTCGGTTGGCGCCAAGGAACGCGTTTCCGGAAATGATCAAGGTAGTGTGCTCGTCCGGCAGCCGTAATCGACGTAACGGAAGCTGCGCTGCTCCAAGCTTCCAAGCCCGGCCTCAACGCCTTCCAGGTCGAGTCTTCGGGCGTGACGTCGACCGCACCGGGCAAACCGTTTCCCCAATCCGCAGAAGAGTGGCCCATCTCTCTTAGGAGATGCCGGTCGTTATAAGATTTTTACCAGTTTCTTATAACGCTCTTGAAATCTCGCCGAATAAGGCCCAGTTATAAGAAAACTGCAGGTTTCTTATAACGCTGCGCACGCCCGGGAGCGGCCATGAAGACCATCGATCTTGCCTATCGTACCCTCTATGCCGAGCTGGTGCAGCGCAGCCTGGATGCCTCCTTCGAGACCGATTTCTCGACGGCAGGCAATTTCGTGCGCGTGCCGGTGAAAGGCCGCGACTACTGGTATTTCGAAGAGACGCGGCCGCAAAAGTCCAGGCGCTATGTCGGCCCGGCGGAAGATCCCGAGATCGCCAAAAGGGTCGCGGCCTTCAAGGAGATCAAGGACGATCTCAGAGCTCGCCGCAAGCTGGTCTCCACGTTGGTTCGCGACGCCGGCCTGGCGGGGCCCGATGCTTTCAATGGCGACGTCGTCGAGGCGCTGGAAAAGGCCGGGCTCTTCCGCCTGCGCGCGGTGCTCGTCGGCACCGTCGCCTTCCAGACCTATGCAGGGCATCTCGGCGTCAAACTGCCAGGAGCCGCGCTGCAGACCGGCGATGCCGACTTTGCCCAGTTCCATTCCGTCTCGGCCGAAGTCGACGACAGCATGCCGCCGCTCATCGAGGTGCTGAAGGCGGTCGACCCGACATTCCGGGAAATCCCGCACCGAACCGATGCGGGGCGCACGACGCAGTTCGAGAATGCTTCGCGCTATCGCATAGAACTCCTCACCCCGAACCGAGGCAGCGACGAGCATGCCGACCATGCCAGCCCGATGCCGTCGCTGGGCGGCGCCTCGGCGCAGCCCTTGCGCTTCCTCGATTTCCTGATCCGCGACCCGGTGCGGGCAGTGCTGCTCCACCGCTCCGGCGTGCCGGTGCTGGTCCCCTCGCCCGAACGCTTTGCGGTCCACAAGCTGATCGTCGCGGCGCGACGCGAGCGAAGCGCTGCCGCCAAGCGGGAGAAGGACCTGCATCAAGCTAGCCTGCTGGTCGAGGCGCTCGAGAATACGCGTCGGCGAGACGACCTCGCCCATGCCTTCGCGGAAGCGTGGAACCGGGGCGAAGCATGGCGTGAGGCGCTGCGCAAAGGCTTGCAACTGCTTCAGCCGGACAGGCGCGAGGTGGTGGACCTGGTCCTCGGCAAGGCGCTCGACGAAGCGCGCATCGAGCTCGACGGTTTCATGATGCGGTCAAAGTGAATTATCGTTCAAATTGTACGAAAGGCGCTTGATTACTTTTCGTACATAAAGTACGATATTGCCCTTCGTTGAGGGGATATCCTTGAACACCGCGAACCATGCCGCTTTCGCCGACCTTTCCCGCCCATTGCTCTCGCCTTTGCCGCTCGCCGAGCGCGAACGCCTGGCCGGCGCGTGGCGCATGGCCAGCCAGGACATCGCCGACGACGTCCGCTTCATCCGGCAATATCTGAAGGTGATCGCGGAGAAGGACGACCGGCTTTCGACCGGCACGCTGGTGCACGGCCGCGCCTATGTCGAAGCCTGCGAGGCCTGGCTGCCCGAAACGATCGCGCGATATTTGAGGAACCTCAGGCTGGTCAGCGAATGCGAGTGCGCGATGACTGCGGCGGGCGTGCGCTTCGCAAAATCGAGCGATGCCTGGGAGTGAGATGTCTTCCTTCTTCGCGGAGGAAGAACCACCAAACGCGACGAAACCAGAGGGGCGCGAAGGAGCGCGGCGACGGAATGGTTTCCGCCCGCGCCGGGTGCAGAGATTCCATTTTGCAACCTTCGGATGCACCTCGACAAATGTATCGTTTCACACAATTGCCAATTGGTGGACGCGGGCGAGCGGCCGGTAGTTAATTCCTTTCGGGCGAAGGAAGGCATAGTCGCGTACCAGGGAGGAACTCGTTTGATAGACCAGCAAATCGACATCGGCGCACCAGCCGACGATCAGCCTTACGAAGTCACCTCATTCGCCAGGAAGCATGGGCTGACGATCCCGATCGCGGACGCGGTGCTTTTTGCCAAGGGTCCGTCGCCGTCGCGGGCGGCCTGCGATACCGCCGCGCTGGCTTTCCTCTGCGCCGTTGCGCAATACGCCAGAAAGCAAGGGAGGCGATAGCCGTTTAGCCTCCACCTCCGCGCCCTAAATCTTCGGGCGCGGGCTTGCTACATTTCGATTGTGCGGATGGCAGCGGCGGAACGGCCGCTGGGGTCAGGTCTTGGCTTTCGGCTTGGCAGGAGCCTTGGCCTTGGCGGGGCCTTTGGCGGGCGTTTCGGCCTTGGCCGACTTCGGCTTGGCGGCGGCCGTCTTTTTGGGCGCGGCCTTGGACTTCGGCTTTACTTCGGCGTCGATCTCGGCGGCCGCCTGGTCCCAGTGCTCCATATGCGCGCCTTCTGGCCGGCCGGCCTGCTCCCAGATCTCGTGCGCCCGCCGGCGAATGCGTTCCTGCTTGTCGTCCGTCACTGTCGCCTCCTTTGAGTGGGGCCGCTCCCCGACGGAAACATTAGCTGAATTTTCCGGTGGCGTCTTGCGCATCGACGCGTAGGTGCCTGAACTTCGGCAGCGATTCAGTGCACGTCGGAGACGATCGCAACGCCCAGATACGCCGCCTTCTTTGTAATCAATGCGGCTAAATCGGCGTCAGAGCGTTCGGTTCCGGTGCGCCTGCGCAGCAGGCCAATCGCTTCCTTCATCGATAAGAGGCCAGTGCGGCGTTCGGCCAGAAGCTGGTCGACCGCCTTTGCACAGTCGACTGATTCGACATGGGGGTGATGCATGGCTGCGACTCCTTCCTAGGAGCCGGCATCCCCCCGCCGGCATGGCGGGAGGATCGGGGCTCGTAAGCGTAATCACTCGATGACGTGGATGACCCTGCGTGTACCAGGATCGATCAGGACAGTGCGATCGTTGACCACGGCATATCTGTACTGAACGTCCGGCACCTCCCGCAGCTCGACCGTGTCAGGCACCGTCGAGCCGACGCCCAGTTCCAGCCCCAGTATGTTGACCGAGGCGATCGGGTGCTTGTGGACATATTCCTTGACGACAGTCTGCTGCTCCGGCGTGACGATGATCTGGTCCGCAGCGGCAAAGCCTACGCCGGCGATCAGAGCAAGGCCGGCAACAGCAGGAATAAGGGTGCGTTTCATCATAAGTCTCCTGTTGTGTTGGCGAGCTCCGCCCGCCTCCGCCGTCGCGGAAACCTGGCAGGTCGAACATAGGAGCTCCCGGGGCAAACGCGTGCATTGGGGTCTTGTTCCGTCTGCGGCGCCTAATTGATTGTTGCCGGCGGAACCGCCGGGGCAGCTTCGCATTGTTTGAATTGAATAAATTCGACCAGCAAAGGCCCGCCATGACTGCAGTTCACATCACAAGCGACATGCCGCTCCGCGCGCCGGTGGCGATCGCAGTCGGGGCCGGTTTCAAGCGCGAGATCGCTTCCCTGGCGGCGATGCAGAATTTCCTCAAAGAATGGCCGCCGGCGATGCGCGGCGACTGTTATGCCGCGGCCGTGCAGACCTGCGAGGCAGCGCGGACAGGCGAGAGGAAACTTGGGGAAGCGCGGCAGGCCTTCGTGGCATTCGCTCAGAAGGCCGGCATTCTGTGGACCGGCGTCGACCCGGTCACCGCGCTACGTGAAGCCAAGATCAGACGTCTCAAGGCCAGGAGCATAAGCCAGCAGCGCCGGCAATGGCCGCTGGCGTGACAGGCTGCTGAAGTCCGGGCCTTAGGATCGGGCTTATCGAACCAAGCATCATCGAAAAAGCCCTCGCGGCCGAAGGCTTTTGTCGCGCCAAGCGGCGTAGCGCCGCTCACTGCCGCCCAGTGCTGGACGGCAGCCAGGCGACATCGATGACGGCTGTCAGTTCAGCGAAGCTTCGCACGACTCGGTGAGGAAAGATGCGGCGATCAGATCGTCCGCATCGATGCGTAGGGAGCCATCGCCGCCCCCCATTATGGCCGCGACCTTCTGGAAGGTCTTTATTTCATGTGCGGTGATGTGGGCGTCTTCCATCCTGGCCCGCAACTCGGCGACGCGCATCCCGAGCGAGCGGGATGTTCCGATTTCTCGTTTCGACATGTTAACTAGTCCTCCTCGCCCCTGCCCATGCCTGTTCGCCGCCGCCCGATTCTGCTTTCTGCCACCGGTTTGTGTTGCCTATGAGACAGGTTTGTTTCTGCCACTGGTTTGTGTTGCCTATGAGACAGATTTGACCCAAAGCGCCCAACTTGGGTGTGGGTCAAAGGTTCCGTTAGCATATCGTAAATTAATAATTTTCCGTTAACCGCCCGCCGCCGTGACCGGCGGCGGGCCATCCGTTCGGCCGATTACGCTATCGGTTAATTGAGCACCTTGATGATCTTGCGCGTGCCGGGGTCGACGATCACAGTCCGGTTATCGACCACGACATAGCGATATTTGACGTTCGGCACCTCGTGCAGTTCGACCGTCTCGGGAAGCGTGCTGCCGATGTTCAGCTCGATGCCGGGAACCTTCACCGAAGCCAGCGGCTGCTTTTGCACATATTCCTTGATGACGGTTTCCTGCTCGGGCGCGATCACGACGGTGTCCTGCGCAGCGACGGCGCCAGCGCCGGCGAGAAGCAGGAGGGCCGCGGCGGCGGTGGTGATGTGCATTTTCATGGTCGTCTCCTTTGTGTGGTCAATCGCCTCCTCTGCTGCGCCTGCGATTTCCACAGCCGATCGGCACCGTCCTAACGCCGAGGACCGCGGCTTGTTCCTGCAAAATTCCGCGCATCCGCCGGCGTAAGAACGCCGCCGCCGCTTGGCAAAACAATCTCGGAACAATGCCTTCCAAGTCGTGTTAAACCAACGAAGGGACCGACTTTCCGAGGAGAAATCAGATGAAGCATCTTCTGATCACGAGCATGATCGCGCTCGGCGTTGGTTGCGGCGCCGCGATGGCGCAGACCGAGTCCGTGCAGCCGAGCGGCGGCGATAGTTGTGCCGCCGGCCAGGCCGACTGCCCGAAGGGCGGCAAGGCTGGCGAGCAGGCCCAAGGCAAGATGAAGTCTCAGACCGAGCAGAATGCCCAGGGCACCACCAAGATGAAGACTGAGCAGAATGCCCAGGGCGAGGCTGGCGCCAGCACCGAGCAGAACGCCGAGGACAATACGCAGCTGAAGAAGAAGCAGCAGGCGCAGGGCAAGGCCGACACAAAGACTGAGCAGAACGCTCAGGACAATACCACGCTGAAGAAGAAACAGCAGGCCCAGGACAAGACCGGCACCAGCACCGAACAGAATGCTGACAGCAACACAAAGGTGCAGACCGAGCAGAATGCTCAGGGCAAGACCGGCACCACCACCGACCAGAACGCCCAGGGCACCACCAAGATGCAGACCGAGCAGAACGCTCAGGGCAAGACCGGTACGACCACTGAGCAGAACGCTCAGGGCAACGTCCAGACCGACCAGGACAAGACGGCCTCGATCACCAATGTGACGGTCGAGCAGCGGACGCAGATCACGCAGATCATCCGCGAGACCAACGTCCAACCGGTTCGCGATGTCAGCTTCGACATCTCGATCGGCGTCGAGGTTCCGCGGCAAAAGATCCGGCTGCATCGCCTGCCGGCCCGCATCGTCAAGATCGTCCCGGCTTACGAAACCTATATGTATTTCGTGCTGGCCGACGGGCGCATCGTGATCGTGGATCCGGACACCTACAAGATCGTCGTGATCCTGGAGGCCTGATCCAGACAGCATTTCAGACAGGAGGCCTGCCGTGCCGCATGGCATGGCGGGCTTTTCTTATGTCGCTTCAGCCGCGGGCGCAAACGCCCCTTCCCGAGGCCGGGGCAGCCCCGTCCAAGCCTTATCGCCCGCCCTCGCCGCAACACAGCCGTCGGACTGAGGTCTGGTTTGGCAGGGCATTGGTCCCCCTCTCGAAACATACAGGCAGTTATCTTGTTGGAGTCATGACTGGCGAGCATAGGTCCCTTCATCGTCGGTTGCTGTTGCACCCGCCGCTACCTGCGATGCGGCGGGTGCTCCTTTTGGGGGGTGCTGCATGCAACTCGGAGAGATCATTGCGAACCTGTTCGCCGCCGTTCTTCTGATCTGCGTTGTGGCGCTTGTGTTCTTCACCGGCGGCAGACCACTCTGGCCGGATCGCGAGGCCAAGATGGTCATCCTCTTGCCGCCGGATGCCCTGAGAACGGGATCGGTCAGGGCACTGGCGCACGTTCGCCTGCCCGACGCCTTCGATACAAGAATGGTGCAGCCAAGGCCCAATCCCGATAGCCGGTGGGCCAGCCCCTAGCCGGCCGCGACGTGATCCGGCCGAAATGGGAGTCAGAGCTAACCCTCCACTCCTTTCGCGGAAAGGCGGAGAGGCCGGCCTCCCGCCGATGAAGGGACGTGCTCGGCGGGCGGGCACTGCGGCGATCGTCAGAGGGCGTCAGCTCAGCAGCATTGCGGCAGCGGCGAAGACGATGCGCGTTGCAGGCGCAACAAGCCAGCGCGCCTCGTAGACGCTGCCGTCCATTAGCCACTCCTGATCATTGTTCCGCGAGGGAACGGAATCGGCCTCGGCTGGGTTCCTCAGGCGTAGGTCCTTCGGCGGGCCGGAATTAAGACCTATGGCAAGGGGTCTGCGTGAAGTCTTGCGATCCTGGCGGAAAAGGTGCAAGGGTCAAAATGGGTAGAGCAATGGGCGAGATCGTCGAAGACCCTAACTGGTCGCGGCGCTCGGTTGGGCAAATGTATTTTCCGCAGTTTCTTGTGGGAATGACGGCAACGCTTCTGGTGGTTCTCGGCTGGACCTTCATGTCCACCGGGTCCGTCTGGCAGTCGCTTGGCTGGACGTTCCTGGCGGGCGTGGTGCTGCAGGCAGGCTACTTCGTGGCCGTGCTGTGGCTCGTGCAAGCCGAAGGCCGGGCCACGGACGAGAGCAAGGCGCGCGACGCCGGCGCCCCCGCCAAGCTGCCCGGCCCCTTCGAGCGCGACGGCATCGTCCACGCGCTGATCTCGCGGCTGTTCCCGAGGCTGCTGCCGTAAGGCGGCTCAGCGTCCGGCCGAAGCCCCAACGCCGTCATCGTTGGGCGTAGCGACGCGAAGCGGAGCAAAGACCCGAGAACCCACGCTGTGACCTCGTCGAGGAACGCAGCGCGGCAGAATCCTGCACCGTCGTAACGCTCTGAGCTTACGGCCTGCAGTTTGCGCCGCGTCGCTTCGCTCCCTGCTCCGCCACACAGGACACGAAGAGGCGCTTCGGCCGATCTTGGCCGCGTGCGATCGAGCAATTGAGCGCGTCGCACTGGGCCGGTTCAGGCGACGCGCTGTTGGGTGCACCGTTACTGCGCCGGAGCGACCGTGGCCGAGCGCACCGTCTCTGCGGACGAGAAGACGATGAAGGCAAAGGTCAGCACCGCGGCGGCGACGATCAGCGAGCCGATCGCCACGACCGGCTCGATCTCCGGATGGCCTGCGGCCAGCATCCAGTAGAGCGCCGGCAGCATGATCACGAGGCCAACCGTGTAGAGACCGTAGTGGATCATGGCGATGCGGCGCTCGGCCTTGGCCGGATTGAGCGCGTAGTAACCGCCGAAGATCGCGCTGGTCACCCAGCCGAGAAGGTTGATGTGGGCGTGCGCCGGGAAGGCGCCGTGGTCGCCCGAAATCGCCATCTGCAACCCCGCGGCTATGCCCAGGATGAGAAAGATGATGGCCGTCTTGAAGAAAAGCTCCGAAACCCGTGGCATTTTGTTGTCCTCCCAATGCCCTGTGAAATCCCTCACCCGCTAAGTCTACACACCGCAATGCATATTAGCCACACGACAGCGAAGTTTTGGTGTGCATTGCGCACAGCGTCAGGCGAGGCAAAAAGACTCGCAAGGTCGGCGGCGGCGGGGCAGCGCTCCCGGGCCTGCAGTTGTTTTCCCCAATGCAGGGCGGCTCGCAAAAGAAATTGCCCGTTCCCATTCCAACGCCGGCTTTTATATCGTAGTACGACATTCACAGCGAGATCTCGGGGGTGGCAACCGGGGGCCGGGAGCTGACCACGCAGCTCCCGGTCAAACTCGTTTTCGGCGCGCCGATTTTCGACTACCCGGTCTGCGTCACCGCCGTCGGTTCTGCCACCGTTTCAAACACGTGGCACAACGCCGACCAAAACCGACGAAAGGCTTCCAGCGATGCGGACGCCGTGAATTTTTAGCTATTCCTTAACTAATGTTATTCGGTCGGTACACCCCCGCATGTTAACCTTCGGACGCGGGTAGAAGCCGTCTGACCACCTCGGCTTTTGCTACTTTTGGGCTCGCCTCAACGGCGAGCCTTTTTTTGAACTCCGCCTGTGCCTCGGCGTGGCGTTTCTGCTCGCCGCAACCAGAATTCCCCCTGGCCTCACTTGGTCTGTTGCCGTGTGCGAATGCATTGCCGTCAAGCCAAACAAAAATGCCGCCGGGTCGCCCCGGCGGCATGCATGCACTCCACTGCGGCAGCTTCGCCGCGTGTGCCTTATGGCGTGGACGTCGCCGCGGCCGCCTGGTCGATCTTGTCGGCCAGCACGTCCTTGGCCCAGTCCGTCACCTCCTGATCGACCGGCTTGTTGGCCATGTCCTGCAGGGCGGCGTCGAGCGTGGCGTCATCGGGGGCAGGGTTAGCGGTCACCGCGGCCTGGGCATCCGTGACCGCCTGGGTGTCAGCGGCGATCGCGGCGTTCTGGGCGTCGATCTGCGCCTGAACGTCGGCAACCTGCGCATCGAAAGCCGCCTTTTCCTCGGCCGTCATGTTGGTCGTGTCTGTTGCATTGAGGTCGGCGAGCTGTTGGGTGAGCGTGCCGAGCTGGGCCTGGTCGGCGGCCAGCTTCGCGTTTGCCGCGTCAAGCTTGGCCTGCGCGTTCTGGGCTACGGCGGCCTGGGTCACATAAGCCTGAATGCCCGCGAACTTCTTGCTCTTGGAATTCATGTAGGCATTGATGTTGCGCTGGAGCGAGTTCAGCCGGCCGAGCTTGGCATGGATGTTCTTCTCCTTCGGGGTGGCGGCCGTAGTGGTATCGTCCGTCGTGTCGTCATCGGTTGCATCGTCGACCTGCGACTTGGCGGCCTTTGCCGATGCCGACTTGCCGTGCGAGGCGCCGCTGTTGCTGCTTTGGCCCTTGCCGCCGCCGTTGCCGCCGCCGTTGCCATTACCGCCGCCATTGCCGTTACCGCCGCCATTGCCGTTGCCGCCGCCATGGCTGCCGCCATTGCCGTTGCCACCGCCATTGCCGCCGGCTCCGGCGAGTGCGGGAGCAGCCGCGAGCGCCAGAATGGCAAGCGAAGCCAAAAGTGTTTTCCGGATTGTCATCATGTTTCTCCGCAGGTGAATCGCCACCAATGCCCAACCGCTAGATCGCGTCATATGAGATTTCCCTAACGGCTTGGAGTAACTTTTAAACAAATTCGGTGGCGGCAAGAGAGTATCCCGAGAAGCAGCTCCGGAAATCCTGCTGAACACCTGTTAACTTGCTGAAATTATTGCGTAAATAAATGGGCTAAGGCCAGGTCCGCCCTCTGGAACAATGAAGGCCCACCTCCCGTCGGACCATGGGCCCAACGCTATGCGGCCAGCGTCCGTCGAGGAGTACAAGACGCCTGTTTATAAAGGCGATTTTCGGACGTGCGCGGCATCGTTTCGGGCAACCCGCGGGAGCGGTGATGCCACCAGCGCTTGGGGCGCGCTACCGAGGTGTTCTTATCCCGCTTTGCGGCCAATCCCAGATATATACTTATATATTCTTCCTCGGCATGCCCTGAAGCGTGTCGCAATCTTTCGGCCCACACAGCTTGTTAAGCTTAGCCCTGGCTTTGACCCGAAACGAAGTCCCACTTTGGGGAGACGTGCTTCAGCTGTTGATCAGCGGCACGGTGACAGTGGTCGAGTAATTGATCGGAAAATCGCTGAAATAGGGAAAGTTGATGACGAAGGCATAGCTGGCGCTGACATGCGCCATCTTGAAGCCGCCGCTCGGCGGGTCGGTGGTGATCGTAACTGTCACGTTCTGCAAGCCGAGCGCCTGTAGTTTCTGCGTCGCGATCGTCTGGATCTGAGCCTGGGTCAGCGTCCTGTCGAGCTGCAGGGAGCGCGCCGAGGCTTCGAGCGCATAGCGCACGCTGGACTCGTTGTTCATCGACCAGCCGAAGGCGAAGATGCCGAACAGAAGCATGATCAGGAAAGGCACGATCAGCGCGAACTCGATCGCGGCGCCGCCAGAGGCGTTGCTGGCAAACAGCCTGGTTTTTTGCTTAGCGGACACGGACCACCTGCTGATGGCTGAGCGCGCTATTGCCCGGGAAGACGCCGAAGGTGAAAGGCGGAGTCCAGGTGCCCGACGCCTGTATGTAGATGTAGATCGATGGAATGCTCGATCCGGCGCACGGAGTGGAGCTTGACGCGACCTCCGTTGCCCCGCACATATATTTGCGGCTCACGATTACCGCCGCATCGTCGGGCTTCTTTTCCCAGCTCGCGAGCGCAATGCTCTGGATGGTCTGGGTAGCGCTCTCGTCGGTGGCGCCGGCCAGCACAAGATTGGCTGCCGTCTTCACGCCGGCCCGCATCGCGAGCGAGTTGGTGACGTAGGACCAACCGTCGGCAACGCCGAAGAGAACGGCAACCAGCACCGGCAGCACAAGCGCGAACTCCACCGCTGCCGCGCCGCACCGGTTTTTGTGGAAGCGGATCGCCAGCGGCACCATGATTGCTACTCGACGAGCCGCACGGATGGGGCGGCCGGGATGCCCCCCATGCCGTAGGCCGTGCAGTCCTGGTTGATGGTCGAATTTCCGGACCATTGAACTGTGTCGGCCACGACCTGGGTGCAGCCGTTCTGGCCCGAGAAATTGCCGAGATAGTTGACCTGCTGCCTTGGGAAGTAGATGGCGCCGGTCAGAAGCGAGTTCGCTGTACCGTTGAAGGTGCTCTGCGCCGCGGTGCCCGTCCTGTCGCCGTAGAACAGCACGCCGGAATAAGGGCCAGAGGTTTGCGCGCTCAGCGTCACCGTGGCGTTGCCGTTCATACTGACGGTGCTGCTGCCGGCCATATAGATGGTCACGCCGTTGCCCTGGATGATGGCGTTGGCGTTTATCTTGAGATTGCCCTGGAGGACATACACGCCGGGAGAAAGCGTTACGTTGCCGCTGAGGCTCAGGTTGTTGCAGTAAGTCCCGGGACTCAGCACCGTCTTGTTGCCGTTCTGGCATTGGTTGCTGACGGCGGGTGCCGGCAGGTTGGCAAAGGGGTCGGATGCCGGCAGGGCCTGGGTGATCGGGGCCTTGCAGTTCACGGGGTCAGTTGTCACCGGATTGTTCAGCACCATGCCGCCGACCGAGATCAGGCAATCGGCCTGGAGCCCCGCCGATCCCTGCACCTTGATGGCGTCGTTGGCGATCGAATTCGACATGACCGAGCAGCCCTTGAGCTTGACGCTTGTGCTGCCGGAAAAGAGCGCCGCCTGGCCAGCCGACTTGCTGAGCGCCAGCACGCAGGCATTGGAGCCTTCGGTGATGAGCGCCACCGCCCTCGCCTTCTCCGACACCTTGCCCTGCGTGAAGATCTGGGTGAACAGCCGGTCCAACTGTTGGGTCAGGATCACCTCGACAGCTTTCTTGGCGGTGTTCGGCCCCGAGGTCGGCGGGTCATTGACGACGACGGTTGCTGCGGCCAATGCGTTCGAGGCGACCGACTGCGTCGCGGCCGCCACGATCGTGGGCTTGTCGGATCCGGCGACTTTCTCCAACGCGGCGGCATAGGCGGCCGCATCCGCCCCCGCCTGTAGTTTCAGGCTCGAATAGTACCAGTAGGACGTCTCGACGCCGAGCCCAGCCCCGCCGACGACGATCGGCAGGGTGAGCGCGAAGATCGTCGCAACATTGCCGCTCTCGCCGCGTCGCAGGCGGCGGGAGACGAACTGTCTGAAAATCCGACCGAATGTGTTCATGGCCGAGCGCGCCCAAGCTATCCCAGCCACCACGTTCAACACCCGGCGATAAACGAATGGCTAATTTTTTTCCTCGACTTGCGATTTTCAGACCCTTGTATGCATATTTACCGTCCTGCGCGGCCGCGACTCAGACTTAGGTCCCACTCTATATAGGACGTTAGGTCAAGCTGCGGATAAATCAGCGATTTTAGCTTTTGCTGCATTTTATCTTTTTCGGAAATCGGTCGTAGAGACGGCTGGAGTAGTGTCTCTGCCGTTTCCGGCGAGGGGTGCTGCCATGATCAGACGGTTCTGGGCTTCGACGCGCGGCAATTTCGCGCTGGCGACCGCAATCGCCATGGTGCCGCTGATGCTTGTCGTGGCCGGCGCCGTCGATGTGGCCGGCACGAGCGACGACGCGGCGCAACTGCAGAACTCGCTGGACGCAGCCGGGCTGGCGGTGGGCACGAAATACCAACCGACCATGTCGGCCGGCGATGTGCGCCAGCTCGGCCTGACTTTCTTCTCAGCCAATCTGAGCGTCGCCGATGCCGGCGAATATTCGGGCAGCGTCGGGGCCTTCCAGGCAGCGGCCAGCGGCGATCCGAGCGGCTACACCATCGCCCTGTCGTCGAGCATCAGCCGTGCGGCTTTCATCAGCGGCGCGCCGGCCTGGCAGGCGACCCGCTCCGCCTCCGTCGAGGTCAAACCCGGGGCGCAAGCGTGCGTTCTGGCGCTCGATCCGCATGTCGGCTCCGCCGTCAACCTGCAGGGCTCGACCAATGTCGCGATGAACGGCTGCGTGATCGCCGCAAACTCGGACGCGGCCGACGCCATCGACCGCGGCGGCTCGGCCCTGCTCAGCGCGGCATGCGTCTCGACGGTCGGCTCGACCTCGGGGATAACGCCGCCCAACGCAACACTCTCGTGCGACGCACCGCTCGAAAACCAGTACGCATCGTTCGACCCGTTGGCCAATGTCACCCCGCCCGCTTACGGCATGTGCCAATCGATGCCGAACGGCAAGACGGTCACGCTTTCGCCCGGCACCTATTGCGACAAGACCTGGTCAGGAAAGATCACGCTTAATCCGGGCGTCTACATCCTGCGCAATGTCACCATAAAGCCCGGCGGCAACGGTAGCCTCACCGGCCAGGGCGTGACGATCTTCCTGATGGAAGGCTCGCAGCTCTACATCAATGCCAATGAGCAGGTGAACCTCTCGCCGCCGACCAGTGGCCCCTATGCGGGCATCACTATCTTCCAGGCCAAGGGCAACACCTCGGCGCTGACGATCAACGGCGGATCCGGCTCGGTGGTCAGCGGCTTCATCTATGCCCCCGACGCGGCGATCTCCTATGCCGGCAATTCGGACATGAACGCGCAGGGCAATTGCCTGCGGCTGGTCGGCAATACCGTAGGCATGACCGGAAACTCGGCGGTGAAATCGGACTGCGCGGCCGAGCTCGGCAATCGCGAGATGTATGCCGGCAGGATGATCACCCTGGTGAAATAGCGCCGCTCTGCCTCAAGGGGAAATCAGTACTCGCCGACGATATCGGCGCCGGGCTGTTCGTCGAACAACACCGCGCAGCCGCGCTGCAGCGCCACCTGGCTCAACGCGTTCGCCGCCGCTTCATCGGACGAGACGAAGTCACCGGTCAAGACGCGCAGTTCCTCGACGGCTCTCGACATTGAAACAAGGCGCCCAGCCGCGCCATCGCTGGCGCAGGCGTCGACGACGCAGAGAAGATCGATCAGTTCGAAGCTGTCCATGGCGGCCTCCGCCCACAGGATCCCTTCGCGGAAGTCAACGGCGTGACAGGCGGCCGGGTTCCGCTCGGAGTGGTGCATCATGATTTGGCGACAGCCTGGGCGGCCCGCGCTGAGATCGAGCGAAGCGGCAGGCAGGGCTTAAAAGTACGTCGCGCACGCCTGTGGTCGTTTGGATCGACCGGCAAAAGCGCGGCGAACAGGTTCGCGAATCTCGGCAGACTGCGGGATTGTGGGAGTTGCCCGCCACATCGCAGGAAATGGCGGGCAACTCCACTTTCAAACCGCCGATGAAGGGACGTTACTCGACGGTTGTGCCACAATGAGTTGTGGGCCTACTTGTTTCCAGAAATCGCCCATTCGGACCTCTGCGCTCAAAGGTGCGGCCTCAGGTCCCGCCTGACAAGGGACCGTGGCCCGAAAGCAGGAACATTCCAGCTTTGGCGCCGTTGCCACGACATCCCAATCGGCAAAGGAGAGGAAACCATGGCCGACAGACCTACAGTTGTAAACACCAGTGGCGGGGGCGGCGCCGGCACAGCAGTGGCGATCGTTCTTGCCATCATCGCGATCGTGGCCCTGCTGTTCTTTACCGGCATCATCAATGTCGGTGGCCGCACCGGCGGTGGCGGATCGACGGATGTCAATGTGAAGCTCGATGCGCCGAAGGTCGAGGCGCCCAAGGTGGAGACGCCTGCGGCACCGTCGACGACGCCGGCACCCGCACCGGCCGCACCGGCTCCGGCCCCGGCTCCGGCCAACGGCGGCTGATCCGCCTGACGCAACCGGCAGGCCGGCTGCGCGTTTATCGAATGGCTACTCCAGCTTCGGCCCGCGCATTCCTCTGGAAGGCGCGGGCCCTTTTTCTCTCGGGCCCTCTTTTCTTGGGCAGGTCCGCTCAGTCATCCAAATCCATCGGCCGATGGCCCGGCCTTTGATGCCAGACGACCTGGCGGAAATCCGTCAGTTCGACGACTTGATCGCAGGTCGGACAGATATAGTTGTCGCAGCACTGGCGAAGCGCCGGCGGAGTGCGGCGCCCTGCCCCGACCGGCGGACGGGTTTCCGTTTTCCCTACCTGATGAAGCATGATTCCTCCCAGTTTTTCTGATTTTTCGAGTATCGCCTTCCATCCGGCTTGGCCTCGCCTATGGCGGTTTCGATGGGCGCGGTGAGCGCGCGCCCGCGAGCGGAAATGAATATGGACTATCGCGGACGGGGCCTGGCTTTGCCGCCGCACTATTGGCGAAATTCACTTGCCGAGGGTTCACAGGATTCTCCCCAAGGAGCGAGAAACGGGGTGGCCCCTCAACCACCGTCGTGCCAGGCGCAAGGAACAGCAAAACACCGGCAGAGCGTGCTTGCAATAGGGCCTGCGCGGCAAAATCGATTTCGCGCCACGCCCGGCAATTACATTAGCAATCATTCATCGAAAGTCGTATCAATCCAGCAGCGGTCGCCGACGATCGCGCGTCAGGCCCCGCTTGCAATCCTTGGAAATGGGAGGATGCCATGGCCGAAGCTGCAATGAAGGTCACCAACCTCGCATCCAAGTCGCATAACAATCCCGACGAGGTTCGCTCGCCCGCCAAGACCCGGGTCGAAGTGGTGCGGCTGCCGGGCTACACGCTCGGGCGGCTCAACATGGAGCCGGGCTGGAGATGGTCCGAATGCGTGAAGCCGGTGGTCAAGACCGACAGCTGCCAGGTCTCGCATGTCGGCTATGTCGTGTCCGGAACGATCACCATACGCATGGACGACGGGACGCAGAAGACCTTCGAGGCCGGCACCTCCTATACAATCCCGCCCGGGCATGACGCCTGGGTAGAAGGCAATGAGCCGTTCCAATGCATCGAGGTGCTGAGCGCCGAGCAATACGCCAAGCCGGTCTAGGGGCTGTCGGCCAAGGGACAGCCGATCCCCCATGGGGACGATCAGAGCGGGCGCTGTCCCGCCATCGTCTCAGAACCTGGATCTCCGGCTCGGCCGCACTTCGTCATCCTGGTGTTCGCGCGTCGCTCGGCTCCTGACTTCGTCTAGCATGACGCAGTTTTGGGCCGCGATCCTTCGCGCCCCTCCCTGGTCTCGCGGTCAACCCGTCAAAGGGGAGCACACCGGCGCAACCGGTCAAAGCCCTTGGTTGTGACGGGTTGCACATGTTCTCATCCCCAGCTTGCCGCTTGACAGGAAACTCCTTTTGTTCTCTTTATGTTCACACGCATTACCGCTTACAACAGTTGCTGCTAATGCTGCGATGCCGCAAAGCGGATGGATGGAGCCGGGAGCGCGATGGCCGCCACGAACGCCGCTTCGGCCGCTACGATCCTGCATGCCGATCTCGACGCCTTCTACGCCTCGGTCGAGCAACTGCTCGACCCGTCGCTGCGCGGCAAGCCGATCGCAGTCGGCGGCGGCGTAGTGCTTGCCGCCTCCTATGAGGCGAAGATTTTTGGCGTGCGCGGCGGCATGCCCGGCCGCAGGGCGCGCGAGCTCTGTCCGCAGCTCATCTTCGTCGGCGGCCGCTTCGGCGAATACCAGCGTCTCGGCGACGCCGCGATCAAGGTGCTCGACGATTTCACGCCGCTGGTCGAGCGCATCTCGATCGACGAGGCTTTCGCCGATGTCGCCGGCTGCACGCATCTGTTCGGACCGCCGGACGAAATTGCGCGAACCATCCGCCGCCGCGTGAAGAGCGAGCTCGGCCTGCCGATCTCGATCGGGGTGGCACGGACGAAGCATCTCGCCAAGATCGCCTCGCAGGTGGCCAAGCCCGACGGGCTGGTGGTGGTCGAGCCTGGCACCGAGCTTTCCTTTCTGCACGATTTGCCGGTGTCGCTGATGTGGGGCGTCGGTCCGGCAACCAAAGCGCGGCTCGCCGAGATCGGCGTCGAGACCATCGGGCAATTGGCGCGCACGCATAGCGGCGCGCTGGAGCGGCTGATCGGCCATGCCGCCGGCCAGAAGCTCGCGGCCCTTGCCTGGAACCGCGACCCGCGCCGGCTGGAGACGCATCGCCGCGCGCATTCGGCCGGCGCGCAGTCGGCGCTGGGCCGCAAACCGGCGCTGCCGCGCGTCTTCGTGCCGACGCTCCTACATCTTGCCGACCGCGTTGCCAGCCGCCTGCGCGCCAAGGACCGGCCCGGCCGCACGGTGACGGTGCGCGTGCGCTTTGCCGACATGCGCGCGGTCACGCGCTCGGTGACGCTGGAGCAGCCGATCCAGGCGACGACCATGCTCGCTGACGTCGCGGAAGAGCTGGTCAGAGGCGTGCTCGCCGCTCACCCGGGCGAACGGGAAATCTCGCTGCTGGCGATCTCGGTCTCGCATCTGGAAGAGCATGCCGAGCTGCAGCTCGAACTGCCGCTCGGCCTGGCGGACGAGAAGCTGAAGCCCGGCAGCCGCAAAGGCCTCGCCCGCTTCGGCGCCGACCGCGCCATAGACAAGATCCGCCAGCGCTTCGGCAAGCAGGCCGTCGGCTACGGCACCGTCGCGCTGCAAGCAGCGCGCTCGGTGCCGGATGAATTCAGGGAGCTGGCGGAGAAGGAGCTGTGAGGGAGGTGCTTCGGCATCTGCTCTGCGGCGCTGGAGATTGGCGAAAGCCGACGCGCCGTCCGATCTCCCCCTTGTGGGGAGATGTCGCCGAAGGCGACAGAGGGCGTCGCCGCGCGTGAAACGCCGGCGTCGTCGGCGACGAAGACAATGCTGGCGATCTATGTGAGACGACCCTCTCTGGCCTGCCGGCCATCTCCCCCTCAAGGGTTGAGATCACGCGCTCGGTCGGCTGCCCTCAACCCGCCACCGCCCAGTCCAGCCGCATCGCCGCGCTCATCGTTTGCCCATCTTCAAGCACCGTCAGCCCTTCGCCGTGATGCGCATCGACCGGGTGCGACACCGGCTCGAAGCAGAAGAAGTCGGCGTCGGATGACGGGGAATAGAGGATATAGACGCCAAGCTCCGGCGAGGCGGTGAGCGTGACCCCGATCCCCTCCTCGAGCTGCGTGATCGA
This sequence comes from Mesorhizobium sp. WSM4983, assembly GCF_029625765.1. Taxonomy (NCBI): domain Bacteria; kingdom Pseudomonadati; phylum Pseudomonadota; class Alphaproteobacteria; order Hyphomicrobiales; family Phyllobacteriaceae; genus Mesorhizobium; species Mesorhizobium sp. WSM4983. The sequence goes on along the minus strand of NZ_JARTVM010000004.1, from coordinate 175,482 downwards.
GGCGCGACGATTCCAGCCGTCGAAGGCGTTGTTGACCCAGTCCCACGGCAGCGGGATGGAGCGCGAGAAATCCCAGGCCGGGCGCTCGCTCACCGGCACGACGCCGACCGGCAAATGGCGCTCGTCCTCCAGCCAGACACGCCCGGCCTTGGCCTCGAGCAGGGTTGTGTCGCCGCGCAGGAACCACGGATGGAAACCGAGGCCGTAAGGCAGGCGCATGCCGGCGCGGTTCTCCACCGTCAGCCGCGCCTCCAGCGCGCCGTCCCGCAGCGCATAGGTCACGGTAGCAGCATAGCGGTAAGGACCGATCGCGCCCTCGTCGAGCACCAGCTCCGCCTCGGTGTCCGTGCGGCGGGCAAGCCGCCACGGTTTCTGGAAACCGTCGCCGTGGATCGGAAAGGCTTCGCCCGGAACGTTCGGCGCGACCGCGTGGAAGCGGCCGTCGAAAGTGAAGCCGCCGCCGGAGATGCGGTTCGACCACGGCACCAGGAGTTGGCAGCCGGACGTGCCGGTGCCATCGCCCGGCTTCAGCAGCGGAACCGGCGCGCTGCCGATCACCAGCGCGTCATAGCGCGCGATCGCCGCGCCCTTCTCAGGCGCCAGGACCAGCCTCGCCTGCCCGTCGTTCAGCTCGACCGCGCCGGCCATATCCTCACCAGCCGCCATCGATGGCGATGTTCTGGCCGCTGATCATGTCGGAGGCGGGTGAGACGAGGAACAGCACGAGGTCGGCGATGTTCTCAGGCTCGATGCGCGTCTTGAGGCTTTGGTTCTCGAGGATCCAGTCATTGTACTGCTTCAACCGGTCGCCGAAGACGCGCGCCTCCGCCTCCGAGACCACCGCGCCGGGCGACACGGCGTTGACGCGGATGCCATGCAGCCCGAGCTCGCGCGCCAGCGATTTGGTGAGACCGAGCATGGCGCCCTTCGAGGCGACATAGGGCACGTAGCCGTCCCAGCGGCCGTTGAGCGTGATCGAGCAGAAGTTGACGATCTTGCCGTAGCCCCTCGCCTTCATGCCCGGCGCGCAGGCCCGCGCCAGCGCAAAGGCGGCCGAGGAGTTGACGCGGATCTGATCCTCATATTCGGCCAGCGAGAACTGCTCGAACGGCCGGTTGATGATCAGCGCCGCGTTGTTGATCAGGATATCGATCCCACCTTCCTTCGCCGCCAGCGCGGCAACGGCCGCTTCCGCCTCGGCCAGCCGGTTGAGATCGCAGCCGACGAAGGCGATATCGCCCCCGGCGGCCTGCCCGGCAAGTCCCGCCACCGTCTGCTCGGCATCGCCGATGTCGGGGCGGTCGAGCACCAGCACGCGCGCGCCGGCCCGCGCCAGCGTCACCGCCTGGGCCCGGCCGAGCGAGCCGAGGCCGCCCGTCAGCAACACTTTACGACCAGCGAGCGCCTTCATTGCCTAACCCTCACAGGACAGAATGGACCTCGTCGATCGAGGTGTCGCCGATGCGCTTGTCCAGCACGATCTCGCCGCGCGCCATCGCGACGATGCGGTCGCAGCACTCGAAGACGTGGTGCATGTTGTGACTGATGAAGACGCCCGTCACTCCCTGTTCCTTGAGGCCGCGCACGAAGCCGATCACCTTGTTGGTCTCCTTGACCGAGAGGTGATTGGTCGGCTCGTCGAGGATCATCACCTTCGACTTGAAGTGCATGGCGCGCGCGATCGCGACGCCCTGGCGCTGGCCTCCGGAGAGCTCGCCGACGAGCGCATCGGGGGAGCGCAGATGCAGGTCGACATTGGCGATGGCGCGCACGCTTTCCTCGGCCATCTTCTTCTGGTCGAGGATGCCTACGCCGAGGATCGAGAACCGGATCGGCTCACGGCCGATGAACAGGTTGCGGGCGATCGACATGGTGGGGACCATGGAATTGTACTGGTAGATGGTCTCAATGCCGAGATCCATCGCGTCGCGCGGCGTCGCGATGCTGACCTCCCTGCCCTCGACCTTGATCTCGCCCTGGTCGGCCCGATGGACGCCGGACAGGATGTTGATCAAGGTCGACTTGCCGGCGCCGTTGTCGCCGACCAGGCCGAGCGCCTCGCCGCGCTTGAAGTCGAGCGTGACGCCTTTGAGGGCATGCACGCCGGAATACCATTTGTGCAGATCGCGCACAGAGATGATGGCATCGCTCACGGCTCAGCCCTCCATCTTGATGGCCTTGGCGCGCTTGCGCATCCAGGCATTGGCGACGACGGCAAAGATGGTCAGGAAGCCGATGGCGAATTTGAACCAGTTGGCGTCGACATGGCTGAGCACAAGGCCGTTGTCGATGACGCGGATGAGCGTCGTGCCGATGATGCCGCCCATGACGGTGCCGATGCCGCCGGCGAGCGAGGCGCCGCCGATGACGGCGGATGCCACCGCCTGCAGCTCCATCCCCTCGCCGATCGAAGGCAGCGGCGACCCCAGCCGCAGCACCTGCAGCATGCCGGCGAAGCCCGAGAGCACCGAGCACAGCATGAAGCAGACGATCTTGACCCTGGCCGTCGGGATGCCCATCGCGGCGGCGGCCGGCAGGAAGCCGCCGGTAGCCTTGATCCAGTTGCCGAAATTGGTGCGCGACAGCATCAGCGAGGTCAGCACCGCGACCGCCACGAACCACAGAAACGACATGCGGAACATGTTGCCCGGCCCGACGAAGGAGGTGAACAGCCAAGTCGGCAGGTCGGCGGGCAACAGCGGCGGAAAGCCGCCGGAAATGACAACGGTGAGCGATCGCGCCATGAACAGCATGCCGAGCGTGGTGATGAAGCTCGGGATGGCGAAGCGGATGGTGACGTAACCGTTGATGAAGCCGATGGCCGCCGAGGCGAGCAGCCCGGCGAGCAGCGCCAGCGGGAACGGCCAGCCCTGCACCATCAGCACCGCCATCGTCATCGGCATCAGCGCGAAGACCGAACCGACCGACAGGTCGAACTCGCCGCTGATCATCAGGATGGTAACGCCGATGGCGACGAGGCCGGCCTCCGGCAGGATGCCGAGGATGCCGCGCAGATTGTCCTGGTTCAGGAACACGCCGTGGGAGCGGACCTGGAACAGGACGATGAGCAGCACCAGGAGGATCAGCCCGGCCAGTTCCGGCTTCTCGAGATAGGTCTTGAACAGGCGCTTCAATGAAAGGCTCCGGTGCGGTGATTGTGAAAGGTACTGTGGCGCCGCGTTCCTTCACACCCCCCTTTGTCCTGCCGGACGGTCCGGCAGGACAAGGGGGTGATGTCCCGCCAGCATTTCGGTGACGGGCGTCTCGGCCAATCTCAAAGGCATGCGACCTCAGCGCATACCCTGCGCGGACAGCGCCATGATCGCATCGGCGTCCTTCTGGCGCACGATGCCCTGCCCCGTGTCGATGTCGGAAGGCGCAAGACCGAGCTTCTTGTTGAGATAGACTTCCATCACCGGCATGAAGCCCTGCATGTAGGGCTGCTGGTCGACCAGCGCCTGGACATAGCCCTTCTGCATCTGCTGCAGCACTTCCGGCACGAGATCGAAGCCGCCGAGCAGGACCTTGCCCGGCGCGAGCCCGCGATCGGCCAGCACGCGCGCCACACCGGCGCACCAGAAGCCGGTGTCGAAATAGGCGGTGGTGTCGGGATGCGCGTTGAGATAGGCGCCGACACGGTCGGAAGTGATGGCGAGATCGGTGCCGCTGTCGATGCGCTCCCACGAAAGGTCGCGGTCCTTATGAGCGGCCTTGTACTCCTCGAGAAACTGCATGACGCCGGCGCCGCGGGTTTCCGACCAGTTCTGGCCCGGCGCCGAGATGCCGACCAGCACCTTGATCGGACCATCCTTCGGGAAGCTCTCGGAAATCGCCTTGGCGAGCGAGTATCCGGCTGGCTTGAAGCCCTGGCCGATGAAGGCCTGGCGCGCATTGCCCTTGGCGCCTTCGGTGTCGTCGACGTTGACGGCGATCACCACCACGCCGGCGTCGCGGGCCTCCTTGATGACATCGTCGAAGGCATGGTCGTCGACGATGGAGGTGAGCAGCGCGTCGGGCTTGGCGGCAAGGGCCGCGCGCATGTTCGCGACCTGCTGCTCGATCGATCCCTCGGTCTGGGTGAAGACCATGTTGCAGTTGGCCTCGACCTTGGCGCAGCCATCATCGAAACCTTTCTTCACCGCCTGCCAGAATGTGTTGGAGGCCGACGAATGATGGGTAAAGACGATGTTGAGCCCGTCGGCTTTGGCGGCCGATTGCCCGCCGATAAGGGCGGCGCCGAGCAGAAGCATTGCTGTCAGTTTTCTCATGTTTGTTCCTCCCTATGGATCTTAGATGTGCGCCTTGGGCTAAATGTCCGTCTGGTTGCTGACGCGGCGGTGGACGGTGTAGGCCTTGCCAAGATCGGGACTGAGCGCCAGCCCGAGCCCAGGCCCCGGCGGCACGGTGATCATGCCGTCTTTCACCTCGGGCAGCGCCGTCACCAAGTCGCGGTACCAGGTGCGGTAGAAGGCGCGCACGCTTTCCTGGACGAGCGCGTTGGGCGCGTTGAGCGACAAATGGGTGGACGCTGCGAGCACGACCGGACCGGTGCAGTCGTGCGGCGCCACCGGCAGCCGCCAAGCCTCGGCCATCGAAGCGATCTTGCGCGCCTCCGACAGACCGCCGCACCAGGAGATGTCGAGCATGACGATCCCGGCCGCTCCGGTCTCCAGAAGATCGCGGAAAGCCCAGCGGCTGCCCAGCGTCTCGGAGGCCGAGATCGGCGCCGGACTGGCGGCGGCGTAACGCCTCAAATCGCCGAGGCTGTCCATGCGGATCGGGTCCTCGTGCCAATAGGTGGCGTAGGGCCTGAGCGCCTCGGCGATCCTCATCGCCGGCAGGAGCTGCCACATCGAATGGAACTCGACCATGATGTCGATCTTGTCGCCGACGGCTTTGCGAATCTTTTCAAAAGGCTCGAGCGCCGCCTTCAAGTCGGCCGCCGAGATGTCGTTGCCGCGCGTCTTCTCCGCCGCGTGGTCGAACGGCCAGATCTTCATTGCGGTGATGCCGTCGGAGAGCAATTCCTCGGCCAGCTCGCCGGCGCGGGTGAGGAAGGCGTTGAGATCGTCGTAATCGCGCCCGGCGCCGATGCCGTAATTGGCCGTCGTCTGGCCCTTGGCGTCCTTGATGTACTCGGTGCCGGCGCAGGTGTTGTAAGTGCGGATCGAGCGACGGCTGAAACCGCCGAGCAGCTGCGCGACCGGCTGGCCAGTGGCCTTGCCGAAAATGTCCCACAGCGCGATGTCGAAGGCGGAGTTGCCGCGCACCTCGGCGCCGCTGGAGCGGAAGCCGAGATAGCCGACGAGATCGGCGGCCAAAAGATCGATCTCCAGCGGATCGCGGCCGATCACCCTGGGCGCCACATATTCGTGCAGATATTCCTCGACGGAGCGCGATAGATAAAACGTCTCGCCGAGTCCGGTGATGCCCTCGTCGGTATGAACCTCGACCCAGAGCAGGTTGGGCCGTTCCTCGATGCGGACGGTCTCGATGGCGCGGATCTTCATCAGGCTATCCCCGCGTCGATCAGCGCCTTGACGCTCTTGTCGAAATGCTCGGCCATATGCTCGGCCGCAAGCCGCGGATCGCCCTTGAGGATGGCGTCGGCGATGTCCTCATGGCCCTTGATCATCTTGAGCTGGTCCTCGTCGGAGGAACGGGTTCGCCAGCCGATGACCCAGGTGCGCCGCGTCACGCCGCTGAAGGCGGTGACGATCAGCGAAAAGACCGGATTGTGCGAGGCCGCCGCGATCGCCTCGTGGAAGGCGATGTCATGCTCCATGACGGTCTCGGGGCTCTTGCAACTCTCGCGCATCAGCCGGGCCGACTGGGCGATCGCCGCGGCTTCCGCGTTGGTGCGGCGCAGCGCGGCCAGCGCCACGGTGCGCATCTCGATGGTGCGCCTGACGTCATAGACCTGCTGCACGCTGATCTGCTGGGTGGTGATGCCATGCTCGATCACCATCGACATGGCGCCGGTGTCGAGCTTGGCGACGGTGGCGCGGCGCCCGGCGCTCATGTCGATCAGCCGCATCGCCGACAGCGAGCGGAAGGCCTCTCGCACGACCGTTCGGGAAACGTTGAGCTGGCGCGTCATGGCGGCCTCGCTGGGCAGCGGATCGCCGGGCGCCAGGCCTTCCGAGCGGATGTGCTGGGTTATCGCCTGAATCGCCGTGCTGACCAGGCCAGGACTCGGTTCATCCGGTGGGTCCGTCTGCTCTTGCATGCGTTTCCTCAACACCTGTATGACAGGTTGATGTTGAATTGCTCATATTTCGGCTTAAAGATATATGTCAAGCTGATTTTCTGACACCCTGCCCCGAGGCGCCCCATGCACGAGAAGCAAGCCGGCCTGATCTTCGATGCGCGCGACGTGGTCGGCGAAAGCCTGGTGTGGGACGAGCGCCGCGAAAGGCTGGTTTGGGTCGACATCATCGGCCGCAGGATCCATCGGCTGGATCCGCTGAGCGGCGCGCATGAAAGCTGGCAGACGCCCGATCTCGTGACCTCGGTCGGCCTGCGCAACGACGGCGGCGCGATCGTCGGGTTGCGCAAGGAGATCGCGCTATGGGACTTCGATGGGCCGTTCCGGACGCTCGCGACGATCGAGGACGACAGGCCGGGAACGCGGCTCAACGAGGGCGTGGTGGCGCCGGACGGTTCGTTCTGGGTTGGAACGATGGCCAACAACATCGGCCCGGACGACGCGCCGGTGCCCATCGCCAGCGATGAAGGTCGGCTCTACCGGGTCGGCCGGGAGGGCAATGTGACGCCGCTCAGCGAAGACCGGTTCGGCATCACCAACACGATGGTGTGGCTGCCCGACGGACGCTTCGTCACCGCCGACACGACGAAGAACGCGCTCTACAGCTATGACTGGGACAAGAAGGCGGGACGGCTCGGCCGGGCGCTCCCCTTCTTCACCGGCTTCGAGCGCGGCCTGCCGGACGGCTCCTGCCTTGACGCAGAGGGCTATATCTGGAACTGCCGGGTGGTTGGCGGAAGCTGCCTCGCCCGCATCGCGCCCGACGGCAGGCTGGACCGGATCGCCGAATTGCCCTGCAGCTGGCCGACGAGCTGCGCCTTCGGCGGCCCCGGCCTCGACACGCTGTTCGTCACCTCGGCGCGCTTCACCATGAGCGCCGAGCATCTCGACGCCAACCCCTTCGAAGGCGGCCTGTTCGCGCTCAGGCCCGGCGTGCGCGGCGTGCAAGGCAACCGGTTCGGATAATCTCCCCATCGAGAGATCGGCAGCAGCGATCAAAAAACTTCTCCATCGATGTCGGACTGGCCAATCACCGTTCGTCATAGGAGCATAGACCGGCAATCAACAGGAGACACGATATGCCCAGCACTGTCCGCCTGCACCGCGTGCTCGCCACCAAACCTGAAAAAGTCTATCGCGCTTTCATCGAGGCGGACGCGCTGGCGAAATGGCTGCCGCCGAACGGCTTCACCTGCACGGTCCATCACTTGGATGCAAAGGCCGGCGGCAACTTCAAAATGTCGTTCCGCAACTTCACCACGGGCGAAAGCCATGCCTTCGGCGGCGACTATGTCGAGCTCCTTCCGGGTGAACTCGTGCGCTACACCGACAAGTTCGACGATCCCAACCTGCCCGGCGAGATGCAGGTGACGGTGACGTTGAAGAAAGTCTCGGTCGGCACGGAGATGGAGATCACCCAGGCCGGCATTCCGGACGCCATCCCCGCCGAGGCCTGCTATCTCGGCTGGCAGGAGTCGCTCAAGAACCTGGCAAGGCTCGTCGAGCCCGAGATTAATCAGTAAAGATCGATCGCAAGGTCTATGCGGCCGGCCGCGACGAAGCGGCCGGCAAGCGGCCCCGCTTTCCACTCCGCGACGTTACGCGTTTCCCCCGCTTGCCAGAATGGCTGCGCTGGGCTGGATTGAGCAAAGCCGAGCTCGAATGCCGAACGGACAGGCAGAAGGGGGGCGCGATGGAGCCGATTCCAGCCGGATCGTCACCGGCTGACGACAAGGTCGAGCATTACGAGCTCGGCCTCTGCCTGTCGGGCGGCGGCTATCGCGCCATGCTGTTCCATGCCGGCATGCTCTGCCGGCTGAACGAGGCCGGCCTGCTTCAGAAAATCGACATGGTCAGTTCGGTCTCGGGCGGCTCGATCGCCGCCGGGCTGCTTGCGGTTCTCTGGCCGCGCCTCAGCTTTGCCGACGGCGTTGCCACGAATTTCCGCGAGCTTTACGTCGAAAAAATCCTCGCTTTCTCGCAGGTCTTCCTTGACGCGCCGTCGATCCTCAAGGGCGTGTTCAACCCGTTTTCGAGCGCGGCGAGCGAAGTCGCCACCTGCTACGAGCGCCATCTGCTCGACGGCAAGGTGCCGACGCTGAAGAGCCTGACCCGGCGTCCGTGGTTCGTGTTCTGCTCGAGCAATCTCAGCACCGGCTCGCTGTTTCGCATGTCCAACCGCTACATTGCCGATTACCGGATCGGCATGGCCAAGCATGCGGACCTGCCGGTCGCGACCGCGGTCGCGGCGTCGTCCGCCTTCCCGCCGTTTCTGTCGCCGCTCAGGCTCGACCTCACTCAGTTCGCGTGGGAGAACGACAAGCTCGACGCGAGCGTCGGCCCGCCGGTCCCGGCCGGCCGCGCCGTGCTCACCGATGGCGGCGTCTATGACAATCACGGCATCGAGCCGGCGCTGAAGCGCTGCCGCTGGCTGTTGGTCAGCGACGCCGGCGCGCCCTGGCGGGCGTCGAGCTCCGGTTACTGGAACTGGTTCTCGCAGTTGAAGCGCGTGCTCGACACCACCGACAACCAGGTGCGCTCGCTCAGGCGGCGCGACCTCATCGCCCGCTTCCAGGCGGCGAAGGATGCCGACGACCAGGGCCTGCCCAATGACGCGACCCGGCCCGATTATGCCGCCACCCGCGGCGTCTACTGGTCGATCGCCAGCAAGCCTGACGCCGCCGAGCCGAGCTTCGTGCAAAGCGCGGCAATCGCGCCTGCCGATATCGGCACGTCGCTTCATTTCCTGGGAAGCGAGGAGACGATCGATCTCGTCAATTGGGGCTATTGCGCCAGCGACCAGGCGCTGCGGAGCTGGTACCGGCCGGCGGTGCCGGCTGGAAAGGGCGTACCACTGAAGGCGGGCGACGTGAAGCCCGGACGCTGTGCGGTGGTGTCAAAGGCGCTGATGAGCGGTTTCAACGTGTGAGCATGGCGTTCGGACTCCGCGTCCGCTTTCGCCAATCGCCATCGTGGCGCAATCCAAACCGGTTCGTGCCCTGCACCGCCGCGTGCTAACAGAGGCGCTTTCAACAAGGATGGACAGCGACATGGCAGGAGAAAAAGTAGCTCTGGTGACGGCGGGGGGCAGCGGCATGGGCGCAGCGGCGGCGAAGCGGCTGGCCGCCGACGGGTTCAAGGTCGGCGTGCTCTCCTCCTCCGGTAAGGGCGAGGCGCTGGGCAACGAACTCGGCGGTTTCGGCGTCACCGGCTCCAACCAGTCGAACGAGGATCTGAAGCGGCTGACCGACGGCGGGCTGGAACGCTGGGGCCGCATCGACGTGCTGGTCAACAGCGCCGGCCACGGGCCGCGCGCGCAGATCATCGAGATCAGCGACGAGGACTGGCACAAGGGCATCGACACCTATTTCCTCAACGTCGTGCGACCGACCCGGCTGGTGACGCCGGTGATGCAGAAGCAGAAGGCGGGCGTCATCATCAACATCTCGACCGCCTGGGCGTTCGAGCCGAGCGTCGCCTTCCCGACCTCGGCGGTGGCGCGCGCCGGGCTCGCCGCCTTCACCAAGATCTTTGCCGACACCTATGCGGCCGATAACATCCGCATCAACAACGTGCTGCCGGGCTGGATCGACAGCCTGCCCGGCGTAGAGGAACGCCGCCAGAGCGTGCCGATGAAGCGCTACGGCACATCCGAGGAAGTGGCGGCAACGATCTCCTTCCTCGCTTCCGACGGCGCGGCCTATATCACCGGCGAGAACATCCGCGTCGATGGTGGATTGATGCGGGGGTACTGAGGCTCGTTTTCGGCAGGCGGGTCGTTTCGCCGGCAATGCGTGGCCGGCGAACGCCCCCCGATGGCAGGAGGGAGCCGGCGCAAGAGTTGCGCATACACTGCTCTCCCGGCCCATGCTCCGGAACGCTGCGCGCCTGCCTCGGTTGGCTCTCGACCGTTGCGATGGCGTTGTCGGGGTTCGGTCTTGCGGCAGGCTGGTTTTTCCAGCCCGGTCGATAGCGGACTGACGCGGCTGCGGCTTGACCGCTGGACAGCGGCCGCCGCCTCCCGCACCCTTAAGACTGCAAGGGAGACAAGGATGAGCGCTTCACTCAGGCTGGGCATTGTCGGCGGCGCTGGCTGGCTGGGCGGCGCCATCGCGGGTGCCGCGCTTTCGGCCGGCGTCGCGCGGGCGGAGAACCTTGCCCTCTCCTATCGCAGCACCAAGCCGGATCGCTTTCCAGGCGTCTTCTGGACCGACGACAACCAGGCGCTCGCCGACCGCTCGGACGTCATCATGCTTTCCGTGCGGCCGCAGGACTGGCCGTCGCTCGAGCTGGATGCCAAGGGCAAGCTGGTGATTTCGGTTATGGCCGGCATCCGGATGGCCGAGATCGGCGAGAAGCACGGCACCGGCCGCGTGGTGCGCACGCTGCCCAACGCGGCTGCCGAGGTCGGCAAATCGTACACGCCGTGGATCGCGAGCGGCGACGCCACCGAATTGGACCGCGCGACCGTGCGCGCGATCTTCGGAGCCTGCGGCGTTGAGGATGAGGTCGGCAGCGAGCGCGACATCGACTATCTCACCGGGCTGACGGGCTCGGGGCCCGCCTTCCCTGCCCTGCTCGCCGAAGCGATGATGCGCGACGCCGTGGCCTTCGGCCTCAAGCCGGAGGTCGCGCGCCGCGCGGTCAACACCGTGCTCACCGGAACCGGCCGGCTGCTGGAGCTCAACGACGCTTCACCGGCCGATACGGTCGAGGCCTTTCTCGGCTATCGCGGCACGATAGCGGCCGCGATCGAGACGATGCGCGAAGCGGGCTTCGACCAGGCCGTTGCCAAGGGACTGGCGGCCGCGTTCCTCAAGTCGATCGCGATGGGCAAGGCGTGAGCCGACGACGCCGCCCTTTGAGCGCGGAATGCATCAGGCGAGCATCCGCCGGATCGGGCCCCGCCGCTCAGGTGAGTCGTGCCGCCTACGCGAACTCCTCGCGCCGCGATGCTTAATTTTTGATAAAAGAAATTAGTAATATTGTGTAAAACTGAGTGAGCCCTCGCGTGCAAATTGTATTAGGGCGTTCTCACTCTCTTTTCTTGCGAATAATTGATCGCCGAACGGCAAATTTCTCTGTACTATTACACAATTCCTTGGAACGATACCCGGAATTACAAGTTGACCCGCTAGCGATCGGTTGAGTTCGCATGCCGATTCAAGCAAGCCGTGTATTGCGAGGAGGGTTGTCCGATGAGCAGCTTCGTCAATGCCGTAGGCGTTCCTCTCCCCTATAGCGGCTCGTCCAACCATTGGTACTCGGCCGCGGGGTCCGGACCGGACTTGTGGGGCACCTCCGGAAACGACACCTTCTATGGAGCTTCCGGCGTCAATGTCACCATGCACGGGAGCTACGGCGATGACATCTATTATCTCTATGCCGCGGGCAACAAGGTGGCCGAGGGCTATGGGGCAGGCATCGACACCATCAGCACATGGATGAGCTACACGCTTCCCGACAATGTCGAGAACCTGATCGTCACCAACGCCAAGAACTACGCTTTTGGAAACGACCTGGACAACATCATCACCGCCAAGGCCGGCCACCAGACGCTGGACGGCGGCAAGGGCAATGATGTGCTGATCGATGGCGGCGGCGGTTACGACACTTTCATCATCGCGAAAGGCAACGGAAGCGACCTGATCGCCAATTTTGCCGCGACTGACAGCGTCCGTCTCGATGGCTATGGGTTCACTTCCTTCGACGCCATCCACTCGAACATGATCCAGGCGGGACCGAACGTCATCTTGAACCTCGGATCCGGCGAGATCCTCATGTTCAAGGACACGACCATCGACAAGCTGCAGCCCAGCCAATTCCAGCTGCCGATCGACAAGTCCGACATGACGCTGTCTTTCAGCGACGACTTCAACGCGCTGAACCTCCACAACAGCCAAGGCGGCACGTGGGATACCAACTTCTGGTGGGGCGCGCCGAACGGCAGCACGCTCGCCACCAACAACGAGCTGCAATGGTATATCGACGCCAATTACGCGCCGACGAGCTCGGTCCACCCGTTCAGCGTGAACAACGGCGTGCTCACCATCACCGCGGCGCAAGCGCCGGCGGACATCAAGCCGCTGATCAACAATTACGAATACACGTCCGGCATCCTGACCACGCATGACAGCTTCTCGCAGACATACGGCTATTTCGAAATGCGCGCCGACCTGCCGGAAAACGCCGGCGCCTGGCCGGCCTTCTGGCTGCTGCCGGAAGACGGCTCGTGGCCGCCTGAGCTGGACGTCATCGAAAGATACGGCCAGACCCCGAACTCGCTTCTGATGACCGCGCATACGATGGAGACGGGTACGCACACCATGGTCGGGTCTACGGTGAATGCGATGGATACTGCCGGTTTCCACACCTATGGCCTGCTGTGGACGCCGGACAAGCTTGTCTGGACCTATGACGGCGTGCAGGTCGCGGAAGCGGAGACGCCCTCGGACATGGATAAGCCCATGTACATGCTGGTCAATCTTGCGATCGGCGGCCAGGCCGGCGCGCCGCCGGATCATCTTGCCACACCGGCTGAGATGAAGATCGACTACATCCGCGCCTATACGCTGGACGCTGTGGAGGCTAACCCCCTGATCGCCACCAGCAGCACCACCACCGCAACGCACAGCACTGCCACGCACAGCTTCGGCAGCAGCACGCTGCATCACGGTTCCGAGTTTGGGGGCCACGCTTAAGATTTTCAGGCGATCGGTTCGATGTCCCGGGATCATGCAGCGGCGGCCGATATGACTGCACCGTCGAGCCTGCGGGCGGTGTTCCTGCGCGCCGTCGGCGATGTCGGGCTCTTCTCGCTGCTGATCAACATCCTGCTTCTGGTGATCCCGCTTTATCTGCTTCAGGTCTATGACCGCGTGCTGCCCTCCTCCAGCGTCGAGACGCTGGTCTATCTGTCGGCGATTGCGGTTCTTGCGCTCGCTTTCCTCGGACTGCTGGACGCGATCCGCGCCGTCTACACGCAGCGCGTCGCGGCCGCCGTCGACGGGAAGCTCGGGGCAAGGACATTCGCCCTCTCGCTGGCGCCCAAATATGCCGGCGGCCTGTCGCCGCTGCGTGATCTCGCCTCGGTCTGCGCCTTCGTCCGGTCGCGCGGCGTGGCGGTGCTGTTCGACCTGCCCTTTGCGCCCGTCTTCCTCGCTTTGCTCTATCTGATCCATCCGGTGCTGTTCTGGGTGACAGTCGCCGGCGCGGTGCTTCTGCTCGTCCTTGTCGTCGCGAACCAGCTCGCCATTGGCCGGAACGATGCCATGTCCGCGGAACGCTCGGCGTTGGCGAGCCATGCGGAACAGGTCTTTGCCCGCAATGCCGAAACGCTGCGCGCCATGGGCATGGTCGAGAACGCCGCTCGGGTCTGGGGGCGGCATGTCGGGGCAGCGCTCACGCTTTACGACCGTTCCTCGAGCGCCAATGCGATCTTCAGCGGCGCCTCGCGGGCGCTGCGCATGATGCTGCAGCTGGCGATCCTCGGCGCCGGCGCATGGCTGGTGCTCGAGGGGCAGATGACGGCGGGTATGATCTTCGCCTCCTCGCTGGTGTCGTCGCGCGCGCTGCAGCCGCTCGACCAGCTGATCGGCGCCTGGCGGCAAATCGTCGAGGCAAAGCGGGCCTGGAAGCGGCTGGAGACGGCGCTTGCTGCGCACCCGGCCGAGAAGCGGAAACTGGCGCTCCCCGATCCGTTAGGCGCGATTTCGGTGCAGGACGTTTTCTTCATGGCACCGAACGCACAGCCCGGCACCGAACCTATCCTCAAGCGGCTGAATTTCCAGATCGGCGCCGGCGAAGCGGTGGCGATCGTGGGGCCGAGCGGCGCCGGCAAATCGACGCTGGCGCGGCTGCTTGTCGGTGCCGCGCAGCCGACCGGGGGCGCAGTGAGGATCGACGGCGCCGACCTCAGGACCTGGGAGGAAAAACAGCTCGGGCGACAGATCGGCTACCTGGCGCAGGAGGTGGAGCTCTTTCCCGGCACGATCGGCGACAATGTCGCCCGCTTCGACGCGCAGGCCGAGGACGCCGCGATCGTCGAGGCCGCCAGGCGCGCCCAGGCGCATGAGTTGATCCTGGCGCAGCGCGACGGCTACCAGACAATGATCGGCCCTTCCGACAGGACGCTCTCGGGTGGCGAGCGCCAGAGGATCGGGCTGGCGCGCGCCTTCTACGGCAACCCGCGCATTCTCGTGCTCGACGAGCCCAGTTCCCATCTCGACGGCAGCGGCGAGGCGGCGCTCGAAGTGGTGCTGGTCGCCGCGCGAGCGGCGGGCGTCACGATCCTCGTGATCACACATCGCCCGTCCATCGCAACGGCCTGCGACCGCGTGATGGTTCTGCGCGGTGGGGTGATCGAGGCCTTCGGCCCGAGCGCCGAGGTGCTGCGGCGGTCCACTGTCGATAGAGGCGCCGGCAACGCCCCGGCCGCCCAGCAGGGCACGGTGGTGACCGGATCATTCGCGCCGATGATCCGCACGCACGGCATCCGCTTCGGATCCTAGACGATGACGATCGAGAGCCTTGCCTGGGATGGACAGCCGCGCACCGACTTCCGGCGCGTGGCCTTCATAGGGTATGCGGCAATCGCGCTCTTTGCGGGCGGCTTCGGCTATTGGGCGGTGAGCGCGCCGCTGTCCGGCGCGGTGATCACGCAGGGCACGATCTCGGCGACGGGCGGCAACATCCTCATCCAGCAGCCCGAGGGCGGCATCATCCAGCAGCTGCTGGTCCGCGAGGGCGACCGCGTGCAGCAGGGCCAGGACCTCATCCTGCTCGACCGGACGGCCGCGCAAGCCGAGCTCAACCGTCTGACGAGGCAGTCGATCGCGCTCAAGGCGAGCATGGCGCGGCTGGAGGCCGAGCGCGACGGGCTGGACAGGCTCGCGCCGATCACCGAGGCAGCGCCGGCGCCGTTCCAGCAGGATTTCCAAAACCTCATCCGCGAGCAGCAGAAGGAGTTCGACGCCCGGCTCGCCCGGTTCCGGTCGGAGCAATCGATCATGGCGCAGCGGGTCGCCATGCATCGCGAGTCGGTCGTGGGCTTGAACGCCCAGAAGCTCGCCATCGAGCAGCAGGCCGATCTGGTGAAGAAGGAGCTCGGCATCAAGACAGGCCTGCTCGACAAGGGCCTCACCAACCGCACCGAATATTCGCAGCTGCTGCGCTCGGAAGCCGATCTGGTCGGCCAGGCCGGCGCGCTGGAGGCCAATCTTGCCGGGGCCAACAGCCAGATCGTCGAGGCGCAGGTGCAGGTCGAGCGACTGACCACGCAGCGCGTGGAGGAAGCGCTGACCAAACTCGACGAGGTCCGCACCAACCTCGCCGACATCGAGGAGCAGATCAGGGCAGCCGAAGCGGTGCTTCAGCGCACGACGATCAAGGCGCCGGCGGCGGGCATCGTGGTGTCCTCCACCTATAATTCGAAAGGCAGCGTGATCGCGCCCGGCGAAAAGATCATGGAGATCCTGCCGACCGCGTCGGGCCTCAACGTCGATGCCAAGCTGCGGCCGAAAGACGTCGATCAGGTGCGCGTCGGCCAGCCGGCGAAGCTCAGGCTGTCGGCGCTCAACGCGCGCCTGACGCCAGAGGTATCGGCGACGGTGACGCAGATCTCGGCCGACCGGCTGATCGACCAGGCTACCCACGAACCCTATTTCCGCGCCAAGCTGAAGATCGCCGACGCGCTCCCGCCCGGCGTCAAGCCGGAGCAACTCTATCCGGGAACGCCGGTCGAAGCCTTCATCAACACCGGCGACCGGACCTTCTTCGAGTATCTGGCGCGGCCGATGGTGGATTCGTTCGCCCGCGCGTTTGCGGAGAGGTGAGCGGGCGCTCCGCCCGACGCGCCCGTCCGTCGGGGAGTTGCGTGCCTACGCAGGAACATAAGTCAACCTGATCGCTTCCTCCCCGATCAAATCACTGGCCACGAGCCGGAGCGGCGGCCGGGGGCCGGCGAAGAATGGCTTTCCGTGACCAAGCACGACGGGATGGATGTAGAGACGATACTCATCGATAAGCCCGAGGTCGGTCAGGCTTCGCGCCAGGTCCGGTCCGGAAACGGCGATCTCCCCAGCGAGCCGAGCCTTCAGGTCACGTATCATCTCCGCCAGGCCGCCTTCGACAAGCGTGGCGTTGGGGCCAACGGACTGCAGCGTGCTCGACACGACCCACTTCGGCTGGCTCCGCCACGCCGTCGCGAATTCGCGGAGCTCAGGGGTCCACTCGGAACGGTCCTCGTCCCAGTAGCGCATGACCTCGTACATGCGACGGCCGTACACGCTGCCCGTCAGGCCGCGCACTTGCTCTATCCAGTGACGAAACAGCGCGGGATCGGGCGCAAATGCCTCGTGGTCGACATAGCCGTCCAGTGACTGATTCATTCCGAAGACGAGCTTCGCCATGCCTAATTCCATCCCAGCATTCTTTCAGGATACCAGTGAATCGCGCCGCTGCGTGCTCTGTGACGGCCTTGTCACGCTCCTGGCCAGCACGACTGTTCAAACGGCGATCTGAAGCGCCCCGTAGCGTTTGACTTCGGCTTCGATCTCCCTGACCAAAGTCTCCAGCGCGGGATTTCGGGAGTTGCGTGCGCGCCTGATCACATAGGCCAGGTCCGGCGGCTTGGGGAAGTGTTTGTCGACGACCTCCATGCCGGGTTGCAGGTGCCGCTGGCTCAAGAGCGCGACGCCGAGCCCGGAGGTCACGCCGGCGATGATACCGGCTGCGCTGGAGCATTCGAACACGGTCTCGAACACCGTTCCCTCGTCCTGCCCAAGATCGAGGCCCCAGCGCCGATAGAAGCAGTTCTCGTCGAAGGACAGGAACGGGATCGGCTTTTCCTTCGACAGGACCAGATCCGGCGACTTCACCCAGTGCAGCGTCTCGCGGTAGAGGACGATGTCGGCAGGGCGAACCTCGTGCTGGAACAGCTGGACGATCGCGGCGTCAAGGGCCCCCTGGCTGAGCTGCTCCCGCAAGACGAGGCTCATGCGCACTTGCGTACGGACGCTCACCTCGGGATGAAGCCTGCGGAACCGGCCAAGAATGCGCGAGAGATCCGTGCAGGTCGTATCCTCGGTCATTCCCAGCGCGATCTTGCCTTGCAGCGTGCTTTTCGAGAGGCTCAGTACCGCCTCGTCATGAATTCCCAGGATGCGCCGCGCATAACCCAGGAGATCGTGCCCGGCCGTGGTGAACAGCGGCGCGTTTGGCTTCCGGCTGAGGATTTCGCAGTCGAGGCTCGCTTCCAGCCGCCTCATCTTGTGGCTGACGGCCGATTGCGACAAACCCAGAACCTCGGCCGCACGGGTGACACCGCCATGTTTCTCGATCGCGACCAGCGCCCGCAGGGCATCGACATCCAGGCGGCGGCTCATAATTCCAGCCATGACAATCCTCGCTCGCAATGAAAGCACCGCGCCAAATCTCTGACACAGAGCGGGTTTTCGGGCAAATATTTATGTCATTGTTCGTAGCTGTTTCATGAGCCTATCGAAATTTGTCATGTGCAAGGCAGCGAGTGTGCAGCCATAAGTCTGCGCCAGACAGCGCTGGTGATCCGCTTCAGGAGCATGGCGCACCGCTCGAATAAAGACAGCCCATGACGCTTCTGCAGAACAAGCCTCATCCTCTGGTATGGCCGACCGTGGCGGCAGCCCTGGTCCTAAGCTGGAGCTCCGGCTTCGTCGGCATCCGCTACGCCAGCGAGAACGCCGACGTCATGCTGGTCCTGTTCTGGCGGACTTTTTTGTCCGGACTTATCCTTCTGCCATTTGCTCTTTTGATCGGGCAGCGCATCAGCGGGCGCGCCTTGGCGCAGCAGATGGCGTTCGGCGTGGCGACGATGTTCCTCTATCTAGGCGGATTCGCCCTTGCCATCGGCCAGCGCGTTCCGACCGGCCTTGTCGCGCTGATCTCCGATCTTGTCCCTCTCGCCATCGCGGCGCTGTCGCAGCCCATTCTCGGCCACCGGCTGAGCGCAAGACAATGGATCGGAACAGCCCTGGGCGTAACGGGCGTCCTTATCGTCTCCCTGGACAGCCTCAGTCTCGGCAAAGCACCGGTCTGGGCCTATGTCCTCACGGTGGCTTCCATGCTGGTGTTCGCCCTGGCGACCGTGGTGCAGAAGCGGATCAGGACGATCGATATGCCCATCCATCAGAGCTTGTGCATTCAATGCCTGACGGCGGCGATCCTCTTTGCCGCCTGCGCCGAATGGAACGGCGGCCTGACACCGCCGCTCGATGGGCGTTTCCAATTCGGCATGGCGTGGCTGGTGCTGTTCTCGACCTTCTTCTGCTACGGCGTCTACTATATGAGCCTGCGTCACTACACCGCCGCACAGGTCAGCAGCGTGGTCTATCTCAGCCCGCCGGTGACGATGCTCTGGGCGTGGCTGATCTTCGGCGAACCGCTATCGAGAGCGATGTTCCTCGGCCTGGCGGTAACCCTGTTCGGTGTCTGGCTGACGGCATCGAGGAGCGCTGCATCGAAGGACGAGGCGCGTCTGAGCTCATGCGAGCAGCCTGCCGGATAATCACGCGACACCAACAAGGAGTGCAATCCATGAAGCTGACCGATTTCAAGGCCCTGACCTTCGACTGCTACGGCACGCTCATCGACTGGGAATCCGGCATGATCGAGGGCCTGAAGCCGCTGACAGAGCGCGCCGGCGGCCGTTTGAGCCGCGACGAAATCCTCGAGGCGCATGCCCGGCACGAATCCAGCCAGCAGAACTGGACTCCGGCAAGACGCTACCGCGATCTTCTGTCGATCGTCTACAAGCGGCTTGCCGAGGAATGGGGCGTCGTCGCCACCGCGGAGGAATGCACGGCCTATGGCGAAAGCGTGAAGGATTGGCCGGCCTTTGCCGACTCGGCGGAAGCCTTGCGGTATCTCAAGCAGCACTACAAGCTGATCATCCTTTCCAACGTCGACAACAAGAGCTTTTCGTTCAGCAACAAGAAGCTCGGCGTCGACTTCGACGCGATATACACGGCAGAGGACATCGGCTCCTACAAGCCCTCCGCCCGCAACTTCGACTATATGCTCGAAAAGCTGGCGACGATCGGGGTGGAGAAAAGCCAAGTCCTGCACACTGCCGAAAGCATGTTCCATGATCACGCTCCCGCCAATCGCGTCGGCCTGGCATCGTGCTGGATCTATCGCCGTCATGCCGACCAGGGCTTCGGCGCCACGATGCACCCCGGCTACATGCCAAATGTGGATTTCCGCTTCGACAGCATGGCCGACCTCGTCAAGGCGCACAGGCAAGAATTGGGCGCCTGAGTCCGCAGCGCGCGGAGGAGGCGCTGACCGAGCCGATGAGACCCCGAGATAGCTACACGACGCTACGGCGCCTGCTTTCGTGGCGTCCTCTCGCAACCGGATTCAATCCGCCAGCCTTGGAACCAAAAGACCTGCGAGACTGTTCAGCTATCGTTTCATACAACGCTGACGTGCCCTGCCGGTTGGGCAATCGGCGCTTTCGAGGAGTCTCACCATGTCCAGAATTCGTTCAGCCGCGATTGCGGTCATCGCCGCTGTCGGCGTGAGCTTTGCCAGCGCTGCTCACGCCGACAGCGGCACGATCCGCTTCTCCATCTATAAGGCGGCCTTCTTCATCGGCGGCGCCGGCGGCGAAGGGACGCTGACCTTCCGTGGTCGCAACTATCCCATCTCGATCGGGGGCATCTCGGGCGGTCTCGCCTTCGGGGCTTCCAAGACCTATTTCAAAGGCACAGTGCGCCACATTCGCCGCGCCCGCGACGTGGCGGGAGTGTACGGCGCAGCGGGCGGCGGCGGCGCGCTCGGCAGAGGCGCTCAGGTGATCGTCATGACCAACGACAAGGGCGCCGAGCTCCAGCTCACAGGCCGGCAGGTAGGCCTGCAGATCAATGCCGATCTCAGCGGCATGACCATTGGGCTGAAATAAGGGGGCGGTCAAAGCGGTCATTCCCTCCGCCAATTGGCGCTACCTGATCCAGCCGCACCGAGTGTCCGGTAGAATGGGAAGGGCCCGATGTCGGGCCCTTTCCCTTGCTTGCCTGGACTGTTTGCGTGGAGGCACGGCACGACGCGATCGCCAACAGTCGGAGGCTCTCTGGCTCAATCGCCGCCTGTAGACATCGCGCTCCCAATCACCCAATCTGAGCTGCGGGAACAGAAGCGCTTCAAAGAAAGCGCGGACCTTCGGGTGCGCATGAAAAATCGATGGACCTTGTATGATCCACGGCTGGCCTGGATGCTTATCGCGCCGGTGCTGCTGCTCTTGATCTTCTTCCTGGTGCTGCCGATCGCCGTGATGTCGGTCTACACCTTCTTCACCTTCGTCACCGCCGGCGTGGAAACCAGCGCGCTGACAACCGCGAACTGGCACGAATTCCTCACCGACAGCTACTATCACGGCTTCCTGTTTAAGACGCTGCGGGTCGGCGCCATCACCGCGCTGCTCTGCGGCGTGCTCGGCTATTTTCCGGCCTATTTCATCTGGGCGACGAGCTTCAGGCACAAGTGGCTGCTGCTTCTCCTGCTGATCGTGCCGTTCTGGATCAGCTTCACCATCCGCACCTTTTCCTGGATCAACATTCTCGGCGAACAGGGCGTCATCAACGTGGCGCTCATAAAGTTGGGCATTGTCAGCGAGCCGCTGCCGATGCTCTACACCGAGGGCGCGGTGATCATGGGGCTGCTGCATTTCCTGCTGCCCTACATGATCCTCAACGTCTATGTCAGCCTGGAAAGCATCGACCGCACGCTGATTGCGGCAGCCCGCTCGATGGGCTGCACCAGTGCGCAGGCGTTTCGCGAGGTGACGCTGCCGCTTTCGCTGCCCGGCCTCGCGGCCGGCCTGCTGCTCTGCTTCGTGCTTGCCGCCGGCAGCTATGTGACGCCGCAGCTTCTGGGCTCGGGCCGCGACGCGCTGTTCGGCAATCTGATCTACGACACCATCATGAGCGAGCTGAACTGGCCGATGGGCGCCACGCTTTCGATCGTGCTGTTCGTCGTGCTCGGTTTCTTCGCCGCCATCTACACCCGCTACATGGGCATGTCGCAGATCGTCAAAGGCCTTGGAGGATGAGGGGATTGGGCGGATGAAGCCTGCACGCCGGAAAGAGGAAGGCAGATGGGCCTGGCGGCTGACTGGCTTCGTCACGCTCTGCGTCTACATCTTCATGTTCGCGCCCATTGCGGCGACCGTCATCCTGTCGTTCAACGCCTCGATGTTCGGCGGCTTCCCGATGACTGGCTTTTCGCTGCAATGGTACGGCAAGCTGATGGCCAATGAGGCGGTGCTGGCCGCGTTCCGAACGTCGCTGTGGATCGCCCTGGTCACTGCGGCCGCCACCACGGCGATCGGCGTCGTCACCTCGTTCGCGCTGGTGCGTTTCGAGTTCCCCGGCAAGCAGACGCTGAGCACGCTGGTGATCCTGCCGGCGCTGGTGCCCGAAACCATTCTGGGCGTCGGCCTCCTGGTGCTGATCAAGGCGGTCGACCAGCCGCGAACGTTGCTCCTCCTGGTGCTCGGCCATATTCTGCTCGCCGTGCCCTATGTGGTGCTGATCACCCAGGCGCGCATGGTGGGCATCCGGCGCGTCTATGAGGAGGCCGCGCTTTCGCTCGGCGCCTCGCGCTTCTCGTCCTTCCGCGAGATCACGCTGCCGCTGCTCATCCCGGCGGTCGTTGCCGGCGCGCTGCTCGCCTTCACCATCTCGTTCGACAACACCTCGGCCAGCCTGTTCTGGCGGCCGGCCGGCGTCGAGACCATGCCTACCCAAATCCTTTCGATGCTGAAGATTTCGATCAGCCCGGAGATCAATGCGCTGGGCACGGTCATGATCCTGGTGACCGTCGGCATCCCGCTGATTGGCGGCATTCTCATGCAAAGCCTGACAAAATTGAGAAGACGAGGCGAACCAAAGGAGGAAGCAAGATGAAACTATCCACCACCAAACGGCTGGAACGGCTGCATGACCGCTACGTGAACGGCGATTTGAGCCGCCGCACCTTTCTGAGCCTGACCGCCGCCGCCGCGGCCTCGGCGGGCCTCTCCATGCCGTGGATGAGCCGCGCGCTCGCCGCGGTCGAGCAGGTGCGCTTCGACGGCTGGGGCGGAACCGTGCAGGAGGCGATCGACAAATACGCCTTCCAGCCCTACACAGCCAAGACCAAGATCAAGGTGGTCCAGGGCACGTTCGGCGACGAGAACGAGATCATCACCAAGATCAAGACGGCGAAGCCAGGCGACTTCCAGATCGTGCATTCGTCCGGCGTCAACTACTACATCAAATACGTCAATGCCGGCATGAACTCGGAGATCAACGAGGCCAACATTCCCAACATGGCGAATGTGCTGCAGCCGATGATCGAGCCGTTCCGCAAGCTGACGCCAAAGCTCTCGGCGGTGCCCTACGACTACGGCACCACCGGCATCGCCTACAACACCAAGGTGATCTCGCCCGAGGAGGCGAAGGAAAAGGGTGCCGGCCTGCTGCTCGACAAGAAATACGCCGGCAAGGTCGGCGGCTATGCCGACATGACCACCCGCGTCTGGTACGCGGCTTTGGCCACCGGACAGGATCCCAACAACATCAAGGACATGGATACGATCTGGGCCAAGGTGCGCGAGACGCGCGACCTCGCCAAGAAATTCTGGAGCTCCGGCGCGGAACTGATGGACCTGTTGTCCAAGGGCGAGATCGTGGTGACCGACGCCTGGTCGGGCCGCGTCGCCGCCCTGCAGGATCAGGGCCATCCGATCGGCTATCTCGATCCGGCGGGCTCCTATGCCTGGATGGAGGACATGCTGATCCTGAAAGGCTCGCCGATGACCGAATGCGAAGAGCTGATCAACTTCATGCTCGATCCGGCGACCTCGATCGCGGTGGCCGAGGGCCAGAGCTACCCGCCGTCGCTCGACCCGACCAAGGTGAAGCTAACCGAGAAGATCGAGAAGCTGCCGGCTTTCGACAAGACCGGCTCGATGAAGGCGCTGACCTTCGCCGATCCGGTCTACTGGGCGACCAACGAGGACGCCTGGACCAAGCAGTGGGACAGGATCGCGAAAGGTGCCTGACAGAAGCGAAGCGTCACTCAGCCCCCGGCCGGTCTCGGCCGGGGCACCCGGCACAGCTCCCAACATGAGTGCGGAGCAGCCAGCGGTCGAGTTCCGCGACATCGACATCGCCTATGGCAAGTTCGTCGCGGTGCGCGACTTCTCGCTGTCGATCCGCAAGGGCAGTTTCGTCACCCTGCTCGGGCCGTCGGGCTGCGGCAAGACGACGATCCTGCGCTCCATCGCCGGGCTGGTCGACATTTCGGGCGGCCAGATCATGATCGATGGGCGGCGGGTCGACGACGTGCCGATCTACAAGCGCAACATCGGCCTGGTGTTCCAGAGCTACGCGCTGTTCCCGCACAAGAGCGTGTTCGACAATGTCGCCTTCGGCCTGAAGTATCGCAACGTGCCGAAGCCCGAGATCGCGCGCAGGGTCGGCCGGGCGCTCGACATGGTGCGGCTGCCGGGCAGCGAGAAGAAGCTGCCCTCACAATTGTCGGGCGGGCAGCAGCAGCGCATCGCGCTGGCGCGGGCCATCGTCTTCGAACCGCAGGTGCTGCTGCTCGACGAGCCGCTGTCGGCGCTCGACGCCAACATGCGCGAGGAGATGCGCGTCGAGATCAAGAAGATCCAGAAGGCAACCGGCATCACCGCCATCTTCGTCACCCACGACCAGGAAGAAGCGCTCTCCATGTCGGACCGCATCGTGGTGATGAACGCCGGCTCGGTCGAGCAGATCGGCACGCCGGAGGAAGTCTATGAGCGGCCCGCCACCGCCTTCGTCGCCGACTTCCTCGGCAAGGCCAACATGCTTGCCGGCACCGTCAGCAGATCTGACGGGCAGATAGCGGTGACGCTTGCCGCTGGCCAGACGGTCAACGTGATGTCGCCGCGGCCGCTGGCGCCGGGCAGCAAGATCATCGTGGTGGTGCGGCCGCAGAAACTGTCGGTCGGTCCTGCAGCAGGCGGCAACCGGCTCTCCGGCCGGGTCGTCTCGACCTCCTATCTCGGCGGCAGCGCCATTTACGAGATCGACTTCGGCGGCAAGACGAGCATCCGCGCCAACGCGCCGATCAACGGCCGCATCGTCCGGGAGGGCGAGATCATCGAGCTCGGGTTCGATCCGAGCGGCTGTGTTTTGCTGGACGAGAACGGGCAGCGGATTTCGTAGCCTACCAAGCCCCTGTTCGCATCGGCCTTAAGGAATTCACTGCTTCGCCGCTTGAGCAGCCAAGCGGCCTGGATGCCTGAGGTTGGTCGGCGTGATGCCGGTGTGCTGGCGGAATACCCGGCTGAAGTGCCCGGCATTTTCGAAGCCGCACCTGTAGGCGATGTCGCCTATCTGCAGGTCGCTGCCTTCCAGCAGCGACTTGGCGTAGTGAACCCGGAGCGCCAGGTACGCGGCCATCGGGCTTGTGCCCAGCTCGGTCGCGAAAAGACGCTCGAGCTGGCGCCGGGAGCAATTCAACCGGCTTGCGATCTCGGTGACCGATATCTTTTCCTGCAGGCTGCTTTCCATCAGCAGCAAGGCCCGTTTCACCGCACGGCTCGACGCTTTGGGAAACAGGTCGCCGACGGGCTGCACGTCCCGGATGTTGCGGATGCGATCGAGCACAAGGATCTTGGCGGCCTTTTCCGCCGCCTTCTGACCGATGAATTGCGACACGAAATAACCGGCGAGGTCTGCCGCGCCGGTGCCGCCGGCACATGTCGCGCGGCCGCGGTCGACCGAATAGAGGCTGTCGGCATGCGCATTCACATCGGGGAATTCGGCGCGAAAATCCTTGATGTGGAACCAGCTGACGGCGGCACTGTAGCCGTCCAGCAAGCCATAGCGGGCCAGCACGAAGCTTCCCGTGCACAGCGCGGTTATCGGCACGCCCTTGTCGGCGGCCCGCAGAAGGAAGGCCTCCTTTTCAGCGCTGAGATTGCGGTTGGTGTCGAGCAGACCTCCAACCACGACGACGTTGTCGAAATCCTCCGGATTGCCGATCGCCTTGGTCGGCAGCAATTCGACGCCGCAGCTCGCCCGGATCGGCAGGCCGCGCTCGCCGACGATCTGCCAGTCGAACTCGACCCTGCGGCTGCGATCGCCCTCATCGCCGGCGAGCCGCAGCGTGTCGATGAAAAGCGACAGCGGCGACAAAGTGAAATCGCGCACCAGGAGAAACGCAAACTTCTTGGCCATGCTTTGCGGGACCTGTCCCTTGAGTTATCCGAGGCTCATTCAGACAAGATCGCCGTCCGGGCTGTCATTTGAGGCGAGCCAGCCGATCCATCTCGTCATATATTGTGTACCAAGAAAATACAATCCGTTGACTCACTTGCAAGCGCATGCGACTCTTCCAACTGCCAGGTATTTCGATTGGCAAGGACGATTCCGAAGGTGCGCCATGAAGGGAAGCAAGGGCAGTCTCTATGACGATCTGAAGCGTCGCATCCTGACAATGGAGCTCGATCCTGACGAGGATCTGGACGAGGTGGCGCTGAGCGAGCGCTATGGCCTGTCGCGGACCCCGGTCAGGGAAATCTTCCGGCGGCTGGAGGGCGAAGGTTACATCGAGATCCGCGCGAACCGGGGCGCCAGGGTCGTACCGATGAACCATTCGACCCTTCGGCAATTCTTCCTGGTCGCCCCCATGGTCTACGCCGCCATCGGCCGGCTGGCCGTGCAGAATTTCAAGCCTTCGCAGATGGTAGACCTGAAGGACACGCAGGAGCGTTTCCGCGCCGCCAGCAAGTCGGGCGACGCGCTTTCCATGGTGGTCGAGAACAACAGGTTTCACGAGATCATCGGCGAGATGTCCGCCAACGCCTATCTTCAACCCAGCCTCGGCAGGTTGCTGATCGACCACGCCCGCATCGGCCATACCTTCTTCCGCCCACGCAATGACGACATGCGCAAGCGGCTGCAGACGGCGGTCGAACATCATGACGGCTTCATCTCGGCCATCGGCGCGCATGAGGAGGACGCCGTCGTCGACCTGGTGTTCGAGCACTGGGAACTGTCGCGCGAGAACATGGAAATGTTCATCGCGCCGCAGGGAATGAAGGCGGACGCGCTGGTCGGCGATAATTGACGGCCGCTTAGGAAAGCGATTGCGGCCGGGATAGGAAGAACGCCTGCTGCCGGGCCCGGTGCCGGCAGCGAAATCTCCCGCTTAAGAGGCAGATTCCGCGGCCGCCACCTCGGGGCACCGATCCGTCAGGCCTGTTCCAGCCAGACCTTTTGCACCGCCGATCGCCGAGGAAGGCAAGAAGGGCGGAACGCTTCGCCTCGGCATGGTCGTGAAGCAAAAAAGGTCCGCGGGTCGAGATGGCCAATATCAGCCGCACCTGACTGGAGCCGCTGGTCAGGTACCCGCGAATTCACTTCACTTCGAATCGGTTCTGCTGGAGAGCTGGGAGATCTGCGGCGACGCCACCGAATACCTGCTCCATGTCCGCAAATGCGCGACGGGCCCGCTCCCAGAATTGTACTCGTGCCATATTTTTTATGTGTACGTAAATTATACAATGTGTTGACTCTCGGATGCTGACGTGCAATCTTGCGCGTTATCAAACGCGATCAACCGATTTCGAGCGCTGCGAATCCCCGCTTGGGAATTCGCGGATGGCCTCCGTTTTGCCGAATGACGCATTGGTCGAAACGGCCACTCCATCGATGGAGAAATGTCTTGAAGTTTGAGGGCATCTACACGCCGGCGGTGACGCCGATCGGTCCGGACGGTCAGATCGATAACGCGGCCTTCGCCGACGTTCTCGAGTCGCTCATCGAAGCCAAGGTGCACGGCATCATCGTCGGCGGTTCGACCGGCGAATATTATGCCCAAAGCGCCCAGGAGCGCTTCGAGCTCGGTGCTTATGCAAAGCAGGTGATCGGCACCCGCCTTCCGCTGGTCATCGGCACAGGCGCTACCAGGACCGAAGATTCGGTCGAATACGCCAAGGGGGCGAAGGAGATCGGCGCCGACGCGATCCTCGTCTCGTCGCCGCCATATGCCTTGCCGACGGAGCGCGAGAATGCGGTTCATGCGCTCACCGTCGACCGCGCGGCCAACCTCCCGATCATGCTCTACAACTATCCGGCCCGCATGGGCGTGATGATGGGCGAGGAGTATTTCTCCCGCGTCGGCAAATCCCGCAACGTCGTCGCCATCAAGGAAAGCTCCGGCGAAATGGGCAATTTGCACCGGCTTGCCCGCAAGTTCCCGCACATCTCGCTTTCCTGCGGCTGGGACGACCAGGCGCTGGAATTCTTCGCCTGGGGCGCCAGGAGCTGGGTCTGCGCCGGCTCGAACTTCCTGCCGCGCGAGCACGTCGCGCTCTACGAGGCCTGCGTGCTCGAAAAGAACTTCGACAAGGGCCGCGCCATCATGAGCGCGATGCTGCCGCTGATGGACTTTCTCGAATGCGGCAAGTTCGTCCAGTCGATCAAGCATGGATGCGAGTTGATCGGCCTGAAGGCAGGCGGCGTGCGCGCTCCGCTGCGGCCTCTCAATTCGGAAGAAAAGCGATCCCTCCAGACTGTCGTCGCCACGCTGAAGCGGACGGTCGCCCAGATCACGTCGGGAGCAAACCAATGCATGAGCCTTTGACCGCCGCCGAATACAAGGCGCTCGCCGCCGAGATTCAATTCCCGACCAATGCCTTCATCGATGGAGCCTTCCGTCCGGCGAATTCCGGCAAGACCTTCAGGACGACCAATCCGGCGACCGGCGAGGTGCTTGCCGACATCGCGGCCTGCGATGCCAGCGATGTCGACTTCGCTGTGGCCAAGGCCAGGGAGGCCTTCGACGACGGCCGCTGGCAGCATCTCGCGCCTGGCGAGCGCAAGACCGTCCTGCTCAAATTCGCCAAGCTTCTGGAGCGCAACCGCCACGAACTCGCGGTCATGGAGAGCCTCGACAGCGGCAAGCCGATCCGCGAATGCCAGACCGTCGATGTGCCGGACACGATCCATACCATCCGCTGGCATGCCGAGCTGATCGACAAGCTCTACGACAACACCGCGCCCGTTGGCTCGAAGGCGCTGACCATGGTCGTGCGCGAACCGGTCGGCGTCGTCGGCTGCGTCCTGCCGTGGAACTTTCCGCTGCTGATGCTGGCCTGGAAGATCGGCCCGGCGCTCGCGGCCGGGTGCTCGGTCATCGTCAAGCCTGCCCAGGAGACGACGCTGACCACGCTGCGTGTCGCGGAGCTCGCCCATGAGGCCGGCATTCCGGCCGGCGTCTTCAATGTCGTGCCGGGCGGTGGCAAGGAGGTCGGCGAACCGATCGGCATGCATATGGGCGTCGACATGGTGGCCTTCACCGGATCGACGCCGACCGGCCGCCGTTTCCTGCGCTACGCGGCCGACTCCAACCTCAAGCGCGTCGTGCTGGAATGCGGCGGCAAGAACCCGGCCGTGGTTCTCGACGACGCCGAAGACCTCGATCTCGTCGCCGAACAGGTGGTCAACGGCGCGTTCTGGAACATGGGCGAGAACTGCTCGGCCACCTCGCGGCTCATCGTCGACGCAAAGATCAAGGACGAGCTGCTTGAGCGGATCGGCGCCTATATGCGCGATTGGAAGACTGGCGATCCGCTCGACCCTGAAAACCGCATCGGCGCGCTGGTCAGCAAGACCCATTTCGAGAAGGTGAAATCCTTCCTCGGCGACGTTAAGACCGAGAAGCTCTCGGTCGCTCATGGCGGCGCCATGCATAAGGGCGCCTATATCGAGCCGACCGTCGTCGACGGCGTCACGCCTGCGAGCCGCCTCTTCCAGGAGGAAATTTTCGGACCGATCCTGTCGGTGACGACGTTCAACTCGCTGGGCGAGGCGATCGCGCTCGCCAACGACACGAATTACGGCCTGACCGCGTCCGTCTACACGGGGAGCCTGCGCAAGGCGATCAAGCTCTCCCGCGAGATCCGCGCCGGCGTCGTCACCGTCAACTGCTTCGGCGAAGGCGACGCGACGACACCGTTCGGCGGCTACAAGGAATCCGGCTTCGGCGGGCGCGACAAGTCGGTCTTCGCGCATGACAATTACTGCGAACTGAAGACGGTCTGGATCGACGTCTCCGACCGTTCGGTCGATGAGACCGTCCGGTGAGCGATCTCGTCGTCAAGCGGCTTCCGGCTGAATCCGGAATCTCTGGCTGGGAGGCGATCAGCAGACGCTGCTTCCCCGTCCGCACGCTCGACGGCGACATCAAGGCCGACTGGCTGATCATCGGCGGCGGCTTCGCCGGCCTCTCCGCCGCCCGGCGGCTCGCAAAGCTTCGGCCGGGCGACAGGATCGTCCTGCTGGAAGCCGGAGAGGTCGCCAAAGGTCCCGCCGGCCGGAATTCCGGCTATATGATCGACACCCCGCACAATTTGTCGTCGGGCGAATATACTGTCGCCGGTGAGGCCGAAACAAAGGCGGAGATCGCCGAGAATCGCTTCGCGATCGCTTTCGCCGCCGAGGCGGCCGCGGAATACGCAATGTCCGCGCGCACCTTCGATCCCTCGGGCAAGATCAATGCCGCGGCAACCGAACGCGGCATGACACTCAATGCCAATTACGGCCGCTCGCTCAAGACGATCGGCGAAGAGCATCGCTTCCTCGACGCGAGCGACATGCGGGAAATCACCGGGTCGTCCTACTATCTCGGCGGCCTCTACACGCCCGGCGCCGTGATGATCCAGCCTGCCGACTATATCCGGGGGCTCGCGGCGGGGCTCGCACCGAAGGTCGACATCTTCGAGCACTCGCCGGTGCTCAAGCTCACCCGGGCCGGAAGAGCCTGGAAGGCGGTGTCGCGCACCGGAAGCGTCACCGCGCCGAAAGTCATCCTCGGCGTCAACGGCCATATCGACGATTTCGGTTACTTCCGCGGCCGCCTGATGCACATCTTCACCTATGCATCGATGACCGCCCCATTCACCGCGAAGTCGACGGGCAAGGACCGGTGGGCATTGCTGCCGGCCGATCCGATGGGCGCCACGGTCCGGAAGATAACCAACGACGGGCTCTCGCGGATCGTGATCCGGACCCGGTTCACCTATGACTGGCCCGTGCGGGTCAGCGAGAAGCGCCTGGCCGGCATCGCCGCCGAGCAGCGGACGTCACTCGATGCCAGGTTTCCGGACCTCAAGGATGTGCCGTTCGAATATGTCTGGGCCGGACGGCTTTGCCTCAGCCGCAACCACGTGCCCGCCTTCGGCGAGATCGAAGACGGCCTTTATTCGGCGTGCTGCGAGAACGGCCTTGGGACCGTGAAAAGCACGCTCGCGGGCATCATGGCCGCGGATCTCGCGACCGGCACCCGGTCGAACATGCTCGACAAATATGCGGATCAACCCCAACCCGCGCGGCTTCCTCCCGAACCGTTCGCGTGGATGGGCATCAACACGGTGATCCGTTTGCAGGAATTGCGTGCTGGCCGCGAGGGATGAGTTCTCGCCGCGCAATGTGAAGACCGAGCAGACCGCGAAGTCTTCGAACGGGAATGGAAACGGAAACTTAGGAGTGAGGAAACATGAAGACGTTGTGGAAAGCGCTCTGCGCTGCCGCGATGGTCGGGATGACCATGCTGTCCGCTCAGGCGGAAGAAAAGACAATCACCGTTGGCACGATGTCGTGGGAGGATCTCACCCCCATCACAGGCATCACCAAGAAGGTGCTTGAGGACGCCGGCTACACCGTCAAGGTGGTCGATTTTTCCGAATGGGGCATCGCCTACGCCGCATTGACCAAGGGCGACATTCAACTGCTCGCCTCGCAGACGGACTATGTCGCGCAGGACTACTGGGACAAGAACAAGAAGCGCCTCGAGAAGATCTCTCCGGTTTCGCACGGCCTCTACCAGGCGATCGCCGTGCCGAACTACGTGACCATCGATTCGACCGAGCAGCTCAACGACAACGCCGACAAGTTCGGCGGCAAGATCGTCGGCATCGAGCCGGGTTCGGGCCTGATGCGCGACGCCGCCAATGCGGTCAAGGAATACGGCCTGAAGCTCCAGCTGGTCGAAGGCAGCACCGCCGCGATGACCGCTGCGCTGAAGTCGGCCGTCGACCGCAAGGAATGGATCGCCGTCACCATCTGGGAGCCGTCCTGGATGATGCAGAAGTATCCCGTGAAATTCCTCAAGGATCCGAAGGGCATCTTCCCGCCGCCGCAGAGCTACTACTGGATTGCCAAGAAGGGCTTCTCGGCCGACCATCCGCATGCCCGCGAGGTCATCGCCTCGGTCTATGTGCCGCTCGCTGATATTACCGCCATCAACGGCGCGGTCAGCGACGGCAAGAAGATGGATGAAGCCGTCAAGGCCTGGACCGACGCTCACGCCGATCTCCTGAAGCGCTGGGAAAACATCAAGGGCGAGTAATCACACCAACGGCGGGCCGCCGAACCGGCTGCCCGCCTCCAAACACGATAGCCATTTGGTGGCCCATGGGGAAGGCAATGAACATGACCGTGAATGCCCCCAACGAAGTGTTGGTCGACTGCAAATCCGTGTGGAAGGTGTTCGGGAGCCGCGCCTCGGCCGCGGTCAAGGCGATCTCCGAGCGCGGGCTCTCCAAAAAGCAGGTGCTGCAGGAGTTCAACTGCGTGGTCGGTGTTGCCGACGCTAGCCTCCAGGTCCGCCGCGGCGAGATCTTCTGCATCATGGGCCTCTCGGGAAGCGGCAAGTCGACGCTGATCCGTCTGCTTAATCGCCTGATCGAGCCGAGCCTCGGCAAGATCACGGTCAAGGGAAAGGAGATCGCCAAACTCAATGCCTCCGAGCTGCGCGACATGCGCGCCCGCAATATCGGCATGGTGTTCCAAAGCGTGGCACTCCTGCCGCACCGCACGGTACTGGAAAACGCCGGCTTCGGCCTCGAGGTGCGCGGCGTCGCCAAGGAAGAACGCAACAAGATCGCCCGTGCTGCCCTCGGAAAGGTCGGGCTCGCCGATTGGACATCGCGCTATCCCTCGGAGCTTTCCGGCGGCATGCAGCAGCGCGTGGGCCTCGCCCGAGCCTTGGCGGCAGACCCGGAAATCATCCTCATGGACGAGCCTTTCAGCGCGCTCGACCCGCTCATCCGCCGTCAGTTGCAGGACGAGTTCCGGCAACTGACGAAGTCGCTCGGCAAGTCGGCGGTCTTCATCACGCATGATCTCGAGGAAGCCATCCGCATCGGCGACCGTATTGCTATCATGAAGGACGGCGTCATCGTCCAGGTCGGGACGGCTGAAGACATCGTGACAAAACCCGCAGACGATTACGTCTCCGATTTCGTGGCGGGCATTTCCAGGATTCACCTGGTCAAGGCGCACTCCGTGATGACGCCAGTGGGCGAATACAAGAGTGCGCAACCGCATAGCGACGTGAACGCCCTGCCCCGTACGTCACCGGAGGCCGACATCGGCGCCCTCATCGACCTCACCACGCAGTCCGATCGCGACGCGGTGGCGGTCGTCGAGAACGGAGCGGTCGTCGGCGTCGTCACCATCCGCGGCCTGCTGCGCGGCGTCGCCGGCAAGCCCGCGGGAGAACTCGCAGCGGCATAGCTCGGGAGGAGCGTCATGGACATCTCGACTATCACGGACGCGTTCGACAGCGGGACCGATACCGCTCTCGGCTGGATCAGCGACAATGGCGACTGGCTGTTCGAAACGCTGAGGGCCGGGCTTGAAGGAACCTATGACGGCGTCCTCTGGCTGCTGCAGCTCGCACCGTTCTACCTGATCGCGATGGTCGCGGCGCTGCTCGCGTGGCGACTGATCAATGCCCTCGCCGGCGTTCTCGCCGGGCTTGCCCTGGTCTTCTGCGCGGTCATGGGGCTCTGGGCCGAGACCATGAGCACGCTCGCCCTGGTGATTACCGCCACCATATTGGCGCTGCTCTTCGGCATTCCGATCGGCATCGTGGCGGGTTTCGGCAGGGCGTTCGACCGTTTCCTCGAGCCGATACTCGACCTGATCCAGACGCTGCCACCCTACATCTATCTTCTTCCGGCGATCGCGCTGCTGGGTTACGGACCGGCGACCGCGCTCGTCGCCACTTTCATCGTCGCGATGCCTCCTGCCATCCGGCTCACTGCGCTGGGCATCCGAATGACGCCGCGCGAATTCGTGGAGCTGGGACACGCGACCGGCCTGACCCCTTGGCAGATGTTCGTCAAGATCAGGCTCCCCTTCGCCATCCCGAGCGTCATGGCGGGGATCAACCAGAGCCTGATGATGGCCTTCGGCATGGTCGTCATCGCCGGCATCGTCGGTTCGGGCGGTCTCGGCGAGACGATCTATTCGGCCGTGCGCACGCTCGACATTGCAACCTCTATCAACGCCGCCATCGCCATCGTCATACTGACCATGGTGCTCGACAGGCTCACGCAAAGCGCGGCCAGCCGCGCCAAGGGAGGCGCAAGATGAATTTCGATCTGCTCCGCTTTTCGCCGGGGGGTTATCTTGCCCCCGCGGTGGATTGGCTGAACACCAACTTCCATCCGTTTTTCGACGCCGTGGCCAAACTGATCGAGGCGGTGCTCAGCGGCATCGAAGTCGCCCTGCTCTACCCGCCCGCCTATGTGACGATCGTCTTGGCCGTTGCTCTGGCCTTCTTTCTCGTCGGCACCAGGGTTGCCGTCGTGACGGCCGTTGCGCTTCTATTCTGCCTGCTGGCCGGCTTCTGGGCCGCGTCGATGCAGACGCTGGCGCTGGTGACGGTGGCGGTGATCATCTCGGTGTCGATCGCGTTCCCGCTCGGCATCCTGGCATCGCGCTCCAAGAATTTCGAGGCCGCGATCCGGCCGGTGCTGGACATCATGCAGACGGTACCGCCTTGGGTCTATCTCATCCCAGCCGTCATGATCTTCAGCCTCGGCCGCGTACCGGCGATCATCGCGACGATCGTCTACGGCATACCGCCGATGCTGCGCCTCACGACGCTCGCCTTCAACCAGGTGCCGAAGGATCTTCTGGAGCTTGGCCAGGCCACCGGGGCTTCGCCGCGATCGATCCTGTTCAAGATAGAAATCCCCTCCGCCAAGCCGACCCTGCTGGTCGGCCTCAACCAGTGCATTCTGCTCTCACTGGCTATGGTCGTGCTGGCCGGCCTCGTCGGAGCGGGCGGCCTCGGCGCGGAGGTGACGCGGGGATTGACCCGCATGGAGATGGGGCTCGGCCTGCGGGCCGGCCTGTCGATCGTGGCGATCGCCATCTTCCTCGACCGGCTGTCGAGGGGCGCGCTGGAGCGCAGCCGGGCACCCGGTGCGGCCAAGCCTGCCTGAACGGAGAGATCAATGCGCCGCAGCTTCTTCTGCATCGACGCCCACACCTGCGGCAACCCGGTTCGGCTGGTCGCCGGCGGCGGACCTTTGCTGCCGCACGCCCCGATCGCCGAGCGACGCGAGCTCTTCGTGCGCGAGCATGACTGGATCCGGCGGGCGCTGATGTTCGAACCGCGCGGCCACGACATCATGTCGGGCGCCATCATCTATCCCGCCTGCCGCGAGGACTGCGATTTCGCCGTCATCTTCATCGAGGTCAGCGGCTGCCTGCCGATGTGCGGCGCCGGCACGATCGGCCTGGTTACGGCGGCGCTGGAAGAAGGGCTCGTTACGCCGCGCATCCCGGGCAGGCTGTCGATCGAGACGCCGGCGGGAAGAGTGGACATCCAGTACGAGAAGCCGGGCGAATTCGTGGACTCCGTGCGGATGTTCAATGTCGCCAGTTATCTGCATGCGGCCGATGTCGGCGTCCATGTTCCAGGGCTCGGCCGGCTCGTGGTCGACATCGCCTATGGTGGCAATTTCTACGCGGTGGTCGAGCCGCAGGAAAACTGGCGGGGTCTGGAGGGCATGTCGGCCAGCGACATCGTCGACCTCAGCCGGCGTCTGCGCGACGCGTTGGCGATTGTCTGCAATCCGGCCCACCCCGAGGACGAGAGAATAAGCGGCGTCCACCACGCCATCTGGTGCGACAAACCCTTGGGCAGCGATGCCGACGGCCGCGGTGCGGTCTTCTACGGCGACAAGGCGATCGACCGTTCGCCGGGCGGCACGGGAACGTCGGCGCGCATGGCGCAACTTCGCGGCAAGGGCCGCCTGAAAGTTGGCGACAGCTTCCGCCAGGAAAGCCTGATCGGCACTGTCTTCGAGGGCCGTGTCGAGGCGGAGGTTGACGTTGGCCCTTTCAAAGGCATTCGGCCAAGCGTCGGCGGATGGGCGCAAATTATTGGCCACAATACGATCTTTGTGGACGACCGCGATCCGTTGGCCCACGGATTCCAGATCAGGTAGGCGCTTGCTTCGCTGCCTTGTCGTGGCCTCGGTCGTCCGAATGGCCGAGCATGCGAAGCGCACGGCCGATATTTACCTAAGCTGGCCAGTCTGGCCATCGTCCTTAGGGATGCGTTTCAATTGTATTAGCATTAGCGCATATTTCTATCAGCCGGTGCCCTCTTAGCGAAGTCCCCGTACTAGGTCCCCGCCGGTTAGGCCCGGTGGCCCTTGCCTTTCGCCACCAAACCCACAAGGGCTCCGGGCCGCTCCCGTGTCAGGGTGTCGACAGACCGTGTCATTCGAACCCCGAAGGACATCGGGCATGGGCGATCGACCGCGCCGATGCGGTAAACTCTCCTTGCACTTGCCATCACCGGGCTACGCGACGCGAGCCGCATGCGGCTTCAACATCGTGGCAAGCACGATGCCGGCGACGATGAAGGCGGCGCCGATGAGATCGTAGTCATGCAGGCTCTCGCCGAGCAGCAGATAGGCGAGGATGGCGACGAACATCGTCTGCAGATAGAGGAGCATGCTCGCCCGGCTGGCGCCGAGCGTCGCCACGCTGCGATTGTAGAGATAGTACATCAGGGCGCCGCCCGGGCCCGCCAGATAGGCGAGCGCGAGCCAGCCATGGGCGTTCAAGGCGGAGCGTTCGTCGTTGACCAGTTCCCACAGATGGAAAGGCAGGGCGACGAGCGCGCCGGCGCCGAGCAGGAGCACCACCAGCGGCAACAGCTCGATGCCGAATTTGGACCGGCGCACCAGCACGGTGTAGAGCGCCCAGCAGAACGCGCTGCCGACGATCCACAATTCGCCCAGGTTGAACTGTAGCTGAAGCAGCGCCGCCAGGTCGCCATGCGCGACGATCACCAGCATGCCGGCGAGCGCAACCACCGCGCCGAGCGCCTGCCAAAGCCCGAGCGGCTCGCCGAGCACGAAACGCGCGAGCACCATCGTCATGACCGGAGACAGCGCCATGATGATGCCGGCCGTGGTCGCGTCGGTGTCGGCGAGGCCGCGGTAGATCATGCCCTGGCAGAGCGTCAGGCCGATCGCTCCGACGGCGGCGATCTCCAGCGGCCGGGATTTGACAAGCGCGATCATCGCGCCGTGATGACGATGCACGATCGGCAGCAGGATGGCGCAGGCGAGCGCAAGCCGCCAGAAGCAGAGTCCCCAGGGCGGCATTTCCGGCGCCACCCATTTGGCCGCGATATAGACGCCGGCCGACAGCAGCCAGCACAGCACCGCGGCCGGATAGCCGGAGAGCGAAGGTATCGAGGCGGCGGCGGACTGTTCCGCCGGATGAGCTATCGGCACCGCCTGCATGTCATGCCCCCGTTCAAAGAACGTCAGCGCCCAAGGATGGCGGCAATATATCTCAATCCCGGGCCGTCACATATATGCGCTTCCATGGACAGCGGCTGCCAAGATGCATCGCTCTGGCTGGATGTGCTTCGGCGCCGCTACCGCATGCGCCCGCCACCGGAGCCATGCATGAACGACTGCAGCTCGTCCAGGTCGAGGCTGCCGTCGCCATCCTCGTCGGCGGCGTTGAAGATCCTGCCGACGATATCCTGAACTTCGCCCTGCGACAGTGCGCCGTCGCCGTCGGCATCCACTATCGCGAACATGACCTGCATACGGGCGCGGTGCATCATGCGCGGTCCCATCCGATCAGGCCTGCCAGCCATTCTGTCGCCGTCGCGCCGCGCTTGTCTGTCTTCGCGGTGCCAACGTCCGCCATGCCGGGGTCCCTGTTCAGCCGAACGATCTTCCTGCAGCTTCTCCTGGAGCGCGTCGTCGATCATCTGGCGGATCACCTCGCGCGTCGGACCTGCGGGTTGGGCGTTGGCTTCCGGTGTCGCGGTCGGTCCGGGCTTCTGCGGAATGGGCGTGGGCTCCGGCGTAGCACTTGTCTGGGCAAGGACCGGGAAGGTCATGAATAGCAAGGCAGCAGCGGCGGCTGTGGTTCTGTACGGAAGTTTCATCGGGTTCTCCCTTGAGCTGTGACTGTCTCTCAAACTGAGATGCACAACCAACCTGCTCTCGATCCGATGGTTCCGCGCGAAGCGCCGACGGCCCAAGAAGTGTTTCGAGCCTGCAGAATGCCGGCGCGCTCCTAGGCGCGTGACACGGACTTCGACATCCCGCCAAGCTCCATCGCTCAATCACCTAAGAGCAATGTTTCGCGCTGCCGACGGCAGCAGGCTCTCGGTGCCGGGCGCGGAAACCGGGGCGCCGTGAAGAACCCAGTCGGCCGCGATCTGCCCGATCACCGGGGCCAGCTGGATGCCGTAGCCGCCGGCGCCGGCGGCGGTCACCAATGTCGGCTCGGAAGCATCGATCGGGCCGACGAAGGGGCGATGGTCGGCGGTCACGGGGTAAAGGCCGGCCCAACCCCGGCCAAGCCGCGCGCCCGGCAGATCGGGCAGCCGCTCAAGGAGAAGCTCCGCCAGTCTGACCTTAGATCGTTCCTCGCACTGGTCGTTATAATTGTCGGGATCCTCCGGCGCGAGCGAGTCGACCTTGTGAATCTCGGCGATCAGTTCGGTGCTTTTCTCATGGCGGAAATTGAGGCCGCTGCCTTCGCCGTTTACCAGATCCATGACCATCGGCATCGTGTAGCCGAGCGGCTCGTCGAGATGGATGACGACCGCCTCGTGACGCTCGGGCCAAATGTGCAGGCGCTGGCCGAAGAGTTCGGCCACCTGCGGCG
The DNA here is from genome assembly GCF_029625765.1 of Mesorhizobium sp. WSM4983. Taxonomy (NCBI): domain Bacteria; kingdom Pseudomonadati; phylum Pseudomonadota; class Alphaproteobacteria; order Hyphomicrobiales; family Phyllobacteriaceae; genus Mesorhizobium; species Mesorhizobium sp. WSM4983. Next base: position 137,181 of record NZ_JARTVM010000004.1, on the reverse strand, counting down.
CCCAGGCTCCTGCCGCATTGACCACGACATCGCAATCGATCGGATCGCCGCTGGTCTCCAGCGTGTAGCCGCGCGCTCGCCGCCTTACCCCCAGCAGCTTGCGATACTGGCGGATTTCGCCGCCCTGGGTGCGGACCGAATGCGCCAGGAAAGTGCACATCTCGTGAGGGTCGAGGAAGCCATTGTCGGGCCCGAACAGCCCACCCTCCAGCCCACCCGGGTTGATATGCGGCACGAGTTCCGTGAGTTCGTTCGCACGATAGAGTCGGGAGCGCAGGCCGGCCTCTTCCTGAATTTCCACCGACTTTGCAAACAGTTCCATCTGCTTCTGCGTGCGCGCCAGCCGCAGATAGCCGATATGGTTGAAGCCAAGCCCCTGGCTCTCCCATTGGCGGAAGCGGCGCAGCGCATGAACGCGAAGCATGATCTCAAACGGATCGGTAAATTGCGATCCGACCACGCCAACCGACCTGCCGCTCGATCCGGAGGCGATCGACTGGCCTTCGAGCACGGTTACGCGCGCGCCCTGTTCGACAAGGTGGAGGGCCGAGCACAAACCCAACGTGCCGGCGCCAATCACCACCACATGAGGAGAAGCTGTCATCCGTGATCCTCCTGTCGGCCTGTCTCAGGACTGGCGAGCGATCTCGCCCAGGGTCTCGTCGATCGCCTGCAGAATGGCGCGGGCGTCTGCCTCGGTCATCGGTGTCGACAGCGCGAACAGGCCATAGCTGGCCGACAAGACGCCGCGGCCAAGCAAGCCCTTGTGGAAGGCATCGAGCTTCCTGCGTTCGGCCTGGCCGGGATAGACGGAGCGGTAATCCGTGACGGGATGCGACGTGAAATGGACCTTGAAGAGCGAGCCCAGGCCGACGCATTGGCCGGCAAGACCATGCTTGCCCAATGAGGCGGCGATGCCGTCGCGCAACAAAGCGCCGAGGCGATCGAGGTGGGCAAAGCTTTCCCTGGTCAGCGCCCGCATCGCGGCCAGCCCGGCGCGCATCGTCACCGGATTGGCGGTGAAGGTGCCGCCATGCGGCAAAGCGGGCTTGCCCTGGGTCGGATCGAACACCGCCATGATGTCGGCCCGGCCGCCGACGGCACCCACGGGAAAGCCTCCGCCGATGATCTTGCCCAGCGCCGTCAGGTCGGGCTCGATGCCCCACAGCCCCTGCGCGCCCGAATAGCCGAGGCGGAAGGAAATCACCTCGTCGAAGATGACCAGGGCACCCGCCGCATGGGCGATCTCGACCATGGCGTGCAGGTAATCCTGCCGCGCCGGAATGAGGCCGGCGCGGTTCGGCATGGGATCGATCAGCACGCCGGCAATGGTATCGCGCTCAGCGGCGAAGACCGCGCGCAGCGCTTCGCTGTCGTTGAACGGCACGGCGATCACATCGTCCAGCACCCCGCGCGGCGTGCCCCTCGTATAGGGCGTGGAATTCGGCATGTCTCCCCAATTGGCGGGAGTACTGTCAAGGCTGACTTCGGCGAAGTCGTAGGAGCCGTGATAGGCGCCCTCGATCTTGACGATTTTGGGCCGTCCGGTGAAGGCGCGCGCGGCCTTGATGGCCATCATCACCCCCTCGGTCCCGGAGTTGGCGAAGCGGATCCGGTCGACCGAGGGCAAGCGCTCGACCAGCAGCTCGGCAAGCTCGATCTCGCTGACCGTCGGCGCACCGAAGGCCGTGCCGAACGGCAGCTGGTCGATCACCGCGCCGGCCACATCCGGTTGCGTGTAGCCATGGATCATCGAGGTGAAATTGTTGATGCAGTCGTAATAGACGTTGCCGTCCACATCCCAGACCCTGCACCCCTCGCCTCGCGAGGCATAGATCGGAAACGGATCGACAAAGACCGTGGTGCGCGTGTTCCCGCCCGGCATCACCTTCCTGGCACGTTCGAACAGGGTCTTCGACAGGGGCATTGCGTCTGGATAGTGCGGCATGGTTCGATCGTATGGCTTTGTTGGCGCAGTGCGCAATCGGCCAGGCGGGGCCTGCGACGTGACCACCAAGACCCAATTGAAGCCAAAGCTAGGCCAACCCCGCCATGCGAAGTCCGCTGATGTAGAGAGCGCGCTTTTCGGGCCTGACGATGGGGTGGTGCTCGTCGACCCAGGCCACCGAGAGGTTCGGCTGTAGCCGCAGGGCCTCCTTCAACGCCGCGGCGGCGGTGGCGACATCGCCGGCAAGGGCAGCCGTCGCCGCATAAGTCCGCCAAGCGGTGCCGAAAGCCGGCCGAAGCTGAACGGCCCGGCGCTCCAGATCGGCCGCCACATCGAACCGTCCCGCGGTGAAGTGGCAGATACCCATGGTGGAAAAGATCGCCGCCTGAATGAAATCCCGCGGGCTGAGCCGCGCGGCAATCGCCAGGTGATGCAAGCCATCCTCCGCCATGTCGCCATAGCCATAGGTGGAACCCAGAATGCAGTGCGCGAGCGAGAGCCCAGGATTGCGTTCGATCGCCTCCAGCAATTCGTCTACCGCCGAGCGAAAATTTCGCGACACCATGTGAACATAGCCGGCCGAAAGATGCGCCCAGGGATCGTCCTGATCGCGCACGACCGCCGCTTGTGCCCTCGTCAAAGCGGAGGCCAACAGCTCACGGGGTTTCGGCGTCAGGCCAAGCGCTGCCCGCGCGCCGGTCGTCCAGGCAAGAAGGCTGTTGGCGCGGGCATAATCGGGATCGATCTCAAGCGCCTTGACGAGCAGACCCTCGGCCATGTCGAGGTCTTTCTCGGATCCCCACGTCCAGACATGGGGCATGGCCTTCATCACAAAGCCCCAGGCGTCGAGCCTCTCGGCGGGACGGCTATGCAGGCGCAGACGCTCGGCTTCGTAAAGCTGGGGCTCGATCGAAGCCATAACCTTGTGGGTGATCTGGTCTTGCAACGCCAGGAAATCGCCGCTCTCGACATCGAAGCGTTCCGCCCACACCTGCGTACCCGCGCTGGCATCGCTCAGCGTCGCCGTGATCCTCAGGGCCTGCCCGGACTGGCGCACGCTGCCCTGCAGGACGTAGCGGACTTTCAACTCGCGGCGCAGGCGATCGAGCTCGATGTGCTGCGGGTCATAGGCAAAGGAAGAACTCCGGTCACGCACATGCAGACCTCGCAACCGCGACAGGCCGGTGATGATGTCCTCCGACAGGCCGTCGGCAAAGTAGGACTTTTCGGGATCGTCGCCGATCAGGCGAAAACGGGTCACCGCGATGGACGGCCCTTCGTCCGATTCGGCTGCACCGTTTCGCGTATCGCTTGCGTCAAGCCGCACCTCGCCGGTCAGCCGGTAGCCCACGCGCGCGACCGACAGGATCGAATGCGAGGCGTCGGGTCCCTCGCCCAGGACCTTGCGCAAGGCGGCGATCTGCACCGACAGGTTGCCCTCCTCGACCGCCAGTCCGTTCCAGGCTGCATCGAGCAGTTCGTCCTTACCGACCACGACTCCGGCCGAGCGCAGCAGGCGCTCCAGAAGCAGCATGGCCCGGTAGCCTACCGAAATCGGCACTCCGCGTCGGTAAAGCATTCCCGCTCCCGCATCGAGCAAGAAAGGACCAAAACTGTAGCGCCGCTCCTCCATCAGCTCACGCTAATGCAATGAGGCGTTTTTTGGAAGTTTTCGGAAGTTTTAGCACCTCGGTTCGCTACATTTAGCGGCCCGCATTTCACCTTGATTGCTCCTGACCGAGAGGAGCGATCCCATGACCGCCGCCACCAAGATCGAAGTTGCCGTGCCCCCCTCTGCCCTGTTCCAAGAAATGTGGGGCATCTATCGCAAGGTTCTGGACAACAACTACCTGTTTCACCGTGAAGCTTATGCGGTGCTTCGCCAGTTGCTGCAAAACCAACGCCCTGGCTTCTCTTTCCTGGACCTTGCATGCGGAGACGCCTCGTTCAGTGCGGCTGCCTTGGAGGGCTTGCCCGTCGGTCGCTATGTCGGCATCGACCTGTCGCGGACAGCGCTCGATGAGGCAACCGCCAATGTCGCCGGTCTGTCATGCGCCGCCGAACTGCGGCGCGGGGAATTCGTAGAGTGGCTGACCGCCTCGGAGGAGCCTGTCGACTTCGCCTGGATCGGCCTGTCCTTGCACCATTTACGCTTCGACAAAAAACTCGAGGTCATGCACCAGCTGCGGCGCCTTGTCGGCCCATCCGGGACACTTCTGGTCTACGAGAACACATGCAAAATGTGGGAGAGCCGGGCCGGCTGGATGAGACGATGGGAACGGCAGCGCAAAGATTTTTCGGCGCTCAGCAGCCTCGAATGGCTGCTGCTCGCCACCCACGTGCATAGCATGGATTACCCTGAGACTGCGTCTTCCTGGCGGAATCTTGGCCGGCGGGCCGGCTTCCGCGAGGTGCGTGAGTACTACAGGAGTCCTTCGAACCTTTTCCGGTTGTTCAGCTTCAAGGCTTAGCGGCTCGCGGCCGACAACTTCGCGTCGACGAGCCGGGCTCGGCGAACTCACACGCGAACCAAAGCTCTACCTGAATGGTCGAAATGCAGGGCGCGAGTGGGCGGGACATCGAGCTGCCAGGCGCGGCATCAAAGCGGTCAGGTCGGGAACATGCCAATCCTGCCTGGCCGCCGGTGGTTACACAAATTCGCGGGCAAAGCTGCCCGCGCTCAGAAGCGCGCGCCGCCCGGCGCTCAATTGCGCATTCCAGACCGGCCACGCATGGATCATATGCGGCCAGATTTCGAGGCGTGCCTCGACGTCCGCCATGCCGACGGCCTCGGCGAGCCGCGTCGCGTCCGACAGCAGCGTCTCGGCGGAACCGACCTGGATCAGCATTGGAGGAAATCCGCTCAGATCGGCAAACAAGGGCGAGATCAGCGGATCGCGCCGGTCCACATCATGCGGAACATAGGCGCCCGCCAATTCCTCCAGATAGGCCCGGTGGATGATGGGGTCGATCGCGTCCTTGGCTGACAATGTCGTGCCGGACATCGAAAGATCCGTCCAGGGCGAGACCAGCCAAAGGCAGCCCGGCAACCGCTCGCCCGCCGCGCGCAACCGGCCGACCAGTGACAGGCTGAGATTGCCGCCGGCACTGTCTCCGCCGACAACGATGCGATCCGGCGCGATCCCTTGCTCGGCGAGGAAGCGCCACGCCGCGAGCGCGTCTTCGTGCTGCGCGGGAAAGGGATGTTCCGGCGCGCGCCGATGGCCGACCGCAAGCGTGCGCATTCTCATTGCCCGGCCGGCCTCTGTCACCATTCGACGATGGCTTTTGATCGAGCCGGAGCAGTAACCGCCACCATGGAAGAAGAGCAGCACCTTGTCCGTGCCGGACCCGGGCGCCAGGGACCACTCCGCGGCGAGGCCGTCGAAGACCACCGCCGCGCATCGGATATCGCCCGCGACCGGCCAGCACGAGCCGACCTCGTCGAGCCGCGCCCGGCGTTCATCCCAGCCCACCGGCCGCGGCTTCGACGCCAGCAAGGCACGAATGGCGTTGATTTCCTGTAGATCGAGGTTTTCGCCCGCACCGCTCATTTCGACGCCCCACGACCAAGCGCGCCGCGACTAGTAGCGCTTTGAGCTTTGGCAACGGAAATCGTTGGGATAGTCGCTGGATGTGTCAAGCTGCGTCAGCGAATTCACCCATGGACTATTTGAATTGATCGGCATGGCACCGCGCGAGCAGAACCCTATTGTGTTTGTGTGAGCTGCAAACCACGCGGAGACGAACGTGACCCTGACCAACCGAGACCTGGTCGAGCTGACGGAATGGCGGCGCAAGCTGCATCGGCAGCCGGAAATCTCCAACGAAGAGGAGAATACGGCGAAGGAGGTCGTCGACTTCCTCGCCGATACCGGGCCGGACAAGGTGCTGACCGGGCTCGGCGGCCATGGCGTGGCGGCGGTCTATGACAGCGGGCAAGCCGGGCCGACGGTGCTGTTTCGCTCCGAGCTCGACGCGTTGCCGATCCATGAGCTTTCGGGCGTCGCGCATGCCTCGCAGGTGCCGGGCAAGTCGCATATGTGCGGCCATGACGGGCACACAGCGATCCTGGCTGCGCTCGGCCGCCAGTTCGGGCGCCAGAGGCCGGCGCGCGGCCGCGTGGTGCTGATGTTCCAGCCGGCGGAAGAGACCGGCAATGGCGCGGCCGGCGTCGTTGCCGATCCGCGCTTTTCCGAGATCCAGCCTGACTTCGCCTTCTCGCTGCACAATCTGCCGGGCGTGCCGTTCGGCGAAGTGAGGCTCAAACCCGGCGTGGTGAATTGCGCCTCGCGCGGCATGCGGATCGTGCTCGAAGGCAAGACCGCGCATTCCTCCATGCCCGAAACCGGCAGCTCGCCGATGCTGGCGGTCAGTGAGTTGATGCCGCAGCTGCCGACGCTCGGGCGCGGCACCTTCGCCGTCGACGATTTCGCCATGGTCACCGTCACCCATTGCTCGATGGGCGAAGCGGTGTTCGGCATCGCGCCCGGCTATGCCGAGGTGTGGGCGACGCTGCGCACCCGCCGCGACGAGCGCATGGCGGAGTTGGTTGCAGCGGCGGAGGCGCTGGCGGCAAGAATCGCCGCCCAACACGGCCTTTCCGTCCGCCACAACTACCACGAGATTTTCGTGGCCAGCGTCAACGCGCCGGACGCGGTGGAGCATCTCGAGCGCGCGCTGGACGAGGAAGGCGTGTCGCGCGGCGAGGAAGCCTTGCCGATGCGCGCCTCGGAGGATTTCGGCATCTTCGGCCACAGCGCCAAGTCGGCGATGTTCTTCCTCGGAGCCGGCGAGCGCTACCCGGCGCTGCACAATCCCGACTACGATTTCCCGGACGACCTGATCCCGATCGGTTCGAAGATCTTCATGCGCGCGGCGCGCAGTCTGCTGGGGTGAGCGGCCTGGAAAGGAGGCGCATTCTCCGGCCGGAATTGCGTCGGAACAGAGAGACAGGGCAGTTCACCTTTTCCATGAAACGCTGGACTGAGACGGTGCGCAGGGCCGGCCGGACAGCTTTCGCCGGCGGTTTGCGTGTGCCGCGTAGCGCCCTGTATTGTTATGCCGGCTTGCCGCTTGTATGAGCGGGGAATGACCTCGATCTCCCGTCTTACCGCGCTCGTGCTGCTGGCGGCCATCACGTTTGCCACCCTCTCACCCGTCCAAATGCGCCCGCATCTCGGTGAGGCGAACATGGAACGCGCACTGGCCTATGCCCTGTTCGGCCTTGCCTTGGCCTTCGGATTCCGCGCCCGCCTGATGCACGCAATGCTGTTTGTCTGCGCCGCGGCCGGCCTATTGGAATTGCTGCAGGCGGTCGATCCCGGCCGGCATGCCCGGCTCCAGGATGCGCTCGTGAAAGCGGCGGCCGGGCTCATTGGGATTGCCTTGGCGCGGATTGTGTTTGCCGTCGCGAGCAGGGCCGTCGATCGTTCGGCAGGTCCGAGGATTTGAATCCCGGCACGGCAGCGCAGGCAATAGCCGCGCGGAACCCGCTTGGGGTTCTTCGCTGGCGCGGCGCTATCGCGCGGAAAAGGTCCGCGAGGTCGGCGACCGGATCATCAAAAACCAGCTGGCGCGGCACCGGCGCGAGATCGCGCCCGACCTCGATCTGGGCGATGCGGCAGCGCTCATCGAGACACTCCTGGAGAACGTGGTCCACCGCGCCATCGAACGGCACCCCGTCAGCGTCGCCGACGAACGCGCGATGGATCAGTGCCGCAGGATGATTATGGCCTATCTGACGAGCGTTGACCGCCATGCCGCCTAGCACTCACGCCGACCAGCACCACAATTTCTTCGCGCGCGAAGCCGTCACGGTGGCGCGCGCCTTGATCGGCGCGCGGCTCGGCCTCGCCGGCGTCGGCGGCATCATTGTCGAGACCGAGGCCTATCGCCCCGACGATCCGGCCTCGCACAGCTATCGCGGCCGCACGCCGCGCAACGCGCCGATGTATGGCGCCCCCGGCACGGCCTATGTCTATCGCTCCTACGGCTTGCATTGGTGCCTGAATGCGGTGTGCCTGCCGGGCAGCGCGGTGCTGATCCGCGCGATCCAGCCGCAGTCCGGCATCGCCGCCATGCGCGACAGGCGGGGAACCGACGATGACAGGCTGCTCTGCTCCGGCCCGGGCAAGCTCTGCCAGGCGATGGGCGTCGACGGCTCGCATAACGGCCTGTCGCTCATCGCGCCGCCCTTCGAGTTTGCCGCCTCGGAAACCAACGCGGCCGCTATCCTGAGCGGACGCAGGATCGGTATCACGAAGGGCGTGCAGGCGCAGTGGCGGTTCGGCCTCGGCGGATCGCCTTATGTCAGCCGGAAGTTTTGACAGATCGATAGCGATCGATCACGCCGCCATCCATTCCTGCGCGGCACGCGCCGCGGCCAGTTCCATTGCTTCGGCAGCGAGAATGCCGCGCGACCTCGCGAACGCTTCGAAGGCGACGCGTGCGGCTTCGGCATCCTGTTCACCCGCGACCGCCGCCCGGCACAGCGCGAGGGTCGTTGCGTAGGTCGGGCTGCGGCTGCCCGTCCATTCGTCGAGAAACTGATAGGCCTCGAAGACGGTGTTTATCTCGCGCGGAAAGCCGAGCCCGACGAAGATTGCGACGGGCTGAGAGAAACGCTTGGCGGGCATTGGTGTGGGCTCCATGAGGTAAGCTGCTTCGACAACGCGCGTCCCGCAGGCCGGTTGCAGCTCGAAAGCGATTTTGGTTCCCGTCGACGGATGCTTGCCCGAAGCCTCCGTGTGTGTTTTCTCGCCCGCACATTAGGAAAGGCTTGCGGATGCGAATCGCAATGATCCTCGCGCTCAGCGCGGCGCTGGCTGGATGCGTGACCTCTCCGGTCGACTACGGAGCGAAGCTGTCGCAGCAGGACACGAAATGGGCCTCGCCGGAATGCCAGCAGGCCCGCATTGCGGCCTCGGACTACGACGTGCGCGAAAAGGAGCATCCCGGCTGGGGTTTTGGCGTGCTGCTCGGCCCGTACAGCATGGGGATGGTGGCGGCGGTGAAGGAGCATGAGCAGCAACAGCGACGGCTTCTTGCCCGCCAGGTGCACCTGCAATGCTCCAGCCAGCCGTTGCCCAAGGAGCTGGATTTCGATCCGGCAACCTACGCGCCGACGAAGACGCAATATCCGTAGGCGAAAGCGCGCCGCTACGCCTGCAAATCGGCGGCCGCTGTTTCTTGTTGAAGGCGCAGGTGGGGATGGCCTCGCTTGATGGCGAGATGCTTGCATTCAGCGTTCGCCCCACGCCTTCAGCAATGGTCCGTCGCGGCCATAGACCGGGTCCTTGCGCGGCCGGCTCACCTTCGGGATCATGCGTAGCGCTTCCGCGTGCTGCTCGGGCTTGGTGCATTCGTCATAGGTGCCGGAGGGCGGATAGGCGCCGACGACGAGGAAATCGGCGGAAGCCGAGAGCCGCTGGTGACCGGTGCCGGCCGGCAGGACCGCGACGTCGCCGGCCTTGACCGTGAGCGCGCGGCCCTTGTCGCCGCCGAAGCGCACCTTGGCCGTGCCGCGCGCAATGCCCAGCACCTCATGGATGCGCGAGTGGTAGTGGACATAGTCGTAGATGCCGTTGCGCCAGCTGTCGCTCCAGCCATTCGCCTTGAATAGCTCCTCGAAGACGGCTGCCGGATCGAGATCGTCCGGCAACGTCACGGCGCCGCGGTAAACGATCAGCGGCCACGACGGATGGTTCGGAACAAGGCCGTCGTCCTTGAAGCGGAAGGCATTGGCTTTCCTCTGCCTAACCAGATCCGCGAGCCTGGACGTGGCCGGTCTTGCGATCCCGGTCAGCTTCTCGGCTGCTTTCTTGATGCTCTCGACAATGCTCAAAGCCGGGTACTCCATAAGTGCCGCTTGCAACGCCTTGCGATCTCGGCCGACCGAACTCAACCCGTGGGGACAGCCTTGGTTCCAGAGGTTGGCGACGCCCGCTCGCGGCACGAGCGACCCCCATTGCTTCCCGGCATCGCAGCGGTCAAGCTGCGGGAGGTTGCCGGCATCCCATGCCTCACGCCCCCAATGGCCGCGCGCCCTTCCCGAGGAGTTCAAAATGCGTGCATTTTGCCTTTCGACCATCGGCGTTTTCGCTTCGGTGCTGCTTGCGGCATCCGCCTTCCCGGTCCTCGCTTCAGGCAGCGCGGCGAAGGGCCAAAATCTCCATCGACTGTGCCGCCAGGTGAAGAACGACGATACGATCCGCGCCTACTCGCACGAGCTCTACGGCGGCACGGTCAAGGCGTTCAGGAAGCTCTTTCCGGACGCCAAGGGCGCGCCGGCGGAATCGGAACTGCAGGCGCAGGCCAACTACCGCTGCATGAACGGCAAGGTGCTGGCCTGCTTCGTCGGGGCAAACCTGCCCTGCGCGAAAATGAACGCCGCGCGCGACAATCCCGGCGCGGACGAATTCTGCAGGACCAACCCGAATGCCGACGTCGTGCCAGCCTTCGCGACCGGTCACGACGCGCTCTATTCCTACAAATGTCTGGACGGCAAGGCGGTGGTGACCGGCGAGACCTGGGTGCTCGACAAGCGCGGCTTTGCCGCCCGGTTGTGGGCCGAAGTGCCCCGGCACTGAGGCTGACCGAAGAGCCGATCTGACGACCTGCAGAGACGGCTTAGCGGCGGCGCGCTTTCCGTTACATCCTTGCCCGGGCTGACCTGCGGCGAAGCAAGAGCGCGATGGCCAAAGCCGGAAGTGTCGTCGCGGCGGCGGCGAGGAAGACGAACCGCAGCCCGGCGGACGCGGCGATCAGGCCGAGCGCCGGGCTGCCGAAGCCGAGCGCCACGTCGAGAAAGACGGTGTAGAGCCCCATGGCAAGGCCGCGGCTGCTTGCGGGGAGATGGGCGACCGCCTCGGCGCCGAGGCCCGGATAGACCAGCGAGTAGCCGAGCCCGGTCAGGCCCGCTCCGATGGCCGCGACGAGCGGCCCCGGTGCCAGCCAGATCGATAGAAGGCCCGCCGCCTCGACCACCACGAAGATGGCGGCGACGCGGGCGCCGCCGAGCCTGTCCGGCAGGTGGCCGAAGCACAGCCTTGCCGCGATCAGCGATGCCGCATAGGCGGTGAAGGGAAGCCACACCGGATGCCAGCCGCGCTCGGCAAAGAGCAGCGCTGCGAAGGACAGGATCGCGCCATAGCCGAGGCTGCTGAGGGCCGCTCCGACGCCCGGAAGCCAGACCGCTTGCGCGACGCTCGTCCAGGACTGCCGCGCGGCGCTGCCGGCGGCCTTGACGCCGCGCATCGGTAGAGTGGCGAGCAGTGTTGCAAGGGGCAGGACCATTGTGGCAAGAGCGATCGCGGCGAAGCCCCCGGCTTCATAGAGCGCGGACCCGATCGGCGCGCCGAGCGCCAGCGCCGCGAACATTGCCATGCCGATCCAGGCGATGACCTTGCCGGAGTTCTGTCCGCCGGCAAGCGCCAGGCCCCAGGCGACGCCGCCGGTGATGATGAAGCTCTCGGCCGCGCCCAGCACCGCCCTGCCGGCGAAGAGCACCGTCGCGGACGCGGTCGGCTGAGCGAGCAAGGCCAGCGAGCCGAGATAGATAAGCCCGGCCAGCGCGGCGGCGACAAGGCCGACCACGACGGCGCGCTTGCCGCCACGCAGATCAGCATAGTTTCCGGCACCAATGCGCGACAGCAGCGAGGCGACGAACTGGCTGCCCGTCACCAGCCCGACGGCGAACGGGCCGAAGCCGAGCCTGTCATGCAGATGCAGCGGCAGGACGGGCAGCGCCAGGCCGATGAGCAGGAAGCCGGCAAAGATCGCCGCCATGATCGGCACCAATCTCGCCATCGTCCGGCTTTCATCGGCTGCAGTGCCCGTCGCGACCATCGCCGGCGCCTAGACCTCGAGCATGACCTTGATCGCGCGCCGCTCGTCCATGGCGCGGTAGCCTTCGGCGACCTTGGTCAGCGGCAGCTTGAGGTCGAAAACCTTGCCGGGCTTGATCCTGCCCTTGAGCACGCGCTCCATCAGGTCGGGCAGGAAGCGGCGCACCGGCGCCGGGCCGCCCAGCATGCGCTTCTGGCCGAAGAACAGTTTCTGGCCGTCGAAGCTCACGCCATGCGGCACGCCGACATAGCCGATGGTGCCGCCGGGGCGCGAGCAGGCCAGCGCCTGGTCGAAGGATTCGGCCGTACCGACGCATTCCAGCACCGAGTCCGCGCCGACGCCCGCGGTCAGTTCCTTGATGCGGGCGATGCCTTCCTCGCCGCGCTCGGCCACGATGTCGGTCGCGCCGAATTCGCGCGCGAGTTTCTGGCGGCTCTCGTGCCGGCTCATGGCGATGATGCGCTGCGCGCCCATCTCGCTCGCCGCGAGCACGCCCATCAGGCCGACGGCGCCGTCGCCGACGACGACAACGGTCGATCCTTCGCGCACCTCGGCCGCATCCGCCGCATACCAGCCGGTGCCGAGCACATCCGAGACGGCCAACAGGTCAGGCACCAGGTCGGCCGGCGGAACCTCGGAAGTCGCCACCAGGGTGCCGTCGGCCAGCGGCACGCGGGCATAAGGCGCCTGCGCGCCCGACATGAACTCGCGTTGCACGCAGGAAGACTGGAAGCCGAAGCGGCAATGCGGGCAGGTGTTGTCGGAGAGGCAGAAGGAGCCGACGACGAACTGGCCGGGGCGCACGTTGCGCACCTCCGCGCCGACCTCGACGACGATGCCGCAATATTCGTGGCCCATATGCATCGGGCGATCGATCGGCTGCAGCCCGCGATACGGCCACAGGTCCGAGCCGCAGATGCAGCTCGCCGAGAGCTTGATGATGGCGTCCGTCGGGCGAAGGATCTTCGGGTCCTCGATTTCCTCGCAGCGGATATCGCCGGGCTTATGAAGAACAGTTGCGAGCATTTTGCTTTCCTTTTCGTTCGATCGGTGATCAGGCGCCGTAGTCGGCGTCGCTGACATGTTCCAGCCAGTCCACGACCTTGCCGTCCTTGACCTCCTGGAGGGCAATGTGGGTCATGGCCGTCTCGGGCGACGCGCCGTGCCAATGCTTCTCGCCGGGCGCGAACCAGACGACGTCGCCGGGGCGGATCTCCTCGAGCGGCCCGCCCTCGCGCTGCACGCGGCCACGGCCGGAGACGACGATCAGCGTCTGCCCCAGCGGATGCGTATGCCAGGCGGTGCGGGCGCCGGGCTCGAAGGTGACCTGCGCGCCCTGCACCCGCGCGGCATCGAAGGGATTGAAGAGCGGATCGATCCGGACCGTGCCGGTGAACCAGTCGGACGGCCCCTTGCCGGACGGCCTCGTGCCAGCGCGAAGAATGTCCATGGTGATCTCCTTTGCGTTCTCACATGCGTTCGATGCGCAGCGGGAACTCGCCGCGTATGTGCAGGGCCTCTTCGCCCCCGTCGAAGCGGCCGAGCCTGATCAGCCCGGGATGGCGGTAGTCGGCGTAGAACATCGCCAGATTGCCCCAGGACACGAAGTAGCAGAGGTCATAGGGCTGCTCGTTGCCGAACGGGCCGCTGCCCTCTTCGGTCAGCTTGCGCGGCAGATAGGCGATCTTCTCGTTACGCGCGTAGTCGTCGATCGTGAGATCGAGCGGCAGCATGGAAAAGAAATCGCGTGCCGAAGGATTGTCGTAGAGCGTGGCCGTCATGGTTCGGCCATCGAATGTCATTCTGATCTTCATGTCGGCGGGTTCCTGGCTGGCCGGGCCCCTGCCCTGCTGGCTGCGGGCGCGCCGCGGCAGGAGCGTTGATGCGAGCGCGGCGCCGAGCAATGCGCGGCGACTGAGCTTGGGATGGCCGGTCGTCATGGCACGGCCCTCCCGCCCATGCGCGATGCGGCGAACGCGGCGAGCGCCGCTCCGCAAAGCAGCGCCGCGCCGAAGGCAAAGGCTCCCCACCAGCCGACCGTGTCGAAAAGCGTGCCGCCGATCGCAGCGCCGCCGGTAATGGCAAGCTGGATGACGGCCACCTGCAACCCGCCACCGGCCTCCGCGTCTTCAGGCAGCGTGCGGCTGAGCCAGGTGCCCCAGCCGACGGGCGCGGCCGTGCCGAAGAAACCCCAGACGAAAAGCAGCAGGGCCGTGGGAAGGGGTATTGCGCCGAGGGCGATGAGCGCGAGCGCAAGCACGGCCATGACCAGCGGAATGACGATCAGGATGCTGAACAGACGCGCGCGCAGCAGCCGGCCGATGCACCAGGTGCCGCCGACGCCCGCGAGCCCCATGACCAGCAGGATCGCCGAAAGCGTCGCGACGTCGACCTGGGTGACCCTTTCGAGGAAGGGACGCAGATAGGTGAAGAGCGCGAACTGGCCCATGAACAGCATCATGACCGATGCCATGCCGATGGCGACCGGAGGACGGCCGAGAAGAGACAGGCTGTTGCCCGACCGCTTTCGCCGGCGCGGCGGGAGCGGCGGCAGGCTGAGCCACTGCCAGACGAGCGCCAGGAACCCGAGCGGCACGACCAGGAAGAACGCGCCGCGCCAACCGGCATAGGCCCCAAGCAGGCTGCCCAGCGGCGCGGCAATGGTGGCCGCGACGGCGTTGCCGGCGTTCAGCATGGCGAGGCCCTTTGGGACCTGCTCCTCGGGGACGAGGCGCATGACGATCGCGGTCGACATCGACCAGAAGCCGCCGATCGCCATGCCGAGCAGCGCGCGGCCGGCCATCAGGAACGCGTAGTTCGGGGCGAAGGTGACGGCAAGCCCGGACGCGATGAGAAGCACGGTGAAGCCGGTGACGACCAGCCTGCGATCGATGCGGCGCGTCAGACCGGCGACCAGCAGGCTGGTCACGACAGCGAAAATGCCCGAAATCGAGATCGCCTGGCCCGCCCGACCCTCGGTGATACCGAGATCGGTCGCGATCGGCGACAGCAGGCTGACCGGCATGAACTCCGAGGCGATGAGCACCGAAACGCAAAGCGCCATCGAGAGCACCGCGCCCCGCATGGCGCGGTCTTCGACAAGCCTTGTGTCGTAAGTGGTTTCCATTCGGGGGCATCCTTGCAAGCGGGGCGCCGGAATCGGCCACGGCCGCCGCGACCTGCCCGGAAGATATTGCAGTGCAACCAAATCGATTAGAGCCGATAATCCGTATGGACTTATCTACCTGTGATATAAATCGATCAGGAGGTTCTCCATGCAGCGCGGCGACATGAAAGATTTGCTGTGGTTCCTGGCTGTCGCCCGGGAGCGCAGCTTCACCAGGGCAGCAGCGGAACTCGGCACGTCACAGTCGACGCTCAGCCACACCATCAAGCAGTTGGAAGCCCGCCTCGGCGTTCGCCTGCTTACGCGCACGACGCGAAGCGTGGCGCCGACGGAAGCCGGCGAGCGGCTCTACCAGTCGCTCGCCCCACGCTTCGAGGAGATCGAGGCCGATCTCGCGGGTCTGGTCGCCTTCCGGGACAAGCCCGCTGGCACGGTACGCATCACGCTGTCCGACCATGCGCTGGAGACGACGGTCTGGCCGAAGCTCGAGCCGATGCTCTGCGACTATCCCGACTTGCGCGTCGAGCTCTACAGCGACAACGGCATGCGCAACATCGTGGAGGAGCGCTTCGACGCCGGCGTGCGGCTTGGCGAGAGCGTCGACAGGGACATGATCGCGGTGCGGATCGGCCCCGACTGGCGGCTGGTGGCCATCGCCTCGCCGGAGTATTTCTCCCGCCGCCCAGTCCCGAGGACACCGCAGGATCTGGTCGGGCATGACTGCATCGGCCTGCGGCAGGCGACGTTTGGCGGGCTCTATGCCTGGGAGTTCCAGAAGAAGGGCCGCGAGCTTCGGGTCCGGGTCGATGGCCAGCTGACCTTCAACTCGACCTTGCCGATGATCGATGCGGCGCTAAGCGGCTACGGCATCGCTTATGTCCCGGAAAACCTCGTCAGCCGCCACATCGCGGACGGGCGGCTGACGCTCGTGCTCGATGATTGGAGCCTGCCCTTTCCGGGCTATCACCTCTATTATCCGAGCCGGCGGCAGCTTTCTCCGGCGATGGCAGTCGTCGTCGAGGCGCTTCGGCATCGGAGTTGAGCCTGGGGCCGGGGCGGCAGTGGACGCTCATTGCAGGCTGAACTCGGCAATGCCCGACAAAAGATGCTTGACTCGCCCTGCCCCTTCCGGACAATTGCGTTGTCAGACATCTTACATACGAGAGGGAGGTTTCGTGAGGAGATTGATCGCTTGTTTCGCGGTGGCTGCCGGCGCGCTCGCATTCGTGTCGGCAGCGCGAGCGGGAGAAACCCTGGATCGCGTCACATCCAAGAAGGCCATGGTGGTCGCGACCAACAGCGGCTGGCCGCCGCAGAGCTTTCTCGACGAAAGCAACCAGTTGGTGGGTTTTGATATCGACGTCTCGAAAGAGATCGCCAAGCGTCTGGGCGTGGAGGTCAGCTTCGAGACGCCCGACTGGGCCACAATGACCGGCGGCCACTGGCAAGGCCGCTACGACCTCGGCGTCGGCTCGGTGACGCCGACCAAGGCCCGGGCCAACGTGATCGATTTCGCCGGCATCTATTATTACAGCCCTTATGTTTATGTGGTCCACAAGGACAGCAAGGCGAAGTCCGTGAACGACCTGAACGGCAAGGTGATCGGTGTCGAAACCGCCACGACTTCGGAAGATTTCATCCGCCGTCACCTGGAGATCGACGCTCCCGGCCTTCCGCCAGTCGAATATAAGCTGCAACCGGGCGAGATCCGGACCTTTGCCGATTCCATGCTGCCATTCGACGATTTGAGACTTGGGGACGGCGTGCGGCTCGACGCAGTCATCGCGCCCGAGCAGACCGCCCAGAACGCCATCAAGAACGGGTATCCGCTGCGCATCCTCGAGGGCGACTACGCCTTCCGCGAGCCGCTGGTGGTGATCGCGGACAAGGGTGACGCCGAGTGGACCACCAAGATCGGCGGCATCATCGACCAGATGAAAAAAGACGGCACACTCGCCACGCTGACCACCAAATGGTACGGCAAGAACTACAGCGCCGAATGACGTTCGTCGCGGGCGGCTTTGAAGGCCGCCCGCTCTCATGCGATTCATCATGACCTATCCCGATACTTATTATCGCCGCACGCTTGCCGACGAGAAGGTCAGACCACCTTTGGCCGGTCTGGCCGAATGCGACACGGTCATTGTCGGCGGCGGACTGGCCGGTCTGACGACGGCGCTGCAGCTGGCCCGCGCCGGGCGCGAAGTCGTCCTGCTCGAAGCCGAGCGCGTCGGCTTTGGCGCCTCGGGCCGCAACGGCGGCTTCGTCAGCCCCGGCTTCGCCACCGGCAGCGACAATATCGCCGCGATGGCCGGCACCGCGGCGGCACAGAAGCTGCACCGATTGTCGATCGAAGGCGTCGAATTCGTGCGGCAGACGATCAAGGATCTCGACATCAAGGCGGCAAAGCCTCGCCCCGGAATTATCGGCGTGCTTCGCCATGACGGCGGCGCCGAACTGAAGGGCCACGCCGAACGGCTGGCGCGGGATTTCGACTATCCGCTCGAATATCTCGAGCGTGACCAGGTGCGCGCGGTGCTGCAGTCCGAGCGCTACTATCAGGGCCTGCGCGACGCCAACGCCTTCCACATGCATCCGCTCAACTATCTGCGCTCCGTCGCCGAGGAGATCGAGCGGCTGGGCGGCAGGATCCACGAGGCGTCGAGCGCCGTCGAGGCGAGACTCGACGGCCCGCAAAAGACCATGCGCACAGCAAACGGCGAAGTACGCGCGCGGCAGGCGGTGTTCGCCACCGGCGGCTACACAGGACGGCTGCTCGGCCAGTTGAGGCGGGCCATGTTGCCGATTGCGACTTATGTGATGCTGAGCGAGGAGGCCCCGGAGCTCATCGCCAGCGCCATCGCGACGACCGACGGCATAGGCGATAGCCGCCGCGCCGGCGACTACTACCGCGTCGTGGAAAACGGGCGGCGGCTGCTCTGGGGTGGGCGCATCACGACGCGGGCCGCTTCGCCGTCGGCGCTGGCCAGGGAATTGCGCCGGGAGATGGTCGGAACCTATCCTCAGCTCGCTGCGCTCAAGACCGAACTCGCCTGGTCGGGGCTGATGGCCTACGCCCGGCACCTGATGCCCCAGATCGGACAGCTGCAGCCAGGCGTCTGGTATCTCACGGCGTTTGGCGGCCATGGCATCAACACCACCGCCATGGCCGGCAAGGTGGTGGCCGAGGCGATACTCGGCCAGTCGGACCGTTACCGGCTGTTCGAACGGTTCGGACTGACCTGGGCGGGCGGGCCGGTCGGGCTTGCCGCGGCGCAACTCACCTATTGGAAGCTACAGGCGCAGGATTGGTGGCGCGAACGCCCCCGCTGACCACAGGGAGATCGACAGGTGATCGGCAGACTGCTGCTCAATTATCCGGACGCCGCGCGTCGCATCGGCATGTGCCTGGCGCTCGCCGCGTTCGCTGCAGGCCTTTACGGGCTTGGCATCAAAGCCGACTGGATCGGCAAGCTGGTTCCGAGCTCCCTCGAATGGCTTGCCGCCAATCCCGCGGCAGCGCGGGGCGTTTCGGCGGTGCTGATCGCGCTGATCGCGGCGGCCAACTGGAAAGCCCTGCAGCAACTCGGGCGCAAACAGCAGATCGTGGCCGTATGGATCGAGCTGTTCGTGCTGCTGATGCTGTTCTTCTATTCCTTCGACCTGTCGTTCTCTTTCATTGCCAGGAAGATCGGCTTCCTCGTCTCGCAGGGCGTGGTGACGACGCTCTACATCTCCGCCATTTCGATCGCCATAGCCACGGTCATCGCCTTCATCGGCGCCATAGCCAAGCTCTCCAAGAACGGCGTCGTCTATGGCCTGGCAACGTTCTACACCTCGCTGTTCCGCGGGCTGCCGTTGCTGATGCAGATCTACATCATCTATCTCGGCCTGCCGCAGGTCGGCTACGTGATCGGGGCCGTGCCCGCCGGCATCATGGCGCTGTCGCTCTGCTACGGCGCCTACATGACCGAAATTTTCCGGGCCGGCATCGAAAGCATTCCGCGCGGCCAGACGGAGGGCGCCACCGCGCTTGGCCTCAGCCCCAACCAGACGATGTTCCTGGTGATCCTGCCGCAAGCGATGCGCGTCATCGTTCCCCCGACCGGCAACCAGTTCATCGCGATGCTGAAGGATTCCTCGCTGATTTCGGTGGTCGGCGTATGGGAGATCATGTATCTGGCGCGCACGCAGGGCCAGACCGAGTTCCGGCACATCGAGATGCTGATCACCGCCTCGATGATCTACTGGCTGCTGTCGATCGGGCTCGAATTCCTGCAGTCCCGCATCGAGGAACGGTTCGGGCGCTCGCTGAAGCGCTGAACTTCAGTGCGGCATTCCCTCCTGGGGGAAGCCGCCGAGATGGCAGCAGGTCAGCGCGGCGCGATCGCGGCCGCTTTCGAGACATTGCAACAGCGGCTTTTTGGCCAGCCAGGCGTGGAGAAAGCCGGCAATGAAACTGTCGCCGGCGCCGGTCGTGTCGACGACCTCGACCGGACGGATGCCGGTCTCGGCGCGCTCGCGGGCAGTGAACGCCATCGACCCCTCGGCACCGCGCATGACGACGGCGCAGCCTGCGCCGCGCGACAGAAGATCCGCCGCCATCGCCGCCGCGGCGCCATAGGGTTCGCCGGTCGAGCAGAAGGCTACGCTCAGGCCCTCGACGCCGAGATTGGCCGGATCGGCGTTGACCGAAATGTCCTGCGAGACGCTGACGCCTGCCCGCGACAGGCGCCTGCGCAAGGCGCCGCCGTCATCCAGCCAGCCGATATGGACGTGATCCATCGCCTCCAGGATCGCAAGTTCGGCCTCGTGCGGCGCGTATCCGGCGCAGGCGCCGAAATCCTCGGCAGCGATCAGCCGCTCACCGGACGGCAACACTTTGATGTCGGTCCAGGCGGTGTTGCGGTCGCCGACTCGCAGGTGGTCGACCACGACCCGATTGGCTTCGAGCTCGGCGCGGGTGCGCTCGCCTTCGGCGTCGCGGCCGACGGCACCGAAATAGAAGCTCCTATTGCCAAGCCGGGCGAGCTGGACGGCGACGTTGAGCGCGTTGCCGCCGACCAGCGAGCGCCCGATCGGCAAGCCGAGGCGGTCAGTGCAATTGTCGCCGACGGCGGCAAATCGAAATTGAGCCGTCATATCCCCTCTGCTACGCCATGAAGCGCTGCCGCTAAAGGCACGCGCTCAATAGGCTACGCGTTTATAGTAGCGGCGCGTCGTCAGCGGGTGGTTGCGGATCACCTCGAGATGAGCACTGACGCGTTCGAGGGCGGTGGCCAGCACGACCGGCGAAACCAGCGCCCGCACGTCCGCAGAAATGCCGGGCAGTTCGAAGGCGGCCGTGTCGAGCACCGTCGTCTTGTCCGTGTAGTTAGCTGCGAAATTCTCGACCCGCTCGGCCAGCGGCCGGGCGCTGTCCTCGCCCTTGAAGAGAACAACGCTTACGTCTTTTTCCACCAGCTCCAGCGTGCCGTGGAAAAAATCGGAGGCATGCACCGGACGGGTCCGGATCCATTGCATCTCTTCCAGGATGCACATGCCGTAATACCAAGCCTGCGGCCAGACGTTCCCGGCGCCGGTTATGATGTGATAGTCGGAGGCGGCCAGTTTTTGGGCGAAGTCGGCGGCTTGCTTTTCATAGCTCCGCTTCACCTCCAGCAGCAATCGCGGCAACTGCGCCAGCTCGGCGAAAATCCGTTCGGATTCGGCCAGCTCGCCGCGATGCTTCAGCACCGAAAGCGCGATGAACAGCGACTGGAGGTAGAAGGACTCGCAGGAGGTGTCGTCCTCAGCGAAGTTGACGAAGACGTGGTCCCCGCCCCTGCCGAGCGGCGTCTCCTCATGCCCAACCAGCGCGATGACCGTCGCTCCGATCTCCTTGATCCTAGCCAGCAGCGCCACGCTTTCCTTGGTGGTGCCCGAGAGCGAAGGCAGCACGACGATCGATTTCTCGGTCAGGTGCACGGATTGGGCAAGCTGCAGCTCGGCAGTGATATCGACGAAGGCGGGAAAGCCGGACCGGCGCTGCAGCAATTGTGCGGCCGGATGCATCAGAATCGCCGCGCCCCCGGTGCCGAGGAAGAAGATGTTTTGAGCCCCGGCGGCGAGACATTGCGCAACGGCGGTTTCGATGCGCTCCCGCAAAGCCACCGCCCCCGATTGAATGCGTACAAACCGGGCTTCGTCGAAATTGAGCATCGTTCCCTCGATCGCATCTGTTGTAAGACAACTGACATCTTGCTGAGCGCATTTCAAGAGAAATCTTGCGGACCGGCTCCGGTCCAATTGCGTATGCAGCAAGTGAGGCGCCACGACATGCCCCCGCTTGACCTAGCCGCGATTGTCCGACAACAAAAGGAGAGTTGGCACTATGGGGATCACGGACTTGGACGAGCCGCTTCGGGATGCGCGCACACTGGCGGTCCAGCTCCGCGACCGCCTTGCCGACCTGATCAGAAGCGAGGGGCTCAAGCCCGGCGACCGGCTGCCGACCGAGTCGCAGTTGACGCAGCGCTTCCGCATCTCGCGCCCTGCCCTGCGCGAAGCGCTGAAACTTCTCGAACAGGACGGCGCCATTTCCGTCACCCACGGCCTCGGCCGCTTTGTCACGGCGAACTCTGCCGTGCAGGTCGACCGGCCGATAACGATGTTCGAAAGCGTGACCGACATGTCGCGCCATTACGGCTACGACACCATCAACAAGGTTCTGTCGATCGCCGAGGAAACGCCCGATCCGGTGATCCAGCAGCAATTGCGGCTGGCCGACGGAGAGCGCGTCATAAGACTGGAACGGCTGCGGCTGCACAACGACGTGCCCCTCATCTACTCGCTGGATTACGTGCCGCGCAGCCTTTTGCCCGGCCGCCTTTTCGACATCGAATGGAGTGGTTCGCTGCTCGCGCTGTTGGAGAAACACCGCCATCAGCCGCGTATGTCGGCCGCCTCGGTTTCAGCCGTGACGCTGCCGGACGAAATCGTGCAGCGCAACGACCTGCGCGATTTCGGGCCGGCGCTGCTCATTACTGAAACCTGTTTCGATGCGACCGGGACACCGGTCGTCTATGCCGCTGTCTATCATCGCGGCAGCCATTTCGCCTTCAGCTTCGCACGGCGGTGACGCCCAACGCCGGCGATTCGGGCCGGCGACGGCGGTGTTCGCCGGGACGCTGCCGATTGGGAATTGAGTTCGAGAATAGCCTTCGAATAGGTCCTCTGGTCCACGCGTCTTTTGTTAGGTCCTGGCCAACGCTCTGAGACTCTTGTCCGGCAGCTTGCCAGGCCGCGATCCGTGGCGGGGTAGTCCGGCAGCGTTGCGCTCATCTGCATGTCGCCCACGGTCGAGACCGTCACCTCCCCGCCGGATCTCGAGAGCGCGTAGAGCTGTTCGCGGTGGCCCGGCAAGGAGAAGCTCACGGAATCCCGGTCGGCGGCGCATCTGGCCTGCCGCAAACCTACGCCCGACGAGCCGCCTATCCCGGATCCTTAATTAGATTGCGCTCAGTCTCTAAATGGCATATAGATTTCTTACGCAATCTAAATATGGAGGCCGATCATGCGCGTGAGCCGCATTCAGGCTGAGAAGAACCGGCAGACCGTGATCGACGTGGCCAGCCGCCTTTTTCGGGAACATGGGTTCGACGGCATCGGCCTCAAGGATCTGATGAAGGGTGCCGGGCTGACCCAAGGCGCCTTCTACAAGCAGTTCGCGTCGAAGGAGGACTTGGTCGCACAGGCTTCCAGACGGGCGGTGGAGAGTACGGCTGCCCGATGGGCGACAGCGACCGCAGCCAATCCCAGCGATCCGCTTGGGGCGGTGATGGCATTTTACCTCAGCATGGGCCATCGCGAGCAAAGGATGGACGGCTGCCCGGTCGCGGCGCTCGGCTCGGATGCCGCCAGGCAGCGGGCCGAGGTGAAAGGGTCGTTCGAAGCCGGCATCAAGCAGTATCTCGAAATCATCGGCCGGTTGATCGCCGCGACCGACGTAGACGAGCCCAACAGCAAGGCCATGGCCATTCTTTCGACGATGGTCGGCGCGCTGACGTTGTCGCGCGTCGTCAACGACCCCGACCTCGCTCAGGCCTTTCTGGATGCGGCCACCGAACAGGTTCGCGACGCAGTCACGGCTTGAACGGCGCGGGACTGACGACCGGGATTGATAGGAGAATAGATGCGACGGATCGTTGTAACGGGCATGGGCGCGGTCACGCCGCTTGCGGCGGATGTCGAGACGTCCTGGTCGCGTCTCCTGGCCGGCCGCTCTGGTATCCGCAGGCTTGCGGACGAGGTGGTGGAAGATTTGCCGGCGAAGATCGGCGGCGTGGTTCCTTCCCTGGAGGATGATCCCCAAGCCGGCCTCGATCCGAACGGTTTCCTGGCGCCGAAGGATCAGCGCAAGGTCGACCGCTTCATCCTGTTCGCGCTGGCCGCTGCAGAAGAGGCGCTTGCCCAGGCGAGATGGAAACCGGCCTCGGAAAAGGATCGGGTTCGCACGGCGACGATCATCGCTTCAGGTGTCGGAGGTTTTCCCGCCATCACCGAGGCGGTACGGACCGTCGACCAGCGCGGCGTTCGGCGCCTTTCACCGTTTACGGTGCCGTCTTTCCTGGTGAACCTCGCGGCTGGCCACGTCTCGATCCGCTACGGCTTCAAAGGCCACATCGGCGCGCCGGTAACCGCATGCGCCGCCGGCATCCAGGCGATCGGCGATGCGGCTCGCATCATCCGCGCCGATGAGGCCGATATCGCTTTGTGCGGCGGCACCGAGGCATGCATGAACACCGTCAGCTTGGGCGGCTTCGCAGCGGCACGCTCGCTTTCGACCTCCTTCAATCACCGCCCCGATCAAGCTTCTCGTCCGTTCGACATGTCGCGGGACGGGTTCGTCATGGGCGAAGGCGCCGGCATCCTGGTCATCGAGGAATTGAGCCATGCGCTGGCTCGCGGCGCGAAACCGCTCGCCGAGGTCGTCGGCTACGGCACCACGGCGGATGCCCATCATGTCACTTCCGGCCCCGAGGACGGCGATGGCGCGCGACGTGCGATGGAGATCGCGATTGCCCAGGCCGGCATCTCGCCACGCGACATCCGCCACCTCAATGCGCATGCGACCTCCACGCCGGTGGGCGACCTGGGAGAAATCGAAGCGATCAAAAGGGTCTTCGGCGCGGATTTCTCGATCGCCGTCAGCGGGACCAAGTCGGCGACCGGACACCTGCTCGGCGCTGCCGGCGGGCTCGGCGCGATCTTCACGATATTGGCGCTCAGGGACCAGGTGGCGCCGCCAACCCTCAATCTGGGCGCGCCCGATCCGGCCGGCGACGGCATAGACTTCGTCGCGAACCAAGCCCGGCCAATGGAAATGGACTACGCGATCTCCAATGGGTTTGGCTTCGGAGGTGTGAACGCCAGCGCGCTGTTCCGGCGCTGGGACGGACAGGCATGAACGGTCGAGCCGCTCCCTGGCTGCGGCTTTTGTTTCGGCCTTCCGATTTCCCCACTCCAGCCGCAAGAAAGTGATCTCATGGAAAAGACCAATCCTGGCGTCGCCCTCGTCACAGGGGCATCCTCGGGCATCGGGCGCGCAACAGCCGCAGCCCTCCGGAACGCGGGCTTTCGCGTGTTCGGAACCAGCCGTCGCGCGATCTCCGAACAGTCCGACGGCGTTACCATGCTGACCGGCGACGTGACCGACGACGCGTCCGTATCGAAGCTGGTCGAAGAGGTGCTGGCCGAAACCGGACGCATAGACCTGCTCGTCAACAATGCCGGCATCGGCCTGCTCGGCGGCGCGGAGGAATCCTCGACTGCGCAGGCTCAGGCGCTGTTTGATGTCAATGTCTTTGGTGTCATCCGGATGACCAACGCGGTGCTGCCGACAATGCGACGCCAACGGAGCGGCAGAATCGTGAATTTGAGTTCCGTGCTGGGCCTGATTCCGGCTCCCTATTCCGCTCTCTATGCGTCGACCAAGCATGCGATCGAAGGCTATTCAGAATCGCTGGACCATGAACTGCGCTCGTTCGGAATTCGCGTGGTGCTGGTCGAGCCCGCCTACACCCGCACGTCGTTTGAAGAAAATCTCGCAAGGCCCGATCAGTTGCTGGACATCTATGGCACCGCGCGCGCCGGCATGGATGTGGTTCTGCGGAAAGCCATCGAGACAGGCGATGCGCCCGAGATCG
Organism: Mesorhizobium sp. WSM4983; assembly: GCF_029625765.1. Lineage (NCBI taxonomy): Bacteria > Pseudomonadati > Pseudomonadota > Alphaproteobacteria > Hyphomicrobiales > Phyllobacteriaceae > Mesorhizobium > Mesorhizobium sp. WSM4983. Next base: position 112,070 of record NZ_JARTVM010000004.1, on the reverse strand, counting down.
TGGCCAAGACGGTCTTGCAAGCGGCGACCGCCTCCGTTCCGCGGAGGCGCTATGCTGCCGGAAAAATGGCTCGCCAGATCAGCTTGCTGCGCCGTTTCGTTCCCGAATCCGCCTTCGACAAGAGCCTGCGAAAGCAAAACGGCCTGCCGGCCTGATATCCAAGTCGCCGACAGGGTCCTTCGAGGCTCTCTGACACAGGAGTTGGGCAGCCGCAGCCGCCCACCCCCTTAGGCGGCGCTGCCGGTTCGGCGCGACGGGAGTTGCCCGGGATCACAGGCGGCATTTGCAGCGGCAGAGGTGTCGAAATGCCTCGGCTCGAAGGCCAGCGCATCGTGCATGGGAAGCGCTGCCGAGAAGAGGAAGCCCTGCCCGATCATGCAATCGAGCGAGCGCAGGATCAGGCGATCGGCGTCCGTCTCGACCCCCTCCGCCATGACCTCTATGCCAAGCGTTCGTCCGAGATCGATGACGGCCTTGACCAGCGCCTGATCTTCCACGGATTTGGCCAGATCGCGAACGAAGTCCTTGTCGATCTTGATCTTGCGGATCCGACTGTCCTTCAGCGAAACCAGGGTCGAAAAGCCGGTGCCGAAATCGTCCAGCACGATCGATATGCCCGCGTCCGCCAGGCGTTCCAGCTTTTCGTCGACCCGGGCGCGATCCACGGGCGCCTCTTCGGTAATCTCTATCTCGAGCATGGCCGCGGGGACATTCCTCGTCTTCAGGATGTCCAGCATCATATCGTCGACATTGCCTGCCTCGAGTTCACGCGGCGACAGATTCATCGCAACGCGCACATCCTGGCGCCCTTTCCTCGCCAGTTCCTCGATCATGGAGCAGCAATTGAGAAAGACCTTCTCCGTCAGCAAGGAAAGCAGACCGGTTTCGCGTGCCGCTGTCACGATCTCCGGCGGGGGAATGGCGCCGTGAACCGGATGCTGCCACCGCAGCAGCGCTTCGAAGCCGGCGACCGCTTGCGCGTCCAGCCGCACGATGGGCTGGAACCATGAGCAAAGCGTGCCTCTCTCGATGGCTGCGCGCAGGTCGCGCTCGATGCAGTGCTTGCGTTCGAGCCCCTGATCGAGCTCGGCATCGAAGAGGCAGTATTCGTTCCTGCCGCTGCGCTTGGCCGCGTAAAGCGCGAAGTCGGCGCGCAGCAGCATCTCCGTCAGTCGCGGTGTCTCCGATACGTATATACCGATCGACGCGCCGACACGCACCGATTTCAATGCCGGATCCGGATTGGCGATGGCCGCGATGATCAAGGACGCAAGCTCGTCTATCGAGTGCTGCGAGCTTGCGGCGGGAAAGAGCAGCACGAACTCGTCGCCGCCGATGCGCGCGATCGTTGCCCCCGGCGGCGCGTGGTTCTCTATCCTGCGCGCGACCCGGACCAGAAGGTCGTCGCCGATATTGTGACCATAGGTGTCGTTGACGGATTTGAAGCCGTCGAGATCGATCAGCATGGTCACGAACGGACCGTCGGAAAAACCCATCTCGCCAATTGCGTGCTCGAGCCCGTGCCTGTTGAGCAAGTTCGTCAGCGGATCGCACCTGGAGTTTCGTTCCATCCGGGCTGCGAACGCCCTCGCCTCGTATTTGAGGCGGCTCGTCTCCTTGAAGCGGGTCTGCCCGAGCAGCGAGCTTCTGATCATGCCTCCAAGAAAAAGCAGGACGGTGAGGCCGAGGACGTAGTTCTCGATATTGCCTTTCGCCAACACGCATCCTGCGGCGATCAGAAGCGGCAATGTCAAGAAGTTGATCGAAGCCGGCGCGTATGACGCACCATAGGTGACCGAACCGGCCGACAGGCCGGCGAGCACGATCAGATAGAGCGGCGCCTGGGGAGTGGTGTATCCATCCGACAGCACGGCCAGAAAAGACCAGGCGATGCCCGATGCCAGGGCCAACAGCCCGTAAACGGAAAGTCGCGCATCGACCGGCCTCGACCGGCCATCGGGCCCATTAAAGGCAATTTCCGGCTGGGTGAGGGCCAGTCCTATGCGGGCGCCGTTGATGATGGTGACCGCCACAAACCACAGCGCCGCCGCCGGGCCACCGCCCGAGAGCATCTGCACGGCCAGGATCAGGGCCGAGAGAACGGTGCCGATGGGCATCGAGATGAAAAGGCCCTTCTTCAGGTCAGCGAACTGATCCCGCAGAATTCCCGCTTCCACGGCTTCGCTTTGCCCCTGAAGGGCTGAACCTGGGCCGGGCTGGTCGGAATTTCTCATGCCTAGTGGCTAAACGAGCGGAATGAAAATCGCGTTAAGGATTTCAGCGACTTACGCCGCATCAGTCATGGATAGGCGAGCGCGACGGTCCGGCCCGCCTCCCCATCGGGGTCGAGGCTGTCCACAACTCCAGCCGAACGGACTGTTCCCCACGCTGCCTCTGCGCTTCGATCTACCCCGGTGTGGCGGGAGTTTGCGAAAATCTTTGGGTCCGTTTGGAAACCGATCTGACGAAACTCCATCAAATCATTCGTCGGCCGCTACGGTCACCAAAGGATGGGTGCCGATGTCGTGACAGGCCTCGAACTTTGCGCATCGACTGGCGCAAAGCAGGCCAGGCGATCGTTGATTTGCCCAAAACAGCGTCGGGAGTCAGTCTGGCTCGGTCGGACTCCAATCGAATAGCGCAGGGAGAAAGAAGATGGCTCAAGACCACTCTAAATCGAACGGACCGGATCTGGCCCAAGGCATTGCGCTATCCGACCTTGCCGATGGCGCAAAGCTGGTCGGTCACTATGGCGATGAACAGGTGCTGTTGGTGCGCCGCGGGACAGAGGTCTTCGCAATCGGGGCGGCGTGCACGCATTATGGCGGGCCGCTGGTCGACGGTCTTGTCGTGGAGGATACCGTTCGATGTCCGTGGCACCACGCCTGCTTCGATTTGCGCACCGGCGAAGCCGTGCGTGCGCCTGCGTTCAGTCCACTCGCCTGCTGGTCGGTGGAACAGCGCGGCGATCGCATATTCGTGGGCGAGAAGCGCAAGCGAGTGGCTCAAAAGCCCAGCAGCGGAGGGGCTGGCCAGTTTGCCGGCAGAATCGTGATCGTCGGAGGCGGCGCGGCTGGTTTCGCAGCCGCCGAAAGACTGCGTCGTGAAGGCCATCAGGGCAGCATCGTCATGCTCAGCGACGACGAGGCGCCGCCCGTCGATCGCCCCAACCTTTCCAAGGACTACCTCGCCGGCAAGGCGCCGTCGGATTGGGTTCCGCTGCGCGGGGAAAGCTTCTATGCCAAGAACGGCATTGATCTGCGCCTCAAGACCAGCGTCGCCGACGTCGATGTCCGGTCCGGCGAGGTCGTGCACGCAGACGGGAACCGAACTGCCTACGACCGTTTGCTGCTTGCTACGGGAGCCGAACCGGTCCGCCTCACGATCCCGGGCGCCCATCAGCCACAGGTCCATACGCTGCGCTCGCTCTCCGACTGCAGCACGATTATCGAGGAAGCCGAGACGGCCCGCAGCGCCATCGTGCTGGGCGCCAGTTTCATCGGCCTCGAGGTTGCCGCGTCCCTTAGTGCGCGGAACATCGAAGTTCATGTCGTCGCGCCCGACGAACGGCCGATGGAGCGGGTCCTCGGGCCGCAGATGGGCGACTTCATCCGCAGCCTCCACGAGCAAAATGGCGTCGTCTTTCATCTCAAGGACACCGCGACCGCCATCGACGGTACGAACGTGCAACTGAGCAGCGGCCTTACGCTGACCGCGGATCTCATCGTCGCTGGCATCGGCGTGCGGCCGCGGCTCGGGCTTGCCGAAAAGGCTGGGCTCAGGCTCGACCGCGGCATCATGGTGGATGCCTTTCTGGAGACGAGCGCGCCGGGCGTTTTCGCGGCAGGCGACATTGCGCGATGGCCCGATCCCCACTCCGGCGAAAACATCAGGGTCGAGCACTGGGTGGTCGCAGAAAGGCAGGGGCAGACGGCTGCTCTGAACATGCTCGGACAGCGCGAGAAATACACTGCCGTCCCGTTCTTCTGGAGCCAGCATTATGACGTCCCGATCAACTACGTTGGACATGCGGAGCGATGGGACGAGATCGCGGTGGAAGGCGACATCGCCGCCAAAGATTGCCTCCTGCGTTTCAAGCGCAAGGGACGCACACTGGCGGTCGCCTCGATTTTTCGCGACATCGAAAGCCTGAAGGCCGAATTGGAGATGGAACGCCAGAGCGCTACCTGATGAAGCATGCAGAGGCCGCTTAGAGCAGCGCACGCACGGAGGCGGCCGGCGTCGGTCTGCAATGCGCTCAAATCCGACATCCGCCCGGAACGGCCGACCGCTGCAAATGTGATGCAGTTGAGGACCAAAGGCCGTTTTGCCGTTTCAGACGGCCTGGCGAAGGCTGATTTGCCGCCATGCGATCGGCGGTACCAATCGCCTACGAAAAGCAACAACGCGATGAAACCTTTCAGGGCTTCTTTCCGTTCGGTCGGAGGAGGATCCAACAATGACCGAACCCGGCGAAAGCAGTTCCCATAACCGGATCGACGACAAGCAGCTCGTCATTTTGCTGAAACAGAAAACAGGCATTTCGGACGCGCAAGCCAGGAGGCTGATAAAAGCGGTTGGACGCGATCGTCCTGCGCTGTTGCGGGAAGCCAGAATCATCAGGGCGAGGCACTCGGGCGTGTAGTTCACGCCGCCGCTTGAGCCGGTCGATGGACCTTTCCGAAAAACGGCCATCCCCTCAGCGTGCGACCAGCCGAGAAACCTTGAGCCGCGGCGCGAAGAAGCAGCGCAAATAGGGCTGATTGGTTATCACGTTAGTTGTTTTCGCAGATATGATATTGGCCATCCGGTGATTCCTGAACCCGGTCTCGCGGGATGTTGAAACCGTCGGGCAAATAGGTATAGCCGCCGTCGGCTCTGGACCGCACCGAAGACTGAGGGATGGCGCGGCAATCTTGACTGCCGCAGCACTTGAATCTCGTTACCGGGTCAATCTTGTCTTCGTACCAATCATGCGCATTGGCGCCTGTTGCGGCGGCAATGCACATGGCTGTGAAGATGACCCTTCGCATGGCATTCCTCGTGTGCGGAGGCGCTGCTCATTCGGGCGTCATGTATATTAGCGTTGCGCCGAAAATGCCATTGCATCGCGAAGGCCCGGCACGGCAGCCGTCTGCCTCGCCCGCTCACACCAGCCATCGTTTTGGATGGTCTCGCCGGTCATGAACGCGTTATGCATAAGATACAGACAGGCGGGCGCGCGATGTCGGAGGGCGTGGCGAAGTGCTGCGTCTCGTTGCCCCAGAATCGCTTGTGCCTCCCGGCGGCATGCACAAGAATCGGCGGCTTGCGCAGACCTGCCGATTGCGAGATGGTGGGCGATGATCGCCGGTAGGTATCTGGATCACAAATTGGAATGCCCGTTTTGCGGTGTGATCCGGTTGCAGATCCCCATCGATGCTCAACCCATTACCCAAATCCATTGTGCCGAATGCGGCAAATATCTGGGTACGTGGGACGAACTCCAGACCGACTTCGAGCGCCAGGGCGGCACCGAGGGGGTGTTCCGTCTGGACAAAGGGCGTATCCAGAAGCTCGCTTCCAGCCAATAACGGACCGCCGGTGGCAGCCAAGCCCGGAATTGGCGGGAACTAATTTCTGACTTGAACGTTGCGCCGCCATAGGGGACTTCCCATGGCGCTCACATCTGACAGTCAGTCACAGGAAGCTGTTGTTCAACGGCTTGTCCGGGAGATCGGCATTAGCGAAGCGCAGGCTTTGGAACTTGTTTCTTTCCTAGGCTTGAATTGGGGTTCGCTCGTTCGCGAGGCGAAGGCACTGTCGTTCAGGAAGTAGCCTGTTGACGAGCCAGATCCGGTTTTCTTGCACGCGTGCCAAGGCACGCGCTGGAAAGTGCGCAAAGATACGTTAGCGATCGCTTGACGAATCCGCCGACCGCACCAGTCTTGCGTCTATGGCAAGAGGCATCAAGGTCGGAGACGAGGTCGCCATCACCGCAACGGTTCGCCGGCGGGTGACGGAGGACCGCGTCAGCGTGTCGATTCCCTCCTATGAGCAGCCGCATTCGATCATCGACCGCACGTCGACCGTGAAGAGAGGCCAGCCGATCGAGCTCGTCGGAGATGTAACGCGCGTCAATGGGGACCGGGTGACCGTGAAGCTCGGCGTACCGGTTACAGTGGACATCGACAAGGTCAGGCTGGTGACCACCAGCAAGCCTCCCGCGCGAAAGCCACCGGTGGTTCAGCGGCCGGCGTAAGGAAGACTGTGCCTGCCGGCAGTTCCGGACGGAAATCCGAGTCACGCTTTCTAGAATTGCTCCGGCAAAAACCCGCCCGGGGAGGAGCGCGGGCGGGTTTTCGCAAGAGCGGCCACATGACTCGCTCACGGATGGCGGCCCTCATTTCGGAGCAAAGGTTCGCTCCGCCGCTGCGTACCGAACAGCAAGACCCGCGGAAGGTTCCCATCGAGCCGAACGCTCCCGCACGCGCCCTCATCTTGACGGCCAAAAACCGCAAACCCATATCGCAGCCAGGCCAGGATCGTTGAAGGTTCCGGCCCGTCTCAGAACTCAAATTGTTCGTTCGACTTGGAGGATCTTATGAACGATCGGATGTTTGACAGCCCTGTTTTCGTGAAGAGCGGGAACAGCCTCATCCAGGAAATCGCGTGCCTCGATGACGCCCTGGAATTTCTCTACGAATGGCCCAAGAACAGACGCGGCACCATCTACGAGACCGCCCTGCGTGCCTGTCAGCGAGCATTCGACAGCGACTATCCGCTAACGGCGGCCAGAGACGCGTTCTGCGGCTTCGCAAAGTCGGTCAAAATCCACGAGGACGTGAGTGTCACTTTGCCTTGGATGACCGGCAAGGGCCCAGGCAGCGGCGTGACTGCGTAGCCGCAAAAAGGAGGCAGTCGCGATGCTTGCAAAACCGTTCGAAAAGCCGATCCGCGTCTGGGTCGGACTGGGATTTCCGCGTCAGCTGAACACTGTCGTAGATGCCTATCAGTTCGTCGCCGACTGGTGTGGCAACAGCCCTGAGCAGAAGGCGGCGATGCGTGCCTGCAAGGCCGCCTTGGCCGGCGAAATCGACGCAGAAACGGCGAGAGGGGTCTTCGTTGCCTTTGCCCGCCGGAAGGACATCCTCATCGAGGAGGGAGCAGTTCCGCTCCCAACTGGAAAGGCAGCCCAACCGAAGCACGCTTGATGTGACCGAGGCGGCGGCCAACGCCGCCTCGTTTCACCTGTAGGACGCGAACTAGCGCTTGGCGCTGTCGCTGTCGGCATCGGCCCGGGCGAGGAATGTCTCGGTGACCTGCGGAAGATTGTCCTTCAGCCACTCGGCCATCGCTTCTTCTTCGCGCAGGTTCTGCTCACAGACCCGAGCAATCTCGGCTTCACCCACGGCTTCAGCGGCAGCCATGAGGATCGTATAGGAAGCGATCTCCATATGCTCGAAGGTGTAGCTGGCCAGAGAGCCTTTCATCACCTCGTCGCCGGCGAACACGCCGCTGATCGACTGCGCCATTGCGGTCAGTTTTCCGCCTGCGTCCTTCAGTGTTGACGAACCTTCTTCCAGGCCATCGAGGCAAGACTTCAATCGTCTCGCCTGCTCCTTGGTCTCGGCGAGGTGAGCGCGGATGCGTTCGCTGAGGTCCGGATAGCTCTCGAGCCGGCCCAGCTGGCCGGACAGCATCGTCTCGGCTTGCTCTTCCATCGCGTGAGCATCCCTCAGCCACTGGATCAGCCATTCGCGGGATTCAGACATAGGTTGTTCCTCCTAGTTGGGTGCGCCCGAACCACAAGGACTGCGGATTGTTCCGTGGCGAGAGTGACGGGAGTGGGCATGACGAGCAGCAGGCCCGCGGCTCCTCGAAAAGCGTCGCTGACAGGACGGAAGCCGCGTCCGCATACCAACCTCCCAGAGGCTGGAACATTCCCAAAGGGAGGCGGTTTTATTCCTATCCAGGAGGAACAACCATGGCAGACGACACGACCAAGCGTGATTTCCGCGACCGCGGCCGCGTGTCAGGCGATGAGGAATATGAGATCGCCCACTTCGCGAGGAAATTTCAGCTGACAATCCCCGAGGCTCGCGACCTCATCAAAAAGCACGGAAACGATCGTGCGACGCTGGAGCGCGAAGCAAGGGCGGTGGCGAGCCGCTGACGGGCGTTCGCACTTGTGCGGAGATACTGCGAAGGAGACTTGACATGGCTAATAACCTATCCCGCGAGGAGGAGCAGCGTGGCACCAGCAGGGTCTTCATGTGGGGTAGCGTCGCCGCGGCCGTAATCTTTGTGGCCCTTCTGGCGCTATTTTGGTTCGGCTCGTGATTGCCGTCGGCCACAATGGCAAAGACTTTGCGGCGTGCCTCAGCCCTGCTCGACCGGTCAGGGCTGCGTCCTTAACTTGAGATTTCGAAATGAGGCAACCGACGGCATGGGCGGGGGGCGATGGGGAGCCGTCGGTTACCAGGAACAGGGGCCATCGAATCAAAATATGCATAGGCCCTTATATGATCATGCCAGCAATTTGCGTTCTTGGAAACTGGTTCCGTCCGAAAATTCAATCGCCTATGACTAAGAACGCAGATTCGGGATGATCTTGGACGGGCCTCGCCCGCTACGCCGCATTTCGCTGAGCCGCCCTGAACGGATGGTCCATGGTAAACGCATCCGGCCGGATACGCCGCTCTACCTGCACCCAAGTAACGGGATGCGCGATGGGGAAGCCGGGGCGGGCCCGCGGCGAAAAAGCGCCGGCGGCCGTGTTGCCTCGCCCGTTGCGAAGATAGTCGATAAAGATGCGGCCCTTGCGGGCCGCCGGCGCGGCCGACAGCAAGTAGCGGTCGGGTTCTGCGTCGGCGAGGACCTGGGCAATCGACCTGGCGAGCTGCCGCGCGCGGTCGTGGGTCATTTTCGCCGCCAGCGGCGCCAACAAGTGAATGCCCTTGCCGCCCGTGACCTTCGGCCAGCTTTCCAGACCTGACGCTGCCATGATGTCCCGCAGCGCCAGCGCGGTCTCAGTCACTTGCGCCCATTCCACGCCCTCACCAGGGTCGAGATCCAGCACGATCCGGTCGGCATGCTCGATGTCATCCACCGTGGCATTCCACGGGTGGAGCTCGACCGCATCCATTTCGACCAGCCCGAGCAAGCCGTCGAGGTCGTCGACCCAGACCCGAGTGCCCTCCCCACCTTCTCGCTTCTCGACGCGCAGCTGGTGCACCGCTGCCGGGATCTCGGGCAGCGGTCCCTTGTGGTAGAAAGTTGCCCCGAAGGCATGACGGACGAGCTTCAGTGGGCGACGGCCGAGGTGCACCAGCGCCTGATCGGCGACCAGACTCCAATAGCGAACGAGCTCATCCTTGGAAGGCGAAACCGCATCGGGCAGCAGCTGCAAGATATTCTCACGCGGCACGCCGTGATCTCGGTCCGCTCTTCGTTTCGACGGCGCCGGCGGCTTTGGCGGGACGGCCACCAGGTCCTCGCGGAGCCCCTTGAACACGGCTTCGCGCAAGATCCCGCGATCGGTAACGCCGCTGAACTGCACCTCGGCCAGGACTTCGGGTCTCACCCAGGTCGCCTTTGGCTTCACAATGGGCTCCGACAAAGGCGATTTGCCGATGATCAGCGGATCGAGCCGTTCGCGAACGCGTCGCGCCACTTCAAGCGTATAACCGCTCTGAGCCTTGCCTGCATAAAGCAGCCGATCGCCCTCGCGCTTGCCGATATAGAGCGATGCGATCCGGCGCGGCTCAGCACCAAGCTTCTCGACGAACGCGACGATCGGAAAGGTGTCGCTCTTGATGCATTTGACCTTGACCCAGCTCGTCTGCACGCCGGAACGGTAGGGCGCGTCCGCGCGCTTCGACACGATCCCCTCCAGGCCCATCCGGCAGGCATGATCGAACATCTCCCTGCCGCTCACCTCCAGATGCTCGGCATAGGTCAGCGTCGGCGCGCTGCCCTTCAGGAGCGTTTCGAGCGCTGCCTTGCGCTCGACCAGCGGCTGCTGTCGCAGATCGCGACCGTCGAGGTGCAGCAGGTCGAAGGCATAGAAGATCAATCTCGAAGAGTTTGCGTTGCCCAACTCGCGCTCCAGCGCCTGGTAGTCAGGCAAGCCGGTGTCGCCGAGAACGACAGCCTCGCCATCAATGATCGCAGATTTCACCGGCAAGCCCGCCGCCGCCTGGACAATCCTCCTGTAGCGATGTGACCAGTCATAGCCGCGGCGCGTGAAGGCTCGCGCTGTTCCGCCCTCCACGATGAGCTGGGTTCGGTAACCGTCATATTTGATCTCGTGCAGCCATTCGCCGTCTTCGGGAGCTTTCTCGACCAAGGTGGGCGATTGGAACTCGATGAAGGAAAGCCGGTCTTTGCCGCTGGTCATGCACGCGCGACTCCACGAACCGCGACTCAAGCCGGAGCAGTCCCATCAGTTCCTTCCATTTTAGTAAAATCGTATGTTTGTCCAACTTGGCAAAGCGCGGCCTCGCAAAGGCAACGCGTTGCCCCCCGGGCCGCAGAGTGCTCCGATTATCTGATCAGATGTTTTATCAGTTGAGTGCGGAACAATCCTTAGCCGGCGACGTTTGGCTGCGGGGTGGATCTTCTTCAGGTGGGCCGTCAATGAACAAGTCAATCGTAATGGATTCGGTCGAAATCGACACGCTGGAAGACAGGTATTACGTGCGCGTTATCGAGGATGGCGTTGTCACCATCAAGGGTTTCGGTTCCGAAGCGGACGCGAAAGCTTTTGCCAAGCACGAACACACGCGACTGGGACTTGACGCTGTCAAGCAGCCGGGCACCGGCCAAAAGCTGCGATACGGGTTTCCGGAAAGTTGATGCCGCCTCGAAGATCGAGGAGTCTCTGACTTCCCCTTCGGGAACGCCGGCAACGCGCGGCCGCGGTCCTGCCCTGCAAATAAGTCAGCCATGCGCGTCGTTCATTTGCCTGGTCGAGGTTGAACCAGCTTGAAGTCGAAGCTCTCCGGCAAACGTCCACGAGTGCTCACAGGCCTCACGGAGGACGCGACCTCCGGTTTGCGTGGACAGTTAGCTCGCTGCCAGCAGCGCTCGGCAGCGGGACTAGCTTAGCGGCGCTGTTTATGGCGATAGCCATTCATTTCGGGCCTGACGGCCGAAAGCGAGGGCCCCTTCGCCGTGAACACGACGCCCGCCGCCTCAAAAGCGCGACGGATGCGGGTTCGTTTCTCGACCCGCAGAATTCTGATCCCGTTCTCGAAGTCGCGAATGGTCCCTTCGCCTAGGCTGGCCTTGGCGCCGAGGCGCACCTGCGACCAATGCAGGAGTTCTCGTGCGGCTCGCGACTCCTCTGGCGTCAAATCCATCAAGGGGTCTCCCCTAGGCTTTTCAGCTGTCAATTTCCAGCTTCGTGTGTCCCGACTGCTCGTGCCAGATCACCTGCCGGAGGTCGCCCCAGTCCACTGCCTGCCCGCAGGCGGGACATATCCGGAACTGGTCCTCTTCGTTGGCGGCTGCTCTGACCCGCAACCGGGCAAAGATCGGCGGCCCCAAATCAGAAAGCTTTGTCACCCAGCTTCCTTGCCTCACGTTGCAAAATCTTACGGTCGTTGCCGTGCTCGCTGATCAGTTCCCGAACCTGTTCAGGCGTGATGCGATGCTGCTTGGCAAAGTAGCGAACCTCATAATCGTCGTCCGCCGACACACGGTCGCGGTCCCGGAAATCGCGCTTCGTTTTGACGTCTGCCATGGTTGCTCCTCCTGGCAAAACGAACACCGGGAAGGCAGGAATGTTCCAAACCGCTAATATGTGCGTGAAGCGCTACGGCCGGGATGGGGTCGGCCACGGCATTGCCTGGGGCTGAGGCGTCAAGTGAAGTAACCGGCGGCATGGGCGGGGGGCGTTGGGGAGCCGCCGGTCACCAGGCAAGGGCCCATCGAATCAGAGAATGCATAGACCCTTATATGATCATGCCAGCATTTTTCGCTCTTGGGAACTGGTTTCGGCATAAAATTCAAGATCGTACGCCCAAAGGTGCACGTTCTAATGATTTTCACGCCGGCGCTGCGACAGGAACCAGATCGGCACGCCCGCGTCATAAAGACAGGTTTCTGTCGTAACCCGGGAGTGAAGTCGATGGTCCGGCTCTTCGTTGTCGCTGCCGTGGCGCTCGCGCTCGCATGCAGCGGAGCTCAGGCGGCGAGGCTTGACCTCGACGCGGTCAATCAGGCGCAATTCAGCGAGGGCGAGCCGAAGGACGTCAGTCCGATGCTTCTCAAGGTTCAGATCCTTCTCGATCGCGCCCGCTTCTCGCCGGGCCTGATCGACGGTCGCCTCTCCGACAATTTTGCCAAAGCCGTGGCGGCGTTCCAGGCGGCCAACGGACTGGCTTCCGACGGCAAGCTCACACGCGAGACCTGGGACAAGCTGACGGCGAGCTCCGCCGAGCCGGTTCTGGTGACATATGAGATCACGGTCAAGGACGTGCGCGGCCCCTTTACCAGGCGCATCCCCACCCGCCTGGAGCGGATGGCTAGTCTGAAGCGCCTCGGCTATCGCAATGCGCGGGAGAGGCTGGCCGAGCGTTTCCACATCAGCGAACAATTGCTGAAGACGCTAAACCCGCGCGTCGGGTTCCGGAAGGCAGATGAGAGCCTCGTAGTGCCCGATCTCGGACGGGGCGACGCCCCGGCGGAGATCGAGACCATCGAGGTCGACAAGGCATCCCGCCAGGTCCGCGCGCTCGATGCGTCAGGCAAAGCCGTTGCAGTCTTTCCGGCCTCGATCGGCAGCGAGGAAAAGCCGGCGCCGAGCGGCGCCGCGGAGGTCAAACGCGTGGTGCGCAATCCGACCTATCACTACAATCCGAAATTCGCCTTCAAGGGGGTCAAGAGCAAGCGGCCCTTCACCATCGCCAAGGGACCGAACAATCCGGTGGGATCGGTCTGGATCGACCTCTCGATCGAAAGCTACGGCATCCACGGCACGCCGGATCCCGGCAAGATCGGGACGACCTACTCGCATGGCTGCATCCGGCTGACCAACTGGGATGCCGAAGACCTCGCCGCCATGGTCAAGCCGGGCACGAAAGTCGAGTTCAAGGACGAGACGGCGCAGGACGGGCAGGCGCAGTAAAAACGCCGGGAGGAGTGAGCCGCCAAGGCGGGATCGCTGCATAAGCCCAATTTATCGTTACCCCTAGTTTTTCGGAACGTTACACGGTCTTCCGTCGCCTGTAGCTTCGGCGGCGCGCTTTTGAAAACGATCTGGAATTGGTGGTTCGATGCGAGCACATGCGAGAGTGGTGATCGTCGGCGGAGGATGCGTCGGCGCCGGCATCCTTTACGGCCTGGCCAAGCGCGGCTGGACCGACGTTGCGCTGCTCGAGCGGACCCAGCTTACGGCCGGCTCCACCTGGCATGCAGCGGGCCTGATCCCGTCCTATACCCGCAACATCAATGTCGGCCGCATGATCAAGAAGACCATCGAGATCTATGAAGGGCTGGAGGCCGAAACCGGCCAGCCGGTCGGCTGGCACAAATGCGGCCAGCTGCGCATCGCCAACAGCCGCGACCGGCTCGACGAATTCAAGAGCTATATGAGCGTGGCCGACGTCCAGGGCATGCGCGCTGAGTTGCTGACGCCGGGCGAAGCGAGGCGGCTGGCGCCGCTGCTCGACAACGACCACATGCTGGGCGCGCTTTATCATCCCGATGACGGCCACATCGCGCCGGCCGACGTGACCATCGCCATGGCCAAAGGCGCGCGGGATCTGGGTGCCAAGGTGTACTTGAACACCGAGGTCACCGGCTTCAGGCGCACGCCCGGCGGCGAATGGCTCGTCCAGACTAACAAGGGCGACATCACCTGCGAGCACGTGATCTCCGCGACCGGCAATTATGCGCGCCAGACCGGCGCGCTGCTCGGCCTCGATATCCCGGCGATCCCGATCCTGCATCAGTACTGGATCACCGAAGCGGTGCCGGAAATCGTCGAGCGGAAAAGGCAGGGCCGCCCCGAAATGCCGATCCTGCGCGACGAAGGGTTCGAGGGCTATCTGCGCGAAGAAGGCGACGGGCTGATGTTCGGGCCTTACGAGCGCACGGCGAACCTGAAACTGTTCGCCGAGGACGGCGTCCCTTCCTGGTTCGGCGCCGACCTCGTCGAAGAAGATTTCGAGGCGGTGTCGTGGAACTGGGAGCAGGCTCTGCAGCTGGTGCCGGCGCTGGGGCGCGTCGGTATCAAGGCCAATGTGCGCGGACCGTTCCAGATGACCGCGGACGAGCTTCCCTTGATGGGGCCGGCCTGGGGCCGGCCCAATGTCTGGCTGGCCGAAGGCGTGCCAGGCGGCATCCTGTGGGGCGGCACGATAGGCTATTACCTGTCGGAACGGATCGTCGAAGGCGGCAACAGCCTCGACACCTCGGATCTCGATCCGCGCCGCTTCGGCGACTATGCCAACAAGGCCTGGACGCGCGAAAAGGTCCGCGAGGCCTGGGGCACACATGCGGAGCAGAAGTATCCGGGACAGGACATGCCCGCCGCCCGGCCGCAGAAGACCGCGCCTTCCTATGACAGGCTGACCGAGCTCGGCGCCGTCTGGGGCGTTCTCAATGGCTGGGAGATGCCCAACTGGTTCGCGCGCGACGGCGTCGAAGCCAAGGACCAGTATAGCTGGCGATGGACGCCGAAGGGGAACCTCGTCGCCCAGGAAGTCCAGGCGGTGCGCACTGCCGTCGGCTTGGTCGAGATGACGCCCATGACCAAGTTCGAGGTGTCCGGACCGAACGCGGCCGCCTGGCTGGACAGGATCATCGCCAATCGCTTGCCGGCGGTCGGAAAGGTGACGCTGGCGCATCACCTCACTGCAGGCGGCGGGGTGCAGGCGGAGTACATGGTGGCGCGCCTCGGAGAAGACCTGTTCTACCTCATCTCGACGCCGCGCGCCGAGCGCTGGAATTTCGACGATCTCTCAAGGCTGCTGCCCGCCGACGGCAGCGTATCGCTGAAGAACGTCACCAACCATCGCGGCTGCTTCACAGTCGTCGGGCCCAAGGCACGCGAAGTGCTGCAGCCGCTGACCGAGATCGATCTTTCGAACGAAAAGTTCCCGTGGTTCAGCGTGGCGACCGGCAGCGTCGCACTGGCCAGCGACGTGCGGCTGCTGCGCGTCAACTATGAGGGCGAGCTCGGCTGGGAACTCTTTCACCCGCTGTCCTATCAGCGGCAGCTGCTGGATGCCATCCTCAAGGAGGGCGAGAAGCACGGCATGCGGCTTGTCGGGCTGCATGCGCTGGAGTCGCTCAGGCTCGAAAAATCCTATCGCGCCATGTATCGCGACATGAACCCTGAGCTCAACGCGCTGGAGAGCGGGCTCGAGCGCTTCATCCGCCTCGACAAGGGCGATTTCGCTGGCCGCGAGGCGGTGCTGAAATACAAAGCGAGGAACGACCAGCGCCGGTCGGTGACGCTCAAGATCGAAACCGACGGCGCGAGCACGCTTGCCTCCGAGGGCCTTTATATCGACGGCGAGCTTGTCGGGCGCATTACGTCGGGCGGCTACGGCTATGCGCTCGGCCATGACGTGGCGCTGGCCCTTCTGCCGGAACGTCTGAGCAAACCCGGCACCAAGCTCGAGGTCGCCATTTTGGGGGAATGGAAGATCGCCGAGGTGATCGCGGACTCGCCTTACGATCCGACCTCGGCCAGGGCGCGTATGTGATGCGCGTCGATCGGATCAACGTCTATTCGGCGCAGCTGCCCGTCAAAGGCGGCGTCTACCGCATGGCCAGCGACGACGTGGAGTCGCTGGACTCGACGCTCGTCGAGATCGTGACCGAAGACGGTTTCACCGGCTGGGGCGAGACCTGTCCGATCGGACCGGTCTATCAGCCGCACCATGCGCTGGGCGCTCGCGCGGCGATCGCCGAAATCGCCCCGGGACTGATCGGTGCGGAGATCGCTTCGATCAGGCTGCTTGCGAAACAGATGGACGAGCGCTTGAACGGACATGGCTATGCCAAGGCCGCGTTCGACATGGCCTTTCTCGACCTGCTCGGCCAAAAGCTCGGCGTGCCGGTCTCGACGCTGCTGGGCGGCGCGCTGACCGATCGCGTCCCGGCCTATTATTCGCTGATCGTAGGTCCGCCGGACGAAACGGCGAGGATCGCCGCCGACAAGGTGAAGGCCGGCTATCCGCGCCTCCAAGTGAAGATCGGCGGGCGCAACCTCGAAGAAGACGTGGCCGTCGTGCACAAGGTCTGGGAAGCTGTCGGCTACAAGGCGCGCATCGCGGTCGACGGCAACCGGGGCCTGACAATCGCGTCGGCAATCCATCTCGACCGGCTTTGCCACGCCATCCCCTTCGTCTTCGAACAGCCCTGCAACACCATGGATGAAGTCGCTACGCTGAAGGGCCGCGTGACGCATCCGGTCTATCTCGACGAGAGTACCGAGGACCAGAACGCGGTGATGCGAGCGATCTCCATGGGCATCGCCGACGGCTTCGGCTTCAAGGTGACGCGTCTCGGCGGTCTCACGAAGATGACAACCGTGCGCGACCTTTGCGCCATTCGCTCGCTGCCGCACAGCTGCGACGACGCCTGGGGCGGCGACATCATCGCGGCGGCCTGTGTCCATCTTGCTGCCACGGTCGAGCCGCGCCGGATGGAGGGAGCCTGGATCGCCCAGGAATATATCGACGGGCATTTCGACCGGAAGAACCCGGTCGTGATCGAAAAGGGCTTCATAGCCGTGCCGCAGCGGCCGGGCCTGGGCGTCAAACCGGAACCCGGGACATTCGGCAAGCCGCTGGCGACTTACGGAGCCTGACCACCGGCCAGGCTTTGGCTGGCGCCAGCCGATCACTTCTTGGGCCTCGCGGATCGTTCCGCCTCATCCCGCGTTGAGTGGCACGCAAAGGGAGGAACGGCAATGGATGATGATCGGACCGAGAAGATCAGGCAGCGTGCCTATGAGCTCTGGCAGCGCGAGGGCAGCTTGCATGGCGACCATGAGCGGCACTGGCGCCAGGCCGAGATGGAGATCGATCGCGAGGCGGCGCTGCCGCTCACGGCAGACGATGCGCTGCCGGGAACGCGCGAGATCGACAGCGCGGATGTGCTGACGGTCGAGGCGATTGCGATACGCACCGGCATATCGGCCCAAGAAGCGCAGGAGTTGCTCGACAGGCTGGGCAGCGACCGCGCCGCGATCGAGCAGGCGGCGCGGAGCATCCGGGCACGGAAAGGGCTGTAGGTCAGGAACCCAGACGCGTGCGACGTTGCCGGCATTCGACGTCGGCGGAACCCTCGTTGCCATCGACAGTTCCTCCTGTCTAACCACAGGAGACCTGTCATGGATCATACCAACCACGTAAGGCTGACAAACGCCGAATTGACTCCCAGCGTTCTCGAAGGCGCCACCATCTACGGCCCCGACGATGAAAAGATCGGTTCGGTCGACCACATGCATGGCAGCCAGGTCGTCATCGATGTCGGCGGCTTCCTCGGCATCGGTGCAAAGCCGGTCGCCGTCAGCGCCAACCAATTGGATTTCATGCGCGACGAGGACGGCGACGTCCACGCCGTGACCAGATGGACGAAGGACCAGCTGAAGTCCATGCCCGAGCATCACGACTGAGCACGGGAAGGGTCCGGCGAGAGCCGAGCCTCAGTTTAGCAGCTCGCGCTCGGCGGCCTGCGCGTGGCCCCCGCGCTCAACGAGACGACGGCGGTGGAGAAGCGGCGACGCCGCTCCGCCCCGTTGCCGGGGCTAACGAAGGAGGCCATCAGCCCTTCATTGAATTGCTGTAGACCTGCACGCCGACGCGCTCGTTGCGGCGCCAGCGCACCACGGCCCGATAGACGGCGTCGTCATCGGGAACAATGAGCGTGAAACGGTCGGGCAATTCCACCTGCGGCCCGACGCGCAGTTCGGCGCCATGCTCGTGCTGGTTACGGACGGAGCACTTGATGCTGGCGTCGCCGGTGACGATCGTGGCCTCCTTCAGTACGAATTCTCGTGAATGAAGACGGCGCTCTAAGTGGGGAAAGGTGGCCATGAAGCACTGGTCCCGAAACTTGTCCGGCGGGCTCAAACTCAATCGCCCGACGCACCACCCTAGCGCGGACGTGTTTCCGTTCCGTTAGCGTTTTCTAATCACTGCCCACTCGCCGATCCCGTTTCCGCACAGGCGGCGCCGGACCGAACGAGCTTGTCGCATGCCGCTAATGCCGCTTGAAATACTGGACCTCGCGCTCGTGCTTTTCGGCAGCCTCGCGCGACTTGAAGGTACCGAGATTCCGGCGTTTGCCGGTCCTCGGATCCACTTTGCGCGAATAGAGCCGGTAGTCGCCGGACTTCAGCTTGCGGATCATGGGACACCTCCTCTGCTCGTAAGTCTAATCCACTCGACCTGTCCGGGGTTCCAGCAGCGAACGTGATCCATTTCACGGAAGCGCCGCGCCGAATGTCGGAATCGACGCGGCAGCGACACGATTGGGTCGGATTATTTGTACTCAAACGGCTTCCGCGGCGTTAGTCTTTGCGTCCGCGAGCATGCCGGACTGGAGGAGGGTGAGATGGCGACGGCCAAGCTTCACGGCGTTGAACTCGTCAAGGGCCAGAGGTGGACGGTGCGCGTCACCGCCTACGGCACTACGCTGACCTTCCCTTTCGAAGCCGAGCAATTTGCGCGCTCCTATGCCGATGGTCAGGCCTTCCGCCTCGGCGTCGAGGTGGTCGAGTTGAAGGACTGCGCCTGAGCGGCTGCGGGCGTAGCGATCGCCGCCACGGGTTCGCCGCGCGACAAATCTATCGCCAAGCTCCGATAGCGGCGGACCTTATGCAGGAACTGGCAAGAAGTCGGTGTCGTGCCCATCACTTTGTCGACTCGTTCGCAAACCACGAGCCTCGATCTACTTCATGAAGCATCTGGCGTTCTAGGTTTGCGGCAACCAGGCAACCTTCTCGCCATCCTCCTTGATGAATTCGCGCACGGGGTTGTCGAGCAGCGGCAGCACCGCCTCCGACGGCCGGCAGAGCCTCGTGCCCTTGGGCGTCTCCACGATCGGCCGGTTGATGAGTATCGGATGGGCGAGCATGAAACCGATCAGCTCGTCGTCGCTCCATTTCGGATCGGCGAGGCCAAGCTCCGCGTAGGGCGTGCCTTTCTCCCGCAACAGGTCGCGCGGGGTGATGCCCATCGCCGCGATCAATTCGAGTAGCCGTTCGCGGCTCGGCGGCGCCTTCAGATATTCGATCACCATCGGCTCCTCACCGCTGGCGCGGATCATGGAAAGCGTGTTGCGCGAGGTGCCGCAAGCGGGGTTGTGGTAGATGGTGACCGTCATGGCTCGGCTTTCAGTGGCTCGGATTGCTCGATGGATTCGGGCCGCAGCAGCCATCCCATCAGCGCCAGCGCGATAAAGGCGCCGAGCAGTTCGGCGACGATGAAACCCGGGAGATCGGCCGGCCTGATGCCGGAAAAGCTGTCGGTGAGCGCACGCGCCACGGCGACGGCCGGATTGGCGAAGGACGTAGAGGCGGTGAACCAGTAGGCGGCGGTGATGAAGAGGCCTACCAGCCATGGCACAGCCCGTCGCTCGAAGCGCAGGCCGGCGAGAATTACAGCGACCAGGCCGAATGTCGCGACAATCTCCGAAAACCATTGCGCCGGTCCGGCGCGCGGCTTGGTCGCGATCTCCAAGGGCGGCAGGGCGAACATGAGGTGCGCGGCGATCGTGCCGGCGATGCCGCCGGCGAACTGCGCGGCGAGATAGGCAGGCAGATCGCGCGGCGGGAGCGACCGGTTCAAACAGAAGACGAGCGAGACGGCCGGATTGAAATGCGCCCCGGAGATCGGTCCAAGGATGGTGATCAACACCACCAGCATTGCGCCGGTCGCGAGCGTGTTGGCGAGCAGCGCCAGCGCGGTGTCATGCGTCAGCGTCTCCGCCATGATGCCGGAACCGACCACCGTTGCCACCATCAGGCCGGCGCCCAGGGCTTCAGCAACGGCACGTCGCGGCAGATCGTAAGAGATCATTGCCGGGGCCCCTCGCCCGGCCGGCAGCACGGGGCGGCGAGCGCCGGCGCGCAGATTTCCGGCCGGCCCGAGCAGCAATCCTCCATCAGGAAGCGGATCAGAGCGGAAAGCGCATCGTATTCCGCGCTGTAGACGATCGAGCGTGCGTCGCGGCGCGTGCCGACCAGGCCGGCGCGCTCCAGTTCCTTGAGATGGAAGCTGACATTGGACGGAGATACCTCGACCTGTTCGGCAAGCGAACCGGCGGCGATGCCGTCCGGCCCGGCAACCACCAGCAACCGAAGCAGTTTCAGCCGCGTTTCCTGCGACAGCGCACCAAAGGCCATCAGGGCTTGTCGCTCATCCACGTTTCAACAATCCTTGAAATATTGAAACGAGGCATAGCCGACATGCTCACTCCTGACAAGAAATATCGTCCCCGCTCCTCCATTGGATCCTCGGACCTGACCATCGGCGATCTGCTCCACACGCTGGCTGATTACCAAGACAAGCCGCTGGTGTTTCGTTACGACGCGGCCGGCCGGTGAAATTTCCATCCCAACTAGGATAGTGGGTCGGTTTGAAATCGCGGGTTAGCCCAAACTCCCCCGTCCATCACGCTCTATTGAGCGAATGTGAATGATCCCCAGCTTCCTCTAAACCCGTGATTGTGACGAATATCCGACCGCCAGAGCACACCCAACAATGTCGCTCTCAGCAAGGAAAAGGGCTCGCGCCTAAACGCCGCGAGCCCTTCTCTTTTTACGTCACGCGCTTTTTTGTAAGGGCGGCGCACTGTTGGCTTCTCGGCTTCGACAAGCGCAACGATGATCGCGCTTCTCCCAACGCTTGTCGGTGACGCCCGCTTCCGCCTGTTTCCGGACGGGGCCTAGGCGAAAGCGCCTGTTCTGATCGGGATGGACTTTCAAACTGACCCACTACCCAAATTAGCGATCTCTTGTATTTCTCGAAAATGAGGATCATGCTTGGCCCATTGCGTGGCAACCTGATGCGCAGCCGGGTGGATAAAAGGGTAAGGCGCCATGGAATTCGCAGTCTGCTATGACCACAGCGTGATCGATCTGGTTTGGTCGATCTTCCTCAGCATCACGACGGTTTTCATGTTCCTGGCGCCATTGGCCGTCGCGCGGCTGATAGCGATCTCGCGCGGGGCACCTGTCGGACGTCTTCAGACGGCCTGAAGCCGAGGCCTCTCCTAGCCGACGATTTTTAGCCCAGGCACTTCACCGAACAGCGCCGAGCAGTCGATCTCGTCCCGGAAAAGCGCGTCGGGATCGAGCACCAGCCACGATGTATGCGTACGAAGATCCCTCAGTCTGGCGTTCTTTTCGGCGCGCGCCTGGCGCTCCGCCTCGGCAATCGAGGCCAAGCCTGGCATCTCGGCCTTGTGAAGGTGAGAACTCCTCGACATAGCGAGGCAAAACGCGGTCGCCCTATTTTGCGTTCCAGCCCATCCGCCTGAAAACAAGTGCGGTGATCATACCCGCGAGCACGACCAAAAGCCGGATGGCCAAGGCCACCCCAAGCCGCCGCACGTTTCATTCGCGCCGCCATCGCTACGAGCGGCCCGGCTCGAATCAGCGCAGACCCAGAAAACTCAAAATGGCGATCACGATGACGATAGCACCTACGATCCAGATGATGTTGTTCATGGTCCTCTCCACATGTCGGCGGTCAGGAAACGCGCCTGCCAAGGGGGCATAGGCCGAAGTTTCTTTCGGAAGCCCTCGCAAAGACCTCAACACTTAGAAACTGCTAATGTTCCGCCCGCATCTGTGCCGGGGGCCGGACTAGGCGTTCTTGGCACCTGGAAGCGGTTTCTGCAGCCTCGACGGCCGCGCTGTTAACCGCTCGCCTGAAGGCCGGAGCAAGGTCGGTGTCGCAATTGCCGCGGCTGGCCTATACTCTTTGTCCGTGGTGGGGTGAATCGCGCGAATGCTCAGGGAGACCTTGAAGCGACTTGTGCAAATCTGGAGCGGGCTGTCGCTGGCCTGGCAGTTTGTGATTGCCGGCGGCATCGGGCTTTTGGCGGTGATGCTCGTGGTTGGCCTCTGGGTGACCTCGCAAATCCGCGAAGGCGTGATGCACAACTCCGCCACCACGACGGCGCTCTATGTCGACAGCGTGATCGCGCCGCTGCTGCCGGACCTGCGCAAGAGCCGCGAGCTCGACGACACGGTCAAACGGGCGCTGGACGAGACGCTCGGCCAGGGCGCGCTCGGCAAGAGGCTGGTGTCATTCAAGCTGTGGCGGCGCGACGGCACGGTGCTTTACGCTGATAACTCGAAGCTGATCGGCAAGACGTTTCCGCCCAACCCCAATCTGATCTCGGCCTTTGCCGGCAATGTCGTGGCGGAATTCAACAACCTCGCCGACGATCCTGAGACCAGCGAAGAGAAAGCGGTGACCGCGCCGTTGTTCGAGATCTACAACCCCGTGCGCGAACCCTGGTCGGGCGAAGTGGTGGCGGTGTCGGAATTCTACGAAGTCGCCGACGATTTCCAGGAGACGCTGAACTCAGCACTCAGATGGACCTGGCTGGTGGTGGCCGGCGCCACCGCCGCCTCGCTGGCGCTGCTGTCGGGCATCGTGTTTCGCGGCAGCCGCACCATCCAGACGCAGCGTGCCGCGCTGGAAGCCAAGGTCAGCGAGTTGCAGGAGGCGCTGGCGCAGAACTCGTCGCTACGCCAGCGCGTGCAGCGCGCCTCGCGGCGAGCCACCGCCATCAACGAACGCTACCTGAGGCGCATCGGCGCCGACCTGCATGACGGCCCGGCGCAGCTGGTGGCGCTTGCCGCGCTCAGGATGGACAGTCCGGTGCTGGTCGACCCCGCCACACCCAAACCGCAGCGCGAGGCGGAAATCGCCGGCATCCATAAGACGCTGGGCGAAGCGATGAGCGAGATACGCGGCATCTGCAACGGCCTGGTGCTGCCGCAGATCGAGACGCAGGCAGTGGCCGACATATTGCGGCTGGCGGTCGCCGAGCATGAGCGCCGCACCGACACCAAAGTGCTGCTGACGCTGCCGGAGCGCTTGCCGGAACTCGGCACCTCAGAGAAGATCAGCATCTATCGTTTCGTGCAGGAAGGACTGAACAACGCCTTCCGGCACGGCAAGGGCAAGGGCCAGCAGGTGAGAGCCACGATGAAGGGCGGCAAGCTTCTGGTCGAGGTGCAGGACACCGGCCCGGGCTTCAATCCTGCGCGAAGCGAAGGCCTCGGGCTCGCCGGTCTTAGGGAGCGTATCGAAAGCATTGGCGGGCAGTTCGAGACGCTTTCGGGGCCGGGGGGAACGAGACTGGTAATCACATTGTCTGTCGAGGAGCAGCCGTGACCGCACCCATCCGCATCGCTATTGTCGACGATCATCCGCTGTTTCGCGAGGGCGTGGCGCGCAGCCTCGGCGAGATCGGCGGCTTCGAGCTTGTCGGCGAAGGCGCCAGCGCCGAGGACGCCGAAAAGCTGGTCCGCGCCAGCGCGCCCGACGTGCTGCTGCTTGACATCAGCATGCCCGGCGGCGGCCTCAATGCGCTGGCCAGCATCCTTTCGGCGGCGCCTGAGCAAAAGATCGTCATGCTCACCGTGTCCGAGACCAATGCCGATGTCGCCCAGGCGCTGAAGGCGGGCGCGCGGGGCTATGTGCTGAAGGGCGTCGGCTCCAAGTCGCTGGCCGAGATCCTGCGCGACGTCGCCAACGGCCAGAGCTACGTTTCGCCGACGCTTTCGGCCCGGCTGCTGTCGGATCTCTTGCAGCCCACCAGCCGCAAGCCCGACCCGCTCAGCCAGCTCACCGGCCGCGAGGCCGAGATCCTGGGGCTGGTGGCGGAGGGCCTGAGCAACAAGGAGGTCGCGATGCGGCTGTCGCTGCAGGAAAAGACGGTCAAGCACCACATGACCCGAGTGCTCGCCAAGCTCAACGTGCGCAATCGGACGGAGGCGGCGCTGCTGATGCATGAAGCGAGAGAGAGGAATTAGTGAATAGTGGAAAGTACAGTGAATGGTGAAGCGTCGGCGCGTTCCCATTCGGTGAAGTGCGTTTCGTTGATTACTGTTCCCTATTCACCATTCACCGTCACTTCAAAAGCAAATCACCCCCGCCTCTGAAGGCGGGGGTGACATGCGAAGGCGCGGGAAAAGGGGGTAGCTTCTCTCGGCCCTCACAAGCCTAGCAGACGGGCCAGATCCTTCTCGGTCGCCCGGCGCTCGACGATGGTGCGGCCTTGCGCATCGCTCATCTCGAAGCGTCCGTTCTCGATCTCTTCCTTCATGCCGTTGCGGTGGATGATGGTGATCCTGTTGCCGTCGATCTCGACTATGTCGCCCGTCGCCGCATTGACACGGCTGGCGGCCTTGCCGCCGGGGCTGGTGTTGCCTTTGCCGCTGTTGTTGCCAGGACCGGCATTGGCATTGCCGCCACCGGCATTGCTGTTGCCGGAATTGCCGCCAGCGTTTCCGCCGCCGCCGTTGCCGCCGCCATTGCCGTTGCCGCCGCCGTTGTCGGCATAAGCGGTGGCCACCAGGAGCTTGGCGAGGCTATTGGACGTGAAATGACCAGGCGCGGCAAAAAGCGCCAGCGCGGCCGCGGCGCGCAGCGTAAGGCGGACAAACCTTTTTGAGGCGGGTTCGCGCATGCCGTCCTTGGTTCATGCCGGTTCCGCCTCGGGCCTGCCGAAGTTCCGCTCTCAGCCCGCCAAGGCGGAACCGGTGTCTTGACCAGACAAGATTCACGCTTTGGTAAGGTTACGGAAGCGGCCCACGACCCATGCCACCTCCGGTCGGACCTTTTTGCAGTCACTTGGGGACCATTGTCGCACCACCCGGGAACACAACTGGAAGCTGCGACTGCCGTCGCGTTAACCAAATCGCTTGGAAAGCGGCCAGCAATTCATTATGACTGTCGCACGCGAGAACGGCGCGGACACTCAACGAACCGCGGCATGCTACGGCGCATGCGCCCTCCTGGGCGGAAAAGCGCCGTATCCTTTGGTTTGCGCATGAATTGTTTCCCGGACTGCGGGGGCATGCGCCAAGAGCCCGCCTTATCCGGCAGCCGTCTCAAGGGCCCCAAAAAAGTACCCCCGCCAAAAGGCGGGGGCAAGGTGAGCAGCGGGAGTTCTGTCGTAAGACGATCAGGACCGAAGAGACGAAGCAAAAGGTGGCAACCTGATTTTGCAGCGCTGGCTTTTGGCCCCTTAAGATCTAATCCAGATAGAACCTCGCTCTCACAAACTCTTTAGGCGATCGAGATCGGCCACTGTGGCCTTGCGCTCGACGATGGTGCGACCAAACTTGTCCTCCATCCTGAAACGGCCGTTCTCGATGCTCTCCTTCATTCCGTTCCGGTGCGTGACCTGGATGCTATTGGCACTGACCTCGACCTTGTCGCCGGTCGCCGCATTCACATGATCATCGACATCGCCGGTTGCTGCAGTGTTCGTTGCGCCCTTGCTGTTGCCGCTGTTTCCGTTTCCGTTGTTACCGCCCGAGTTGCTGTTTCCGCTGTTGCCGCCCGAGTTGCCGTTCCCGTTCCCGCTGTTGCCGCCGCCGCTGCCGTTACCGTTTCCGCCGCCGCTGTTCCCACCGCCATTGCCGTTTCCATTGCCGCCTTTGCCGGCATAGGCCTTGGCCACGACAGGACCGTCGAAGGAGAGATGAAAAGGCGCGACAACAAGCGCCAGCGCAACGAGCGCCCGCAAGACATGCCTGCAGCCCATGCGCGATACGCGCATCCCAATCTCCCCTTGCCAGCCATCCGACCCTTCGGCCGAACTACCCCACCGGCAATGTCGCAACATCAGCATCCCTAATCAACCCGTCGTGGGGAAGTGGCCCACGACCCTTGTCTTGCTTTTTAAGACCTTTTTCGCAGCGATGTCGGACCTAAGTCCTGTCTCAACCACCAGATGTGATTGGGCCCGGCTGCGTGCACGGCTTTTTCTGGCGTGGATACCCGCGTGCACGGCTTCGCGCAACGCGCTACGAGTGGTTGTTCTATGCTCTCCCAAAACCGCCGCGCCCTCAGGCGATATGGCATTGATCCTTAACAGGGTGACGGAACCGGCGCTCTCGCCGTTACGGCCGCGCCGAACGCGGCGGCAATCACGGCGCCAATACCGGCGCATTGCAAAACGCTCAAGCTCTCGTGCAGGAAGAGAAACCCGGTCAGCGCGGCGCCGGCGGGTTCCAGGCAGACGATCATGCCATAGACTTTCGCCGGCATTCTGGCGAGCACCATCATCTCCAGCAAGAAGGGCAGCGCGCTGGAGAACAGCCCGACGACGACCGCGGCCGCCATGACATGCGAGTCGGTGAGATAAGGTTCGGCTGCGGTGAAGCCAAAAGGCAGCGCGACGAGCGCGGCGATCGCCATGCCATAGGCCGAGGTGCGGGCGCCAAGCTCGGCGCCGGCCTTCTGCGCACAGATGATATAGAGCCCCCAGCAGGCGCCGGCGGCAAGCGCAAGCAGCACGCCGATTGGATCGAGCCCGCGGCTGATATCGGCGAACGGCGAGAGCAGCACGATGCCGGCGACCGCAAGCACCACCCAGACGAGGTCGAGAAGGCGCCGCGAGCCGAGTGTGGCGACAAAAAGCGGGCCGGTGAATTCGAGCGCCACGCAGATGCCCAGCGGAATGCGCTCGAGCGCGGCATAGAAGAGCAGGTTCATCACCGAAACGGTGACGCCATAGACGGCGAGCCAAGGCAGACCCTTTCGTGTCGGCAGCACTTTCCATGGCCTGAGCACTGCCGCCAGCATCAGCGCGCCGATGAGGAGTCTCAGCATTGTTGTGCCGTCCGGCCCGAGCACCGGAAACAGGCCCTTGGCGAAGGCCGCGCCAACCTGCACCGAAAGGATGGCACCAAGCAGGCCGAGGACGGGCAAGGCTCCCAGCTGCGCCTGCGGTTTTGCACTCGGCGTCGACGTCACTTCTCCTCCACCCCCCGGGCCCCGGTCCGAGGCGGCGATAGAGACTGGCGTTGCCCCTGTCGTGAGGCAACGGGGGACCCGATGCTGGGACAGGCCCTTCAAGTCTCGCAACTGGATTGCTGCGCCGCACAAGACTTTGAAATTCAATATACTTTTCACAACGCGATTTGAATAGTCTTTGGCTAAATGGAGCGTTACTGTCAATATCGCCAAAACACCCGCTACGGTTGTCGCAATGCGTCACAGCATCCGTAGCGATAAATACTTCAAAAATCAGACCAACCGACCATCACCATATAGGACCATAGGCCAAACTTCCCAAGTCAACTGTCGTCTGCAACCCTCCAAATCACAGCTTTATTTCAAACTCGTAAGCATTGTGTGTTGCGCCGCAACATAAGCGGAGACAGATGTTAACCAACATGGGCAGTGGAGGATGCCGCTACGTTGAGCCGAATGGGCATTCCGCTGACAGCCAAGGACGGCACTCTCGCCCCGGACGGAGATTCGTCGACAGGCGGAGTCGGCGTGCTTTGCAGGTCCAGCGCAGGATCTTACGGCGGAACCTGGGGACCCCGCCAATGACAGTTCAGCGCGACATCCAGCTTGACGCAGTGCGAGCCGTGGCCGTCACGCTGGTGCTTTACGCGCATTTCCTTGCGCCGAACGGCACCTCCTTCCTCGGCCATCTCGGCGTGCGGCTGTTCTTTGTGCTCTCCGGCTTCCTGATCACCCGGCTTTTGCTTGACGCGCGTGACAGCAACGCATTCGCTTCCGGGCCGGCCCTGCGCGCCTTCTATGCCAGGCGCGTGATCCGAATTTTTCCGCCTTATTTCGCGGTGCTGGCCCTGGTCTGGCTCACCAATCTGGAACAGTCCAGCTCGTCGCTTGCCTGGCATGCGCTTTATCTCTCGAACTTCTGGTATGCGCTGCGCAACGACTGGAACCCCTGGCTGCTCTGCCATTTCTGGAGCCTCAGCATCGAGGAGCAGTTCTATCTCGCTTGGCCGCTGATCGTGCTGCTGGCGCCGCGCCGGCGTATCGAGGCGATCACGATCGGCGTCATCCTCTTCTCGTTCGCGTACCGCTTCTACTGGCCGCTCACCGCCAACCCGGCGCTCGCCCGGGACCTGTTGCCGCCGGCCTCTATGGACGCGCTCGGCTGCGGCGCCCTGCTTGCCGTTCGCCGCGCCAGGAGCGCCGATGTGCCGCGCTGGATGCGGCTCGGCTGGCCGGCTTTCGCGGTCGTTTTCCTGCTCGTCGTCTGCTCCGATCCGGGACCGGCGAACTCGGCATGGGAGTGGGGGCACTGGGCGCTGGTGCAGGTGCTGCCGCTGGTGCCGCTGGTGGCGATCGTCGCCGCCTGCTCCAACGGCCTCGGCGGCAGGCTCGGCAAGCTGGCCGAACTGCCACCGCTGCTTTTCCTCGGCCGCATCAGCTACGGCGTCTATCTCTACCACCCGATCCTTCTCGCCTACGCCGTCAAGGCGCAGCCCTGGATCCCGCTCAACGTCTCGGAGCAAGGGCCTGGCCGCTTCCTTGTCGCAGGTGCCGCCACGCTGCTTGTCGCCTCGCTCTCCTGGGCGCTGTTCGAAAAGCCGCTCAACAGTCTCAAGCGCTATTTCCCCTATGTCGCGCGGTCGCGCGCGGGCATGGCGGGCGAGACAAGCTGGATAGGCCCGCCGGCCAGCGTGTCCGCGCTCGACCTGCAGCGAACCGAGGCGAGGCGATGATGGCGAGCGCCACTCCTCTCATCTCCGTGCTGCTGCCGGTCTACAATGCCGAGCCCTATGTCGGCGCTGCAATCCAATCGATCCTGCGGCAGGATTACAGCCGGCTCGAGATCATCGCCATCGACGACGGTTCGACCGACCGGTCGCTGGAGATCCTCGACCGCTGCCGCAAGGCGGACAGCCGCGTATCCATTATTTCGCGCGAGAACCGCGGTCTCGTAGCCACCCTCAATGAGGGGTTGGCGAGCGCGCAAGGCGAGCTCGTCGCGCGCATGGACGCCGACGACTTCGCCTATCCCTGGCGGCTGTCGCGCCAGGCGGCGCTGTTTGCAACGCGTCCCGAGATCGGCTTCTGCGGCTCGATCGTCGACATGTTGGTGCGTGGCCGTATCGCGTCCGGCAGGTTCGACCCGGTGTTCCGCCTCGACCTTGCCGCGCTCGCGAAATTCTTCACGATCTTCATGCACCCGACCGTGGTCTACAACCGCCGGGTGATCGGCGAGGCCGACCTTCGTTACGACGCCGCCTACCGGCATGCCGAGGATTTCGACCTCTTCCGCCGGCTCGCCGACCGTTATCCGGCGGCCCTGATGGAGGAGAGCCTGCTGGTCTACCGCGTGCATTCCGGCAGCGTGACCAGCCGGCATGTGAAGGAGATGCGGCGCACGCATCTCCGGATCGTCGGCGAAAACCTCGAGCGCGAGGGTCTGACAGACGATACCAAGGACCTGCGCGCCATCGGCGATCAAGTTTCCGTCGCGACGGTGGCCGGGGCGGCGGCCTTCATTCGCGCGCTGGAAGAGCGGATTGCCGCGCTGCCCGCGGCGGTGCGCCCAAGCTTCGAGGCCGGTGCGCTCAACCTCTTCTATTTCCTCTACCAGCTCGTCAACGACGAGGAGCAACCCGCGCTCACGCATGAGCTTTTGACGCTTTCCGCGAAATGGAACGCGATCCGCCGCCGCGAGCAATATGCGTTGCGCCCCGGGGCCTGGGCACCGTGGCTCAGCCAGGCTTCGATGTGGGCCGGCAAGCAGGCCGACAGGCTCGCCTACCGCTTCAAATCCACGCCGGCGGCATCGGTGCTGGCGCCTTACAGGATGGAGGCGGCATGAGCAGCTTTGGCCGCGTCCACTCGCCGGCGGTGGAAATCGGCGAAAGCCGCCGCGACAGCCAATCTCCCCTCACAAGCAGGGAGGTCAGCAGCCTCAGCGCTGAGCCCTCTCCATGAACGACGCGCGCCATCCCCTGCCGCGGCACCCGGCCCTGCCCGCGCCTCCCTGGCCCAGGCAGCGGCCGCAGGTCTCCTTCATCGTCTGCACGCGTGACCGCGCGGCGGTGCTTGAAGCCTGCATCGATTCGATCCGTGCCGCCTGTCTTGCGCATCCCGCCTTCGCCGCCGAACTGGTGGTGGTCGACAACGGCTCGCGCGACGGCACGGCGGAATATCTTTCCCGGATCGCCGCGAGCTCCGACATTCCACTTACGGCGATCTCAGAGCCGCGGCCCGGGCTGGCGGCGGCGCGCAATGCGGGGCTGGCGCGGGCGCGCGGGCACGTGCTGGTCTTCAACGACGACGACTGCAGGCTCGACCGCAACTACCTCGCCGACCTCCAACGGCATTATGCAAGCGGTGAGAAATGGCTGATCCGCGGCGGCCGCGTCGAACTCGGCGATGCGCGCGACCTGCCCTTCACCATCAAGCGCTGCGACGAGCGCCAGCGGCTGACGCCCGCCGTGCATCCGGGCGGCTTCGTGCTCGGCTGCAACATGACCATGCATCGCGACGTCGCCGCTCGCATCGGCCCCTTCGACGAACGCTTCGGCGCCGGCGGGCCGCTGCGCTCGGCGGAAGACACCGACTACCTGGTGCGCGCCATGCTCGCCGGCATGGCGGTGGAATATGTGCCCGACATGACGATCTTCCATCACCACGGCCGGCGTGGCCGCAAGGCGATCGATCGGCTGCACCGCGACTATCATTTCGGCAATGGCGCGCTGTGTCTCAAGCATTTCCGCCGCGCGCCATGGCTGCTTCGCCATTTCTATTGGGCGGCACGTGCCGCCACGCGCGAGCTGATCGGCGGCCCGCGCTTCGACCAGGATCTCAGGCTCTCGCACTGGCCGATCGTTTTGATGAACCTCGCGGGCGCGGCGAAATTCATGACGCTCGTGCTGGCGGGGCGGCCCGATTGGCAGCCGCGGCACGCTCAGGAAGCCGCCGAGGCCAGGACGGAGGCCGGCGCGCCATGAGCGGGCACCCGACTCTGGCGATGCTGCGGCGGGCGCTCGGCCGCCGTCAGCTCGGCCTGCTGCCCGTCGTGGTCGCGCTCGGGCTTGCCAGTGCTGCGCTCGAAGGCTTCGGCATCGGGCTGATCATTCCGCTGCTCGGCATCATCATGGGACATGGCGAGGCGACCGGCATGGCCGGACTCTCCGCCCTGCTGCAGAAGGTCGGCGCCGGGCTCGGCGAGCGCGAGCGGCTGATCGCGATTTCGGCCGCGATCCTCGGCTCGATCCTGCTCAAGAACCTGCTTGCCTTCGCCAATGCGGTGCTGACCGCGCATATCTACGGCAAGGCCGGTCAATCGATCCGCGGCGCGCTCGCCGAACGCCTGCTCAGCGTCGGCTATCCGTTCTTCCTGAAGGAGAGCCCAGGGCGGCTGCTCAACATCATCTCCAACGAATCCTGGCGGGCGTCGGACGCCATGCAGGGGGTGCTGGGCGCGATCGTCAGCGCCTCGGCGGCGGTTATCCTGCTTGCCTTCCTGCTGCTCTTATCCTGGCAGATGACGCTGCTGGTGATGCTCGGCCTGGCGCTGGTGCAAGCGGCACATATGGTGCTGTCGGCCCATCTCAAGGGCCCGAGCCGCAGCGTCGCGGCCCGCAACAGCGCTTTAGCCTCGCAGATGCTGCACCTGGTGCATGCCGGCCGTCTCATCCGCATCTTCGGCCAGGAGGCGCGCGAGAAGGCCGCCTTCGAGAAGGCATCGGACAGCGTGCGGCGGGCGGCCTTCACGCTTTCCAGCCGCCAGGGCGCGCTGGCGCCGCTCACGGAAGTGCTGCACGCGGTGCTGTTCCTGGCGGTGGTGATCGGCGCCTGGCTTGCCGGCTTGAGCTTCCCGCTGGTTGCCGCCTTCCTCATCCTGCTTTACCGCCTGCAGCCGCATGTGCGCGCGCTGCAGATGACCTGGAGCCAGCTGCAGGGGCTTTCCGGTTCGCTGGAGGAGGTGAGCTGGCTGCTCGACCCCGAGGGCAAGCCCGCGCCGCCCACGGGCAGCCGCCCGTTCGCGGGACTCGGCGAGAAGATCGCCTTCGAGGGCGTCAGCTTCAGCTATGCCAATGCGGAGCAGCGCGCGGCGGTGCTGCATGCGGCGAGCTTCGACATCGTGAGCGGCCGCTCGACGGCGCTGATCGGCCGCTCAGGCGCCGGCAAGACGACCATCGTCAACCTGCTCTGCCGCTTCGTCGAGCCCGATGGCGGCCGCATCGTCGTCGACGGCGCGCCGCTCGGCGAGATCGACCCGGCCCAATGGCGGGCGCATATCGCTCTGGCCAGCCAGGAGCTGGAGCTGGTCGACGGCACCATCCTCGACAACATCACCTACGGCAAGGACACGGCCAGCGCGGAAGAGGCGCGCCGCGCGGCCAAGCTCGCCGAGGCGCATGGCTTCATCGAGACGCTGCCGCAGGCCTACCAGACGGTGGTCGGCTATCGCGGCGTCAACCTGTCGGCCGGGCAAAGGCAGCGCATCGCGCTGGCGCGAGCGCTGCTGCGCGACCCCGACATTTTGATCCTCGACGAAGCCACAAATGCGGTGGACGGGCTCTCGGAAGCGGCAATCGTGGAAACGCTGAAATCGCGCGCCGGCCGCCGCACCACGATCGTCATCAGCCATCACCACTCGACCATCGCGTTCTGCGACGACCTGGTGATCCTGGAGCATGGGCGGGTGAAGAAGCAGGCGCCGTTCGCGGAACTGGCGGCGCGCAGCATGGATGAGCTGTACCAGCCGGAGTGAGGGCTTTCTTTGCGAGGGAAGTGGCGACGGTTGGCGCGAGACACCCCCCTCTGCCCTGCCGGGCATCTCCCCCGCAAGGGGGGAGATTGGCAGCTCCGGCTGCCGCGCTCTTCCTGCTCCGTCGGAAGTTGGCGAAAGCGGCGACGACATCTGATCTCCCCCTTGCGGGCCCTTGCGGGGGAGATGTCCGGCAGGACAGAGGGGGTGCTGTCCCGCCGGCTCTAAACCAGCTTCACCCCGCCATCGCCAGTGGCGCGGCGCTCTTGTTGGGGATCTGAATGTCGATCTCCAGCGTCGACATGGTGGCGCCGCGATCCATCGAGACCTGGAGATAGTCCTGGTCGATCTGCACATGCTTGGCAATGACGGCCATGATCTCCTCGCGCAGGATGGAGACGAGGTCTGGCTGGCCACGGCTCTGGCGTTCATAGGCGAGCAGCAGCTGCAGCCGCTCGCGCGCCACAGGCGCACTGGTGCGCCGCTTGAAGAGGTCGAGAATGCTCATGCCGCCCTCCTTCCGAGAAGCCGTTCGAGGAAACCCTTGCGCTCGAAGGGGACGACCACCGGCAGGTCCTCGCCTTCCAGGCGCCGTGCCGCTTCGAGGTAGGCCTTGGCGGCGGTGTTGATCGGCTCGCTGAGCGTCACCGGCGCGCCGAGGTTGGAGGCCCTGAGCACATCCTGGCTTTCCGGGATGATGCCGAGCAGCGGCGTCGAAAGGATCTCCAGCACGTCGTCGATCGACAGCATCTCGCCGCGCGAGGCGCGCGTCGCGTCATAGCGCGTGACCAGCACGTGCTTCTGGATCAGCTCGCCCTGCTCGGCCTTCATGGTGCGGGCGTCGAGCAGGCCGATGATGCGGTCGGAATCTCGCACCGACGACACTTCCGGGTTGGTGACGATGACCGCCTCGTCGGCGAAGCGCATGGCAAGCTGGGCGCCGCGCTCGATGCCGGCCGGGCTGTCGCAGAAGACATAGTCGAACACCGAGCGCAGCCGGGCGATGACTTCGGCAACGCCCTCCTCGGTCAGCGCGTCCTTGTCGCGCGTCTGCGAGGCCGGCAGCAGATAGAGCGTCTCCAGCCGCTTGTCGCGGATCAGCGCCTGCGACAGTTTTGCGGTGCCCTGGATAACGTTGACGAGGTCGAACACCACGCGGCGCTCGGCGCCCATGATGAGGTCGAGATTGCGCAGGCCGACGTCGAAATCGACCAGCGCAACCTTCTTGCCGGTCTTGGCCACGGCAGCGCCGAGCGCGGCCGTCGAGGTTGTCTTGCCGACGCCCCCCTTGCCCGAGGTGACCACGACTACCTTGCCCATATATCCAGCCTCCGTTGGCGATTTTTATTCTCTGGCCGTGCCGGGCACGGCGGACTCATGAAGGACAATGGCACGCGAAACCGGTCCGAAGCTTGCGCGGCCAAAGACTCAGCCGAGCGGCACCACGCACAGCGCATCGTTTTCGAGGAAGGCCTGCACCGCCTTGCCGCGCGAAACGCCTTCCATCTCCTCGGCCGTGGTGTACCAGCCGTCGACGGCGAGCAGCTCGGCCTCATTCTTGCGGCAGAAGATGCGCGCCGATGTGTTGCCTTCCGAGCCGGCGATCGCCCGGCCGCGCAGCGTGCCGTAGACATGGATCGAGCCGCCGGCGACGATTTCCGAGCCGGACGCGACCGAGCCCAGCACGATGACGTCGCCATGCGGATGAAAGACCGACTGCCCCGAGCGGATCGGCGCCTTGATCATCAGCGTGCCGGCGGAAGGCTCGTGCCGTGCCGGTACAGCACCCTGCCCCGACCCGGCCGGTTCCGACTTGGCTGCTTCGGCGGCTCGCGCGTTCTGCGCATCGAGCTTCGCCAGTTCATCCTGCGGCGCCCTCATTTGCCCCGGCTGCACGTCCTCGACCGTAGCCGTCTCGACCGTGATCTCTTCCGCCTTCGCCTTGCGCGCGGCCCTGCCCAGCAGGCCCTCGGCGGTCGCCTCCTTGGCGCCGGCGAGCAGCGGCGGCAAATCGGGGCCGAGCTCGGCGCCCTCGAGCTCGATCGCATAGACGCGGATGCCGCGCCGGGCGAGCGTGCCGACAAGTGCAGCGATCTCCTCCGGGCCTGGCTTCAAAGTATTGAGATCCAACACTACCGGGCGGCCGTTGAAATAGCCCGGCGAGTTGCCGATCCAGTGATCGAGCCCCTCCAGCCACTCGTCGATCGGCGCCTCCGGCGTCAGCGTGAAAGCGACGAAGGAGCGGGCGCGGAAGCGGATGGATTTGTTGTGCAAAGGGGCGGCGAAGGTCACGGCCAGACGAATCCTTACTCAATGGTTAAAGGGTGCCGGGCGAATGGTTAACAAAAGGTTAATTTTGCGGGTGGCGGCCGCTGAGGAACTGGCGCAGCTAAGTTTTGTGGCGGGGTGGTCACAGTGCCTGCCGCAGCGTCTATCCAGCACACAATTCGACACATGGCGTGAGCCGGCAAGGGGCCTAGCGGCCAACAATATGCTCGGCATTTCGGTTCTTGTCGGCGGAGGCACCAAGATCTGTATCTCGGCTCTTTCTTCGGCGCCACGCGGAAGCCCTTCATAGGAGTCGGACGGCGTCGCGCGTCAAGCGAAATTTAGTCGCCGGCAAGCTTTTCAGGACAACGGCGCCGACAATATTATTTCGCCTCGCCTTGTCGCCGCTTCGGTTAAGCGCTATGTTTTTCAAATCGAACTTGTTGAACGAATGTTGTTTCTGCGCCTTGGCGCCCTGACGATCTTCCCTCTCAATTTCGAAGACTGCGACGTTTGGCACGCAGCCAGGCGGCGATGATTTGCGTCGATTTGAAAGGAAAATCGTATGACTACTGGAACCGTGAAGTTTTTCAACGCCACGAAAGGCTTCGGCTTCATCGAGCAGGGCAATGGGCAGCCGGACGTGTTCGTCCATATCTCCGCCGTCGAGCGCGCCGGAATGCGCTCGCTAGCGGAAGGCCAGAAGGTGAGCTTCGACATCGTGAAGAACCAGCGGAACGGCAAAAGCTCGGCGGAGAATATCCAGGCGGGCTGATGCCGTGCATCCATGGCCTTTGACCGCGGATGTACCGGCATTGGCCTTGGAGCACTTTGATCTTGCGGATGTCTCCGTCCCGAAACCGGCTCCCGATTTCGGGCAACATGTTTTGGGGTTTTACGCATGTCTTCCCCTAACCGGTTTCCGATTTCGGGAGATATGCTTTGGAAGGTCGGGCTTGCCCGGCCTTCTTCATTTCAAATTGCGAGGTAGACCATGGCCGAAACCAGTGTGTTTAAGCCGAAGGGCGACGCCAAGAGCGAAGCCACCACGAAGACGGCGCGCACGATAATCGAGGGCGAAGCGGTAGCGCGGCAGGCAAAGACGGAACGGCTCCGCGCGGCCAGACTCGCCCGCGGGCCGGTTGAAGCGGAGCCAAAGAAGAAGCCGGCAAGGCGAAAATAGCGACAGAGGTCTCCACTTCTCCCGACGCGATTCGGCTCGAGTTCCCGCGGCTGGGGATCGCCGATCCAATGCCCTCCAGCTGAACTATCCCAAAGGCCGGATGGCCGGGCCGTTGAGGACAGCTCCGTCCGGCGCGAACTGCGAGCCGTGGCAGGGGCAATCCCAGCATTGCTCGGTCGAATTCCAGTGCACGATGCAGCCGAGATGCGTGCAACTGGCCGAATGCCGGTGCAGCTTGCCGTCGCGATCGCGGCACACGGCGAACTTGCTCAAGCCGTCCTGAAGTATGCCGCCTTCGCCGGGCTCGAGGGCGTCGGCCGACTTGACCTCACCGGGCAGCAAATAGCCGGCAAGGTTCTTCACCGTCGTAAGGTTCTCATTGACGTAGTGCGCGAGCGCGGCGGGCGGCGTCCGGTCGGGGGCGTAGACGGCTTCCCAGGAGTTCGATCCGGCCACGATCAGATCGCGGATGAGCAGTCCGGCCAAGGCGCCATGCGTCATGCCCTGGCCGGAGTCGCCGGTGGCGATGAAGACGTTGCCGTTGCCGGGGCTTCGGCCAATGAAGCCGCAAAAGTCGATCGTTTCGAGGACCTGGCCGGACCATCGCGCTCGTTCTCCGCCAAGATCGGGCACCAATGCCCTGATCCAGGCCTCGAGCGCGACAAAGCGCGCCGCGCCGTCATCCGCTTCGCCCGATTTGTGATCGCGGCCGCCGGCTATGAGACAGTCCGTCTTGCCGGGGCCGGGATTGAGGCGGACATAATAATAGGGATCGTCCATATCCCAGTAGAGCGCATCCGGGAGGGTTCCCCTGGCAATGTCGAAAGCCATTGCATAGGTGCGGTAAGGCGCCATCTTGCTGTGGATCTTGACCCAGGTGTTGATCGGGGAATTGGTGGCAAACACTGCGTTCGAAGCCGTTACGGTGGAGCCGCCGTCGCATTTCAGGCGAACCTTGTCCCCCTCCTCGATTTCGGTGACGGCGCTGTCGGCGAATGCCTTGCCGCCTCGTTTCTCGAAATCGGCCAGCAGCGCGCGCAAATATTTCAGCGGATGGAAGGTCGCCTGGTCTGGATAGCGCAGGATGGGCGCCGATTCATGGCCCTTGAGCGGCACACCCTTGCCATGCTCAGCTTCGGCGCCGATCTTTGCCGCAGCCGCATACTCCTTGTTGCATTCTCTGGCGGCCTCTTTCTCGTCCATCCATGCGGCCGGGAACAGGAAGCCGTCCAGCCGGCGGAAATCGCAGTCGATCTCCAGCGTGGCGACATGGCGTTCGATGCGGTCGACGGCGGCCTGCTGGCTTTCCTGGAATCCGCGCGCCAGAGCCTCGCCGCGCATGTCGATCAGCGCGCTCAAGCCATCGTCGCAGA
Source organism: Mesorhizobium sp. WSM4983 (assembly GCF_029625765.1). NCBI lineage: Bacteria > Pseudomonadati > Pseudomonadota > Alphaproteobacteria > Hyphomicrobiales > Phyllobacteriaceae > Mesorhizobium > Mesorhizobium sp. WSM4983. The sequence goes on along the minus strand of NZ_JARTVM010000004.1, from coordinate 74,540 downwards.
TGGGTGCCAGATGGGCGGTCGTGCGCGATGTCATGCCGCCGAGCAAGGGGCCGCGATCCACGAGCACCACCCTGCGTCCCGCCAAGGCCAGTTCGTAGGCGATGGAAACGCCGGCGATGCCGGCGCCGATGACGGCTACGTCACAATGCTCATCCCGCTCGAGGCGAGGCGAGTTGGGCAAGCTGGTGTCGAGTGTCCAAAAAGATCTGGTCGCTTCGCTGCTGACGTTCATTGCCTGCCTCGTCGAAACGAAATAGGATGCCCGCGCCGAATGCTGCTCGGCCCGGGTTGCAGATCATCGTGACCGGCTCCACTTCAACGGCTAGGTGCTCTTGAGCGTTCCGTTCATCCCGTTCGGGTAAAAGCCGCCCTTGCTCACACCCGACTGATCGGTCAGATAGACGATGCGCAGCACCTCCTGCGGCGTCCTTGTGAAGGCAATCGCATCCGGCGTCGAAGGAACGACGTTGGCCTTGCCGTCAACCTGAATGCCCTGGTCTTTGTCCTCGTTCCCATCGATCTTGTCGCGTGCGTCGGAAACCGCATTCGCCGCCTTCCAGGCCTTCTCGCCCATGCGATAGAGCGACGACCGCGCCATTCCCAGGTGATAGGCCTCGACCGCGAGAATTCCAGCCGCAGCAGCGAGGAATTCCTTGTTCTTCAGGACAGTTGCCGCACCGGCGTAGGCCGTCACACCGACGTCCTCGAACAGCATGCCGCCGAGCACGAAATTCATCTGGTTGCCAAACGCATCGAAATCGTCGCCGAGGCCGGCCGCCTTGGCGACCGCGGCAAAGCCGGCATCGAAATCGATCGCCGGCCGGTCCACCGCATTCGACGCAAGCGTCTTGCGATAGAACCTGACATGGGCAAGTTCGTTTTCCGCGACCTCGCGCATGAATTCACCGACCGCGGGCGTATCGAAGGCAACCTTTTTGCCGCCGACGACATCGCCGGGTTTGGAACCGATGTCTGAGTCCTCGATGCCTTTTCCCGTGGTGCCGCGGAGGTAATATTCGGCCTCCATATATTCCAGGTTGAGCGCGAAGCGGAAAATGTCTTCGTCTTTTATGTCGTCCTGCGCGGCAGCAGACGAAGTCGAAGCAACGCCGGCCGCTGAAGCAATGGTCGCTCCAAGACCGATTTGCAGTGCCCGGCGGCGACAAACATGAAGTGAAGGCGTGACAGCGGTCATAGCTTCCTCCCGAAGCCCGCCTGTCAACCGGTTTGGCCTCAATGAGCGGGCCAGCCGCCAAACTTCGCAGAAGGCAGAATGTTCCTGAAAAGAAGCCGATATGGCTTTGCCTGGGGGAGCCTGATGCGGCCGCGATACGGCTCGCGTGGCGCCGGTGCGGTTTTGCGCAGCCAATGGCTCGAGCCCTGTCGCCCAGGTCGGCGCCGGGCTTGCAGGCAGGGCGGCGACGGGCGCCTCGCCGCGACCTCCGGGCCATGAACAAGGCCCAGGAGATCGCCTGCCGCGCTCAGCTTCGCGCTCCAGCCTGACGAGAGCTCAAGCCGCCAGCTCCACCTCACGGGCTGCGACGATCATGACGCCGGCGAGCAGGCCGTAGGCGGCTTGCCAGGCCTCGCGGACCTGAGGCGTGAAGGCCTCGCCCAGGCCCGCCTCCAGCGTCTCGATCAGCGCCTGGCCGACGATCGGATAATGATGCTCCTCGACGCCATAGCCGACATGGCGCCTGGCGAGATCCTGCACGGCGGGCAGGATGGTCTCGGCGCGGGAAAGGCCATGCACGACGAAGCCCAGCGCCGCCATCAGCTTGGCGCCCTGCCTGCTCATGTCCGTTGCGCGAAACAGCCCCTTGAGGCTGGCGTCAATGGCAAACAGCTTCTCGTAGAACAAGGCCGCGGCCGCCTCCTTGATCGGCACGACCTCGCGAAAACTGTCCTGCACAAGCCTGATCTGGTCGGGTGTCATCGGCGTGCTCCTCCGCATTTGCTAGGCTGCAAACATCCGGCGCGAGCGTTTCGCTGGCATGCCGGTTGTGGAGCGGGTGTGTTTCAGGCGTGTGTTGGGCGGGTATCGTGTTGCGGAAACTCCACCTCGGCTGCCATCAGCCGCTTCGCCGCATCCGCCGCGGCGCTGCAATAGCTCTGGTCGCCGTGGATCAGGATCATCACCATGGCGCCCTCGATCAGCAGGAATAGCTCGCGGGCCCGCTCCTTCGGCGACGGCACCTTCGCTTCGGCGAGCAGCATTTCCAGATGACGCTCCATCAGCGCCTTGTGCTGGCGCGCGATCACGCGCGCGGGGTGGCCGGACAGGTCGGCAAGCTCGATCGCCAGCCGGGTGAAGCCGGAGCCCGCCCAGCGCGGCTTGGACGACCACTTGACCAGCCCCTCGAAAAGCTTGTCGATCAGCACGTCCGCGCCGCCCGAAAACTCGATGCCGTAATTCTGGAAGTCGGCGAATGTACGCTCATGCTGCGAAGCGAGCACGGCGGTCAAGAGCGCGTCCTTGCTGTCGAAATGATAGTAGAGCGTGCGCTTGGTGACGCCGGCGGCATCGGCGATCTCGTCCATGCCAACGCGGAAAAAGCCCCGGCGGCGAAACAGCTTGTAAGCCGCCTGGAGGATCTCGGGCCTGGTCTCGTCGGACGCTCTGGGCATGGGGCGCGCTGCCGTTGCCGTAAGTATACTCGCTAGTGAATTTACATCAGCGGCCACGCGACCTTCAATAATCAGCATTCGCTAATATTTTATGGGAGGACGACGATGGAACGAGCAGTCCCCACGCCACTCGATGTTCCGACGGGCATCGTGACTTTGCCCGACGAGATCAGGGCAACATCGGCGGCGCCGCAACTGCTCAAGGGCATGACCTGCATCGAGGACCTGCGCCGGGCCGCGAGCCGCCGCGTGCCGCGCGTCTTCTTCGACTATGCGGAGTCCGGCTCCTATGCCGAGCAGACGCTGCGCGCCAACCGCGCCGACCTGGAGCGCATCACGCTCAAGCAGCGCGTCCTGGTCGATGTCGAGCAGCGCGACACGGCAACCACGATCCTCGGTGAGAAGGTGTCGCTGCCGATAGCCCTTGCACCGATCGGCCTCGGCGGCATGCAATGGGCCGATGGCGAGATCCTCGCCTGCCGGGCGGCAAAAGCCGCGTGCATTCCCTATACGATGAGCACGATGTCGATCTGCTCGATCGAAGATGTGGCGCAAGCTGTCGGCAAGCCATTCTGGTTCCAGCTCTAGGTGATGAAGGATCGCGGCTTCGTGCGCTCGCTCATCGAACGCGCCGACGCCGCGCGCTGCAGCGCGCTGGTACTCACGGTCGACCTGCAAGTGCTGGGCCAGCGCCACGCCGATGTCAGGAACGGGCTTTCGGTGCCGCCGGCGCTCAAACTTCGCACGATCGTCGACATCGCCAGCCGCCCGGCCTGGGCGGCCCGCATGCTTTCGGCCAAACGCTGGACCTTCGGCAACCTCGCCGGCCATGTGAAGGGCGAGGACAGCATCAAGGCGGTGGCGGATTGGGTGGCGCATCAGTTCGACGCGACGCTGAGTTGGAGCGATGTCGACTGGATCAGGAGCATCTGGCCGGGCAAGCTGATCCTCAAGGGCATCCTCAATGTCGACGACGCGCGCAGCGCCAGCAGGGCCGGCGCCGACGCCATTGTGGTGTCCAACCATGGCGGCCGGCAGCTTGACGGCGCGCCGTCAACCATCTCGATGCTGCCGAGGATAGCGGACGCGGTGGGCTCCGATGTCGAGATGCTGTTCGACGGCGGCGTGCGCTCAGGCCAGGATCTGATGCGGGCGCTGGCTCTCGGTGCCCGAGCCTGCCTGGTCGGACGCGCCTATATCTACGGCCTCGGCGCCGGCGGCGAGGCGGGCGTGGCGACGGCAATCGACATTCTGCGCAAGGAGTTGTCCGTCACCATGGCGCTGACCGGGACAACGAGCGTCGCGGAGATTGATGGCCGAGTGCTGAATTGAGCCGATCATCTCCCGTTCGCGGCGGGAAGGTGCCGAAGGGCGGCGCTAACGTTAGCCATTCGATATGCACCCCCCGCTGGTCTACCGACCATCTCCCCCCAAGGGGCGCCTTCAGGAGCCAAGCGTCACTTCGCAGGAACGTGGGCCTGCCCTACTCGCACTGCCGGCGCGGGCCGCCGTCATAGGGCTGGTAAGTGTTGTCCTGCGGATCGTAGGAGCGATAGCGGCTGAAGCAGGAGTCGATATGATCGCCCGACATTTGCGGGCCCAGCAGCCGATCCCTGGAAGGCTGGTCTTCCGGCAAAATCTCTTCCGGCGGGCCGCCATAAGTCGTCGCGTAGCCGTCCCGTGTCGTGGCGTAGCCTTCCACCTCGGCCTGGTCGTCAGTCACCTCGCCTTGATTGTTCATCCAGGGCTGATCGGGTTGGTGCCCGTCGGTCGAGGCTGTGCGATCGCCGCCCGGATCGAAATAGGGCGAGATGCAGGGGCGAATCTCCCCGCTGTAGGAGCGGTAGCTGTTTTCTTGCGGGCGGTAGCTGCGATAGCGGTTGGCGCACCATTCGAGATGCGCGGCGGGCAATTGTACCTGCTGGGCCGGCGCCTGCTCCGAAGGCTGTTCAGCCGCATCGGCCTGGCCCGTCTGTGAAGCATTGGGCGGAGAGATCTCGGGCAAGGGCTGCAACTGCCGCGGCGCGGCGGCTTGCGGCGTTGGGAGAGCTGCGGTCTGCGTGGCCGTATCCGCCGCTTTGGCCCCCTCGTCCGCCTTAACGGACGCGCCGGCGGCCTGCTGGGCCGGGATGCGCTCGAGATCCTGCTTCGCCGGATCGACGGGCCTGGCGTCCTTGGTCCAGAGCTCCGAAACGCCGATCGCCGGCGTTGCCTGGCGCACCGGCTTGGCGGCCAGCAGCCAAGTGGCGAAGGCGAGCCCTGAGGCAAACACGGCCAGGGTCAGCACGAAGCCGCCGACGATTCCCAACAATGCCTTCACGCTGCTCTCCTTCGACCCCCCGCTATACAATGCGGGGGGGCGGATGGGAGTTCCTCTGCCGCCTCTCGAGATGAGGAACTAGGCGACCACCTCGCCATACTCCCTCACCTTCCCGTCCTGCCCGCGAATCCGCCATGTCTCGCTGTCCCGGCCCTCGATGTGGCTGGGGCCGAGCGGCACCTTGCCGCCGCCATCGGGCAGATCGATGACATAGGTCGGGTTGCAGATGCCGGAGAGGCGCCGGCGCAGTTCCGCGGCCAGCGCCTGGCCCTCGGCAATCGTGGTGCGGCGGTGCGCCATGCCCGGCGCCAGATCACCATGGTGAAGATAGTAAGGTTTTACGCCCAGCCGATAGATCAGCTCGCGGCAGAGCTCTTCCAGCACCTCGACCTTGTCGTTGACGCCCTTCAAGAGAACGCTCTGGTTAAGCAGAACAAAACCCGCCTGACGCATGGTCCGGCAAGCCGTTTCGGTGTCCGGCGTGATCTCGCGTGGGTGGTTGAAGTGAGTGACCACCGTCACCATCAGCCTTCCTTGCAGGGCCGCCACAAGGCCGGGCGTGATGCGCGACGGCAGCGCCACCGGCACGCGGGTGTGGATGCGCAGGAGCCGGACATGCGGGATGGCCTCGATGCGGGCGCGGATTTCGGCGAGCGCCTTGTCGGGCAGCGACAGCGGATCGCCGCCGGTCAGGATCACCTCGCGGATCTCGTTATGTTGGGCGATGTAAGCGAGGGCCGGCTCCAGCGCCTCGCGCGTATAGCCGCGGCCAATCGAAGTCAGCGACTCCTTGCGAAAACAGAAGCGGCAATAGACCGCGCATTGATAGGTCGGGAACAAGAGCACGCGGTCGGCATGGCGATGGGTCAGCCTGGGCACCGGGCTGAAGGCGTGATCGCCGATCGGATCGCCGAGCTCGCCCTCGGCAGTGATCAATTCGTCCGGCGATGGGATCACCTGCGCGCGGATCGGATCGTTCGGATCGTTCCAGTCGATCAGGTCGAGATAGGCTTTCGGCACGCGCACCTTGTGGGCGGCGGCGGCTTGCTGCGCAGCGGCGCGCTCGGCCGGTGAGAGCGGCAGGGCTGCGAGGTCGCGCACATGGCGCACGCCGGCACGCACGTCGTCCTGCCAGGCGGCGTCGGGTCCGCGCGCGGCTTCCTTGAGATCGGTATTTGAGGTCATTGGGGTCTCGGTACGAACTTGCGCGGGATATCGGCCGGATGGATGGCCGGGTCAATCGTTTTGGTTGCCGCAGAGCGGTGGAGTGGCGCGCGAGACCGGCCGGGCCTGATGCCCGGCTTGTCTCGTGGCTTTGAGCGCGACGAAATTGGCGCTAATTTGGCGCAGGCTTCGGGGGGCGAGACGAATGGATTTCAGCGCAGGCCATGGCTACCTTCTCATCGGTGGGCTCATCCTGGTCGGCGCCGGGCTGCTGATCATTTCGCTGATCGTCAATCTGCGCGTGGCGCACAGCGTGCGCGACGAACTGCGCCATCGCGAAAAGCTGCTGGAATATTATCGCAACATCTTTTCGCAGCTAGGCGTGATCCTGATCGGCATCGGCGTTTCGCTGTTCATCTTCTTCTTCCAGCAGAACTATCAGGACCAGCGCAAGCGCGAGACCGAGCTGCAGCAGGTTCTCGCCAAGCTGGCGGCGCGCGTTGCCCGCGGCGCCCCGGTCATCGAAACGCTGGACGAGTTCGACGAGGTACTGGATGAGGGCGGCGCCTATGTCGGCCCCGAACACGGCGGAAGCAACGCCGCGATCACCGCCAGAGGAACGGAGCTCGCCAAGCAGGTCGAAAAGATCCTGCTGGTGGAACGCGATGTCGATGTTCGAGACTTCGAAATCCTGAACCTGTCGCGCGACCTCGAAGCCACCTTTGTCGTCAACGAGATCGATCCGACGCTGTGGTTCAACATCGTGCGCGACGAGAACGAGATCAAATACGCGACGACGCAGCTAGCCCTCGACTACAAGGACCTGCATGAGGCGATCGGCGACGAGGCGGTCGAGGCCGCGGTCGCCCAGCCCGACAAGGAACCGAAGATCAAGCACGAGGTGCTCGACATCCTCTATGACGCCGACCTGCTGCGTCAGCGCAGCAGGCGGTTTCTCGCCCGCGCCTGCTGGCTTTTCAGCAAGGGCAAGAGTTTCGTCGCCCTTGCACCGGCCGATGCGATAGAGACCGACACCAAGTCGCAACAGGAATGGATCGACCGCGCGAAACCGGTCCTGACGCAGACAAAGACGGGCAGCGGCGACTGCTTCAAGCTGCTCCGCTACGGGCAGGCATCCTGAGCCCGCTGGTCTTTGCTTGATACATGTCGTTCACCCAGAATCGCCGCACGGCTCTGGGTGAAGCGATCAGTCCCCCACCCGCTGCAGCCTGCCCAGATGATTGTCGTCGAGGAACTCGATCGTCATCGCCGAGGCCTTGCCGTCGGGGCCGACGACGAAGCTCACGCCCGCCGGCCGGTCCGGCGTCTCGGCGTCGGGATGGGTCAGGAACAGATCGCCGTCGAAATGCGTCAGCGAATAGGACCGCGCTCCGGCCGGTCCGACCTCGAGCACAAGGCCGTCGCCCGCGCTCGACACGGTCGCGCCGCCGATGAAGTCATTGCCGTAGCGGCCGGAATAGGCGCTGGCCGGCCGGGCCGGCCTTGGCGGAGACGGAGGCGCGGCATATTCGGCCTTGGCCGCGGCGATCGCCGGACCCAGCATCCCGGCATAGATTCCGTCCCAGGCCTCGACCCAGTCCTTTTCGACTTTTCCGTCGAAGACCAGATCGGCAAAGCTGTCGGACAACCCTTCCGGGACACCGGTCGGGAAGGCGTTCGTAAGGATAACGATGCCAAGCTTCTCCTGCGGAAACAGCGTCGCCACCGTACGCGCGCCGACGCTGAAGGCGCCTGCATGGCCCCAGCTGAGGCCGTGCCGGCCGAAGGCAATATTCCAGCCGAGGCCATAGAAAGACTCGCCTCCGGTTACGGGATTGCGGCCGAGCGCCATCTGAGGCAGATGCGTCTGTCGCAGCGCATCGGAAGCAATCAGCGTCCGGCCGGCATAAACCCCGTCGCCGAGCACCAGGCGCATCCATTGCATGAGATCGCGCGCGCTGGAATTCACGCCGCCCGCCGGCGCCTGAGGATCGACATTGCGCTTGACCTTTGCGGCCCAGACGCCTTCGATCTTGACATGCAGCGCGGCGCGATTGGCGCGGCTGACGAAGTCCGCGTGACGGGAGCTGGTCGCGGCCATTCCAAGCGGGCGGTAGAGCTTTTCCTCCGCGACCGTCTCCCAGGGCTTGCCTGTCGGCTTCGCGGCCGCCACGGCACCCTCGGTCAGCCCGAAATTGCTGTAGGAATAGCCGGCGCGAAAGCTCGACGATGGCGACACAAAGCGGAGGCGGCGAAGGATTTCGGCGCGGTCGTAGCCGATGCCCTCAAGGTCGTCTCCGGCAGTGCCGGGAAGGCCGCTGCGATGCGTGAAAAGATCGCGGATGGTGAGTTCGCCGGTGGGATAGGGATCGGCAAGGCGGAAGGCCGGATCGAGATCGGCGATCTTCGAATCCCAGGATACCACCCCGTCGCTGACCAGCGCGGCCACGACGGTAGCCGAGATCGGCTTCGAAAGGGAGGCGATCTGGAACACCGTGTCGGCGTCGACCGGCTCCGGTCTGCCGGCTTCGCGATGCCCGAAACCCTTGAGGAAGATCACCTTGTCGTCATGCACGACGCCGATGGCAAGGCCGGGGACGGCACCATCGGCGACGGCGGCTAGCGCCAGCGCTTCGAGCTTCGGCAAGGCGGCGGCGATGCGCGCGGGCGTGACGGGATCGGCCGATGCCGCGTGCGGCCAAAGCGCCAGTCCGGCGATGAAGGCCAAAACCGTCAAATGACAGAGATCCCGACCAAGCCGCATCGCGCGCTCCCTTCCCTGCATTCACCCTAAGATTGTACAGGCCGGCACCGGCCTGGCCAAGCCCTGCGCCGCCCTGATCATCCTCCCAATCGACTGGTGTGGCGCCGGGTGCGTCCCTCACCTCTGGGCCTGCGCCCGCCTTAGAAGATCCGGCCGTCCCCGACATCATGGCTGTGCTCTGGACACGAAAGCTTGCGTTCGTTCGCGCCCCCCTCTGTCCTGCCGGACATCTCCCCCACTTGGGGGGAGATCAGATGTGGCGCCGGCTTTCGCCAATCATCGACGGTGCAAAGGGAGAGCCGTCAGCGGAACTGCCAATCTCTCCCCTCGTGGGGGAGATGTCCGGCAGGACAGAGGGGGGCGCCGTAGAGCGCAACTGTCGCGGCGTGCCTCACCTCCTCGCCGACATCGAGCGGCAAGATCCAGCGGTTCCTGCTGAGGAAGGCGGAGGTAGAGAAGCGAAAGGCCGGATATTAAATTCGGGTTCTCCCCGGGATTCCGCCACGCAAAAGCCGCCAAGTCAGGCGAAGGCCACAAGGGCTTTGGTCTGAATTGGGGTTATAGCATGCGGCTGGTCTGGGCGTTTTTGTTCGCGCTGGCGAGCGGCGTGGTTTTCGCGGCATCGCCGGAGGACGACTATATCGCCGCGCGCGACAAGGCGATTTCCGACATCGCGGCGCAGGAGAGCTCGAACGCGGAAGTGGAGGCGCTCGATGGCGCCAACACCAAGGCGCTGGCCGATCTGGAAAAGCGTCTTTCCGCCATTCTCGGCCCGCTTGCGGTCAAGGATTTTCCGGCAACCGGCACGATCAATCTGCAGAGCCTGAGCGCCTCCGATATTGGCTTCGGCATGCTGGACGGGCTGCGCTACGCCAAGAGCGATACCGGCCCGAGCATCGTCGCGACGACCCGCGGGTTGGTCGAGCGCTGGCTGCGGTCCAAGGCTGACGAGGACGATGAAGGCCTCCGGCTGCCCGCCGGCATCGAGGAGGCGCTCAAGCTAGACGCCTTCTATACGCAGGCCATCGGCAGCGACGCCGCATTCGTGAAGACGCTCGACTTTTCACTGAAGAAGCCCGAAGGCGCCGATATCGCCGTCGCGCGGCTCGGCGGCTGGACGCAGGATGTCGGACCGATCTACGACCAGCAGGTCGTTGTCGCGGTCGTCAAGGGCGACCGCGTCCTGGTCGCCGAGGCGCCCGCGTCCCCGCCCGTGCCGAAGATCGCGGCCTGCGAGGCGCTTTGGACCGCGGCGGACGCGGCTGCCCAGAAATTTCAGCAGACCTATCAGAACTCGGACCTGAAGGACCAGCAGGCCTATGATTCCGCCAACGCCGCCTGGGAAAAAGGCGACGGCGATTATCGCGCCTGCATGGGCGAGCGCCTGCCGGGCGATCCGGGCTTCCCGGCACTGCTTGCCGAGGCCCAGCAGCTTGCTGACCGGATGACCGGCAAGTAGGCCCAGAGCGATGAAGCGCTGAGCTGGCTAGACACCCTTCCTCAGCTCGCGGCGGCCCTCATGTTTCGCCGGCGCCTGGCGGTGGGTCGCGCCGGCTCCACGATATGCCCGTTGGTGACATGCCCGTTCGTCACGGGCACAACATCCTGCCGGGCCCGGGCGTCCGTCACCCTGTGCAGCCGCTCGTAAGGCAGCAGCTCCTTGATGCGGGCATTCAGCGTCTCGACCTCGGCGCGCAGGTCCTCGCATTCCTGTTTCTGGATATCGAGCTGGATCTGCTCCGACGCCTGCTGCAGCGATAGCTGCGAGAGGTTGGTACTGATCACCGACAAATTCTTCTTGTCCAATTCGCTCTCGTTCCTGAGAACGGCAAGCTTCTCTTCCGCGATCTGCCGCTCGGTCACGGCGTCATTCAACTGCGCCCTCAGTCCTGTCGCCTCGGCGACCGCATCGGTCTTGTCGATGGAGGCCTGCTCGAGCCGCGATTGCAGCTCCTGGATTTCGGAGCGCAAGCCGCGCAGCTCCGCCCGGCTCCGCGCCAGCTCCGCCGCGCCATCGCTTTCGGCAATGCGGGCGGCTTCGGTTACCTCGGCAAGCTTGGCCTGCGTCGTCTCCAACGATTTCTGCAGCCGGGCCTCCTCCTTCTCGTGGCTGCCGAGCTGGGCCATAAGTTCGGCAATCCGCGTGGCTTCGTTGGCGTGGGTCGCCGCGAACTCGTCGAATTTGTGCCGGGCCTCGGCCTCGCGCTTTTGCGCCTGCTCCAGCTCGATCGAAAGCCCGACCTGCTTCTCGCGCAGCAGCTTGTTCTCGACAGCGCGCCTGTCGGCTTCGACGGTCTTGGCCGTCAGGGTCTTGACGATCTCACCGAACTCAGCCTCGCGCCTGGCGCTCTCATTACCCATCTCGACCATTTCGAGCCGCACCGCTGCAAGCGCCTCGCGCAGCGACTCCCTGTCCTGGACGAGACTTGCCTCGCGCTGCTGCCAGGCCTCGGCCGCGCCGTCGCGTTCGCGCTGCTTGCGCGTAGCGTCAAGCAATTGTTCCGACAAGGCCTTGTGTTCGGCGCCCAGAGCGGCGTTCTCCAGCTCCAGCTCATTGGCGCGCAGCGCATCGCGATGCAGGGCGTTCAGGATATCGCGCGTCATGTGGTGCGCTGTGGCGATCTCGGCCAGCCTTGACCCGATCTCCTCCAGATGACCCTGTCCGTCGCGGAAGAGTCCGGAAACGGCTTCCAAGGCGGCCAACCGTGTCTGGGTGTGCGGCGTCAGCCGGGAGGCGGAAGCCTCGGACTGAGTCTCGCCCGGCGGATCCTCCTCGCTTGCCGCCAGGTCGGCGGCAGAATCGTATCCCGGGGACGTCTCTTCGTCAGCCGAAAGACATTCTTCGAAAGCCTCTGCCAGATCCGACTGGAGCTCTTGAAATTCCTTGTCTACGTCCTCGGCCCGTTTGATCAGGGATTTGAAATTCATAACGGCACACCTCTTACGCTCACACCCGCCGTATTACTTAACGAATTGCTAATCTAGCCCTTAACGTTCCGTACGGGAAGCCTGACCAAAAGAAGGAAGGAATTAAGGTTATCGCGGATTTCCAGAGGCTTGCGCGGTGTTCCGTCAGCGGCATCTGCGCTCAGCGCGGTAAACGGTTAGAATGGCCTGCGTCGGCCGCACGTCATCGAGCCGCAAGCGAGCACCTGGCGCCCGCTGCGGGCGGATCACTCGTTGGAAGGGGAGCCACGCTCCAGCCAGCACCTACGCCAGCGTTGGCCGTTCCATCTAGCGCCGAGGTTCCGTCATGCCGCAGGGGCCGGACCCGCCGGTCCAACCCCTGCATCCAGGCATCAGCTCTTGATTTCGATACGCTTGGCCTGCGACTGCGCCTTCGCGGTCTTGGGCAGCATTACCGTCAGCACGCCGTTCTTGAAGCGGGCATCGATCTTGTCTTCTTCGATCTCGTAGCCCAGCGGGATTCGACGCTCGAAGCGGCCATAGATGCGCTCGGAGAACTGCCGCTCCTTGTCCTCCGTCTCGGAGCGCTTTTCACCCTTCAGCGTCAGCACGCCATCATCAAGCAGCACCTCGATGTCCTTCTCGTCCAGGCCCGGGACTTCGGCCGCCACCTTGATCTCCTTCTCGTTGTCGGAGATCTCAACGCTCGGCCAGCCGGCACCAAAGGCTGATACGCTGCCTAGGGATGGCAAGCCGGAACCGAAACCCCGGAAGACGTCGTCGAACAGCCGATTCACCTCGCGATGCAGCGACAGGAAAGGATCGCGTTCGCCGTCGCGGAAGACACTTGGAACCTGGTTACCATTGTTTCGGCCCCAGGGAATCAGATCACGAACACTCATTTTTTCCTCCTTTCTGTTCATCCGGAAGACAAGGCCCACAAGCGCCGGGAACATCACCCGGCGCTTGGCGCAAAGCGCGGCGAGAAGGCTCAGGCCGCCTTGTTGTCGGCCTCGATTTTCTTTGTCGCGGCCTTTGGCGATGATTTGTCCGCCGTGATCTCGATCCGGCGCGGCTTCATTTCTTCCGGGATCTCGCGTTTGAGGTCGATTGTCAGCAGGCCGTTGACGAGGCTCGCATCGACGACCTTGACGTGATCGGCAAGCTCGAAGCGACGCTGGAATGCGCGGCCGGCAATGCCGCGATGCAGGTACTCGCCGTTGTCCTCGCCTGCCTTTTGGCCAGAAACCATCAGCATGTTCTGCTCCTGGGTAATGGCCAGTTCGTCCTGGCTGAAGCCTGCCAGGGCCATGGTGATGCGGTAGTCGTCCTCGCCGCCCTTGGCGATATCGTAGGGCGGCCAGTTGTCAGCGGTTTCGATGCGGCTTGCGGTCTCGAGCGCGTTCAGCATTCGATCGAAGCCGATGCTCGACCGGAACAGGGGAGAAAAGTCGAAACTGGTTCTCATAGCTACATCCTCCATTGAGCAACATAGATACGAGGAGCGCCAAGGCAGCGGCGCTCCTTGACCTTGCCGGCCACATCAGGCGCCGGCAGGTTCGATTTGGGAATTGATTCCTTTGCCGTCAAGAGGTCCGAGGCGCGCCCGTCAAAGCTGCATAATTACCTTTGTTTTCACGGCGCTAGCACTCGGCTGTTGCGAGTGCCAAAAAATTTCTTGCGGCCTCTTGAAACCGGCGCGTGCAAAACCAAATCCACATGCGCGAGGCCGAAAGGATCGCGAGCCCCGCTCCGGTCCTTCCGGTCCGGAGTGGTGGAACCTCTCAAAATCTGTTTGTCCCGAAGGAGAACGATATGAAGTTCCATCCATTGCATGACCGCGTTCTGGTCCGCCGCGTCGAGGCCGAGGAGAAGACGGCCGGCGGCATCATCATCCCGGACACGGCGAAGGAGAAGCCGCAGGAAGGCGAGATCATCGCCGTCGGTTCCGGCGCGCGCGACGAGAGCGGCAAGCTCATTCCCCTCGACGTCAAAGTCGGCGACCGCATCCTGTTCGGCAAGTGGTCCGGCACCGAGATCAAGCTCAACGGTGAAGACCTGCTCATTATGAAGGAAAGCGACGTGATGGGTGTGGTCGAGCAGACATCGGCGTTGGGAAAAGCGGCTTGAACCGGCCCAACCCGATCGGTCAATGAAAGGTGCCTGCTGAAGGAGTGTTCCAATGGCTGCCAAGGAAGTGAAATTCCATTCCGACGCCCGCGACCGCATGTTGCGCGGCGTCAACATCCTCGCCGACGCGGTGAAGGTCACGCTCGGCCCTAAGGGCCGCAATGTCGTCATCGACAAGTCGTTCGGCGCTCCGCGCATCACCAAGGACGGCGTCACTGTCGCCAAGGAGATCGAGCTCGAGGACAAGTTCGAGAACATGGGCGCGCAGATGGTGCGCGAGGTCGCCTCGAAAACCAGCGATATCGCCGGCGACGGCACGACCACCGCGACCGTTCTCGCCCAGGCCATCGTCAGGGAAGGTGCCAAGGCCGTTGCCGCCGGCATGAATCCCATGGATCTGAAGCGCGGCATCGACAAAGCCGTCGAGGCTATTGTTCAGGAGTTGAAGACCAACGCCCGCAAGGTGACCAGAAATGACGAGATCGCCCAGGTCGGCACGATTTCGGCCAATGGTGATGCCGAGATCGGCCGTTTCCTTGCTGAGGCGATGCAGAAGGTCGGCAACGAGGGCGTCATCACCGTCGAGGAAGCCAAGACCGCCGACACCGAGCTGGAAGTGGTCGAAGGCATGCAGTTCGATCGCGGTTATCTCTCGCCTTACTTCATCACCAATCAGGATAAGATGCGCGTCGAGCTCGAAGAGCCCTATGTGCTGATCCACGAGAAGAAGCTTTCCAACCTGCAGGCGCTGCTGCCGGTTCTGGAGGCGGTGGTTCAGTCGGCGAAGCCCCTGCTCATCATCGCGGAGGATGTCGAGGGCGAGGCGCTCGCGACGCTGGTGGTCAACAAGCTGCGCGGCGGCCTGAAGGTTGCGGCCGTCAAGGCTCCGGGCTTCGGCGACCGCCGCAAGGCCATGCTGGAGGACATCGCCATCCTCACCGGCGGCACCGCTATCAGCGAGGATCTCGGCATCAAGCTTGAGAACGTCACGCTGGAGATGCTCGGCCGCACCAAGAAAGTGGTGGTCGAGAAGGAGAACACCACGATCGTCGATGGCGCCGGCAAGAAGGAGGAGATCCAGGGCCGCGTCGCGCAGATCAAGGCGCAAATCGAGGAGACCACCTCGGACTACGATCGCGAGAAGCTGCAGGAGCGTCTGGCCAAGCTCGCCGGCGGCGTGGCTGTGATCCGCGTCGGCGGTTCGACGGAGGTCGAGGTCAGGGAGCGCAAGGACCGCGTCGACGATGCCATGCATGCGACGCGCGCGGCGGTCGAGGAAGGCATTCTTCCGGGCGGCGGCGTGGCGCTGCTCAGGGCCGCCAATGCGCTCGACGCGGTGGCTGCCGACAACCCCGACCAGAGATACGGCGTCGACATCGTGCGGCGCGCCATCGAGGCGCCGGCGCGTCAGATCGCCGAGAACAGCGGGGCGGAAGGCTCGATCATCGTCGGCAAGCTGCGCGAGAAGACCGATTTCGCCTATGGCTGGAACGCCCAGACCGGCGAATATGGCGATCTTTTCAGCCAGGGCGTCATCGATCCGGCCAAGGTCGTGCGCACCGCGCTGCAGGATGCAGCCTCGATCGCCGGCCTGCTCGTCACCACCGAGGCGATGGTCGCCGAGAAGCCGAAGAAGGAAGCGGCACCCGCCATGCCCGCCGGCGCCGGCATGGACTTCTAGGACGCTGGGGAGGCGCGGCGCCGACACAGCCAATCTCCCCCGACAGGGTTCAATTGGGGGAGATTGGTCGGCAGGGCAAAAGGGAGCGCGAGGGAAACGGCACCCTTCTGAATTGACAAGAACCGGAAAAGCGAGAAAGCACTCCGCGACAGATCGGCTGGCGGGACGCGCCCCTTTGTCCTGTCGGACATCTCCCCTCATCGGCGGAGATCGGCAGCTTCGACACGTCGCGGCGCGACGGGCCAGAGTTACTATGTGGGAAGATTCTGAATGACGACGGATACCAAGACGACGGAAACCAGGACATTCGAGGCGGATGTCTCGCGGCTGCTGCACATGATGGTGCATTCGGTCTATTCGGACCGGGACGTCTTCCTGCGCGAGCTGATCTCCAACGGCGCGGACGCGTGCGAGAAGCTGCGCTTCGAAGCGATCACCCGTCCCGAGCTGCTGGGCGAGGACGCAAAGCCGCGCATCACCATTTCGGCCGACCCCGACAACAAGCAGCTTGCCGTCGAGGACAACGGCATCGGCATGGGCCGCGAGGAGATGGCCGAGGCTCTGGGCACCATCGCACGCTCCGGCACCCGTGCCTTCATCGAGCGCGTCGAGGCCGGCAAGGCGACTGAGGACTCGCAACTCATCGGCCAGTTCGGCGTCGGCTTCTACTCCGCTTTCATGGTGGCCGATCATGTCGATGTCATCAGCCGACAGGCCGGCAGCGAGGAAGCCTGGCGCTGGTCTTCCGACGGCAAGGGCACCTACGAGATCGCTCCCGTGCCGCTTGCGGCAGCTCCCAGGCGCGGCACGCGCGTCGTGCTGCATCTGATGGACGATGCGAGTTCCTACACCACGCCTTACCGGCTCGAAGGGCTGGCGAAGTCGCAGTCCGGCCACGTGCCGGTGCCGATCACGCTTGTTGAGAAGCCGGGCGCCGAGCCGCGCGATGTCGCCGACGGCACGGCGCTCTGGGTGAGGCCGAAGAGCGACATAAAGCCCGAGGAATATACCGACTTCTACCGCAGCATCGCCGGCCAGTATGACGAGCCGGCCGCCACCATCCACTTCCGCGCCGAGGGTCGGCACGAATACAGCGCGCTTGCCTTCGTGCCGGGCTCGCGTCCGTTCGATCTCTTCGACCAGGACCGCAAGGGTCGTATGAAGCTCTACGTGCGGCGCGTCTTCATCACCGACGATGCCGACGTGTTGCCGCGCTATCTGCGCTTCGTGCGCGGCCTGGTCGATTCCGCCGATCTGCCGCTCAACGTCTCGCGCGAGATGATCCAGGAAAGCCCGCTGCTCGCCGCGATCCGCAAGGGTGTCACCAACCGCGTCCTCGGCGATCTTGGCAAACTCGCCGATAACGATGCCGAGGCCTACGCCAAGATCTGGGAGAATTTCGGCGTCGTGCTCAAGGAAGGCATCTACGAGGACTACGAGCGGCGCGAGCAGCTGCTGAAGCTCGCCCGCTTCCGCTCGACCGCTTCCGGCGAGACGCTGCGCAGCCTGGCCGATTATGTCGCCGCGATGAAGGAAGGGCAGAAGGCGATCTTCTTCATGGCCGGGGAAGACCGCGCCCGGCTCGAGGTCTCGCCGCAGCTCGAAGGGTTCCGGGCGCGCGGCATCGAAGTGCTGCTTTTGACCGATCCGGTCGACAGTTTCTGGACGACGATGGCGCCGGAATTCGACGGCAAGCCGTTCAAATCGGTGACGCAGGGCGCGGCCGAACTGTCGGAGATCCCGCTGCTCGACACCGCGTCCAAGCCGGATGCCGAAATCTCGTCCGAAATCGCGACCTTCCTGGCCTTCGTGAAGACGGCGCTGGGAGACGAGGTCTCGGACGTGAAGGCCTCCGACCGCCTGACCGAAAGCGCGGTCTGCCTGGTCGCACCGGAGCACGGTCCCGACCGCCAGTTCGAGCGGCTGCTCAACGCCGCCGGCCGCCTCGAAAAGGCGGCGAAGCCGATCCTCGAGATCAACCCGCGGCACGAGCGCGTCACGGCGCTGGCGAAGCTCGGCGACGGCGAGCGCGCTTTCAAGGAAGACGCCGCGCATCTGCTTTACGACGAGGCGCGCGTGCTGGACGGCGACAAGCCAGCCGATGCCAGGGCGTTTTCGGCGCGGCTTGCTCGCCTGATCGAGCGCGGTTTGGCGAGGGAGTAGTGGGGGCGTTGGGCGCCTCACGGAGCCCGGATCCTGCCGTGACTTCTCACGAGGAGGCGGCGCAAGGGTGAGATCGGTCGCGATCCTTCGCGCCCCCCTCTGTCCTGCCGACGGGTCAAGGCTTCTCCACGCTACTACGCTCGGAGGTCAGAGCGCCGCCCTACCCCCTCAGCCCCGGTGCCTCTTGCCCCGTCCTGGCGACATATTCCGTATAGCCGCCGCCATAGGTGTGGATGCCATCCGGCGTGAGCTCCAGCACGCGGTTCGATAGTGCGGACAGGAAATGGCGGTCGTGCGAGACGAACAGCATCGTGCCTTCATATTGCGCCAGCGCCTCGATCAGCATCTGCTTGGTCGCCATGTCGAGGTGGTTGGTCGGCTCGTCGAGCACCAGAAGGTTCGGCGGATCGAACAGCATCAGCGCCATGACCAGCCTTGCCTTCTCGCCGCCCGAGAGCACGCGGCACTTCTTCTCGATCTCGTCGCCGGAAAAGCCGAAGCAGCCGGCTAAAGCCCTGAGCGGCGCCTGGCCGGCCTGCGGGAAATTGTCTTCCAGCGTCTGAAACACGGTGCGCTCGCCGTCGAGCAGTTCCATGGCGTGCTGGGCGAAATAGCCCATCTTGACGCTCGGACCGCGCGCCACCGAGCCCTCATCCGGCTCGGAGGCGCCGGCCACGAGCTTCAAAAGCGTCGACTTGCCGGCGCCGTTGACGCCCATCACGCACCAGCGCTCGCGGCGGCGGATCTGGAAGTCGAGGCCGGCATAGATCGAGCGGCTGCCATAGGATTTGTGGATGCCCTTCAGCGTCGCCACGTCCTCGCCGCAGCGCGGCGCAGGCTGGAACTCGAAGGCCACCGTCTGGCGACGCTTGGGCGGCTCGACGCGGTCGATCTTGTCGAGCTTCTTCACCCGGCTCTGCACCTGGGCGGCGTGCGAGGCGCGCGCCTTGAAGCGCTCGATGAAGGCGATCTCCTTGGCAAGCATCGCCTGCTGGCGGTCGAACTGCGCCTGCAGCTGCTTGTCGGCCAGCGCCCGCTGCTCCTGGTAGAATTCGTAATTGCCGGAATAGGAGGTGAGCGCGCCGGCGTCGATCTCGATCACCTTCGAAACGATGCGGTTCATGAACTCGCGGTCATGCGAGGTCATCAGCAGCGCGCCGTCATAGTCCTTGAGGAATTTCTCCAGCCAGATCAGGCTCTCAAGATCGAGATGGTTGCTCGGCTCGTCGAGCAGCATGACGTCGGGCCGCATCAGCAGGATACGGGCGAGCGCGACGCGCATCTTCCAGCCGCCGGAGAGTTTTGCAACGTCGCCGTCCATCATCTCCTGGGAGAAGCCGAGGCCGTCGAGCACCTCGCGGGCGCGGCCGTCGAGCGCATAGCCGTCGAGTTCCTCGAAGCGGTGCTGCAACTCGCCATAGCGCTCGATGATCGCGTCCATCTCGTCGGCGCGGTCGGGATCGCCCATGGCGTGCTCGAGCTCGCGCATCTCGGCTGCGACGGCGCTCACCGGGCCGGCGCCTTCCATCACCTCGGCGACGGCGCTCATCCCCTCCATGTCACCGACATCCTGGCTGAAATAGCCGATGGTAACGCCGCGATCGACTGAGACTTGGCCTTCGTCCGGCTGCTCCTGGCCGATGATCATGCGGAAGAGCGTCGTCTTGCCGGCGCCGTTCGGGCCGACGAGGCCGACCTTCTCGCCCTTCTGCAGGGCGGCCGAGGCTTCGATGAAGACGATCTGACGGCCGTTCTGCTTGCCGATATTTTCGAGACGGATCATGGGGCGGTCCGGGAAACTGCGCTGAGATGGCGGGATTTGCCCGGGGCATACGCGAATGAGGCTGCGGAGGGAAGAGGCAGAAGCGCCGCATCCGCGCGCTCGGCTATTCCTTCGAGGCAGAACCCAGCCGCGGTGAAATTGATTGGCGTCGCCGACCGATCGAGCGCTTAGTGCTGGAGCCAACCACTTGATGGGCTCTGGCAAGGGAGGTCAACCATGGCCATGTACCTGACGCGCTTCAGCTACACGCCCGAGACCTGGGCGCGAATGATCGAAAACCCCGAGGATCGCCGCAAGGCAGCCAGCTCATACATAGAATCGGTCGGCGGAAAGCTGCACGGGTTCTGGTACGCGTTCGGCGAACACGACGGGTGGAACCTGTGGGAGGCGCCGGACAATGTTTCGATGGCGTCCGTCGTGATCGCCATCGGTGCCGGAGGGGCACTCAGCTCCTGCGAGACCACCGTCCTCCTCAGCGTCGAGGAGACGATGGACGCGCTAAGCAGGGCGAAAGCGATCCGTTATCGGCGGCCTGGAACGTAGAGCCGAGAAAAGCCGCCTCGGAGGCGTGTCACCTCGCGTCGTGGAAGATGATACCGAGCGTATGTCGCCTGCCCGAGCGCAGGCGGCTGACGCCGTGGCGCAGGTTGACGCGATAGTAACCTCGCGTGCCCTCCACGGGCCGGTTGTGCACGGCGAAGATCACCGCGTCGCCGCGCTTGAGCGGCACCACCTCGGCGCGGCTCTGCATGCGCGGGCGCTGCTCGGTCAGCACGAATTCGCCGCCGGTGAAATCCTTGCCGGGTTCGGAGAGCAGGATCGCCACCTGCAGCGGAAAGGCGAGCGCGCCATAGAGATCCTGGTGCAGACAGTTGAAGTCGCCGGGGCCGTATTGCAGCAGAAGCGGCGTCGGCTTGGTTTGGCCCTCGTCGTGGCAACGCTTTAGGAAGGCGGCGTGGTCGGAAGGGTAACGGAGCGCGGCGCCCATCTTCTCGTTCCAGTCGTTGGCAACGCCGGCGAGCCGTGGATAAAGCGCAGTGCGCAGGCCCTCGATCAGATCAGGCAGCGGATAACGGAAATAGCGGTACTCGCCCCTGCCGAAGCCATGGCGCGCCATCACCACATGGCTGCGGAAATGTTCTTCGTGCGGATAGAGCGCGGCGATTTCGGCGCATTCCTCCGGCGAAAGCAGGCCGGGCACGACAGCGCAGCCCTGGGCGTTGAGCTCGGAGACGAGCGCGTGCCAGTCCTGCGCGGCGACACGGGATTCGGCGGAGCGTCCGGCGCGTTTGGTGTTGAGGGAATGGACGGTCATGAGCGCCTCCTTTGATGCCATCAAAGTGGGGCGGAGGCGAAGCGGCGGCCACCCGATTCCTGCGGAAATGGCGCGACCTTTACGGCGAACCAGCCGCAACGAAGCCCGAGCGGCCCTGCGCGCGGCGGAATGCCTGCTGCAGGCGCGGGTTGAGGCGCACCGCGTCGCGGCCGGCCTGGATGGTCCGCTCGACCTGCTCCGGCGTCAGCCTCAGCCGGGTCGGGATGACGTTCAGCGCGGCTGCCTCGTCTGGCGGCAGGTCGGCGAAGGAGACCAGTTCAACCACCATCTGGACGTCGCGGCACTTCCAGCCGGACAGGCTGCCGCGGTAGCGCGCTACCACCGCCGCCGGCAGGCTGCAGCGATATTTGACCAGCTTTTCGCGCCACAGCCGGAATTCGAGCTTGAGGGAATCGAATTCGTCGCGCACCGAGGACGCGATCGAGGTGCCGGCGGTGGCGTCGATCATGTCGACCAGGCCCGGTCCCTGCTTGACCTTGACCCAGTCGGGTTCTTTCCTGCGGCCCGCATCGGCAACGATCATGATCAGCGTTCGCATCCTCACCGCCGCCTGCGGCGACAACGGGCTGTGCGGACTGCCGGCGATGTCGAGCGATTCCGCGAAGCCGACCACCGCGATGTTGTCGGTCAATCCGCCGTCGAGCAGCTTGATGTAGTTGACGCGGTCGTTGTTCTGGTAGGACTCCATGGCGCGAGCCGCGGCCTTGACCCGTTCCGGTGCCTCCGGATCGTTGAGACCGCGTTCGATCCAGTCCGGCTGCTTGTAGTTGCATCTAGTTGTCGGCGTGGTCGTCGAGACGACAACCGGCGCGAACACCGCGGGGAACGCCGCCGAGGCCGCCACCGCATCGGCGATACGAAGCTTGTCGAGATCGCTGCAGATGGCCGCGAAGCGGTCGTAGGTGAAGCCGAAGGCCGTGCCGTTGTAGATGTCGGATGCGTGGATCCAGACCAGCGGGGCGCCGGGACGTCTGAAGGCGCTGTAAGTGGCACCGTCGAACAGGTTCCTGTCCAGCCACGCAGCAAAGGTGCTGCGGTCGTTGACGCCGCCCTTCCACAGCCGCGCCAGATTGGCCGGAGCGAGCTTGGCGGTGTGCAGCGAGCTCTCGGCATCGCGCAGCAAGAAGCGCTCGCGAAGCTCGCGGTAACCACGCCCTTTGTAGCCGAGATAGGCCGCCGTCACTGCACCGCCAGAAACGCCGCCGACGACGCGCACCTCGTCGATCAGCGTATGCGCTCGCCCGCCGCTGCCGACCTCGACAGCGTCGAGCGCCTGAAGCACGCCATAGCTGAAGGCGGTGGCGCGCGTGCCGCCGCCAGAGAAGGACAGCGCGACCACGGTCGACCCGTCGGCGGGAGCATCGGGAATGTAGTCCGGCGAGCCAGGCCCGACTTGCGTCACATGGGTGTTGATGGGCTCGACATCATTGGCGACACATCCGGCCAGCAGCGCTGCTGCCAACACAAGCAAGCCCACACGCCAACGCATCGAGGTCCCCCCGATCGCCCGTTCCCGGCCTCAGTCTATGCGCAGCAGGCAGAGCAAGGCAACGGCAGCCCCGGGGTCCTTCACCTCAAGCGTTCCGGCGGTACCCCTCCAGTTCCGGATCGAGATCCACCTTCACTCCATTGGTGAAGACGCAGGTCGCCACCATGATGCCGGCGAAGGCGACGAGGTTGACGAGCAGCGTTTCGTCGTAGCGCGCCTTCAGCGCGGCCCAGGTCTCGTCGGCAACGGAATTGGCGTCGGCGGCGAGCACCGTGCCGAAGGACATCAGCAGCGCTTCGTCCGGGCTGGGTTCGATCGCGTCCGGATCGAGGCCGGAATCGATCAGCGCGCGGCGGAAGAAGGTAACCGGGATCTCGGCGCGCATCGTCTCGGCGATCGCCTTCGAAAACAGCCAGATCGCCCGGTCTTCGAGCGTCGGACGCAGGAGATCGCGCAGCGTGAACCATTCGGCGTAGATGCGGTGCGCGGCCGGCGAGTGAAGCAGGATGCGCTTCATGTTGGTCATGCGGCCGCACAGCGCAAGCTCCCGGTCATGCTCCGCGCGGATTTCGTCGGAGGCGGTCGCATAGTCGATCGCAGAGAGATGCGCCACGGCCCTCATCCCAGCGTCGCGTGCAGCGCCGGCGCACCGCGCAGCGTGTTGGAGACGGTGCAGATCGTCTCGGCGTCCTCGACGATGCGCTGCTTGGTCGCGGGGTCGAGGTCGCCGGCAATCTCCAACCGGATATTGAACCTTTCCACCCGCGCCGGCTCGTCCTTCGCCTTCTCGCCGCCGACATCCGCCCTCACCTCGCCAAGTCGGTCGGCGACGCCGAGGCGGGTGGCGGCGATGCGGGCGCTGAGCACCATGCAGGCGGCCAAGGAGGCATAGAGCAGGTCGAGCGGGTTGAAGCCCGGCGCGCTGACCGCAGTCACCACATCGACCGTGCCGCCGGTCGGCGTCGTTACCGCCGGCAAGCCGCCCGGCGGCAGCACGGCGCAGGCGCCGGTAGCACGGGTTCTGATCTTCAGCTCGCTCATCGAAAGTCCTTCGTCCGGTTTGGAGGCCATTGATAGCGGACGGGAATTTATTTCGGCAACCATCCAGGGTGCAGCTACGGTTCTCTTCGTGCGAGGATGTCCGTGGAGGGCTGATCTGCCGCGTTCCGGCTTGGCAATTTGCCTCCGCCAGTCAACAATCCGCGGCACCGCGCTGCTGGGCCAATGGCAAACGGGATTGAGGGTCATGACACCACGGAGATTTGCCACGCTCGCCGCTCTCGCCGGCGCCGTCCTTTGGCCCGCCGCCGGCCAGCCGGCAGATGGCGTCCATCCTGGCCCGATGTCACGCACGCAAGCCTTCGCACGCGCCGAAGCACTGACGGCGCTCGGGCGAAAAATGTTCTTCGACCCATCGCTGTCGGCTTCGGGCAGACAGGCCTGCTCGTCCTGCCACGATCCCAACCACGCCTTCGGTCCGGCCTCCGCCGCGCCGGTCGAGATGGGCGGGCCGAACCTCGACCGGCCCGGCCTGCGCGCCGTGCCGTCGCTGCGCTACCTGCAGGCGGCGCCGGCCTTCACCGAGCACTTCTACGACTCCGAGGACGAGGGCGACGAAAGCGTCGACAACGGCCCGACCGGCGGATTGACTTGGGACGGGCGCGCCGACCACGGCAAGGACCAGGCGAGGATCCCGCTGCTGTCGCCCTTCGAGATGGGCAACAAGGATGAAGCTGCCGTGGTCGCCGCCTTGCGCAAAGCGCCCTATGCCGATGCGTTCAAGGCGGCGTTCGGCGCGGATATTTTCGACCATCAGCAGGATGCCTTCGACGCGGCGGTCGAGGCGCTCGGCACCTTCGAGCAGAGCAGCGCCGATTTCTACCCCTATTCCAGCCGCTACGACGCCTTCCTTGCCGGCAAGGCGCAGTTGACCGCGCAGGAGTTGCGCGGCCGTGCGCTGTTCGAGGACGAAAACAAAGGCAATTGCGCGAGCTGCCATCTGAGCGAGCCGGCAAATGACGGCGAGCCGCCGCAATTCACCGATTACGGCCTGATCGCCATCGCCGTGCCGCGCAACCAGGCGATCCCGGCCAACGCCGATCCCAATTATCTCGACCTCGGGCTGTGCGGGCCGCTGCGGGCCGACTTCAAGGGCCGGAGCGAGTATTGCGGCCTGTTCAAGACGCCGACCCTGCGCAATGTCGCGCTGCGCAAAAGCTTCTTCCACAACGGCCATGTCCACTCGCTGCGCGAGGCTGTCGCCTTCTACGCCACTCGCGACACAGATCCCGGCCGCTGGTATCCGAAGAACGCGGACGGCACGGTCGAGAAATTCGACGATCTGCCAAAGGCCTACTGGGGAAACCTCAACACCGACCCGCCCTTCAACGGCAGGAAACCAGGCGAGAAGCCGGCGCTGACCGACGCCGAGATCGACGACATCGTCGCTTTCCTCGGCACGCTGACCGACGCGGACCAGGCCGGGCAGTAGGGCGGCTAAAAGCTCTCCGCGGACTTCCCCGGCCAAAATAATCGGTGGACGCGTCTTGTTTGTGTGGCTTCCGTCACAGACCGACAGAAAGCATCTGCTACATTGGCATCCCGTCAGAGCGGGGGCTCAAATGAGATTCGTAGGTGCAAGAACCGACTCATCATAGCTGGGCGGTGCTCGACATGGCCAATGACAAGCCCGCCGAACATGCCGGGCGCGCGCTCATCGGTCTCACGTCGCACGAAGCCCGGCGGTTCGCCGCCGCGGTCAACGACGAAGCGGGGTCTCGGGAAACCAACGCGCTGGCGTCGCACCCAGGCGGGTAAGGCATGGCACCGACGGTTCGCAATTTGCCGGGAAACGACAACCGAACAAGCGGTTGAGACGGCGTGCTGCCAGATTGATTCAAGTGCCTCACCCCGCCGACGCGTAGCGGTTCACCACCATGCCGCAGGCATAGGCCTTCGAGCCGGTGAGCTTCAGCCTGGCGAAGCCCGCCTGGTCGAAGATGCGACGGCCGGCACCCAGCACCGCCGGGTTGATGAAGAGCTGGAATTCGTCGACCAGCCCGGCGGCGATCAGCGCCGAGGCGAAGCCGGCGCCGCCGAACACGGCAATGTCGCCGCCCTCGCTCGCCTTCAGCGCATTGATCTCGCGCGGCAGATCGCCGCTCGCGACCCTGGTACGCTCCCACCGCGACGCCTTGAGCCTGTCGCTCAGTACCACCTTGTCAGCTGCGATGATACGCTGGGCAAAGGCATAAAAACGGTCTCGCGGAAATTTCCTCGCCGCATTGCCCCAGTGATTGAGGTAGCCCTCCTCGGCCATCTTGCGGCTGAGCAGAATCGTGTCGACGGTTGCGAACACGGCATTGAAGTCCTGCTTGAGCTCGTCGTCCCAGTCGCTCTCGTCGCCCCATTCCCAAAGCTGCCAACGACGGTTCTCGTCGGCGCCGACGAAGCCGTCGACCGACATCTGCATTTGCAGGATGAGCTTTTTCATTGCGCGGTCCTCTCGCATCTCCAAACACGGTTTACTTTTGAAATCATTTGACGCGCGGAAGGAATGCTGTCAATTGAAAAGTGATTTACAAATGGAACTAACTTCATGTCCACGAAGGAAAGGTCCGGCTGCCCGATCAGCCTGTCGCTCGAGCTCATCGGCGACCGCTGGACGCTACTCATCATCCGCGACCTGGCCTTCGCCGGGAAAAGGCATTTTCGCGAGTTCCTGCAGTCGGACGAAGGCATCTCGTCGCGCACGCTGGCAGAGCGGTTGCAGACCCTGGTCGACAAAGGCGTCCTCACCCGCAGCGACGACCCGACCCACAGGCTGAAAGCGATTTACCGGCTGACCGAGGCCGGCATCGACCTTTTGCCGATACTCGCCACGCTTGGCGCTTGGGGCAGCAAATATCGAAAGGCGGATGAGGATTTGGCGCGGGTTTCCAAGGAACTAGCGGCAGGTGGCCAGCCGGCGCTGGAGCGGATGAAGAAGAGGTTGAGGAAGGAGCATTTGGGGTAAGGCGTTCCACGCCGCCAATTGCCCAAAGTCGAGTTCTACGGCGAAGGATCGGCGTCGATAAGATCCTGCCCGCAGGTTCCGTTTCCCGTCTATGCTCCCCTGCGCTAGACTCCGCCTGAACAGGATCGACCGCCATGATCGTCCAGGCCTGCATCAACGGCGCCCGCGCCGCGGATTTCCACCTCGCCCTGCCGCTCGACCCGGATGCCATGGCACGCGACGGCGCGGCCTCGGTTGCGGCGGGTGCCGCCGAACTGCATGTGCATGCGCGCGGCGCCGACCGGCAGGAAAGCCTTGCCACGGAAGCGATGGACCGGACGATGACGGCGCTGCGCCGCGCCTGCCCCGGCACACTGATCGGCGTTTCGACCGGCGCCTGGATCGAGAAGGACGACAGGCGCACGATTGCGGCCATCGCCGGCTGGCATGAGCTGCCCGACTACGCCTCGGTCAATCTCAGCGAGGCGGCGGCGCCCGAAGTGATGGAAGCGTTGCACGACCGCGGCGTCGGCATCGAGGCCGGGCTGGCGTCGATCGGCGATGCGCTCAGGCTGGCCAGCCTCGATCATGGCCGCCGGGTGCTGCGCGTCCTGATCGAGATTTCCGAGCAGACGCTGGAGGAGGCCTTTGCCTTCGCCGACGGCATCGAAAAGCTGCTGCAACGCGAAGGCATTCACCGCTCGATCCTGCTGCATGGCGAGAACGCGACCGTGTGGCCCTTCGTCGAGCGGGCGGCGGCGCGGAAGTTTTCGACCCGTGTCGGGCTCGAGGACGGTAAGGAGTTGCCTGATGGGACGGTGGCGGACGGGAATGCGGCGCTGGTGAAGGCGGCGGTGAGGATCTATCGCCGGGCGTGACTTGGTTCCTCGCCTCATGGGGAGGACCCAAGGCCAAAAGTCAGCCGAACTTCGTCAGCGGCTTGGCGGTTATCTCGACCCATTCGCAGCGCCGGCTGCGGTGGTAGAAGGATTGGAAGGGCGGCGGGAACGACGGATCCGCGAACGCCCCTACCGGAATTGCAGTTAGGCCGGGCTGCGTGTCGATGCGATAGTGCACTGTGGTCCCGCAATCAGGGCAGAAGCTGTAGGTTATCTGCCCGCCCTGCTCGCCGGTGCGCGTGAACTGCAGCGCGCGCCCGTCTATCGTCACATCGGCCTCGGCAAAGCGCACATTGTAGCTGAAGGCGCTGCCTGTGCGCCGCTTGCAGTCGAGGCAATGACACACCGAGATGCGCACCGGCTCGCCCGCGCAGGTGGCCGACAGCTGACCGCAGGAACATTCGGCGCGTCGCGTGACCATGCTGGCTCCTTTCGACCGAGTCTCGGCACCTTATGCAGTTCGGCGGCGCGGTGAAAGCACCTATCCGCCGAGCGTCGCCTACCCCTGCCAGGCCGTCAGATCCGCCAGTATCCGCGCCTTCACCGCCGGGTCGGCGTAGCTCGCATGCACCGATGTCGCGGCGAGCTGGCGGATGGTTTCACTGTCCCAGGCGAAGGTCTCGGCGCAGGCGGCGTAAGAGGCTTCGAGCGTCGTGCCGAGCAGCGCCGGATCGTCGGTGTTGATGGAGACGGGAACGCCGGCTTTGCGCAGAGCGTCGATCGGATGCTCGGCAAGCGAAGGATAGACGCCGAGTGCGATGTTGGAGATCGGGCAGACGCCGAGCGGAATTCGCCTCTGTGCGAGCAGGTCGACCAGAGCCGGCTCCTCGATCGCGCGAACGCCATGGTCGATGCGATCGGCGCCAAGCAGCTCGATGGCGTCGCGAACGCCCTCGGGACCGCTCGACTCGCCGGCGTGGACGGTGCGTCGCAATCCGGCCGTGGCGGCGCGGCGGAACGCCTCGGCAAAGGCGCGGACCGGTGCGCCCGGCGGCCGCCTCGTTGCCGTCGATCGAAAGGGCCACGACGCGCGGGTGCCTGATCCTGCTCAGCAACTCCACCAGTTCGATGGCGTCCTCGGCCGACTGGGTGCGCAGCAGGCTGATGCAGAGCCCGACCGGCGGGTATCCATCCTGCTCGGCCGCCGCGAACCCGGCATCGAAGACGTCGATCATGCCGGCGATGTTCCGGTGCCAGTGCGGCCAGTGAGTCGGATTGACGATGACATCGGCGTAGCGCACGCCGCTCTTGGCCATGCGCCGCGCAAATTTATAGGCGGTGATGGCCAGCTGCTCGCGCGTACGAAACGTGCCGCACAGCCAGTCGAGCATTTCGAGGAAGCTCTTCAGATCATGCGCCTCGAAGAGCCTGTCGCGCGGCGCGCGCAGCGGGATGCCAGCCTCCTCGCAATTCCTGATCACGTCGTCGGCCTCGAAGCAGCCCTCGACGTGGATGTGCACTTCGGCCTTCGGCAACCCGATATAGTCGGTCAATGAAGCCTCCCGAGCTTTGTGGCCGCATCAAATCACGAAAGGCGAGATCAAGGCTTCAAGAAATGATTGAAAGATTTGTGTGATGACAGCCCCCCCCGTTGCGGGCCCGTTGCGGGAGGAGATCGGCAGCTTCGGCCTCACTGCGTGTCCGCGTGGGCCCTCAGCTCGGCGCGCTTTTCGTCCGACACCACCGCCAGATCCAGCACCTTCTGCAGACCAGCCGCATGGCGGAAATTGGGCTCGGCCTGCACGCCGCTTTTCACCGCCTCGACGAAGCGCTGGTAGTTGGTCGGCACGGTGCCGGCGTCGAGCTCTTCCCATTTGGCGTCCTCGACATTGGCACCGATGCAGCCCTTCAACATCGAGCCATTGAGATTGTGCACCACCTCGATGCCGCCCTTGTCGCCATAGATGCGCAGCCTGAGCTCGTTGAGATGGCCGCTCGCCCAGCGGCTGGCATGCACCACGCCGAAGGCGCCGTTGGCGAAATCGAGCGTCATGGCGAAGCTGTCATTGGCGTCGAGCTGGTAGTCGCCGATGCGGTTGCCCGGCGCCTTGTCGAAGGCGCGCAGCCGGCAGAATACGTGGTCGATATCGAGGGCGGCGCCATAGCTGGCGAAGTCGAGGATGTGGATGCCGACGTCGCCGAGCACGCCGTTTGAGCCGTGGCCGCGCGAGAGCCGCCAGAGCCACTTGGGGTCGCTTCGCCAGTCGCCCCAGAATTTCGATACCAGCCAGCTCTGCAGATAGGAGGCCTCGACGTGGCGCACCGTGCCGATCTCGCCGGCCTGCACCATTTGTCGCGCCCTCTGCAAAGGCGCGACGTTGCGGTAGGTGAGGTTGACCATGTTGACGACGCCGGCGGCTTCCGCCGCATCGGCCATCTCGCTTGCCTTGCCGAAATTCTCGGCCAGCGGCTTTTCGCAAAGCACCGGCTTGCCGGCGGCGATCAGCGCCATGGTGGTCGGGTGATGGATGCGGTCGGGCGTGACATTGGCGACCGCGTCGAAACCGTCCCAGTCGAGCGCCGCCTCCAGCGAGGTGAAGCGCTTCGGGATCTTGTAGGCGTCGGCATACTCGCCGACGCGGGCTGGATCGACATCAACGGCACCGACGATGTCGACGCCTTCGATAGCGCCGAAGCGGCGGGCATGCTCCTGCGCCATCCAGCCGGTACCGAGTATCAAAAGCCGCATTTTGCTCCTCCAGAGGGATTGGTTCGATTCAATGATATGAGGCGGGCGATCTAATTGTTGCTTGTACGCAATCCCAAACAGAAAACGGTTTAGCGGAAACCAGCCTCGCCGGGCGCATGCAGCTTGCCGCCGCGTTCGACGATCGGCTCCAGCGCCTTCTCTACCGGCACGTTGGGTGCTTTGAGGATGGCGGAATTCCTGCCCTGCGGGTTGTGCGCCCACTTCACTGCGTTGCGCAGCACCTTGTGCACGGTCGCGTCGTGGTAGGTCGGATAGGTTTCGTGGCCCGGGCGGAAGTAGAAGACATTGCCGGCGCCGCGCCGGTAAGTAAGGCCTGAGCGGAACACCTCGCCGCCCTGGAACCAGGAGATGAAGATTGTCTCCAGCGGCTCCGGCACGGCGAACTGCTCGCCATACATCTCCTCGTTCTCGAGCTCGAAATATTCGCCGATGCCTTCGGCGATCGGATGGCTGGGGCTCGTCACCCAGAGCCGTTCGCGCTCGCCGGCCTCGCGCCATTTGAGCGTGCAGGGCGTGCCCATCAGCCGTTTGAAGATTTTCGAGAAATGGCCGGAGTGGAGCACGATCAGTCCCATGCCTTCGAAGACGCGGCGTGCGACGCGCGCGACCACATCGTCGGCCACCGCGCCATGGTCCTTGTGACCCCACCAGACGAGCACGTCGGTCTCGGCGAGGCGGGATTCAGGCAACCCATGCTCCGGCTGCTCCAGCGTCGCGGTCGAGGCGGAGATCGCCTTGTCGGCGTTGAGCGCGTTGGCGATGGCCGTGTGCATGCCTTCCGGATAGATGCCGGCGACCACCTCATTGGTCCGCTCATGGATGTTCTCGCCCCAGACGACAGCGCGAATTGTCATGGATTGCCTCGTGATGGTGAGAGGGTGGAGCCGCCCGGCGCAATAGATAGCGTCTTCGGCCGGCATTGGAAGCGGTTTTTGCCCTTCGCTCCGCTGCACATGACGACGAGCCAGAAAGCATCGTTGGCGAACAACCACATACGCCTGTATGCTTCCGCTTTGATTCAACCACCTCCACCCAATTGGCAACCGTCCTTTCCCGTGCGCAATATCAGCTATGGGCGAAGTGCTTATAGGGGCGGCGATTTTTGCTTGTCTGGCCGGGGCGTCGCTGGTCAGCCTGATGGTGCATGAGCGCTTCCCTGCTCACCACCTTGGCGACGATACCAGCGCGGTGGTGCGGCTCGCCGCGAACCTCTTCATGGTGATGTCCTCGCTGGTCCTCGGCCTGATGATCAACTCTGCCAAGAACACGTTCGAATCCATCAACGTCAACGTCCACACCTTCGCCACCGATCTCATTCTGCTCGACAGAACGCTCCGACACTATGGACCGGAGGCGGACGGCGCCCGGCAATCGCTCACCGCCTATGTGCAGCGCGTCGTCGATACCTCGACCGCCGACAGCGACACGACGGTCGTCCCGAACAGGCTGTCGGAACTGCTGCTCAATCAGGTCGGCGATATCGTAGGCGGATTGACCCCTGCGAACGCCAGGCAGACCGCCACGCAACAGGCGGCGACGCAGCAGTTGCAGAAGGTGATCGCGCAGCGCTGGATTCTGGCCGAGCAGTCCGAGGGTGCCATCCCCGCGCCGCTGATCGCGCTGCTCGTTGCCTGGCTGACGCTGATCTTCGCCAGCTTCGGCTTCCGAGCACCGTGCAATGGAACCATCATCTTCACGTGCCTCGTGTCCGGGGCGCTGGTGGCCGCGGCAATCTATCTGATCATCGACATGGACAGCCCCTTCTCCGGCCCGATCCAGGTCTCGCCGGCGCCCCTGCAGAGGGCGCTGGCGGAACTGACGCAGTGAAGGTCAGGCACGACCGAACATCTCGATCAAAAGCTTCGCCGCCACCGCCGCGCCGTCGGCGCGGACCGAACGGGCAACCTCGCTCGCACGGATGTGGGTTTCGGGCGCCAGCGCCGTCTCCATCGCCGCCGACAATGACCCCGCTGTCGGAACCGGGCCGTCATGAGCTGCGCCGATGCCGAGCTCGGCCACCCGCCGCGCCCAGTACGGCTGGTCGCCGATCTGCGGCACCACCAGTTGCGGCGCTCCTGCCCGCGCGGCGGCGACGGTCGTTCCGGCACCGCCGTGATGCATGACGGCGGCGACGCGGCGGAACAGCGCCTGGTGGTTGACATCGCCGACGGCGAACCAATCGTCCCGGTCGTCGGTAAGGCCAAGCTCGGCCCAGCCACGCGCGATCACCGTGCGCCGGCCCTTGGCGCGGACCGCCTCGATGGCCGCACGGCCGGCCTCCTTGGCCACGGCAATGGAGCCGAAGCCGACATAGACCGGAGGCGGGCCGGCTGCGAGGAATGCCTCCAGCCCGTCGGGCAGCGGCCGCTCGTCGTCCAGGATCCAGGCGCCGGTCTGCCTGGCATCGGTCAGGTCCGAAGGCAGCCACGGCCCGAGCGCTGGGTCGCAGGCGAGCAGGACCGGATCGCCGTAGACATAATCGCGGACATTTTCCACCGCAGGCAATCCGAGCGACGCGCGCCAGCTGTTGATCGCTTGGCCGAACAGCGCGTTCTTGGTCGCGATATCCGTCTCCCACAGCAGCCGGTTGTCGGTCACCCCGGCTGGAAGCGGATGTCCCGGATATTCATGCGGCCGGTTGTGCGCCGACGGCAGCCATATCGGACAGAAGGTGGCAAGGATGTAGCGCATGTGCCGCTGCCCGGCGACCAGCCGCGCGGCGGCACAGGACGGAAACAGGCCGCAGGCCACCACGGCATCGCAGCCTTCGGCGGCCGCCATGAGCGTATCATATTGCCTGGCGAGGATCTCGGCCGCCTGGCCGGAGATGAGCGCGGCCACGTCCTTCGGCGATTCCGATGCCCTGCGCCGCGTCATCTCCTTTACCCATTCGCGCACCGGTGCGAAGGCCGGCACCAGCTCCACACCGGCACGGGCGCACAGCGCTGCAAATTCTTCATCGCCGG
This sequence comes from Mesorhizobium sp. WSM4983, assembly GCF_029625765.1. Classification (NCBI taxonomy): domain Bacteria; kingdom Pseudomonadati; phylum Pseudomonadota; class Alphaproteobacteria; order Hyphomicrobiales; family Phyllobacteriaceae; genus Mesorhizobium; species Mesorhizobium sp. WSM4983. The sequence continues at coordinate 41,606 of NZ_JARTVM010000004.1, read as the reverse complement.
GGACACTCACCCGCACCTCGGCGCCGAGCGCCTGCAGTCGCTCGCCCAGCGCCACCACCGGCTCGACATCGCCGCGCGAACCGTAAGTCGACAGTAAAATCCGCATGCAAACTCCCTTTCCTAAACTGAGGTCAAGGGCAGCGTACATACGGCATTGCCGGGGGCTTGCCGCAAGCCCGGGCTGCGCCATATATGCTTTCTGGGAGAGGGAGTTCTTCCTTTCCTCATCCGCAATTCGATGGAACCGGTCACTGCCGCTGTTGCAAGAGACGTGGCGAAGACATCAAGCGCGTGCGTCGACCGCGCCGCGCGTCAACGGCGGTAAGGACCGCAAACCGTCAAGAAATCAAAGGCAGCCTACCGGCAACGAGCTGCTGCCGGCATAGTGGCGGGCGGGGTCAGCCCTGGCGGCCTTCCTGGGCGACCTGGGTGGGCGACCCGTTCAGGCGCGGCACAACGACCAGGCGCTTGATCTTCCCCTTCTTGAAGGCAGAGAGGAAGCGGCCATAATCCTTGAAGGCCACGCAGCCGCTGGATTGGGCTGGGGCGCCGCGCAGCAGATAGGTATGGGCGAGCAGACCGTTGCGATTATATTTGTTCCTGCCGCTGGTCGGCGTCAGCCGGATGGCCTCGACGCCGTGGAAGCGCGATTCACGCAGCGACAGATTGTAGGTGTCGGGCGGCGTCGGGCCGGAATTCTTGCGGTTGGCGAAGCGCGGCTGGTCGGCCATGGCGCCCTTCCCCGAATGCGCCTCCAGCTTGGAGCCATCGGGCATGTAGACCGTCGCCGTCGAGATGTCATAGACGGCGACGCCATTGCCCGTCGAAGGACTGTTGAACAGACCCCTGAAGGCGTTGCCGAGACCGCCGCGCTCGGGCGTGTCCGGCTTGGCGTAGGCGAGCATCTCGGAGGCTTGCGCCTTGCTGCGCTTGGCCGGCGCGGCCTCAATCGGCTTCGCACCCTGCACACCCGGAAGCGCTTGGTCGGAGCTCCTCAGCGAGCGCGGCGTCTGCGCACCTTCGGCGGAGTCGACAACGGTCGGCTGCGGCTTGGCCGGCTGCGGTTTGGCCGACTCCGGTTTGGCAATTTGGGGCCTTGCCGCCTGGCTTGTCTGCGGCTTGGCCGGTTCCGGCTTCCTCGCGGCATTCTGTTCAGGCGCTTCCGTCGCGCGCCCGAGGGCGGTGCGCGGCCTCAAACCAGGCACGGCGATGCTGTCGGGCAAATCATCCTGCGGCGGCAGCGAAGCGACCTGCACTTCAGCTTGTCCGTCGTCGCCGGAAGCGCCGGCCGTCATCTCAGGCGCGTCGCCGCTGGCGAGCGCGACGGCGGTCGGCACGTCGACCGTCTCTTCGGGCATGACATTGGCAAGCGCCAGCGCCAGTTCGGACGCGCGCTGAACGTCGACCTGATTTCCGCCAAAGCGTGACTCGGCCGGGCCGCTCAAGGTCAGCCCACTCCGGGCCGAACCGCTGTCGGCCGCGCCGCCGAAGCGGCTTGCCGACGGCAAGCTCGCCAGCAGGACAGGAGCGTTCTCGGCGCGCCGGAAGGCATCGGCCAGTTTTTGCGGCGAAAGCCCGGCGCGCTTGATGACGCTGTCGAAACGGTCGGCGACGTCCGCGGCGGAAGCCGCGACAACCTTCTCATGCGATACGCTATCCGGTGCCGGTTTCAGCCGCGCGGCCTTGCCGTCATGCACCAAACTGGAGGGGTTTGGCGTGGAGCTCGCAAAGCTGGCTGCGAGACTGAGGCAGCCGGCATCGCAGCCGCGGGTGAGCGAGCCCGTCTTGTGCGCGCCGTTCGCGGCAAGGCGTGGCGCCCAGGCGTTCGCGACCTTGCGGCGCTGGTCGCCAAGCACGATGCTGCGCGGCGCAAGCAGGCTCTGCGGCAATCCGTTGGAGGCGGCGGTGAGCGAGGTGCTCACGGAATAGAGGCCGGCCATGGTCGCGACCGACCACAGGGCCAGGGCAGCGCCGACAGCAGGCACTACAACCCAACGATGACCACCAGATTTCTTCGAAGTTACCCCCTCTTCAGGAGCGTCACCCCGGTTCTTCAAACGCAAAAACGCCATACGACCACTCTCAATCGGCATGCCGGTTTGCGGACCTGGCACCCGTCACGATCACAGTTCGCCTGGTGCCCCCTGCACCTTCACGCGTCTGTTGCCGATTGATTCAAAAGATGGACAAAGATGGTTAACCAATCCCTCCACCAATCGCCATTGTGGCGACGGTCCATACGAAAAAAGAGCCCTCCATGGTCTGCGCCACGGTAAAAATGCTCTCCCTCAGCCGCTTTGCTGCCCGTTTTTGCGGGCCGAGTCAAGCAAGCGCGAAGGTTCCACCCTTTCGGGCGATCGCCAGCTAAGGACGGATTGAGGTTAAAAACGGCAGGAAGAGCCTGGCGCGACCAGCTGCGACATCTCTTCCAGGGCGGCAGATCGCAACGCCAACAGCTATGCGGGAAGACAGCCTTCGCAACGCCCAATCAAGGACGGAGCTGTCGAGCCGGATTGCGTCGCGACGGTGCGGTGCGGCGCTCCGCAAGCGATTGCAACAACTCCGCTTCGGCGCTGAAGCCGTTTTGGAAAGCTTCGAGCACGTCGGAGGCAAGCTGTTCTCTTTCGCCCCCGTCTTTTAACGCCAGACGGCGCTCGTTGCACAACTGATCGAATACTTTCTGGAGGAGCTCCAGCTCGACTGGCGTGAATATTCCGCTGTGCTTGGTGAAAGCCATGACGCCTCCCTCCCCCCTTAGATGGGCGAAAGCGCGATCTACTCTTTCAAGCGTCCGTGTGCCTCGTCTGGGTGCGGACGACAAGGCATCCTACACCTTTCCGGCCGGCCTATCGATTCCGTCTTAGTCTAGATCGGACTGTTCAAGCTGAACCCGCTTCCGTCGGCCAACGTCGCGAGGCGCCTATGAGCTGTTCAACCTCTGAATCGCTTCCCCAATCCAACTGATTGTTCTTACACAGCTTCCAGCGAAATCCTGGAGCTGCTTCAATCACCGGAAAAACGGGCGCATTCAGCGCATTTGGTCCGGATCGTCGGCAACGCCGACGTGATGCCGATAGACCATTCCCCAACCCTTCCAGCCGGTGAACAGAAGGATGAGGACAACGATCAGCGACAGGACAAGGCCAACCGGCACTACCGCTGCCTCCGCGTCGGCATATCGCGAGTACCAGTTGTAAAGTTCGATGAGAACGACGATCACGTTGCCGCCGGCGTGAAGCCATGCGTCCTGGAGATTGCGAATCTGGGTGTCCCCCAGGACATCGGTCAAACCGGCAAGAGCCGCCAGCACGGCCATGATCAGACCTGCCCCCAGCAGCCAGAGCGTAGCGGTGACCCAGCCCGGATTACCGGTTCGCCAGAAGATAAGGTCGCAAACGAAGGTCGCGACGAAGAAGGCGATCGGGAACGGTATCAGCATTGCATGAACAGGATGGCCGGCAATGCTAGCCGTGCTGTGCGGATTGCGAGGGATCGTGTGCTGGACCATCGTATGGCCTCCTCGAGGCGTGGCGAGCGCCGCCCTCAGGCCACATCACAACGCATCAGGGGCTCGGCGGCAGAAAGCCGGATATATGCAAACTCCGGTTGAGCCGGAATGTTCCATAACCCGACTGCGGCTGCGCGGGACGGAATCCACGCACCGCTATAGGCGCGTATGCCAGTGTGGGCTCGACTCGAAAGCGAGCTGAACGATAGTGTGCTCTTGTCGCGCGCGATCGAACTGCGGGTGAGGGCAAGGTCCCGACGATCCGCAGCGCTTCCTGGCGCACGCCGCAACTGGAGCAGCAACGGATTACGCCACTTCGGTGATTGCGGACAGGCACGGCAGCGGTGAGGTCGCCGCCAAAATTCAGTCGACATCATCGTGGCTGAACTCTAGGCCAACCTATCGAGCCAGGCGCGCATCGGCCAAACCGGGGACAGGTTTCGTCTTGCCGCTGAGCCGCGCTCCAAAGGTGAGCGTGCGTGGAAAATTGCGGACGACTGCCTCCATCAACGCGGCGCCGCCGGGGCCGAGGGCTAACCGAGCCAGGGCTTCGGCGGCCAGGACCCGCGTGGAGAATAATCTTCGCCAGACCGCCTCGTAGCGTTGGCCGGCCGCTTCCCGTCCCGCCCGCCCGCTCGCCGCCCCGCCGAATTCCTGAGCCACAAGCCAGCCGGACTGAAGCGCCATCGATATCCCCTCGGCGATAATCGGATGCGACTCGCCAGCGACATTGCCGACGCGGAAGATGTCTGCTTCGTAGCCTGCGCGGATCCCCGGCCGGATCGGACCGGCGGCGAGCCACGGACCATCGAGACGGGCATCCGCCAGCGCGTCCCGCGCGCCCCGGCATGTCGCCATGATGTGACGCTCGACGGCTTCGGCCGCCGGGACATGGCCGCCGCGTTCGCGGGCAAGGCTGCCGCGCAGCCGGGCAAGCACGTCGCGCCTAATGCAGCACGAGATCGATAGGCGGCCACGGTCGGCGAGCACCATGCCGCCGTAGCCGCCGGGAAAAGTGAGCAGCGGCATCAGATCGGGCGGCAGCGCCGACCCGGTGAAATGTGCCTTGAACCCGAGCAGGTCCGAGGAGCGGCTTTGCTTCCCGAGCTGGCTCGGCAGCGGCCCCGGCTCCCACGAACCGTGTGCAGCGACGATTACCGATGCCCGCAGGGTCTTCCCCTCCTCGCCGGGACTGCCGCTTGTAGCCTGGATCCGCACCGCCTGGCGGTCGCCATCCCTTTCGATGGCGACGGCACGGCAGGGCTGGAACACTTCCACGCCAGCCGAGCGGGCCGCGTCGAGCAGCAGCGTGTCCAATATGTCGCGGCCAAGCGCGCGGCCGAAGCCGTTTCTTGCCGCGGGTCCGGATCGCGCGCCCGGCATCGGCGCCTCGATGCTGGCATTGCCGGAAAAGAGGCCGACCCGGCGTATTTCCGGACCGGCCTCGCCGCGCCAAGCATCGCCGATACCCAGCCGGTCAAGGAGCGCGAGGTTGCTTGCCGAGATGTATTCGCCGCATACCTTGCGGCGCGGAAACGCGCTCTTCTCCACGATCGCGACAGCCCATCCGCGCCGGGCGAGCGCCAGCGCCGCCGACGTGCCCGCCGGGCCGGCGCCGATGATGATCGCATCGTGGGTGGATGCGCGCTTCACGGCTTATCCCTGGGCGCATCCCCGACCTGGATCGCCGAGGCCCCGACAAAGACATGCGAGAAAGGCCCTGCGCGCCGTTCCTCGAGCGGGTTGCCGCCGGCGGCAGCCCAAAGATCGGAAAGCTCGTGGCCGCGAAAGCCGGCGCGGACGCTTTCAACCGCATCATGTCGCGTGACGTCGTTGACGCCAATTGCCGGCAGAATCCGGGCCGCGACCAGTGCAAAGCCCGCCCGCAGCGGTTCCGTCGCCAGGATGAGCGGCGCCTTGGGCCGCAATAGCGAGAACAGGCGAAGCAGTGCAGCATCGCTGAAATGATGCAGGAAGAGGTTGACCGTGATCGCGTCGAAGGGTCTGCCATCCCCCTTCTCCGCCCAATCGAAGACATCTGCGGTGATGGTTTCGACCCTCCATCCCAGCCCGGCGAAATCCGCCGCGAGCCTCGGCGTGGCGAGGCGGACGCGATCGAGCATCGTCAGTTCCACCTCGCGCCAATCGCGTGCCATGCGCCACGCCACCTTGAGCATGAAGGTGCCGTCGCCGGCGCCGATCTCCAGGATGCGGCCGGGCGGCCTCGGCAAAAATTTCCGCATGAGCGAAGCCATGATCGGCGCCTGGAACATCAGCGCGTTGATGCGGGCGAGATCGCGGCGCGAGCGGATTGCCCGCGCATCGTCGGCCGCGAGCCCGTCCAGGATTTCCGGAACGAGGCTGCGTTCAACGAGCGCACTCATGAGACGGTCCTGAACAGCATGGTCTCGGCCGTCAGCCCGGGCCCGAACGACATGCCGCAGCCGAGCAGCCCGCCCGGCTGCTTCAGCATCTTCTCCATCACGAACATGACGGTTGGCGACGACATGTTGCCATATTGGCGCAACACCTCGCGCGACGGCTCGAGCGCGGCGGGCTCGAGTTCAAACGCCCTTTCGACGGCGTCGAGAATGCTGCGGCCGCCGGGATGCACAGCCCAGAGGTCGATCGCTTCCGGCGCCCGGCCTCCGAGGATCGCGTCCCGGTTGCTGCGCAGGGCTTCCTGGACAGCGGCCGGCACCTTGCCGGAAAGAACCATGTCGAAACCTTGGTCACGGATATCCCAGGTCATCAGTTCGCGCTGCTCGTTCGCGACGGCGCAGCGGAAGGAGTCGAGCTCGATGCCGGGCGGCTCGGCGGTGACGATGCTCGCAGCGCAGCCGTCGCCCCAGAGGCAGAAGCAGAGCAGCTTTTCCAGTTCGGTGGTTTCCCTGATGTGTAGTGTGCAGATCTCGATGTTGACCAGCAGTACCCTTGCCCCCGGATCGGAGCGTACGATGTGGCGTGCAAGCTTGAGGCCGTTGACCGCAGCGTAGCAGCCCATGAAACCGATCATCGTGCGTTCGACGCCGTCCGCAAGGCCGCAGCGCTGAACCAGGTCGAGGTCGATGCCGGGCGCGGAGAAACCGGTGCAGGTGGTGACGATGAGGTGTGTGATGCGCGAAGCCTCGTTGCCGAGATGCAGCCCGTCGACGCCCTTTTGCGCCAGCGCGGGGGCGGCCTCTGCGAACATAGCCATTCTGGCGGCCGTCCCGGGAAATGCCCCGCGCTTGAAGATCCCGCCGAGATCGACCGACGGCCCTTCGGGGTCGAGAGCCGGGGCAAAGCAGGAGAAGCGGTGGTCAATGCCGGCAAGCCCGGCCATGCGTTCGAATAGTTTCCTGCGGTCGCTGCAGAGCATGGAGGCCGCGTAGCGCAGGTAGAACTGGTGGACTTCATGCTGGGGAACCGCCGTCGCGATCCGGTTGATGTAGGCGTTAGCGGACATGTACTGTCTCCCTGGGCCTCGGCGCGGTGCGCGCTGTTGCCGGAGGGGTTCCTTGCTCATGAGCGCGCCTTGGCAGGCGCCAAGCGCTGACCGTTGCCTGTTCGATAAACGTTTCGGAAAACCTGTTTCTTCCCCTGGCGTATGATCCCGAAACTAAAAGATTTGAAGGGGATGATAGGCAAATCAAAGTGTTACAGCCTTTTCCGCGCCCTAGCAGCAGGCAAGGATTTCGGCTCGATCACTTGCTGCCCTGCACCGTTCCGGGCACGATCAAGGCTCCCTGATCGCGCTCCGAATATCTGAAGCCGATAAAGAACAAGGCGATGATGGTGAGGCCGACCGCCAGCACGATGGCGAGGGTCCTTCCCGGGTTTTCGGCAGGGGGCCTATCTAGCATGGTGGTTCGCCTCGCATATCAACCTGGCGAGGGCGGGAAGGGTTCCCAGGCGGGTAGAACGCTCGCCCGGTCCGACATTGACGGTATCGGCAAGGAAGCGGGAAGCGCACCCCCGGGCGAAGAGCGACTACCGGCGATAGCTGCAAATTGCATCAATCGAATTGTGAGAAAATTAATCAGCGCTTTCTAATATTGTTGGTCACCCGGCAGCGAATTCCGGTAACGGACCCATGACCAAGAACCTCGGCAACGCCAAGCCCAACGCCCCTGCGGGCGAGATAAGATCCTCGCCATTCGGCAGGATAGCGCCGGCGCTGTTCCCGCTGGCAGTCGTGGCGCTGGGCTACCTCGTGGGCAAGCAGTTCTTCGGTTTCTGATGCTGGGCAAATGTTCTGTGGAGGCGGGCCGGAGCCTCGCGCGGGCCGGTGCTCGTATTCGGCCGTTTGCGCCCCTCCCACTGCTTTGGTCCTAGGGCCTAGGTCGTTCTTGCCCTTGCATTAGTACAAGCGCATGTTCGAAGTAGCCGGCAGGCTCGCAAACTCCGGTCAGGCCCGGCCGCCGAACCCAAAACACCCCCCCAGGCTGCCGGGCCGTCGGCGCGCCTTGCAAGCAAGCCCTCCACACCACCGATGGGTCCGTAACCAGCGCTGCTGCCGCGGTGGACCTGCACGCGCTCACAATCGCTCCAAAGCGCTCGAGAGGCGTATCGTTGCGCGGACCGGGCGCCGCATCGAAGTCGAATTCTACCTAGGGTGTCCTTCAAGCTTTCAGTGTCTGGATTTTATCCATTTTGAACGGCCCTTACCGGAAATCTGTATTTTCGACATCAAGTGTGCTCGTGCCTTGCAACTATTCTCCTGCTGAGGATAATAAGCGGTTGCTTGCGGCGACCCTTCGTGCGTTAAATCGTATTGCTGTTCGAGGATGCAATTCTTAGGACGACGAGCTGGAGCTGCACATGGTGGCAGGCGAACCAGACAGTGTCCGCGTAAAATTCATCAACGGCCAATGGCTGGTGCGCGTCGTCGAAGGCGGCCGGCTGGCCCATCAACTGTTCAACATCCACGCGGAAGCCGAAGCCTTCGCCGAGGAGGAACGCCACCGGCTGGGCCTGCCGGGCGAGCCGCCGGCCGCGGAGCCGGCCGAGCCAAAGCGGCGCGGCGGGCGCAGACGCTGAGCGCCCGATATCCTCAATTCGTGTGGCTTGCCATCGCCTCACCGGCAACCAGTTTGCGCTCCGCGGAAAATATGGGAACAATCGGCGGGACGGGGATGCTGCCGATGTGCAATCTTTACAACATCACCACAAGCCAGGAAGCGATCCGCCAGTGGACGCGAGCGCTGCGCGACATTTCGGGCAATCTCGAACCTTCGGTCGACATCTATCCGAACCAGCCGGCGCCGGTGGTGCGCAATGCCGCCGACGGCAGCCGCGAGCTCGCCCGGCTGCGCTGGGGCATGCCGACGCCGCAAGAACGCGTGCGCGGCAATGCCGATCCCGGAACGACCAACATCCGCAACCCGCAATATGCCCACTGGCTGCCTTATCTCGGCGTCGAGAACCGCTGCCTGGTGCCGGTGACGAGCTTTGCCGAACCCTCGCCAAAGCCCGGCGACAAGGATCCTGAAACCGGCGTGCAGAAGAATTTCTGGTTCGCGCTCGGCGAGGACCGCCCGCTGTTCTTCTTCGCCGGGCTGTGGACGCCCTGGCATGGCGTGCGCAAGGTGAAGGAAGGTCCGGGCGACCACGAGCTCTACGGCTTCCTGACGACCAGGCCGAACGCGTTGATCGCGCCGATCCACGAGAAGGCGATGCCGGTGATCCTGACCACTCAGGAGGAGACCGAGCTGTGGCTGACAGCGCCGTGGTCGGAGGCGAAGACGCTGCAGCGGCCGGCGCCGGACGACGCGCTGGTGATCGTGGACAAGCCGGCGACGCAGATCAAGTTTCCGGCGGAACCGCCGGCGCAGGGGTCGTTGTTTTAGCTCCTCGCCTTCTGCAGCACCCAGATATAACCCTTGGGCGGATGGTCCTGGTCGATGAACTGGGTCTTGACCTCAGTGTCCTTGCGGCCGCAGCGCTTGCAGCGGAAGCGGATGGTTTCGAGCGGCTTGTTCCAGCCGACCACCTTCGCGACGTCGTTCGCCTTGAAGCGGCCGGCGTGGTAGCAGTGGCGGCATTCGACTCTGAGCAGCATGTTGGCCTTGGCCGCCCGGCCGACGCTGTCCATGGGTCCGGCCATTTCTCATGTCCGGTCTGAATAATCCTCAGGCAGCGGCAGCAGGCCGAGCCAGGCGGCGCGGAAATCGAGGTCCCTGCCCGCCACCGCGCCCATCATCTCATGCAGCCTCTCCACCAACCCGTTGAGCCGCCAGTACATTTCGCCGTTGGTCTTGAGATTGAGCTGCGCCGCCAGCACGGTCTGGCGCAGTTCCAACGCATCGCGGATGATCGCCTCCGCGTCCGACCGGAACAATCTGTCATAGCGGCTTCTCCGTCTGCCCAACGCGGCTCTCCGTGATCCTGAGCAACCGCCCCATCTGCTGACAAAATAGGAACCCGTTCCTCGCTGAGTCAATTCGTCGTTGACAATTTTGTTCCCTTTTTGTTTACATGCTAGTGGGAACCTGCGGAGCACCCGAGATGGATCACATCGTCAGGCTCGACAGCCGCGAGGAAGCGGCGCTTCAGGCAATCGCCGAGCGGTTCATCGCCCGGCACAAGGGCGACCCGGTGAAGGCGCTGAAGGAGATGATCGTGTTCAACGGCCATCTCCAGCAACGGCTCGACGCGCTCCAGGCTTCAAGGCTTCGTCAACGAGACGCGTCGGGACGGCGCGGCTGAGGCATGCTGCCCCGTCAGGCGGCCCGCAGTCCTTCCTTCGGACGCAGGTTCTGGTTCATGCGGAACAGGTTCTGCGGATCGTAGCGCTGCTTGATCTCGAGCAACCGGCGATAATTGCCGCCATAGGCCGCTTCGACACGGTCGATCTCATCCTCCGGCATGAAGTTCACATAGGCCGTTCCGGCAGCATGAGGCTTTGATGCTTCATAGATGTCTCGAGCCCATTCGATGCAGGCCTTGTCCATGGCCGGTTCGCGCCAGCGGGCGTGAACATTCATGACGAAATGCGAGCTCCGCTGCGGAAACGCCGTCGCTTCCGCCGGGACGCGGCCAGCGACGCCGCCGACATGGCCGAAGAATATCTCGCATTCGGGACCCGGAAGCCTGGATATCGCGGTCGTGGTGATCTCGATCGCGCTGTCGGAAAGCTCGGTGAAGTCATGGCTCTTCCAATAATTGCGGGCGCCAGGCGCGAGCAGCGGATCGAAGGCCTGCTGCCAGCCCGTGAACGGGTTGGGACCGACGACGTCGGCGATCGGCGTGCCGATGGCGCGGAGCTTTTGCGTCGCCTTTTCGCCAGCCTCGATATCGCCGCAATAGCACATGGCCAGCACCAGCACTTCCTTGCCGTGCCATTCGGCCGGCAGGAAGGGCAGCGGCGGCGCCTGCCGCATGACCACCCAGCAGGTCAGTTCGTCGGGGGCGGTTTCGAGCGCGGCGCGGTATTCCCGAAGCACCTTCCCGGCATCGGCGAAGGGATGGACGACAAGGCCCGACAGCACTTGCGGCCCGAACTGGTGAAGTTTGAACTCGAACCCCGTGACGACGCCGAAATTGCCGCCGCCGCCGCGCAGCGCCCAGAACAGGTCCGCGTTCTCGGTCTCGCTGGCGCGCAGCAGCTTGCCGTGCGCGGTTACCACGTCGGCCGAAACGAGATTGTCGATGGTCAGCCCGTATTTACGGGTGATCCAGCCGAAGCCGCCGCCTAGCGTCAGGCCGGCAATACCGGTGGTCGAGTTGATGCCGGTCGGCAGCGCCAGTCCGAAGGCCTGTGTTTCCCGGTCGACATCGACAAGCGTGGCGCCGGGTCCGACCCAGGCGCGCCGCGCCGCGACATCGACCCGCACAGACTTCATCATGGAGAGATCGATGACGAGGCCGCCCTCGCAGATGGCGCTGCCGGCAATGTTGTGACCGCCGCCGCGCACGGAGACGAGAAGTCCGTTCTCACGGGCGAAATTCACCGCGGCAACGACATCGGAGGCGCCGACGCAGCACGCGATCAGCCCGGGCCGCCGGTCGATCATGTCATTCCAGATGCTGCGCGCGCCGTCGTAGCCGGCGTCACCCTCCCGCAGCACCGTGCCGCGTATTTGCGTCGAAAGCGTTTCCAGGGCGGCGGCATCGACTGTGGTCTTGCCGCCCTCAAGGGCAGTGAAGCTCATGGCATTCATGAATTCCTCCCGTTCTTGTTGATGAGCCCCCTCCGCCCGAATTTTAGTGTGCGCTCATGTTCGGCATCCCGCAAGTTATCGCGGGCAGCGAGCCGGCCGTGCGGGCGTTGCTCAACAAACGATTGGCAAGAACGGCACGCGCGTTGCCAGCAATCTTGACGGGCAGGAATAACAGGCTCTCAATCAAGAGAGATTATCGCTGCGGATATAGGGGAATGCCGCATGAAACGCATGTTGTTTGCCTGTTCGATATCGTCTGTGCTGCTATTGTCAGCGAACCGGGCGTTTGCGTTCAATTTCGGCTTCGTCAGAGTGCCGGACTGGATGGATCCTTATATCGGCGTGCTCGTTGCCGTCACCCTCTTCTTCTGGCTCGGACTGGCGGCGACAAAGCCGAGCGGCGTGCCGTTCAAGCAGGTGCGGTATGTGAAGATTTCGCCCATAGCGAATTTCTTCTACCTCGGCATCGCCTTCTTCTTCACTATCATGATGATTATGCTGTTCGCCGGCATGGGCCTGAGGCGATACGCTGAGTGGACCGGCGCAGCGTAGAGCGGGAGCGAAACGGGACAGATCGAAGCTCTTTCGCGCCCCCTTCTGTCCTGCTGGAGATCTCCCCCTCAAGGGCCCTCAAGGGGGAGATTGGCAGCTTCGGCGCCGTGCTCCTATGCCTTCACCCGCTTCAGCGCCTGCGCCATGCAGTGAATGCCGCCGCCGGTCTTGGAGATCTCGCTCATGTCGACGGCCGCCACCTCGAAGCCGCGTGCCTTCAGCTTTTCGATCAGCGTCTTGCTCGAGGTCGGGGCGATCACCCTGTCCTTGCCTAGCGACATGAAGTTGCAGCCGAGCGCCATCGTATCCTGGAAGGGCACGTCGATGATCTCGTGGCCCTTGCCCTTCAGCCAGTCGACGATGCCGGGCTCGGTGCAAGCAAGGCAGACGGCGGTGAGCTTTTCGGCGATCGGCACCACCATCAGGTCTATGTGCACGTAGTATTCGTCGATGAAGGCGATGCGCGTCTCCCAGCCTTCCTTGTCGAACCAGGCCTGCACCTGGCGCGCTCCCTCCTCCTGCGTGCGGGCGCCGCCGCAGCCGATCAGCACCACGCCTTCCTCGATGACGTTGAAGTCGCCGCCCTCGAAGGTGCCGGCGGTCACCATGTCGTAGATCGGGATGCCGAGCTTCTCATAGGTGCGGATGGCGGCGTAGTTCTCGCCGCGCCGCCACCAGTTGGCCATTGCGGTGATGAACGCGCCGTAGGGCGTCATGACGCTGGAGTCGCGCGAATAGACCTGCATCGGCAGTTCCGGCGTCGGCTCGTGCCAGTGGATGGTGACGCCGAAATGCTCGTAAGCGGCGACGAGGTCCTTGTGCTGCGCCTGGGCGATCTGGATGTTGCAGGGCGCCTCGCGCAAATGCTTTCTGGACAGCGAACTGGTCGAAAGATGGCGAAGGAAATTGGGCGAGCCGAGCAGCACGTCGCTCAGAACGTCGGTCTCGTTGGCGAAGCCCCAGGCAGTGAGCGGCTTGGTGCCGCCATTGGGATTGCGGCGCTGCAGCGAGAACGGCTCAGCGACGATGCGGTCATGGACGGTCATGGTGTTCTCCTCGGGGTCGGTCTGCTTGAGATCATTGGCTGCTCGGTATCCACCAGTCGCGCCCGCGCCCGGTGGTGACATATTCCGGCCAGCGGAAGTTTATCGGCGGCTCGTAGTCACAAAGCGGCGCGATCCAGTTCGAGCCGCCGGCGCCGCCGCCGGTTCGCTTGACGAATTCGTCCATGGCCGCATCGCGCGCTGCCTTGTCTTCCAGTAGGCGAAGCGCGGTGAGCGCGACGGTCTTGGAGGCGCAGGTCACCATCGGGTCGATGGTGGCCGCAATGCCGCCCAACGCGTTCATCACCCAAGCGGGATAGGCGTGACCGTTGGCCGAGCGCAGCGCCGGGCGGGCGACGTAGAAGCGCGATGTCGGCGCGTGCCAGCTCATGTCGGTATAGTCGTCCGAGGTCGAGTTCACCTGCGAGGGCGGCAGGTCGCGCCGCAGGATCGCCTCGGCCTCCTGCGGCGTGATAAGGCGCTCCAGCTCGTCGATGAACGGATTCTCGGTCGCCTCGCCGCCAGCATTGACCTGGACCTCGCGGGCGATCGCCCTCGCCTCTTCGTTCCACTGTGGCGGACCGACGGTCGAGAGCGCTTCATAGGTGATGCCGGCCATGGCGTGGTTGGCCAGTCCCGGGCGCGACTTCGACACCCAGTGGCGTTCGTAGCGGGAGCCGCTCATCCTGGCGGCGGCTTCCGCGTTTCGGTCGAGCACGGCGGTCACCTGCTCGGCCATGGCGATGGTCGGCACGCGGATCATGTACTGGATCTCGGCAAGACCCGCCGGCAGATTGTCGGCGGTCGCCTGGCCCGCGGTCAGGATCGCTTCGCTGATCGACCAGCCGCCCTGGTGGGTCAGCATGGAATCGCGCAGCGCCTTGGAAGCCATGTACATCATCATCAGCGCGTCGTTGGCACCTGGCGCCCTGACCGCGGAATGCGCCTGCGGGATCGGGGCGCCATCGCTTGCGCGACCCCAGTTCTGAGGCTCGTCGCAAATGAAGCGGTAGATCATCGAATACGCCGCGCCGCAATGCGTGTCCCAGCGCGCGGTGTTGCAGAGCGGCAGCATATAGAAGGGATGAAAGGAGATCATGCCGGCAAGGCCGTCATAATAGCCCTTGGCGGCATGGATCGGCTTCGAGCCCCTCACCTTCTCTGCCGGCTCGCCAGTGAAGCGCAGCGTGCCTTGAATGCCATGCTGCTGCATCGCGGCCTTGGCGGCGAGCAGCCCGCCGAGGCTGCCAATGCCGAGGCCCGAGTGCGGATCGGTATGGCCACCCGCCTCGACGCTGAGCCCCGCCCGCGGTTGCTTGACCGTCACGGCATCCTGGCAGTTGCCGGGCACCGCGTCGTATTCGGCATACATGCCGATCGTCGGTCCTTCGCCATTCGTCCAATGCGCGCAGAAGGCGGTCGGCATGCCGCCCGAGCCCTCTTCCACCGAAAAGCCCTCACGCTTCAGCCGGTCGACATACCAGGCTGCGGACTGGTACTCGCGCCAGGCGGTCTCGCCGAGGTCGAAGATGGTGCGCGTCCAGGCCGACAAGAGCGGCTGGATGCCGTCGATGCAGGCCAGTGCCGTTTCCTGCGCTGATGTCGTCACCGGTTTCTCCATGCCGCAAAGAAAGCAGTGAAGCGGCTCTTCAAAAAGTGATATGTTTTCCCGGCTCGTGCAAATTCGGTTCACCTGAGGCCTCTTGCGCATACCTTCCACGCAGGCGCTTCGCGCCCTCGACAGTTTTGCTCGTCACGGCAGCGTGTGGCGCGCGGCCGATGAACTCCACCTCACCCGCAGCGCCGTCTCGCATCAGCTGAGGCTGCTCGAACGCGACCTCGGCTTCGATCTCTTGCAGCGCATCGGCAAGGGCGTGGCGCTGACGCCGCGCGGCCAGCGCTACGCCGCCGATGTCAGGAAGGCGCTGACCGTGCTCGGCGACGCGGGGACGCAGAACAGCGGCGCCGGCGTCGGCGGCTCCTTCGGTATCTCCTGTCCGCCGGGCTTCGCCTCGATGTTCCTATGCACCCATATCGGCGAGTTCCAGCAGATGTATCCGGACGTCGCGCTCTCGGTGCTGACGCCGCGGCGGCTCGACGATGTCAGCAATCCGGAGGCCGACGCCTTCATCGCCTTCGGCGTCGGCAACTGGCCGAACCGCGCGGTGGAGCTGCTTTGCGAGGTCTCCTTCACGCCGCTCTGCAGCCCGACGTTGCTCAACAAGGTGGGCGGCTTTTCCAAGCCCGCCGACGTCCTGCGCGCCAACCTGCTGCATCTCAGCGATACCGAGGACTGGGCGCGCTGGCTGGCGCTGTCCAAGGTGGAGAATCCCGACACCGAAGGCGGCATCTTCTTTTCCGACATGAACCTCGTGTTCTCGGCGGCAATCGCCGGCCAGGGCATCGCCATGGGAGACGAGCTGACCGGCCGCCGGGCGCTGAGCGAGGGCAGGCTGGTCAAGCCGTTCGAAGCGACGGTGCCCTCGCCGCGCTCCTACTATCTGGTCTTCGAGCATGCCAAGGCGGGCCACCCGGTACTCAATGCCTTCAGCGACTGGCTGCGGGCGAAGCTTTTGGAAAGCAGGCTGGCGAAGTATTGAAGGCGGAGGACGCCGGCACGCCTTAGGATATCTTAGTCGCGAACGTTGGCGAGCGCTCCGAACGCCCGAGTCGGGAGACGCTCCCGCCACCTGCCCACCCGTGAATCAAATTTGCCGAACAGACGAAAACTATTCGGTTGCGGTGAACGCGCGCCGTGCATACGATTTGAAACAAGCGTGAGGACGAAGGCAGGATGCAGCAACCCGGCCGGGCCGCAGAGATCAAGGCGAACGGGATAGGCAAGAGCTTCGGCTCGTTCCGGGCGCTGGACAATCTCACGCTCGATATCGGCCGCGGCGAGTTCCTGACGCTGCTTGGGCCATCCGGTTCCGGCAAGACCACCTTCCTGATGATCTTGGCCGGCTTCGTGCAGCCGAGCGAGGGCAGGCTTTTCAGCGACGGCACCGACATTACCGACCGGCCGGCCGAACAGCGCGCCGCCGGCATGGTATTCCAGGGCTATGCTTTGTTCCCGCATATGAGCGTGGAACAGAACATCGCCTTTCCGCTCAAGGTGCGCAAGAAGTCCGCTTCCGAGATCAAAAGCCGTGTCGGCGAGATGATCGAGCGCGTCGGTCTCAAAGGCCACGAGAAGAAATTGCCGGCGCAGCTTTCCGGCGGCCAGCAGCAGCGCGTGGCGCTCGCCCGCGCCCTGGTGTTCGAGCCGGGCGTGCTGCTTCTCGACGAGCCGTTCTCGGCGCTGGACAAGAGCCTGCGCGGCCAGATGCAGGCCGAGATGAAGCGGCTGCACCAGGAGACCGGCACCACCTTTGTCTTCGTCACTCACGACCAGAGCGAGGCGCTGGCGCTTTCCTCGCGCGTCGCCATTTTCAATCACGGCAAGCTCTTGCAGGTCGGCAGGCCGGACGAGGTCTACGACCGGCCGGCCAGCCGCTTCGTCGCCGAGTTCCTGGGCGAGATCAACATGCTGCCGGTGAAGGGCGTCAAGCCCGCCGATAATGGCGCCACCGGTGTCTGCGAGGACCGGGCGGTCAACATGCGCTGCAAAGCAGAAAAGGTCCGCGGCGACGCTATCCTGGCAATCCGGCCGGAACACATGTCGATCGCGCCGGAGGCAGCGGCCGGCGAAAACGGCATCGCCGCCACTGCTGTCGCTTCGACCTATCTGGGTGCGGCGACCAAGCTCGACCTGACCACGCGCCAGGGTGCGAAGGTCACCGTCTCGGTGCCGAACGAGGTGGCGGCGGCAGCGTTGAGCAAGGGCAATTCCGTCTGGCTGACCTGGCCGGCGGAAAAGGGCTTCCTCCTGCCGGACGGAGGACAATGAGCGCCGAAGCGGCGTGAATTCGCCGCGTCGGTTTCCGGATCAGATCAATTAAAACAAGGGGAACTGACATGAACGAGACCAAGAAACAGACCATCGACTCCCTCGCAGAGAGGGCAAGACGCGGCGAGATCTCGCGCCGGCAA
The DNA here is from genome assembly GCF_029625765.1 of Mesorhizobium sp. WSM4983. Taxonomy (NCBI): domain Bacteria; kingdom Pseudomonadati; phylum Pseudomonadota; class Alphaproteobacteria; order Hyphomicrobiales; family Phyllobacteriaceae; genus Mesorhizobium; species Mesorhizobium sp. WSM4983. The sequence goes on along the minus strand of NZ_JARTVM010000004.1, from coordinate 24,327 downwards.
TTCGCGCAGCTTGCAGGCCTCGTGCTCGCCGGCACGCCGATGCTGCTGCGCTCGACCCATGCTCAAGCCGAGACCAAGGGGCTGGTGCTGGTGAATTGGGGCGGCGACGCCATCACCGCTTACGACGCCGCCTACGGCCAGGCCTTCACCAAGGATACCGGCATCCCGGTGAAGATGGACGGCTCGGGCCCGACCGAGGGCGCGATCGCCGCGCAGTTCAAGAGCGGCGCGCCGACCTGGGACCTGGTCGACGTCGATCCGTTCTCGGCCATTACGCTGGGCGGCCAGGGCATGCTCGAGCCGATCGACTACAAGATCGTCGATAAGAGCAAGATGCGGCCGGGCTTCGGCTGGGAATTTGCCGCGTCGACCTATTTCTTCTCCTACGTGATCGCCTACGACTCGCAGAAGTTCGGCTCCAATGCACCGACCGGCATGGCCGACTTTTTCGACGTGAAGAAATTCCCCGGCAAGCGCTCGCTCTACAAATGGGGTGTGTCGAGCTGGGAAGCCGCCCTGCTCGCCGACGGCGTGGCACCCGCCTCGCTCTATCCGCTCGACCTCAAGCGAGCGCATGACAAGATCGCCGCCTTCAAGGAAAACGTCGTCTCCTATTGGGGCGGCGGCGCCGAAAGCCAGAGCGTGCTGCTCAACGGCGAGGCTTCCATGGCGATCGTCTGGTCGACGCGCGCCTCGCTGATCGAGCAGGACTCGGGCGGCCAGATCAAGTTCATCTGGGACCAGGGCCTGATCTCGCCCGGCGCGCTCGCGGTTCTGAAGAACAACCCCGGCGGCAAGGAAGCTGCGATGAAGTTCATCGCCAGCACGCAGGATCCGCAGAAGGAACTGGTGATGTTCGACAAGCTCGGCCAGGGCCCGGCCAACCCGGCGGCCGACGCGCTGATCCCGGCCGACAAGAAGCGCATCAACCCGGTCGATCCGGAAAACATGAAGAAGCAGATCCCGCTCGACATGGAGTGGTACGCCAAGAACTACGGCGCGGCGCTCGACGAATACACCAAGATCATCTCGGCTTGAGCGGGCGGAGATGCTGAACTGACATGAGGGGCACCCTCTCCGACAGGACGGGCGCGGCGCTGTTGATGGCGCCGCTGCTCCTGTTCCTGGTCCTTGCCTATGCCTGGCCTTTCCTCGGCGTGGTGAAGTGGAGCTTCACCTTGCCGACGCCGGGACTCGGCCAATATGGCGCGCTGGTCAGCGATCCGCTGGTGCAGTCGGTATTCGTCCGCACGTTGCGCATCGCGGCGATCGTCACCATCGTTTCCGTCACCGCCGCCTATGCGATCACGGTCGTCTGGGTGCGCGGCAGCCCGGTGCAGCGCGTGCTTGCGGAATTCTGCATCCTGGTGCCGTTCTGGATCTCGGTGCTGACGCGCGCCTTCGGCTGGGTGGCGCTGTTGTCCAACCGCGGCCTCGTCAACACCTGGCTGCAATCGATCGGCTTCATCTCCGAGCCGCTGACGCTCGTGCGCAACGAGTTCGGCGTCATCGTCGGCATGTCGCATTTCCTCATCCCCTTCGCGGTATTTCCGCTGGCTTCGGCCATGCGCAGCCTCGACGAGCGCGTGCTGCTCGCGGCGCGCGGGCTTGGCTCCAGCCGCATGCGCACCTTCTGGACGGTGTTCGTGCCGATGACGCGCTCGGGCATCATCGGCTCGGCGATGATCACCTTCGTCTTTTCTCTGGGCTTCTTCGTCACGCCGGCGATCCTCGGCGGCGGCCGCAGCGTGATGATCGCCGAACTCATCTATCTTCGCATCTTCCAGAGCCCGGACTGGGGCCTGGGCGCGGCGATAAGCGTCGTGCTGGTGGTGTTCGTCGGCGCGCTGATGGCGCTTTTGTTCCGCTACGTCAAACCGAAGCAATTGGTGTAGCAAGATGCCCACCTACCGCCCTGGCCCCGTCTCGCTCATCCTCGCCGTCCTGGTGGCGCTGTTTCTGCTTATGCCGTTGCTCGCCGTCATCCCGGTGTCGCTGACGCCGAGCCGCATGTTGACCATGCCGACCGGCGAACTGTCGCTGCGCCACTACCGTTCGCTGATCGAGGATCCGCGCTGGCTGGAGTCCATCCTGCTCTCGATCCGCATCGGTGTGGTCAGCAGCGCGATTTCCACGGCGCTCGCGCTCACCTTCAGCCTCGGCGTGTGGATGTTCCAGCCGCGCTTCACCGCCGCCCTGGTCGGCTTCGTCCTTTTGCCTATGGTGGTGCCGCCGGTGGTCTCGGCGGTGACCCTGTATTTCCTGCTCACCTCGGTCTCCGGCATCTCGTCCTTCTTCGGTTACGACACCTGGCTGGGTGTCGCGATGGCGCATTCGGTGATGACGGTGCCCTTCGCCACCGTTCTGATCCTGGTCTCGCTCAGCCAGCTCGATCGGCGCATCGACCTCGCCGCACGAGGCCTGGGCGCCAGTGTGTGGGAGCGCGCGACGCGCGTCATCATGCCCAACATCAAGTTCGGCATCGTCACCGCGGCGCTCCTCTCCTTCGTGCTCTCCTGGGAAGAGATCGGCGTGACGCTGTTCATCACCTCGGTGAACGCCATCACGCTGCCGCGCCTGATGTGGATGGGACTGCGCGACAACATCGATCCGGCGATCGCTGCCCTTTCGGTGATCCTGATCATCATCACCGTGCTGGTGCTCGCCGTGCGCAGCATGATTGCGCGCCGGCAAGCCGCACCGTAAATCCGCGGCTTTGTCCCCAAAACGAAAGAGGCCCGCCGGGAGCGACGAGCCTCTGACGGTGCCAAAGTGGAAGTCTGGCCCGTGGTGATCCGGGGGTGTGGATCGCGCAAAAGTCTAGCCACCCGAAGTCCGGCGCGCGATTTACAAATCCGTAAACTTCGGCCCGCCTGGAGCGGTCGGCGGCGGCAGAAAAGTGCTATAATATCATCGGCTTGTGAGCATCCGCGACCGCGCCGGCGCAGCATCCTTCAATCAAAAGTGATGGGAAGAGCGCGAGAAGTCGAGCCCGATCGGCGACGACGGCCAGCCCGTGACGACATGACGAAATCCGGCCGCTACCGGTTTCCCCGGCAGCAGCATTCTGGCCAGGATCGCGTCCCGGCGAATGAAGTGATCATAAAGTGCCGCCAGGGCAGGTATGCCGGCCGGCGCATTGCCATCCTGTTTGCATCGCGCCTTCAGAGGGCGCGCCGCGCAGGCGAAGCAGGCGAAGGCTGCTCGCCCTCGCCTGCGGTCGGAGCCGTTCAAGCGGCCTGCGGCGGCCGCATTCTTTCGACAAGAGCCTGCCGGGCCGGGCCGGCGAGCGGCCTGTCCATGGTCAGCAGCCCGTCGAGCAGAACGAGGAGCTCGCGCGCCGCGGACGACTTGCAGGAATAATAGACCATCTGGCGGTCGCGGCGGGTGTCGACCAGGCCAAACCTGCGCAGTTTGGCCAGATGCTGGGAGAGTGCGGACTGGCTGAGTTCAACCTTGTCGGCGAGCGCGCCGACAGACAATTCGCCCTCGGCCAGGTAATTCATGATGAGCAAACGCTTCTCGTTGCCCATTACCGCAAGAAAGGCTGCCGCGCTTTCTGCGTTGGCGGTAAGTTTCTTGGTCACCATCGGTTTCCCCATGTTCATGCTCTTCCGAGGCCACGGGGGCAATGGCTTCGGAATTCCAGAGCATTTGATGGGCCTGCTCCGACACGCAGTCGGAACCTGCCCTGCTTCTTTGTTCGACCAAAACCCTCCGTAACCCGGTTGCCACCACGTCGGGATCTTGGTCTCGGACAGCCTGCGCCGCGTTGTTGCGCGGCGCAAGTTGGCGCAGACTCGGAATAATTCCGCGCCGCTAATGAGTATCAGCGCTTCGTCCGTTCAGCAAGATAGCGAAGCTGGCCCCATCTCCGGCATGCCGTCGGGCAGGACAACGAGACGAAAACCTGACCGGCCGGGGGCCGCGAAAGACGCACGTTGTCGCCGTTTCCTTGAGGACTCACCCCGTTTCCGAACCCGTGCTAATATTTGGCCGGGGAGCAAGGGGGACATGAGCTGGAGGAAGAAGCCCGTGTCCAACATGTCGCGAAACACATTCACGCCCGCCGAGACGGCGCTGTTGGGGCGTGTCTTCGAGAGCGGCCGCATCGATGGAGAAACCGAAGAGCAGAAGGAGGCGCGAGCCTCCCGCATCATCGCCAATTACATGGCCGGCATCACCGATGAGACGGAACTCATCGAACTGTCCCGCAAGCCGCTCGGAAGATAGGCGGCAGCCACGCCCGTTACCGGCGCGCTGCTCACATCCTGTTGAAATATCGGGATGAAACTTGCCGCGCGGTGGCGCGTTTATTATCCGCTCACAACGCATCAGGGGTTTCGCGATGATCCAGGGATGGTTTTCCAGGCCGGTCGAAGTCGCCGTCGGCGTGGCAGGCTCGATCCGACACATCTCCAACGCCCAGCAGGCTGTGGAACTGCTGACGGGCCAATGGCGCGACGCCGGCAGCGCGCAGCATGGCGCGGCGCTGCGCGCCTGCCGCCGGGCTATGAGCGGCGACGTTCCGGCCGACAATGCCAGGGAAGCCTTCATCAGCGCGGCCCGCGAAGCGCATGTGCTGGTCGAATAGTCCCAAGGCGGCATCCTGTCTTCTGTAGAAGAGCGACACGACGCGCGAATTGACCGGACGCTTCCGCGCCGGCCGAAACCGCTGCTTGCTGTCCGGTTCGGTGTAAAACTGGCTGCGCCCAACCTCCCAATAGAGCCCGAAAGCGGTCCCCATCAGCGTGGCGACGGTAATGGTGGGTGCGGGCGCGGCAATCACCAGGCTTCCCGCATTCATCCGCCTGTCGGCTCCGATCTCGCCGCGGGCGACAGCGGGGCCAGTGACGTTGTCACACGTTTTTTGCGCGGCGCGCCGGCGCAATGAATCCGCTGCGTGAGCCAACTCCGGCCGGCCCATCGCTAATCTCTAAAATTTTCCGGAACATTATCGGGAGTGTTTGGTTAATGCGCGGGTCCGCCGATCATCCGGGGCCCGCATCCCAACAGGCGCCTGCCGGCGCCGTTGCTTATCAAAAGACCAACATACGAACGGAGCATGTGATGAACGACGTCTGGTTTTCCGAGCCGGTCGTGATCGATTTCGAACCAAGCGGACATCGCAAGGTCTCAAGCTGCTTCGAGGCAGTCGAATGCCTCGACCTGCGCTGGCCAAGGCGGGCGCGCGACCGCGCCTGGCGGTCGGCAAGCCGCGTCTGCCGCGACGCGCTCGACGGCTTGAGAAGTCCTACCGAAGCCCGCAAAACCCTGCGCAAGGCAGCGAAGGCCGCCGGCCTGCTGGCCTGAAGCGTGTCGCGATCCCGTGCGGAAAAATCCGCCACCCGGATCGTCTCGAATTACCGCCAAGGACTTGCTCCCGGCGGCCCGTAAGCCAGAAACTTCGGAACATTGCAGCCGCCGACCTGTTCCTTCCCCGTAGTCTCCTGACTACAGGGTTCCAGACCCAAGCCGAGCCCGTTCCGGCCTCCCATCGCCGGGGCGGGCTTGATTTTGTCCGGTATTGGTTGCGCGGCATCCCAGCGAGTGAGAGCAGCGACCGACGCATACTTTTCAGCACGCCCTTGCGGACATCCTGACGGGGATACATGAAAACGCCGGCCGCTGGACTTTCGGGGCGCCTGTTGTTCAGGCCGTACCATTTCAACGAGCCGGCCGCCGGCGCTCAATGCGAAGCGAGAGGCATGGTGAACGGGCGGCTAATATCCACAGGATGCGGCCGATTTGGAAAGAAGATCAGCCAAACCCGCCGAGCACCTCCGGGAATTGTACGGCCATCGCGCCCTCCTCCGCTTGCCTTGCGTAGATCTGGTGCATTTTCGCCGCGTCGTAACGCGCGCGGCGGCGATGCACGTCGTTACCGAAGAGACCGCCGACGGCATCGAAGCGGCGGAGGAAGCGTTTCGTTATCCCGCGCTCGAACGGCAGCCGCTGCCGGAAGGGCTTATTCCAAGGCGTATCCTCTGCCAGATCACGCCAGATCTTGAGGGCTTCAAGCTCGACTCCAATCTGGCTGCCCCAAGGCTTGCCGCCCGCGAAATGCCGTGCATAGGCCTGAGAAAACCGATAATCCCGGGCCCCGTTCGACATCAGATTCCAGTTCGGGTGCATCGTCTGCCATTTGCCCTCGAAGGCGACATTGAGCGCGTTCTGGTCGTTCATTTGTCCGTCAACGGCGAGCTTTCGGGCCTGCTTCAACAGGTCTTCCTCTCGCACCGGCCGCATGTTGAAGACGATAATGCCGGCATTGAAATAGGGCGCGCCCGGTTGCATCGACATCTCGTCTCGGTAACCCGGGCGGAAGTACATGTAGTCGTCGTGGGCCGCTAGCAGGTGCGCGTGGATAGGCTGGTCCACCAGATCGGCAATGTCGCGGTTGAACAGAACGTCGCAGTCGATATGTGCGATGCGATCGTATACCGCGAATTCGCTGAACCGGTCGGCGAACAGGCGGATGAAGGTGGCGACGCTCCCCGGCCGAAAACGGTAGCCCGAGTTAGCCATGAAGTTCATCACGTCCACGATCCGGACACGGTCTTTCAGCAACCGATACGCAATGCCGACATCGTCCTCATTTGCCCCGAGATGCATGATGAAACCAGGCGTCGTTTTGCGCGAAACGTCGAGAATTCTGCGCGCTGCTAGGCATGCATACGGAAAGTACTTGGCATCTGCCGCCAGAAAAAAACACGAATTGGTCATTTGAACCGTTTGTGGGCCTATTTAGCCCTAGTGCCTGTCACAAAATGCTTCTCGATGAAAGTTTCGATGGGACCAGTGAGGGCGCCCGCCTCTCTTTTTATTTTATCGTCCTCCCACTCCCACCACCGGATTGCCAGCAGCTTCGAGATGACGTCTTGCGAAAAGCGATATCTGATGAGCCGGGCTGGAGACCCGCCTACGATCGCATAGGTCGGCACGGCCCTAGTGACCACCGCCCCGGCGCCTACCACCGCGCCATCGCCGACCTCAACTCCTGGTAAAATTATGGCGCCGTGGCCGATCCAGACGTCGTTGCCGATCGTGATGCCGCCAGGTTTGCCGCCATTTCCGATCGGCTCCGGTTGGTTCAGTATCCGGCTGTGGATTGGAAATGAGGTGGCGCTGCCGGTCGAATGCTGACCGGAGCACATGAAAAGCACGTCACCCGCGATCGAGCAGAAGGCCCCTACTTGCAAAGGTGATTCCTTCGATGGGAACAGAACCTTTCGCCACGTCACGCCGTAAGTGTGGCGGCCGATAGCAACATTCTCCGGAAGTTTAGAGCGGGCATCCCGCAACCATTTGGAAAAGATAGACATATGCAGAGCTCCCCGCAGCCCTTCTGCGATTTAGCAGTAAATGAGCCAGCCATAGCTCTCGTGATTCTCAGCCTGATATCACCCCCAGCCCAAGTCTATATTGGTAATCCCGTCTCTACTGATGCGGTCGCGAAGCACGGCGATCCGATTGGCCAAATCCAGCGAAAGCCTTTCGTGCGTCTCCACCAGAACATGGCCGATGGACCGATAGATGCCGTCATCGAGCATGGACTCGATGCATTCCGCTTCCGCACCCTCAATGTCCATCTTAATAACGGCAATCGGTTCCTCGATCCCTCTCAGAAACTGCACGAGATCGATCACTTCGACTTCAACGGCGGGGCCGTTCGCGTGCTCGGGCACCTCGAACAGAGATGACCACTCGGTCATCCGGACATTTTTCGTGTCGGGCCTCTGATTAAGGATTGCCGTCCTCGCGGAGCCGCCTACCGCTTTTGGAACGATCGTTACCCGCTCGTCATTGCCGAACCGGCCCTTCAAGATCTTGAGAGCCCTAGGGTCCGGCTCAAAGGCGATTACCTTCATGCCGTAGCTGAGAGCGTGCCGGGTAACGTCGCCTACATTGGCCCCGAGGTCGATGAAAAGGCCATGGCGCGGAAGGGATTTCATCAGCTGATGAAAGTCGAACTCAGCCTGCCTCTTCGGACGCGGCGGACGATGCCATCTGCGATACAGATGCCAGCGCAATACAAATTCGAGATAACTTTCCTGTAACACTCTAAGTCCGTCTGCCCTTCGGCGCGGATATACTGGGCACCGCGCGCGTCTTCAAGCATCCAAATTCGTCAAGGCGCCGTGTTTCCACTTGGATCAGACATTCAGGTCATCGGCGGGCGATCACCTCGGGAACGATCGCTTTCATGCCATCATCGACCGTTCGGTGGGTGTCGAAGGAGGCACTCAGCGCGAACTCGCCGCCGCCTCGGCCGCAACCGCGAAACGGATTGAAAGTTGGAAATCGGTTCTTTTTTCGAGTTGGAACCTTTTAGCCAGGAAGTGCTAAGTGGTTGAAATTAATGGCGATCCCGGCAGGATTCGAACCTGCGACCATCGGCTTAGAAGGCCGGTGCTCTATCCAGCTGAGCTACGGGACCGCTGGCCGGCCGGAGCCGGCTGATGCGAGTACGCGGATCGATCTAAAAGGATGATCCGCTCCGATTTTGTTACGCAATTCCGGACGGAAAACCGCTGTGCACTTTTGCTCGGATTGCTCAATGGGTCCAGGGCGTCCTGCGGTCATAGCGGAAATTGTCCGAATAGGAAATCTGCCGGCGCTTCGGCTCCTTCGGCTCCTCGACACGATAGGCAATGCCCTGCTTCTCGGCATAGGCGACCGCCTCTTCTCTGGTATCGAAGGTGAGCCGCACCTGGCTCAGCATATCGCCGGACGCGGTGTAACCCATCAGCGGATCGATCTTCTTGCGCTGGGCTGGATCGAATTCCAGCACCCAGTGGCCGGTCTTGGCCTTGCCGGACTGCATCGCGGTTTTGGCTGGGCTGAAAATGCGCGCGGACATGGCCACCTCTTTGCCGCCCGAAGACCGGGCAATCATTTAGCGCGCGCCAAAAGGCCGAATGGGAGCCTTAGGCCACGCGCCAGCCCGTCAATACTGTGCAACGGCGCCGGCGGCAAGGCCATACGCAGCCACGGCTTGGCCAGCGGAGGTCGGAACCTCGCGCCAGCCCGGACATTGACCGAAATGAGAGGCGACCAGCACAGCCGCTCCGACCAAAGGTCCAAGGTTGCGGGCCTTCGTTATGTCCGCCTCGCGTCGCCATCCCCCTCAACAAGCCTGGACAGTTCGCCATGACCATGACAACCGAACATCCCGTCCTGCAGCTGGCCCTGCTTGTCGGCAGTTTGCGGGCCCAATCCTACAGCCGCAAGATCGCCAAGGCGCTGGCGGCCCGCGCACCGGATTCGTTGCGCTGCCGCTTCATCGAGATCGGCGAGCTGCCTTTGTATAATCAGGATCTCGACGGCGAGACGCCGCCTGCCGCCTGGTCGGCGTTCCGCGCCGCCATCGGGGAATGCGACGCGGTGCTGTTCGTCACGCCGGAATACAACCGTTCGATCCCGGGCTGCCTGAAGAACGCCCTCGACGTCGGCTCACGCCCCTCTGGCAAGAGCGTCTTCAAAGGCCTGCCCGCCGGCGTCGTCAGTGTCAGCCCAGGCAAGATCGGCGCCTTCGGTTCCAACCAGGCGCTCAGGCAGACCTTCGTCTTCCTCGACATGCCGGTGATGCAGCAGCCGGAGGCCTATATCGGAAATGTCGCCGAGCTGCTCGACGACAGCGGCGCGGTTAAGAACAGCGACACGGCCGCCCTCCTGAAAGATTTCATCGAGGCGCTGGAGACGTGGATCAGAACCGTGCGGCCGGGCGGCTCGTCCTTCGACGCCTTCATGAAGCAGCGTGAGAAGATCGCCGAGGATTATGTCAACGGCAACGCTGCATCGCTGAAGGCAATCGTGACGCATAGCGAGCCGGCCACCTTCTTTTCGCCGCGCGGCGACCATCTCGAAGGCGCCGATGCCGTTGCCGGCCGATACGAGCGCGACGCCGCCAGCTTCCACGAAGGCGGCAGCACCGACATCGAGGTGCTGCAGGCCTCCGCGAGCGGCGATCTCGCCTTCTGGACCGGGCTGCAGCATGCGAAGGCGCGCATGGGCAAGAACGGACAGCCGGCCGAGATGACCTTGCGGGTGACGGAAGTGTTCCGGCTGGAGGACGGCGCCTTCAAGCTTGTGCATCGCCACGCCGACCCCGCCAACGGATAATCTCCCTATCCGCGACACAATGCCGGGCTCTTTGCAACCACGGCCTATTCCCATTGCCTCGTCAGCGGCATATGTCGGATACATGGCCGTGGCACGTGAGAGCCATGACGACGACAAAGACAAGAATGGGCATGGAAGCGGAAATCTCGTCGGATTGGACCGGCGAGCCGGCGATCCTCGAAGGCGCGATCGTGATCGGCGCCGGCGCGGCCGGATTGGCGGCGGCCTACGCCCTGATCGAGGCCGGGATCGCCACCGAGATCCTCGAGCGCGAGGGGCGGCTGGCCGAGCCCTGGCACCACCGCCATGAGAACCTGCATCTCAACACGCATCGCGACCTCTCAACGCTGCCCGGCGTTTCATTTCCGCAAGGCACGCCCGCCTTTCCGCACCGCAGCGCGGTGATCCGCCTGTTCAACGACTTCGCCCAGACGCACCGGCTGCCGATCGCCTTCGGCGTCGTCGTCGAGGAAATCGATTTCCGCGGCGATCACTGGCTGCTGAAGACCAGTACGGGACCGCGAGCGGCGCGCCACGTGGTGATCGCCACCGGGCGCGACCGACAACCCTTTATCCCGGCCTGGAAAGGCATGAAGGATTTTTCGGGCAAGATCGTCCATTCGGCGCATTTCGGCCGGGCGAGCGACTATGCTGGGACAAAAGTGCTGGTGGTCGGCGCCGGTAATTCCGGCTTCGACGCGCTCAACCATCTTTCCGGGGTCGAGACCGGGCAGATGTGGCTCTCGGCGCGCAACGGGCCGTCGCTGCTGCCCAAGCGCATCGGCAAGATCGCCGTGCATCGTTTCTCGCCCGTCATGGCGAGACTGCCTGCCCGGCTCGCCGATGCGGTGATGGCGGCGACGCAGCGGCTGGTCTTCGGCGATCTCGGGAAGTACGGCCTGCCCCCCGCCCCGTCGGGCGGCGCCAGCCGCCTCGGCTCGGACTATACGGCGATCGCCGCCGATGACGGTGCGGTCGACGCGATCAAGGCCGGCCGCATCATCGTCGTGCCGCAGGTCAAGGAATTCAGGCACGACGGCGTCGTTCTCGAAAGCGGCCAGTCGATCGCGCCTGACATCGTCATTGCCGCCACCGGCTACCGCACCGGGCTGGAGGCGATGGTGGGCAGGCTCGGCGTGCTCGATGCCAAGGGAGTGCCGCTGTTCAACGGCCCGGCGAACGACCCGAAACTGCCCGGCCTCTGGTTCACCGGCATGCGGCCGAGCATTCGCGGCTGCTTCGCCAATGCGCGCATCCAGGGCGCGGCGATCGCCGGCAGGATTGCCAAGCAAAGGCGCTGAGGCGCCAGTCTGCGCGCGAGGCTTCCGTTTGGGCCGGCCGCGGAAGCTTTATATGCCGCGAGCGTCGGAGTACGGCGCGGCCTGGTAGGCACCTGATTTGGGATCGCGAATTGCCATTTGGCTCAAGCCGCTAGACGGGCGCCGCTCGCGGCTCGTCGGCGACACCAGCCGCCGCGCCGCAACGTGACAAGTCCTATTGCGAAACCGCGCAAAGCGCATATTGTCGAGCATGGTCGGGGATCGTACCCGGCGGTCGAAGGGGGCGATCGACGCGGTGCTGCGTTAGGCGGTTGGGTCAAGGACTCGATGCAGCAAGGGGCTATGAGTGTTACGGCCACAGGGCGCGGCCAGCGTGAGCAAGCCGACGGCGATATTGCCCGCGAGCAAACCGTCCTCTTTCGCCTCACCGACCGACTTTACCGCGCCCATGGGCTCGTCGAGATCTACGATGCGGCCCTGGATGCCATATGCGACGCCCTCGGTTCGTCGCGCGCCTCGATCCTGAGATTTGACAACCACGGCGTCATGAGCTTCGTCGCGTGGCGCTCACTGTCTGAAGAATACCGCAAGGCTGTCAACGGCCACACGCCGTGGACAACCGATCAGCGCGACGCCGAGCCCATCTTTGTCGAGGATATTCGTTTCAGCGGTGAATCTCAGCAACTCATCGACACGGTCCTCGGCGAAGGCATCGAAGCGCTGGCTTTTATCCCGCTTGCCAGCTCCCGCGAGCTCATCGGCAAGTTCATGGTCTACTACCCAGCCCCCCATAGCTTCACCGATCGTGAACGCGAACTTGCGTTGACCATTGCCCGCCAGCTCGGGTTTGCGATCGAACGGGGCCACGCGGAAACCACTGCGGCGCGGCTGAGCGCGCTTGTCGAATCCTCGGATGATGCGATCATCGCGACGGATCCCGACGGCATCGTCACGGACTGGAACCGTGGCGCCGAGCGGCTCTACGGCTACCCCCGCGCGGAAATTGTCGGTCGTTCGCTCATGTTGCTGATACCGCCCGATCGCCGGAACGAGGACAGGGAGATCCTGGCGCGCATTCGGGATGGAGAGCATGTCGAGCATTTCGAGACCGTTCGCCTGCGCAAGGACGGCAGTATCGTTCCCATCTCTTTGACCGTTTCCCCCATCGCGGACGCGTCGGGCGCAATTGTCGGTGCCTCCAAGATCGCCCGCGGCATCTCCGAGCGGCTGCGCGCGCAAGAGCAGCGGGAGATACTGCTCCGCGAGATGGACCACCGTGTGAAGAACCTCTTCGCCATCGCAAGCTCGATCGTCAAGCTGAGCGCTTCGGCCGCCGAAACGCCGGCGGCGCTCGCCTCGATCGTGTCTGACCGCCTCGGCGCCTTGGCGCGGGCGCATGCGCTGACGATGCTCACGTCTGGTGGCCGCTCTGCTCAGGTCTCCACGAGCCTGCATACATTGGTCAACGCGATCCTCGCGCCATACCGCCATGCGGCCGATGAGCATCCCCGCTTCGCGATCACCGGCATCGATATTCCCGTGCCCGCGGCAATGATCACGCCACTTTCCCTCCTGCTGCACGAATTCGCCACCAACGCCGCCAAACATGGCAGCCTCTCGGCGGCCGCCGGCTCAATAGAGATCGCTTGCGCCAATCGGGACGGCAAGGTGCTTATTCAATGGCGAGAGGTTGGAGGACCACCTCCCGTCGCAACCGAAGAAGAAGGTTTCGGGAGCCGCCTGGTCCGCGTCGCCGCGAGCCAGTTGGGCCGAGTCGAGCGAAACTGGGACCCGGCCGGCGTCACTATCGAGATCACGCTTGACGGCGAAAGATTTTCTGCCTGACGACCAGAAGGCCGAGCTGAGGTGGGGATCTCCTCGGCCGGGTCGACCAATCGAGCATGACAGTCGGGCTAGCTCATGTCCCTAGCGGCGTCTTCGATCAGCTTGACAACCAAATTGCGAAACCTCTCGCCGGACCTGTTCCCTATATTTCCAACATCCTCGGCGACCATACCGGGTGACGAAACCGACACCTCCCCACTGACGTGAACGTTGACGGTGAATACCCTTCCGGCGGTGTTTTTCACTTCCGGCTTTCGGTAGATTCGAAACCGAACAGAGGGCGTCAGCGCTTTGTCACGGCCCCGCGGAACGGTGTCTATGTCGATGGTCATCTCGCCCGACACCTCTGCCTTGGCCGCTACCAACGACGCAACAACGACATCGTCCAGCCAGGCCCTGGCTTGGGTGCCGAAATCCGGCACCGTGGCGTTCGCATCCTCCTTTTGCTGGCGAGGAGCTTTCTTGCCGCGCTCAAGGGCTTCTTTGAACTTAGCCACCTAATCGCCTCCGACTTGTCAGCCTATGAAGCGGCGCTCACATTGGTCACCGCCCTGCCAATCAATAAAACGCGCGCCATCCCAGTGCGTTGCAATGGACAGCCCTTCGGCGCGCGGTTGATCGGTCGACGGGCCGACGCGCGAAGGTTTGCTGGCAACGGAGCGTTCCTGGGCTCCGCCGTCAAAAGGCAACGTTGCGATGCTGCTGCATAGAGGCATCCGGGCCTAAGCTTATTCAATTAAATGAATAGGTTATATAAAACCATCACATGGCACCGTCAGTAGGGCAAGACGGCGACGATCGGACGTCCAGGGTTCGGACCGAGGTTGTGCGCGCGTGGCCGCTTGCGCCCCCGCCCGGCAGCCAGGTGGTACCTCTTTATCAATGCTTCACCATAGGAACAGCGGTCCCGGAACCTTTCTGATTGCTGCGAACTTCTGGAATTCCATGAATCCCAAAATGAAGGACTTCGGCATGAAAGTCACTGCAGCAGGCATCGACCGCATCAAGATCGGCAACGCCGACGCGAGTGGCCAGGGCGCGCATTTTGTCGTTTGGCTTTATCTTCAGGTCGACGAAGGCGGCACACAAACCGGTCAGGAACTGGTGGTGTCGGTCCCGTACGACGCGCAGATGACCTTTGATGAAATCGCTACCCAGGCTTTCGAGAAGGCGCATAACCTGCTTCTCGCCTGCTGCGAGATCGATAAGTCCATGTGGTGGAAACAGTTCAACCACAGCCTAGCGCCGCTGCCTGAGTGGACGCCCGGCGCGCAGTAGTCGGGCGCGACCGATGCCGGTGCTAAGCCTTGGCAGTGAATGCCTCAGCCGGCCAATTCGGAGAGTTCGTCGGCCGCTTCCTCAAGACCTTGCGCCGCCGCTCGCTCGAGCCAAAGGCGGCCGACTGCCGGGTAGTGCTCTCCGGCTAGGCCCTTCGAGAAATATCGGCCGAGCATCAGTTGGGCCTGCCCGTGCCCACGCTCGGCCGCGGCCGCAAACCATTTCTGCGCCGCCACGTGATCGACCGGCAGTCCCTCGCCGGAGCTCTGCAGCGCGCCGAGAGCAAACATTGCGCCGGCATGTCCGTCGGCAGCAGCCCGTCGGAACAGCTGTATTGCGGCTTCGGGAGAGCGTTTGCCTCCGCTGCCATTGAGCAGCATCTCAGCAAGTGCCACTTGCGCATCGAGCATGCCGCCTTCGGCCGCTTGGGCAAACCAGGCACGAGCCTGTTGCGCGTCGGCAGCCACGCCGCGCCCGTCCCTGAGAATGCGCGCATACATGTACTGAGCCTCAGCCACGCCTTCAGCCGCGCGCCTCAGCCATTGCGCGGCGCGAGTTTCATCCTGGTGCACGCCGACGCCTTTGGCGAAACACAGCCCGAGATTGAAGGCGGCGATAAGGTCGCCCGATAATGCGGCCGCCTCGAACCACCCCGCTACGCTCGTGATATCGTCCGGCTCGCCGGCTCCCTGAAGAACAAGATTGGCCAGATCGACTTGCGCTGCCCGGTTCCCGCTGCTTGCGGCGGTGCGCAGCCAATGCGCCCCCTCTTGCTCGTCCCTGGCGACACCGTTTCCCGTCAGGTAGAGAGAGGCCAGCGCGCGAGCGGCGGCCTGGTGACCCCCCTCGGCCGCACGACGATACCAAATTGCCGCCTCTGAAAAGTCCGGCGGCCGGCTCTTCACGTTACGATCGCCGAGAAGATTCGCCGCCTCGACGTTGCCCGCCAATGCCGCACGCCGTATCCAGGCCTCTCCGGTCACAGGATCCTGATCGCCGAGGCTCCCGTCGATAAGCGCCAGACCCAATCGGAATTGGGCCGCAGGAAGCCCTTTCTCCGCAGCTGACTGGTATAATCGCGCCGCACCCGCAATGTCGCCAGCGACACCCAGGCCATGTTCGGTCAGGATCGCGAGAAGATAGATCGCTGTCGGCAAGCCAGCGTCCGCCGCCCGCCGGACCTCATCGGCAATCCTGGCTCGGTCTGCCGATAGACCCCGCCGTGCCAGCGAAAGGGCAAAACCAAGGCTTCCTTCGGCGCAGCCGGCCGCAGCCGACCGCTCGTACCACTTACAGGCAGCATCCGCGTCGCGCATCGGTTCGGGACCGCTGGTCAGGATGTAGCCGAGGAGTGCCTGGCCGGTGGCGGAGCCCGCCTCGGCCGCCTTCGTGGCAAGGTCGAGCGCTGACGCAAAGTCTGGCTCGCTCGTGGTGTCCTCCACGAACAGGCGTTCCGACTCGGAGCCCTTGTCAGTCTCGGCTGTCGCCATCCCGGTCACGTAGAGTGCGGCGAGAAGCGCCTGCGCATCAGCGCTCCCGTGATCCGCTGCTCGCCGCAGCCAGCGCGTCCCCTCTGCCCGGCTGGGCGGCACGCCGGAACCTTCGAGATAGCAACGCGCGACCCGATACTCGGCCTGGCCTATGCCCGCACGCGCAGCCGTGGCGAAGAGCGGAAAGGCCTCGGTGGGCTTGCCATTTTCAGCAAGCTGGATCGCCCTGCGCAATGCTACGGATGGGCTAGCCAAACCAGTCAGGCGATCCAGGATTGTCATCGATGTCAGCCTCTGGCTGCTCCGGTTCCTCTTGAGCTGCAGACTACGGCTCGCGCATCGCTTCCTGACCGATCGGGAGCATCACCCCAAGCATGTATTTGAGCACCGTGCGCCGGCCGACCTGAACGTCGGCGGTCACCGGCATGCCGGGGGTGAGGGCAAACCCGGCGGGTACGTCATGCAGCGCGACCTGATCGATGGAAATGCGCGTCCGATAGAACGGTTCTGTGTTCGAGGGCAGCATTGCCAGCGAACTGTCTGGATCGCGGGCTTGCTCCTGAGCGGAGAAGGAATCCGGACTGAGCGTGCGCACGGTGCCGTGAGCGAGGCCGTATTGCGAATAGGGGAAGGTATCGAACTTGATGACGACAGGATCGCCGACATGGACGAAGCCACTGCTTCGGCCGACGACATTTGTCTCGATCTCGAGCGGCGCCTTGGCGGGCACCAGCGTGATCAGGCGCTCGCCCGACTGCAGGACCGAGCCGACCGACACCTTTGCCACGGACTGGACAATGGCATCTCCTTCGCTTTTCAGCTCGACCAGTTGCTTGCGCAGCTTTGCCTTGTTGAAGAGCTCGCGCGCGTCGGACATGCGAGAGCTCGCCTCCGACAAACCTTGCGAGACTTCCGCGCGCCAGCCTTGAATGTAGCCGGCGCGGTCGGCGGCTACCGCAGCCTGCTGGCGCCTGGCAGCTTCCGCCGTCTGCACGGCGTTGCCGAGCGCGCGCGACATTTCGGCCGAATTGTCCTCGGCCAGCAGGGTATTGAGGCGGCTCCCGACTTGCCTTTCTTCCAGCTGCTTGCGCATCTGTTCTATCGATGCCGCGACGGAGAGCCGCTGCCGGTAGCCAGCGGCATCAGATTGCGCGCGCGAGATCACGGAAGTGAGTTCATCGCTTTGCCGATCGAAATTCTCCAGCTTAGCCTCGTAGACCGCCTTGCGGCGCTCGAAGATCGAGGCCTGCAGGGTCCAGCTGGGGTCGAGGCCGTCATAGTTGAACTCCTTGCCGTCGGCCTCCGCCTTCAACCGTGCCACTTCGGCCTCAAGCGTAGAGACCTGCATGGCCAAGGCCTGCAGGTCTGCCGAGGCGAAGGTCGAATCGAGACGTGCAAGCAATTGGCCGGCTTGCACATGCTGTCCCTCGCGCACTTCGATCGAGCGGACGATCGCCGTCTCCAGCGGCTGCACGATGATGTTGGGCGATTGTGAAACCACGAGCCCCCTCGTCGTCACGACCTGGTCGACCGGTATCAGTCCTGCCACGGTGATCAAGACGATCACGAGGCTCGAAATCATCCATACGATGCCGCGCGCCGCCCGAGGAATCGGCGCATTCGAGACTGCTGTCGACGGCCATTGGAACTCGAGTATGGCCGGCGTCGTCGGATCGTTCGTTTTCGCTCGGCCCCAGCGAGCCTGGCGGACGGTGAGCGAGGTGCTACTCATGGCTTACCGGCCCTTGTTATCTAACTCATCTTTGGCGAGAACCACCATTTCAATCTCGACCCCGTTGCGGCACCACATCGTCAAACCAATCGCGGCGGTACGGCCGCCGGCCGGCCGCCACGATTGTCCAAATGTCGGTTCTGCTGCGACCACAGCTGGCGATAGAGCGCGCATCGTTCGAGCAGGACGGTGTGCGAAGCGACGTCGAGAACCTTGCCCTGCTCCATGACCAGGATCTGGTCGCAGTCGGTGAGCGAGGACAGCCGATGCGAGACGATGATCATGGTGCGGCCGCTGGCGATACGCATGAGATTGGCACTGACGACCGCTTCGCTTTCCGGGTCGAGAGCACTGGTGGCCTCGTCGAGAATGAGGATGGTCGGATCGTGGATGAGGGCGCGCGCGATCGCCAGCCGTTGCTTTTGACCGCCCGACAGGTTGGGCGAACCTTCCTCGATGTAGGTATCGTATCCGTTCGGCATGCGTTCGATAAATTCTTCCGCGCCGGCGAGATGCGCGGCACGCATGGCATCGGACAGCGTCAAGCCTGCGCGGCCGGCGATGATGTTGTCACGGATCGACCCGCGGAACAGGAAATTGTCCTGGAGGACCACGCCGAGCCCCTGGCGAAGATGACGCAGGTTGATTTCCTTGAGGTCGACGCCGTCCAGCTTCAGGAACCCGCTGTAATCCCGGTTGATCCCCTGCAGCAGCCGCGCGATGGTCGATTTTCCCGACCCGCTCCGCCCGACAATGCCGAACATGGTCCCAGCCGGAATGTGGAAGCTGACCCGGTCGAGGGCGGGCGTCTTGGTACCGATGTAGCTGAACGTCAGATCGCTGAACGTAACTTCGCCGAGGAGCCTTGGCCGCAGACCGAGGGAGTTCGAACTCGTCTCCAACGGCCGGTTAAGGACGGATGCCGCCTCGCCGATCGCCGCTCCCACCTCCTCGTAGTCTTCGATCAGCCGCACCAATCCGACCAGCGGTTGCGCGACGCGTTGGGAGATCATCATGAAGGCGAACAGACCGCCGACCATATAGCCGGAACTGTCGTTCATCGCGAGATAGGCGCCGATCAGCATGGTGCCGAGCACCATTACGCGTTCAATGGGCGTAACCAGGGTCTGCGGCCAGCTGGCGAACTGCCCGAAGGAGAGGCGCGCGCTTCCCGCCTCCGCCACCTGCTCGTCCCAAAGCGCCTTGCGTTGCGGCTCGAGACCAAGCGCCTTCACGGTCTTTATGCCGACAACGGTTTCGCCCAGCGCCGCCGACTTCCAGGTCTCGGCCTCGATCACCCGCTGGTACCTTCGGCGCAGCGGCTTCAGGAAGGCAAGGATGATCAGCATGATCACCACTGCGCACGCAACGACGATCCAGGCAAGCGTCACGTTGATATAGAACATCACCGGCAGCAGCACGCACAGGGTGATCAGGTCCAGGAACGTGCTGAGCAGTTTGCCTGTCAGAAACTCGCGGATTCGATAGACCTGCGCGAGGTGGTACATTGTCTCGCCGGCGGGGTGGCGCTCGAAATAGTCGAGCGGCAGACGCAAGAGGCGGCTGAAAACGTGCAGCTGCAGCTTGGTGTCGAGGCGGGCTCCGACGACGTTGATGATCAGTCGCCGCGCGTGGCCCAGGAGCGTCTCGTATGCGAAGACGACAGCGACTATGGCCGACAAGAGTAACAGCGTCGAGACACTGTTGAACTGCAATACCTTGTTGACCACCGTCATGACGATGAGCGGCGGCAAAATCGTCAGAACGCTGAGTGTGAAGGAGGCGATGGCCACGTCGCGAAGCGGCCGGCTTTCGTGCCGCACCAGTTCGGCGATCCAGCGAAGGGTGAAAGGCGCATCCGCGGCAACATAGGATCGCGCGTTTCGCAGCAGCACCGCCTCGCCCGTCCACACCTGCGACAGGCGCAACTCGTCGACAGCGGTGGATGGACCATCGTCGGGCGCTTCCGGACTTTTGAGGAAGACCACGTTGCGCTCGGCACTCGCCCCGGTGAGGAGACCGGCGCCGCCATCGCTGAACAAGAGAACGACTGGTCCGGTATCTTGAAAGCGCAACAGGTGTGACCAGCGAACACGCACTGCCCGGGACCACATGCCGCCGTTCTGCGCCCATTCCGACAGGTCGGTAGCGCTTGGAAACGGGCCTGCGCTCGCTGCCCTGAATTCGTTCGGATCGAGCTCGATACCGTGATAGCGGGCGACCCGGAGCATCGCCTTGAGGCGCGGCCCGACCTGGTCGAACTCGGCGGGGCCACCGGGGCTCTGCCCCGTTTCGCTGGTGCCGCCGGGCATGCCGGTCGGGTCGGCCGCGGTCCCGGCACGCAGCTCCACAGGCTGGACTTCAGCACTCCCAGGAACGTTCACCATGGACTCCCCTTCGGGTAGGCAGGCGGTGGTTCGACATTGCCCGGGGCGGACCATTTCCGCCGGAATCTCTGGGGGCGCTGATGATACTCCACGGCGGTCGGTCGCGCGAGCCCCTTAACCACTCGGAAAGGCCGAACGCGCGGGCCCTGCCCTTCGGCAAAGCCCGCGCGCCCGCTTCTCAGCTTTGGACCGGTTTCTATCGTCGTCTGTCCGGTCGCCATTCCTG
This sequence comes from Mesorhizobium sp. WSM4983, assembly GCF_029625765.1. Taxonomy (NCBI): domain Bacteria; kingdom Pseudomonadati; phylum Pseudomonadota; class Alphaproteobacteria; order Hyphomicrobiales; family Phyllobacteriaceae; genus Mesorhizobium; species Mesorhizobium sp. WSM4983. The sequence continues at coordinate 3,964 of NZ_JARTVM010000004.1, read as the reverse complement.
CTCACTCATGCTCAGTCATGCGGCTTCAGAATATCCTTCAGCGCCTTCTTCACCGTGTCGTCGCTATTGGCGAAGCCGGCACCCTGCTTGTTCTGATCCGAGGTCAGGTCGGTGCTTGCACCCAACGGCTTGTTCTGGTTCTGACCAAATCCCCTGATCGTGTTGAGAACATTCAGGAGGTCGGTCGTCACCGAACCGGCGGCCTGGCTGACAAGCTGACGGAACGACGCATGGCTGACGGCATCACTGTCGGTCGAGCCGGATTGCAGGAACTGCGTCGTGTCCTTGAGCCCGAGCGAGTTGGCCGTGACCGCGGCGGTGCGATGGCCAGGCGAGCCATCGGCATCAGTGCCATCGTTGGAATGTCCCTTCCCAGGATTGCTGCTGTCGTTGTGGTCAGGATCATTGCCATGGCCGTTGTTGCCTTTGTCGCGATCACCGGTCTCGCCGCCGGGGCCGGTCGCTCCGGTCGGGCCCGTTGCGCCGCCCGGCCCAGTAGCACCCGTCGAACCGGTTGCGCCGGTTGCACCCGTTGCGCCGGTCGCTCCGGTCGCTCCGGTTGAGCCGGTGGCGCCGGTCGCACCCGTTGCTCCAGTCGCCCCAGTCGAGCCAGTTGCTCCGGTAGCTCCAGTCGAGCCGGTAGTTCCGGTCGCACCGGTCGAGCCGGTAGTTCCGGTCGCACCGGTCGAGCCCGTGGCACCCGTAGCGCCGGTCGCTCCAGTCGCGCCAGTTGCTCCGGTAGCTCCAGTCGCACCGGTGGCTCCGGTCGCACCGGTTGCTCCGGTCGAGCCCGTTGCTCCAGTCGCACCGGTGGCTCCGGTCGCACCTGTCGAGCCGGTTGCTCCGGTTGCACCCGTAGCGCCGGTCGAGCCGGTTGCTCCGGTCGAGCCCGTTGCTCCGGTCGCGCCGGTTGCACCGGTAGCGCCGGTCGCCCCAGTCGAGCCGGTGGCACCCGTGGCGCCGGTCGAGCCGGTCGCACCCGTGGCGCCGGTCGCACCTGTCGCACCCGTTGCTCCAGTCGC
>NZ_JARTVM010000004.1:2402-2842 GCF_029625765.1 Mesorhizobium sp. WSM4983 | reverse complement strand
GTGGCACCCGTGGCGCCGGTCGAGCCGGTCGCACCCGTGGCGCCGGTCGCACCTGTCGCACCCGTTGCTCCAGTCGCGCCGGTAGCACCCGTTGCTCCGGTCGAGCCGGTGGCTCCGGTCGCACCCGTCGAGCCCGTGGCACCTGTGGCTCCGGTCGCACCGGTAGCGCCGGTCGCTCCGGTCGCGCCAGTTGCTCCAGTTGAGCCGGTAGCGCCAGTGGCACCCGTGGCGCCGGTCGAGCCGGTCGCACCCGTGGCGCCGGTCGCACCTGTCGCACCCGTTGCTCCAGTCGCACCGGTTGCTCCGGTCGAGCCCGTGGCACCCGTAGCGCCGGTCGCTCCAGTTGCTCCGGTAGCTCCAGTCGCACCCGTGGCTCCGGTCGCACCGGTTGCTCCGGTCGAGCCCGTTGCTCCAGTGGCTCCGGTCGCACCTGTCGAGCC
>NZ_JARTVM010000004.1:640-2302 GCF_029625765.1 Mesorhizobium sp. WSM4983 | reverse complement strand
GTTGCACCCGTAGCGCCGGTCGCCCCAGTAGAGCCAGTAGCTCCGGTGGCTCCAGTGGCACCCGTAGCGCCGGTCGCTCCAGTTGCTCCGGTAGCTCCAGTGGCACCCGTGGCTCCGGTCGCACCGGTTGCTCCGGTCGAGCCCGTTGCTCCAGTGGCTCCGGTCGCACCTGTCGAGCCGGTAGCTCCAGTCGCACCCGTGGCGCCGGTTGCACCAGTCGCACCCGTTGCTCCAGTCGCACCGGTTGCTCCGGTCGAGCCCGTGGCACCCGTAGCGCCAGTCGCTCCAGTCGCACCAGTTGCACCAGTTGCACCCGTAGCGCCGGTCGCCCCAGTAGAGCCAGTAGCTCCGGTGGCTCCAGTGGCACCCGTAGCGCCGGTCGCCCCAGTAGAGCCAGTAGCTCCGGTGGCTCCAGTGGCACCCGTGGCTCCGGTTGCACCGGTCGCACCAGTTGAGCCAGTCGAGCCGGTTGCACCCGTTGCTCCAGTCGCACCGGTGGCGCCGGTCGCACCTGTCGAGCCAGTAGCTCCGGTAGCTCCAGTCGCACCCGTGGCGCCGGTTGCTCCGGTCGAGCCCGTTGCTCCAGTCGCGCCGGTCGCACCGGTTGCGCCGGTCGAGCCCGTTGCTCCAGTCGCACCGGTGGCTCCGGTCGCACCTGTCGAGCCGGTAGCGCCTGTGGCACCCGTAGCGCCGGTCGCTCCAGTCGCGCCAGTTGCTCCAGTCGCACCGGTGGCTCCGGTCGCACCCGTCGAGCCGGTAGCTCCGGTAGCTCCAGTCGCACCCGTTGCTCCAGTGGCACCGGTAGTTCCAGTCGCACCTGTTGCTCCGGTCGAACCTGTCGAGCCAGTTGCTCCTGTTGCACCCGTCGCGCCGGTGGCGCCTGTAGCTCCGGTATCGCCGGTGGCGCCGGTCGCACCTGTTGCTCCGGTCGCACCTGTCGAGCCCGTTGCTCCGGTATCACCCGTAGCGCCAGTCGCACCTGTGGCGCCGGTTGCTCCAGTCGAGCCGGTATCGCCCGTTGCACCCGTAGCGCCGGTCGCACCTGTGGCGCCGGTTGCTCCAGTGGCCCCGGTAGCTCCAGTAGCTCCAGTCGCGCCGGTTGCGCCTGTCGAGCCGGTCGCACCCGTTGCACCCGTAGCGCCGGTCGCACCTGTTGCACCCGTCGAGCCCGTTGCTCCGGTATCACCGGTGGCGCCGGTCGCACCTGTGGCGCCGGTTGCTCCGGTCGCACCCGTTGCTCCGGTATCGCCCGTGGCGCCGGTGGCACCTGTTGCTCCGGTTGCTCCCGTTGCTCCGGTATCGCCGGTAGCGCCAGTCGCACCTGTTGCTCCGGTCGCACCGGTCGAGCCGGTTGCTCCGGTATCACCGGTCGCACCTGTGGCGCCGGTTGCTCCGGTTGCTCCCGTTGCTCCGGTATCGCCCGTGGCGCCGGTGGCACCTGTGGCGCCGGTTGCTCCGGTCGCACCTGTGGCGCCGGTTGCTCCGGTTGCGCCCGTTGCTCCGGTATCGCCCGTGGCGCCAGTCGCACCCGTGGCGCCAGTCGCACCTGTGGCGCCGGTTGCTCCGGTCGCGCCCGTTGCTCCGGTATCGCCCGTGGCGCCAGTCGCACCCGTGGCCCCGGTCGCACCTGTGGCGCCGGTTGCTCCGGTCGAGCCGGTTGCG
>NZ_JARTVM010000004.1:133-540 GCF_029625765.1 Mesorhizobium sp. WSM4983 | reverse complement strand
CCCGTTGCTCCGGTATCGCCGGTGGCGCCAGTCGCACCTGTTGCTCCGGTCGCACCGGTCGAGCCGGTTGCTCCGGTTGCGCCCGTTGCTCCGGTATCGCCCGTGGCGCCGGTCGCACCTGTGGCGCCGGTTGCTCCGGTCGCACCTGTCGAGCCCGTTGCTCCGGTATCGCCGGTGGCGCCAGTCGCACCTGTTGCTCCGGTCGCACCGGTCGAGCCGGTTGCTCCGGTATCGCCGGTGGCGCCAGTCGCACCCGTGGCGCCGGTCGCACCTGTGGCGCCGGTTGCTCCGGTTGCGCCCGTTGCTCCGGTATCACCGGTGGCGCCGGTGGCACCTGTGGCGCCGGTTGCTCCGGTTGCGCCCGTTGCTCCGGTATCACCGGTGGCGCCGGTGGCACCTGTGGCGCC
>NZ_JARTVM010000038.1:0-368 GCF_029625765.1 Mesorhizobium sp. WSM4983 | reverse complement strand
CGGCGGCATGAAGGCGCGGCCCTTCTCATAACCGCGCCTCAGCGCCTTGCCGTCGACGGCCACCACGCCACGCGGTGGGCCGAGCCCAAGCTCACGCCGCAATGCCGCCATGAAGGCGCTTAGCGCATCCGACAACTCCTGCGGATCAAGAAGCCGAAACACCCGGCTGAAGGTGTCGTGGCTCGGACACCCATGCTTCAGCTCGATGAACTCTTTCAGCTCCTCCTCGCGCCCCTCTGCGAACTCCGCAATATCCACACAGCTTTTGGCCCCGCACAGCGTCGCCGCCAACGCCAGAAACAGAAGTTCAGCAAGATCATGCCGCGCGTTGATGTCGCGCGGATCGCGAACTGCTTGCAGGATCGACA
>NZ_JARTVM010000037.1:0-373 GCF_029625765.1 Mesorhizobium sp. WSM4983 | reverse complement strand
CATCAGCCGGGTCGGCAGCGGCGGCATGCCGGGGCCGTCCGAATAGACGGCGCCGAAACGCTCCTCCAGCACCGGCCAGTCGATCGCCTGCGCCAGCCGCACCAGCTCGTGCTTCATGTTGATGATTTGGTCGAGCCGGGAGCGGAACAGGTCCTGCTCTCCCGTCTCGCGCTTCTCGCGTGGCCTGGACATTCGCTGTCCCCTCGATTCGCCGCCGCCGAACCGAGTGAATCACGCTCCGCGCCACAAGGGAATCGCAAAACCGAATTGCAGGAAAACAGCGTCCAAATACCGCTAATCCTGCAATTCCAAAGCCGCTATCCGCCTCAATCAACAGGCCAGATCAATGGCTTGCGGATAGTTCACGGCCGAC
>NZ_JARTVM010000036.1:0-486 GCF_029625765.1 Mesorhizobium sp. WSM4983 | reverse complement strand
CGCCGCGTCGTTGGTGCCGGTGATGGTCACCGTCACCGTTCCCGTCGCCGTGCCGTCCTGGCTCGTCACCGTGAAGCTGTCGGTCACCACCTGACCCGCGGTCAGCTCGTTGTGCGCGCCGTTGCCGGTGTAGGTCCAGGCGCCGTCGGCGTCGATCGAGAAGTCGCCATAGGTGCCGGCGGCATTGGTCTGCGCCACCACATGCGCTTCACCCGTGTCGGGATCGGTGATCGTCAGCTGGCCGCTGGTGTTCAGCGCCGCCGCCGTGTCGGCTTCGGTCACCGACTTCGAGTCCGAGCTCACCGTCGCCGCGTCGTTGGTGCCGGTGATGGTCACCGTCACCGTCCCCGTCGCCGTGCCGTCCTGGCTCGTCACCGTGAAGCTGTCGGTCACCACCTGACCCGCGGTCAGCTCGTTGTGCGCGCCGTTGCCGGTGTAGGTCCAGGCGCCGTCGGCGTCGATCGAGAAGTCGCCATAGGTGCCGGC
>NZ_JARTVM010000035.1:0-492 GCF_029625765.1 Mesorhizobium sp. WSM4983 | reverse complement strand
GTCTCGTTGAGCAGTTCATCGCGCAGTCGGCCGTTGAAGCTCTCGATGAAGCCATTCTGCATCGGCTTGCCGGGCGCAATGTAATGCCATTCGACGCGGTTCTGATCCGCCCAGGAGAGGATGGCGTTCGAGGTGAACTCGCTGCCATTGTCGCTGACGATCATCCTGGGCCGGCCCCGCTCGGTGATGAGCCGTCCAATTCGCGGGCAACCCGCATGCCCGAGAGAGACGTATCAACGATGAGTGCGAGGCACTCTCTCGTGCAGTCGTCGACGACGGCCAGGATGCGGAAGCGGCGCCCGTCGGTGAGCTGGTCCGATACGAAGTCGAGCGACCAGCGCTCGTCGGGCCTCAGCGGCACCAGCATCGGCGCCCTGGTCCCGATCGCCCGCTTGCGGCCGCCACGGCGGCGACGGCGAGCTTCTCCTCCCGATAGAGCCGGAACAGCTTCTTGTGGTTCACGACCAGGCCCTCCCGCCTCAGCATCACGAG
>NZ_JARTVM010000034.1:0-662 GCF_029625765.1 Mesorhizobium sp. WSM4983 | reverse complement strand
GAATGGAAGGGTGTCGGCGTGATGCGCAGCCGTTCGGTGCCGCGCGGCACCGTCGGATAGTTGATCGGCTGGATGTAGATGCCGTGGACGCCAAGCAGGCGGTCGCTCGCCATCTTGCAAAGCTCGGGATCGCCGACCAGCACCGGCACGATATGGGTGGCCGATTCCATCACCGGCAGCCCGGCCGCGGCAAGCACCTGCTTGGCCCGCGCTGCCTGGCGCTGCTGGGCGTCGCGCTCGGCCTGCGAGCGCTTCAAATGCCTGATCGAGGTGGTGGCGGCCGCCGCGATCGCGGGCGGCAGCGCGGTGGTGAAAATGAAGCCCGGCGCATAGGAGCGCACCGCGTCGATCACAGCGCTCGTGCTGGTGATGTAGCCGCCCAGCGTGCCGAAGGCCTTGGCCAGCGTCCCCTCGATGATGTCGATGCGGTCGGCAAGACCCTCGCGCTCGGTGATGCCGCCGCCGCGCGCACCGTACATGCCGACAGCATGAACCTCGTCGATATAGGTCAGGGCGTTGTAGCGCTCGGCGAGCTCGACGATCTGCTTGATCGGCGCGATGTCGCCGTCCATCGAATAGACGCTTTCGAAGACGATCAGCTTGGCGCGCTCGCGTCCTGCCGCCTGCAGCAGGCTTTCCAGATGCGCAACGTCGTTGTGGCG
>NZ_JARTVM010000033.1:0-777 GCF_029625765.1 Mesorhizobium sp. WSM4983 | reverse complement strand
CTAGGTGTGAGCTTTCGAGAGGTTGTCCATTCGGACCGGACCGAGGAGACTGGAGTTACCACGCTTCAGCATCCATCGGAGGGTCCGAATGAACATCCACAAGAATGCCCGTCTCACACCGCTGCGTCGAGAGGAGATGGCGTTATCGGTGATAGAAGGCGCTTTTTCCAAAGCCCATGCGGCGCGCGTCTATGGCGTGTCGGCCAAGATCGTGGCGCGCTGGGTCGAGCGCTATAAGACCAAAGGGCGGGCCGGCATGGTCGACCGCTCGTCGCGGCCCACCGTCATGCCGAGCCTGACCGAACAGTCCGTGGCCGAGCGCATCGCAGCCTTGCGTCGCCAGCGGCTGACCGGCAAGCACATCGCCCATGAGGTCGGCGTCTCGCCCGCCACCGTCAGCCGGGTTCTCAAGCGTGCCGGGCTGTCGCGGCTCAGGGATATCGAGCCGGCCGAACCGGTCCGGCGCTACGAGCGGGAGCATCCCGGCGAGATGATCCATATCGACATCAAGAAGCTCGGCCGCTTCAGCCAAGTCGGCCATCGTATCACCGGCGATCCGCAAAAGGGCAAGTCGCGCGGCGCCGGCTGGGAGTTCGTCCATGTCTGCATCGACGACGCGTCCCGCATCGCCTTCTCGCAAATCCTGCCCGACGAGAAAAAGGAGTGCGCCATCGCCTTCCTCAAGGCCGCGGTCGCCTATTACGCCAGCCTCGGCGTCACGATAGCCCGCGTCATGACCGACAACGGCTCCTGCTACAGATCAAAGGCCTTCGCCAA
>NZ_JARTVM010000032.1:0-805 GCF_029625765.1 Mesorhizobium sp. WSM4983 | reverse complement strand
CACCGCGTGGCGTGGTGGCCGTCGACGGCAAGGCGCTGAGGCGCGGTTATGAGAAGGGCCGCGCCTTCATGCCGCCGCTGATGGTCAGTGCCTGGGATGCCGAGACGCGGCTGGCGATTGCGGCACCGCGGGCGCCGGCCTCCGACGAGGTTGCGGCGACGCTGGCGCTGCTGAAGAGCCTGGATCTCAAGGGCTGCACGGTGACGGCCGACGCCTTGCATTGTCGCCCCGAGACGGCCAAGGCGCTGCTGGCGCAGAAGGCGCATTATGCCCTTGGGCTGAAGGCCAACCGGGGTCGTCTGTTTGCCGCGGCCGAGAAAAGCTTCGCCGCGGCGGGCGAGATCGCCGGCTTCGAAACGCGCGACAGCGGCCATGGCCGCACCGAAGTGCGCCGCGCCAGCGTGCTGCCGCTTGCCAGGCTCAAGGACGCGCCCGCCTTCCCCGGCCTCAAGGCCATTGGCCGTGTCGAGGCCCTGCGCACCACTGCCGACGGCAAGACGACCACATCGGTCCGCTATATCGCCCTCTCCAAGGTGCTGACGCCCAACAAATTGGCTGAGACGGTTCGTGCCCACTGGACGATCGAGAACCAGTTGCACTGGAGCCTTGATGTTGTCTTCCACGAGGATGACGCCCGCACCCGAAAGGACAACGCGCCACAAAACCTGGCCGTCATCCGCAGGCTCGCCCAAAACATCTTGGCTGCCCATCCCCTCGACAAACCAATCGCCAGCAAGATGCGCAGGGCCAACTGGAGCAAAGACTTCTTCTATGAACTCTTTACTCATATGCGATAGCCCTGCCC
>NZ_JARTVM010000031.1:0-823 GCF_029625765.1 Mesorhizobium sp. WSM4983 | reverse complement strand
ATTCTTTGATGGTGACGACGATGCCGGCACCGACGGTGCGGCCGCCTTCACGGATGGCGAAGCGCAGCTTCTCTTCCATCGCGATCGGCACGATCAGCTCGACGTCGACGGTGATGTTGTCGCCGGGCATCACCATCTCGGTGCCGGCCGGCAGCGTCACGATGCCGGTCACGTCGGTGGTGCGGAAGTAGAACTGCGGCCGGTAGTTGGTGAAGAACGGCGTGTGCCGGCCGCCCTCGTCCTTGGTCAGGATGTAGGCTTCGGCCACGAACTTCTTGTGCGGCTTCACCGAACCCGGCTTGGCCAGAACCTGGCCGCGCTCGACACCCTCGCGGTCGATGCCGCGCAACAGCGCGCCGATGTTGTCGCCGGCCTGGCCCTGGTCGAGCAGCTTGCGGAACATCTCCACGCCCGTGCAGGTGGTCTTGGCCGTCGGACGGATGCCGACGATCTCCAATTCCTCGCCGACCTTGACCACGCCGCGCTCGACGCGGCCGGTCACGACCGTGCCGCGGCCCGAGATCGAGAACACGTCCTCGATCGGCATCAGGAACGGCTTGTCCAGCGGACGGACCGGCGTCGGGATGTAGGCGTCGACCTGCGCCATCAGCTCGCGGATGGCGTCCTCGCCGATGGTCTTGTTCGAATCTTCGAGCGCAGCCAGAGCCGAACCCTTGACGATCGGAATGTCGTCGCCGGGGAACTCGTTCTTGGTCAGCAGTTCGCGAACCTCGAGCTCGACCAGTTCGAGCAGCTCGGCGTCGTCGACCTGGTCGACCTTGTTCAGGAACACCACGATCGAGGGCACGCCGACCTGGCGGGC
>NZ_JARTVM010000030.1:0-967 GCF_029625765.1 Mesorhizobium sp. WSM4983 | reverse complement strand
GCGGCGGATTTTCATGTGAGTCCATAGCCTGCGGCAGTGAAGTAGTTTCTGCATTCTGTTGGGGAGAACAGATTGCAGATATCGCCGATGGCCTGCCACAGGGCGTCGATGGTTCTGATGGCCTTTGCGCGCAGATGCGCCTTGAGCTTGGCGAAGGCCATTTCGATCGGGTTGAGATCCGGACTGTAGGGCGGCAGGAAGAGCAGCCATGCGCCTCTTGCCCTGATGGCTGCCTCGGCGGCTGGACTCTTGTGGGCGGCGAGGTTGTCAAGGATGACGACATCGCCCCTTGCCAACGTCGGAGCGAGCTGCGTTTTCGACGTAGGTCTCGAAGATGCGCCGGTTCATCGGCGCGTCGACGACGAAAGGGGCGGTAAGCCCATGGCAGCGCAGCCCGGCGATGAAGGTCTGCGTCTTCCAATGTCCAAACGGTGCCTTTGAGCGCAACCGCCGACCCTTCAGGCAGCGACCGCGCAAGCGCGTCATCTTCGTCGTGGTTCCGGTCTCGTCGATAAACACCAGCCGATGTGGCTCAAGCCGCATCCGCGGCTGGCGTTTGGCCCGCCACTCCTGGCGCGCCTTGCTGATGTCGGGTCGATCTTGCTCGCTGGCCAGCAGCGTTTTTTTTGAAGCGGTAGCCGTTCCTGATGAGCCAACGTGAGATCGAGGCGGGAGCGACTTGGACGCCTGCAGCAATAACCAGTTGGGCGGCAAGCTCCGGCATGGTGATGTCGTCCTTCTCGGCCACACAACCAAGCAGGAACGCACGATGCGGATCGAGCTTGGAATGGCGGCGGCCACCACTGGCTTTGGGCGCCAGGCTCTCGGTCTCTCGATAGTTCCTCATCAGGATAACGACGAACGAAACCGACACCTCAAAATGTGCCGCCGCCGCACGCCGAGAATGGCCCGCCTCGACAAACCGCACAACACGTTCACGCAAATCGAGCGAATAGGGCTTGGGCAT
>NZ_JARTVM010000003.1:0-612674 GCF_029625765.1 Mesorhizobium sp. WSM4983 | reverse complement strand
GCCAGCAAGATGCGCAGGGCCAACTGGAGCAAAGACTTCTTCTATGAACTCTTTACTCATATGCGATAGCCCTGCCCTTGCGGGGGAGATGGCCGGCAGGCCAGAGGGGGTCGCCTCGCGTGGAGCGCCAACCTCCATCTGCCGCAGCAGGCCGAGTCCAGTCGGACCGACCCCCTCTGTCGCCTTCGGCGACATCTCCCCCTCAAGAGGGGAGATTACACGCTACTTCTGCAAAGCCGCGCAGCTTTCCCTCTCCACCAGCACTGGCGCCAGCACCTCGCGGCGCGACGGCGCCTCCGGCTCGCCGACGCGCTCGAGCAGCAGGCTCACCGCCCGCGTTCCGATCTTTTCGACCGGCTGCGCGATCGTCGTTAGCGGCGGCCATGTGGTGACCGCATAGGGGATGTCGTCGAAACCGATCAGCGACATGTCGTCGGGCACCTGCAAGCCGCGCGTGCGCAGCGCGGTGATGGCGCCCATGGCCATCAAATCGTTGCAGGCGAACACCGCCGTGATCTCCGGCGCCTGCGTCATCAGCCGCTCCATCGCCAGGCGTCCGCCGGCGAAATGATAGTCGGAATCGACCACCGACGAAGCAGGCAGGTCAATACCTGCCTCCGCGAGTGCCCGGGTAAAACCGCGCAGGCGGGCCGGGCTGGAGCTCGAATCGCGCGGACCGCCGATGACGCCGATTTTGCTGTGGCCGAGCCCGACCAGATGGCGCCCGGCGAGATAGCCGCCGTGATCGTGGTCGACCAGCACGGAATCGACATGGACAGAATGGATCTCGCGGTCGAGCAGCACCGCCGGCAGGGCGGCGGACAGGTGCGAGAACACCCGCGCATGGTCTGACGAACCGGCGAAGATCAGCCCGTCGATCTGCTTTGCCATCAACACCGACAGATAGCGCTCTTCCTTCTCGGCGCTGCCATCCGAGTTGCACAGGATCACCGTATAGCCGGCCACGAAGCCGGCATCCTCGATCTGGCGCGCCACGCTGGCGAAGAACGGGTTGGAATTGTCCGGGAGCAGCAGGCCGATGGTCTTGGTCTCCCCGCGCCTCAGGCTCCGCGCCAGCGAGTTCGGGCTGTAGCGCAGGGCGGTGATCGCCGCGCGCACGCGCTCGGCCGTCTCGGGCTCGACATGACGCGTGCGGTTCATCACATGCGAGACCGTTGCGACGGACACCCCCGCATAGCGCGCGACATCGGCAATTGTGGTCATGGTTCCCTCTGACCCTCTAGCGGATCCTCCGCAACAGCCTCTCCCGATAAGCGTCTAGGATGACGGCGAGCACGATGACAAGGCCAATCACGATCGGTTTGAAATTGTCGCCGACGCCGAGCAGCTGCAGCCCGGTGCTGAGCACCTGCAGGATGCAGGCGCCGACCAGCGTGCCGATGATCGAGCCCTTGCCGCCGCTGAGGCTGGTGCCGCCGATAATGACGGCGGCGATTGCATTGAGCTCGTAGCCGACGCCGGCGATCGGGCTGCCGATGTTCAAGCGCAGCAGATAGACCATGGCCGCTATGCCGGCCGTCAGGCCGCTGATGGTGAAGGCCGCGACCTTGTAGAAATCCGGATTGTGGCCGGAGAGGCGCACCGCCTCGTCATTGGTGCCGACGGCGAAGATCATGCGGCCGAACACGGTGAAGCGCAGCACGAACCAGCCGGCCGCGATCACCAGCACCGCGACCAGGAAGATCGACGGCAGGAAGCCGCCGATGATCAGATTGCCGAAATCGACGAAACTCTGCGGCAGGCCGGTGATGGTCGAATTGTCGCTGACCACGCGAGCGGCGCCCGCCGCCATGTTGAGCATGCCGAGCGTGACGATGAAGGAAGGGATCTTCCAGCGCGTCGAGATCCAGCCGTTGAGGAAGCCGCAGGCAGCACCGGTCGCCATGCAGGCGAGCAGCGCCAAAGTGATCGCGACGGCCGGCGACAGGCTTTCGTCAATCATGACGGTGGCGCCGACCACGGTGCAGAGCGCCAGCACCGAGCCGACCGAAAGGTCGATGCCGCCGGTGAGAATGACGAAGGTCATGCCGGCGGCGAGCACGGTGTTTATGGCGATCTGCACGAAGATCTTCAGCGCGTTGCCGGGCGTGGCGAAGTAAGGCGCTGTGAGCGAGAAGAACAGCGTGATCAGCACCAGCGCCAGAAGCACGCCGGCGTCGCGGATCAGGACGCGCAGGAACTTCGCCTTGCCGGGAGAAACAGGCGCCGACACGAGGGTTTCGGACGTCTCGCTCATGGTCGCACATACTCCTGGTAGGCGAGCGACAGGATGCGCTCCTGGTCGAATTCGGCTCGCGGCACCTCGCCGACGATCTTGTTCTTGGAAAAGACGATGATGCGATGGCACATGCCCATCAGCTCGGGCAGGTCGGAAGACACCATGATGATGCCTTTTTGAGCCGCCGCCAGCATCCACAGAAGCTGGTAGATCTCGCGCCGCGCGCCGATGTCGACGCCGCGCGTCGGCTCGTCGAGGATCAGCGTCGAGGTGCCGCGGAACAGCCACTTGGCCAGTACCACCTTCTGCTGGTTGCCGCCCGAGAGGTTGCGCACCGCCTGCTCGATCGAGCTTGCCTTGACGCGCAGCTGGCCGATGAGATCGTTCGCTGCCGCGGCTTCGGCCCGGCGGTTGACCAGCCCGTGGCGCGACACCTTGCCGAGATCGGTGATGGTGATGTTCTTGTCCACGGCCAGATCGAGCAGCAGGCCCTGGCCTTTGCGATCCTCGGTAAGCAGGCTGAGCCCATGCCGCACGGCATCCTTGGGCGCCGTGATCGCCACCGGCTTGCCGTCGATCTCGACGACGCCGTCGAGCCTCGGATCGGCGCCGAACAGGGCCCGCATGGCTTCGGTCCGGCCGCTGCCGACCAGACCGGCCACGCCCAAGATCTCGCCGTGGCGGACGTTGAAGGAAATTTCGGGCGTCACGGCGCTGCGCTTCAGATTGGTGACGCTGAGCGCCGCCTTGCCCGGCACGATCGAGGCGTCGAAGCCGAATTCGTCGGCGATGTCGCGGCCGATCATCATGCGCACGACATCCGGCACGCTGAGGCCGTGGAGGTCGCGGGTCGCGACCAGCCTGCCGTTGCGCAGGATGGTCACCCGGTCGCCGATCTCGAACACCTCGTGCAGCCGGTGCGAGATGTAGATGATGGTGACGCCCCTGGCCTTCAGCCGCTTGATGATGGAGAACAGCCGCCCGATCTCCGGCGGCGTCAGCGTCGCCGTCGGCTCGTCGAGCACCAGAAGCTTGCTGTCGTAGCTCAGCGCCTTGGCGATCTCGACCAGCTGCATCTGCGCGACGCCAAGCGCTTCGACCCGCGTCCTCGGATCGACATCGAGCCCGACCTCCTTGAGCAGCGCGACGGCGCGCCGGTTGAGCGCCTTGCGGTCGACGATGCCGAAGGCGCGGCGCGGCAGGTTTTCCAGCATCAGGTTCTCGGCGATGCTGAGATAGGGCAGAAGGTTCAGCTCCTGATGCACGATGCGGATGCCGCTTAGCTGCGCATCATGCGGCGTCTTCGGCTGATAGGGCTGGCCGTTGAAGGCGATCGTGCCGCTGTCCGGCTGGTAAATGCCGGCCAAGAGCTTGATCAGCGTCGATTTGCCGGCGCCGTTCTCGCCGAGGACGATATGCGTCTCGCCGCGCGCGATCGACAGCGAGACGTCGCTCAGCGCGACCACGCCGGGAAAGATCTTTCCTACCCCTTCAAGGGAAAGAACCACATCGTCCATGCAGCAATCCTGAATGGCGCTCATCGCCGCCGGCTGCTTGCCGGCGGCGATGATGAGACAAGCCAATGGATGGCGCCAGAGGGAGTCCCGGCGCCTGTGCTCGCCTCAGGCGGTGATCAGCTTGACGTCGGTCTTGACCCAGCCCGAGAACTTCTCGCCGGCAAGCTCGCGCAGGCCGTAGTCGATGCCCATGGCCGCCATCTGCGCGCCATACTGCTCGACCGTGGCGAGCATCTTGCCTTCCTTGAGCAGCGGGCCGACGGCCGGAATGTTGTCGAAGCCGACCACCTTGATCTGACCCGACTTGCCGGCCGCGTCGATCGCCTTGACCACGCCGAGCGCCATCGAGTCGTTTGCCGCCATCACGCCCTGGATGTCCGGGTGCTGCGTCAGGAAGTTGGTCATCAGCGTGTTGGCTTCCTCGGTCTCCCAATGCGCGGTCTTGGAATCGAGCAGGTCGAGGCCGTGCTCCTTCACCGAATCGTCGAAACCGAGCTTGCGCTGCTTGGCGTTGTCGGCTTCCGGATTGCCTTCGAGGATGACGACCTTGCCACCCTTGCCCAGCGCCTTGCCGAGCGCGTCGCCGGCGAGCTTGGCGCCGGCTCGGTTGTCCGGCCCGAAGAAGGCAAGGTCGATGCCGGCCTTCTTCTTGGCCTCATCGTCGAGCGCGACGTCGATGTTGATGACCTTGATGCCGGCCTTCAGCGCCTTGGCGATCGGCGTGACCATCGCCTTCGAATCGGCCGGCGCCACGACGATGATGTTGTAGTTCTGGGTGATGAAGTTCTCGATCGCATCGACTTGCGCGGCGAAATCGCGCTCGTCCTTCATGCCGACGGCGGCGAAATCGAACTTGTCCTTGTTCTTGGCCGCATAGTCCTCCGCGCCGGCCTGCATCTGCTTGAAGAACTCGTTGGCCAAAGACTTCATGACCAGGCCTACCTTCGGCTTGTCGGCCGCAAACGCCGGACCGAACGGCAGCGCAAGCGCGCCGGCCGCCAGCGCGCTTGTCTTGAGGAACCGACGACGCGAGAACGATCCCAGGTCGAGCCCGCGGGTATTTGAAACCTTGCTCATACTTTCCTCCTCCTGAATGGGCGTAATCGGTTACGTAACCGATTACGCAAAAAACTACTGCTTGTCTTCGTCGGATGTCAACACGCTCGCGGAGGAAGCGTACCCGAGCGGCCTGCCGGGCGGATATCGCAGCGTCGGCCCGGCTTAGGTCTGCCGCTGGCTATTTCCCAGCCGGAGTTCGACGCTCTCGTCGGGCAAATGCCTTTGCGCATAGGCGGGGATCTTGAACCGCTTGCGGTATGCGCCGGGCGCCAGCCCCGTCACACGTTTGAACAAGCGACGGAAGAACGCAGGCTCTTCGTACCCGACCTGCCAGCTGACGTCGTCGATTGACGCGTCGGTGCGCTCCAGTCGGCGCTTGGCGTCCTCGATCCTCAAGCGCTGTACATAGGCGATCGGGCTCAGGCCGGTCGCACTCGTGAAACGGCGTTTGAAGGTGCGCTCCGTGAGCTGGGCGCAGCGGATCATCTCTTCTATGGGATTGGCGACCGAAAATCGGGTGGCGATCAAGTCCTGCGCCGCCTGAACGGCAAGATCGCCATGATCCTTGCGACCCTCAAAGATGATGTAGGGCGCAAGACCGTCCTGATGCCACTGCAGCGCGAATGAGCGCGCCACGGCCTGGGCTGCGGTCGCGCCGGCGTGTCGGGCGATCAGGTACAACACCAGATCATGCCAGGTCATGGAAGCACCCGAGGAGATGAGCTCCTCTCGCTTGCCCGACACCACCAGCACACGATCCGGGTGGATAGGCACTTGTGGAAACGTCCGGCCGAAGTCGCCGGCGTAGCCATAATGCACGGTCGCGTCCACGCCATCGAACAGACCGGTTTCGGCAAGCAGGAAGATGCCTGAGCACGCCGAGCACAAGAGCGCGCCGCGGCCATGCATGGCGCGGAACCACTCGATCAGTTCCGGATGCAGGTCCTTTCGCCAGCCGTTCGGCCCAAGCAGGATCGAAGGAACAATGACGATGTCGGTCATATCCACCTCCGCCACACTTCGCTGAACCATGACCGGCACGCGGCTGGCCAGTTCCAGAGCGCCCGTTTCTAGGCCGACGATCTCAATCTCGAAGGGCGGAGCCTGGCGCGGCTCGCTGCCCGGCAGCGGCATTATTTTGAAGGCATTCATCACGTCGAAGATGCCCGACAACGTGGACACCACGGCCTCTGGAATGGCCACCAGACTCACGTGAAGCGGCTCGGATGCGGCAGTGGTGAAGTGACGATGCATGTCGGCTAATCCATGTCGCAGGTGCCGCAACCATAGCGCCCGGCGCGCGCGGCCGCCAGTTTCTCTCCTGACGACGGGCCAGTGGCACAAATGGCCCGATTCTGGAGAGTCGCGCTCTCCCGTTTCTTCCCTGTTCCTGCGATTCAGCCGCTGCCTCGGGATTGCCCGAGCGCTTGGACAGGAGACTTGGACATGGAGCATACCCACAACCATAAGATCGATCCGGCAAAACTCGATGCGCTCGTCGCGCGAGCGATCGGTGATATTTCGGCCGGCTACGGCGGAGTCATGATCAGCCTCGGCCACCGTCTCGGTCTTTACAAGGCCATGGCGGGCCTCGGACCCCTCAGTGCCCGCGCGCTCGCGGGGCGGGCCGGCTGTGCCGAACGTTACGTACGCGAATGGCTCAATTCCCAAGTGGCGGGCGGCTATATCGTCTACCACCCGGTCAGCGACACCTACGAGTTGACACCCGAACAGGAAGTCGTGCTCGCCGACGAGGACAGCGCCGTCTTCATTCCCAACGCTTGGGCGGTGCCCGCTTCGATGTGGGCCGACGAAGAGAAGGCCGTAGAGGCTTTCCGCACCGGCAAGGGCATCGCCTGGGGAGATCATGACGGACGCCTGGCCTGCGGCGTGGCCGCCTTTTACCGGAACGGCTACAAGGCCAGTCTCGTGAGCGAATGGCTGCCATCCCTGGAGGGCGTCGTCGAGAAGCTCAGGACTGGTGCGCTTGTCGCCGACATCGGGTGCGGTCACGGCCATTCGACGGCGCTCATGGCAAAGGCCTTTCCGGCTTCCCGCTTCCATGGCTTCGACAATCACGAAGACTCGCTGGTGGAGGCCCGTCGCGGCGCCGCCAAGCAGAGCTTGGAAGGGCGCGTGGCGTTCGAAAAGGCGCGGGCCGACGACTACCCGGGCAGCGGCTACGATCTGATCTGCTTCTTTGATGCTCTGCATGACATGGGCGATCCTGTCGCCGCGGCAGTGCATGCATCAAAGGCGCTGGCGCCGGACGGGACGGTGATGCTGGTCGAGCCTTTCGCCAATGACCGGGTCGAGGACAACATCTCGCCGGTGGCGAGAATGTATTACGCGGCCTCCACCACCATCTGCTGCGCCCACGCTATTTCGGACGGCGGCCGCCTCGTGCTGGGCGCCCAGGCCGGCGAGGCACGGCTGGCGGAAGTGTTCCGCAAGGCCGGGTTCACCCGTTTCCGTCGTGCCTTCGAGACGCCGTTCAACTTGGTCCTCGAGGCCCGGCTCTGACCTTCGAAAGCTAACACCGGTCGGTCGCAGCGGACGACTTCCGGCCTCGCGGCGCAAAGGGGGCGCGGGGCGGGCGGCAATCCCTTCGATCCCAACAAACAGGAGACTGATCATGAAAAACATTCTCACAGGCATAGGCTTCGCCATCGCTACCGTACTTGCCGCACCGCTCGCCGTTGCGCAGGAACTGCCGGCGGCCGAGCAGACCTACAAGGAAATCGAGGCGACGCTCGGCATCGTGCCGAGCCATATCAAGGCCTATCCAAAGTCGGCAGTCGCCGGCGCTTGGGCGATGTTCAAGGGTCTCGAGCTTCAACCCAAGAACAACGCTCTCGAACCGAAGGTAAAGTCGCTCATCAACGTCGCGGTGGCGGCGCAGATTCCGTGCCGTTACTGCATCTGGCTGGAAACCAAGATGGCCAAGGACCGCGGCGCCACCGACGAGGAGGTCGCCGAAGCCGTGGCCCATGCCGGCTACGTCCGGCACTGGAGCGCCGTGCTGAATGGCCTGCAGATCGACTTCGAAACCTTCAAGACCGAATTTGGCGGCGACTGACGGCAGGCGGTGCCCGGCGTTTCAACCGGGCACCGCCCCTTCCTGCACGCCCCACCACATGGGAACTCTCATGGAACTGCTCATCAACGCGGCGAACATTCTTTACGTGATTGCCTACTTCACAATGGACATGCTGCGCCTGCGAATGCTCACCCTGACGGCGGCAACCTGCCTGGCAGTATACTTCTACTGCCAGCCCGTCCCGATGTTGAACGTCGTGGCATGGAACGTCTTCTTCATCGGCCTGAACGTGGTCCACATCACCCGGATCGTGCGCGAGCGGTACACTGGCGCAGCGAGCTGATTGCCGGTGGCAGTGCCTCAAAGCATCGGGTGCGCCGATTCGATCATGGCCCCGAAATCGAGTTTGGTCTCGCCTCGCGGCCGTCGAATCGCTCGATTGATCACCGCCAGCCGAGTGCCGGCGCGACGTGCTTCAGGATCGCCTCGATGACATGGGCGTTGTAGTCGACGCCGAGCTGGTTGGGCACGGTGAGAAGCAGCGTGTCGGCCTCGGCGATCGCCTCGTCTTGCCTGAGCTGCTCAACCAGCAGATCCGGCTCGGCGGCGTAGGTACGGCCGAAAACGGCGCGCTTTTCCGGCTCGATATAGCCAAAATGATCCTCGCCCTCGCTGCCGCCGAAATAGGCGCGGTCCATGTCGTTGACCAAGGCGAAGATGCTGCGGCTCACCGACACGCGCGGCTCGCGCGCATGGCCGGCTTCCTTCCAGGCTGCGCGGAAGGCTCTTATCTGCTCAGCCTGCTGGATGTGCAGCGGCTGGCCGCCCTCGTCGAATTTCAGCGTCGAGCTCTGCAGGTTCATGCCGAGCTTGGCCGCCCATTCGGCGGTGGCGTTGGTGGCCGCGCCCCACCAGATGCGTTCGCGCAGGCCGGCCGAGAACGGCTCGAGCCTGAGCAGCCCAGGGGGATTGGGAAACATCGGCCGCGGATTGGGCTGGGCGAAGCCTTCGCCGCGCAACAGATCGAGGAGGATCTCGGCGTGGCGGCGCGCCATGTCGGCATCGGTCTTGCCCTCTTCCGGCACGTAGCCGAAATAGCGCCAGCCATCGATCACCTGCTCGGGCGAGCCGCGGCTGATACCGAGCTGCAGCCGGCCGCCGGCGATGAGGTCGGCCGCACCCGCATCTTCGGCCATGTAGAGCGGGTTCTCGTAGCGCATGTCGATGACGGCGGTGCCGAGCTCGATGCGCTTGGTCTTCGCGCCGGCCGCGGCAAGCAGCGGAAACGGCGAGGCGAGCTGGCGGGCGAAATGGTGGACGCGGAAATAGGCGCCGTCGGCGCCGAGCTCCTCGGCCGCGACTGCAAGGTCGATCGACTGCAGCAACGCGTCGGCGCCCGAGCGCGTGCCCGATTGCGGGGCGGGCGACCAGTGCCCGAACGACAGAAATCCGATCTTCTTCATGCGCTCCGTTCCGCGTCAGAGCGACCCGCTGAACCGCTCGTGTTCTTGTGTTGCTCCAGCGCAATACCAGGAAAACGTGCGACGGCGTTCCGCCGCGGAATTGCGCAATGCAACGCAAATAGTTGAAGCCGTGCGGCTATTCAACGAAACGCGACCGGATACAGACCGTCAATCGATCCGGATCCAGACGCCCTTGGTGTTGAGATATTCGTCGAGATGCTCGGCGCCGCCCTCGCGGCCGTAACCGCTCATCTTGTAGCCGCCGAACGGCACGGCCGGGTCGATCGCGTGATAGGTGTTGACCCAGACCGAGCCGGCGCGCAGCCGGTTGGCGAGCTGGTGCGCCTTGCCGACATCCTTGGTGAACACGCCGGCGCCGAGACCGTAGGGCGTGTCGTTGCCGCGCCGCACCGCTTCGTCCAGCGTGTCGAAGGGCAGCGCCGAGATGATCGGCCCGAAGATTTCCTCGCGCGCGATGCGCATGCCGTCGGTGACGCCGGAAAACACTCCGGGCGTCATGAAATTGCCTGCGGCCAGCGCGCCCTTGGTGATGCGCTCACCACCTGTCACCAGCCGCGCGCCCTCGCGCGCGCCGTCCGCGATGAAGCCCGTCACGCGCTCGAGCTGTCTTGGCGAGATCAGCGGTCCGATCTCGGTCTCGGGGTCGGCGCCGTCGCCGATCCGCAGCTTTGCCGCGAAGGCCGCGACGCGTTCGACGAATTCGTCATAGATCGGCCGCTCGACGAAGAGCCTGGAGCCGGCGATGCAGACCTGGCCGGAATTCGCGAAGACCGACATGGCCGCCACCGGCACGGCGCGCTCGATGTCGGCATCGGCGAGCACGATCACCGGCGATTTGCCGCCCAGCTCCAGCGACACACGCTTCATGTTGGCGGCCGAGGCGCGCAGAATCGCCTGGCCGGTGGCGGTCGAGCCGGTGAAGACCACCTTGTCGACATGCATATGCGCCGCGAGCGGCGCACCGGCTTCCGCGCCCGTGCCGGTCACGACGTTGACGACGCCCGGCGGCACGCCGGCCTCCTGCATCAGGTCGGCAATCAGGAGCGGCGTCAGCGGTGCCTCTTCCGACGGTTTCAGCACGATGGTGCAGCCGGTGGCCAGGGCTGGGCCGATCTTCCAGATCGAGGCGGCGGTGGGCGCATTCCACGGAATGATCGCGCCGACCACGCCGACCGGCTCCTTGCGCGTGTAGGAGACGATCTCGCCGGGCAGCGAATTGCCGATCGTCTGGCCGTGGATCGACGTCGCCATGCCGGCATAGAAGCGCAGCATGCCGAGCACGCGGTTCTTGTTGGCCAAAGTGCGGGTGATCGGCATGCCCATGTCGGTGGTGTCGGAAAGCGCCAACTCTTCCCAATGCCGCTCCATGAGATCGGCGATCTTCAAAAGCAGCAGCTGGCGCTCATATGGCTTGAAGCGGCCCCACGGTCCCTCGAAGGCGCGCCGCGCGGCGGCCACCGCCAGTTCGACGTCCTTGGAATCCGCAAGCGGCACGGTGCCCAGCACCGCGCCCGTGGCGGGGTTGCGCGTCTCGAATGTCCGGCCGCTCACGGCATCGCGCCACTCACCGTCGATCATCATCTGCCGGTGCCGGCCGTCGATCGGCGTGCGCAGGGGAAGGTCTCTCACCGATAACGTCATCTGAAGCCGCTTCCTCTGATGAGCATGGCCTTATGCCACCGGCCTGCGCACGGGCGCAAGTTCGCCGCCGCGGTCGAGAATGTGCAGCCGGCGACGGCTGATTCATCCATCCGCCATACTTTGTGCGTCATCGCCTGTTGAACAAGGCTGAACCGGCCCCGCCTTCCGAAAAGGGCGGCGAAACACGGACCTCGGTAGCCATTCATGCATGAACTGACGCCCGTTCTCTCCACCGTGGCCGCTTCGTTCCTGGCGTCCTTTGTCGAGGTGGTCGAAGCCTTCACCATCGTGCTGGCCGTCGGCGTGACGCGCGGCTGGCGGCCGGCGCTGACAGGCGCCGTCTCGGCGCTCGCCGTGCTGGCGGCGCTGGTGCTGGCTTTCGGACCGCTGCTGCAGCTGATCCCGATTGCACTCCTGCAATTCGCGGTCGGCGTGCTTCTTATCCTGTTCGGCATGCGCTGGCTGCGCAAGGCGATCCTGCGCAGCGCCGGCATCATTGCGCTCCGCGACGAAGAGGCAGCCTTTTCCAGGGAAACCGACGCGCTGACCCGCCACGCCAACGACCGTCGCGCCGGCTATCTTGCCGGCGTGGCGGCCTTCAAGGCGGTGCTGCTCGAAGGGGTCGAGGTGGTGTTCATCGTTATTGCGGTCGGGACCGCGCATGGCCAGACGCTCTATGCCGGTCTCGGAGCGCTGGCCGCATTCGTGCTTGTGATGCTGATCGGCCTCGCCATGCACCGGCCGCTGGCGCGGGTGCCGGAAAATGCGCTCAAATTCGTGGTCGGCCTGATGCTGACCAGTTTCGGCGTGTTCTGGACAGGCGAAGGCCTCGGCGCCGAATGGCCGGGTGAGGATTTTGCGCTGCTTGCCATCTTCGTCGTCATCGCCGCGGCATCCTTCGCCATGGTGCGCTGGCTGCACAACGCCCACGTGGCTGCTGCCAAAGCAATTCCAGGAAAAGTGTGAAACGGTTTTCCGTCCGGAATTGCGGTCAAAAAGAAACAGAGCGGCTTGCCGTTTCCGTGAAATGGTGAACCGCTCGAAGGGAATTGCCCGATGAAAATCGTCCGCCTCGTCCTGAAGGAGCTCGTCGGCATGTTCGTCGACGACGGCAGCCTTGCGCTTCTGGCACTGCTTCTGATCGCTTTGGTCGCCGGCGCCGTGAAGCTTCTGGCGCTGCCGCCGCTCCTCGGCGCTGTCCTGATCCTGATCGGCTGCCTGGCGATCCTTTTGGAAAGCACGAGGCGCGGCGCGCGCGGCGGAGGCAAAGGCTAAGCCGGCCTGATGGGTGGCGCGGGCCAATTCGACGCGACGCGCTTTAGGCTCGGAGGGCGCGACTTTTCTTGCCGATCGCGCGTTTGACGAAAAGCTCGGCGTGCTCGGCCCACCGGATTTCCGTGACGTTGTTCTCGCGAACCGATCGCTTGAAAGCTTCCCGCAACGCGTCGAGTTCAAACACCGACAACCGTCCGAGCGTATCGTGTTTCGATGTGCGAATGTCCATCACGCAGCCCAACAGCCCAAGTCATAAAGAGGTATATGCTTCGCCAGCTCGGACTCAAGGCATTGCCCCTGACTTCTTTTGGGTGCAATCGCCGGGCTTTTTAGCTCGGGCAGCGAAACGCCCAATCGCAATCAGTAGATTGTGAACAAGGTCGGCAGCATGCCGATCATACGAAAATGCTCGACCGCCTCGATAAGCGGAAAGAAGGCCAGAAAATATAGACCGTCCCGGAACGTGCTTTTCAGCGCGCTGGTGGAAAAGACCCAGTGGTCCTCGTCGCGGTAGAGCATCGGATTCGGCCAGAAACGCGGCGTCCGCTCGGCATAGGCCGTGTAGGCGGCGCCGAACTTGCCGGACAGGAACTCGGCCTCCCGGCCGGCGGTGAACCGGAAGACGAGGAAGCTTGCAAGCCCAAGCATCGCCGCGGCCAGCACCGATCCGAACATCAGCCCGATACCCACCGCTCCGATGATCGAGAAGAAATAGAGCGGATTGCGGCTCATCGAGAACGGACCGGAGACGACCAGCTCGTCGTTCTTCCTGCCGCCGACATAAAGAATGCTCCACAGCCGGCCGAGAAAGCAGACGAGCACGAAGCCGAAGCCGGCCGTCTCCATCAGCTCGTGTCCGCTCGAGCCCTCGCTGAGGAACGGCTTGGCAAACAGCAGCAAGACGATGGCCGTCACTGCGGCGACCTGGACGACGATCAGACGCTTGTGCTGGTCGAAGGCCTTTGGCGCTGACTTGAGCGATGTGTAAGCCATTCGATTTGAGTCACTCCGGCCGGGCCAGCGCTCCCCTAACCTTTCTCGCGCCCGGCGGCGAGGTCTTCCCATTATTTTCGATCATTCTTACGAATTTGTAAGGACCCGGACAGGCCTGCGTAAGTCCGGCTTGTGGGAATGGGGCCTCGCCGATGCTACCGTGCCGCTTGAACTCGACACCGGACGATAGGCCAAGATGCGACTGCTGCTGGTTGAGGATGACCCAAGGACTGCCGACTACGTCGTCAGGGGACTGAGCGAGGCCGGGCACGCCTGCGATCTCCTGCGCAATGGCCACGAAGCGCTCGCGGCGGCAACCCGGAATGCCTATGACGTCATCGTGGCCGACCGTATGGTCCCCGGTCTCGACGGCCTGTCGATGATCAAGGCGGTGCGAGCGGCGGGCATCAAGACGCCGGCGATATTCCTGACCTCGATCGGCGGCGTCGACGACCGGGTGGAGGGGCTGGAGGCCGGCGGCGACGACTATCTGGTCAAGCCCTTCGCCTTTTCCGAACTGCTTGCCCGCATCAACGCGCTCGGCCGGAGGCCGGCGGCGCAGGAGCAGAAGACCAGCCTTCGCGTCGCCGACCTCGAAATGGACCTGATCATGCGGCGCGTGACCAGGCAGGGCCAGACCATCGACCTGCAGCCCCGGGAGTTCAGCCTGCTCGAAGTGCTGATGCGCGGCGAGGGCCGGGTGATTACCCGCACCATGCTTCTGGAGCGCGTCTGGGACTTCCATTTCGACCCCAAGACCAGCGTCGTCGAGACCCATATCAGCCGGCTCAGGGCCAAGGTCGACAGGCCGTTCGACGTGCCGCTCATCCATACCGTGCGCAACACCGGCTACAGCCTGCACGCGCAGGGTTGACGATCCATGCCCGATCGCATCTCGCGCCTCCCGCCGGCTGTCCGTATATAAGCGACATGGCAATGCTGGACTCCGCAAGGCAATGGGCGCTTCGCATGAAGCGCGACGTCGTGGCGCTCTGGCTTGCCGCCCGCGATCCACGCGTCCCCTGGTACGCGAAGGTCGTGGCCGGCGCGGTCGCGGCCTATGCGCTGAGCCCTGTCGACCTCATTCCGGATTTCATTCCGATCATCGGCTATCTGGACGATCTTGTGATCGTTCCGCTCGGCATCCTGCTTGCGGTAAAGCTGGTTCCGGCCGGGCTCATGCGGGAATTCCGCGACACCGCCACGCGCAGCACCCGGCCGGTCAGCCTGACCGGTCTGATCTTCATGATTGCCGTCTGGATCGTGGCGGCCCTGGCCCTGCTATGGCTGGTCTGGCCGAGCCCCGCCTGAAACGATGAAGGAAGCACGCCCCAGCCTGCTGCGCAGCACGCCGTTCCGCCTGGCACTGACCTTTGCCTTCCTTTTCGTGCTCGCCTTCATCCTGTCCGGCGCGGTCGTCTATCAGCTGATGAGCGCCGATCTGGCGAGGCGGCTCGATAAGTCCATCAAGGAGACCTATTCGGTCGTTGCCCTGACCTATGCCGCCAACGACAAGGAGGATCTTGTCGCCTCGGTCAACAACAACGCCGACCTCAGCCCCGACAAGGACCAGCTTTTCTCGCTGACCGACCCCGCCGGCAACCGTCTGGCAGGCAATTTCACCGCCTCCGGCCTGCCCGACGGTTTCTCGATGTTCGCCGCCAGATTGCCGGGCGTGCCGCCCGACACGATGTACCGCGCCTATACCGGCGAGGTCGGCGGCAACAATCTGACGGTTGCCTTCTCGCTTGCCGAGACGGACGAGTTGAAGACCATCGTGCTGATGAGCTTCGGCTGGGGCACGCTGTTTATCACCGGGCTCGCCATTGCCGGCGGCGCCCTGCTCGCCTCGCGCGTCCAGCGGCGGCTCGACGGCATTGCCGCCACCATGGTCGACGTCTCGCACGGACGGCTCGACGCGCGCATCCCGTTGACCGGCAATGGCGACGACATCGACGCCGTGTCCACCCAGGTGAACGCAGCCCTCGACCGCTTGTCGGGCCTGGTCGACGGCATGCGGGAGGTGAGCGCCAACATCGCGCACGACCTGAAGACGCCGCTCAACCGCCTGCAGATGATCCTGGAGCAGGCTGCCGACAAGACCGCCTCCGGCGAGACCGTTTCAGCCGAGCTGGCCGATGCGCGCAGCGAAAGCCGGCAGATCAACGACACCTTCGATGCGCTGCTGCGCATCGCTCAGATCGAGGCCGGCGCGCGCAAGGCCCGCTTTGTCGATCTCGACGTCGGCAGTGTCGTCGACACCATCGGCGAG
The DNA here is from genome assembly GCF_029625765.1 of Mesorhizobium sp. WSM4983. Taxonomy (NCBI): domain Bacteria; kingdom Pseudomonadati; phylum Pseudomonadota; class Alphaproteobacteria; order Hyphomicrobiales; family Phyllobacteriaceae; genus Mesorhizobium; species Mesorhizobium sp. WSM4983. The sequence continues at coordinate 597,154 of NZ_JARTVM010000003.1, read as the reverse complement.
GTCTATGCCGACGTCGCCGAGGATGACGGAAAATCGTTGTCGACGACGCTCGTTCCGGACACCAAATGGTACGTCCACGGGGACCGCGACCTGCTGATGCAGATGCTCGCCAACCTGGTCGAGAACGCGCTCAGGCACTGTCCCCCCGGCACAGCGATCGAGCTGTCGGTGACAAGGCAGGGCGAGCGTGTCCTCGTCCATGTCCGCGACGATGGGCCCGGCATTCCGGCCGGCGAGCGCGAAAAGGTCTTTCAGCGGCTTTACCGGCTGGATTCCAGCCGCACGACGCCGGGCAGCGGCCTCGGCCTAAGCCTCGTCAAGGCGGTCGCGGACCTGCATGGCGCGTCGATCACGCTGGAGGACAACCATCCAGGGCTTGCCGTCATCGTCGACTTCCCCGCGGTGAGGGAGCCGGCCGCGTGACGGCGGGCTTCAGCGCACGCCCGCCCTGCGAAAATCGGAGGGCGACATGCCGGCAAGCTTGCGGAACGACTTGTTGAAGGCGCTGAGCGAGCCGAAGCCCGAGTCCATGGCAACCTTCAGCACATTGGCGCCCTCATGCATCAAAAGCGCCTGGGCATAGCTCAGCCGCAGCAGATTGACATATTCGTTGAGCGTCATGCCGGTCGATTTCTTGAACAGGCTCATGGCGTATTTCGGATGGATGTCGGCCGCCGCCGCGATGTTCACGCAGTCGATGTCGTAGAGGAAATTCTCGGCGATAAAATCGCACATGCGCCCGACATTGCGCGAGGACTGCTGGTCGAAGGCGCTGCCGGCGCCGTGGCCGGACGCGGTTGCCGGCACCAGCCGGTACGGCTCGAAGCGCACCCGCTCCAACCGCAAGAGCAGCTCGTTGACGGCGTGTTCGGCCTTGGCCGCATCGCCCGAGCGCGCATACTCGTTCCAGCGCTTGAAATTGTCGTTGTCGGACTGGTCGGTGGCATTCGTCACCAGCGTCGCGCCCGTCATCAGCCGATGCCGGACATCGGCCGGCAGATGCAGCCTGAAGAAATGCACCAGCGGCAGATGCGCGCCGGCATAAATGGCGTCATCGGTGAGATCATCCATCTGGTGCGGCAACCCGCCCCAGAACAGGCACATGTCGCCGGCAGAGAGCGCGATCTCATGCTCCGCCATGCGGTAGTGCACGCTGCCGCGCACGATGAAGTTGACCTCGACCTGGGCGTGCCAATGCGGCTTCAGCATCACCAACGGCTGGTTGTGGAACATCTGCAAGGCCAGCGGCAGGCCTTCGACGCTGCTCGCGCCTGGCTGGTAGAACGGACGCTGAGGCATCTTACTTTCCGCCAATTTCTTATTCCCTTTGTCGGGGACAAGCCTTCCGCGCCGCATAATCTAGCCAGGCTCACGGTGAGAGAGCAAACGAAATGGGAGGATTTCAATGCGCACCACACTGACCTGCGCCGCGCTTTTGCTTGCCCTGGGCTCCGGCCCCGCTTTGGCGCAATCCGGCGAACTCACGATCTGGAGCTGGAACATCGCCGCTTCGTCGCTGAAGGCCACCGTCGCGGGCTTCAACAAGAAGTACCCCGACATCAAGGTCACCGTTCAGGACCTCGGCAACCAGCCGACCTATGACAAGTCGATCGCCGGCTGCGCCGCCGGTGGTGTCGGCCTGCCCGACATCGTCTCGATCGAGAACGGCGAGGCCGAGAACTATTGGAGCCAGTTCCCGGACTGCTTCGTCGACCTGCACACGCTGGGCTACAGCGCGGAAGACCAGAAGAAATTCCCCGATTTCAAGCGCACCGAGCTCGAGGTCGGCGACAAGGCCTATGCGATGCCCTGGGATTCCGGCCCGGTCGCCGTCTTCTACCGCCGCGACTTCTACGAGAAGGCCGGTGTCGACCCCGCATCGATCAAGACCTGGGATGATTTCATCGCCGCCGGCAAGAAGATCCAGGCCGCCAACCCCGGCGTCATAATGACCAACGCCGACTTCAACGGCGATACCGAATTCTTCCGCATGATCTCCAACGAGCAGGGCTGCGCCTATTTCGCCGAGGACGGCCAGTCGATCACGGTCAACCAGCCGAAATGCGTCGACGCCATGACCAAGGTCAAGGAAATGAAGGACGCCGGCATCGTTTCTTCCGCCGACTGGTCGACCAAGATCACCAACAACACCGCCGGCACGGTCGCCACCCAGGTCTATGGCGGCTGGTATGAGGGCACGATTCGAACCGAATCGCCGAAGGAAAGCGGCAAATGGGGCGTCTACCTGATGCCGAGCCTGACCGCCGACGGCCCGCGCGCCGCCAATCTCGGCGGCTCCTCTTTGGCCATCACCTCGGCCAGCAAGAACAAGGAAGCGGCCTACGCCTATCTGAAATACACGCTGGAGACCAATGAAGGTCAGATCACCATGCTGAAGGATTTCGGCCTGGTGCCGTCGCTGATTTCCGCGCTCGACGATTCTTACGTCGCGCAGGGCCAGCCCTATTGGGGCGGCCAGGCGGTCTGGAAGGATATCCTCGCCACGCTGCCGAAGGTCGTGCCGAGCCGCGGCACGCAGTTCCAGAGCGATGCCGAGATCATCGTGCGGGCCGTGCAGACCAAGTATCTTGCCGGCGGCTATCCCGATGCCAAGGCCGCACTCGACGACGCCGCCAGCCAGATCGCCTCTGCGACGGGCCTGCCGGTCAAGTGAGCGTCGCTTTTCCTTCTCCCCTTGTGGGAGAAGGTGGATTGGCGCGTAGCGCCAAGACGGATGAGGGGTGTTGGACGGATTGCCGTCGTTGCCAAGCTGGAACACCCCTCATCCGGCCGCTTCGCGGCCACCCTCTCCCACAAGGGGAGAAGGCAAGACAGGGCAGCGCCTGCATCGACCATTGGCACTGCTCCAGCAATTCAACACATGATCAACACCGCGCCCGCTAGGAAGGCGCGACCCGAAACTGGAAGGAGGAGGAACACGATGCGCTACCGCAACGCCGCCGCGTATCGCTTCCTCACGCCTTATCTCCTGATCTTCGCCATCTTCTGGATCTGGCCGATCATCAGCTCCTTCCTGATCTCCTTCCAGGCGACCCGCACCGTGCCGTGGCGCTTCGCGCCGACCTTCAACTGGGGCCGCCTGATCGGCGACCCCGCCTTCTTCAACGCGCTGAAGAACACGCTGCTTATCCTCGTCATCCAGGTTCCGGTGATGATCTCGCTGGCGGTCGTGATGGCGGTGCTTTTGAATTCGCCGCTGCTCAAGGCGCGCGGCCTCTACCGCTTTGCGTTCTTCGCCCCGGTCGTGGTCGGCGAGGTCGCCTATTCGGCGGTGTTCCGGCTGATGTTCAGCCTCGATTTCGGCATCGTCAACAAGCTCTTGAACAGCGTCGGCCTGGAGAAGATCGACTGGTTCTCCAACGTCACGCCGGCCATGGCGCTGATCATGATCGCGGTGACCTGGCGCTGGGCCGGCTACAACGCCATCATCATTCTTGCCGGCCTGCAATCCATTCCCGATGACGTCTACGAGGCCGCCACGCTCGACCGCGTCAGCAAGGTGAAGCAGTTCTTTTACATCACCCTGCCGCTGTTGAAGCCGGTCATCGTCTTTTGCGCCGTGCTGTCGATCATCGGCACCATGCAGCTCTTCACCGAACCCTTCCTGATCACCGAACGCGGCGGGCCGGGCGGCGGCACCGAAACTCTTGGCCTCCTGCTTTACCGCCAGGGCTTCCGCTCGCTCAATTTCGGCTATGCCTCGGCCATCGCCTACACCATGGCGGGCCTCGCCATCGCCATCACTTTGGTGCAGCTCTGGCTGACGAGGGAGCCGAAATGACCTCGCGCTCGCAAAGGCGGCTCGGACGCAGCATCCTGCTGCATCTCGTCCTGACGCCGCTGGCGCTGATCTGGCTGTTCCCGCTGTGGATGATGGTGGTGTTCTCCACCATGCCCGACAACGGCATCTTCAGTCCCGGCATCGAGCTTCTGCCGCATGACCGTTTCCTCGACAATTTCAACAATCTGCAGCGCGACACCAATTTCGTCGGCGCGATCGGCATCTCGGTCTCGGTGGCTGTGACCTACACTTTTCTCTCGGTGCTGCTCACCTCGATGGCCGGCTGGGCGCTGGCGCGCTACGACTTCCTCGGCAAGGGCGTGGTGGTGGCGATCATCTTCGGCACCATCACGCTTCCCTACGCCGTGGTGCTGATCCCGCAATTCATCATGGTTGCGCGCGACTTCCAGCTCGCCAACACCTGGATCGCGCTGATCGTGCCGCCGCTGTTCAATTCGCTCGGCGTGCTCTTCATGCGCCAGGCCTTTTCGATGATGCCGGCCGAGCTGTTCGACGCGGTGAGGGTCGAAGGCGTGAAGGAATGGCGCATCTTTCTGTTCGTGGCGCTGCCTTTGGCGCGGCCGATGCTGGCGGCCCTCGCCATCATTCTCTTCCTCGCCTCGTGGAATAACTATCTCTGGCCGCTTTTGATCAACAGCCAGCCCGGCGCGATGACGGCGCCGGTGGCGCTCGGCACCCTGATCGGCCTGACCAAGGTGTCCTGGGGCGGCATCATGGCCGGCGCCGTCATGCTGACCGTGCCGATGCTGATCGTCTTCGTGCTGCTGCAGCGCCATTTCATCGCCGGCATCGCCGCCGGCGCGGTCAAATAGGATAGGAACGAGATGGCGGCCGTCACCCTCACCAATGTCGTCAAGCGTTTCGGCACCTTCGAGGTCGTCCATGGCGCCAATATCGACATTACCGATGGCGAGTTCGTCGTCTTCGTCGGCCCGTCGGGATGCGGCAAGTCCACGCTTCTTCGCATGGTCGCCGGGCTGGAGGACATCAGCGGCGGCGAGATCGCCATCGGCGGCAAGGTGGTCAACGATGTCGAGCCGGCCGACCGCGGCATCGCCATGGTGTTCCAGTCTTACGCGCTCTATCCGCACATGACGGTGGAGCAGAATCTGAGCTTCGGCCTGCGCATGAACGGCAATCCGAAGGCCGACACCGAACGGCGGGTCAAGCGCGCCGCCGAAATTCTTTGCATAGACGAGCTGATGCAGCGTCGGCCGAAGCAATTGTCCGGCGGCCAGCGCCAGCGCGTCGCCATCGGCCGCGCCATCGTGCGCGAGCCGCAGGTCTTCCTGTTCGACGAGCCGCTTTCGAATCTCGACGCCGAGCTGCGGGTGCAGATGCGTGTCGAGATCTCGCGCCTGCACAAGGAGCTCGGCGTCACCATGATCTATGTGACGCACGACCAGACCGAGGCGATGACGCTGGCCGACCGCATCGTCGTGCTCAAGGCCGGCAATGTCGAGCAGATCGGCGCCCCGCTCGACCTTTACGACGATCCGGCCAACCGTTTCGTCGCCGGTTTCATCGGTTCCCCGAAGATGAATTTCATCGCGGCGAAGGTCGTCGATTTGTCCAACAGCGCCGCGACCGTCGAGCTCGTCAATCATGGCGGCGCCAGGCTGCGCAAGCCGCTCTGCGGCCCCTTGCCGGCGCCCGGCGCGGAAGTCGTGCTCGGCGTCAGGCCGGAGCATTTCTTCGAGGCCGGCGAGGGCGACTGCGACATTCCGGTGAAGGCCGACGTCGCCGAGCATCTGGGCTCGGTCAGCTATGTTTACGCCGATGCCGGGCCGGAGGAGCTGATCATCGAGCGCGAGGCCAGGCGCCAGCGCGCCGGCAGCGACCACTTCACCGTCTCGATCAAGGCCGAGCGCTCGCTGCTCTTCGACAAGACAGGCGCCAGGATTCGCTGACTTTCCTTTCTGCCCGATCGCGAAGGCGTGGCGGCGACCGCATGGAGAATTCGACATGACATCCGGAAAAATTCGCTGGGGCATTCTCGGACCCGGCAGCATCGCCAAATCCTTTGCCGGCGGCCTGGCACAGTCGCGCACCGGCGAGCTGGTCGCGCTCGGCGCTCGCAATCCCGGCAAGCCGGGCCTTGCCGAGACGTTTCCGGGCGCGCGCATCCTTGGCGGCTATGACGCGCTGCTTGCCGACGAGGACGTCGATGCGGTCTATATTTCGATCCCGCATCCAGGCCATGCCGAATGGGCGATCAAGGCGGCAGAGGCCGGCAAGCATGTGCTGTGCGAAAAGCCGCTGGCGCTCACCGCCTTCGAGGCCGACGCCATGATGCATGCGGCGCGAAAAGCGGGCACCTTCCTGGGCGAAGCTTTCATGTACCGGCTGCATCCGCAGACGCTGCAGCTGGTCGAGCTGATCAAATCGGGCGCCATCGGCGAGGTCCGCATGATCAAGTCGAGCTTCGGCTTCGCTATGCCGGGCTTCATGCCGGAGCACCGGCTCTACGCCAACGAGCTGGCCGGCGGCGGCATCCTGGACGTCGGCGGCTACCCGGTCTCGATGGCGCGGCTGATTGCCGGCGCCGCGGCGGGAAAGCCTTTCCTCGAGCCGGACAAGGTCGTCGGTGCGGGCCATCTCGGCCAGTCCGGCGTCGATGAATGGGCCTCGGCGCTGCTCCATTTCCCCGGCGGCATCGTCGCCGAGGTCTCGTGCAGCATCTCGCTTAACCAGGACAATGTCCTGCGCATTTTCGGCACCAACGGCCAAATCGAGGTGCCGGACTTCTGGTTCGCCGGTGGCAACCGCGATGTCGGACCGGGCCGGATCGAGGTGATCCGGTCCGGCGGCACGCGCGAGGTGATCAGTGTCAACGAGACCCGCCACCTCTATTCCTTCGAGGTTGACGCCGCCGGCGAGGCGATCCTGGCCGGCCGCCAGGAATTCGCCTGGCCGGGCATGGGCTGGACCGACAGCCTGGGCACGTTGCGCGTTCTCGACAAATGGCGCGCCGCCGTCGGGCTGGAATACGAGATCGAAAGGCCGGCTAAGCGCGTCAACACCATCTCCGGCCGGCCGCTCGGCGCCAACGGCACAGCCATCGGCAAACGCGCGATTCCGGGCCTGCCGAAGCCCGTCTCGCGCCTGGCGCTCGGCTTCGAGGATTTCCGCACCTTCTCCTCGGGCTCGATCCTGCTCGACGCTTATTTCGAAGCCGGCGGCAACCTGTTCGACACCGGCTTCGTCTATGGCGCCGGCTACACCGAGACGCTGCTTGGGCAATGGCTGAGCAATCGCGGCGTGCGCCAGCAGTCGGTCATCATCGCCAAGGGCGCGCACACGCCGCTCTGCTATCCCGATGTGATCGGCAAGCAGCTCGCCCAGACGCTCGACCGGCTGCAGACCGACCATGTGGACATTTATTTCATGCATCGCGACAATCCGGACGTGCCGGTCGGCGAGTTCGTCGATGCCATGGACCGCGAGGTCAAGGCCGGCCGCATCCGCGGCCTGTTCGGCGGCTCCAACTGGACGATGGAGCGTATGGACGCGGCGATCGCCTATGCCGAACGCACCGGCAAGCAGAAGCCCGGCGCGCTTTCCAACAATTTTTCGCTGGCCGAGATGCTGGAGCCGATATGGGCCGGCTGCATCACCTCTTCCACCGACGATTGGAAAGCTTGGCTGACGACGCGGCAGATGCCCAACTTCGCCTGGTCGAGCCAGGGCCGCGGCTTCTTCACCGACCGCGCTGGCCGCGACCGCACCGACAATGAAGAGCTGGTGCGGGTCTGGTATTCGGAAAAGAACTTCGGCCGCCGCGACCGCGCCATCGAACTTGCAAGCAGGCTCGGCAAAAGCCCGATCCATGTCGCGCTCGCCTATGTCCTGGCGCAGTCCTTTCCGTCCGTTCCGCTGATCGGTCCGCGCACGCTGGACGAGCTGGAGGACAGCCTCAAGGCGCTGGATATTGCCCTGTCGCAGGACGATCTGGAGTGGCTCGACAACGGGCCGGAGAGACGGAGGGCGTAGCGCCAATCTCCCCCCTCGAGGGGGAGATGGCCGCAAAGCGGCCAGAGGGGGTCGGTCCGACTGGGCTCGGCCTGCTGCGGCAGATGGAGGTTGGCGCTCCACGCGAGGCGACCTCCTCTGGCCTGCCGGCCATCTCCCCCACTTGGGGGGAGATCACCAGTTTCGCTGCCCTCACCGATCAACCCGCGTCGACAAAATGATCGACGACGACGTCCGCTCCACTCCCTCCATTGCCCCGATCTGGTCGAGCAGCGCGTCGAGATCCCGGATCGACGGCGCGTCGACGATGACGATCATGTCGAAATTGCCGCTCACCGAATGTACCGTCCGGACCGGCGGCATCGCCTCCAGGCTACGCACCACCTTGTCGGCGAGTTTCGGCGTGACGGTGAGCAGCACATGCGCCTTGACCAGACCCTGCTCATAGTCGGGCGACAGCCTGACGCCGTAGCCGGCGATGATGCCGCGCTGCTCCAGCCGCTCGATCCGGCTCTGCACCGTTGTGCGCGACACGCCGAGCTTTCTCGCCAGCTCGGCGGTGGAGGCGCGCGCGTTGGCGCGCAGCAGCGTCAGCAGGGCCTGTTCAGCTTCACTGATCATTTCGACGAAACCCTTCGGCAAATTGCGCTATGCTGAGTTTCATTTTGCCAGATTCCGAGCTTCCTTTCGACAGGCAAGCTGCGATGATTCCTGCCAATTCGAACTGGCAGGGGTATCGTCATGAAAAACATTGTTGTCGTCGGCGCCGGCAAGATCGGCTCGACCATCGCTGAAATGCTTACCACCACGGGCGACTACCGCGTCACGGTGGTCGACCGCTCGGCGGCCCAGCTCGCCGCAGCCGAATTGCCGGCCGGCGTCGAGACCAAGGAGCTCGACATCGCCCTGCCCGGCGCGCTTGAGGCAGCGCTTGCCGGCAAATTCGCCGTGCTGAGCGCCGCGCCCTTCCACCTCACCACCCGCATCGCCGAGGCTGCGGCGAAGGCGGGCGTGCATTATCTCGACCTCACCGAGGACGTCGCCAGCACCCGCCGGGTCAAGGAGCTGGCGCGCGAGGGCAAGAGCGCCTTCATCCCGCAATGCGGCCTGGCGCCGGGCTTCATCTCGATCGTCGCCAACGATCTGGCCAGCCGCTTCGACACGCTGGAAAGCGTGCGCATGCGCGTCGGCGCGCTGCCGCAATATCCGTCGAACGCGCTGAACTACAATCTCACCTGGAGCACCGACGGCGTCATCAACGAATATTGCGAGCCTTGCGAGGCGATCGTCGAGGGCGAGCTGGTCGAGGTGCCGCCGCTGGAGGAGCGCGAGGAATTCTCGCTCGACGGCGTCACCTATGAGGCTTTCAACACCTCCGGCGGTCTCGGCACTCTGGCCGAGACGCTGAAGGGCAAGGTGCGGACCCTGAACTACCGCACCATCCGCTATCCCGGCCATGCCGCGATCATGAAGGCGCTGCTCAACGACCTCGGGCTGCGCCACCGCCGCGACGTGCTGAAGGACATTTTCGAGAGCGCCCTGCCGGCGACGCTGCAGGATGTCGTCATCGTCTTCGTCACCGTCTCGGGCCGCCGCAACGGCCGCCTGCTGCAGGAGACCTACGCCAACAAGATCTATTCGCACCGCGTCGGCAACGTCGTTCGCAGCGCCATCCAGATCACCACCGCCTCCGGCATCTGCGCCGTGCTCGACATGCTGGCCGACGGCACGCTGCCGGCGAAAGGTTTCGTCCGGCAGGAAGACATCGCGCTCGACGCATTTCTGGCCAACCGCTTCGGCCGCGCCTACGCCCAGCACGAGACGGCGAGCCGCCTGGCGGGCTGAGCTGTGTGATCTCCCCCCTTGAGGGGGAGATGTCGCCGAAGGCGACAGAAGGGGGTCCTCTCAGCCAGTGCAGCGCATGTAAAAGCCAAAGACGGAAGTCGGCGCTTCACGCGCGGCGACCTCCTCTGGCCTGCCGGCCATCTCCCCCTCAAGGGGGGAGATCACGCTCCCTCTAAACATGCAGCGCGTGCCCGAGCGCCTTCAGCGCCGCTTCCTGGAAGCCCTCGCCCTGGGTCGGATGCGCATGAATGGTGCCTGCTATATCCTCCAGCCGCGCGCCCATTTCGAGCGCCAGGCCAAAGGCCGCGGCCAATTCCGAAACGCCCTGCCCGACCGCCTGGATGCCCAGCACCAGATGGTTGTCCGCGCGGGCGACGATGCGCACGAACCCATCCTCGCCTTGCCTGGTCATGGCGCGGCCGTTGGCTGCGAACGGAAAATGTCCGATCTTGATCTCGCCGGCGAGCGCCTTCGCCTCATCCGGCGACAGGCCGGCGGTGACCAGCTCGGGATCGGTGAAGCAGATCGCCGGGATCGCGCGCTTGTCCCAGCCTCGTTTGTGGCCGGCGACGATCTCGGCCACCATCTCGCCCTGCGCCATCGCCCGGTGCGCCAGCATCGGCTCTCCGGTGACATCGCCGATAGCGTAGATGCCCCGCATCGAGGTGCGGCACTGGTCGTCGATGCGGATGAATCTTCCGACCATGTCGAGGTCGATCTGCTCCAGCCCCCAGCCCTCGGTGAGCGGCTTGCGCCCCACCGTGACCAGGACCCTGTCGGCGGCGATCTTGGCGTTCTTGCCATCTGCCGTCTCGACCATAAGCGCATCGCCCTTGGTCGACAGCCCCTTGGCCTTGGCACCCAGCATCACCTCGATGCCGAGCTCGCCGAGCCGCTTCAGCACCGGCCGCGTCAGCTCGGCATCATATTGCGCAAGCACGCGCGGCAGGGCTTCGACCACGGCGACCTTGGCGCCCATCTTGGCGAAGGCCATGCCGAGCTCGAGCCCGATATAGCCGCCGCCGACGACGGCGAGCTTGTCCGGCACCTCGCTCAGCGCCAGCGCTTCGGTCGACGAGATGACCGGGCCGCCGAAGGGCAGGAACGGCAGTTCGGCCGGCACCGAGCCGCTGGCGATCACCACCGCCTCGGCGCGGATCACCTGGCTTCCCGTCTCGGTCTCGACCTCGACGGTCTTGCCGTCGCGGAACGTCGCCCAGCCCTGCACGGTCTTGACCTTGGCCTTCTTCAGCAGCCCAGCGACGCCGCTGTTCAGCCGGCTAACGATGCCGTCCTTCCATGCGACCGTCTTGGTCAGGTCGAGCGTCGGCGGGGCGACCGCGATGCCGAGCGGCCCCTTGCCGCCGGCGATGTGCGCGATCTTCTCGAACTCTTCCGCCGCGTGAATGAGCGCCTTGGACGGGATGCAGCCGACATTGAGGCAGGTGCCGCCCGGCTTGCCGAACTCGACGATCACCGTGTCGACGCCGAGTTGCCCGGCGCGGATGGCGCAGACATAGCCGCCCGGACCGGCGCCGATGACGAGCAGCTTGCAGGAGATCTCTTTCATGGGCTTCTCGTTGCTGAGCACGGGGATTTTGGCAGAGGGTTAGGGCCTGGCGAACGCAGACCGTGGCGATTGGCCGATATCCGTGGAATCTCGTCATCCTGGGGCGGAGCAAGGAGCGTAGTGACGCGCGTAGACCCCAGGATCCATGCCGTGACGTGAAGGCGTTGCAACGGTCCAGAATTCTGGTCCGCCGCGCCCTTCGGGCGAGGTCGCGGCATGGATCCTCGGGTCAAGCCCGAGGATGACGAGGGGGCAACGTCGTCCGTATCCATACGACTAATCCACGAAGATCAGCGCCGGCGTCTCAAGCAAGGCCTTGATCCGCTGCACGAAAACCGCGGCGTCCCAGCCGTCGATGACGCGATGGTCGAAGCTGGACGACAGATTCATCATCTTGCGCGGAAGGAACTGCGTGCCGTCCCATACCGGCCGCACCATGATCTTGTTGACGCCGACGATCGCCACTTCCGGATAGTTGATGACCGGCGTGGTAGCCACGCCGCCCATCGCCCCGAGGGAGGTGATGGTGATGGTCGAGCCGGAAAGCTCATCGCGCGTCGCCGTGCCGGACTTGGCCGCGTCGGCAAGCCGGTTGATCTCGGCGGCGCTTTCCCAGAGGTCGCGCGCCTCGGCATGCTTGACCACCGGCACGACGAGCCCGGTCGGCGTCTGGGCGGCGATGCCGACATGGATGCCCGCGTGTTGGTGAATAACGCCGGCCTCGTCGTCGAACAGCGCGTTGAGGTTCGGCTGATCGGCGATCGCCTTGACCATTGCCCGCATCAGGAACGGCAGCAGCGTCAGCTTCGGCCGGTCTTGCCGCTTCTCTTTGTTGAGCGCCGCGCGCAGTTCTTCCAGCGCCGTGACGTCGATCTCCTCGACATAGGTGATATGGGGAATGTGCGACTTTGCGAGCGCCATCTTCTCGGCGATCTTGCGCCGCAGCCCGACGACCTTGATGTCCTCGATGCCCTCCTTGCGGGCAAGGCCGGTCGCGCGGGCAAGCTGCGGGCCGCGCGCCAGGAAGGCCTCGATGTCCTCATGGCTGATGCGCCCGGCCGGACCGCTGCCTGCAACCTGGCGCAGATCGATGCCGGCTTCCTTGGCGCGCAGTCGGACGGCAGGAGAAGCCAGCGGCTTTTCGCCTTCGGCGCGCGGCGCGCCGATGACGGACGCCGGGCGCCCAGCCTTCGGTGCCGCGACGGAAGGCTGGGCCGGGATCTGTGCCGGTTTCGGCGCCGCTTTCGAGGCGTCCGACAGCGGTTGGGATTTTGCCTCCACGGGCTCGGCCGGCGCTTCTGCCTTCGGCGCAGCCTTGGCACCGCTGCCTGCTTTCACATTGCCTTCGCCGGCTATTTTAAGCCGCACGATCGGCGAGCCGATCGCCACCGTGTCGCCGATCTCGGCGCCGAGCCAGAGGATCTCGCCATCGACCGGCGAGGGGATCTCGACGGTCGCCTTGTCGGTCATGACGGCCGCCAGCACCGCATCCTCGCGCACCAGGTCGCCGATCTTGACATGCCATTCGACAAGCTCGGCCTCGGCGACGCCTTCGCCGACATCGGGAAGCTTGATGACATATTCGCCCATCGTCCGGCCCCCCTCAGGCTTCCATGGTCTCGACGAGCGCGCGCCCGACCCGCGCGGGGCCGGGGAAATACTCCCACTCCTGCGCATGCGGATAGGGCGTGTCCCAGCCGGCGACCCGCGCCACTGGCGCCTCCAGATGGTAGAAGCAGTTCTCCTGCACCAGCGCCGCGAGCTCGGCGCCGAAGCCGGAGGTCAGCGTCGCCTCATGCACGACGACGCAGCGCCCGGTCTTCTTCACCGAGGTGACGATCGTGTCGAGGTCGAGCGGCAGGAGCGTCCTGAGGTCGATGATTTCGGCATCGATGCCGGTTTCCGCGGCCGCGGCCTGCGCGACATAGACCATGGTGCCGTAGGCGAGCACGGTGACCGCCGAGCCTTGCCGGCGGATCGCCGCCTTGCCGAGCGGTACGGTGTAATGGCCATCCGCCACCTCGCCGAGCTCGTGCTTCGACCAAGGCGTCACCGGGTTGTCGTGATGGCCGTCGAAGGGGCCGTTGTAGAGCCGCTTCGGTTCCAGGAAGATGACCGGGTCCGGATCCTCGATCGCGGCGATCAATAGGCCCTTGGCGTCATGCGGATTGGACGGCACCACTGTCTTGAGGCCGGAGACATGCGTGAACAGCGCTTCCGGGCTCTGGCTGTGCGTCTGGCCGCCGAAGATGCCACCGCCGGTCGGCATCCTGACGACGATCGGGCAGGTGAAATCGTTGTTGGAGCGATAGCGCAGCCGCGCCGCCTCCGAGACGATCTGGTCGTAAGCCGGATAGACATAGTCGGCGAACTGCACCTCGACGCAGGGCCTCAGCCCATAGGCGGCCATGCCGATCGCCGAGCCGACAATGCCGGATTCGCTGATCGGCGCATCGAAGCAGCGGTGCTTGCCGTATTTGGCCTGCAGGCCCTGCGTGCAGCGGAACACGCCACCGAAAAAGCCGACATCCTCGCCATAGACGATGACGCGCTCGTCGCGAGCCATCGAGACATCCATGGCGTCGCGGATCGCCTCGATCATGGTGCGTCTGGGCATCGATCAGACCCCTGCCTGCTGGCGTTGGCGCCTGAGATGCGGCGGCGTCTCGGCATAGACGCCTTCGAACATGTCGCGCGTCGACGGCTTGCCGCCGGCATGCAGCGTGCCGTGGCTTTCGGCTTCCTTCTGCGCCGCGATCACGGTTTCGAGGATCTCGGCTTCCGCCTGGATGTGGCGCTGTTCCGTCCAGACTTGCTTGTTGATGAGATGGTTCTTCAGCCGGATGATCGGGTCGCCGAGCGGCCAGGCGTCCGATTCCGCCTTCGGCCGGTAGGCCGACGGATCGTCCGAGCTCGAATGCGCGCCGACGCGATAGGTGACATATTCGACCAGGGTCGGCCCGAGATTGCGACGCGCCCGCTCGATCGCCCATTTGGCTACCGCATGGACGGCGAGATAGTCGTTGCCGTCGACCCGCAGCGACGGGATGCCGAAGCCTAGACCGCGCGCGGCGAAAGTGCCCGAGCCGCCGCGGGCAATGCCCTGGAAGGTGGAGATGGCCCACTGGTTGTTGACGACATTGAGCACGACCGGGGCCTTGTAGGTCGAGGCGAAGACCAGCGCCGCATGGAAATCGGACTCCGCGGTCGAGCCGTCGCCGATCCAGGCCGCGGCGATGCGGGAATCGTTGGAGATCGCCGAGGCCATCGCCCAGCCGACCGCCTGGATGTACTGCGTCGCCAGATTGCCGGAGATCGAGAAGAAGCCGTGCTCCTTCGAGGAGTACATGATCGGCAGCTGCCGGCCCTTCAGCGGATCGGCTTCGTTGGAATAGATCTGGTTCATCATCGCAACCATCGGATAGCCGTCGGCGATGAGCAGGCCGGCTTGCCGATAGGTCGGGAAATTCATGTCGCCAGGCTTGAGTGCCTTGCGGAAAGCGCAGCTCACCGCCTCTTCACCCAGATGCTGCATGTAGAAGGAAGTCTTGCCCTGGCGCTGCGCCATCTGCATGCGCGCATCGAAGGTCCTGAGCGTCATCATATGGCGCAGGCCTTCGAGCAGTTCCTCGTCGGTGAGCAGCCCGGCCCATGGCCCGACGGCTTCGCCGGCGCGGTTAAGCACGCGGATGATGGAGAAGGCCATGTCGCGGATGGTGCGCGGATCGACATCGACCTCCGGCCGCGGCACCGAACCGGCCTTGGGAATGGTCACATTCGAGAAGTCGGGCGTGCCGCCGGGCCGAACCTCGGGCTCGGGAACATGAAAGCGCAACATTCCAGCATCGGCCATGACCTTCCTCCTCCAATGTTGCCGATGCGATACTTGCACATCCGCGCCGCCATTTCATCGGGCGAGATGGCGGCCGTCCTCCCGGTCATCAGCCTCGTCGAGCCGATGCGGCACATGGCCGACAAGATGCAGATATGGCGCTGAAATTTCTTGTCGATGTTTCCAAGCGTCGCGCAATTTGGCGGAAGTTTGCGGAGCGTTTGCCGCCACAAAAGACAATCAAGGCATGCGCGCCGGCCGACGCAGCTAATCTCCACCCTCGTGGGGAGTTGCTCGGCAGGGCAGAGGGGCGTGACAGACTCTGCTTCAGGGTCGTCATTCCAGGGCGGAGCAAGGAGCGGAGCGACGCGCGCAGACCCCTGGAATCCATGCCGCGACGTTGACGCGTTGCGGCGGTTGGAGAATATTCTGCACCCCGGCGCTCCTCGGCAAAAGTCACGGCATGGATCCTCGGGTCAAGCCCGAGGATGATGAAGAGAGGCCGGCCGCTTCTCCGTTCACTCCGTCTCCGCCTCATGCTAACTCATCCCGCATGGCACAGAAGAAGGGATACGAGGTCGATTCGTGGCTGGCGCGGCCGGACCCGTCCATGGCCATCGTCCTGCTTTACGGCCCCGATCGCGGCCTGGTCGCCGAGCGGGCCAAGACCTTCGCGTTGAAGACCGGGCTGCCGCTCGACGACCCTTTCTCAGTGGTCAAGCTGGATGGCGCGGAAGTCGACCGCGACGAAGGCCGTCTGCTCGACGAGGCGCGCACCGTGCCGATGTTTTCCGACCGGCGGCTGCTTTGGGTCCGCAACGCCAGCGGCCAGAAGGCGCTGGCCGACGACATCAAGGCGCTGACGGCGGAGCCGGCGCCGGATGCTCTCATCCTCATCGAGGCGGGCGACCTGAAGAAGGGCACTGGCCTGCGGGCCATCGTCGAGGCAGCCGGCAACGCCATCGCCTTGCCCTGCTACGCCGACGAGGCCCGGGATCTCGACTCGGTGATCGACGACGAGCTGCGCAAGGCCGGCATGTCGATGACGCTCGACGCCCGCCAGGCGCTGCGCCGCAATCTCGGCGGCGACCGTCTGGCCTCGCGCGGCGAGATCGACAAGCTGGTGCTCTACGCCCATGGCAAGAAGGAGATCGACCTCGACGACGTCAACGCCTTGTCCGGCGATGTCTCCGGCGCCTCCTTCGACGGTGCGGTCGACGCCATGCTCGACGGCAAGGTCGGAGACTTCGACATTGCCTTCACCCGGCATTGTGCCTCCGGCGGCCATCCTTTCCTGGTGCTGTCCTCGGCGATGCGGCAATTGCAGGCGATTCAGGTCATGCGCGGCCAGATGGAATCCGGCGGCCGCAACGCCGCCTCGGTCGTGGCGGGAGCGCGTCCACCGGTCTTCTTCTCGCGCCGCAAGCTGGTGGAAAAGACGCTCGAGCGCTGGAACAGCGAAGCCCTCGGCCGCGCGCTGAACCGGCTGCAGGCGGCTGTGCTGCAAACGCGCAAGCGGCCCGACCTGTCGGAGGCGCTGGCCCGTCAGGCGCTGCTCGGCATCGCGGTGGAAAGCGCGAGACTGGCGCAGAGGTAGGCGATCAGCCCTCCCCCCGTGAGGCGATTGGCCGGCGCCTCGGCTTTCGCCTATCGCGGGCGCCGCAAAAAGGAAGAGGCCGACGCAGCGGCCGGCCCTTGTTGTGCCTATCACCAGTATATCAGCCTAGATCTAATCCTAAGCCAGAACTTTATTAGTCGGCTAATTTCATGTAATTCAGCTACTTATCGGTCGTCCTTCAGCCGCCGGCACAACTCATCGAGCTGATCCAGCGACCGGTAGTCGACCCGCAGCGTGCCGCCCTTGGCCTTATGCTCGATCGAGACAATCATGCCGATCGTGTCGGTCATCAGCTTTTCCAAGGCCAGCGTGTCGGGATCCTTTTCCGGCGCGCTCGGCGCGGACCTTACTTTGGCGGGTGTCGGTCCCGCGGGCATTTGCGCCAGCGCCTCGGCCTGGCGCACCGAAAGCCCCTCCTCGACGATTCGCTTGGCGAGCCCCGCCGGATCTCCGGCTGTGACCAGCGTGCGGGCATGGCCGGCCGACAACGCGCCGTCGACCAGCATGTCGCGGATGACGTCAGGCAGCTTCAGGAGCCTCAGCGTGTTGGCGACATGACTGCGGCTCTTGCCGATCACCTGGCCGAGATCGGCCTGCGTGTAGCCATGCTCGTCGATCAGCTGCTGATAGCCCTGCGCTTCTTCGACCGGATTGAGATCGGCGCGCTGCACGTTCTCGATGATTGCCAGCTCCAGCGCGGTGCGGTCGTTGACGTCGCGCACGATGAGCGGGATTTCGGTCAGCCCCGCGCGCTGCGCGGCGCGCCAGCGCCGCTCGCCGGCGATGATCTCATAGCGGCCGGGCTGCGACGGCGAAGGCCGCGCCACCACCGGCTGCACCACGCCATGCTCTCGGATCGACTGGGCGAGGTCGGTGAGTTCGGCGTCGCCGAAATGCCGGCGCGGGTTCTTCGGGTTCGGGCTGACGAACTCGATCGGCACCTTGCCATCCGCGGCGACCGCGCTCGGCTTTTCGGGCGCGACGGGACGATCGATCTCGCCGATCAGCGCGGCCAGGCCGCGGCCCAGTCTTTTTCTCGATTGGTCTTCACTCATTCTTCTGTCCAGATCGTTTCGGAATCGAATCGGCCATTGGAAATTGCCTGGGCTATTCAGGCGGCGCGCAGCTTGCGCTCGCGTCGGATCACTTCCGAGGCAAGCTGCAGATAGGCCTGGCTGCCGGAACATTTGAGATCGTAAAGGATTGCCGGCTTGCCGTAGGACGGCGCTTCGGAAACGCGCACGTTGCGCGGGATGATCGTCTCGTAGACCTTGTCGCCCATATGCGCGCGCACATCCTGCACGACCTGGTTGGCGAGGTTGTTGCGGCCATCGAACATGGTGAGCACGATGCCCTGGATGGTGAGGTCCGGATTGATCGTGCCGCGCACCTGCTCGACCGTTTCGAGCAATTGGCTAAGGCCTTCCAGCGCGAAGAACTCGCATTGCAGCGGCACCAGAACGGAATCGGCCGCCGCCATTGAATTCAAAGTCAAAAGATTGAGCGACGGCGGGCAGTCGATCAGCACATAGCCGAACGGCGCCGCGCGCGCGGCTGCCGCACGCAGCGCATTGCGCAGGCGCAGCACCCGGTCTGGCGCCGAGGCGATCTCCATTTCGATGCCGAGCAGATCGAGGGTTGAGGGCACGATGGACAAGCCCGGCACCGCCGTCGGCACCGCGGCCGCCTCCAGCTCGAGTTCGCCGATCAGCACGTCATAGGACGATACGGTGCGATCCTTGCGTCCGATGCCGAGCCCGGTGCTGGCATTGCCCTGCGGATCGAGGTCGACGATCAGCACGCGCTCCCCGATCGCGGCCAGCGCCGTCGCCAGATTGATCGCCGTGGTCGTCTTGCCGACGCCACCCTTCTGGTTGGCAACGGTGATGATACGCGGTCCAGTTTTCATGGGTCGATGCCAGTGATTCATTGCGGGGTCGCCGGGTGCAGATCGGTGATTTCCAGAATGACGCCATGAGCGTCTGTCATGCTTGGATGTTCTACCAGATCGAAGGTCCAGCGGTGAGCGCTTTCTTCCACTTCGGCCCGGTAATCCCGGCCTTTGTGAAAAAGCGAACGCGCGCCCTTGGTCAGCCAGGGTGCGGCAAGATCGAGCAGGTCCGGAAGCGCCGTCAATGCCCGCGCGGTAACGACTTCCGGTGCAGAAACAAGTGGATAGCTGTCATCGATGCGTCGCGCCAGCACGCGCGCCGGTAGGCCGAATTGGCCGACGACCGATTGCAGGAACGACGCCTTCTTGCGATTGCTTTCAACCAGATCGATCGTGGCGCCCGGCCTCTCTGCAAGCAGAAAACCGAGTACCAATCCGGGAAAGCCGCCGCCCGAGCCGAGGTCGACCCAGCGCATTGCGGTCGGCGCGATTCGCGCAAGCTGGGCGCTGTCCAGGATGTGGCGGCGCCAGACGTCGTCTAGCGTCGATGGCGCCGCCAGATTGATGCTGCGGTTCCATTTTTGAAAATGCCGCTCGAAGGCCTGCAGCCGCTCGAATGTTTCACGTGAAACCGGACCCGCTGCCTTCTGCAGCTCCGCCCAGGCATCGCCACTCACGCGACCGACCTTCGTGCAGCCAGCTCGGCATTGCGAACATGCGCGACAATGATCGCCAGAGCCGCTGGCGTCATCCCTTCCATGCGCTGCGCGTCGGCAATCGAGCGCGGCCGGCGTGCCTTCATCTTCTGCTTCAGCTCATTGGAAAGGCCTGGCACGTCCGCGAAGTCGATGGTCTCCGGAATGAGCCGCGATTCCTCGTGCCTGATCTGCGCCACGTCAGCCTGTTGGCGCTCGAGATAGACGGAATATTTCGCCTCGGTCTCAAGCCGCTCTGCCGTGTTGGGGTCGAGTTCGCCAAACCGTGGCTCGATCCGCGTCAGCCAGGCCATGTCGACGCCGGGATAGGCGAGAAGGTCGTAGGCCGAACGCCGAACGCCGTCCCGGTTGATCTCCAGTCCATGCCGCGCGGCTTCATTCGGCGTGAAGGCGATCGACTTTGCCAGCGCGCGGGCAGCGTCGAGCTTCCCACTGATCGCGCCGAAACGTTGCATCCGCTCGGAGGAGACGATCCCCAAGCGGTCGGCCAGCGGCGTCAGCCGCTCGTCGGCATTGTCGGCGCGCAGCGAAAGCCGGAACTCCGCCCGCGAAGTGAACATGCGATAGGGTTCGGCGATGCCGCGGCTGGTGAGGTCGTCGATCATCACGCCGACATAGGCTTCGGTGCGGCTGAGCACGAACGGCTCGCTTGACGATGCCCTGCGCGCGGCGTTGATGCCGGCAAGCAGGCCTTGCGCGCCGGCTTCCTCGTAGCCGGTGGTGCCGTTGATCTGCCCCGCCAAAAACAGCCCGGCGACGCGCTTCGTCTCCAGCGTCGGCTTGAGCTCGCGCGGGTCGACATGGTCATATTCGATGGCGTATCCCGGCTGCAGCATCGTCGCCCGTTCCAGCCCGGGAATCGTCTTCAATATGGCGAGCTGCACCTCTTCCGGCAGCGAGGTCGAGATGCCGTTCGGATAGACGGTGTCGTCGTCGAGGCCTTCCGGCTCGAGGAAGATCTGGTGACTCTCGCGGTCGCCGAACTTGACGATCTTGTCCTCGATAGAGGGACAGTAGCGCGGCCCAACGCCTTCGATCGAGCCGGAATACATCGCCGAACGCTTCAAATTGAGGCGAATCAACTCATGTGTCGGTTGCGTAGTGCGAGTGATACCGCATTTGATCTGCGGGTTCGCGATGCGGTCTGTCATCAGCGAGAACGGCACCGGCTGATCGTCCGCGGCCTGGCGTTCCAGCGAGGCCCAATCGATGGTGCGGCCGTCGAGGCGAGGGGGCGTCCCGGTCTTCAGCCGCCCGAGCTTGAAACCGGCCCGCGCCATCGTCGCCGAGAGCCCATGGCTCGCCTGCTCGTTCATCCGGCCGGCGACGATCTTCTTCTCGCCGATATGGATCAGCCCGCGCAGGAATGTGCCGGTCGTCAGCACCACGGCGCCGCAGGCGAGCCGCCTGTCACCGGAGACCAGCACGGCCGCAACCCGACCGTCCTCGATCTCGAGGTCCAGGACTTCGCCTTCCACCACGTCGAGATTGGCCTGCTCGCGGAGCGCCGCCTGCATGGCAAGACGATAGAGCTTGCGGTCGGCCTGGGTCCGCGGCCCACGCACCGCCGGGCCCTTGCGGCGGTTGAGCAGGCGGAATTGGATGCCGGCGGCATCCGCGATGCGGCCCATCAACCCGTCCATGGCGTCGATCTCGCGCACGAGATGACCCTTGCCGAGTCCGCCGATGGCCGGATTGCAGGACATGACGCCGATCGTCTCGAAGCGCAGCGTCACCAGCGCCGTCCGGGCGCCGGCGCGCGCAGCCGCGCTCGCCGCTTCGCATCCGGCATGGCCGCCGCCCACCACCACCACGTCATAGTGATTGGTCATTGCAAGAATCCGTTTCAGAGATGCTTTGACACATGTCCCCGCCAGCCTCCGCTGTCAAGGATGCAGTCCGTTGCGGAGGTGATCGCCGGGGATGGGCTGCGTGCCAGTGGTCTGCCTGTCCGACCTCGTCCCGAAGGAAGGAAGGCGCTTATCCCACGGACGATTTTTCACTTCTCAAGCGCTGCGAATCAGCGCCATTGGCTTTAGTGGCCAGCCGTCCTCGCCTTCTACGAGGCAGGCAATGAGGGGCAGCGCCGTTTGGCTAGCACGTCACGCGTCTGGAGCCGGGACTCGTTTCACGTGAAACACCATCCGCCGCATCCTGCCGTTGTTTCACGTGAATCATCCGGAGCGCATAGCCGCCCCGCGTTTCACGTGAATCACTTGCCGATGCAGAACTGGGAAAAGATGACGTCGAGCATATCCTCGACATCGACGGCGCCGATAATTCGCCCAAGCCGGTCCGTGGCCACCCGCAACTCTTCCGCGCGCAGCTCCAGGCTTTGCCCCGACAGCGCCGCCGAGAGAAAATCCTTCGCCTCCTCCAGCAGCTCGATATGGCGGAGCCTCGACGGCAAGATCTCACCGGCCCCTCCGACTGCGGCAGCGGCGCGACCCGCAATCTCGTCCAGCAGTTCCGAAATTCCGGTACCTTCCTTGGAAGAGATGGCCACATCATAGGCCCCTCTACGCGCTCCCATGAGATCGGTTTTGGTCCCGATCCTCAGGAGCGGAACACCTGTCGGAACCGCGCCGACGGGCTGTGGATCGACCATATCCTCCAGCAGCAAAACCAGGTCCGCGCCACCGGCCTTGGCACGCGCTCGTTCGATGCCGATCGTCTCCACCTTGCCGGCGGCCTCGCGCAGGCCTGCCGTATCGACGACCCGAACTCTCATCCCGTGGAGGTCCAGCACCACCTCCAGCAGGTCGCGCGTGGTGCCCGGCTCGTCGGTGACGATTGCCGCCTCGCGTTGGGCCAGGGCGTTGAACAGACTGGACTTGCCGGCGTTCGGCGCGCCGAGGATGACGACCTCGAAGCCATCGCGAATGATCTCGGCCGACTTGAACCCCTGAATATGGCGTTCGATCTCGTCGGCCATCGCCGCCACATCGGTCCAGACCGCCTTCGAGACCGAACCCGGCACATCCTCCTCGTCGGCGAAGTCGATTTCCGCCTCGATCATTGCCCGGGCATGGATCAACCGCCGGCGCCACCCCGAATAGAGCTCGCTCTGCGCGCCCTCGGCGTTACGCACGGCAAAGCGTCGCTGCGCCTCCGTCTCGGCATTGACGAGGTCCGCCAGCGCTTCGGTCTCGACCAGATCGAGCTTGCCGTTGAGAAAGGCGCGCCGCGTGAATTCGCCAGGCTGGGCATGTCTGACGCCGGCAAAGCCGGTGAGCGTTTCCAGCATTTTTGCCGCAACGGCGCGGCTGCCGTGTACATGGAACTCGCCAACGTCCTCGCCGGTGAAGCTGCTAGGTCCGGGAAAGAACACGACAAGCCCGTGATCGATGACCAAACCGTCGGATGCCATCAGCTTGCGCAAAGTGGCAAAGCGATCCTTAATACCGCCGCCGGCAATCGTTTCGAGTACGAATCGAGTCTTCGGGCCGGAGATGCGGATCACGGCGATGCCGGCGGGCAGGCGACCGCTCGACAGCGCTACGATAGATTCCTTCGAGGTTGCCATTTGCCCGACCTGCCGAACCACCCTAGGTATCTTCTTTCAGGCGCCGTTCCGGACGTCAGCCGTAGCATTCCCGGAATTGCCTGCTCATCAACCAAGCCGAGCCGCTCATTGTGACCTTGCCCGCGCGAAACCTGCTTGCCGAAGAGGCCAGCCCCTATCTGCAGCAGCACAGCGACAATCCCGTGCATTGGCGGGGCTGGTCGCCGGACGCCCTTGCCGAGGCGAAGGAACTCGGACGGCCGATCCTGCTGTCCATCGGCTATGCCGCCTGCCACTGGTGCCATGTCATGGCCCATGAAAGCTTCGAGAACGATGCCGTCGCCGCCGTCATGAACCGCCTCTTCGTCAATATCAAGGTCGATCGCGAGGAGCGCCCGGATATCGACCAGATCTACATGGCGGCACTCCATGCCATGGGCGAGCAGGGCGGCTGGCCGCTGACCATGTTCCTTACGCCCGATGGTAAGCCTTTCTGGGGCGGCACCTATTTTCCGCGCGAGGCGCGCTATGGACGGCCGGGCTTTGTCCAGGTGCTGGAGGCGGTCGACAAGGCCTGGCGCGAGAAGCAGGAGAGCCTTGGCCAAAGCGCCGACGCGCTGACCACCCATGTCGAGCAGCGGCTGGCCGGCGCGAAGGGAAAGGCGGTGCTCGACCGCGGCACGCTTGCCGATCTCGCCGGCCGCATCGAGGGCATGGTCGACGGCGATCTCGGCGGCTTGCGCGGCGCGCCGAAATTCCCCAACGCGCCCTTCATGCACAGTCTGTGGCTGTCCTGGCTGCGCGACGGCCAGACCGCCCATCGCGACGCCGTGCTCATCAGCCTGGAAAAAATGCTCGCCGGCGGCATCTACGACCATGTCGGTGGCGGTCTCAGCCGTTACTCGACCGATGCCGAATGGCTGGTCCCGCATTTCGAGAAGATGCTTTACGACAACGCCCAGCTCATCCGCATGTGCAATTGGGCCTTCGCGGCAACAGGCAATGAGTTGTTTCGGAAGCGAATCGAGGAAACCGTGGCCTGGCTGCTGCGGGAAATGCGCGTCGAGGGCGGCGCTTTTGCGGCCAGCCTCGATGCCGACAGCGAAGGCGAGGAGGGGTTGTTCTACACCTGGAGCGGGGAAGAGGTTGAAGCCGCACTCGGTGCTGATTCCGCTCGCTTCTTCCAATATTTCGAGCTCGCCGCTCCGCATGGCTGGGAAGGCAAGCCCATCATCCGCCAGAGCGAGGCACAGCCGCGCCAGGGGATCAGCGATGACGCTCAGCTCGCAGCGCTGAAGGCGAAATTGCTAGCTGCCAGAGAAAATCGCGTCAGGCCCGGCCGCGACGCCAAGGCGCTTACCGATTGGAACGGATTGATGATTGCGGCCCTCGCGGAAGCGGGCCGCTCCGTCGGGCGAGCCGACTGGGTGGACGCCGCCGTCAAGGCCTTCGCCCACATCGTCGAAGCCAGCAAGGACGGCCGCCTGCCGCATTCGATGCTCGGCGACAAGAAGCTTTTCCCGGCGCTGTCGAGCGACTATGCCGCCATGACCAACGCGGCGATCGCGCTGTTCGAGGCAACCGGCAGTTCTGCCTATATGGACCATGCCCGGCAGTTCATCGATCGGCTCGACCGCTGGCATCAGGATCCTGAAAAGACCGGCTATTATCTGACGGCGTCCGACAGCGTCGATGTGCCGATCCGTATCCGCGGCGATGTCGATGAGGCAATCCCCTCCGCCACCGGCCAGATCGTCGAGGCGCTGGTCCGGCTCTCGTCCCTTACCGGCGATCACCATCTTTGGGCAAAGGCATGGACGACAGCCGAACACGCCATGGGTCGCGCCGCGCAGCAAGCCTACGGCCAGGCCGGCATCATCAACGCGTGCGCGCTGGCGCTCGAACCGCTGAAGCTCGTCATCATAGACAAGCTTGATTCCTCAAGCCTTGTTCCGGTGGCGAATCGAAGTTCCGATCCACGCCGGGTCGATGTCGTACTGCCCATCGGTACGGAAGCGAATCAACCGCTTTTGCCGGGCGGCGTGCTGCCGCCGACGGACAAGCCGGGAGCCTGGTTCTGCAGCGGACAGACATGCCTGCCGGCGGTTACGGATGCGGGCGAGTTGGAGAAGCTGTTGCGGCCGGAATAAACAGCTTCGTCTCCTCGGTTTGACCCAGGATCTATGTCGCGGCGCTTCCGACGAATGCGGCGGTGCGGAATTCTGCACCGCCGCAAAGCTCAAAAAACAACGGCATGGACTTAGGGTTCTGCGCAGCGTCGCCTCGCTCCTTGCTCCGCCTTGTATGCCGAAGAAAGGACCGGTCCCTCGGCGCCCGATCAGGTATTCATCGAATCGAAGAAATCCGCGTTGGTCTTGGTCTGCTTGAGCTTGTCGATGAGGAATTCGATCGCATCGGTCGTTCCCATCGGCGCAAGGATCCGGCGCAGCACGAAGATCTTCTGCAGATCCGAACGCGGCACCAGAAGGTCCTCCTTGCGGGTCCCGGACTTGAGGATGTCGATCGCCGGGTAGATGCGTTTGTCGGCCACCTTGCGGTCGAGCTGGATTTCACAGTTACCGGTGCCCTTGAACTCTTCGAAAATGACTTCGTCCATGCGGCTGCCGGTGTCGATCAGCGCGGTGGCGATGATGGTCAGCGACCCGCCTTCCTCAATGTTGCGGGCGGCGCCGAAGAAGCGCTTCGGACGCTGCAGCGCGTTGGCGTCGACACCGCCGGTCAACACCTTGCCGGATGACGGCACCACGGTGTTGTAGGCGCGTCCGAGGCGGGTGATCGAATCGAGCAGGATGACGACATCGCGCCCATGCTCGACCAGGCGCTTGGCCTTCTCGATCACCATTTCGGCGACCTGCACATGGCGCGCTGCCGGTTCGTCGAATGTCGAGGAAATGACTTCGCCCTTGACCGAGCGCTGCATGTCGGTGACTTCCTCCGGACGCTCGTCGATCAGAAGAACGATCAGGTAGCATTCCGGATGATTGGCGGTGATCGAGTGCGCGATGTTCTGCAACAGCACCGTCTTACCGGTGCGCGGCTGAGCGTTGATCAGCGCGCGCTGGCCCTTGCCGATCGGCGCCACCAGGTCGATCACACGCGGCGAGATGTCCTTGGTCGGGGGATTGTCGACCTCCATCTTCAGCCGCGAGGTCGGGTAGAGCGGCGTCAGATTGTCGAAGTGGATCTTGTGCCGGATCTTCTCCGGATCATCGAAATTGATGGTGTTGACCTTGAGCAGCGCGAAATAACGCTCGCCTTCCTTCGGGCTGCGGATCGGCCCTTCGACCGTGTCGCCGGTCTTCAGCGAAAAGCGCCTGATCTGCGACGGTGAAATATAGATATCGTCGGGACCTGGCAGGTAATTGGCGTTGGCCGAGCGCAGGAAGCCGAAACCGTCCTGCAGTACCTCGACCACGCCTTCGCCGATGATCTCGACATCCTGGATGGCGAGCTTCTTCAGGATCGCGAACATCAGCTCCTGCTTGCGCATGACGCTGGCGTTCTCCACCTCGAGCGATTCGGCGTAAGCGATCAGCTCCGGCGGCTTCTTATTCTTGAACTCTGCGAGTTTCATTTCTTGCATTAGATGGACTCTGGGTAGGCTTTGGGGAGAAAAAATCGGCTGGATGCGACAAATGCCGGGCGCGGCCGAAAGCGAGAAAGGGGCGGCGCATGACGGGAAGGAAGACCCGTCTTTTATCGTCGGTCGCCTGAAAGAGCAAGCCGCCTTTTGCCGGGTGTGGGGAAGCCTCAGAACGGCTTCACGATGACCAGGATGACGATGACGATCATCAGCAATGTGGGGAGTTCATTGACGATCCGCCAGTGCCTCGCCGGCTTTTCGTTCTTGTCCTCGGCAAATTTTCTCACCGCGCCGGCGAGATAGCCATGCAGACCCGAAAGCAGCAGCACGGCGAGGATCTTGGCGTGCAGCCAGCCGCCCTGGAAACCGAAGCCCTTCCAGGCGAGCCAAAGCCCGAACACCCAGGTCACGGTCATCGCCGGGTTGATGATGGCGCGCAGCAGCCGGCGCTCCATCACCTTGAAGGTCTCGGACTGCACGGAGCCTTTCTCGGCGTCGACATGATAGACGAAGAGCCGGGGCAGATAGAGCATCCCAGCCATCCAGGCGATGACGGCAATCACATGGATTGCCTTCGCCCAGGGATAGAAGCTGTCCGGGGCCACAAGGAAGAGCAGGGCGGTCAGGACGACCAGCAGGACGATGCCGATCAACATGCGCTTCATCGCCTGGCCGGCGCTGTTCTCGTTGGTCGTCTCGGTCATCGATGGCTCCGCACCATTTTCACCATGGCCTCGACATGCGCCACCGGCGTTTCCGGCGTGATGCCGTGGCCGAGATTGAAGATCAGCGGCCCGTTGCCCAGCGTGCTAAGGATGGCATCGACGCCGTCGGCCAGCGCCCTGCCGCCGGCAACCAGGCGAAGCGGATCGAGATTGCCCTGCACCGCGCCTTCGCGTTGCAATTCCTGCGCCATCGACAGCGGCACGGTCCAGTCGATCCCGAGACCGGTGATCCCGGTCTTCTTCCTGTAATCGCGATAGCGCTCGCCGGCGCCCTTGGGGAACCCGATCACCGGAACATCCGGACGCGCGGCCTTCACTTGCCGGACAATCTCGGCAACGGGCTCGATGCAAAACGCCTCAAAGGACGCTTCATCGAGAACACCCGACCAGGAGTCGAAAATCTGCACCACATCGGCGCCGGCCTCGATCTGGCGGATGAGATAGGCGGCCGAATGATCGGCCAGTATCTTCAGGAGCCGCGCAAGGGCCTCCGGCTCGCGATAGGCGAAAAGCCTGGCCGGTCCCTGGTCCGGCGTGCCGCGGCCGGCAATCATATAGGTCGCCACCGTCCACGGCGCGCCGCAGAAGCCGATCAAGGTCGTTTCCACCGGAAGCTTCGCACGCAGACGGCGGACCGTTTCGTAGACCGGTTCGAGATTCACGTGAAACGTTTCGCCGTCCAGGGCCTCGATTTCGGCCGCCGCAATCGGCTTGAGGATCGGCCCGTATCCCTCTTCGAAGCGGACATCTCGTCCCAGCGCATCGGGCACAACCAGGATATCGGAGAACAGGATCGAAGCATCGAAGCCGAAGCGCTCGATCGGCTGCAGCGTCACCTCGACGGCAAGATCCGGGTCATAGCAGAGATCGAGGAAAGAACCGGCCCGCTTCCGGGTCTCGCGATACTCCGGCAGATAACGCCCTGCCTGACGCATCATCCAGAGCGGCGGCGGTGAAACCGTCTCGCCCTTGAGGACGTCCAGCATGATCCGTTTCCCAGCCATCCAGTGCTCGCCCTCTCCAGGTCTCTTAAATCAAATATCTATTTTAAAAGAGTCTTCTGATTCTAAGAGTCTGTTGGTTGTGGTGGTTGCGACCTGTCCCGCCTGCCGCTCGAAAAGGCCAGTCAGCATATTGTCGCGCAGCCGCTTTCTCAATTTGGAGCGATCTGGGGACGAACTGGATTCAGGCTTTCGAGTCAGCGCCTTGGCTCTTCTGCTGCGGACCTCGAGCTGTGGATGATATCGGCCAAGAAAAGTTGATCCCCGGTTTTGTCCCCAGCGCCCCGACAAAGCCTACAGCGGGGCGAATTGTGGACAAGGTGGCATCTGATACAGTCGCCTTCGACGTCACGACCTTTCTGTCCAACCTTGTCCACATCTGCCCACAGTCTGGAACCAACTCTTGTGAACAAACCCCAGAGCTTCTTCCATCTGCATCTGATTTCCGACGCCACCGGCGAGACGCTGCTGGCGGCAGGCCGCGCCGCCTCCGCGCAATATAAGGACGCGCGCGCCATCGAGCACATCTATCCGCTGATCCGCACGGAAAAGCAGGTCGCCAAGGTGTTCGAGGATATCGAGGAGGAGCCCGGCATCATTCTCTACACCGTCGTCGACCAGAAGCTCGCGCGCAGCATCGACGAGCGCTGCGCCGCCATGGGCCTGCCCTGCGTTTCGGTGCTGGAGCCCGTGCTCAGCGTCTTCCAGTCCTATCTCGGCACGCCGGCCGGCCGGCGCGTCGGCGCCCAGCATGTGCTCGACGCCGAATATTTCCGCCGCATCGATGCGCTGAACTTCACCATGGAACACGACGACGGCCAGTTGCCGGCCAACATGGACGATGCCGATGTCGTGCTGATCGGCATCTCGCGCACCTCCAAGACGCCGACCAGCATCTATCTCGCCAATCGCGGCATCAAGACCGCCAACATTCCGATCGTGCTCGGCGTGCCGCTGCCGGACAGCCTGATTAACGCCAGGACGCCGCTGATCGTCGGCCTCGTCGCCACGGCCGAGCGCATCTCGCATGTCCGCCAGAACCGCATCCTCGGCAACAGCAACAACTACGTGCCGACCGACTATGTCGACCGCGCCGCCATCGCCGAGGAGCTCGCCTATGCGCGTCAGCTCTGCACCAGGCATGGCTGGCCGATGATCGACGTCAGCCGGCGCTCGATCGAGGAAACCGCGGCGGCCATCGTTGCTCTGAGGGGAAAGACGCGCTAGGGCAGGCGATATAAGTGAGCATTCCGTCCTGAGAGAAGGTGGCTCGGCGCATAGCGCCGAGATGGATGACGGGCGCTGGACGGATCGCAACCGTTGGTGAACCAGTATGGCCGGCAAAATCGTCCTCGCTTCGGGCAGCCCGTTCCGCAAGGCAATGCTTATCAATGCCGGGCTCGACATCGAGGCGGTGCCGGCAGACGTCGACGAGCGCGCGCTCGAGGCGCCCTTGCAGGACAGCGGCGTGTCTCCCGAGGATGTCGCTTCGATCCTTGCCGAAGCCAAGGCGACCGAGGTCAGCGAGCGCCGGCCGGGCGCGCTGGTGCTCGGTTGCGACCAGACGCTGTCGCTTGGCGACGAAATCTTCCACAAGCCGGCCGATATGGAAGGGGCGCGGAGGCATCTCCTGGCCTTGTCGGGCAAGACCCATCAGCTGAACAGCGCCGCCGTGCTCTGCCGCGATGGCGAAGTGCTGTGGCGCCATGTCGGCATCGCCAGCCTCACCATGCGCAAGCTCGATCCCGCCTTCATCGGCCGCCACCTGGCGCGCGTCGGCGCCAAGGCGCTGGCGAGTGTCGGCGCCTACCAGATCGAGGGCGAGGGCATCCAGCTCTTCGAAAGGATCGAGGGCGACTATTTCACCATCGTCGGCCTGCCGCTGTTGCCGGTGCTGAAGGAGCTGCGCGCATTGGGAGCGATCGATGGTTGAGAAGCGGGCCTTCGTCACCGGCCACCCGATCGCGCATTCCCGCTCGCCCAAGATCCACCGCTACTGGCTGGAGGAATACGGCATCGACGGCAGCTACCAAGCGATCGACGTTCGGCCGGAGGATTTCGCAGCATTCATGAAATCACTCGGCGAGAATGGCTATCGCGGCGGCAATGTCACCATCCCGCACAAGGAAGCAGCCTTCGCCTTGGTCGAACGCCGCGACGAGGCCGCCGAAGCCATCGGCGCGGTCAACACGCTGTGGCTGGAAGACGGCGTGCTGTGGGGCGGCAATACCGACGCTCTCGGCTTTGCCGGCAATCTCGATGAACATGCCCCCGGCTGGGCGGCGAATGGTCCGGCCGTGGTGTTGGGCGCGGGCGGTGCCTCCCGCGCCGTCATCTACGCCCTGAAGGACCGAGGTCTCAACGACATCCGCATCGTCAACCGTACGCTGGCAAGGGCTGAGGAACTCGCCGACCGGTTCGGCGCCGGGGTTTCGGCGCATGGCGCCGGCGCGGTCGGCGAATTGCTTTCCGACGCCGGCCTGCTCATCAACACCACCGCGCTCGGCATGCATGGCAACGAGACCCTCGCCGCCGATCCGGCCGGTCTGCCCGGCCACGCCATCGTCACCGACATCGTCTATGTGCCGCTGGAGACGCCGCTGCTTGCTGCCGCCAGGGCGCGCGGCCTGAAGACGGTCGATGGCCTCGGCATGCTGCTGCACCAGGCCGTGCCCGGCTTCGAGCGCTGGTTCGGCAAGCGGCCTGAGGTGACGCCGCAATTGCGGCGCATGATCGTCGCCGACATCGAAGCGCATTGACATGATCGTGCTCGGCCTCACCGGATCGATCGGCATGGGCAAGTCGACCACGGCAAAGATGTTCGCCGAGGCCGGCGTTCCGGTGCATGATTCCGACGAGACCGTGCATCGCCTCTATGCCGGCAAGGCAGCACCCCTGGTCGAACGAGCCTTTCCCGGCACGACAAAAGCGGGCGTGGTCGATCGCGCAAGGCTGGCCGAGACAGTGCTGGGCGATCCCGCCGCGCTGAAAAAGCTGGAGGCGATCATCCATCCGCTGGTACGGGCCGACGCCGATGGATTTTTGGCTCGGCATCGTGCGGCCGGGGCGCCGATTGCGGTGCTCGACATTCCGCTGCTGTTCGAGACCGGCGGCCGCAATCGCGTCGACAAGGTCGTGGTCGTCACCGCGCCGGCCGAGATCCAGCGCGCCCGCGTGCTCGCCAGGCCCGGGATGAGCGAAGATAAATTCGCTTCCATCCTCGCCAAGCAGGTGCCTGACGCCGAGAAACGCCGTCAGGCGGATTTCATCGTCGACACCGGCCAGGGTTTTGATGCCGCACGTGCGGCGGTGGCAGCCATCGTCAGCGAATTGACCGGGGATAAGTCCGGCAAAAACGCTTCCTGACGGCCGCTGTCAGCAGTCCCCATTGCCATTTTGTTCCGGTTTGTGATTCTGCTCTTTAGAGCGGATTGATTCGAATGCGTGAGATCATCTTCGATACCGAAACCACCGGCCTCGATTTGCGCGACGACCGCATCATCGAGCTCGGCGGCGTCGAGCTGGTCAACCGTTTCCCGACCGGCCGCACCTTCCACAAGTTCATCAATCCGCAAGGCCGCGCCATTCACGCCGAGGCGCAGGCCGTGCACGGCATCAGCGCGGCCGATCTGGCCGGCAAGCCGACCTTCGCCGAAATCGCCGAGGAATGGCTGGCCTTCACCGACGGCGCCAAGCTGATCGCCCACAACGCCATGTTCGACCTTGGCTTCCTCAACCTCGAATACAGCCGACTCGGTCATCCGGCCATCGATCCCGGCCGCATCGTCGACACGCTGGCGATCGCGCGCCGCAAGCATCCGATGGGTCCGAACTCGCTGGACGCGCTTTGCCGCCGCTACGGCATCGACAACACCCGCCGCACCAAGCACGGCGCCCTTCTCGACTCCGAATTGCTGGCCGAGGTCTATATCGAGCTCATCGGCGGCAAACAGGCGGCGCTGGTCCTGGAAACCGTGGCCGTGCAGATGAACGGTAGCGGCGAAGTCGCCGATATCGACATCTCGATCGGCGCGAGGCCGATCGCGCTGCCGCCGCGCCTCACCGAGGCGGATCGGGCGGCGCATGCCGGGCTTGTCGGCACGCTCGGCGAAAAGGCGCTATGGCTGAAGGTGGCGTCTGCGGGTTGAGCCGGGGCGCTCCCGGCGGCAACCGACGCGATTAGCCGAACCGCCCATCCCTCGTCATACTCGGGCTTGACCCGAGTATCCATGCCGTGACCCTTGCGCAGAGTGCAACGGCGCAAAATTCTGTAACCGCCGCAACGCCTTAGAGTCAGGCATGGATGCTGGGGTCTGCGCGCGTCGCTCCGCTCCTTGCTCCGCCCCAGAATGACGACCTAACGAATGCCGTCGCTAATTTCAGACGCCCCAACAAAAGCCCGGCGCGAAGCCGGGCTCCCGATACGATGGGTGGCCCGCCGCCTCAGCTCACCTGGACCTTGCTGGCGGCCTGGTCCTCGGCGATGCGCTGCTGGAACATCTGCGCGAAATCGATCGGGTCGAGCATCAGCGGCGGGAAGCCGCCGTTGCGGGTGGCGTCCGCGATGATCTGGCGGGCGAAGGGGAAGAGCAGCCGCGGGCATTCGATGAACAGGATCGGCAGCATGTGCTCCTGCGGGAAGCCGCTGATGGCGAAGACGCCGCCATAGACCAGTTCGACGTTGAACAGCACTTCCTGGTCGAAGGAGGCCTTGGCATTCAATGTGAGATTGACGTCGAACTGCTTGTCCGAAAGCGGATTGGCGTTGACGTTGACATTGATGGCGATGCCAGGAGCCTTGTCGCGGCCGCGCAGCGAATTCGGCGCGCCGGGGCTTTCGAACGACAGGTCCTTCACATATTGCGCAAGCACGTTGAGCGAGGGCTGTTCCTGTTTGCCGTTGCCGTTGGCGGCGCCCGCCGCGGCATCATCATTGCTGGCCATGAGCCTTGTCCTTTTGCCTGGGCAGCATTGCTGACCGGATTGAAATCGGGGGTTCGCTATCATGCTCGGCAGGACAAGACAAGTTTTGCGCGCCGCCTGAAACTGCGCAGCCGTTTCGGGGCGACGGCGCGCATGAGACAGCTATTCGAGCGGACCCTGAAGAGAGCTAGTCGTCTTTCAGCCGCCGCCAAGGGGAATTGTGATCCGGCCCGCGCTTGTAGTCGTCCTGGCGCGAAAAGTCGCTGCCATCGAGATCGATGACCCTGTCGCGGCGGCGGGCCGAAAAGCCGCTGCCGAAGCTGGTCGCCATCACGATGCGGTTCTTGAGCAGGCGCCAGGCAAGATCGCGCACCGGCGGCAGGAGCAGCAGGATGGCGATAATGTCGGTGATGAAGCCCGGAATGATGAGCAGGAGTGCCGCCAGCACGATCATCGCGCCATGCGCGAGTTGGCGGCTTGGATCGCGCCCGGCATCCATTTCCGTCCGCACCCGCGCCATCACGCCGAAACCCTGGTGCCGAAGCAGCAGGCTGCCGGCAATGGTGGAGAGGATGACGAGCCCAATCGTCGCCAAAGCGCCGACTTCGCGGCCGACGATGACGAAGCCGGCGATCTCCAGAAGCGGCAGCAGGAGCAGGAACAGGGGAATGAACGAAATGCGCAAATTAAGACCGGTCGCTTTCTTCTTTTGCGGGCCTCGCGGGAAATCGCCGCTGGCACTAGGACCTTTAGATAGGTATGGCTGGCTTTGATTTGAATGATTGCGCCCGCCGTTCTATATGCTTTGGGTAATGAACGCTATGCGACCGCCGCCATTCTAGGGGCTCTGGTGGTCCGGCCTGGACAGGGATCGAATTGGCGGAAGATATGGGTTTCTTCGACTTCGGCACGATTTTCTTTTTGATTGCGGCGGTTGTGATCTTCTTCCAGCTTCGCAACGTGCTGGGCCGTCGCACCGGAAACGAACGCCCGCCCTTCGATCCTTATTCGGCAAGCCGCACGCGCGAGCAGGATGCGGCGCAGAAGTCCGAGAATGTGGTGTCGCTGCCGCGCAAGCGCATGCCGGGGGAACCGGCGGCGGAGACCTATGCCGCGATCGACGCTTTCGCCAAGCCGGACAGCGATCTCAACAAAGGCCTGCGCGCGATCAAGGACAACGATCCGTCCTTCGATCCCAAGACCTTTATCGACGGCGCCAAGATGGCCTACGAGATGATCGTCATGGCCTTTGCCGACGGCGACCGCAAAACGCTGAAGAACCTGTTGTCGCGCGAGGTCTATGACAGCTTCGTCGCCGCGATCGGCGAGCGCGAGGCGAAAGCGGAAAAGATCCAGTCTTCCTTCGTCGGCATCGACAAGGTCGATGTCGTCGCCGCCGAGATGAAGGGCACCGAGGCGCATATCACGCTGCGCATTGTCAGCGAGCTGATCTCGGCGACCCGCGACAAGGTCGGCGCCGTCATCGACGGCGATCCGGAAAAAGTCGCCGAGGTCAAGGACGTCTGGACCTTCTTCCGCGATACCCGGTCGCGTGATCCGAACTGGAAGCTGGTCGCCACGGAAGAAGAAGATTGACCTAGAGCATGATGCCGAAAAGTGTGGAGCGGTTTTCGGACGCCATCATGCTCCATCTCTTTAATTTGGAGCCGGATTCAGATTTCAGGTCGATCCGGCCTGAAATCATCCGGCTCTAGTGGCGGCTGTCATGTCGCTGTCTTCGGCATTCAAGGAAAAATCCTTCGGCGACCTGCCCGGCTGGGACGAGGATGATCACCTCGCCGCCTTCGCGGCGTTCAAACGTTCGGCTTTCCACGTACTGACCAAGCCCTATCGAACAGGTTCGCTCGGCGTCGCGTTCGCCGCTTTCGCCGAGGCCTATACTGAGGCGCGCTCCGTTTCGCCGGCGAACCGGTCGGATGCGCGGTCCTTCTTCGAGCGCCATTTCGCTCCGGCTTTGGTGGCGGCCGAAAGCGGCGGCGCCGGCCTCGTCACCGGCTTCTACGAGCCCGAGGTCGAGGCCTCGCCGGTGAGGACGGAGCGGTTCACGGTGCCGCTGCTCTCCCGTCCCGCCGATCTGGTCGACATCGACGATAAAAATCGCCCCCTCGGAATGGATCCCTATCTCGCCTTCGCGCGCGCGACGATGACAGGTCCGGTCGAATATTTCGATCGCGGCGCCATCGAGCGCGGCGCGCTGTCCGGGCGGAACCTCGAGATTGCCTGGCTCGCCGACAAGGTCGATGCCTTCTTCATCCATGTGCAGGGAGCGGCTCGGCTGAAGATGGCCGATGGTCGGCTCTGCCGCGTCACCTATGCCGCAAAATCCGGCCAGCGCTTCACCGGGCCGGGCAGGATCTTGAGCGAGACCGGCGAAATCCCGCTGGAAAAAGTGACGATGCAGTCGATCCGCGCCTGGTTCAAGGCGCATCCTGAGCGGGTCGACGAGATCCTCTGGCAGAACCGCTCCTACATCTTCTTTCGTGAGGCGCCGGTCGACGACCCGGAGCTGGGTCCCATTGCCGCCGCCAAGGTGCCGCTGACGCCCGGCCGCTCGGTCGCCGTCGACCGGCTGCTGCACACCTTCGGCACGCCCTTCTATATTGTTGCGCCGACGCTCACCGCTTTCGGCGGAAAACCGTTCCGGCGGCTGATGATCGCGCAGGACACCGGCTCGGCCATCACCGGAGCGGCGCGAGGCGATCTCTTCGCCGGCTCGGGCGATGCCGCGGGCGAGATCGCCGGCGTCGTGCGCAACGTCGCCGACTTTTATGCGCTGGTCCCGCGCGGGCTGTTCGATAGGGGGCACGCGTGAACCGCCGCCACGACACGCTGAGCGACGACGATCGCATCCTCTGGAACCTGGTGGCGCGCACGACGCGGCCCCTCAAAGGCAAGGCCGCGGTCGAGATTCCCGATATTGTCGAGCCGACGCCGGCGCCGGCGCCTACGCCGGCCAACGGCGTTCCCACCGCTGCCGCCAAGCCGAAGCCGCAGCACGTCGCGCATTCGCTTGACGACCAGACGCACGAGAAACTGAAAAAAGGCCGGCTGCCGATCGAGGGCAGAGTCGATCTGCACGGCATGACGCAGGACGAGGCCTATTCGCTGCTCCTCACCTTCCTGCACCGCGCCCATGCCGGCGGCATCCGCTATGTGCTGGTCATCACCGGCAAGGGCTCATCGTCCGGCGGCGACGGCATCCTGCGCCGCTCGGTGCCGCACTGGCTGTCGACCCCGGCTTTCCGGCACCTGGTCTCGAGCCACGATCACGCCGCCCGCAACCATGGCGGCTCGGGCGCGCTCTATGTGCGGCTCAGGCGGACGCGCGCATGAGGATGCCGGCCATGAGGACGCAACTGTGACCCCGTTCGGCGAAAGGCTAAGGGCGCTGCGCGCCGAGCGCGGCGTCAGCCAGAAGGCGATGGCGCAGGCCATCGGCGTCAGCGCCGCCTATCTGTCGGCGCTCGAGCATGGCCGCCGCGGCGCGCCGACCTGGACGCTGATCCAGAAGATCATCGGCTATTTCAACATCATCTGGGACGACGCCGAGGACCTTGCCCGCCTCGCCGAAACCTCGCATCCACGGGTCAGGATCGATACGTCGGGCCTGTCGCCGGCCGCGACCGAACTGGCCAATCTTCTGGCCGAGAGCATCGAGAAGCTGGACGAGGCGGAGCTGCGCCGCCTCAGCGCGTCGATTCGTGCGGCGCTGAGAAGGTAGGTCCCGAGATCTACTGCACCGAGCCGACCAGCAGCTGCTGGCCATCGCGGATCGACACCCAGCGGCCGGTGTTGTCGATCGCCTGGCGCTTGAGATAACGGTAGCCGGTCTCGTCCCAGGCTTGGACCTTGTCGGTCAAATTGTCGAGTATGTAGTCACCCTTGTCGGTGCGCACCGTCAGCACGGAATGGCCTTCGCCGTCGGGCTTGCGCACTACGGTGATCAAGAGATCCGCAAGCGAGATGCCCATGCGGTAGAGCTGGCGCCGCTTCTCCAGCACGTAGTCCTCGCAGTCGCCAAAGCCGTTGTCCGGATAGGTCCAGACCTCGTCCTTGCCGTAATTGTCGAGATCGCTCATCGGCTTGACGGCGGCGTTGACCCTGGCGGTCACGTTGATCAGCTTGCGCCACAGAGCATCGGTCAGCTTGGCCGGCGCGAGATTGGCCGGGCGAATGTTGCATTCGCTCGGATGCGTCTTGCAGAAATCATAATGTCCGATCGGCTGCGAGGTCAGGCCGCCGGTGGTCATAGCGCCGGCAGCCCATGCCGGAACCGCCCAGTGGGCCGAGATCGCCAGCCCTGCGACTGCACACAAACGCAGCATCCGCGCCATCGGTGAGGAAGTCATTGTCCCCCGGGGTCCGCCCTTGTTTATTAACGAAACGTTAAGGGGGATTTACAGTCCGTGTCAATTGAAGACAACGGCTAGTTTGGTGGCATGGTTACCCGCCAGGCCCGCATAGCGGCAGTTTGGCAACAGCGGCGTCGGGACGCCGGTCAGCCCTGAACATTGGTTGCACGGAAAGGTCACGCGCTTTGAGCGGCGCCGAGCCGCGTCCGCTTCCCGCTCAGCTCTTGGCGGAACGGACCAGCTTCGGCTTCGCCGCCAGGCGGGTCTGGCGGCCGTAGCTGGAGATGAAGTCCAGAATGCGCGGCACGATCTCCGACCGGAACCGCGAGCCGTTGAAGACGCCGTAATGGCCGACGGCCGGCTGCACGTAGTGGGCCTGCCGGTCGGCCGGAATGTTCACGCAAAGCTCATGCGCGGCCTGGGTCTGGCCGAGCCCGGAAATGTCGTCGTTCTCGCCCTCGACGGTGAACAGCGCGACGTTGCGGATCGCCTGGGGATCGACGGCCTCGCCGCGATGCGTCATCTCGCCCTTCGGCAAGGCGTGGCGGACGAACACCGTATCGACCGTCTGCAGGTAGAACTCCGCCGTCAGGTCCATCACCGCCAGATATTCGTCATAGAAGTCACGGTGCTTCTCGGCGCTGTCGCCGTCGTTTTTCACAAGGTGCATGAAGAAGTCCTTGTGGGCGATGATGTGGCGATCGAGATTCATGCTCATGAAGCCCGAAAGCTGCAGGAAGCCGGGATAGACATCGCGGCCGAATCCGGGCACCGGCCAGGGCGCCTGCATGATGACGTTCTCGCGAAACCAGTCGGTGCCCTTTTCCCCGGCGAGCAGATTGACCGCGGTCGGATTGCGGCGGGTATCGATCGGCCCGCCCATCAGCGTCATGGTTGACGGCACGAAGGGGTCGCCGCGCTTTTCCATCAGCGCCACCGCCGCCAGCACCGGCACCGAGGGCTGGCAGACTGCCATCACATGGGTATCGGGACCAAGCGCGTGGAACATCTCGATGACATAGTCGATATAGTCGTCGAGATCGAAGCTGCCCTGCGACAGCGGGACCATGCGGGCGTCGACCCAGTCGGTGATGTGCACGTCGGCGTGAGGAAGCATCGCCTCGACCGTGCCGCGCAGCAGCGTCGCATAATGGCCGGACATCGGCGCCACGATCAGTAGCTTCGGATCGGGCTTGCGGCCCGCGGGAAGCTGGCGCTCGAAGCGGACGAGGTTGCAGAACGGCTTCGACCACACGGTTCGTTCGGCGACGTCGACGCTCTTCCAGTCGACCACCGCCTTGGTCAGGCCGAATTCAGGCTTGCCGTAGCGGCGCGTCGTGCGCTCGAAGAGTTCCGCGGCTGCCGCGACCGAGCGTCCGAGCGCCGTATGCGAAACCGGATTGAGCGGGTTGGAATAGAAGAACCGCACCGCATCTGCGTAAAGGCGGGCGGGCTGCAGCGCCGCATGGTTCAGTTCGTAGAGCTGGTAGAACATCAAGAACCCCGCTGCTGCCTGACGACCAAAGGGCCGACGAGCAGCGCCGAGCCTTGAATGTCTCGCAGTGAGGTTAACAAGATATTGTTGCGATGCAATACGTCAATTGCCGTGACGAATGCTGCTTTGGTCCAAACTGTTGAAAACTCGTCACGTATGGCGGAGCCGGCTCACTGTGCGCTGCCGCAATGTGTAGGAAATATGTCCGGCTCCCTCTTGCCGGACATCGACATCTTAAACGCGCGCCATGCAGACTGCGGTGTGGCCCGAGCCGATGAAGCCGAGCTGGGTGGCGGCGCCGCGGGAGAGGTCGAGCACGCGGCCCCGGACGAACGGGCCGCGATCGTTGATGCGCACGACGACGCTGCGGCCGTTGTTCTTGTTGGTGACCCTGAGCTTGGTTCCGAACGGCAAGCTGCGGTGCGCTGCAGTCAGCGCGGCGGGGTTCATGCGCTCGCCGGAGGCGGTTCTGGAATGCAGCGCGTACCAGGAAGCGCGGCCGCATTGTGCGGCGGCTGAAGAGGCGGAAGAGGCGCCAGCCATCAGGCCAGCCGCGATCGTTGCCGCGACAAGCGCGGTGCGGTTGGTTTTATTCATCTTTTAGGGGTGGGCTCCGTTATAGACAACCCGCCGTAAGTGCCGAATGAGGCATGAAATGCGGCAAGCATCTGGCGGTTCCATGGCAAAGGCACACGTTTGGAGTCGCCGCGAAACAGTTTGTCATGACATCTTCCGCGAGCGCCAGCGTATTCTTCATGGAGACCGACCCGGTTTTGCAGGAAGTCCCGAGTAGGAGCGGCCCTCGGGGCGCAAGTAAAAGCGGAAGCGATTGCTTCGCTTCCTTCTGCTCCTTTACTGCGCGCGCATTCCGGTGAAGGATCGACTTTGCGCGGGGATCTCGCCGATGCGACTGATCAGGAATTTACTGGCGCTGATCGGCCTCCGTTGGGCAAACCACCCGCGCGTTTGATCCGACCGGCAAGATGGCGCCGCGCGTCCGGTTGGACGGTCGAAGCGACGCGCGCAGACTCCCGCCGTCGGACCGCTGACGCCGGGCACCTCTTCGAGATCGACGCCATCCCGACATCCGCGCGCAACGCGCGAAGCTCAGCAAGCAGTTGCTGGGGTGAAATTTCTGCTGAGGTCGGCGCTCTACGGCGCCCCCCTCTGGCCTGCCGGCCATCTCCCCCACAGGTGGGGAGATCAGATGTCGCGTCGGCTTTCGCCAATCGCCAACATTTGCAAGCAAGGGCGCCAAGGGTCGAGCTCCAATCTCCCCCTTGTGGCGGAGATGTCCGGCAGGACAGAGGGGGCGCTGTCCCGCCGGCTTTCAACATTTAGAGGCGGTGTGCTGCGCCGCCCGTGAAATTCCATTCCGCCACTCGTCGCCGGAATGGCACGATCTATCTTCTTTCCGGATGAAAAGGGCTGGAAAAGACAACAGCGTGTGATCTGCGAACCCGGCATGGCGTTCGGCGGCATTATGCGCAGACTGGTGACGGCCGATCCCGTCGGAACTGCTTCCCATGGAGGGCCCGAGATGAGCGTGCACAGGAAAGCGGCGCCGGACGGCGCGGAAAGCGCTTTGTCGCGGTTGCGTCCGCCTTACGCCTCCGTGCTCGACCTGATCGGCCAGACGCCGGTGGTCGAGCTCACCAAATTCGATACCGGCAAGTGCCGGCTGTTCATCAAGCTCGAGAGCCAGAATCCCGGTGGCTCGATCAAGGACCGCATCGCGCTGTCGATGATCGCGGCCGCCGAGAAGGATGGCAGGCTGAAGCGCGGCGGCACCATCGTCGAGGCCACCGCCGGCAACACCGGCCTCGGCCTCGCCCAGGTCGGCATTCCCAAGGGCTACCGCATCATCCTCGTCGTGCCCGACAAGATGTCGCGCGAGAAGATCCAGCATCTGCGCGCTCTGGGCGCCGAGGTGCGCATGACCCGCTCCGATGTCGGCAAGGGCCATCCCGAATATTACCAGGACATGGCCGAGAAGATCGCCGCCGAAATTCCCGGCGCCTTCTATGCCAACCAGTTCGCCAATCCCGCCAATCCGCTGGCGCACGAAAGCACCACCGGCCCGGAAATCTTTTCGCAACTCGAAGGCGATGTCGACGCGGTGGTGGTCGGCGTCGGTTCCGGCGGCACGCTCACCGGTGTCGGCCGCTTTTTCGCGAAGCATTCGCCGAAGACCGAGATGGTGCTTGCCGATCCGGTCGGCTCGGTGCTGGCGCCGTTGATCAAGACCGGCAAGATGACAGAGGCCGGCAGCTGGACCGTCGAAGGCATCGGCGAGGATTTCGTGCCGCCCAATGCCGATCTGTCGCTGGTCAAGAAAGCCTATTCCATCCCCGACAAGCAGAGCATGCTGGCGGTGCGCGACCTGCTGTCCAAGGAAGGCATCCTGGCCGGCTCGTCCTCCGGCACGCTTCTGTCGGCGGCACTGCGTTACTGCCGCGATCAGACGACGGCCAAACGCGTGGTCACCCTCGTCTGCGACAGCGGCAACAAATATCTGTCGAAGGTCTTCGACGACATCTGGCTCGCCGAGCAGGGCTTGGCCGACCAAGAGCAGCACGGCGACCTGCGCGACCTCGTCATGCGCTCGCCGCGCACTGGTGACATCGTGACCGTTGGCCCCGAGGAAACCCTGCTCAACGCCTATGGCCGCATGCGCCGCTCCGATGTCTCGCAGCTACCGGTGCTGGATGACGGCAAGCTCGTCGGCATCGTCGACGAGAGCGATATCCTGGCCAAGGTCGACGGCCCCTATGACGGCCGCTGGGATCGCTTCAACGCCCCGGTGCGCACGGCCATGACCTCGAACCTGCACACGCTGCAGGCCAGCCAGACGCTCGACGCGCTGCTCCCCGTCTTCGACCGCAACGAGGTCGCCATCGTCTTCGAGGGCGACGAATTCATCGGCCTGATCACCCGTATCGACCTGATCAACCATCTGAGGCGTCGCGCAAAATGACTTCGAACGGCAAGAACCGCCTGGCCTTTTCCACTCGCACCATCCATGGCGGCCAGAGCCACGATCCGCTGACCGGCGCGGTGATGGTGCCGATCTACGCCACCTCCACCTATGGCCAGCAGTCACCCGGCGTGCACAAGGGTTTTGAGTATGCTCGCAGCCAGAACCCGACGCGCTTCGCCTTCGAACGGGCCGTCGCCGACCTCGAAAGCGGCACCGCGGCCTTCGCCTTCGCCTCAGGCCTGGCCGCGATAGCCACGGTGCTGGAGCTTTTCGACGCCGGCGCCCATGTGGTGGCCACCGACGACATCTATGGCGGCTCGTTCCGGCTCATGGAGCGGGTGCGTAAGCGTTCCGCCGGCCTGCAGGTCAGCTTCGCCGACTTCACCGATCTCGCCGCCGTCGAGAGTGCGATCCGCTCGGAGACAAAGCTGCTCTGGGTCGAGACGCCGACCAATCCGCTGCTGCGCGTCGTCGACCTCGAAGGCCTGGCGGCGCTGGCCAGGCGCAAAGGCCTGCTGACTGTCGCCGACAACACTTTTGCCAGCCCCTACATCCAGCGGCCGCTGGAGCTCGGCATCGACATCGTCGTCCACTCGACGACGAAATACTTGAACGGCCATTCCGACATGGTCGGCGGCGTCGCGGTCGTCGGCGACAACAAGGACCTCGCCGATCGGCTGAAGTTCCTGCAGAACGCCATCGGCGCCATTTCCGGCCCGTTCGACAGTTTTCTGGCGCTGCGCGGTATCAAGACCTTGGCGCTTCGGATGCAGCGCCATTCCGCCAACGGCCTGAAGATCGCGCAGTGGCTGGAAGCCCGCAAGGACGTGCGCCGCGTCATCTACCCCGGGCTGGCGAGCCACCCGCAGCACGAGATCGCCAAGCGCCAGATGCACGCCTTCGGCGGCATGATCTCGGCCGACCTCGACCTCGACCTCGCCGGTACCAAACGCTTCCTCGAACGCACGCAGCTTTTCACGCTCGCCGAAAGCCTCGGCGGCGTCGAAAGCCTGATCGAGCATCCGGCGCTGATGACGCACGGCTCGATCCCCGCGGAAAAGCGCGGGGCGATCGGGATATCGGATTCGCTGGTGCGGCTGTCGGCCGGTATCGAGGATGGCGATGATCTGATCGTGGATCTGGAGCAGGCGTTGCGGGGGTGAGTGCCTTCGAGGATCAATCGTTGTGATCCTTCGCGCCCCCCTCTGTCCTGCCGGACATCTCCCCCAGGAGGGGGGAGATTGGCTGTTTCATCGCCTCACCCTTGCTGCAACGCCGGTAATTTGCGAAAGCCGCCGTGACACCTGATCTGCCCCTTGAGGGGGGAGATGGCCGACAGGCCAGAGAGGGGCGCTGTCCCGCCGACATCTCGGTGCCTGTGCCATTGCAGACCGCAATCCACCGACTAAACTGCCTGCCAACATGCGATCTCCGGAGGCGTGATGCGCGTGATCGTGTTGGGTGGCGGCGTTGTCGGCGTCACCACTGCCTATCAGCTGCAGAAGGACGGGCACGAGGTGGTCGTCCTCGAGCGCCAGAGCCAAGTCGCCGCCGAGACCAGCTGGGGCAATGCCGGCATGATTGCGCCGGGACATTCCTTCGTCTGGTCGTCGCCCAGGGCGCCATTGGTCCTGTTGAAATCGCTGGTGCTGAAGGATCAGGCGC
The DNA here is from genome assembly GCF_029625765.1 of Mesorhizobium sp. WSM4983. Classification (NCBI taxonomy): domain Bacteria; kingdom Pseudomonadati; phylum Pseudomonadota; class Alphaproteobacteria; order Hyphomicrobiales; family Phyllobacteriaceae; genus Mesorhizobium; species Mesorhizobium sp. WSM4983. The sequence continues at coordinate 553,616 of NZ_JARTVM010000003.1, read as the reverse complement.
TGCGCTTCAAGCTGTCGGCCGATCCGAGGCTTTACAGCTGGTCATGGCTGTTCCTGATGGAATGCACGGCCGAGAAGGCCAGGCGCAACACGCTGCTCAAGCATCGGCTTGCCGTCTATTCGCAGAGCGTGCTGCACGAGGTAATTGCCGACGAGCAGATCGACTACGACCGCAACGGTCGCGGCATCCTCTATGTCTATCGCAGCCAGCAGGCGCTCGATAAAGGCGTCGAGCATATGCGGCTGCTTGAATCAGACGGCCAGCTGATCAAGGTGCTCGACCGCGACGCCATCGTCGCGCTCGACCCATCGCTGGCTTCCGCGCGGGAAAAGATCGCCGGCGGCATCCATTGCCCGACCGATGAGACCGGTGACCCGGCCAAATTCACCCGGGCGCTCGCGGCAAAGGTCGTCGAGCGCGGCGGCGAAATCCGCACCGGCACGACCATCTCCGGCATCGAGACCTCGGGCGATCGCGTCGCACAGGTGCTGACCGACAAGGGCAGCGTCAAGGGCGACGCCTATGTGCTGGCGCTCGGCTCCTACAGCCCGCTGATCGCGAAGACGGTCGGGATCAACCTGCCGATCTACCCGATCAAGGGTTATTCGCTGACCATTCCGATCGGCAACCAGCCTCGGCCGCCGACCATCGCGGCGATAGACGAGCACAATCTGGTCGCCGTGTCGCGCTTCGGCGACCGGCTGCGCGTCACCGCGACGGCGGAATTCGCCGGCTACGACACCAGCCACAAGCCGGCCGATTTCGCCTTCATGAAGGGCGTGACGCAGGAGCTTTATCCCGAGGGCGCCGACTATGACCGCGCCGAAATGTGGGCGGGCTTGAGGCCGATGACGCCGAACAATCTGCCCGAGTTCGGGCGCCGCCGCCTCGGCAATCTCTATCTCAACACCGGGCACGGCCATATCGGCTGGACCATGTCGCATGGCTCGGCGCGCATCACCGCCGACCTGATCGCCGGCCGCAAACCGGCCATCTCGATGGACGGTCTTTTGAATTGAGAGCATGATCCCGGGGGATCGGCCAAGAAAGGGAATGCCATGTCCATCAGCGCGGCTGCTACCCGCCCTCGATCTTCGGGACCGGTCGATCCCAAGCCGGTCGATCTGGGCGTGCTGCCGTCCGAACTCGACGGCGGCCTTGCCTCGCGCGCGGCGATCGGGCTTGCGATCCTCGCCACCGACCAGACGCTGGAGCATGAGTTCCGCGCGTTGGTGCGCATTCCGGGCGTCGCCTTCTACGAGGCCCGCCTCTTCAACGACAACGACATCACCCCCGACACGCTGCGCGCCATCGGCCCGCGCATCGCGCCCACCGTCGACCTCATCCTGCCCAGCATCCCGCTCGACGTCGTCGGCTTCGGCTGCACCTCGGCCACCATGACGCTCGGCGAGGAAGCCGTCTTCGCCGAGATCAGGAAGGCGCGGCCGGGCGTCGCCTGCACCACGCCGGTGACGGGCGCGCTTGCCGCCTTCAAGGCGCTCGGCGCCAAGGGCATCGGCCTGCTGACGCCTTATGCCCCCGAGATCAACCAGGGCCTCGTCACCTATTTCACCGGACGCGGCCTCGACATTGCCGCCGTCGCCACTTTCGACCGGCGCGACGACCGCGAGGCGGCCCGCATCTCGCTCGCCTCGATCGAGGCCGCGGCCGAGCGCATGGCGGCGGCGCCCGGCGTGGACGCGATCTTCATCTCCTGCACCAGCCTGCGCGTCGCCGAGGCGGTGGCGGAACTGGAGCAGCGCATCGGCATTCCCGTCACCTCGTCCAACCACGCCATGGCCTGGCACTGCCTGCGGCTCGCCGGCATCGACGACCTCGTGCCTTCCGGCGGCCGGCTGTTCGCGTTGCCGATTGCCTGATCCGATTGACGGTTGGCCGGTTCGAAATCCGCCGGTTAACGTTTGCGGAAAAGGTTGCTTAACGCTTCGCTACTATGTCCCGCTTCGGGAGGCAGGACAGAGTGAGCGCGATGAACGACAGCCCCGAAAAGCGCAATGAATGGCGCGCCATCTTCTACGTGCAGGCGCGTGTGGCGATCCTGTTCGTCCCGATCATCGTCAGCCTGCTGATCATCGGCGCGCTTGCCGGCAACGACCGCGATCACGTCGTCATCGACCGGACCGTCACCAGCTCGGTGAAGTAGGCGACCCGGCAAGAGGCTCGCGGTATTCCGTGCACGCTAGACAAAGCGCGGGATCGGGCCGTTCTGCGCCGTCGTGCGGTCGCCGAGGTCGATGAACACCTCGTCGACATAGCACCAGCCCCAGCCTTCGGGCGGATCGTAGCCTTCGATGACCGGATGCTGAGTGGCGTGGAAATGCTTGGTGGCGTGGCGGTTGGGCGAGTCGTCGCAGCAGCCGACATGGCCGCAGGTGCGGCAGAGTCTGAGATGCACCCACCAGGAGCCGCTCTTCAGGCATTCCTCGCAGCCGAGGGCGCTCGGCACCACATCCTTTATGTCGTCCGTATGCCTGCATTCGTCCATCAGGGTCTCCTTTCGGGCTGAGCAGCACGCCCGCCGTCGCGCGCAAGATAGGCATGCAGCGCCGCCACCACCTGAGCGCCTTCGCCGACGGCGGCCGCGACACGCTTGGTCGAGCCGCAGCGCACATCGCCGATGGCGAACACGCCGCTGCGGCTCGTCTCCATCGGGCCGTGTCCCGGCGCCACATCCGGTCCGGTGCGCACGAAGCCCTTAGCGTCGAGCGCCACGTCGCAGCGCGCCAGCCAGTCGGTGTTCGGGTCGGCGCCGATGAACAGGAAGAGGTGGTGGATGGTCCGCGTCGTCGCCACGCCGGTGACCCGGTTGCGCCAGCACAGCTGGTCGAGGTTGCCGTCATGGCCGTCGAGCGCCTCGACCTCGGTTTCCGTCAGCACCTCGATGTTCGGCTGCGCCACGATCCGCTCGACCAGATAGCGCGACATGGTGGCGTCAAGGCTGTCGCGCCGCGCCAACAGCGTCACCTTGCGCACCTGGCTGGCGAGAAAGACGGCCGCCTGGCCGGCCGAGTTGCCGGCGCCGACCAGCGCCACTTCCTGGTCCCGGCAGAGCCGTGCTTCGATCGGCGAGGCCCAGTAATGCACGGACGTGCCCTCGAACTGCGCGATATTGCCGATGTCGAGGCGACGGTAGCGCGCGCCGCTGGCGATCACCACGGTGCGCGCGCGCAGGGTCTCGCCGTCGCCAACGTCCAGCCGGTAGCCGGCCATGTTGTCGGCGGCGCCGAGCAATTTGGCTTCATCGGGGATCACCATCTCGACCCCGAACTTCTGCGCCTGGTTGTAGGCGCGCGCCATCAGCGCCATGCCCGTAATGCCGGTCGGAAAGCCGAGATAGTTCTCGATGCGCGAGGATGCCCCCGCCTGCCCGCCGAAGGCGCGGCAGTCGAGCACGATGGTCGACAGCCCCTCGGAGGCCGCATAGACCGCGGCCGCCAATCCCGCCGGCCCGGCGCCGACGATGGCAACGTCGTAGATCTTGCCGGCGTCGAGCGGCCGCAGCAGCCCGACGCAGCGGGCGAGATCGCTTTCGCCGGGATTGTGCAGCAGCTTGCCGTTGGGACAGAGCACGATCGGCAGATGGTGCGGATCGACATGAAAACGCTCGATCAGCGTCTTGGCGCAGGGATCGGTGTCGGAATCGAGCGCGCGGTGCGGCAGGCCGCTGCGGGTGAGGAAACCCTGCAGCCGCAGCACATCGCCATTGCCGGGACGGCCGATGACGATCGGCCCGCTGGTGCCGCTCTCGAGCAGGCCGACACGGCGCAGGATCAGCGCGCGCATGACGCGCTCGCCGAGATTCGCCTCCTGCACCATCAGATCGCGCAGCCGCTGCGAGGGGATGACGATGGCTTCGACCGGCTCGGTCGCCTCGGCATTGACGAGCGACGGCCGGCTCGAAAGCTGCGCCAGCTCGCCGATGAAATTGCCCGGACCATAGGTGATGATCGCCTCGCGCGGGCCAAGACCGCTGGCCTGCGTGATGTCGACCTTGCCCGACAGGATGACGACCAGTCCGGGCGAGACCGTGCCGGCCGTCACGATATGCTCGCCGGCGCCGTAGGCTCTTGGCACGCCGAAGCGGCGCATGCGCTCGATGTCCGCATCGGCGAGCACGGGGAACATCTGGTCGCGGCGGGCGGCGATGGTCGGGCTGACGGAGGGGGCCATGACCGGACCGTAGCGCCCGGGGCAGCGGGTTTGAAGCGGTTTGTTCGGGGACTGGCCGGAAGGGCAGGTTGGCCGCTACGCTTTCATCTATCCGAGCGACCTCGCCAGCTTGCGCAGCGCCCCCTGCGGATCATCGGCAATGACGGAGCCATGCGAGACGAGGATGCGCTTGAGCGCCGGCAGGTCAGCCCATCGTCTCAATTGCGCTGCGAATGCCGCCTTGTCGCCGACCATCGTCAGCTTGACCGGCCAGGGTATACGCGGCTCATCACCGGCAAATCCCATCATGCGCAATGCCCAGCCGGCAAAACCGGATGCGCCGCGGATGTTGCCGACGATATCATTGAGAACGAGCGTCGTGCCGTTCGGTCCGTCGATTTGCAGCGCCGCTTCGCGATCACGGGTTCCGGGGACGGTGACGAGCTTGACGTCGGGATCGCCAAAGTCGCCGCCTGCCGCATCGACATGCACCACCTTCTCGACGCTGTTGCGCGCGCCCGCCGGGGCAATCACCTGCAGGGTGGGATAGCGATCTTTCCATGGCTTTGCATCGAGCCGGTGATGGTCGTTAGGGACGATCAGGAAGGCCGGTTGGCCGAAGGCCTCGATCGCGCGCATCTGTTCGTCATCGAGCGCGATGGCGCTGAAGATGACGAGCCGTCCGTCGCGCAATCGCACCACGGTCATGCGCCGTTTCAGGTTGCCGACCGGCATCGGTATGTCGCCGGTCACCGTCAGAATATCGTCGTCGACAGGAGAGAGCCTGCCATGCGGCAGAACCTTCCACTCCTTGAACGGCGCGGGCATCACGGAACCTCGGCTTAACAGACAAGATAGGAACGGTTTAACCCGAGACGAGTTGCAGGCACAAAAAAGCCCGGAAAATCCGGGCTTTTTGCTCATCGCGTCAGATCGTCTGAAACGGGAATTTGGTGCCCAGAAGAGGACTCGAACCTCCACTCCTTGCGGAACACGGACCTGAACCGTGCGCGTCTACCAATTCCGCCATCTGGGCTGGTGGGCGCTCATGTAAGCGGGCAAACGAAGCGTGTCAACGCGGTTTTTTCGAGGAGCTCAAGACTGACCAGAGGGCAGCTGGGGTTGATTTCAGGCACGGACGGCAATTGTCGGCGTCGGCCCCGCCCCTCATCGCCCTGCCGGGCACTTCTCCCCGTATAGGACGGGGAGAAGGGGCTGGCCGCGGCGTTGGCGTCCTCTTGAGACGCTGGCGATTGGCGAAATCGGCGGCCGGAGCTTCCCTCTCCCCGTCACTATACGGGGAGAGGATGCCGGCAGGCAGGTGAGGGGCGGCGCCGACGCTGGTCAGTTAACGGCGAGACGGAATTCCAGCCTGAAGCGGTTGTCCCGAGACGGCCACCCGTTCCGAGCGGGGCCGGAACAATGGAATCCCTCACCCCTCCAGCACTTCCTTCTTTGCCACGGTGGAATCGGCGTTGAGCTTGTAGATCACCGGCACGCCGGTGCCGAGCTCCAGCTTGACGATCTCTTCCCCCGACTTGCCGTCCAGCGCCATGATCAGCGCCCGCAGCGAATTGCCGTGCGCGGCGACCAGCACCGTCTCGCCGCGCAGCACATGCGGCTGCACGTCGTGCAGGTAATAGGGCCAGACACGCGCGCCGGTGTCCTTCAGGCTTTCGCCGCCGGGAGGCGATACGTCGTAGGAGCGGCGCCAGATATGCACCTGCTCCTCGCCCCACTTCTTGCGCGCGTCGTCCTTGTTGAGGCCGGAGAGATCGCCATAGTCGCGTTCGTTGAGCGCCTGGTCGCGGACGGTCTCGAGCTTGCTCTGGCCGACGACGTCGAGAATGTGCTGGCAGGTCTTCTGCGCACGCTTCAGCGCCGAGGTGTAGGCAATGTCGAATTTGAGCCCGCGCGCCTTGAGCTTCTCGCCGGCGGCAAGCGCTTCCGCATTGCCCTGGTCGGTGAGGTCGACATCGCGCCAGCCGGTGAACAGGTTCTTCAGGTTCCATTCGCTCTGGCCGTGGCGCACGAGCACGAGAGTTCCCGACATGTTTGCTCCTGATACGTCGTTGGATTGAGCAATTCCAAGAAAAGTGTGTAGCGGTTTCGGCCCGGAATTGCGGAAGAAAAGCAGAAAAAAGCCGCCTCAGCCCAGGCCGAGCACGTCTCGCATGGAATAGAGGCCCGGCTTCTTGCCGCGGCCCCAGAGCGCCGCCTTGACCGCGCCGCGGGCAAAGATCGCCCGGTCCTCGGCCTGGTGGGCGAGCGTGATGCGCTCGCCGGTGCCGGCCAGGATCACGCTGTGCTCGCCGACCACCGAGCCGCCGCGCAAGGTGGCGAAGCCGATCGTGCCGGCCTTGCGCACGCCGGTATGGCCGTCGCGCACACGCACGCTGTTGTCCTTGAGCGCGATCTCTCGGCCTTTGGCCGCTGCTTCGCCGAGCAGCAGCGCTGTGCCGGACGGCGCGTCGACCTTGTGCCTGTGGTGCATCTCCAGGATCTCGATGTCGAAATCCTGCGCATCGAGCGCGCGCGCCGCCTGCTCCACCAGCACCGCCAAAAGATTGACGCCGAGGCTCATATTGCCGGATTTGACGATGGTCGCGTGGCGCGCCGCCGCCGCGATCTTCGCATCGTCACCGGCCGAACAGCCGGTCGTGCCGATGACATGGACGATCCGCGCCTGCGCCGCATAGCCGGCGAATTCGACGCTTGCGCCCGGGGCCGTGAAATCGAGCACGCCGTCGGCCTTGGCGAATGCCGGCAGCGGGTCGTCGGCGATCGGCACATTGATGCAGCCGATGCCGGCGAGCTCTCCGGCATCCTTGCCGAGGTGCGGCGAGTCCGGCCGCTCGACGGCACCGGCAACGCACGCGCCGGGAATGGAGTGGATGGCGCGGATCAGCGTCTGACCCATCCGGCCGGCGGCGCCCACCACCACCAGGCCCATATCGCCCGTTTCGCTCATGCGCTTCTCCCGACGGTCTTCTTCGCGCGCGTGCGCGGCAGAGGAGTTTGGGTTGTCTTGGCGTCATCGACAAGCCCCAGCCCCTTCTTGCCCTGCACCCGGTGGAAGCGGGCATAGACGCTGTGCGGGTCGGCCATCAGCGAGGCGTGTGTGCCTTCCTCAACCAGCCGTCCCTCTTCCAGCACGATGATGCGGTCGGCATTGACCACGGTCGACAGCCGATGCGCGATGACGATGGTGGTGCGGCCTTCCATGACATGGGTGAGCGCTTCCTGGACGCGCGCTTCGGCCTCGTTGTCGAGCGCCGACGTAGCCTCGTCGAGCAGCAGGATCGGCGCCTGGCGCACGATGGCACGGGCGATCGAGACGCGCTGGCGCTGACCGCCGGAAAGCGTCGAGCCGCCTTCGCCGACCGGCGTGTCGTAGCCTTGCGGCTGCTGGCGGATGAACTCGTCGGCGGCGGCCTGTTTCGCCGCCTGCTCGATCTCCGCGTCGGTGGCCGAGAGCCGGCCGTAGCGAATGTTGTCGCGGATCGTGCCTTCGAAGAGATACGGCGCCTGCGAGACATAGGCGATCGATTGGCGCAGCGACCGCTTCGTCACCTTCGAGATGTCCTGGCCGTCCACCTCGATGCTGCCCTCGTCGACGTCATAGAAGCGCTGCAAGAGCGCCACCAGCGTCGACTTGCCGGCGCCCGAAGCGCCGACGATCGCCGTCACCTTGCCGGCGGCGGCGGTAAAGCTCAGATCCCTCAGCACCGGCATGTCGGCGCTATAGCCGAACGTCACATTGTTGAAGGTCACTTCGCCGGAAATGATCTTCGCTTCGGCGGCGTCGGGCGCGTCGCTTTGTTTCGGCTCGAGGTCGAGCAATTCATAGATCATGCGCGCGTTGACCAGCGCGCGTTCCATCGCCACCTGCATGCGCGCCAGCCGCCGCGCCGGATCATAGGCCAAGATCAGCGCGGTGATGAAGGAAAAGACCGCGCCCGGCGGCTGACCGAGATACAATGCCCGATAGCCGGAATAAGCGATGACGGCGGTCACGGCGAGGCCGGCCAGCATGTCCGAAATCGGCGACAGCCGTTCCGAGACGCGGGCAATCTTGTTGCTGCGCTGTTCGGCCGTGTCGGCCATGATGCCGATGCGGCGCGCCAGCTCGTCCTCCAGGGTGAAGGCCTTGACGATGGCGATGCCTTGGGTGGCCTCCTGCACCGACCCGCTCAGCCGAGAATTGATCAGCACGGATTCCCGATTGATCTTGCGCACCCGGCGCGTGATGTAGACGACGGCCCAGATCAGCGGCGGCCCGATCAGCAGCGAGCTCAGCGACAACACCGGATCCTGGTAGACCATGAGGCCGACCAGGCCGACGAGCGTCACTGCGTCGCGAGTGATCGAAATCAATGTCAGCGACAGCAGGTCGCGGATGCCGCCGATATTCTCGTCCAGCTGCGCCGCCAGTCGACCCGAGCGCGTGTCGTTGAAGAAATTGACGCCGAGCTTCATCAGTTGGTCGAAGCTGCGCTTCTGGTAGCGGGCGACCAGATTGTTGCCGATCGTGGCCAGCATCACCGCCTGGCCGTAGCCGGCGAAGCCGCGCACGAGGAAGGCGCCCATGAAGCCGGCGCAAATCCACCAGACGGCGTCGCTGCTCCGCTCGTAGAAGATCTGATTGACCATCGGCGCCATGACCCAGGCCGAAAAGGCGGTCGCGCCCGAAACCAATAACGAGCAGACGATGACGATCGCGTAGGACCAGCGATGGTCATAGCCGTTCTCGGCGATGATACGGCGCAGTACCGCCGTTACCTCGCCGGGCCGGGCCTTTAGCTTGTTTGGATTTTGAAATGTCAAATCGGCAGCGCTTCGTGGGTTCTCGTCAAAGGTCGGGGAGCATGTCGGCACCCTCTTAGCGCCCCGGCTACGGCTTGCCTATGGCGAAACTTCGTCGCGGTGGCCGATTGCCATCCCGAACCCGGGCGCGCTCATGCCCGCCAGTGCCGTCCGGCGGTCTGAACGCCGAACAGCGACGGGGTTCTGGCATAGGCGGCCAGCCCGAGAAGCGCGGCCAGCGGGTGGGTGATGACATAGACCGGCATCGTGCGCATCAGCGCGCTGTGCGGCGCCTTGTCCTCGAACGCGGCGCGGAAATTGCCGGCTTTCAGCGCCGGCACGATTTTTTGCGCGATGCCGCCGGTCAGGAACACGCCGCCGCGGCTCATGAACACCAGCGCGAGATCACCCGCGGTGCGGCCGAGGCAGGTGACGAACAGTTCCAGCGCTTCCTGTGCCACCGGATCGGATTTAGCGAGCGCGGCCGCCGTAACCTCCGCCGGCGTCGTGAAAGGCGTCGGCTTTGCGTCGGCCCTGGCCACCGCGCGATAGACATTGACCAGTCCGCGGCCGCACAGGATCTGCTCGCCGGAGATGCGACCCTCGAGCTTTTCGATATGCGGAAACACTTCGAAGTCGCGTGGCGTGCGCGGGCCGATATCCATATGCCCGCCCTCGCCCGGCACCGGTATCCAGCGGCGCAGCGCGTAGATCAGCCCCGCGACGCCGAGCCCCGTCCCCGGGCCGAGCACAACCCGGCCGGCATTCGGCTCCGGCGTCCCGCCGCCGATCTTTTCCATATGCTCTTCGCCCAGCGCCACCACCGCCAACGCCTGCGCCTCGAAATCGTTGAGCACGACGATCTCGCTCAAGCCCAGATTGGCAAACATCTGGTGCGGCTTGACCACCCAGGGGCAGTTGGTCAGCCGGATCTCGTCGCCGTCGACCGGCCCGGCCACCGCCAGCACCGCCGAATGCGGCTGGATCGACGAGCGGTCGAGCACCGCCGCCTGGATCGCCTCGTCGATCGTCTTGAAATTGGCCGTCTGGACGATTTGCGGCTCGGTCGCTTCCGAATTGGCGTCGAGCACGATCGAGAAACGCGCATTGGTGCCGCCGATATCACCGATCAGGACCGGAAACCGCAGCGCTGTATCGTCTTCGCCAACCATGCTTTTTGTCCCGTTCGTTCCCGCTCCGTCGCTGACTAGCGCATGGTCCTGCAAAGGGAAAGCGGCTTCGGCGCCTATCTCGAGCGTCGGCGCCGCCCCTCACCTGCCTGCCGGCATCCTCTCCCCGTCGCCAATGGTTTCGCCAATCGCCAGCTTCGCAAGAAGAAAGCCCGCATTGCGGGCAGCCAGGCGGATGAGGGGCGCCGCCGGCCTCGACCATCTGGACGCCGTGGCGTGGCCTCAGTTCCCCGGCCTTGGCCGGGGCACTGGAATGCCGATTTTGGGCGTCGGCGCAAAGGAGCTCGCCGCCGCCGGCAGCGTCGCCGCATCGCTGGAGATCGTCTCCGCCGGCTCGGTCGCTTTCGATTTGGCCGCCGCCACCGCTGCCGCGCCGTCGCCCTGATAGGTGACCGCTTCCAGAGAAGGCGCGTCCGGCGCTGCAAGCACCGCCTGGCACTCCTTCGGCAAATTGGCCATGGTCATCAGATCGCGCGCTTTCGGCGCATCCGGGTTCTTGTTGGGCCGCCACGGCTCCTCGGTGAACCACCAGGCAAGCGGTTTGCCGCAGCCGTCATCGGCCGGCGTCGCCTCCTGCGCCTTGCAGCCAGGCGAGCCCGCCTGGCAGCCGATACGCATGTGGAAATGATAGTCATGGCCCCAGAACGGCCGGATCTTGCGCAGCCAGGAGCGATCGCCAGTGACCGTGTCGCAAAGTTTCTTCTTGATGCCCGGATTGACCAGGATGCGCTCGACCTCAGGGTAGCTCGCCGCACGCTTCAAAAGCCGCGTATGGGACGGCGTCCACAGCGCGTCCTTCACCAGATGCGTCTTCTCGTCGACCATCAGCGTCGCGCTCATGCTCTCGCGCTGCGCCATGGTCAGCGGCCGCCGCGGCATCGGCGTCAGCCAGATGTCGGCATCGAGGCCGATCTGGTGCGAGGCATGGCCGGTCGTCATCGGGCCGCCGCGCGGCTGCGAGACATCGCCGACCAGCAGCCCCGGCCAGCCATCCGCCTGGGCGTCTCGAGCGAGCTTCTCGATCAGCGCAATCATCGCCGGATGGCCCCAGCGGCGGTTTCGCGAGGGGCGCATCACCTCCCAGCTCGGCCCGTCCACCGGCAAGGCGACGCCGCCGGTGAAGCAGCCTCTTGAGTAAAAGCCGAACGATTGCGCGTGCGCCACCGCCGGCAGCTTCTTGGCGCCGAACAGGTCTTTTGCGCGCGGTTCGGCCGAGATCGCGGCCGCCGCCAGCCCGGCTAAGGTCACCAGGGCAAGCGCGGCGGTCAGGAACGGCTTCCTGTCGGGCAGCGGTCGCAACGTCATCAGGTCGGGTCCCCTCTCCAGTGGCGCGACGCAATCTCAGGCGGCATGCTAAAACATGTCTCCCGAAAGTGGGACCCGGTTTCGGGATAAAGACATGCATAAAATCAAAACTGGAGCGCATGGAGCGAAGCTGAAAGATTCGCGACGCAGTTCAGGCGCGAATCATATCACGCCATGCACGTCGCTTCGCTCACGAGCGTTTCATCGGACTGCGCGGCTGTCCGTCTCGCCAGTTGCCGTCGGCCCACATCCGCTCCAGCGCCACCCGGTAATTCGGCAAACGAAAGCTGTAGCCTGCCGCTTTGATCGCCGCGTTGGCGACGCGCTTGTTCTCGCCGTAGAAGGACCGCGCCATGGGCGAAAGTTGCGCGGTTTCGAAGGGGATTTCCGGCGGCGCCTCCACGCCCATCACCCCGGCGGCGTAGGCGACGACATCCTGCGGCGGCGCCGGCTCGTCGTCGGTGACATTGAAGATGCCGCCGCGATTGCTATCGGCCAGGTGCCACAGGGCGCCGGCGATGTCGTCGCAATGGATGCGGTTGAAGACCTGGCCGGGCTTGACCAGCCGCCTCGCGGTGCCGTCCTCGAGATTGGCCAGCGCGTTGCGGCCCGGGCCGTAAATGCCGGAAAGCCGCAGGATCGCTACCGGCTTTCCGATTTCCCGCCCAAGAGCCAGCCATTCCTGTTCGGCCGCCACCCGCATTACCGAGCGCTTCGAAACCGGCCTGCACTCGGCGCTCTCGTCGACCCAGGCGCCGCCATGGTCGCCGTAGACGCCGACGGTGGAAAGATAGCCGATCCATTTGAGCGCCGGCATCTTGGCCCGGATCGCCTCGCCTGCCGCGTTGAGCACCGGATCGCCCGCTTCGTCCGGAGCGACCGAGACGATGAGATGTGTTGTGTGCCGAAGCGCATCGCTGATTTCCGCCGTCAACGAACCGTCGAAGCTTAACGGATTGATGCCTGCCTGCCGCAACACCTCGAACTTTTCCGGCGATCGCGTCGTCCCAAGGATCGGCGCGCCATCTTCATTGGCTCTCGCAAAACCCTTGCCGGAATAACCGGCGCCGAAAATGAAGAAGCGTCTCTCGCCCATCAATTAAATCCTCTTCCTCAATGGTCCTTTGCGGGAACCGGCAGCGCTGACAGCCATTCCTCGCGCACCGTTGCATCGCCTTCGGCCTGCAAGGCCGATGCGGCGAACTCCGCAAAATCGCGCCGCGGCATCAGTCGCGATAGCGCCCATACTGCCGCACCCCGCACCAGCGGCGAGCCGTCGTCGATTAGGCCGCGCGCGACCGGCGTCAGCGAAGCATCGCCCGAATTGCCGGCGGCGATCAGCGCGTTGCGGATGAAACGGTCGCGGCCGATGCGCTTGATTGGCGAGCCCGAGAAAAAGGAGCGGAACGTCGCATCGTCGAGCAACAGCAGCTCCGACAGCCGCGGCTCGCGCAGATCTTCGCGAGCGGCAAGCTTGGCCTCGGCGGCGACGCTGGCGAATTTGTTCCACGGACACACGGCGAGGCAGTCGTCGCAACCATAGACGCGGTTGCCGATCGCCTCGCGAAATTCGCGCGGGATCGGCCCCTTGTTCTCGATGGTGAGGTAGGAGATGCAACGCCGCGCATCGAGCCGGTAGGGCGCCGGGAAGGCATCGGTCGGGCAGATGTCGAGGCAGGCGCGGCAGGAGCCGCAATGGTCGATCTCGGCTTTGTCCGGCTCAAGCTCGGCCGTGGTGAAGATGGTGCCGAGGAACAGCCATGAGCCATGCTCGCGGCTCACCAGGTTGGTGTGCTTGCCCTGCCAGCCCAACCCCGCGGCTTCGGCAAGCGGCTTTTCCATCACCGGCGCCGTGTCGACGAAGACCTTCACGTCGCCGCCGGCCCGCGCGACGATCTTGCCCGCGATTTCCTTCAGCCGACCTTTCATCACATCGTGATAGTCGCGATTTTGCGCGTAGACCGAGATCGCGCCGCGATCGTGTTTGTCGAGGACATCGCGCGGATCCCGGTCCGGACCATAGTTCATGGCGAGCACTATGATCGAACGCACTTCCGGCCACAGCGTCGAAGGCTCGGCGCGCCGCCCGATCGTCTCGGCGATCCAGTCCATCGAGCCGTGAAATCCCTCGGCGACAAACTCGGCCAGGCGCGCGGGAGCCAGCGGGATCGCGTCCGGCCGGGTGACGGCAACGGCGTCGAAGCCGGCGCGGCGCGCCTCCGCGTCGATCAGCGCGCGCAGCTTCGTCGTGTCAGAAATCGAGGTCCGCATAATGCGATACCGGCGACAGGCCGCGCACGCGATCGGTGAGCAGCGGCCGGAACGACGGCCGTGATTTCACGCGAGTATACCATTCGCGCGCCGCCGCGTGCTCGCGCCAGTCGATCTCGCCGAGATAGTCGAGCACGGAAAGCGTCGCGGCCGCGGCGAGGTCGGCATAGGTCACCTTGTTGCCGGCCAGCCAATGACGCGTGCCCGCCAGCCAGTTGGTGTATTTCATGTGCTGGCGGATGTTGGCGCGCGCGGCGCGGATTGCGCCCGAATCGGGTGAGCCGCCGCCCGCCGTCTCCGGCATCACCGGCTTCAGCACCCGCTCGCGCACCAGATGGCGGGTGACCTCGCTTTCGGCCTTGCTGAGATACCAGTCGGTCAGTCGCCGGATTTCGGCGCGCTGCATCGGGTCCTCGGCAAACAGCCGCCTGTCGCGCTTCAGCACCCCGCGTGTCTCGTCAAGATATTCGGCAATGACCATGGCGCCGACGATTGGCACATCGCCTTCGGCCAGCAGGATCGGCAGCGTGCCGGCCGGATTGAGCGCCAGAAACTCCTTGCGCCGGGTCCAGGGTTTCTCCTCGATCAAGGCCAGCTCCTCGCCATACTCGCCGAAGGCGAGGCGGACGAACCGGCAGGTGGCGAACATCGGGTGGTGAAAAAGCGTCAGCATGGTTCCGCGATGATAGGGCGCACTGGCAAATTGGTGTGAGCGCCGGTAAGTCTTGGCGGCCCGATTCCAGGGACTGTCATGTGTTGCGACCTATAGGGGCACTTCCGCGCCATGACAAGCAAGCCCTTCCCCTTAGCCGTCACTCGAAGCAGAGGTTGCCATGGAAAGCCAGACCATCGTCGAAGCACTGCTGCTTGGGCTGATCGAGGGCCTGACCGAATTCATCCCGGTCTCGTCGACCGGTCACATCCTGCTCGCCGGCCATTTCCTCGGCTTCCATTCGACCGGCAAGGCCTTCGAGATCCTGATCCAGCTCGGCGCGATTCTTGCGATCTTGAGCGTCTATTTCCGCCGCCTCTGGAAGATGCTGCTCGAACTGCCGCATGACCGGCTGACAAGGCATTTCGCCATCGGCATCCTCATCGCCTTCCTGCCGGCGGCGGTCATCGGCGCGCTGGCGCATGACTTTATCAAGACCTTCCTGTTCGAATCGCCGCGCCTGATCTGCATCATGCTGGTCATCGGCGGCGTGGTGCTGCTCGCCGTCGACCGCATGAACCTGAAGCCCGTCTACCGCGATGTCGAGCGCTTCCCGACCAGGCTTTATCTGCAGATCGGCCTGTTCCAGTGTCTGTCGCTGATACCCGGCACCTCGCGCTCCGGCTCGACCATCGTCGGCGCGCTGCTCTTGGGCGTCGACAAGCGCGCGGCGGCGGAGTTTTCCTTCTTCCTCGCCATGCCGACCATGGTCGGGGCCTTCGCCTTCGATCTGTTCAAGAACCGTAACGTGCTGACCTCGGCCGACCTGCCGATCATTGCCGTCGGCTTCATCGCCGCCTTCGTCACCGCGCTCTTCGTGGTGCGCTTCCTGCTCGATTACGTCTCGCGCAGGGGCTATTCACTGTTCGGCTGGTGGCGGCTGGTGGTTGGCGGGCTCGGACTGGTGGCGCTGATGATCTGGGGGTGAGCTTACCCTCCCATGAGTTGGGAGGGTGAGCCCCTCAATTCCGCCCATAAAACGCATTCTCGACATGCACCGGCCAGCGCCAGGGCAGCACCGCCACCATGTCGAAGCGTACCGACAGCCGGCCATAGTCCGGCTGTCGCGACAGCCAGAGGTCGGCGGCACCCTCGATGCGCCGTTCCGAGGCGTGGGCGATCGCTTCCATCGCATCCATCAGCGTGCGCCGCGCCTTGACCTCGACGAACAGTACAAGGTCGCCGCGCCTGGCGATCAGGTCGATCTCGCCGAGCTTTGTGCGATGGCGGCGCGCAACGATGCGATAGCCCTTCAGCATCAGCGCCAGCGCCGCCAGCCATTCGCCGCGATGGCCGCGCCGATAGGCTTTTCGCCGATGCCCGACGGTGCGCTCAGCCACCGCCGTCCGCCTTCAGCTCGATTAGCCGGCGATAGAGCGCCTGTTTCTGGCCGCCGGTCATCTTCGCCGCTTCCGCCGCCGCCTTGGAGGCCGGCATTTCGGCGGCTAAAGACAACAGCAGCCGGTCGATGTCGGCCGGCTGGTCCTCGGCCGCCTCCGGCGGGCCGACGCAGACCACGATTTCGCCCTTGGGCGTCTCGGCCGCCGCGTAGTGATCGGCAAGCTCTCCGAGCGTCCCCGTTCGCATCTCCTCAAACGTCTTGGTCAACTCGCGGCCGATCGCCGCTTTGCGCGCTCCGCCAAGCACTTGCCCCATCGCAGCAAGCGTCTCGGCCAGCCGGCGCGGCGATTCATAGAAGATGAGCGTCGCCGGCACCTGCCTGAAGCTTTCGAGCTTGGTGAGCCTCTGGCCTGCCTTGACCGGCAAGAAGCCGGCGAACAGAAAGGTGTCGGAAGGCAGGCCGGAAGCGGTCAGCGCGGCAAGCGCCGCCGACGGTCCGGGCACCGGAATAACGCGGATGCCGCACTCCAGCGCCTCGCCGACCAGCCGGTAGCCGGGATCGGAAACCAGCGGCGTGCCGGCATCCGAGATCAGCGCCACGCTTTGTCCGGCAGCGAGCGACTCGATCAGCTTCGGCCCGGCCTCGGCCGCATTGTGCTCGTGATAGGCCGTGGTGCGCCGGCGAATGCCGTAGCGTTCGAGCAGCACGCGCGAGACGCGCGTGTCCTCGCAGGCGACGATGTCGGCGCCGGCCAGCGTCTCCAGCGCACGCAGCGTGACATCGGCGAGATTGCCAATCGGCGTCGCCACCAGATAGAGCGCCGGCTCCAGCGGCCGCGCCGCAATTTCGGTCTGCCCGATTACATAGCTGCGTTTGTCGCCGGTCAATTGAGGCCCTCCCCACGCGCCACTGTTTGCCACGGCTGATCTGCGGTTGCAAAACGTGATGGCGATGCAAGGGAATCGCCATGCCTTTGCCACGATGCGGAACCAAACCGCGTAAGGCGGATTTTACCCCTGATTCCCGAGGAGGAGGACAGGATGGACAGCCTGATCATTCAAGACGCTTTCACGCCCTATTATTCGGGCTGCAAGCGCTTTGCCGGATCGGAGAAGGTTGCCGGTTCGGAGGATCGGGAACCCTCCGCCAGGACAAAGGACAAGGAAGCGATGAAGCCGCTTCCAAGCCCCGCGGTTCAAGACGCCTCGACCGAAACCGAAAGCACGACGGAGCACTGACCGGACGATGCCCAATCGCTTCGACATTTTCATCACACGACTCGAAAGCAAGACCGCCCGCGAGGGCATTCCTTCCCATCCGATCGCCGCCCAGCACGGGAACCGCCGCGACAAGACCGACCTGAAGCAGGGCCGTTCCGGCGACGCGCATGCGGAAAAGGATCGCGGGAAGCACCGCCAGAAGCACGACGCCTAGAGCAGCTGCGACCCTTCGCGATCTCTCGCCTCATCCCAGGCGGAGCGAGGAGCGAAGCGCCATGCTTGGCGCCTGACGCCATTCAGCCCAGATAGTTAGTGACCTTCGCCTCGAGCAGCCGCACCAGTTCCGGATCCATGAACGCATAGTGTCCGGGATGTCGAGGCAGATCACCCGTGCCCGCATCAGGCTTGACCGGAACTTCTTCTGCAGCTTGACGCGATGCGCCTTCTCCATGACGAAGATGATCTCGGCCCACGCGACCAGTTCATGCGTCAGCGGGTTGTCCGCGTCGTGATTGGTGCCGGCCGATTCGACCTCGAGGTCGCGGCGCCTGGAAAACACCTGCTCGGCGGTGGGGCTGCGCAGGCGGTTCTGGCTGCAGACGAAGAGAACCTTTTTCACCGCGCGAGGTCTGCCACCACCGCATCGAGCACGATCATGCCGGCGGTCGTGGCGCGGAGGCGGGCGTTGCCGACCGGCGCCACCAGCCCCTCTTCCTGCAGCACCGACAATCGGTCGCTCGCCAGACTACGCCCGGCAAGCGTCTCGTAGCGCTGGAGGTCGATGCCTTCGGCCAGCCGCAGCCCCATCAATAGGAACTCGTCGGCTTCTTCGGCGCGCGTCAGCACCTCGCCGCCGTTGACGCCATGGCCCCTGGCTTCGACCAGGTTGGCCCAGGTCTCAGGCATCTTTTCCGCGACCGTCACGGTACGGCGGCCGTTCTCGACGAAGCGGCCATGCGCGCCGGGTCCGACGCCGACATATTCGCCGTAGCGCCAATAAGTCAGGTTGTGCCGGCTTTCCGCGCCCGGCCGCGCGTGGTTGGAGATTTCGTAGGCCGGAAGCCCGTGCGCCGCGGTCACCTCCTGCGTCAGCGCGTAGAGGTCGGCGGCATGGTCGTTGTCGGGCAGGACGAATTTTCGCGCTGAGTGGAGTGCATGGAACGGCGTGCCCTCCTCGATCGTGAGCTGATAGAGCGACAGGTGGTCGGCGGCGTGCCCGATCGCTTCCTCAAGCTCTAAAGCCCAAGCCTCCGGCGTCTGGCCGGGCCGCGCATAGATCAGGTCGAAGGAGAGCCGCGGAAAGATTTCCCGCGCCAGCCCGATGGCGTGCAGCGCCTCCTCGACATTGTGCAGCCGGCCGAGGAAGCGCAGGTCCTTGTCGTTCAGCGCCTGCACGCCGAGCGAGACACGGTTGACGCCGGCCGCCCGATAACCGCGGAAGCGCTCCGCCTCGACCGAGGACGGGTTGGCCTCCAGCGTCACCTCGATCCCGGCAGGCACCGTCCAGTTCTTCGCTACGGCTTCCAGAACCGCTGACACCGTTTCCGGCTTCATCAGCGACGGCGTGCCGCCGCCGAGGAAGACGCTGGTCACCTCGCGCGGCCCGGTGCGGGCGCGCATCGTCTTGAGCTCCGTCTCGAAGGCCCGCGCAAAACGCTCCTGGTCGACCGGCTGGTGGCGAACGTGGCTGTTGAAGTCGCAGTAAGGGCATTTGGCAGCGCAGAACGGCCAATGGATATAGACGCCGAAGCCGGGGCTGCGGTCGAGCGGCATGGTCTGGCCTGTTCCGATCATTTTGACCTGAGCCGCGCCAGATCCAGCCGCGCCAAATCCAAGCGGGCCTGGGCAAACTTCTGGAAGGCGCGGGCGCGGTGCGACAGGGCTGTTGCCTGGCCGGGCTTCCAGCCATGCTTTTGCTCGGCGCTCATCTCGCCAAAAGTCTTGGCGAAGCCGTTGGGCAGGAACACCGGATCGTAGCCGAAGCCGAGCGTGCCGCGCGGCGGCCAGACCAGCGTGCCTTCGGCCTCGCCGCGGTAATATTCGGCCTCGCCATCGGGAAAGGCGAGGCAGATGACGGCGACGAAACGGCCGGTGCGCTGCGCCGGCTCGGTCGCGCCGACCTCCTGCAGCGCCACTTCGGTGCGCTGCATGGCCATGCCGAAATCGCGTGTGCCGTCCGCCGTCTCGGCCCAGTTGGCGGTGTAGACGCCGGGCGCCCCGTCGAGCGCGTCGACGCAGAGCCCCGAATCGTCCGACAGCGCCGGCAGGCCGGTGGCCTTGGCGGCGGCATAGGCCTTGATATAGGCATTCTCCTCGAAGGTCGTGCCGGTCTCGTCCGGTTCCGGCAGGCCGTAATCCTTGGCCGACTTCGCCTCGAAGCCGAACGGGGCCATCAAGTCGGCGAATTCGCGCAGCTTGCCTTCATTGTGGCTGGCGACGACGATCTTTTGTCCGTTCAAAGAATGCATTCAGAGACCCCAGATCCTTGGTTCGGCGAACTCGATCGAATTGCCCGAAGGGTCGCGGATATAGATCGAATGTCCGCCCTGCGGCCACTCGAAATCGCTTTCGATGGCGATGTTCTTGGCCGCCAAATGCTTGCGCCATTGCGCGATCTCGGCCGCAGTCGCGGTGAAGCAAAGATGCCCTTCGCCGACCGTGCCGTGCGGCGGCACCTTCAGCCTGGCGTCGGGCGCCGGCGGAATTTTCGTCGCCTCGGCATTGAAGATGAGCAGCACGCCGTTGCCGCAGCGGAAGAAGACGTGGCGACCTTCGACCTTGCCCAGCGGATCCAGGCCGAGGATGTCGCCGTAGAAGGCTTCGGCAGCGGTTAGATCTGTGACGTAGAGCGCTGATTCCAGAATCGCGGAGGGGGTCACGAGGCGCCCCCCTCTGCCCTGCCGGGCATCTCCCCCTCAAGGGAGGAGATTGGCAGCTCCACCGACAGTGTCTCGACGGCGAAGATTGGCGAAGGCCGAGGTGAGGTCCGATCTCCCCCCTTGAGGGGGAGATGGCCGGCAGGCCAGAGGGGGGTGCCTAGGCTCGGCATTCGAAAACCTACGCCACCGCCATCTGCTGCAGGCTCACCAGCCGCGAAATACCCTTCTTGGCCAGCCCCATCAGCGCCGAGAACTGCTCTTCGGAGAAGGGCTCGCCTTCCGCCGTGCCCTGGATCTCGACGATGCCGCCCTTGCCGGTCATGACGAAATTGGCGTCGGTGCCGGCCGAGGAATCCTCGAGATAATCGAGATCGATGACCGGCTGTCCGTCATGGATGCCGCAGGAGATCGCCGCGACATGGTCCTTGAGCACCTTGGAAACGCTGGCCATCTGGCGCGCTTCCATCCAGCGCAGGCAGTCATAGAGCGCCACCCAGCCGCCGGTGATCGAGGCGGTGCGGGTGCCGCCGTCGGCCTGGATGACGTCGCAATCGACGGTGATCTGCTGTTCGCCTAGCGCCTGCAGGTCGACAACGGCGCGCAACGAACGACCGATCAGCCGCTGGATCTCGAGCGTGCGGCCGCCCTGCTTGCCGGCGGAGGCCTCGCGGCGCATGCGCTCGCCCGTCGAGCGCGGCAGCATGCCGTATTCGGCCGTAACCCAGCCCTTGCCGGAATTGCGCATCCAGGCCGGCACCTTTTCCTCCAGGCTCGCCGTGCACAGCACATGCGTGTCGCCGAACTTCACCAGGCACGAGCCTTCGGCATGCTTGGAGACGCCGCGCTCGAAGGAGATGGCGCGCATTTCGTCGGGCTGGCGTTTGGAGGGGCGCATTCGGCCTTCTTTCCTATGGTTTTGGATTCGTCGGCGGCTTGTAGACGCATGCGGCGGATGGCGCAAAGGAAAAGGGCGCCAAGGAAACGGAGCGCCAAGAAAACGGCGCAAGCGAAAATGCCCCCGGGTTGCGCCAGGGAGGCTTAAGTCTATATCTTTCGATAGGAGGTTTTTCGCTGGAATGAACAAGGCAGTCGATCCCGCATCGCAGCCGCCCGTGCTTCAGTCGCTCGACATGCGCTCGCGCGACATCTTCCGGCGGATTGTCGATTCCTATCTGCGCGACGGCGAGCCGGTCGGCTCGCGCAGCCTGTCGCGCATCCTGCCGTCGTCGCTGTCGCCGGCCACCATCCGCAACGTGATGAGCGACCTCGAGCATCTGGGGCTGATCTACGCGCCGCACATCTCGGCCGGCCGCCTGCCTACCCAGACCGGCCTGCGCTTCTTCGTCGATGCCTTCATGGAGCTCGGCGATCTGTCGGACGACGAGCGTCGCGTCATCGAGGCGCAGGTGCGTGCCTCGGGCTCGGGCGCCACGCTGGAGCATATGCTGACCGAGGCCAGCCAGATGCTCTCCGGAATGTCGCGCGGCGCCGGCCTGGTGCTCGCCGCCAAGAACGAGGTGGCTCTGAAGCACATCGAGTTCATCCAGTTGGAACCCACCAAGGCGCTCGCCGTCCTGGTGTCGCAGAGCGGCGATGTCGAGAACCGCGTTGTCGACCTGCCGGCCGGTATCACCGTCTCGCAGCTGCACGAGGCCTCGAACTTCCTCAACGCCCATATCCGCGGCCGCACGCTGGCCGAGGCCCGGGTTGAGATCGCGCGCATCAAGGACGAGACCAGGGCGGCTCTCGACACGCTGTCGCAGGAGCTGGTCGAGAAGGGCCTCGCGGTCTGGGCCGGCGCTGAAAGCGGCCTGCCGGCGCGCCTCATCGTGCGCGGCCGCGCCAATCTTCTGGAAAACGTCACCGCCCAGGCCGATCTCGAATTGCTGCGCCATCTGTTCGAGGATCTGGAAACGCAGGACGGACTGCTGCAGCTCCTCGACCTCGCCGAGGAAGGTCCGGGCGTGCGCATCTTCATCGGCTCGGAGAACAAGTTGTTTTCGCTGTCCGGTTCGTCGCTCGTGGTCGCGCCCTATCGCGACAAGGATGCCCGCGTCGTCGGCGCGCTCGGCGTCATCGGCCCGACGCGATTGAACTATGCCCGCATCGTCCCGATGGTCGACTATACGGCCCAGTTGATTTCGCGCATGCTGAGATAGGCAAGCGGGAAACGTCGCAAGGAGGGTGGAAATGGCGCTGGAATCGTTCAAGGCCCAGATCAGCCTGCTGCTCGAGGAGATGGTGAACCAACCGGAAGACGATCACGAGATCCAGGAGCTACTGCGCGAGAAGCTCAGGGAAATGCGCGCCATGGGCCTGCCGCTGCCGGCCGATCTGGTCGCGCTGGAAAAGCAGCTCGACGACGATCTGGATATCGAAGAGAGCTGAACTGCCGGCGCTTTCCGTCAAAATCTGCATGCCCGGCTTCTCTTTTGGAAAGCCTGCCCGATATTCGCTGTCTGGTTGCTGATGCACGTTGGCGAATAACGGAGAACAGCATGATACGGATTGCCGGCCTTGCCGCCCTCGCTTTGTTCCTGGCCTCCGGCGCCGTCGCGCAGCAGGCCGACCAGCCCCTGCTCACCGGCAAAAAGGCCTTCGGTGACTGGAGGGCCGACCGGCCCGGCGTGCGGCGCCTCATCAGGCCCGACGATCTCCCGAAGCCGAATGTCGCCGAATCCGCCTCGAACGGCGGCGGTGTCACCGATCGCCCCGAGGATGCCACGCCAGCCCTTCCACCCGGCTTTTCGGCCGAACTGGTGGCTTCGGGCATCAGCAGCCCGCGTGTCGTGCGCACGGCGCCGAACGGCGATCTCTTCGTCGCCGACAGCAGGGCGAGCCAGGTCCGCGTCTATCGACTGGCCGAACGCAGCGCCAAGCCCGCCGAGAAGTCGGTCTTTGCCAAAGGCCTGACCCGGCCCTACGGCATCGCCTTCTATCCGCCGGGCGACAAGCCGCAATGGGTCTATGTCGCCAACAGCAACAGCGTCGTCCGCTTTGCCTATCGCGACGGCGACCTCAAAGCTTCCGGCGAGCCCGAAACGATCGTCTCGGACATCCCGTCGAGCCATCACTGGACGCGCGACATCGCTTTTTCGCCCGACGGCAAGACGCTCTATCTCTCGGTCGGCTCGGGCTCGAATACCGCAGAGGGCATGGGAGCGAGGCCGAAGGGCGGCGTCGAAGAATGGGCGAGATCGGCACCGCTCGGCGCTACCTGGGGCGCGGAGGAAGGCCGAGCGGATGTGCTCGCTTTCGATCCTGACGGCAAGAACCGCAGGATGGTCGCCACCGGCCTGCGCAACTGCTCGGGCATAACGGTGCAGCCGGCTACGGGCGCGCTCTGGTGCGTCGTCAACGAACGCGACGAGCTCGGCGACAACGTGCCTTTCGAATATGCGACCGCCGTCAAGGAGGGAGCCTTCTATGGCTGGCCCTGGTACTATATCGGCGACAACGAGGATCCGCGCCACAAAGGCGCGCGGCCCGATCTCGCCGGCAAGGTCACGGTGCCGGACGTGCTGATCCAGGCACATTCGGCGCCGCTCAACATCGCCTTTTATGAGGGCGGCAACTTCCCGGCCGACTACAAGGGCGACGCCTTCGTCACCCTGCACGGCTCGTGGAACCGCAATGTCCGCACCGGCTACAAGGTGGTGCGGCTGAAGTTCAAGGACGGCAAGCCGACCGGCGAATATGAGGATTTCGCCACCGGCTTCGTCATTGCCGACGATGCGGTCTGGGGCCGGCCGGTCGGTGTCGCGGTGGCGAAGGATGGTTCGCTGATCCTGACCGAGGACGGCAACGGCACGATATGGCGCGTCACCTACGGCGACGGCCGGTCCTGAAGCGGCGCTGGTGCAACCGAATCCGGCCGCAAGGCAATTAACGCCGCCCCGACGCCGTGGTAAAAGGCCGCCGCTCTGGATCCCGATCTCGGGATAGCGCTGGGTTCAAGCCATGACACTGACAGGATTTCTCGCCTACAGCGCCGCCCTCGGCGTCGCCGCCGCCATTCCGGGTCCCGGCGTGACGGCGCTTGTTGCCCGCGCGCTCGGCTCCGGCTTCCGTTCGTCGCTCGCTATGTCGTTCGGTCTCATGCTCGGCGACAGTACCTACCTCACCGCCGTCGTGCTCGGCCTCGCCTTCGTCGCCCAGACCTTCGGCATAGTGTTTCTCGCCATCAAATGGGCGGGCGTCGCTTATCTCGCCTTCCTTGCCCGGCGCTTCTGGACGAGCGGCATCTCGCCCGAAACGGTCGAGGCGCGGAAGGGCAAGAGCGGCCTGGCGTCGAGCTTCATCGCCGGGCTGACGGTGACGCTCGGCAACCCGAAGACGATGATCTTCTATCTCGCCATCACGCCGACCATCGTCGACCTGAAGACGATCACGCCGGCCGACTACGGCATCCTTGTCGCGCTGACCGTTGTCGTCCTGTTCGTGGTGCTGGTCCCCTATCTGGCGCTGGCTGCCAAGGCGCGCTGGTTCCTGAAGTCGCCGCGCGCGCTCAAGGTGCTGAACCGCACCGCCGCCGGCTTCATGATGGGAGCGGCAGCCGCCATCGCGGCCCGTCAATAGGCCGCATTCTCAACCGGCCCCCATTTCGGGGAAAGCGTCCCCAAAACGGGCCGATCCAAAAAATGCATTTCCGGCGCGGGGAGGTTTTCAGCAGCCGCCCCACTCGGATATTTTCGGCGGGCAGCCTATCTTGCGCGGCTGAAAGCCTTATTCTGTATGCCTATGCCTTTGCCTTGGGAGCGAAACCAATGAACAAGCCCGTCACCTCCGCGCGCGTCCCCGGCCGCGGCCGCATCTTCAACTCGATCACCGAGACGATTGGAGACACGCCGCTGGTGCGGCTGGATAAGTTCGCCAGGGAGAAGGGCGTCGTCGCCAACCTGCTGGCTAAGCTTGAATTCTTCAACCCGATCGCCTCGGTCAAGGACCGCATCGGCGTCTCGATGATCGAGGCGCTGGAGGAGGCCGGCAAGATTGCGCCGGGCAAGACCACGCTGATCGAACCGACCTCCGGCAACACCGGCATCGCGCTGGCCTTCGCCGCCGCCGCCAAGGGTTACAAGCTGATCCTCACCATGCCGGAGACAATGTCGGTCGAACGTCGCAAGATGCTGGCGCTGCTCGGTGCCGAATTGGTGCTCACCGAAGGCCCGAAAGGCATGAAGGGCGCCATCGCCAAGGCCGACGAGCTTGCCGCCACGCTGCCCAACGCCATCATCCCGCAGCAGTTCGAGAATCCGGCCAATCCGGAAATCCACCGCCGCACCACGGCGGAGGAGGTCTGGAACGACACCAATGGCGAGGTCGACATCTTCGTGGCCGGCATCGGCACCGGCGGCACGATCACCGGCGTCGGCCAGGTGCTGAAGAAGCGCAAGCCTTCGCTGCATGTCGTGGCGGTCGAGCCGGAAGCCTCGCCGGTGCTCTCCGGCGGCCAGCCCGGCCCGCACAAGATTCAAGGCATCGGCGCCGGCTTCGCGCCCAAGATCCTCGACACCACGATCTATGACGAGATCGTCAGGGTCTCGAACGAGGATTCGGTCGCCAATGCGCGCCTCGTCGCCCGCCTCGAAGGCGTGCCGGTCGGCATCTCGTCGGGTGCCGCGCTGCAGGCGGCGATCGTCGTCGGCTCGCGGCCGGAAAACAAGGACAAGAACCTCGTCGTCGTCATCCCGTCCTTCGCCGAGCGCTATCTCTCGACGATCCTGTTCGACGGGCTGGGGGCGTAGGCGCTCATACCTCGAAGAATGGCCGGGAAATGCCACGGTCCAGAATGGATACCACCTGTCTTATCCGAGATTAACGGAGCCGCTGTTCCTCCTCCGCAGAAAGATCCGCAACGCTTGTGACGTGGAGAC
The DNA here is from genome assembly GCF_029625765.1 of Mesorhizobium sp. WSM4983. NCBI lineage: Bacteria > Pseudomonadati > Pseudomonadota > Alphaproteobacteria > Hyphomicrobiales > Phyllobacteriaceae > Mesorhizobium > Mesorhizobium sp. WSM4983. The sequence goes on along the minus strand of NZ_JARTVM010000003.1, from coordinate 527,845 downwards.
GTCAAGGCATGGATCCTCGGGTCTGCGCGCGTCGCGCAGCTCGTTGCTCGCACGTGGATGACCAAGTCGGGAACGCCACAGCCAATCTCAAGAGCTTGCGAACAAGCGGCACTCCCGGGATGATGCAAGCTGGATCGCTCAAAAAGCGTCTGTGGCAAGCGGAGCCCGGCTTGAGGAAGGCGCCGCTTCCGGTTCAAATCGCCGCCGGCCTCGAATCGGCCGGCGGGAGGATTTTATGTACAAGCTTTACACGCGTCCCGGCAGCGGCGGCTTCGTCGTCGAGGCGGCCTTGGCTATGGCCGGCGCGCCTTTCCGGCAGATCGACGTGCCGAAGAAGGATCCGCCCGATCCGGCTTTCCTCGCCATCAGCCCGCTGAACCAGGTGCCGGCGCTGACATTGCCCGACGGCCGGTCGATGACCGAATCGGCGGCGATCTGCATCCTGCTCGCCGAGCGTCATCCAGAAGCGCATCTGGCGCCGCAAGCGGGCTCGCCGGCGCGCGCCGATTTCCTGCGCTGGATGGCCTTCATGTCGTCGGCGCTCTATCCCGCGATCCTGAGGCTCTATTACCCCCACCGCTACACGGCCGACGCCGATAGCGTGCAGGTGGTCAAGGAGGCGGCTATCGCCGAAATGGATCGCGGCTTTGCCATTCTCGATAGCGCGCTCGCCCGCCGTGAGTGGCTGGCCGGTGAGGAACTTTCGCTGGTCGACATCTATCTCGTGATGCTGGTGGCCTGGCATCCCGACACCAAGAGCGCTCGCGTGGCCTGGCCGAACATCGAACGGCTGTGGGGCAAGTTGCGCCAGCATGCGATCATGCGGAAACTGAACCTTTCTCATGAGATGTGGCCGCAGGACTAGTTGCTGGAACCGCCGTCTCGCCTCAGTTGCGGACCAGCTTCCCCCGCTCGGCCTGCAGGAAATGGCGCAAGGCCGGATCGCGCTCGAGGCCGATCGCCCGGTCGTAAGCCTCGGCGGCCTCGGCCGTCCTGCCGAGCCTGGCTAAGAGCTCGGCCCGCGCCGCCCAATAAGGCTGGTACTCGCCAACCCGCTTGTCGCCGCCGATCTCGTCGAGCGCGGCAAGACCCTCGGCTGCGCCCTCGGCTTCGGCGATCGCGACAGCGCGGTTGATCGCCACCACCGGCGAGCCGGCAATCGCCATCAGCGCGTCGTAAAGCTGGCGGATCGCGGTCCAGTCGGTGCGGCCGCTCCGCCGCCTTGCCGTGTGCGCCGACTGGACCGCAGCCTCCAATTGGTAGCGGCCGATGGTTCCCCTGATCGCGGCGCGCCTGAGCAGCGCTTCCGCCTCGTCGATCAGCTTGTCGTCCCAAAGCGCCACGTCCTGCTCAGCCAGCGCCACGAAGTCGCCGTCGGGACTGCGCCGCGCCGTGCGCCGCGCGTCGGCGAAAAGCATCAGCGCCAGGAGCCCGAGCGTTTCCGGCTCATCCGGGATCAGCGACGCGACCAGCCGGCCGAGCCAGATGCCTTCCGTAGCCAGGTTGCGTCGGCGCGTCTCGGTGCCGGCCGGATCCGACCAGCCCTCGGCGAATGTGGCGTAAATCGCTTCCAGCACCGCCTCGAGCCGCTCGCCGAGCTCGGCCCGCTCCGGTACCCGGAAGGGGATGGCGGCCTCGCGGATGCGGCTCTTGGCGCGCACCAGGCGCTGGCCCATCGTCGTCGGCGAGACCAGAAAGGCCGAGGCGATGGTTGCGGCGTCGAAGCCAAGCACGGTCTGCAGGATCAGCGGCGCGCGTACGCTGGCCTCGATCGCCGGATGTGCGCAGGCAAACATCAGCCTCAGCCGCTCGTCGGGCAAATCCTCGTGCGTCATGCGCGCCTCCGCCTCTTCGGCAATCAGCTGCAGGTGGCCGCGGGCCGCCTCGCCGGTCAGCCGCCGCCGCACGGCGTCGACGTCGCGGCGGCGCGCCACCGCCAGCAGCCAGGCCTCCGGCTTTTCGGGCACGCCGCTCTTCGGCCAGCGCTCCAGTGCGGCGGCGAACGCGTCGGCCAACGCGTCCTCGGCGCCGGCAACGTCGCGCATGCGAGCAGCGAGATAGGCAACCAGCTTGCCGTAGCTCTGCCGGGCGGCCGCCGCGGCCGCCGCCCGCGCCGTCTCCGGGCGCTTGTCCATATTGCTAGGACCGGTAGTCGGTCATTTCCCAGATCGGCCGCACCTCGACCGTGCCGGTGCTGGCTGCCGGGCAGCGCGCGCCCCATTCCATCGCGGTGTCGATGTCGGTCGCTTCGATCATGTAGAAGCCGGCAAGCTGTTCCTTGGTGTCGGCATAGGGACCGTCGAGCACATTGGTCTTGCCGTCGGCGAGCCGTATCGAAGTGGCCGCCTGGGTCGGACGCAGCCTTTCGCCGGCGAGGTACGCGCCGGATCTCTTCAAGGCTTCGGTATAGGCACCGTAGGCGGCAAGCGTCTGTTCGGTCTTGTCGCGCGGCGCATTCGCCATTGCCGCTTCGTCATTGTAGATCAAAAGCATGTATCGCATGGTCTTCTCCGTTTTCTCGAAGGCCGCGTCGTCGCGGGCCGACCTATGTCGTGCGGCCACGGCCGATTTCGACAGGCGCCGCGAAAATCTTTCGCCTCCAAAGCAATCGAGCGCAAGCCGGCGCTTTCGCCACCCCTCGATCGTTCGTCTAATGGCTGCAATTGCGGGTTGGCATTTGGCGTCTCCTGTCTAAACTCCCAGCTTCGCGCCGGCAGAGGCGGCGCGGCGCGACCATCAGGAGGAGGAAACAAAATGCTCGATTTCAGGACGAAATTTGTTGCCGCCGGCGCTTTGGCATTGTCGCTCGGCCTCGGCGCCATGTCGGCCGGGGCACAGGAATTCATCACCGTGCTGACCGGCGGCACGTCGGGCGTCTACTATCCCCTCGGCGTCGCGCTGTCGGAAATCTACGGCAAGGGCATCGAAGGCGCCCGCACCCAGGTGCAGGCAACCAAGGCATCGGTCGAGAACCTCAACCTGCTGCAGCAGGGCAAGGGCGAGATCGCCTTCGCGCTCGGCGATTCCGTCAAGCTCGCCGCCGAAGGCAACACCGAAGCCGGCTTCCCCGGCAAGCTCGACAAGCTGCGCGGCATCGCCGCCATCTATCCGAACTATATTCAGATCGTCGCCAGCAAGGAGTCCGGCATCAAGACCCTCGCCGACCTCAAGGGCAAGAGCCTGTCGGTCGGCGCGCCCGCCTCCGGCACCGAGCTCAACGCCCGCGCCATCTTCGCCGCCGCCGGGCTGAAGTATGAGGATCTTGGACGGGTCGAGTACCTGCCATTCGCCGAGTCGGTCGAGTTGATCAAGAACCGGCAGCTCGACGCCACGCTGCAATCGGCGGGCCTGGGCGTCGCCTCGATCCGCGATCTCGCAACTTCGGTGCCGATCAACGTCGTCGCCGTGCCGGCCGAGGACGTCGCCAAGATCGGCTCGCCCTATCTTTCGGTGATCATTCCCAAGGGCACCTATGAGGGCCAGACCGAGGATGTCGCCACCGCCGCGGTCGGCAATTTCCTTGTCACCCGGGCCGATGTTTCCGACGAGACCGCCTATCAGATGACCAAGCTGATGTTCGAGCATCTCGACCAGCTCGCCGCCGCCCATGCCGCCGCCAAGGCGATCGATCCGGCCAAGGCGCTGGACGGCATGCCGGTGCCGCTGCATCCCGGCGCGGAGAAATATTACAAGGAAAAAGGGCTGATCAAGTAAGCGAGGATGGCGCGGCAGTCTGCTATGGAGCGCGTCGGATGAGCAAAGCAACGTCTGGAACAACGACCGACGGCAATTCGACCACTTTTCATCTCCCTGTCGCCGAAGAACAGGTCGAAGGCCTGCCGCCGGGCTTCGGCGGCGGCATCGCCGGCAAGGCGGCCTTCCTGATTGCCGTCGCCTTCTCCGTTTTCCAGATCTACATCGCCGCCTATGGCAGCCTGCCCAGCCAGGTGGTGCGCGCCATGCATGTCGGCTTCCTGCTGCTGCTCGGCTTCGGCCTGATCGCCAACCTGCGCGCCACCGGCGTAGCGGCGAAGGCCGCGTTCTGGACGCTCGGCGCGCTCGGCTTCGGCACCGGCCTCTACAACTGGGTCTTCTACGCCGACCTCATCCGCCGCTCCGGCTTCCTCACCACGCCGGACCTGATCGTCGGCACGCTGCTGGTGGTGCTCGTCTTCGAAGCGGCAAGGCGGCTGATGGGGCTGCCGCTCGCGGTGATCGCCTTCATCTTCCTCGCCTATTGCTTCGTCGGCAATCACCTGCCGCCGCCCTTCATCCATCGCGGCTACGATTTCGCCCAGCTCGTCGACACCTTCGCCTTCGGCACCGAAGGCATATACGGCACGCCGGTCTATGTCTCGGCGGCTTACATCTTCATCTTCGTCGTCTTCGCCGCCTTCCTCGAACGCGCCGGCATGATCGCGCTGTTCAACGATTTCGCGCTTGGCCTGGTCGGCTCCTGGCGCGGCGGTCCGGCCCAGGTCTGCGTGCTCTCCTCGGCGCTGATGGGCACCATCTCCGGTTCGGGCGTCGCCAATGTCGTGGCGAGCGGCCAGTTCACCATTCCGCTGATGAAGCGCTTCGGCTTCCGCTCGGCCTTCGCCGGCGCCGTCGAGGCAACGTCGTCGATGGGCGGCCAGATCATGCCGCCGGTGATGGGCGCGGTCGCCTTCATCATGGCCGAGACGCTGAACGTCCCCTACGCCGAGGTGGTGAAGGCGGCGATCATTCCGGCGCTGCTCTATTTCGGCGCCTGTTTCTGGCAGGTGCATCTGGAGGCGGGCAAGGCCGGCCTGCACGGCATGGCCAAGGCTGAGCTGCCCAATCCCTGGGATGCGGTGCGGCAGCACTGGCCGCTGGTGCTGCCGCTTGCCGTGCTGGTTTACCTGCTCTTCGCCGGCTATACGCCGATCTTCGCCGGCACCATGGGCCTGGCGCTGACCATCGTGCTGATCCTCGGCACGCCGCTGGCGGCGCTGATCGGACCGTTCGCCTTCCGCGTCGTCTTCTGGCTGGCGCTCGGCCTTGCCGCCGCCTCCTTCATGCGCTTCGGCGTCAACATCCTCGGCCTCGTCATCGCGGCGCTCATTGTCGCCTGCGTCACTTTCAAGGGCGGTCGCGAGACGCTGCGCATCTGCGTCGAATCGCTTGCCGAAGGGGCGAAGAACGCGCTGCCGGTCGGCATCGCCTGCGCCATCGTCGGCATCGTCATCGGCACGCTGACGCTGACCGGCATCGCTTCGACCTTCATCGGCTGGATCATCTCCATCGGCGAGAACAATCTGTTCCTGTCGCTGCTGCTCACCATGCTCACCTGCCTGGTGCTCGGCATGGGCATCCCCACCATCCCCAACTACATCATCACCTCCTCGCTCGCCGGCCCGGCGCTGCTGTCGCTCGGCGTGCCGCTCATCGTCAGCCACATGTTCGTCTTCTATTTCGGCATCATGGCTGATCTCACCCCACCGGTGGCGCTCGCCGCTTTCGCCGCGGCGCCCATGGCCAGGGAAAGCGGGCTGAAGATCGGCATTCAGGCGACCAAGCTCGCCATCGCCGGCTTCGTCGTGCCGTTCATGGCCGTCTACACGCCGGCGCTGATGCTGCAGGATGCAGGCCCGATCGCGGCTTCGTTCGGCTATCCGGTCGAGGTCGCCTACGTCGTCGCCAAAGCCTGCATGGGCATCGTGCTCTGGGGCGCCGCCGCCGTCGGCTTCCTCGCTCGCCGCATGGCCTGGTGGGAGCGCTTGGTCGCCTTCGCCGCCGGCGCGCTGCTGGTGGCGGCGCTGCCGCTCACCGACGAAACCGGCTGGGCGCTGGCGCTGCTCTGGATCGGCTGGCACTGCTGGCGCGCGCGCCAGGCATCCGCGGCCGGCCCTGCATGAGCCTGTGCATCCTCGCAGCCGGCAAGACGGTGACGCTTGCCGTTGCCGCCTTTACCTTGTCCTGGACGCATTCGGTGGAACGGACGCGCTGGCAAGAGGATTGGAAGGTGACGCCGGCAGGTCTGCGCGTCGTCGAAGCGCGCGTCAAGGGCTCCGGCGCCGGCATGGAGCCGCCGGAAGGCTCGGTGCTGCGGGACGGATGGTGGGTCTATGCGCCACGGATCGGGCCACAGCCGCGGCTGGTGCTCGCGGCCTCCGGCGCAACCGGGGGAGGCTGGACCTTGTGCACGGCCAAGGGCTGTCGCGAGCTTGGCGGGACGGCCGGGGATACGGTCGCGCTCGAAGCCTGCGCCGGTTCGAGCCAGCCGCGATAAAATCCGCGTCGCGATCGAAAATCACCGGCACGAGCCTGGCCTTGGTACCGCCTCGTCCTTTGCAATAGGCCTCGGCCTTGGCGAGCGAGCGGCCGGCGACGAGCAAGGTCAGACGCGGCTCGCTCTCCAGCAACTGCACGATGCGTCCGCCGAAGGTGCCGTAACCGCGGACAATCAGAAGCTTCATCCGACCCTCCGATCTCAACTGATCAGCCGCTGCCGCAGCTCGGCGGAGGGGATCTCGCAGCTGTCTTTGCGGCCGAACAGCGCATAGCGGTTCTTGGCGATGCGGTCGTACAGCCAGTCGCGCAGCGGCCGCGGCAGGACGAGCAGCAATCTCGCGGCGCGCCACGGCCAGCCGAGCGCCGCCATGACGGCGACGAAACTGTCGAGCTTCGTGAAGGCGGCGCCGTCGATGATGGCGAGGTTGCTGTCGTAATCCTCGGTCGGCAGGCCGTGCTCACGAAACAGCGCCTCGCCGAGCGGCGATTGCGCGGTGGCCAAGCGGAAGCGTTTGTTCCGGTCGATCTTGAGGACGATCTGGACGAAGCCCGAGCAGAACACACAGACGCCGTCGAACACGAGCAGCGGCTGGCGGGCATCGTAAGCTTGGCCTGGGAGGAGGGGACGTTTCTGTTCGGACAGGTCGGTCATGTCGGCCCCGGCTGCTTGTGCCCCTAGGCACTAAGCTAGGGGGACACTAAGCCAGCCGGCGGCGGCGTCAAAGTCGCGGCGTTGTCGCACGCCTGCCGTCGATGACGGCGGGGCGCTCGTCACGATAGGTCGTGGCGCGGGTGTCGGCGACCGGCTTGCAGATCCGGCTGTTGTGGCGGCTGTCGAGCATCGTGGTCAGTGCGTGCCGATGCCGAGCTGGTTGCCGCGGCGTGCGCAGGCCGGGCCCGGGCCGCGCATGTAATAGCGCTCGGGCCGATAGGTCGGCGCGACGAATTCGCGGATGGCGGCGGCATAGCCGGCGATGTGGTTCCAGAAGTTCATTTTCCCTGTCCCTGTCCCGTTTTCGGATGTCCCTTCCGAATTGCGGGGATCATAGCCTTCGAGGCGTGAATAGTCGGTGAACGCCATGTTAATTTCTGGTCCGAAACGCGTTGCATCGTGGCCGGAATGCGGCTGATTCGCGGTGTTTCCACGCCTTTTGTCGCGTTTCCGGCTCGTGTGACTTTTGCATCACATATGTTTCGTCTCTATGTCGCTTGGGCGCGCTTCTGTTTCACGCATCGAAGGTGGCTTGAAATTTCCGTGCGGCGTCGTCCGCCGGCCGGAACCTGCCCTGCGCGGTGACGTTGATCGATCAAGGCCGGGGCCGAACCCGGCCGCGTTGGCGGCGGACCGGCCGCGCAACTTCCAGACAACACCAGACATGGAAGGCAACCGCCATGGGTTTCTTTTCGAAGGACATCAAGACGCTGGACGACCTCTTCGTCCACACGCTGCGCGACATCTATTATGCCGAAAAACAGATCGAGAAATCGCTGCCGAAGATGATCGACAAGGCGACGGATTCGCAATTGAAAGCCGGTTTCGAGAAGCATCTCGCGCAGACCAAGGGCCACATCGAACGGGTCGAGCAGGTATTCGAGCTGCATGGCGTCAAGGCCAAGACCGTCAACTGCCCCGCCATCGACGGCATCCTCGAGGAGGCTGACGACGTGAGCGGCGACGTGGAGGACAAGGAGGTCCTCGATGCCGCGCTGATCGCCTCGGCTCAGGCCGTCGAGCATTACGAGATAACGCGCTACGGCACGCTGATCGCCTGGGCCAAGCAGCTCGGCCGCAGCGACTGCGCCAATGTGCTGGCCAAGAACCTCAAGGAAGAAGAGGCGACAGATCGCAAGCTCACCGAGATCGCGGAAAGCAAGGTCAATCTCCAGGCTGCCGAATAGCTAGTTGTGAGTCCGAAAGGCCGGCGGACAGCCGCCGGCTTTCGCCTGCCCGGAACCGAAGCGGAGCCTTGGCCGTTGCGATGGCACCCGCCTGCCAGGGAGGTCGCCGTGGCGTCTACGTCCAGGCGCAGATCCGCATAGGAGCACGATGTCATGGCCGGCCTCGAGCAATACCACGCCAAGCGCGATTTCCGGAAAACCTCGGAGCCGGCCGGCCAGCTCGCGCCCAGCAAGAAGACCGACGCCGGCGGCATCTTCGTTGTCCAGAAGCATGCCGCGACGCGGCTCCACTATGACTTTCGGCTCGAGCATGATGGCGTGTTGTGGAGCTGGGCGGTCACGCGCGGACCGAGTCTCGACCCGCACGAGAGGCGGCTGGCGGTGCATGTCGAGGACCACCCGATCGACTATGCGTCTTTCGAGGGCACCATTCCGAAGGGCGAATATGGCGGCGGTTCCGTCCTCGTCTGGGACGAAGGCCGGTGGATCCCCGACGGCGACCCGGCCAAGGGCATGAAGAAGGGCCATATCGACTTCGAGCTCGAAGGCCAGAAGCTCAACGGCCGCTGGCATCTGGTCAGGCTGAAGCCGCGCCCGCGCGAAAAGCGCGACAACTGGCTGCTGATCAAATCCAATGACGCCGCCGCCCGCCCTGGTGAAGACATACTTGTAGAGGCGCCGCAATCGGTAAAGTCGGGCTTGACCATCGAGGAGATCGGCGAAGGCAAGACGGCCAAGGGCGCCAAACCAAGGGTCTGGCATTCCAACAAGCCGGCTGCAGGCAAGGCAAAATCCCCACGCCTCGAATTCGTCGAGCCGCAGCTGGCGACGCTCGAAAAGAATGCGCCTTCCGGCGAGGAATGGGTGCATGAGGTGAAGTTCGACGGCTACCGCATGCAGGCGCAGATCGCCGGCAGCGATGTCCGGCTGCTGACCCGCACCGGCCTTGACTGGACGAAGAAGTTCGAAGGTCCGGTCGTGGCCGAGCTTGCCGGACTGAAATGCCGCGACGCCATCATCGACGGCGAGATCGTCGTGTTGGCCGACAGCGGCGTGTCCTCCTTCGCCATGCTGCAGGCGGATCTCTCGGCCGGTCGCACCGACCGCTTCATCTACTACGTCTTCGACCTGATGCGGCTCAATGGCGAGGACCTTCGCCGCGAGCCGCTGGTCGAGCGCAAGCAGGCGCTGGCCGAACTGCTCGGCGAGCGGTCGGAGCAATCCGCCGTCCGCTTCAGCGATCATTTTGCGGAACCAGGCAGCGTCATGCTGCAGCATGTCTGCCGCATGGGTCTCGAAGGCGTGGTGTCGAAACGTGCCGACGCGCCCTATCGCAGCGGCCGCGGCCTCACCTGGATCAAGTCGAAGTGCACGCTGCGCCAGGAATTCGTCATCGGCGGCTACTTGCCCTCGGACAAGACCGGGCGCGGCCTGCGCTCGCTGCTGGTCGGCTATCATGAAGGCGGCAAGCTCAACTATGCCGGCCGCGTCGGCACCGGCTTTTCCGGCAAGGTGGCTGCGGACCTTAAGAAAAAACTCGACAGCCTCAGGACGACGAAGTCGCCTTTTTCTGCCGCCGTGCCGAAGGGCAAGGGCCTCGTCTGGGTCAAGCCCGAGCTTGTCGGCGAAGTGGAGTTCCGCAGCTGGACATCCGACCATATAATCCGCCACGCCTCGTTCCAGGGGCTGCGCGAGGACAAGCCGGCGGAGGACGTGGTGCAGGAAAAGCCGAAGCAAGCCGACGGCAAGACAAAAAGCGGAGCAAAGGCGAGCAGCGGCAGGACCGAGACAAAAACCTCGGCCGGAACGGCGAAGACCTCGGTGAAGCTGTCGCATCCCGACAAGCTGCTGTGGCCCGACGAAAAGGTCTCCAAGCAGGATCTCCTCGATCACTACGCCCTGGTCTGGCCGCGAATTGAGCCATTCGTCGTCAACCGGCCGCTCAGCCTTGTGCGGGCGCCCGACGGTATCCATGGCCAGCGCTTCTTCCAAAAACATGCCTCACCGGGCATGAGCGACAAGATCGCCAGGATGAACGATCCGACCGACGGCGAGGAGATCTTGTTCATCAGGGATTTCGACGGGCTTGCAGCCCTTGTCCAATACGGCGTCGTCGAGGTTCATATCTGGGGCTCGACCGTCGACGAACTGGAAAAGCCGGACCAGATCATCTTCGACCTCGATCCGGACGAGGGCATCGGGGTCGAGGCGGTGCGTGCCGCCGCCCTCGATATCCGAGCCAAGCTGAACGACCTGTCGCTGCCGACGCTGGTCAAGACGTCTGGCGGCAAGGGCTATCACGTGCTGGTGCCGCTCAAGCCCTCCGCCGAATGGGACGAGGTGAAGGACTTCGCCCATGATTTCGCCCGCGCCCTGGAGCAGGCCGCGCCCGACCGCTACACGGCGACGCTGTCGAAGAAGGCGCGCACCGGCAAGATCTTCGTCGACTACCTGCGCAACGGCCGCGGCGCGACCACGGTCGCGCCCTATTCCTCGCGCGCCAAGAAGGGCGCGACGGTGTCGATGCCGGTGACCTGGCCGGAGATCGAGAAGGGCCTGCCGCCCAATGCGTTTCCGCTCGGCGACGCCACGACGCTAAAGCAGCTGAAGAAGGCCGATCCGTGGGCGGATTTCTTCAAGCTGGGCAAACCGCTCAAGCGGGCTTAGCCAACAGCCGAGCCGGCCAGTCCGTCACGCCAGAAATACCCTCTCGAACTCCTGCTTGCCCTTCGGCGAGAACACCACGGCGCGGCTGTCCTTGTCGCGCCGCGCCCATTTTTCGACGATGACCTTGTCGAGGATGGCGGCGCCCAGCGCGCCGGCCAGATGCGAGCGCCGCACGCTCCAGTCGAGGCAGGCGCGGCAGATCGGCCGCTTCGCTTTGCTGTCGATCTCGATGCCGAGCGCGGCGAAATGCGAAATGGCTGACGGCGACAGCCTGATCTCGTTCTCCTGGCGCAGCAGCAGCTTCCGGTCGACCAGACGGTCGAGCATCGCCACCGCCTGCTCGCCGGCAAGATGGTCGTAGCACACCCGCGCCACGCGCATGGCCGCGTCGCGCGGGCCGGGCCGCACCCGCTTCGGGCCGACCGCCTCGGCGACGCCGATGATCGCCTCGAGCATGCCCGCCACCTGCGGGCCGGCAAGGCCGTAGTAGCGATGCCGGCCCTGGCTCGCCAGCGTCAGCAACCCGCCGTCCATCAGCTTGGACAGATGCGAGGACGCGGTGGGCAGCGACACGCCGGCTTCAAGCGCCAGCTCCGACGCGGTCAGCGCCGTGCCGCCCATCAGCGCGTTGAGCATGTTGGCGCGGGCCGGGTCGCCGACCAGGCTGGCGATGCGGGCGATATCGGGTCCTTCACGCATAGTTCGATCCTCATCGAAGCATTCCCGTGAGGGAAGCACTATTCTCAGGCGAGCTCAAGGAGCTCGGCAAACGCTGCTGACACCAGAACGTCTAGCACAGCCGGTGAAGCGATGTTTCGACCGTGGTCGAACCGTCGCCGCCAGCAAGCCCACCGACCCAGTAAGCCAATCGACGAGGAGACCGAAATGACCGTCACCTGCTTCATCCGCTACGAGATCGACCCTTTCGGCAAGGCCGCGTTCGAGCAATATGCGCGTGCCTGGGGTCAGGCCATTCCGCGCTGCGGCGCCGAGCTGATCGGCTATTTCGCGCCGCATGAGGGTTCGGCCACCACGGCTTACGCGGCCTACAACATCGAGAACCTCGCGGCCTACGAAGCCTATCGCGCGCGGCTTGCCGCCGACCCAGCCGGCAAGGCAAACTATGAGTTCGCGCGGCGCGAGAAATTCATTCTCAAGGAAGACCGGATCTTCCTGAAACTGGTCTCGGCACCGCATGGCCCGAGGCAGGTCTTTCGCACCGACGTAACGGTCAAAGAAGGGATAGAGGCATGATCGCCGTCATCTTCGAAGTCGAGCCGGCGGAGGGAAAACGTGACGCCTATCTTGGCATCGCCGCCGAGCTCAAGCCCCTGCTCGACGGCATCGATGGCTTCATCTCGGTCGAGCGCTTCCAGAGCCTGACCGATCCGAGGCGCGTGCTCTCGCTGTCCTTCTGGCGCGACGAGGAAGCCGTCAAGGCCTGGCGCAACACCGAGGAGCACCGGCAGGCGCAGAAGGCCGGCCGTGGCGGCATCTTTGCCGGCTATCGTCTGCGCATCGCCCATGTGGTGCGCGATTACGGGCTAAATGAAAGGGCTGAAGCGCCCGAAGACAGCCGCATAGTGAATGGGTGAAACGCGGCTCTCCCTTCTCCCCTTGTGGGAGAAGGTGGATCGGCGCGCAGCGCCGAGACGGTTGAGGGGTGTTCCAGCGGAGTGAGACGTCGGCGTTCCCTGGAACACCCCTCATCCGTCGCCTTCGGCGACACCTTCTCCCGCAAGGGGAGAAGGAGGGTCGGCCCTCACGCATTGCCGATCAGCACACCCGCTCCGAACACCAGCGCGCCGCCCAGCACCACCTGGAAGGCGGCGCGCCAGAACGGCGTCTGCATGTAGCGGTTCTGGATGAAGGCGATCGCCCACAGTTCGAAGAACACGACGATCGCGGCAACGATCGTTGCCGTCCAGAAATAGGGAATGAGATAGGGCAGCGCGTGGCCGAGTCCCCCCAGCGTCGTCATGATGCCGACGGTGAGCCCCCGCTTCACCGGCGAGCCGCGCCCCGAAAGTTTGCCGTCGTCGGAAGCCACCTCGGTGAAGCCCATCGAGATGCCGGCGCCGATCGAGGCGGCGAGGCCGACGAGGAAGGTCTGGAAGGTTGCATGGGTGGCGAAGGCGGCGGCGAAGATCGGCGCCAGGGTCGACACCGACCCGTCCATCAGCCCGGCCAGCCCCGGCTGCACATAGGTGAGGATGAACTGGCGCTGCTCGGTTGTCGCTTCCTCCTCCTTTACCTCGCCCGGGACGTGCTCCTGTTCGAGTTCATGCGCGGAGTTCTCGTGGCCGAGTTCCGCCGCCGCCAATTCGTCGAGCAGCTTCCGGGTCGACGCATCGGTGGTGCGCTTGGCCGCCTCGACATAGAAGCGATAAGCCTGCCGCTCCATGTCCTCGGCCTGACGGCGCACATGCTCGATGCCGAGCGGCCGCACCAGCCAGTCGGGCTTGCGTTCGTAGTAGCCTCGCACATGCTCGCGCCGGATCAGCGGGATGCGCTCGCCGAAGCGCTTGCGGTGAAGCTCGATGAGGGAATCGCGGTGGCCGTCTTCCTCCTCCGCCATGGCCTCGAACACCTTGGCCGATTGTGGAAACTCTTGTGCCAGCCCGTCGGCATAGGCCCGGTAGATGCGTCCGTCGTCCTCCTCCGACGAAATCGCCAGCGCCAGGATTTCCTGCTCCGACAGCGAATCGAAGGAGCGGCGGCCAAAGCCGAAAACACGGGAAAGCATGAGAAAATCACCCTAGTTTAGAACGATTCTAAACTAGGGAATCGTTTGCCGAGGGTCAATCGCGAACGCCGCGGGACAGGCAGAATTCGTCGATCCAGCTTTCCGCTCGCACCCTTCATTATTGCCGAATGTTCACCTATATGGAACGCATTAGCCAAAAACGAAGGAAACACGGGATGACGGACAAGAAGCCCCCGCACGCATTCGATCCAAAGCCGGTTCTCGATCTCATCGCCAGCATCGAGGCCGACCTGCAGCGGCTCAAAGGCCTGGTCGAGCAGCAGGCCGAAAAATTCGACCCCGCCAATCCGCACAACAAGACGCTGGACGGCAAGCTGACCGAGGAAGGCGTCGAATGCTGCTACCGCATGTTCGACGACGGCAAGTCGCGCTACACGGTCGCCCAGCAGATGAAGATCTCTTTTGCTGCCGCCACGCATCGTTTCAACAGCTGGCGCAAGCTCGGCGGCAAGAAGCGGACGCGCGCGCTGCTGGGGTGAGCAGCGGCCGCCCTTCGCTTCGTCATCCTCGGGCTTGACCCGAGGATCATGTCGCGAGCGCTATCACGGAATGCAGAAGCGAGAGCGCGCTCTGGAGGACCCTGCGAAGAGTGTCCGTTCTGCTTCGGCTGCCCGCATCGCGAAGGTGCCCACATGGATTCCCGCGTCGCCTCGCTCCTTGCTCCGCCTGAGACTGACGAAGGTGACGGCCGTCGACGCTATCATCGCCAATATTGTCTCCATCACATTTTTTCGTTGGCGCGCCGCGGCATTTTCCGTGCAGCATATGTGCATCATTCTCACGAGGCCCACCATGACCGCCCTCCCCGGCATCTCCGACATCCACGCCGCTGCCGCCAGGCTTTCCGGGCTGATCGTCGAAACGCCGCTGATCGAATCGCCGGAGCTCAACAAGCGCTATGGCGGCCGCATCCTGTTCAAGCCGGAGACGCTGCAGCGCACCGGTTCCTTCAAGATCCGCGGCGCCTACAACAAATTGTCGTGCTTAAGCGAAGAAGAGCGCAGCCGCGGCGTCGTCGCCTTTTCGTCCGGCAATCACGCGCAGGGCGTCGCCACTTCGGCCGCCATGTTCGGCGTCAGGGCGGTCATTGCCATGCCCGCGGACGCGCCGGCGCTCAAGGTCGGCAATGTGCGCAAGATGGGCGCCGAGGTGGTGCCTTTCGACCGCTTCAAGGACGACCGCATGACCATCGTTCGCCCCTATATCGAGAAGGGCATGGCGCTGGTGCCGCCTTTCGACGATCCGGCCATCATTGCCGGCCAGGGCACCATCGGGCTGGAGCTGGTGCGCCAGGTGAAGGCGCTGGGCGTCAGCCTGGACGCAGTTGTCGTGCCCTGCGGCGGCGGGGGTCTGTCGAGCGGCATTTCCGTCGCGGTGAAGGACGCCTCGGCACAGACGCAAGTCTGGGCGGTCGAGCCGGAGCATTTCGACGACACGCGCCGCTCGCTCGCCAAGGGTGAGCGGGTCTCGAACGAGCCGGGCCACGCCTCTATTTGCGATGCGATCCTGACCGCCGAGCCCGGTGCCATCACCTTCGAGATCAACCGCAAAAACCTCGCCGGCGCCATCGCCGTCTCCGACAAGGCCACGGCGCAAGCCATGCGCGACGCCATGGCGTACTTGAAGCTGGTGGTCGAGCCCGGCGGCTGCGTCGCGCTCGCGGCGCTCGCGTCCGGCGAGATCGATCTCGCCGGCAAATGCGTGGCGGTGGTGCTTTCCGGCGGCAATGTCGATTTCGGCACCTACGCGGAGATCATGGCGGCGGCGGCCTGATCGGTCAGTCGCCGATCAATCCAGCGTCCGCCGGAACCGCACCAGCGCAACGCCGGCGAACAACGCCACGAACACCACCAGCCAGCCGATCTCGGTCGCCACAGCCGGCAGTTCCGCGCTCTTCAGCATGACGGCGCGGGTGATGCGCAAAAAATGCGTCAGCGGAAAGATCTCGCCAAGGATCTGGGCCCAGCCCGGCATGCCGCGATAGGGGAACATGAAGCCCGACAGCATGATCGAGGGCAGGAAGAAGAAGAAGGTGAGCTGCAGCGCCTGCATCTGCGTGCGCGCGATCGTCGAAATCGTGTAGCCAAGCAGCACCAGCGCCAGCACGAAAACCAGCACCGCCGAGAGCAGGAGCGACAGCGATCCCATGAAGGGAATGGAAAACAGGAGCTTCGCCGCTGCCAGCACCACCACCACCTGCACCGCGCCGACCACCAGGTAAGGCAGCACCTTGCCCAGCATGATCTCGAGCGGGCTGGACGGCATGGCCAAAAGGTTTTCCATCGTGCCGCGCTCGGTCTCGCGCGTCAGCGCGATCGAGGTCATCATCACCATGGTCATCTGCAGGATGACGCCGAGCAGGCCGGGAACGATGTTGTATTGCGAGATGCCTTCCGGATTGTAGCGCCGGTGCACGACGACATCGAGCTGGCCGCGCGCCGCCTCCTTCGCCGCTTCCTGCATGCCTTGCGCTCTCAGCAGCGCTTGGCCGGCGACGGTGCTCAGCGTCGAGATGGCACCGCTCGCCACCGCCGGATCGGTGGCGTCCGCCTCGATCAGGATCTGCGGATTGTCGCCGCGCTCCACCCGTCGCGCGAAATCGGCCGGGATGGTGACGACGAAGGCGACATCGCCGCGCGACATCAGGAACTCGGCTTGCGACGCACTTTGCGCCACATGGTCGAAGCGATAGTAGCCGGTGGTCTGCAGCGCCGAGACCATCGCCCGCGTGTAGGGATCGCTGCTGGTCGCGACGAGTGCTGCCGGCAGGCTCTTCGGGTCGTTGTTGATGGCATAGCCGAACAGCACCAGCTGTATCAGCGGCACGCCCAGCATCATGGCGAAGGTGATGCGGTCGCGCCGCATCTGGATGAATTCCTTGATCAGCAGCGCGCCGAGTCTCGCGAAGGAAAAGATCGCTCTCACGCCATCTCTCATGCCATGTTGTCCTTCGAGCCGGACATGAACTGGATGAAGACATCTTCCAGGCTGGTCTCGCCCGGCGCCACCGTCACCCCTTTGTGCTCCTTCTCGACATCGGCGAGCGCCTTTTCGAGGGCTGCCTTGTCGGAGCCGACGACATGCAGCGTGGCGCCGAACGGCGCCACCTGGTCGACGCCCGGACGCCCCTGCAGCGCCTCGGCCACGCGGTCGAGCCGCGGTCCCTGCAGCACGAAGGTGGTAAGGCCGGCATTCCTCACCACCTCGTCCACGGTGCCGGTGGCCAGCATCTTGCCGTAGGAGATGTAACTGATGCGGTGGCAGCGCTCGGCCTCGTCCATGTAATGGGTGGAGACCAGCACGGTGAGCCCGCCGCTGGCCAGGCGGTGGATCTCGTCCCAGAACTCGCGCCGTGCCTTCGGGTCGACGCCAGCCGTCGGCTCGTCGAGCAGCAGCAGCTTCGGCTTGTGCATGATGCAGGCAGCGAGTGCCAGCCGCTGCTTCCAGCCGCCGGAAAGCGTGCCGGCGAGCTGGTTGCGGCGCGTCGTCAGGCCGAGTTCCTGCAGCGTTTGCGAGACATACTCCTCGACCGGCTTCAGCTGGTAGAGCCGCGCCACGAATTCGAGATTCTCGCCGATCGTCAGATCCTCGTAGAACGAGAATTTCTGCGTCATGTACCCGACTTCGCGTTTGATCTTGAGCGCGTCGGTAAGGATGTCGAAGCCGAGCACCGTGCCCTCGCCCGCATCCGGCGTCAAAAGCCCGCACATGATGCGGATGGTCGTCGTCTTGCCCGAGCCGTTCGGCCCGAGGAAACCGACGATCTCGCCCTCGGCGACCGCCATCGTGACATGGTCGACGACGGTCTTGTCGCCGAAGCGCTTGACCAACCCACGGACGTCGATGACGTTCATCTGTCAATATCCGCCAGGTCGACATCGACGATCTGGCCGGGCTGCAGCGGATGGGCATCGCCCTCCGGCCGCGCCTCGACGAGATAGACCAGCTTCTGCCGGTTCTCGAGCGAGTAGATCACCGGCGGGGTGAACTCGGGATCGGGCGACACATAGCTGACGCGTGCCTTCAAATCCGGCCCGCAGCCGTCGCAACGGACGCTGAGCAGGGTGCCGACCTTGACCGAGGAGAAGGCCGTCTCCGGCACATAGACGCTGAGTTTTACCGCGCCGTCGGGCAGCATCGAGATCACCGGCGCGGTCGGTCCGGCCGTATCGCCGGGATTGCGGATCACGTCGTCGATGCGGCCGGGCGAAGGCGCCGCCAGCACGCGCTTGGACAGGCGCCACTCGGCCTGCCCCAATTCCGATTGCGCCTGCTTGACCTGGTTCTCGGCAGCTCTGATCGTTTCGGCCCGCGCCGGCAGGCCGCCGACGGCAAGGTTCGCCTCCGCCTGGCCGACCTGCGCGTTGGCGGTCTCCAGCGAAGCCGAGGCCGTGTCATAATCGGCCTGGGTGCCGGTGCCGCGCTTGTAGAGATCGCTGGCGCGGTCATATTTGCGTTTGGCGTCGGCAGCCTGCGCCTTCGCCATGTCCACCTGCGCCTTGAGCACGGCGATCTCTTCCGGCCGCTTGCCCACCTTGAGGTCGGCAAGCTGCGCCTGCGCTTGGGCGAGCGCGGCCTGGGCTTGCGCCACGGCGATCTTGGCATCGGCGCTTTCCAGCGTCACCACCGGCGCGCCCGACTCGACACGGTCGCCGCGCTTGACCGTCACGGTCTCGACCTGCGCGACTTCGATCGGCGCCAGCAGCACATATTCGCCTTCGACATAGCCGACGGCAAGCGGGGCGGCCGGCGCGCAGGCGCCGAACAGCTGGGCCGCGAGCGGCAGCGAACAGAGTAAGCTCATGATTTGACCTTCCTGCCGGCGGCTGCGTCGCGCGCCGCAAGCATTGCCCTGAGGTTGTCGGTCGCGACCGCCACGACCTTGGCGGCCTCCTTGTCGCCGATCTCGCGCCAGCCCATCCTGCGCATCACCGCCTCGCGTCCGATGCGGAAATAGATGACCTGCCCGATGATGGTGAACACGGTGAGCCTGGTGGCCTCGCTCTCGGCCGGTTCGCCGGTCGCCTGCTCCCAGATCTGGCACAGCCGGCGATGCGTCGGTTCGAACACGCCGGCATAAATGCGGTCGAGCGCCGCCGTCGGGTGTGAGAGCTCGCGCAGTACGAATTGTACGATCTCGCCGGCCTGGGGACTTGCCACGACAAAGCCGACCATCCGCGCCAGCGCGGCAAAGAGCTGCGCCCGGGCGGCTTCCGGGCTCGAAGGGGCCGCCGGCTGGGGTGCGCCGAGCGCCTGGCCGGCGATCCCTTGGATGGTCTCGACGATGAAGTCGGCGGCGGCGGCGCGCAGCCCCTCCTTGCCGCCGAAATGATAGGCGATCGAGCCGATATTGGCCTTGGCCTCGGCCGCGATCTCGCGCGTCGAGGTGCCGTCGAAGCCCTGCCGGCCGAACAGCTTCAGCGCGGCCTGCACCAGCGCCGCGCGCGTTTGATCGGCGGGAGAGGCTTCGCGTTGCGGCCCTTTGGCGTTCGTTTGTTTGCTCATTGCACCCATTTAATCAATCGATTGATTAAGGTCAAATTGAATTCCAACGCGGCTTGCCATCTTCCTGCGGGCGGGCTTTAGTGCGCGGCCATGGGCAAGGAAGTCGAGCGCAAGTTCCTGGTCGCTGATCCCGCCTGGCGCAGCCTGGTCGAGGCGCATATCCGCATTCGTCAGTTCTACGTCGCCGCGCAGCCTGGACGCACGGTTCGCGTACGCATCAGCGACGGAGGCTCCGCCGCGCTGACGCTGAAGTTCGGCAGCAAGGCGCGCGAGCGCGACGAATTCGAATATCCGATCCCGCTCGCCGAGGCCGAGGAATTGATGGCCTTCGCGATCGGGCGTGTCATCGAGAAGACACGTCACCATGTTAGGCACCGCGGCTATCTCTATGAAGTCGATGTGTTCGGCGGAGTGCTCTCGGGGCTGGTGGTCGCGGAGTTGGAGACGCCGGAGGACGTGCCTGACGAAATGCTGCCCGACTGGCTCGGTCGCGAGGTCACCGGTGAGTCGAGGTTTTACAACGCGTCGCTGGCCCTCGGCGGGATTCCGGAGATAGCCGCATGAGCTTTCGCATCGATCCGCGCTTGCCGCTGACCGGCGAGGTCAGGCGCATATTGGCTGACGAGATCGGCAAGGCGCTTGGCCAACTCGAGACGGCGCGCGACAAGCCGGAGCAGGGACTGCACAAGTGCCGTAAGCGGCTTAAGGGCGTGCGCGCCTTGTTGCGCCTGGTTCGTTCCGGAGACGAACCGTTCTGCCAGACCGAGAACGAATGCTACAAGCAGGTGTCGGCGCTGCTTGCCGGCCCGCGCGAGGCGACCGCTCTCATCGAGACCATCGACCGTCTGGGCTCCGCTTTTCCGGATGAAACCGCGGCCGGCGAGCTCGATCCCATCCGCGAGCGGCTGGTGCTGCGCCAGCACGAGCTCCATGCCGGCCCCGGTCTCGACGCTGCCATAAACGCCGCGGTCGCTGCCTGCCGGGAAGGGCTGGAGCGTATCGACAGGCTGTCGCTCCCCGATCAGCCCGAGCAGGCGGCCGACATACTGGCCGAAGGCGCCCGCGCCGCCTTGCGGCGGGCGAAAAAGGCGCTGGATAAGGCGAGCTCGCGCGGCGAGGCCGATGACTTTCACGACCTGCGCAAGGCGTGCAAGACGCATTCGATGCATCTGTCGCTGCTCGGCCGCCTGTGGCCGGCGCCGATCAAGGCGCGCCGCAAGGCGGTTGACAAGCTTGGCGAACGGCTGGGCGAGCTGCATGACGTCTTCGTCATGCGCGCACTGCTCGTCGCCGCTGGCGAGCCGCTCGGTCCGCCCGAAGACACCAGGCTTCTGCGCAAGCTGCTGAAGCGTGCGGAAAAAAGCCTCAGCGAGACCTGTCTTGCCGATGCCGCCGAATTGTTCGGCGACAGCCCCAAGCGGTCGGTCAGAAAGCTCGCGCGCAAGGCTCGCGACGACCTCGCGCCGCCGCATGAGGAAGCCGGCCCGGTCGCGGCCTGACGCCTACGCCGGCAGCGGCCGCCTTGCTTTCGCCCCGGCATCCGTCCGAGCGCCGGCATCGCGCGGATGCGGTCCGATCGGCATGATCGCCGGAAACGGCGTCGCGCCGAAGGCGAAGGTCCATTTGTAGCCGATGAGCTGCTCTTCCGGCGTGGTGTGCTGGTCGTGATGGGCAAGCAGCCTGGCGCGCTCCGCCAGCTCCTCCGCCTCGCGCCGCACCATCTCCGCCGTTTCCGGCCGCATGCGCCGCGAGAAGCTGACGAAGGTCGCTTCGCGTTCCAGATGGGTTATCGCCCAGCCGACAAAATTCTTGTTGGTCGTCTCGAAATGCGGCCGCAGCGGCCCCTCGAAATCCCACTGGATCGGTGTCTCGACCAGCAATCTTGCCGACAGGCCGCGCCCGAGCGCCACCAGCCCAAGCTCTTCCAGGTCGCGCAGGTAGAGGAACATAGATGCTTCGCTGAGACCCTGTGAGCGCATGATGCCTTCTGGCGTGAATTTTTCGGACAGCATGATGAAGACGAAGAGCAGCGCCGGCCGCGCGGCGAGCTTCCGCTCGATCTCCGGCGCGACGTGGTTGGCCGGTCCCGGTCCCCGGTTCATCGAGCCCAGCACATTCTCCAGTTCCACGTCCGCAGCGGCGCAGATTTGTATCAGCCGATCGAGCTTGCAGTTGCGCTCATGAAAGATGCGCTTCACTGTCGGCTCGGAAACGCCCATGCGCTCGGCCAGCGCCCGGTAGGTCAGGCCCTTGGCCTTCAATGTCCGTTTCAGCGCCTCGAAGATCGGCCCGTTCATGGAATGCACCTCGTTTGCGCGAATTCGTATCGCTCCTCGATACTACGCTCGAACTGGCTTCCGGAAAAGTATCGAAAAACCTAGCTCTTGGCCGTCAACACAGGAGAGCATCATGAAAAACCTCATCGCTTCGACCTTTCTCGCCATCGCCGGCATCGCAACGGCTGCCACCCCCGAGGCCGGCGAGATCTGGCGCGCCGGCGGCTTCGAGCAGCCGGAATCGGCGCTGGTCGATGCCGCCAACAAGCGCATCGTCGTCTCCAACATCGTCGGCAATCCGGGCGAAGCTGATGGCAACGGCTATTTGTCGCTGCTGTCGCTGGACGGCAAAGTCATCAGCCGCCATTGGGTGGACGGCATGGACGCGCCCAAGGGCATGGCGATTGCCGGCGGCAAGCTCTACGCCGCCGACATCACCAAGGTCCGCGTCGTCGACCTCGCCAGCGGCAAGCTGGTCTCTACCATCGATGTGCCCGGCGCCGTCTTCCTCAACGACACGACCGCCGATGCCTCGGGCAAGGTCTATGTCACGGATATGCTCGCCGACACGATCTACCGTATCGACGGCGACAAACCGGAGCTGTTCATCAAGGATGCGCTGCTCGCCTCGCCCAATGGCGTCTTCGCCGATGGCGACCGGCTGATCGTCGCGTCCTGGGGCAGGGGCATCAAGCCCGATTTCAGCACGGCGGCGCCGGGCGGCCTGCTGGCCGTCGACCTCGCCAGCAAGAAGGTGACGCCGCTGCCGGGCGCGCAAAACTTTGCCGACCTCGACGGCGTCATCGCCATCGGCGACACGATCTATGCCACCGCCTACATGACCGGCGCGCTCTATCGCTACAAGGGCGGCGGCGCGCCGGAAGCGATCGCCACTTTCAAGCCGGGCAGCGCCGATATCGGCACCGACGGCAACTCGACCATCTATGTTCCGCTGATGAACGAAGGCGCGGTCGCGGCGCTGAAGCTCGACTGAGGACGATTGCGGCGGGAACGAGGTCGATCGGGCTGGACCGCCATATCGACGGGGCTGCCATCTGGTTCAGCCGCTCGCTCCGGGATATCCGGCAGCAACCGTCACATGGGCCAAGCCGTGAAGACATCCAGCCTGACCGGCGCCGCCGTGTCGCCAATGATCCCGGTGCTCGTATGCGCACTGGCGATCTTCCTTTTGTCCGGGATGGACGCGGCGATGAAGTCCCTGGTCATCGCGGTCGGTGTGTACAACACTGTGCTGTGGCGCAGCCTGGTCTCGACCTTGATCGCGGGCGCGGCCTGGTCGGCGGGGCCGCGCTCGAAGCCGGCTCTTCCGGTGCTGGGGCTGCATGCGCTGCGCGCCGCGGTCGTCGGCATCGTCCTGGTTTCGTTCTTTTGGGGTCTCGCCAGATTGCCGCTCGCCGAGGCGATCGGGCTTAGCTTTGTCGCGCCCCTGTTTGCGCTTTTTCTCGCAGCCTTGTTGCTGGGCGAGAGAATCCGGCGCCAGGCGGTGTGGGCGTCTCTGGCCGGCATCGCGGGCGTCGCGATTATTCTGGCCGGCCAGTTCGGGCAGGCCGGCCACTCGCAGGATGCGCTCCTGGGCACGGCCGCGGTGCTCGTATCGACTGTGTTCTATGGCTACAATCTGATCCTCGCGCGGCGGCAGGCGCTGTTGGCCAAGCCGGTCGAGATCATGCTGTTCCAGAACCTCTGCATCGCGGTCATCCTTGGTCTCGCCGCGCCGTGGCTCGCCGTCGCGCTGCCGAGTGACCTGTGGCTTCACCTGGTCGGGGTGGCGATGCTGTCGCTTGCCGGCCAATTCTTGATGAGTTGGGCCTACGCTCGCGCCGAAGCGCAATATCTCATCCCGACGGAATACTCGGCCTTCATCTGGGCGATCGCGCTCGGCTGGTTCTTCTTCGGCGAGGAGGTGGCCTGGACCACGCTGACCGGGGCTTGCCTGATCGTCGCCGGCTGCCTGATCGCGGCGCGCGCCAACCCGAAACTTGCGGAGCCGATCGAAGCGGCAGTTTGAGAGAACATGTCGCTCTACGCGGACTGCGATTGTCCTTTCAGCTGCGCCCGCGCGTCGCGAATCGAGGCGGCATAGGTGACCAGCGGCTGCTTGAGGCCGTGGTTGACCAGCATGCGCCGTGTCTGCGGCGCGGCGCCCGCGATGATCAAGCGCACGCCGGCGCGTCCGGCCTTGTGCGCGGCACCCCCGATGACGTTTGCCGCCGTCGAGTCGAGGAACGGCACCGCCGAGCAATCGAGGATGAAATTCTTGCGCTGGTCTGCGATGCGGTCGAACACGGCGCCGACGGTCGAGGCGGCACCGAAGAAGAAGGCCCCGGAGATTCGATAGATGGCGGTATCGGCGTCTGCCGCCTGGCTTGAATCATAAGTGGCGGCGCGATCGGCGACGTCCTCCGGCACCAGCGGCAGATCGGCCTCGACGGCGATGGACTTGGCCATGCGATCGATGAACAGGATCGACCCGAGCGCGAAGCCGACGACGATGCCTTCCGTCAGATCGCGGAAGATGACGATCAGGAACGTCGCCATCAGCACCAGCGCGTCGCCACGCGAGGCTCTGAGCAGCGTGAGGAAAGCCTGCTTCTCGAACATGTTCCAGCACACGACGGCGAGTACGCCGGCCAATGCGGCGAGCGGGATGTAGCTGGCCAAGGGCGCCGCCGCCAGCATCAGGACAAGCAGGATCGCCGAATGCAGCATGCCGGAGACGGGGCCATGCGCGCCGGCCCTCACGTTGGTGGCCGTGCGAGCGATCGTGCCGGTGGCACATATGCCGCCGAACAAGGCTGACGCGATGTTGGCGAAGCCTTGCGCCACCAGTTCGCAATTGGAGCGGTGCCGCCTTCCGCTCATGCCGTCTGCGACCACGGCCGAGAGCAGCGACTCGATCGCTCCGAGCAGCGCGAAGGCGATCGCGTCCGGCAGCACGTGGATCATCCTCTCCAAGCTGACCGGCGGCAGGGCTGGCCATTGCAGGTTCCGCGGGATGCCGCCATACCTCGTGCCGATCGTTTCCGCAGGCAGGGCGAACAGCGCCACGACCAGCGAGGCGACGCCGATGGCGATCAGCATCGCGGGCCATCTCGGCTGCCAGCGCCGCAAAAAGACAATGGTTAGGACAGTCAGCATCGCCACGAAGGTCGCGGCCGGACTGATCGTGCCGATCGCCTCGCCGATCACGGTCAGCTTCGGCACCAGCGGCCCGGGCTCCTTGCCGCCGAGTTTCAGCCCGAGCAGTTCGACGATCTGCCCGGAGAAGATGATGACCGCGATCCCGGCGGTAAAGCCGACGGTCACGGGATAGGGAATGAACTTGATGTAGGTGCCAAGCCTGAGGTAGCCGATGGCGAGCAGGAAGACGCCCGCCATCATCGTTGCGAGCAGCAGCCCGTCGACGCCGACGCGCGCCACCGTCGCCGCTACCAGCACGATGAAGGCGCCGGCCGGACCGCCGACCTGGAAGCGGCTGCCGCCAAGCGCGGAGATGATGAAGCCGCCAACGATCGAGGTGTAGAGGCCTCGCTCCGGCGTCACGCCGGACGCGATGGCGATCGCCATGCACAACGGCAGCGCCACGATGGCCACCGTCAACCCCGCGACGGCGTCAGCCCTGAAATGCGCCAGCGTGTAGCCTTCGCGCAGCACCGTGACCAGCTTGGGCGTGAACAGCTCGGCAAAGGACGGCCGCGCCTGGGGGTGGATTGACCGCCGGACCTGATCCATGGACTGCCTTCCGCTCCGTAAGGGCGGCGGGATCGTCGGCAGGGCTGTCGGCGGTCGCCGTCGCGACTTTCTTGTGCGGCTCAGCCTTGGGAGTTCTGCGGCGTGGCAGGCTTGAGACGCACGCCCCTGCCGCCGCGCTCGCTGGCCTGGTTCTCGCCGATCAGCTCCACCCCGGCCTCGTCGAGTCCCTGGATGACCTTCATCAGCGTATCGACCACGCCTCTGACGACACCTTCACTCGCTTCCATGCGTTGGATGGTCGGAAGCGAAACCCCGGCGCGCTCGGCGAGCGTTTTCTGGTCGATACCGGCCAACGCCCTCGCGGCGCGCATCTGCGCGGCAGTGATCATCGGCCAGAACCCCTGTCTGAGTCTGCAGTATCAATGGATAATCCAAAGATCATGATGTTTCAAGCATCATAACAAACAGTTGAAACATGAGTACTCATTCGCTGTCCGCCACCACTTTGCGCCGCTGCAGCAGGCGCGCTGCAAGCCAGCACAACATGGCCCAGGCAAAGCCGGCGCACCAGCCGGCAAGCACGTCGGACGGCCAATGCACGCCGAGATAGACGCGGCTGGTTCCGACCAGCACCGTGGTGAGCACGGCGAGGCCGAGCACGAAGATCTTCGTCCTGCGGTTCGGTAGGAAACGCGCGGCGAGCGAGCCCAGCGTGAGATAGGTCACCGCCGACAGCATCGCATGGCCGCTCGGAAAGGAGAGCGAGGTCTCGTTGACGAGATGCGAGACGAGATCGGGGCGGGGCCGGTCGACCTCGAACTTGAGCAGGCTGGACGCCGCCTGACCGCCCGCCACCGAAACGAACACGAACAGTGCGGTCGCCGGTCGGCGCATCAGCAGAAAATAGACGATCACCGCAGTCGTGATCAGCACCAGCACGCTGGTGCTGCCGAGCGCGGTGATATCGCGCACCGCGCCTTGCAGCCAAAGCGGACCGATCGGGCTGTCCGGCTGCCCGGCATGGCGGAAGGCGAGCAGGATTTCCGTGTCCAACGCATGCGGAGTCGTGGCGCGCGCCACGCCCATGAGTTCCACCAGGCCCCATAGCCCGCAGGCGATGGCCAGCCCGGCCGCAAGCACCGGGAATTCTATTCTGTTGAGCAGCGCCTTGGCGGTCGATTTCATGCCGGGCCTGCTCCAATTACAGCCGCTGCATATAGGGTCCGAGCGTGATCAGCGCGACGGCCGCGATCGCCAGCACGACGCCTGTCGCTTGGAAAGTGTTGAGGCGCTCTCCAAAGAAGACCAGCGCCACGATATTGACTGAGACCAGCTGGATCACTGCCGACAGGCTGAACGACACCGACATGCCGAATTCGCGGATCAGCCTGAGCATGATCAGATTGCCGGCGGAATAGAGCGCCAGCGTCAGCACGATCTTGCCGAGACTCGGCGCCAATCCCCATTGTTTGGCCGCCATCGCGGCCAGCAGGAAAATCACAGTCGAAACGCCAAGCTGCGCCAGTCCCCAGAGACTCACGTTCATCCCTCCCGAAGCGGCCTTCGCCGCGCCGCTCGCCGCTTTTGTTTCCGAAGCGCGCGAAGCCGTCAAGCTGATGGCGTCGGGCAAGCTACGGTGCGACGGGATCGAAGGCGGAATCTCGCAAGGCAAGCCCCGCAGCCATGGTTGGCGTCCTTGCGCCGAGCGCGCTCGGGAGTCTGCTCGCCGTGTGTTGTGGGCCTCGTGTGGCGCCAATGCGTGGGCGAACAGTCATCAGCCGGCAAATTGGCATTGCTCAATGGGGCTGATGTCACGAAAATGTGATCGGGCGCCTATAGGGATCGACCGGTTACCCGTTCCAGCCACCTCAAGAGCCAGAGGACAGCCCATGACCCAACCTGAGATTCGCTTCCGTACCAGCCAGCTCGAGGAGAATGACGGCCCGCCCGTCAATCCTACCGACAACCGCACGATGGGCGAGATCATCGCCGCGCGCTTCTCGCGCCGCGACTTCCTCAGGGGTTCGCTGGCTGTCTCGGCCATCGCCGCCACCGTGAGCCCGCTGGCGCTCGTCGCGGCAGACGAGGCGCGCGCCGCCGAGGTCTCGGCCTTCAAATTCGACGAGCTCGAGGCCGGCATCGACGACAAGCACCACGTCGCGCCGGGCTACGATGCCGACGTGCTCTTGCGCTGGGGCGACCCGCTGTTTACCGATTCGCCGGAATTCGACCCGGCAAAACAAACGGCCGGAGCCCAGGCAAGACAGTTCGGCTACAACAACGACTATATCGGTTATATCCCGATCGATGGCTCGGCCGAGCATGGCCTGCTGGTCGTCAACCACGAATACACCAACCCGCATCTGATGTTCCCCGGCATCGTCAAGATCGTCGACAAGGACGGCAAGAAGGCCGCCGAAGTGGCGCCGCTCAGCAAGGAGCAGGTCGATGTCGAGATGGCGGCGCACGGCGGCAGCATCGTCGAGATCCGCAAGGAGGGCGGCAAATGGCAGGTGGTGCGTGACGGCAAGCTCAACCGCCGCATCATGTCCACCACCGAAATGGCGCTGTCCGGTCCGGTAGCCGGCCATGATCGCGTCAAGACCAATGCCGACCCGTCTGGCACCAAGGTCTTCGGCACCCTCAACAACTGTGCCGGCGGCGTCACGCCCTGGGGCACCTATGTGATGGCCGAGGAGAACATCCACGGCTATTTCTCGGGCGAGCTGCCGGAAGGCCACAAGGAGGCCGCCAACTACAAGCGTCTCGGCATTCCGGAGGGCGCCTATGAATGGGGCGCGCATTACGATCGCTTCAACCTCGCCAAGGAACCGAACGAGCCCAACCGCTTCGGCTGGGTCGTCGAGGTCGACGTCAATGACCCCAATTCGGTGCCGAGGAAGCGAACCGCCATGGGTCGCTTCAAGCATGAAGGCGCCGAATCGATCGTGACCAAGGATGGCCGCGTCGTCTTCTATCTCGGCGACGACGAGCGCTTCGACTATGTCTACAAATTCGTCACCAAAGGCACGTTCAATCCGAACGACCGCGCCGCCAACATGAACCTGCTCGACGAGGGCACACTGCATGTCGCCAAATTCGCCGAGGACGGCTCGGTCGAATGGATGCCGATCGTGTTCGGCGAAGGTCCGCTGACGGCGGAAAACGGTTTCGCCAGCCAGGCCGACGTTCTGATCGAGACGCGTCGCGCCGCCGACCTGCTCGGCGCCACCAAGATGGACCGGCCGGAAGACATCCAGCCCAATGCCGGCAACGGCAAGGTCTATGTCATGCTGACCAACAATTCCAAGCGCAAGGCCGATCAGGTCGACGCCGCCAATCCGCGCGCGGCGAACGCCTTCGGCCACATCATCGAGATCGTCGAAGACGGCGGCGACTTCGCCGCCACCAAGGGCAAGTGGGAAGTGCTGCTGAAGTGCGGTGATCCTTCGGTGGCCGATGTCGGCGCCACCTTCTCGACTGCCACCACCGCCAATGGCTGGTTCGGCATGCCGGACAATTGTGCCGTCGACTCGGCCGGCCGCCTGTGGGTCGCGACCGACGGCCAGGGCCCGAAGGCCACCGGCCGTACCGACGGCCTGTGGGCGGTCGACACCGAGGGCGCGGCGCGGGCGACCTCAAAGCTGTTCTTCCGCGTGCCGATCGGCGCCGAGATGTGCGGCCCGCTATTCGCGCCGGATGACCAGACCGCCTTCGTCGCCGTCCAGCATCCGGGCGATGGCGGCGAGGACTGGGAAGCTTTTGGCCGCCCCTCATATTACGAGGATCCATCGACCCGGTGGCCGGACTTCAAGCCGGACATGCCGGTGCGTCCGGCGGTCGTTGCCATCACCAAGCAGGGCGGCGGCAAGATCGCGGTCTGATTGGCGACTCGCTTAAACAGGGGAAGGGTTGCGGTGATCCGCGACCCTCCTCACCTTGCGATTACTCCACGCCTCGGACCACGGCCATGTTCAGGGTGGTTCTCAACCGGAAGCCGATGGCCTCGTAGAGGCCGACGGCCGGAGCATTGCTGGCATAAGCGTGCAGGTATGGAACCTCGCCCCGCGCCATGATCCGGTTCGCCACGAACAGCGACAGCAGCTTGGCAAGGCCGCCGCCGCGGAAATCCGGATGCGTGCACACGCCGCTGAGCTCGGAGTAGCCGGGCTGCTTCATGCGCTCGCCGGCCATCGCCGCGAGCCTGCCGTCGATCTTCACGCCCCAGAACTCGCCGAGGCTCAAGGCTTCGAGCGTGAACGGGCCGGGCTTGGTGAGCGATGCCAGAGCGAGCATCTCGGCCGCATCGTCCGGCGTCAGTCGCTGCACGCGCTCGTCGGAGGCGGCCTCAACCGGCTGCTCGGCAACCATCTGCACCAAGGACGCGGTCGAAACCGCGGCAAGTTCCGAAGGCAGGGCGATCGGGTCCGTCTGAACCAGGATGGCGCTTTCAAGCGGCGGGAGCAGCTTGCCCAGGGCTTGTAGGCTTTCCGCATCGTCCGCAACGGTGGCGGCGAAGGGAACGATCGAAGGCCGGTACCGCCTGGCAAGGGTATCGCCTTCCGCAAAGGCCTGATGGCGCGTCGCCAATGCGCTCCAGATCGGACGGTCGAGAACATGTTTCATTGTGCGACGGCCTTGGGTGCGACTGCCTTGGCCTTGTCCGCCCGGCGGTCGAGCGGGGTCGCGGCCAGTCGATCCTCGATGGCGGCGAGCTGGCCAAGCAGCGGCCCGGAGAGGTCCGCGCACAATTCCGCGACCGCGCCCTCGATGCGCGGCCAGACGTCGTGCTTCGCGGCATCGACCAGCCGCTGGCCGTCCGCGGAGAGGGAAACGATCCGGCGCCGCTGGTCGTCATCCGATTGTGCGACCTCGACCAGGCCGAGCCCGGTGAGCAGCGACACGGCCCGCGTCACGCCCGGCTGCGCGATGCCGAGCGACTGCGCCAGTTCGCCGACCGGCAGCGGCCCCAGCCTGTCGAGCGCGGCGAGCAGCGGATACTGACTCGACTGGATCCGCACATCCAGGCGATCGAGCACGCGCTGCGTGTCGGCCTGCAACTGCTCGCCAATGCGCTTCAGCCTGCTGCCGAGGCAGAGAAAGCCGAGGGACCTCAGAACATCTTCCATCGTCGAACTGCCGGAACAAAAAGGATAACATGATATATAACATTGCATGGAAATTGGCAATATGGTTTCACGATGCAGCCGGAGCGCCGGCTTTGGCCGGTAGACATTCCCTCTTCATTCGCCGCCGATAGCATCCTATATGGCGCTGGCGCGACATGACCGATCCGTCGCGCCAAGGCGACTGATTCGAGGCCCGTGGGCTCCGGGTCCTTCTTCATCGGCATGCGGACGCTTGATGCCATCCCTGCGCATCCATATCGACAGGTTTCTTGACGGCGCGGCGCCCAAGGTGCCGCGGCGCGAGCTGTCGCATCTCGAGCGCCTGGCGCTGGTGCGGCGCCATGGCGACTTCTCGCTCGCCTATTCCACCGCCGTGCAGCAAAAGCTGTCCTACTTCAGCGAAGGCGATGGCTACATCGCATTCGGCACCAAGATGAAGCACCATTTCGCGCTTGGCGATCCGGTCGTCGATCTGCCGGACCGGCCAGGCTACATCAAGCGCTTCGTCGAGGCCGCCGGCGGCCCCTGGTTCGTTCAGATAAGCGCCGCCACGGCAAAGGTGCTGGCCGGGCTCGGCTATCAGATCAATCGGCTGGGCGTCGACACAAGGTTGCAGCTGCCGGCGCATGATTTCTCCGGCAAGCGCAACGAGACCGTGCGCTATTCGGAGCGCTGGCTGGCAAAGAAGGGCTTCACCTTCGCCGAGGACAGGGCCAACATGCTGCTCGACGAGGTTTCGCGGCTGTCCGAGAATTGGCGCGGCGAGCGCATCGTCAAACGTTGGGAGATGGGCTTCCTGAACCGCCCTTTCGCCGACCATCTCGGCGCCGACATGCGCCGCTTCGTCCTTCACGGCCCGCAGGGTGAGCTCGTCGCCATCCTCGATTTCGATCCGCTGTTCAGCAATGGCGAGGTCATCGGCTATACCACCGCCTTCAAGCGCAAGCAGGTCGACGCCACGCCGCATGCCGAGATCGGCCTGACCAAATTCGCCGTCGATCGCTTTCGCGAGGAGGGCGTTTCGGTGGTCACGCTTGGCCTGTCGCCGCTGCTCGACGTCGAGCCGAGCGGCTTTGCCGAATCGAGCTTCTGGCGCAGCACCTTCCGGCGCGCCTACGAGTCGCCCTGGGTCAACCGCTCGCGCTTCAACCTGCAGGGCCAGGCCGCCTTCAAGCGCCGCTTCCACGGGCTGGAGGAGCCGACCTACATTGCCTTCCGCAAGGGAACGCTGATGGAGATGCTTGGACTGCTGCGGCTGATCAAGGCGATTTGAAGCAAGCCCTGTTCGTCAATTCCTCAGCCGATACCCGGTCCTGAAAATCCACGCCACGATTGCGATGCAGGCGGCCAAAAACACCAGCGTCATGCCGAGGCTGACGCCGACCGAGACGTCCGCTTTGCCGTAGAAACTCCAGCGGAACCCGCTGATCAGGTAGACGACCGGGTTGAACAGCGTGATCGTCTTCCACATGCCGGGCAGCATATGGATCGAATAGAAGCTGCCGCCCAGAAAGGTGAGCGGCGTGACGATCAGCAGCGGCACCAGCTGCAGCTGCTCGAAGGTCTTGGCCCAGATGCCGATGATGAAGCCGAACAGGCTGAAGGTCACCGCCGTCAGCACCAGGAAGGCGATCATCCAGAACGGGTGCTCGATCCTGAGCGGCACGAACAGCGCCGCGGTCGCCAAGATGATCAGCCCGAGCATGATCGATTTGGTCGCCGCGCCCCCGACATAGGCGATGATGATCTCGAGATAGGAGACCGGCGCCGACAAGAGCTCGTAGATCGAGCCGACGAATTTCGGGAAATAGATCGCGAACGACGCGTTCGAGATCGACTGCGTCAAAAGCGAAAGCATCATCAGCCCCGGCACGATGAAAGCGCCGTAGCTGATGCCGTCGATCTCGGTGATGCGCGAGCCGATCGCCGAGCCGAAGACGACGAAATAGAGCGATGTCGAGATCACCGGCGAGACGATGCTTTGCAGCACCGTGCGGAACGCACGCGCCATCTCCATCCGGTAGATCGCCCACACTGCACGAAGGTTCATGGCCGCGCGCGGGTTCATGGCTCTTGCCTCAGCAGATTGACGAAGATCTCTTCGAGCGTGCTGTTTTTGGTATCGAGGTCGTGAAACTGAATGCCAGCGGCCTCGAGATCGCGGATCAGCGAGGCGACGCCCGGCCGGTCGCTCTGGCTATCATAGGTGTAGGTGAGTTCGTTGCCGTCCGCCGACAGCTCCAGCGCATAGCGCGACAGGCCGTCGGGCAACGCGGCGAGCGGCGCGCGCAGCTCCAGCGTCATTTGCTTGCGGCCGAGTTTTCGCATCAGCTCGGCCTTGCCTTCGACCAGGATGATCTCGCCGCGGTTGATGACGCCGACCCGGTCGGCCATGGCTTCGGCCTCCTCGATGTAATGCGTGGTCAGAATGATGGTGACGCCGTCCTCGCGCAGCCGCCTGACCATCGCCCACATGTCCTGGCGCAGCTCGACGTCGACGCCCGCCGTCGGCTCGTCGAGGAACAGCACGCGCGGTTCGTGCGACAGCGCCTTGGCAATCATCAGCCGGCGCTTCATGCCACCCGAAAGCGTAATGGCCTTGGCGTCCTTCTTGTCCCAAAGCGAGAGATCGCGCAGCACCTTCTCGACGAAAGCCTTGTCGGGCGCCTTGCCGAACAGGCCGCGGCTGTAGTTCACCGTCGCCCAGACCGTCTCGAAGGCGTCTATGGTGAGCTCCTGCGGCACCAGCCCGATCAGGCTGCGCGCCGCGCGGTAGTCCCTGCCGATATCATGACCATCGACGGTGACGCTGCCCGACGAGCGGTTGACGATGCCGCAGACGATCGAGATCAGCGTCGTCTTGCCGGCGCCGTTCGGCCCGAGCAGGGCGAAGATCTCGCCGCGCTCGATGTCGAGGTTGATTTCCTTCAGCGCCTTGAAACCGGTGGCATAGGTTTTCGTGACGCCGGAGATGGAGATGATGGGTGACATGCTGAAATATGGCCGGCTGGAAAACGTGACCTGATATAGGTCGGATGTCGTTTTATGCAAATCGGCAATCGACCGTGCTCCTGACAGTTCTCGACAGTCGCCGCCGCTCGCGGCCTCCAACAGCGCCGGCAAGCGGTCACGCGGTGCGTCTGTCCATGACCGCCCGACGCTGCGACAACGCGCCTCGCGTGACGCCGCGCCGCTTTGACCGATGCGTGTTCGAAGCCTATCCTTCAAGCCTGAATTGCAGCCGGAGCCCAGCATGGACCCGCTCATCCTGTCGCGCATCCAGTTCGGCGCGAATATCTCGTTCCATATCCTGTTTCCGGCGATCACCATTGCACTTGGCTGGGTGCTTCTCTTCTTCAAGCTCCGCTACAACGCCACCGGCGACTCGGCCTGGATGCGCGCTTATTTCACCTGGGTGAAGGTGTTCGCGCTGTCCTTCGCCATGGGCGTGGTTTCGGGCGTCACCATGAGCTTCCAGTTCGGCACCAACTGGCCGGGCTATATGGAAACGGTCGGCAACATCGCCGGCCCGCTGCTTGCCTATGAGGTGCTGACCGCCTTCTTTCTCGAGGCGGCCTTCCTCGGCATCATGCTGTTCGGCTTCCGCCGCGTCTCCAACCGCATCCACACGCTGGCGACCGTGCTGGTGGCGGGCGGCACCACGGTTTCCGCCTTCTGGATCATCGCGCTGAACTCCTGGATGCAGACGCCGGCCGGCTTCGAGATGATCGACGGCAAGGCGCATGCCCTCGACTGGTGGGCGGTCATCTTCAATCCGTCCATGCCCTACCGGCTGGTCCACATGCTGCTCGCCTCCGGGCTCACGGTCTCCTTCCTGATCGCCGGCTGCTCGGCGCTGCGCTACCTTTATGGCGACCGCTCGGAATCGATGTGGAAGGCGCTGCGCACCGGCGTCTTCGCCGCCGCCATCCTGATTCCGATCCAGATCTTTGCCGGCGACCAGCACGGCTTGAACACGCTCGAGCACCAGCCGCAGAAAATCGCCGCCATGGAAGCGAACTGGAACACCGGCGCCCACGTGCCGCTGGTGCTGTTCGCGCTGCCCGACGAGGCGGCCAAGGAAAACAGGTTTGAGCTCGCCATTCCCGACGGCGCCAGCCTGATCCTGCGCCACAGCACAAGCGGCGTCGTGCCCGGCCTCAACGACTATCCGGGCAACCACCCGCCGGTCTTCCCGGTGTTCTGGGGTTTCCGCGTCATGGTCGGCACCGGCATCCTGATGCTCATCGTCTCCTGGTCGGCGGCCTTCTTCCTCAAGCGTCGCCGCAGCCTGCCTAAGCCGCTGGCCCTGATCATGGTTCCGATGGCGCTGTCCGGCTGGCTGGCGACGCTGGCCGGCTGGTACACGACCGAGATCGGCCGCCAGCCCTGGCTGGTCACCGGGATATTGAAGACGGCGGATGCCGTCGGCCCGGTCGCCGGCAGCCATGTCGCGCTGACCCTGGCCGTCTATCTCATCCTCTATGTGCTGCTCTTGATCGCCTATCTCGGCGTGCTGGTGCATCT
Source organism: Mesorhizobium sp. WSM4983 (assembly GCF_029625765.1). NCBI lineage: Bacteria > Pseudomonadati > Pseudomonadota > Alphaproteobacteria > Hyphomicrobiales > Phyllobacteriaceae > Mesorhizobium > Mesorhizobium sp. WSM4983. The sequence goes on along the minus strand of NZ_JARTVM010000003.1, from coordinate 493,106 downwards.
GGCGCTGAAGGCGGCCAAGGAAGGCGACACCTCGCCGCTGCCCGGCGTCATGAACGCCGCGATGTCGCAGCCGGCCGCCGGAGAATGAACATGCAGGCGCAAGACAAGCGGTGCGCTCGGTTCGATGCGGGACCCTCTTCTGAGGTCGGCGCTGCCCCTCACGTTGCGGTCGGCACGGGTGCTTCAAACAGTATGGCCGTCTGTCGGACCAATCTCGGTTGGAGGAAAGAAAGATGACCTTCGACTGGCCCACCGCGCTGCCGCTGATCTTCGCCGGCCTGATGGGCCTCGCCATCCTGATCTACGTCATTCTCGACGGTTTCGATCTCGGCATCGGCATCCTGTTCGCAGGCGCCGAAGATGCCGAGCAGGACACGATGATCGCCGCGATCGGCCCGTTCTGGGACGCCAACGAGACCTGGCTGGTGCTGGCGGTCGGGCTCTTGCTGGTCGCCTTCCCGATGGCGCACGGCACCATCCTCACCGCGCTCTATATCCCGGTGTTCCTGCTGCTGGTCGGCTTGATCCTGCGCGGCGTTGCCTTCGATTTCCGCGCCAAGGTGCCGGCCGGCAAGAAGCACCGCTGGAACCGTATCTTCTTTCTCGGCTCCACCATGGCCTCGCTGGCGCAGGGCTATATGCTCGGCGTCTATGTGCTCGGCCTCGATGTCGGCATTGGCGGCATGGCCTTCGGCGCGCTGGTCGCGCTCTGCCTGTCGGCGGCCTACGCCGCCATGGGCTCGGCCTGGCTGATCTACAAGACCGAGGGCGACCTGCAAGGAAAGGCGGTGCGCTGGCTGCGCGTCACGCTGGTGTTGACGGCGCTCGGCATGGTCGCGGTCTCTTTGGCGACGCCCTTCGCCAGCCCGCGCATCTTCGACAGATGGTTCCTCTGGCCGGAGATCCTCTATCTGTCGCCGCTGCCGATCGTATCGGCGCTCCTGTTCCTGTGGCTGTGGCGGCAGACGTTTCATCTGCCCAAGCCCGACGACCGGCATGCGCTGCGGCCCTTCCTGACCCTAGCCGCCATCTTCGCGCTTGGTTTCGCCGGGCTCGCCTGGTCGTTCTATCCCTATGTCGTGCCCGACAGGCTGACGATCTGGCAGGCCGCCTCGGCGCCCGAGAGCCTGGCCTTCATCCTGGTCGGCACCGTCGTCGTGCTGCCGATCATTATTTTCTATTCGTTCTACGCCTATTGCGTGTTCGGGGGAAAGGCGACGGATCTGACCTATGATTGAGGAGAGGCGTTGGTGACGGCGTCTTTCTCCCCGTCACCATACGGGGAGAAATGCCCGGCAGGGCAATGAGGGGCAGCGCAAACCTGTCAAGCAGAGCGGCGGCCCGTTCCTGCAAATGCCGGCGCCGCCCCTCATCCGCCTGCCGGCACCTTCTCCCCGTATGGTGACGGGGAGAAGGCCTAAGATGGTCATCCTCAGCTCTTGCTACTTGCCAGCACCAGCACCGGCTTCTCGCTGTAGAGCGCGGGAAACAGCGCTTTCAAATTCTCGATCTTCGGCAGGTCGTTGTAGACGATATAAGGGTAGGTCGGGTTCAGCGTCAGGAAATCCTGATGGTAATCCTCGGCCGGATAGAAGGTCTTGCCCGTCTCAAGCGTCGTCACGATCGGCTTCGAAAACACCTTGGCCTTGTCGAGCTGGGCGATGTAGCTCTCGGCGATCTTCTTCTGCTCGTCGTTCTCGGCGAAGATCGTCGAGCGGTACTGCGTGCCCTGGTCCGGCCCCTGGTAGTTGAGCTGCGTCGGGTTGTGCGCGATCGAGAAATAGACCTGCAGCAACTGGCCATAGGTGACCTTCGACGTATCGTAGGTGATCTCGACCGATTCAGCGTGGCCGGTGCGGCCGGTGCCGACGATCTCGTAGACGGCGTGCTCGGCGCTGCCGCCGGCGTAGCCGGAGACGGCCATGCTGACGCCCTTGACGTGCTGGAACACGCCCTGCACGCCCCAGAAGCAGCCGCCAGCGAAGATCGCTTTCTCCGTGCCGCCGCCGGCCTTTTCATCCATGGCCGGCGGTGGGATCACCACCGCGTCCTCGGCCGAACGCGCCGGCGTCTGCCAGAAGGCGGCCGCGGCCGCCGTCAGCACCAGCGCTGCAAGCGGGGCCAGCGAGCGCCGCGCCGCCTTTTTTTCGATGCCGTTCATATCGGATCTCCTTGTTCGTTGTTCCATTATATACGATGCAAGCCGCCGCTGGTTTCTCACTTTGCCGTGCGGCGGCTGCTGGCCGGCGGCGATTGTTGTCAAGAGACCGGGGCCGCTGACTTATTGCGCCGGCGCCATCGCGTCGGCAGGCTTCATCGCATCCGTGGCGGGCTTCATCGCATCCGCGGGCTTCATGGCATCCGTGGCGGGTTTCATCGCCTGGGACGCCATCGCATCGGGCTTCATTTTATCCGCGGGCTTCATCGCGCCGGTCGGCATCATAGCATCGGTCGCCGGCTTCATCCTTTCCGTCGCCATCGCATTGGCGGGCTTCATCGCGTCGGTCGTGTCGTCGGCGCGGGCGCCGGCAACCAACGCGGCAGCGGCAAGCGCGAAGGCCAGCGTCGGCAGCGTGAGGAATTTGGTCATGCTAGTTCTCCTTGGGTTGCGGCGCGCGGATGCGGGCCCTTGGTTAAGCGTTGCCGCTCTGATGCGGCCCGCGCGAAAAGAAAAATCAGTTTGCCGCGGCGGCCAGGATCGGCCCGCCGTCCGGCGTCTGCACCAGCACTGCCGTGCTCAAGCCCCCGGGTGCCGTAGGCAGCGGCAGCGTCGTCGCCTCGCCGTTCCAGCGGCCGAGCCTCTGCAGCGAATGCACGACATTGGCATGCGGCAGCGTGCGTCCGGTGTTCTCGCCGCGCGCCACCGGCACCTCGACGACGCGGCGTGCGTAGCGCACCAGCCAGACATCGGCCGCGCCACCGGGCGCCGTGCCGGCGCCGATGCTCACCTTGCCGTCGCCGAGCGAGAGCGCCGGACCCTTGGCGTACGGGGTTGTCGAGATCAGCCGCTCGATCTCGCCGGGCGCCGCACCGACGGCGTCAGCGCTGCCGTTCACCACCACCTGCGGCGTGAACGGCCCGTCATGGCCGAGCGGCGGCTCGTAGGCGACCTGGCGCTGGGTGAATTCCTGCCGGCCGAAAATGTCCTTCCAGCCGAGATAGTCCCAGTAGGTGACGTTGAAGGACAGCGCCAGCACGCCCGGCCGGTCCTTGACCTTGATCAGATTGGCATTGGCCGGCGGGCAGGACGAGCAGCCCTGGCTGGTGAACAGCTCGACCACGGTAAGCGGCTCGGCGGAAGCGGCATCGAGCGTGGCGGCAAGCGCAGCAAATGTCGCGCCGGCAAGCAGGCCGATCCTTGTCTTCAATCCGGTCATGGGAAGCAGTCTCCGTAGCGGGGCAATGCTCCCATTTCGCCGCCGCGGAGGACTTCGTTACAGCTTCACCGGTTTGTGATTGAGAGGCGCCTTCCCCTTCTCCCCTTGTGGGAGAAGGTGGATCGGCGCGCAGCGCCGAGACGAATGAGGGGCGCTCCAGCGGAGTGAGACGCTCGCGAGCGCGTCTGCTAGATTCTTGTCTAGACTTAAGGCGCCGCCAAGCTGGAGCACCCCTCATCCGTCGACTTCGGCGACACCTTCTCCCACAAGGGGGAGAAGGGAGGGCGCTACTGCGTCAGCACCGTCTCGGACGGGCGCTGATTGAAGGCGCATTTGCCGGTCACATTGTAGAAGAAGTCGGCATTGGAAACCGGCGCCGGCACAGGGTTGCCGCCGTCTTCCCAGGCCTGGTAGCCGGTCTGGCCGCAGGGCACCGAGGTGAAGATGTCGACTTTCTGGCCGGTCGCGACCTCGGGCATATTCGTCTGGCTGCTGCCGATGTAGAGCCGGTTCGAGGTGTTGGGATCGTTCGACTTCAGCACCTTCGGGTTGCCCGAGGGAACGTCCATTTGCAGATAGAGCTGGTCCATCTGGCTGACATCGATCACCGCGCCGGCGCCATTGGCCGGATAGAAGGTATCGGCGCAGGTCGTGACGTACTTGTTGCTGCCGCTGGTCTGGGTGATCGCCCCGTTCGGCAGATTGTTGAAATTGTCGACCGTCGAGGTCGTGCAGACCTGTTTCTGCACCACGGTCGTCGTCGACCCGTTGATGGTGCTCACCGTGGTTGTGCCGTAGCCCTTCGGGTCGCCATAGCCGTTGTAGTTATAGCTGATCGTCATCAGCGGCTTGGCCTTGGTCTGGCCGAACTGGGTGCCGTAGAGCGTCATCGTCTTGTTCCAGTAGCCCGACACCTTCGTCACCTTGAAGGTGGACTGCACCAGCGCCGGCATCTTGCGCACCGAGGAGCCGACGCCGACATCGACCGAATTGATCCTGGCGATCTGCATGAAACTGGTCGGCATCTGATAGGCCGCCGTGGCGCTGAACATCGCCGTGCCGTCGGCGGCGACGTTGACGGCGGTGAGCGTCGCGTCGCCCAGCCCGCTATTGGCGACATAGGCTTGCTGCAGCGCCGTCTGGCGGTCGGCCTTCGAGGTGGTGGTCGGCAGCGTGGTGATCGACAGGATCGCGGCGTCCAGCGCCTGCTGCATGTTGCTCCTGGTCGTCACCGCCGAGGTGTAGTCGACGGAAAAGCCGACCGCGAGCAGCAGCGGGATCGCCAACAGCGCCATCATCGGCAGCATCGAGCCGCCTTGCGATCGAACGAAATCTCTTGCCGACGAGAACATGCCCCAACCCCATACACACCCGGCAATGCAACCTGCCTGCCACCAGAGGTGGAGATATGCCCAAAATGAGTGCATGAAAGTTTAAGTGGATTTGAATTTTTGCGCGGAGGCGCCCCAGCCTTCAAACGCTTGCGCTGCCCCTCACCTGCCTGCCGGCATCCTCTCCCCGTGTGGTAACGGGGAGAGGGGCGCCCCCATCGACGATTTCGCCAATTTGGAACGCTGCAAGAAAGGTACCGAGGCGGCGGCCAGCCCCTTCTCCCCGTCACTTACGGGGAGAAGTGCCCGGCAGGGCGATGAGGGGCAGCGCCGGCCTCCGATCATTGGCCGTGTTCAGACATTGGCGAGCGTGTTTGCCTGCTCTGCTCCGATCTCCCCGGGCCCACCGCTTGCCCCTTAAACCCGCCCCTGCTAAAGCGCGCCGCATGACGACGCCCCTCGACCACATCCGCAATTTTTCCATCGTCGCCCATATCGACCATGGCAAATCCACGCTTGCCGACCGGCTGATCCAGCTCACCGGCGCGCTGGAGGAGCGCGACATGAAGGAGCAGGTGCTGGACTCGATGGACATCGAGCGCGAGCGCGGCATCACCATCAAGGCCCAGACCGTTCGGCTCAACTACCGCGCCAAGAACGGCGAGGACTATGTCCTGAACCTCATCGACACCCCCGGCCATGTCGACTTCGCCTATGAAGTGTCGCGCTCTTTGGCCGCCTGCGAGGGCTCGCTGCTGGTGGTCGACGCCTCGCAAGGGGTCGAGGCGCAGACCTTGGCCAATGTCTATCAGGCGATCGACAACAACCACGAGATCGTCGTGGTGCTGAACAAGGTCGACCTGCCGGCGGCCGAGCCCGAGCGCATCCGCGAGCAGGTCGAGGAGGTGATCGGCCTCGACGCCTCCAATGCCGTGCTGATCTCGGCCAAGACCGGCCTTGGCGTGCCGGACGTGCTGGAGGCGATCGTCCACCAGCTGCCGCCGCCGCGCGAGGGCGACATTGCAGCGCCCCTGAAGGCGATGCTGGTCGACAGTTGGTACGACGCCTATCTCGGCGTCATCGTGCTGGTCCGCGTCATCGACGGCGTGATGAAGAAGGGCCAGACCATCCGCATGATGGGCACCGGCGCAAAATATCTCGTCGAGCGCACCGGCGTCTTCAAGCCGGCCCGCGTCAATGTCGACGAGCTCGGCCCCGGCGAGTTCGGCTTCTTCACCGGCTCGATCAAGGAAGTGGCCGACACCCGCGTCGGCGACACCATCACCGAGGACCGCCGCCCGACACAAAAGGCGCTGCCCGGCTTCAAGCCGGCGCAGCCGGTGGTGTTCTGCGGCCTGTTCCCGGTCGACGCCGCCGATTTCGAGGATCTGCGCGCCGCCGTCGGCAAGCTGCGCCTCAACGACGCCTCCTTCTCCTATGAAATGGAGACCTCCGCCGCGCTCGGCTTCGGCTTCCGCTGCGGCTTCCTCGGCCTGTTGCATCTGGAGATCATCCAGGAGCGGCTGGAGCGCGAGTTCAACCTCGACCTCATCGCCACCGCGCCGTCGGTCGTCTACCGCATGAACCTCATCGACGGCACGACCAAGGAGCTGCACAATCCGGCCGACATGCCCGACGTGGTCAAGATCGCCTCGATCGAGGAGCCGTGGATCCGCGCCACAATCCTCACCCCCGACGACTATCTCGGCGGCATCCTGAAACTCTGCCAGGACAGGCGCGGCATCCAGGCCGATCTCTCCTATGTCGGCAAGCGCGCCATGCTCACCTACGATCTGCCGCTCAACGAGGTCGTGTTCGACTTCTACGATCGGCTGAAGTCGATCTCCAAGGGCTACGCCTCCTTCGACTATCACCTCACCAACTATCGCGAGGGCGACCTGGTGAAGATGTCGATCCTGGTCAATGACGAGCCGGTCGACGCTTTATCCATGCTGGTGCACCGGTCGGCGGCGGAAAAGCGCGGCCGCGCCATGTGCGAGAAGCTGAAGGAGCTGATCCCGCAGCACCTGTTCAAGATCCCGATCCAGGCCGCGATCGGCGGCCGCATCATCGCCCGCGAGACCGTCTCGGCGCTCAGGAAGGACGTCACCGCCAAATGCTACGGCGGCGACGTGACCCGCAAGCGCAAGCTGCTCGACAAGCAGAAAGAGGGCAAGAAGCGGATGCGGCAGTTCGGCAAGGTGGACATTCCGCAGGAGGCGTTTATCCAGGCGCTGAAGATGGGGGATTGAGAAAGGATGGAGCTTTAGTGCAGGTATTCCCTATTTGAATTTAAGAAAGGTGGCTTTATCTGCCCGGCTTGGAGCGAGCGGTCCATTTCTTCCAAGTCCTCAATCATAGAATCGCGGTCAACATACCGATAGCGCCATGAGCTAAAAATTCTTCCAGGGCCCAAAGACCGCTTTGCGTTAGTTATATACGAACGAGCGGTCGTGTAATCATCTGATAGCGCGTAGCACAGTGCCAAACATTGAAAATAGTTTGCCCCGTGCGGGCTAATCTCCTTTTTGTCGGATGACACCAAGTAGGTTATAAGCTCATAGGGCGGGGTCCCATTCAGTCCCCATTGGGCCATGGCGAAATTAAATATCGCAGGGGTATCGCCACCCGAAACCAGCTCAGACCTGTCCGATGATATGAAGCTCACTGCATCTGCGAACTGTCCGAGCCCAATGAGTGTAAGCGCAAAATGATTTCTGACGAAATCGTTGGTAGCCTGTTCATTATTAATGAGGGATCGCTCGAAAATCTTATAAGCTATTTTTAGCCCGTTTGTCTCGGTCATCAACACCTCTGATAGCCTGGACAGATCCGAAGATTCTAAGTTTAGAAGAGCAGGCGAAACCTCCAAAGCCCTGTACCAGTCGGGATCGATGGCCCTTAAGGCTTCTATAGCCGACGTCAATTCGATCGGTCGTGTGGTCTCGGAGGCGACCACTGCCAACAAGTCGTCTCTAGCCTCAGCCACTCGTGATTGGCTCATAAGGTTAAAGGCGCGCCGCAGATGCACGTTGGCAGAATTGTAACCCGCCGTAAGCGCGTCATTCAGGGCATTTAATTCATTAGACAGATTGCCAAGGGATTTATAGACGGTGGCCAAGACCCACGCCACCTCGCCATCCGCTGAGTGGATGCGACCAATCTCATCGAGCAGACCGATCGTTTTCGTGTCCCAAGGTTTGCTATCCGCTCTCCTGCGACCATTGCGGCCCTCGCCATACTCAAGATGTCGTCTGAGCCTCTGAAGCGAAGAAAGAGCACCTTCCCGATCTTCGATGTTAAGCTGTACAATAGATTTCGTAAGGCCACGATATTCCTCGGCCAATCTCGAGTTAGGCCTGGATAGCGTGAATATGCTTTGATCAATCAAAGACATGCTATCATAATGATGAATCACGGCAGAGGCCTCATCATACTTGAGACGTTCGCTAGCTAACTCCATCATATGCTTCAAGATGCCTTCCTCATCATCGAGGTCCGGAACGTTTGATGGCACAAACAAGAGCTCGGTCTTTCGAGATCGAATGAGAGAATCGATTCGTATCTCACTTGCTATAGATTCAAGTCCGAAAATGTTCTGTTCATTTGGAAAGAACATAACGACCACTACGTCCGCAAGTTGGCGAGTGCAAATCCCGCCAACATCGGTGTAACCAGTTCTGCTATCTACCAGAACGTAGTCAAAGTTTCGATGGTCGTCTTTAAGTTGCTGACGCAGGTCCTCGAAAAGGAGATATCCATCGCGATTGACGTAAAGGTCTTGCCAATCGATTGAAGCTAGCTTTGCTCCATAGCTCTCACCTCTGCGGCCTGCCGGAAATGCCCAGACTGGACGAATTTCGCCGTCGGTGGAGAAAGAGCATTCGACGATAAAGTCAGAAGCATTAGGAGCCTTAAGGGTTTCAGCAAATTCGGAAACATAGTCAACAATTCCAGGACACTCACTCGAATGCTGAAAAGGTCTATAAGTGGAGATACCAGGTGCCTCCAAGTCAAAATCTAAGATCAAAACACGCCGGCCACGCTTCGTCAGCTCGGCCGCGGTGTTCATGAGAGCCATCGTTCGGCCAACGCCGCCTTTGTACGAATAAAATGTTATCACAAACATTCAGGCGACCGCCTCTAAGTTCCGGCGAAGCCTGAATATTTTAGCATCGCTTATTGCGCGTTCTGACAGCGGCGTACGGAAAGATGGCTCCAAAGGAGGCATGCCATCATTTAAAAGCTGGATGAAACGAAAGTTTTGCGGCATGCGAAGCAGGCGCAAATATCGATCTGCGGACAGATTCTGTATTTGATGGGCGCTTTCCCAACGTTTGATAGAGGCCACACCAAAACCGGTCAGTTCTGCAAACTGCTCCTGCGTTAGCCCGTAAGAATCCCGAATCGCCCAAACCTCCTTAGGTGCGAGGCGGCCCAGATGTAAGCAAACAGCTTCATGCCGAAGGTCTTCCGCCTCGCCTCCGGTAAAGCTCTCTCCGCATTTAATGCACGACCAAACAGGCACGTTTGCGGTCAATATTACTGCATCGTCTCCTGAGCCGTACGGAAACTGCTCGGTCTGTATCGTCTTGACCAGAGCCTTCGCCCCGCAGAGTTCACAAGTTTGGGAGTCGGTGGTCATGCACGTCCCTTTCGTCGTTCGATCAGAACAAACGATCTCTTCACAATGGTGCCCTTTGGAGGGTTGTCTTCGTGAAAGCTTCGGCCAACTACTTTGTCGGAGCCCATCTGAAGCTTTACATAAATAGCTTCAACCGCCGCATGGCCGGCCACTTTAAAGACAAAGCCTGTCTTTCCGGGTGGATGATCCAGTACGATGGTTTCAACCGGGCATCCGCTTTCAAGGCAATCAGCGATGTATTCCCATGCCGAATCATCGGTAAAATACTCCTCCGGGGACCGAGGATCCCTAAGAGTTCTTGGCTGCCATCTGGTCGGCGCATCGGGCGTGAACAGGGCCACCCTAGTTCGCCTTGAGCGACATCGGGCTACCATCAGCTTGCGGACTTGGAGGCTTATGTCTTCGCGATCCTTGTCCACGAGCCCACCCTTTGTCGGTATCAAATGATACTTTTTCTCTTGAGTCAACCCGGTGGCTAATCAATCATTGATAGGACGGTACCAAATGCGCACCTCGGATACCGTCGCCGCAATCGGCCTCGCCATCGGCGGCGCGTTGGCATGACGGGGACCTTCGATGCCAGCGATGCGCTGCGTGAGACGCTGTGGACCATCGACGGTGTCGGCATCGTCGTCGCGGCAGCGCTGCTCACCATGAAATACCAGCGGCTCGGCAATGACCTCGTCGCGGCCGGCTTCCTGACTTTCCTCGCCGGCGAAAGCCTGCTTCTGGCCGGCAATGCGGCGGGGCTGCAGGTTTCCGTGCCTTCCTATGCGGGCGCCATTGCGCTCTGGGCGGCGGGGCTGGTGATGGTCAGCGCGCAAGCCAATTTCGCGCTGTGGATGCGGCTCCCGGCTTTCGTCGCCGCCGTGCTCTTCGCCGTCTCGGTCCTTATGATCCTGTGGGCGCGCCGCTGCTGCCCACGTCGTCGCCGCTGCCGGCGCTCGGCTATCCGTTCCTGGTGCTGACCTTCATCGGCTGGATCTGGACTTTGCTGCAGCCGGAGCGTTGAGTGCCTAGGCCATGGCCGCGCCGCTCGAACTCCGCAACAGCCCGTCGGGAAAGATCCTGCCCGCCGTTGGGCCATTCCTGATCGGCGGCATTTTCGGTTTCGGCGCGCTGCAGGGCGCGGCTTCGGGGGCGGATGGCGGGCATGTGCTGTGGATCGCGCTGCTCGGCGCCGCTTGTCTCGGACTCGGCGCGTTCATCGCGCGCGGCGCCTTCGACACTTCGGTCAAGGTCGTGCTGGACAGCCACGGCTTCCGCGATGCTCGCGCCGGCGACGTGCTGGTGCCCTGGAGCAAGGTGCAGAGCGTGCGGCTCGCCGCCGGCGGCAAGGGCGCGGCGATGCTCAATTTCGAACTCACCGAGGAGCCGCCCGACGCGATCAAATACGCCGCCGCCAATGCCTTCGGCCTGATGCCCTTCGGCAAGACCACCGTGCACATGGAGATCTCCTCGCTCGACATCCACGACCAGGACTTGATCGCGGCGGTGACGACATTCGCGCCGCACGTGGTGGTGAGGCGCTGATCTCCCCCCTCGAGGGGGAGATGTCGCCAAAGGCGACAGAGGGGGTCGCCGCGCGTGGAGCGCCGACGCCGTGCGGCACGAGATGAAGTCGGCGTTCTACGCGCAAGGACCCCCTCTGACCGCTTCGCGGCCATCTCCCCCTCGAGGGGGGAGATTACCGGTGCTTCCCGTGCTCTACTCCCCCTCGGGAACCCTCGCCATGATTCGCGCTCTGCTCGCCGCTCTTCTCCTCACCGCGCCGGCCTTCGCCGCCGACATGTCGGTCTTTGTCCGCAACCAGCGCTCCGACGGCGTCGCGCTGGAACTGTTCAGCCGCGACAGCGAAAAGGTCTGGCCGGGCGGCGACAAGGTTTTCTTGATCCGGCCGCAGGCGCGCAAATCCGTGCCGATCTCCTGCGAGCCCGGCGAGCACATCTGCTGGGGCGCCTGGGTGGTCGGCAACGATTCCGTCACCGCCGGCGTCGGCCCCGACAACGACCAGCCCTGCGACACCTGCTGCTTCATCTGCGTCGAGCATTCGACCGAGACGGTGGATCTGGCGGAGTAGGGCACCCCTTCTCCCCTTGTGGGAGAAGGTGGCTCGGCGCGCAGCGCCGAGACGGATGAGGGGTGTTGGACGGAGTGCGATGTTGGAGAATTGGACGAAATGAGGCCGAGTCTTCCGCCATGCCGCATCAACCCGTAACCCCGGCCAAGCGCAATTTCGCTCGTCGGATGCGCCGCGAGTCGACAGAGGCGGAGGGTCGTCTGTGGCAGGAGCTGCGCGGCCGCCGTCTCGACAAGATCAAGTTCCGCCGGCAGGTGCCAGTGGGTAGATTCGTTGCCGACTTCGTTTGCGCCGAGGCTCGGCTTATCATCGAAATCGATGGCAGTCAGCATGCGGACTCGCCCCACGACCAGAAGCGCGACGCCGAATTGAAGGCGAGGGGATTTCGCGTGTTGAGGTTCTGGAATGACGACGTTCTGAAGGACCTCGATGCTGTCTGCGATACCATCATTGCCTATGTGCGGGACGAAGATCTGCAGCCTTGGCGATGATGCCGATGGGCGTATTTGCCAAGCTGGAGCACCCCTCATCCGTCTCGGCGCTGCGCGCCGATCCACCTTCTCCCACAGGGGGAGAAGGGAGCTTGCCCCTCCCTTGGCCCATCGCTCCCGCCTTTATCCGCCGGCCCGTATCGGCTAAGGGGCAGGCACCAAAACCTCTTGCCCGGACTTGCCACCGCCAAATGACCGCCAAGCCAAAACCGCTCTTCCTCGGCATCGACACCGGCGGCACCTATACCGATGCCGTGCTGTGGTCGGAGGAGGGCGGGCCCCTGGACAACCCAGATAAGGGCAAGGTGCTGGCCAAGGCCAAGGCGCTGACCACGCGCCACGACCTCGCCGTCGGCATTTCCGGCGGGGTCGACGCGGTGCTGGAGAAATCCGGCACCGACCCGGCCGCGATCAAGCTGGTGTCGATGTCGACCACGCTGGCCACCAACGCGCTGGTCGAGGGCCAGGGCGGGCGCGTGGCGCTGGTGATGATCGGCTTTGCCGAGGCCGACCTTGCCCGCGACGGGCTGAAGACGGCTCTCGGCAGCGATCCGGTGGTGTTCTGCCCCGGCGGCCACGACGTGCACGGCAATGCCGCCAAGCTCGATCTTTCCGGCCTCGAGGCGGCGTTGCCGGAGCTTGGGGGTTCGGTGTCGGGCTTCGCCGTCTGCGCCTATTTCGCCACCCGCAATCCGGCGCATGAGCTCGCCGCGCGCGACCTGATCCGCGAAAAAACCGGCCTGCCGGTCACCGCCAGCCACGAGCTTTCGGCCAAGCTCGGCGGCCCGCGCCGCGCGCTCACCACGCTGCTCAACGCCCGGCTGATCTCGATGATCGACCGGCTGGTCGCGGCGACCGAAGGCTTTCTTGGCCGTCGCGGCATCGCCGCACCTTTAATGGTGGTGCGCGGCGACGGCGCGCTGGTGTCGGCGGCCTTCGCCCGCCAGCGGCCGATCGAGACCATCCTCTCCGGCCCGGCCGCCAGCCTGGTCGGCGCCCGCCACATGACCGGGCTGGACGACGCCATGGTCTCCGACATCGGCGGCACCACCACCGACGTTGCGGTGCTCGATAGCGGCCGGCCGCGGCTCGATCCGGAAGGCGCCACCGTCGGCGGCTTCCGCACCATGGTCGAAGCCGTCGCCATGCGCACCTTCGGCCTCGGCGGCGACTCCGAAGTGGCGCTGGAGGACGGCGCGCTCGACCCCAAGATCCTGCTCGGGCCGCGCCGCCTGGTGCCGCTGGCGCTGGCCGGCCTGGCGCATGGCGAGGCGGTCACCGCCGAGCTGGAGCGGCAGCTGCGCGCGCCGAATCCCGGCCGCATGGACGGGCGCTTTGCCGTGCGCACCGGCGTGCCGGATCGCCTCGCCGCCGGCCTCACCGCGCCGGAAGCGAAACTCTACGAGGCGATCGGCGCCACCCCGCTGGCGCTTGACCGGCTGCTCAGCTCCAACGCCCAGAACGCTACGCTCAACCGGCTGGTGGCGCGCGGCCTGGTGCACATTTGCGGCTTCACGCCGTCCGACGCCGCCCATGTGCTCGGCAAGCAGTCGAACTGGGATCCCGCCGCCGCGCGTCTCGGCGCCGAGCTGTTTTCCCGCCGCCGCGACGGCCGCGGCCAGGCGATCGCCGCGACGCCGGAAGCGCTCGCCCAGCGCGTGCTCGTCACGCTGACGCGCTGGTCGGCCGAATATATTCTCGAAACCGCCTTCGCCGAGGACGGGCTGGACGGCGCCGCGACCGTCGCGCACGCGCTGGTGCAGCGCGCCGTCGATGCGCATCCCGGCATCGCCCGCTTCAGCGTCGCGCTCGACCGGCCGGTGATCGGCCTCGGCGCCTCGGCGCCGCTGCATTACGCCGGCCTGCCGCCGCTGATCGGCAATGGCTGCATCGTGCCGGAGGACACCGACGTCGCCAACGCGCTCGGCGCCGTCGTCGGCCAGGTGCGGGTCTCAGCCGAAGCCCGCGTCAGCCAGCCCAGGGAAGGGCTTTTCCGGCTCGCCTCGGGGCAGACGGTGCGCGACTTCACCGAGGAGGAGAAGGCGATCGCCGCGGCGGAAGCCGACGTGCGGGCGATCGTTGCCGAACGCGCGAAGAATGCCGGCACCGACAGCGCCGAAATCGATGTGTCCACCGAGTTCAAGGTCTCGACGGTCGAGAACCAGCGCATGTTCATCGAGGCGCATGTGGTGGCGGTGGCCTCAGGGCGCCCAAGGATTGCGGTGTGAGCGCGCCTTCCCCCTTCTCCCCTTGTGGGAGAAGGTGTCGCCGGAGGCGACGGATGAGGGGTGCTCCAGGGAACACCAGCGCCGCATTCCGCTGGAACACCCCTCATCCGTCTCGGCGCTTGCGCGCCGATCCACCTTCTCCCACAAGGGGAGAAGGGAAACCGCGCCGCACCTTCACCCTAAGCCGAATTGACCCTTGAACCCCAAACATGTCAAAGCCCCGGCAAAGCCTACCCATCTGGAGACGTGCTGATGACCGACCGCATCGAGATCGCCGGGTTGCAGATTGCCCGGGAGCTCCATGACTTCGTCGCCGAGGAGGCAGCAGTCGGCACCGGCATCGATCCGGAAAAGTTCTGGGAGGGCTTTTCCGCCATCGTCCACGACCTCGCGCCGAAGAACCGCGCGCTGCTCGCCAAGCGCGACGCCATGCAGGAGAGGCTGGACGTCTGGTACCGCGCCAACGGCGCGCCGGTCGACATGGAGGTGTACAGAACTTTCCTCGAAGAGATCGGCTATCTGGTGCCGGAAGGTCCGGCCTTCAGCGTCTCGACCGAAAACGTCGACCCGGAGATCGCGGCCGTCGCCGGGCCGCAGCTGGTCGTGCCGGTGATGAACGCGCGCTATGCGCTCAATGCCGCCAATGCGCGCTGGGGCTCGCTTTATGACGCGCTCTACGGCACCGACGCCATTCCCGAGACGGGAGGCGCCGAAAGGGGCAAAACGTTCAATCCCACGCGCGGCGCCAAGGTGATCGCCTGGGTCAGGGACTTCCTCGACCAGTCCGTGCCGCTCACCACCGGCAAATGGGCCGGCATCAACGGGCTCTCGGTGGCGAACGGCGCGCTGAAGGTCGGCGAAGGCGCCGGCGCCACCACGCTTGCCGACCCGAAGCAGTTCGTCGGCTACCGCGGCGACGCCGCCACGCCGGAAGCCGTGCTTCTGGTAAAGAACGGCCTGCATATCGAGATCGTCGTCGACCATGCCAGTCAGATCGGCAAGACCGATGCGGCCGGCATTGCCGACGTCGTCCTCGAGGCCGCCCTGACCACCATTCAGGATTGCGAGGATTCGGTCGCCGCGGTCGATGCCGAGGACAAGGTCGTCGTCTATCGCAACTGGCTCGGCCTGATGAAGGGCGATCTGGCGGAAGAGATCACCAAGGCCGGCAAGAGCTTTGTCCGCAAGCTCAATCCGGACCGCCGCTACACGGCGCCGAATGGCGGCCAGCTGCTGCTGCCCGGACGCTCGCTGATGCTGGTGCGCAATGTCGGCCACCTGATGACCAATCCGGCGATCCTCGACCGCGACGCCAACGAGGTGCCGGAAGGCATCATGGACGCGGCGCTCACCGCGCTGATCGCGCTGCACGATGTCGGCGACAACGGCCGCCGCGCCAACTCCCGAGCCGGCTCGATGTATGTGGTGAAGCCCAAGATGCACGGGCCGGAGGAAGTCGGCTTCGCCGTGGAAATCTTCGATCGCGTCGAGGCCCTGCTCGGCATGGCCAAGAACACCATCAAGATGGGCATCATGGACGAGGAGCGGCGGACCACCGTCAACCTCAAGGAAGCGATCCGCGCCGCAAGGGAGCGCGTCGTCTTCATCAACACCGGCTTCCTCGACCGCACCGGCGACGAGATCCACACCTCGATGGAAGCCGGCCCGATGATCCGCAAGGGCGACATGAAGCAGGCGGCCTGGATTTCCGCCTATGAGGCGTGGAACGTCGACACGGGCCTGGAATGCGGCCTCGCCGGCCACGCCCAGATCGGCAAGGGCATGTGGGCCATGCCGGATTTGATGGCGGCGATGCTCGAGCAAAAGATCGCGCACCCCAAGGCCGGCGCCAACACCGCCTGGGTGCCGTCGCCGACCGCGGCGACGCTGCACGCCACCCACTATCATAAAGTGGATGTGCACGCCGTGCAGGCGGCGCTGAGGAGCCGGCCGAAGGCCAGGCTCGACGACATCCTGTCGGTGCCCGTGGCGGTGCGGCCGAACTGGACCCCGGACGAGATCCAGCGCGAGCTCGACAACAACGCGCAAGGCATTCTCGGCTATGTCGTGCGCTGGATCGATCAGGGTGTCGGCTGCTCGAAAGTGCCCGATATCAACGATGTCGGCCTGATGGAGGACCGCGCCACGCTGCGCATCTCCTCGCAGCACATCGCCAACTGGCTGCGCCACAAGGTGTGCTCGGAGATCCAGGTCCGGGATTCGCTGCAGCGCATGGCGGCGATCGTCGATCGCCAGAATGTCGGCGACCCGTTCTACCGGCCGATGGCGCCGGATTTCGACAAGTCGATCGCCTTCCAGGCCGCCTGCGACCTGGTGTTCAAGGGGACAGTCCAGCCCAACGGCTACACCGAGCCGGTGCTGCATGCGCGCAGGCTGGAGCTGAAGGCGAGGGACCGGGCGGGGTAGCGCCGGAAATCCGCGCCAGGGACCTTACGCCGCCTGCGCCATGCGCTCCGCGCTCATGCGGTAGGAGATCGCCTCGGCGAGATGGATGCGGCCGACGGTTTCGCTGGCGTCGAGATCGGCGAGCGTCCGCGCGACCTTCAGCACGCGGTGATAGGCTCGCGCCGAGAAGGCGAGCTTTTCGCTGGCGTCCTTGAGCAGCGTCAGCCCGGCGGCGTCGGGCCTGGCGATCGCCTCGATGACCGAAGGCGGGCAGTGCGCGTTGGTGGTGGCCGCCGCACCCAGCCTTTCCAGCCGCTCGCGCTGCATGGCCCGGGCGCGCGCCACGCGCTGCGCCACAGCGGCGCTCGTCTCGGCCTTGTCCGGCCGGATCAGGTCGCTTGCCGAGACCGCCGGCACCTCGATCCTGAGATCGATGCGGTCGAGCAGCGGGCCGGAAATGCGCGCCTGGTATTCGGTGCGGCAGCGCTCGCCGCGCAGGCAGCGATAGCCGGGCTCGCCCGACATGCCGCAGCGGCACGGGTTCATCGCCGCCACCAGCTGGATGCGCGCCGGATAGGTGACGCGGTGATTGGCGCGCGCGATCACGCAGTCGCCGGTCTCCAGCGGCTGGCGCAGCGCGTCCAGCGTCTGCGGCGTGAATTCCGGGAATTCGTCGAGGAACAGCACGCCGTGATGCGCAAGCGACACTTCGCCCGGCCGCACGCGCAAGCCGCCGCCCACCATCGCCGCCATCGACGCCGAGTGATGCGGCGCCCGGAACGGCCGCCGGTCTGTCAGCTTGCCTTCGCCGAGCTCGCCCGCCACCGACGCGATCATCGAGACTTCGAGCAGCTCCTTCGGCGCCAGCGGCGGCAGGATCGAGGGCAGCCTTTGCGCCAGCATCGACTTGCCCGAGCCCGGCGGTCCGACCATCAGGAGATTGTGGCCGCCCGCCGCCGCCACTTCCAGCGCCCGCTTGGCGCTTTCCTGGCCCTTGATGTCGGCAAGGTCCGGCAGATCGCGCGCGGCGACCTGGATGCCGGCCTCGGGACGCGACAGCACCTGGGTGCCGCGAAAATGGTTGGCGATGGCGATCAGGCTGCGCGGCGCCAGGATATCGAAATCCTTGCCGGCCCAGGCTGCCTCCGGCCCGCAGGCGAACGGACAGATCAGCCCTTTGCCTTCGGCGTTGGCGCCGATCGCCGCCGGCAGCGCGCCGGCGACAGCGGCGATGGTGCCGTCGAGCGACAATTCGCCGAGCACGACATAGCCGGCCAGCATATCGCCCGGAATGGCGCCGAGCGCGGCCATCAATCCGAGCGCGATCGGCAGATCGTAGTGGCTGCCTTCCTTGGGCAGGTCCGCCGGCGCGAGATTCACCGTCACCTTCTTCGACGGCATCGACAGGCCGGAGGCATGAAGCGCGGCCTGCACGCGTTCCCGGCTCTCTGCCACCGCCTTGTCCGGCAAACCGACGATCTGCATGCCGACCTTGCCCGGCGCGATCATCACCTGGACATCGACCGGCACGGCCTCGATGCCCTGGAAAGCCACCGTGCGAACCCGCGCTACCATCTTGTCTCAAGCCCCCGGATACCGGCTCGCTCGCCGGTCCTGCGATCAGGCGGCGAGCGGGATCAGGTTAGACAACCACAGATTTGCAGCTTAAGCAAGAACATTACGGGAACATACGGTCCCGCCCACCGGGCAGCTGAGGGGCGCTACTTCCGCTTCCCTTCCACGCAGTCCCAGAACAGGGCAGCAATGTCCGCGCCGCCGAAGCGCCGCACCTCGCGCACGCCGGTCGGCGAGGTGACGTTGATCTCGGTCATGTAGTCGCCGATGACATCGATGCCAACGAGGATGAAGCCGCGTTCCCTGAGCGCTGGCCCGATGCGGGCACAGATCTCGCGTTCGCGCTCCGTCAGCTCGGTCTTCTCGGCGCGGCCGCCGACATGCATGTTGGAGCGCGAATCGTGCTCGGCCGGCACACGGTTGATGGCGCCCACCGGCTCGCCGTCGATCAGGATGATGCGCTTGTCGCCCTTGCGCACGTCCTTGAGGTAGCGCTGCACGATATAGGGCTCGCGGAACAGTT
Source organism: Mesorhizobium sp. WSM4983 (assembly GCF_029625765.1). NCBI lineage: Bacteria > Pseudomonadati > Pseudomonadota > Alphaproteobacteria > Hyphomicrobiales > Phyllobacteriaceae > Mesorhizobium > Mesorhizobium sp. WSM4983. The sequence continues at coordinate 474,450 of NZ_JARTVM010000003.1, read as the reverse complement.
GGCCGAACATTTCGAGCAGCGAGGCGAGGTTGCGGTCGGCCTCGTGCAGATGGAAGATGCCCGCCCCGCCATTGCCGTAGAGCGGCTTGACGATGATGTCGCCGAACTCCTTGCGAAAGGCGGCCACCTCCTGCGGATCCTTGGTGATCAGCGTCTCCGGCATTAGGTCCGGGAATTCGGTGACGAAGATCTTTTCCGGGCTGTTGCGCACCCAGGCCGGGTCATTGACCACCAGCGTCTTCGGATGGATGCGTTCCAGAATGTGGGTGGTGGTGATGTAGTTCATGTCGAAGGGCGGGTCCTGCCTCAGCAGCACTACGTCCATCTCCGAGAGATCGGTGCGCACCGGCTCGCCTAGCGAATAATGGCTGCCCTTCTCGTCGCGCACCTGCATCTCCTCGGCGCGCGCGAACACCTTGCCGTCCCGCATCGACAGCCGGTCGGGCGTGTAGTGGAAAAGCTTGTGGCCGCGCCGCTGCGCTTCCAGCGACAGCGCGAACGTGGTGTCGCCGGCGATCGACACCGTCGAGACATGGTCCATCTGGACGGCGATTTTCAACGGCATCTCGGGTCTCCGGCAATCTCTGCCGCCGATATAGGGAAATCGGCGGCTTCTGCCAATCGGCCAGAGATTATCGGTCGAAGACCAGCCGGGAATAGCCGACGAAGGACAGCGCCATCGCGACCAGCGAGGCGACCGTCAGCGCCGCCAGCGGCGGCAGGGAGGGCAGCGCGAACAGAAGGGCACAATAGACGAGATAATTGACGATGCTGGTGGCGACGCCGACGCCCCCGTAACGCGCGCCTTCCTGCGCGATGCCTCGGCTCGACGGCGCAAAGGTCAGATGCCGGTTGATCTGCCAGGTGACGGTGAGCGCGAAGCCGATCGACAGCACGCGCGCCGCCAGCGGTCCGAGCGGCGTGACGGAAAGCAGCAGCCAGAGCGCGGCCGCATCGGCGACGAAGCCGATGCCGCCGGCAAGCACGAAGCGGGCAAGCCGGACCATCAGGCGGCTCGCGAGGCCTTGCCCGGCTCCCTTTTCGGGGAGGCCTCGCCGTTGAAGCCGGCGCGTCGCTCGATGCGGCCGGCAGGGATGGAAAGATAGAAGATGCGCTTCTGTTCGGCCCGGCCGCGCGACACCGAATCGAGGATCAGTCCGGTGACCATCGCCAGCATGGACAAGAGGAGCAGGCCAACCGACAGCACCCAGGTCGGCATGCGCGGAACAAGTCCTGTCTCGGCGAACTCGATCAGCACCGGGATCATCAGCCCGATGCTGGCCGCCAGGAAGAACAGGGCAAACGTGCCGAAGAAACGCAGCGGCTGCGTCTCCTTCACCAACATGGCGAACATCCACAGGATCCTGGCGCCGTCTCTGAACGTCGACAGCTTCGACGATGAGCCTTCCGGGCGGCGGCCGTAGTCGAGCGCCATCTCGTTCACCGGCAGCTTGAGCTGCGAGGCATGGACCGACATCTCGGTCTCGATCTCGAAGCCGCCGGAAACCGCCGGGAAGCTCTTGACGAAGCGCCGCGAAAAGACCCGGTAGCCGGAAAAGATATCGGTGAAATCGGCGCCGAACAGGCCCTTGTAGAGCCGGTTGAAGATGCGGTTGCCGAAGGCGTGGCCGGAGCGGCCGGCGTCGTCGGTGACGCCCCGCCGGGTGCCCACCACCATGTCCGAGCGCTCGGTCAAGAGTGTGTTGATCAGCTCCGGCGCATCTTCCGGCGCGTAGGTGCCGTCGCCGTCCGCCATCACATAGATGTCGGCGTCGATGTCGGCGAACATGCGGCGCACGACATTGCCCTTGCCCTGGCGCGGTTCGCGCACGACGACCGCGCCGGCCGCGCGGGCCCTGAGCGCGGTCAGGTCCTTCGAATTGTTGTCGTAGACATAGATCGTCGCGGAGGACAGCGTCTCGCGGAAGCGCCGCACGACCTCACCGATCGTCAGCTCCTCATTGTAGCAGGGCAGGAGCACGGCGATCGCCGGCTCGTTGCGGACCTCGTGCGGCATGCCTGTCTCCGGTGCCCGGGCCCAGCCGACCAGCCGCGCCAATGCCGGTCCCAATGCCGGCGTCTCCGGGCCGCTTTACTATTTATTGAAGCTGTTAATGCCCGGTTTAAGCCTCCATCGCCAAAGACCCTGGACCGCCAGGCATGGCGCCAAGACCCTTTCGCAACTTCAGAAAATCGATTTTCCGATACCTTTCCTAAACGCTTTGCTGCCAGTCTGGTTACAAATTCCCCATCAGAACAGGGACATGATGCAAACGACGTTTGGCACCGGGCAGCCAGGCAGGGAAAACGCGGATCTGGCCTTCACCGATCCGCTGACCGGGCTTGGCAACCATCGTCGCTTTTACGACAAGGTCGATCGCCTGATCAGCGACCGCGCCGACGATCCCGCGCCCTTCACCGTTGGCATCCTCGATCTCGATGGCTTCAAGCCGATCAACGACCTGTTCGGCCACAAGGCCGGCGACGACATCCTGATCCAGGTAGCTATGCGCTTGCGTGCCTCGATGGATGGCTACTCCACCGTCTGTCGCATCGGCGCCGACGAGTTCGGCTTCCTCTACCCGATGGTGTTCAGCGAGGAGCAGGCCGCCGAAAAATCGCGCATGCTGATCGAGATCCTGTCGGCGCCCTATGATGTCGGCGAGCGCACCGCCAGATTGTCGGCTTCGGTCGGCTGCTCGCTGTTTTATTCCGGCGACGAGACCACAGAGATCCTGATCAACAAGGCCGAGACCGCGCTCTACCACGCCAAGCGCTCGGGCCGCGGCCGCGTCGTCGTCTACACACGCGAGATGGAGGAGGCCGCCAAGCGCGTCACCCGCATCGAGCAGGCGCTGCGCCGCGCCGTCTCGGCCGGCGAGGTCGAGCCGCATTTCCAGCCGATCGTCGACCTCACCAGTCGCCGCACCATCGGCTTCGAGACGCTGGCTCGCTGGACCGATCGCGATCTCGGCATGGTGCCGCCGAGCGTGTTCATTCCCATCGCAGAGGAGCGCGGCATCATCGGCCCGCTGTCGCAGCTGGTGCTGCGCAAGGCGACCGAGGCGGCGCGCAACTGGCCGAAGGACCTGTTTTTGTCCTTCAACCTGTCGCCGTCGCAGCTTGTCGACCAGAACACCGGCCTGCATATACTGGCGATCCTCGACCGCACCGGCTTCGATCCGCGCCGGCTGGAGATCGAGATCACCGAAACCGGCCTGATGACCGACCCGGCTTCGGCCGAGAAGATCGTCGAGGATCTGCGCCGCGTCGGCATCCGCGTCTCGCTCGACGATTTCGGCACCGGCCAGTCGTCGCTCGGACGCCTGCGCGAATTCCATTTCGACAAGCTGAAGATCGATCGCGCCTTCGTTTCCTCGATCCTCGAAGACCGCCCCTCGGAACACATCATCCGTGCCATTCTCGCCATGTGCGAAGGACTCGGCATGGACGTTGTGGCCGAAGGCATAGAGGAGGAAGCGCAGGCCGACCGCCTCGTCCAGTTCGGCTGCGCGGGTGGCCAGGGGTATCTGTTCGGCAAGCCCGTCGATGCCGACGCCACGCTTGGCTATCTGCGCGATTCCTATCGCGGCGCGCTGCGCGCCAAGGCGATCTGATCGACCAACCTGCGATCCAAGCCGACCCGTCTGCGCCTCACGGAAGCGCGGCTGCTATTTTGTCAGACATATTGCCGCCGAAATCGCCTTTTCACCCTTGCTCCCGGGGCCGGCATGGCTAGGATGCGCGCCGGCCAAAGGGAGACAGAAATCATGATGCCATCGGCGCGTTTCGCCGACCTCGACGGCGCCTCGGTGTTGATCACCGGCGGCGGTTCCGGCATCGGCGCGGCGCTGACCGAGGGCTTCATGCGGCAAGGCGCCAAGGTCGCCTTCATCGACATCGCCGACAAGTCCACCACGGCGCTGGCCGACCGTCTGGAAAGAGAGCTTGGCCGGCGTCCGCTCTATCTCAAGACCGATCTGCGCGACGTCGAGGCGCTGCGCGCCGCGGCAGCGAAGGCGGCGAAAGCGCATGGCGATGTCACGGCGCTGGTCAACAACGCCGCGCTTGACGATCGCCATGAGGTGAAGGATGTCACGGTCGAGTTCTGGGACAACAACCTGGCCATCAACCTGCGGCCGCATTTCTTCACCGCCCAGGCGGTGGCGCCGGGCATGAAGCGCGCCGGCGGCGGCTCGATCATCAATTTCAGCTCCACGTCCTATCTCATCAACCATCCCGATCTGCCGGCTTACACCGCCGCCAAGGCCGGTATCCTCGGTCTCACCAAAGGCCTTGCCGGCAAGCTCGGCGCCGACGGCATCCGCGTCAACGCGGTTGCGCCCGGCTGGGTGATCACCGAACGTCAGCGCGAGCTTTGGGTTACCGAGGAGGCGCTTGCCGCCCATGTCGCCAAGCAATGCATCAAGCAGCCCATGCGGCCCGACGACATTGTGGGCACGGTGCTGTTCCTGGCGTCGGACGCCTCGCGCATGCTGACCGCGCAAATGCTGATCGTCGACGGAGGCGTGCTGTGAGCGGCGCGCCTGCGGTCGCCGCCCTCGACTGGGGCACGACCAGGCTCAGGGCCTGGCTGCTCGACGGCGCGGGTCAGCTGCTCGCCGAGCGGCGCGGCGACGACGGCCTGATCACCGCGCGCGAAAAGGGTTTTGCGACGGTGCTGGAAGGCCATCTCGCCGCCATGGGCGCGCCGAAGTCCCTGCCCGTCATCATCTGCGGCATGGCGGGTTCCCGCCAGGGCTGGATCGAGGCGCCATACGTCACCGTGCCTGCCCCGATCGGCGCCATCTTGGCAGGTGCCGCCCGCATCGAAGGCGAGCGCCGCGACATCCGTATCGTGCCCGGCCTCGCACAGCGCCTCGCCGACGCGCCGGATGTCATGCGCGGCGAGGAAACGCAGCTTGCCGGCGCGAATCTGCCGGCAACGGGGCGCCACATCGTCTGCATGCCGGGCACCCATTCCAAATGGGTCGTGGCCGAGGACGGCGCGGTCGCCGGCTTCGGCACCTGGCCGACCGGCGAGTTGTTTTCGGTATTGGCCGCGCATTCGATCCTGAAACATTCGCTGGGCGAACATCCGGCACCGGTCACGGCGGATGGTCCGTTCTTCCGTCGGTGGTGCGAGCGGGCGCTGGGCGAAGGCGGCGACGTTACCTCAAAGCTGTTTGCGATCCGCGCCGCCGGGCTGCTGCAAGATTTGAAATCCGACGAGGCGGCGGCGTGCCTGTCCGGGCTGTTGATCGGCGGCGAGATCGCTTCGGCGAAGCGGCGCTACGGCATCAGTGAAGCGCCCGTCGTGCTGATCGCTTCCGGCGCGCTGGCTTCGCTCTATGGCGCCGCTCTTGGCTTCGCCGGTCTTGCTTTTCGGGTCGTCGATGCGGATGAAGCGGTGCGCGCCGGCCTTGTCGAAGCCGCGCGCGAGAACCGCATGATCGGAGGCGACGCGTGACGCAGACAGCACCCTTTCCGAGACTGAAACGCGGGCTGGTCGCCATCTTGCGTGGCCTCAAGCCGACAGAGGCGATCTCAATAGGCCAGGCGATCTTCGACGCTGGCATCGAGGCGATCGAGGTGCCGCTCAATTCGCCGGAACCGTTTTCGTCGATCACCAGGATCGCCGAAGTCCTTCCGGAAACCGCGCTGGTCGGCGCCGGCACGGTGCTGACGGCGGCCGATGTCGATGCCTTGCACAAGGCCGGCGGCCGGCTGCTGGTCAGCCCCAACATCGATGCCGATGTCATGGGCCGCGCCATGCAGTATGGCATGGTGACGATGCCGGGCGTGTTCACGCCCACCGAGGCCTTCCAGGCGATCAGGCTCGGTGCTTCGGCGCTTAAATTCTTCCCGGCAAGCGTGCTCGGCGTCGGCGGCATTTCGGCGATCCGCGCCGTGCTTCCGGCAACGGCGCTGATCGGCGCCGTCGGCGGCGTTTCGGACAAGGATTTTGCCGGCTACAAAGCCGTCGGCGTCAGCGTCTTCGGCTTGGGGTCGAGCCTTTATAAGCCGGGCGCCAGCGTCGATGAAGTGGCTGAGCGCGCCCGTGCCGCGGTCGCGGCCTGGGACGAAGCCTTCGGAGGGATTTGATGGACAGCGTTTCGGTCTTCAGCGATCACATTTGCCAGTTGGGGGAGGGACCGAGCTACGATCCCGGCACCGAGACACTGTTCTGGTTCGACATCGTCAATGGCAAGCTTCTGGAAAAGCCGCTCGCCGGCGCGCTGAAAATCCATGATCTCGGCGTGATGGCCAGCGCCATCGCCGTCATCGACGATGCCCGCCAGCTGATCGCCACCGAGATTGGCGTGCAGGTCCGCGATGTGGCAACCGGCAAGTTAACGCTGCACACGCCGATAGAAGCCGACAATCCGCTGACCCGCTCCAACGATTCCCGCGTCCATCCCTGCGGCGCGTTGTGGACCGGCACGATGGGCAAGGACGAGGGCAAGGGCGCCGGCGCGATCTACTGGTTCTTCAAGGGCGAGCTTCGCCGGCTGTTCTCCGACATTACCGTGTCCAACTCGATCTGCTTTTCCGACGACGGGACGATCGCCTACTACACCGACACCGCGACCGGGCTTCTGATGCGCGTCGCTTGCGATCCGGCGACCGGCCTGCCGACGGGCGAGCCGAACGTCTTCGTCGATCATCGTTCGCAAAGAGGCTATGTCGACGGCTCGGTCGTCGACCGCGACGGCGTGCTGTGGAACGCCGTCTGGGGCGGCAAGGCGGTGAAGGCGTATTCGCCGGACGGCATGCTGCTGCGCGAAATCCCGATGCCGGTAACGCAGCCTTCCTGCCCCGCCTTTGTCGGGCCGAACGCCGACCGCCTTGCGGTGACATCGGCCTGGAAAGGCAAGGACGACAAGCAGCGCAAGCTCGATCCTCAGGCCGGCATGACCTTCCTGCTCGACATTCCGGTCCGGGGCCGCTTCGAGCCGCGCGTGCTGATCGCCTGAGCGGCTTGCGCATTATCGCTCGCTCAGGTCGGTTTCCTGAAAGCCGATTGCAACCGCCATGCGATGGTAGCACCTGACTCTTCTGGGAGCTTCCATGCCGAGCAACGGCCCGACGCTGATCCTTGTCCACGAGCCGGAGAAGGCTTGCTTCGACCGGCTGGTCGCCGACGGCTACCCGACGGAACGCGCAACCGAGATCTCGTCCTATCTGGCGCAGTCGACCGACCTCGCGCCCGAATTCGGCCAGCTCGCCGCCGCTTGCGAAACGCGCGGCCTCACCTTGATGGCCGTCGAGCTGGACGACGCCGCGACCGTCTTGGCGAATGCCGATCCCGTCAAAACCCTGGTCTGGACGCTGACCGACGGCATCGCCTATTTCCGCGGCGGCGCTTCGCCTGCGCTGGCAAGGCTGAACGGACTGAAGACGATCGGCGCCGACGATTCGCTGTTCGCGCTCTGCCAGGACAAGTTCCGCTCCGGCGCCGTGCTCGGCGCGCTTGGCCTGCCGGTGCCGCCGGCCGGGCTGGCCCGCAATGGGAAATGGCTGGTCGAGCCGTCGGCCTCGTCCGCCGGCTGGTTCGTCAAACCAAACCGGCTCGGCGCCAAGATCGGCATCTGGCCGGATTCGCGCTGTCGCGATCTTGGTCATGCGCTGGAGCTCAGCCGGCGGGTCTTTGACCATTATCGCGACGATGTCGTCGTCCAGCCTTATGTCGCCGGCCGTAATGTGCGGGCAAGCTTCCTCGGTCTGAAGCCGGATACCGGCGTCGAGGCGCTCGGCATCGCCTTCGTCGAGTCCGGCGGCGACTTCCAGACCATGGCCGACTCCATGGCGCTCTACGGCGATAGCGGCCAAGCCGCCAGGGACGCAGGCACCTATGCCGAGCCGGAGCTCGAGCAGGTCGCCGCCAGCCAGCCGGCGGCCGATCGCGCGATCCGCGCCATCGCGCAGGAGCTGATCGCCGGGCTTGGCCTGAAGGACGTCTTCTCGGTCGATTTCAGGGTCGAGGCCGACGACACCGTCCATCTCATCGAGTTCGAAGTCTGTCCCGGCCTGCCCTGCTTCGATTTCCGCGACTATTGCCGCAGGCAATGGAGCATGAGCCTGGCGGATGCGATGGCGGAGACGGCGACCAGCCGGCTGAGGGCATAAGCTTAGGGATTGCACCGGCCTGCGGCTGCGGAGCGGCTTTGAGACGCCGGCGAAGGATCGCTGCAAATCTCTATTCTGCGCCACCGCCTTCCTTGATCATGTCAAGGCAGAACGATTCAGACGATCAAACGCCCTCGACCAGCACGATCTCGCCGTCGGCCACTTTCTGGCGAATGGCGACGGCGCGCTGATATTCCGGCGAGTGGTAGCAGTCATGTGCGGCGGCAAGCGAATCGAACTCGATGATCACATTGCGCGCGCGGCCGGGCCCCTCGGCCTTCTCATGCTCGCCGCCGCGCGCCAGGAATTTCGCGCCGAAGCGCTCGAAAGCCGGTTTGGCGGCGGCGACATAGTCCTTGTAGCCTTCCGGGTCGCGCACATCGACGCGGGCAACCCAATATCCCTTTGGCATCATTTTCTCCTGTTTCGGTTCGCAAACCGGATCGGCCCTATGCCGAGCACATTTCGGCCAAGATAGCCTCGGCCGCCGCCCGCCGATCCGGCGCCTTGACGATCGGCCGGCCGACGACAAGGTGGCTGGAGCCGTTGCGGATCGCCTGCGCCGGCGTCACCACACGCTTCTGGTCGCCATGGTCGCTGCCGCTCGGCCGTATACCCGGCGTGACCACGGCCATGTCGGGACCGACGATCCGGCGCACGGCTTCGGCCTCCTCGGCCGAGCAGACGATGCCGCCCATGCCGGCATGCAGCGCCTGTTCGGCGCGCCTCAGCACCAGCGTGTGCGGATCGTGTTCATAGCCGGCATCGATCATGTCCTGCTCGTCCATCGAGGTCAGCACGGTCACCGCGAGCAGGCAGAGATCGCTGCCTTTGGCTGCTTCCACCGCCGCCTGCATAGCCTTGGGATAGGCATGCAGTGTCAGCATCGAGACCCCCATCCTGACGATATTCTCGACCCCCTTGGCCACCGTGTTGTCGATGTCGAGCAGCTTCATGTCGAGGAAGACCTTGGTGCCGCCGCTGGCGAGCTCGCGCGCGAAATCGAGCCCGCCGGCGAAGGCGAGCTGATAGCCGATCTTGTAGAAAGAGACGCTGCCTTCGAGCGCGCGCACCGTCTTTTCGGCTTCCTTCAGCGTCGGCACGTCGAGGCCGACGATCAGCCGGTCGCGCATGGTCTCGACCGGATGCATCAGACCTCGATCCTCACGGACAGCATGCGCGAGGTTTCGATCAGTGTACGGCATAGGCGCTCCATCGATTGGTGCAGTCTGGCGTCGCGGAATTGTCCGTCCTCGGCGAAGGCTTCATCGGCGCCGGAAACCGAGCATTCCGGCGTGATCACTTCCATCTGGCAGCGCACCAGCACCGCGCGCAGATGGTTGATGCAGCGTATGCCGGCAAACTTGCCCTCGGAGGAGGAGCAGAGCGCGACGGGCTTGCCGTAAAGCGGCCTGAACGAGCGGCTGCCGTCGCGCCGGAGCCGGCTCACCCAGTCGATGGAATTCTTCAAGAGCGGCGGGATCGAGCCGTTATATTCAGGCGTCGCGATCACCAGCCCGTCATGGGCGGAAATCTGATGCCCGAGCTTCACGGCATTCTCGGGAATGCCTTTGTCCTTCTCAAGATCCTCGTCCATGATCGGCAGCGGATAGTCGCCGAGCGAGATGCGGGTCACCTCCGCACCCTGCATGGCGAGTTCCTTTTGCGCCACATCGGCCGTCCGGCCGCTGAAAGCGCCGGTGCGGATCGAGCCTGCAAAGACGAGGATTCTTGCGATTACTGCCATCGGCCACCTGTCGAGAGACGTATAGGTCGAAGAGCGATCAATCCCCAAGCGCTTTCGATGGCCAAGCGCTTTCGGTCAACATGCCTCGCGCCGGTAGATCCACAGCTGCGTCGGCGGAATGTTGCGGATGATGAAATCGAAATGCTTGACCGTGTAGTCGCCGCGGCCGGGCGGAATCGGCGAGAGCGGGCCGTAGGTCAGCTGCACGATCGGCCGGCCGACGGGAATGCGGTCGAGCAGGCTTTCGATGTAGGCGATGCGCTGGGCGACCGGGAAATTGAGCAGCGGCACGCCGGAGACGACCGAATCGAACACCAAGTCGCGCTTGTCGCCGAGTGTTGCGTCGAGGTTGAAGGCGTCGCCCTCGATGACGTTGACGCGCGGATAGAGCCGGCGCAGATGGCGCACGAAGTCGGTCGCGTATTCGATCGCGTAGAGGTTCTCCGGCTTCACGCCCTGGGCGAGAATGGCACGCGTGATGACGCCGGTGCCGGGGCCGACCTCCAGCACCGGCAGGCCCGATTTCGGGTTGACGATCGAGGCCATCTTGCGGGCGGTCACGGAACTGGTGGGAACGATCGAGCCGACAGCTTTCGGCTTGCCGATCCAGCCTTTGAAGAACTTCAGCTCGTCGTCGAATTTTTCCGCCAGCGCTTTGCGCAACCCGGGACCACGTGCCATGCGAGCTCTCCTCAACGCTCCCCGACGCTACTTAGCAGCTAGGTGGAACAAGGCAAGGCAAGATCTAGCATAAGATGTTGATGACGTTGAGGCAGCGCGTCAACCCCTGCCGCATCCCACTCAGGGTTCGCCGAAGGATTCGAAAAAGTCCTTCATGCGGGCGAAGAAGCCGCTCGACTGGGGCGAATTGTCCTTCGAGGAGAGCTGCTCGAACTCTTCCAGGAGCTCGCGCTGGCGCCGCGACAGGTTCTGCGGCGTCTCGACCGCGGTCTGGATGTAGAGATCGCCGACATTGGGCTGCCGCAGCACCGGCATGCCCTTGCCCTTCAGCCGGAACTGGCGGCCGTTCTGGGTGCCTTCCGGCACTTTCACCTTGGTCTGAGTGCCGTCGAGCGTGGTGACCTCGAACGAGCCGCCGAGGGCGGCGGTCGTCATCGAGATCGGCACCTTGCAGTAGAGGTCGGCGCCGTCGCGCTGGAAGAATTCGTGCGGCTTGACGGCAAGGAAGATGTAGAGGTCGCCCGATGGGCCGCCGCGCAGGCCGGCCTCGCCCTCATTGGCAAGCCGGATGCGAGTTCCGTCCTCGATGCCGGCCGGGATGTTGACCGACAGCGAACGCTCCTCGGTGACGCGGCCCTGGCCGGCGCATTTCGGGCAGGGGTCTTTGATCGTCTGGCCGCGCCCCTGGCATTGCGGGCAGGTGCGCTCGATCGAGAAGAAGCCTTGCGTTGCCCGCACCTTGCCATGGCCGTGGCACATCGCGCAGGTGACCGGCTGCGTGCCGGGCTTGGCGCCGCTGCCGGAGCATTCCGAACAGGAAATCGATGCCGGCACGCGGATCTGCGCCGTCTTGCCCAAAAACGCCTCTTCCAGCGAGATTTCCATGTTGTAGCGCAGGTCGGCCCCGCGCTCGCGGCCGCCCGACGAGCGGCGCTGGCGGCCACCCATCATATCGCCGAAAATGTCTTCGAAGATGTCGGCGAAGCCGCCGGCGCCGAAGCCGTGCGCCGCGCCGTTCATGCCGCCCTGCTCGAAGGCGGCGTGGCCGAAACGGTCATAGGCCGCGCGCTTCTGCGGGTCCTTCAGCGTCTCGTAGGCTTCGTTGATTTCCTTGAACTTGTGCTCGCAGGCATGGTCGCCGGGGTTGCGGTCGGGATGGAACTGCATGGCGAGCTTGCGGAAAGCGCTCTTCAGCTCCTTGTCGTCGGCGCCTTTTTGCACGCCCAGCGTTTCGTAGAAATCAGCTTTCATTTTATCCCGCTGTCCGGATGCTCAATGTCTTCAAGCATTGTCGCGTCGTCGCCGGCACGTTGTTCGATTTAGGAGCGATGTTGCCCGGATGCCAGAGCCGAGCCGGGCTCACCGGTGTTTTTCCGTCAATTTTTGGGCCAGGTCCGCACTTTTTCGGTGAAGGTTGCAAAAAAGCCCGGCCTTGCGCCGGGCTTTTCGCATTATTTGGCCGTCAGCCGGCTCAGGCCGACTTCTTCTTGTCGTCGTCTTCGTCGATTTCCTCGAAGTCGGCGTCGACCACGTCCGAATCCTTGGCGGCGTCCGCCTTGGCGTCGGCTTCGGCCGCTTCCTTCTGCGAGGCCTCGTACATGGCCTGGCCAAGCTTCATCGAAGCTTCGGCGAGCGACTGCGACTTGGCCTCGATATCGGCCACGTCATCGCCTTCGGCTGCGGACTTCAGCGCCGCAATCGCGTCGGCGATCGCGGTGCGGTCGGCCTCCGAGACCTTGTCGCCATAGTCCTTCAGCGACTTCTCGGACGAATGCACCAGGGATTCGGCCTGGTTGCGCGCCTCGACGAGGGCGCGGCGCTTCTTGTCGGCCTCGGCATTGGCCTCGGCGTCCTTCACCATCTTCTCGATGTCGGCGTCGGACAGACCGCCCGAAGCCTGGATGCGGATCTGATGCTCCTTGCCGGTGCCCTTGTCCTTGGCAGAGACGTTGACGATACCGTTGGCGTCGATGTCGAAGGTGACCTCGATCTGCGGCACGCCGCGCGGAGCCGGCGGAATGCCGACCAGATCGAACTGGCCGAGCAGCTTGTTGTCGGCCGCCATCTCGCGCTCGCCCTGGAAGACGCGGATGGTCACCGCCGACTGCGAATCCTCGGCCGTCGAGAACACCTGGCTCTTCTTAGTCGGGATCGTGGTGTTGCGTTCGATCAGCCTTGTGAAAACGCCGCCCAGCGTCTCGATGCCGAGCGACAGCGGCGTCACGTCGAGCAACAGCACGTCCTTCACGTCGCCCTGCAGCACGCCGGCCTGGATGGCGGCGCCGAGCGCGACCACCTCATCCGGGTTGACGCCCTTGTGCGGCTCCTTGCCGAAGAACTGCTTCACGATCTCCTGGATCTTGGGCATGCGGGTCATGCCGCCGACCAGCACCACTTCGTCGATCTCGCCCGCCTTCAGGCCGGCATCCTTGAGCGCCGCCTTGCAGGGGTCGATGGTGCGCTGCACGAGGTCCTCGACCAGGCTCTCGAACTTCGCCCGGGTGAGCTTCATCGTCAGGTGCTTCGGCCCGCTGGCGTCGGCAGTGATGAAGGGCAGGTTGATCTCGGTCTGCGTCGTCGACGACAGCTCGATCTTGGCCTTCTCGGCCGCTTCCTTCAGGCGCTGCAGGGCGAGCTTGTCGGCCTTGAGGTCGATGCCTTGCTCCTTCTTGAACTCGGCCGCCAGGTACTCGACCAGGCGCATGTCGAAGTCCTCGCCGCCGAGGAAGGTGTCGCCGTTGGTCGACTTCACCTCGAAGACGCCGTCGCCGATCTCGAGCACCGAAATGTCGAACGTGCCGCCGCCAAGGTCATAGACGGCAATGGTCTTGCCGTCCTTCTTCTCCAGACCATAGGCAAGTGCGGCAGCCGTCGGCTCGTTGATGATGCGCAGCACTTCGAGGCCGGCGATCTTGCCGGCGTCCTTGGTCGCCTGGCGCTGGGCATCGTTGAAATAGGCCGGAACGGTGATGACCGCTTTCTCGACCTTCTCGCCGAGATAGGCTTCAGCCGTTTCCTTCATCTTCTGCAGGATCATGGCCGAGATCTGGCTGGGCGAAAGCTTCTTGCCGCCGGCCTCGACCCAGGCATCGCCATTGTCGCCCTTGACGATCTTATAGGGGACAAGCTTCTTGTCCTTCTCCGTCACCGGATCGTCATAGCGGCGGCCGATCAGGCGCTTGACCGCGAAGATGGTGTTTTCAGGATTGGTGACCGCCTGGCGCTTGGCCGGCTGGCCGACGAGGCGTTCGCCATCGCTGTTGATGGCGACGATGGAAGGGGTCGTGCGCGCGCCTTCCGCATTCTCGATAACCTTGGGCTCCTTGCCGTCCATGATGGCGATGCAGGAGTTGGTGGTTCCGAGGTCGATACCGATTACTTTTGCCATTGTTCTAGTCTCTCCTCTAAGCAGGCTCTCAGGACCCTGAATAAGGCGTTCCGACGAAAGCCCCTGTTCACAAGAAATTCCGCCACGGTCCCCGGGTTTTCAAGGCCGGGCGGTTGGCGCGTATATAAGAACAGGCGGCACGAGGCGCAAGCATCCTGCGCAACGCATCCACCAAGCCGATCCTCTGCCGGGAACGGTGCTAAATCGCCAATTTTGCGGCCGATTTGCCGCCCGATACGCCCGGACCGAGGTAAATCCGGCGCGGGCAAAAACGTCGCAGTCGCCATGATTGAGGCGTGAATGCCTGCGAACGGAGTTGCGCGGAGCTTCAGAAAGATGTGTTTTCCGCGATCGCTTGCGCCCCCCGGTCGACAGGCGGCCAGCGGTCAGGCGGCTTGCGACATCGATCTGCGCACGTCCGCGAGGATCTCGAAGGAGCGCACCCGCGCGGTGTGGTCGAACATCTGCGCCGTCACCATCAATTCGTCGGCGCCGGTGCGGCGCACGAAGGCGTCGATGCCCTGGCGGACCGTCTCCGGCGCGCCGACGACGGCACAGGACAGCGCTTGGGCCAGCATGGATCTGGCGACGGGATCAAGGTCGCGGTCGTAGTTTTCGACCGGCGGCGGCAGCTGGCCGGGCCGGCCGCTGCGCAGGTTGACGAAGGCCTGCTGCAGCGAGGTGAACAAAAGCTTCGCCTCGGCATCGGTGGGTGCCGCAAAGACATTGAGGCCGAGCATCACATAAGGCTTGTCGAGCTGCGCCGACGGCTGGAAGCGAGTGCGATAGACCTCCAGCGCGTGGTCGAGTTCGGCCGGCGCGAAATGCGAGGCGAAAGCATAGGGCAGCCCAAGCAGCGCCGCGAGCTGCGCGCCATAGAGGCTGGAGCCAAGGATCCAGACCGGCACGTCCTGGCCTTCGCCCGGCACCGCGCGGATGCGCTGACCTTCCTCGGCCGGCTGGAAATAGCCCATCAGCTCGACCACGTCCTGGGGGAAGTTGTCGCTGGCCTCCAGGTTGCGGCGAAGCGCCCGCGCCGTCATCATATCGGTGCCTGGCGCGCGACCGAGGCCGAGATCGATGCGGCCGGGGAAAAGTGCTGCCAGCGTGCCGAACTGCTCGGCAATCATCAGCGGCGCATGGTTGGGCAGCATGATGCCGCCGGCGCCGACGCGGATAGTCTTGGTGCCGCCGGCGACATGGGCGATGACAACCGACGTCGCGGCACTGGCAATGCCTGGCATGTTGTGGTGCTCGGCGAGCCAGTAGCGCTTGTAGCCAAGCCGCTCGGCATGGCAGGCAAGGTCGAGCGAATTGGCCAGCGACCGCGAGGCATCGCTGCCTTGCGTGATCGGCGACAGGTCGAGAACCGAAAGGGCCGTCATTGGTCAGGTCTCCACGATTTGCTTCTGCCGCAACCGGGCCTCGAATTCGGCGCGGTCGGGAATGACGATGGCGAACTGGCCTTCCAGCACGTCGGCGAGTTCGGTCGCCGAGGCGATTTCCCGCTGCTCGCTGCGGCCGCCGAGATGGTGGATAGACAGGCGGTTGTTGCGCAGCGCGAGATCGAAGTCATTCATGCAGGCGGGTCCGGTTAGACCGGACCGATATAGGCACTCGCCATGGGCGCCGCAAACAGCCGGCCGGACATGCAGATTGGGCCAGGCCTCACGCGCCGGATTTGTGGTTGTTATCGCCGGCCTCGTCGTCGATCGCCATGGTCTGCTGCGCGGCGAGGAAATTGCCGACATGGCTGAGGCCATCGAAATGGTCGCAGAACACCTTGATGACCACCAGCAGCGGCACCGCCATCAGCGCGCCGACGAAACCCCAGAGCCAGGACCAGAAGGCGATGGCGATGAAGATCGCCACCGCGTTTATCTCGAGCCGCCGGCCGACCACCGTCGGGGTCACGAACTGGCCCTCGACGATGTCGCACAACAAAACGAAGGCGGGTGCCAGCAACGCGTAGGGGATCGTATCGAAGCTGATCAGCGCGATGATCGTGACCAGCAGCAAGGTGATCAGCCCGCCGACATAGGGCAGGAAGTTGAGCAGCGCCGCGGCCGCGCCCCAGACCTGCGGGTTCGGCATCCCAAGTCCCCAAAGGCCAAGTCCGATCACCGTGCCGAGGCCGGCATTGATGGCCGCCACGGTAAGCAGGTAATGGGAAATCTCGTGCTCGACGTCATAGACGATGCGCAGCGCGCGCTTCTTGTCGCTGAGGTGGGCGAAGGACTGGACGATCTTCTCGTAGAACAAGGTGCCGGAGGCGAGCAGGAACAGCGACAGCACGAAGACGAGGGTGATGCTCGTGCCGGCTCCCAGAATGTTGCTGGCCGCCGTCGACAGGATGCCGGACGGCGCCAGCGCGACCTTCTGCACACCCGGTTCCTGCGATGTCTCGGTCAGGGCCTGCAGTTGACGCGAGAGATCCATGACCCTCTCCAGCGGACGCTTGAAAGGCGCCAGCCGCTCGGTGAGTTGCTCGCCGATCGAGTAGCTGTTGTTGATGAGGTCGATGACCGGGCCGCTGAGCAGGTAACCGGCGCTGGCGAAGACGAAGAGGGACAGCAAAACCAGCAGTGTCGCGGAGGCCACCTCGGGGATGCCGCGCTTGCGCAGGAAGCGCACGATCGGGGTCAGCGTCAGCGCCAGCAGGAAGGCGAGGATCACCGGCATGAAGAAGGCGCGGGCGAAATAAAGCGCGGCGATCGTTATCAGCACGAAGATGCCGATCAGCAGCAATCGAATCAGGCGCAATTCGGCGCGGGCGCTGGCGCGCTCGTCCGGGCTTTCGGCAACGTTCGAACCCGAAGCGCTCGTTTCGACCTTCATCCGTTCCCTCGCGATCGCCGAGGAAAACGTACGCGCCGCCGCCAAGGTTCCTTAGCCGGCGGTGAGGGCGCATCTTGCTGGGCAGGCGTGCTCAGGTGACGGGCGCCGGCGCGGCCTTCACCGTTTCCTTGCGCACGACCGGCGCCACCTTGGTGCCGTAGAGCTCGATCGCCTTCATGACCTTGGCATGCGGCATGGTGCCGATCGCCATCTGCAACAGGAAGCGGTCGTTGCCGAAGATCTTGTGCTGGGCGACGATCTTTTCCGCCACCTGTTCGGGATCGCCGACGAACAGCGCGCCGTTCGGCCCGCGCGCCTGATCGAAATGCGCCCGCGAGGTCGGCCCCCAGCCGCGCTCACGGCCGATGCGGTTCATCACCTCGGCTTGCGGTGCGTAGAAATCGTCGGCCGCCTTCTCGGTCGTCTCGCCGACGAAGCCATGCACGTTCAAGCTGGTCGCGAGCGAGGCGGGATCGTTGCCGGCGCGCCTTGCCGCCTCGCGATAGATCTCGAACAGCGGCGCGAAGCGGGCCGGCTCGCCGCCGATGATGGCAAGCGCCAGCGGCAGGCCGAGCACGCCGGCGCGGGCGGCGGACTGCGGCGTCCCGCCAATAGCGATCCAGATCGGCAGCTTGTCCCGGAAAGGTCGGGGATAGACGCCGCGGCCGTTGATCGGCGCGCGCAGCTTGCCCTGCCACGTCACCTTCACCTGGTCGCGGATGGCAAGCAGGAGATCGAGCTTCTCGGCGAAGAGCTCGTCATAGTCCTCGAGATTGTAACCGAACAGCGGGAACGATTCGATGAAGGAGCCGCGCCCGGCCATGATCTCGGCGCGGCCGCCGGACAGAAGGTCGAGCGTCGCGAACTGCTGGAAGACCCGCACCGGATCGTCGGAAGAAAGCACCGTGACCGCGCTGGTGAGCTTGATCCGCTTCGTCCGCTCCGCGGCCGCGGCCAGCGCCACGACCGGCGCCGAGGCCGCATAGTCGGGGCGATGGTGTTCGCCGAGGCCGAACACGTCGAGACCGACCTGGTCGGCCAGCTCGACCTCCTCGATCAGGTTGCGCAGCCGTTCGTGCGGGCCGATGGCGCCGGGGCCCGGCTCCGGGCTGACATCCGCGAAAGTGTAGAGGCCAAGTTCCATTTTCATGCATCCTGATGCGCCGCTTGGCGTTGATTGTTGGCGCTAGAGGTAGCGACCGGCCCCCAGAGCCGCCAGAGGCGCGATTTGTGAACAGTGCATCGCGCCGCGACGACGTATCCCGACGGCAACAGCCCAGATTTTCATGGCTGGCATACCGTTTTGGCGCTTGAACTCACCGCTTTCGCGCGTATGTAAGCGTCGCGAATTGACTTCAGGGAAGTGGACTTGGCTATTTACAGGGAAAAAGACATATTCGAGCGGCGCAACGCCGCGAACGAGGCAAAGAAGGCGCTCCTGGAGCGCTTCAAGTCAAAGCCGGCGGCGGACGACCCAGCGGTTCTGGCGCGTCAGGCGGAACGCAAGGCGATTCTCGAGGCCCGTGCTATCCGCGAGGCCGAGAAGGCCCGGTTGAAGCAGGAAAAGCTGGCGCGCGAAGCGGCCGAGAAGGCTGAACGCGAGGCAGTGGCCGAAGCGGCCCGTATTGCTGCCGAAGAGGCAGCGGCTGCCGAGGCCAAGATCCGCGAAGCCGAGGAAACCGAACGCATCGCCCGCCTGCTCGCCGAGGAGGCCGAACGCAAGGCCAAGCGCGATGCGCGCTACGCCGCCCGCAAGGCGCGCGTCGGTCGCACGCCTCCGGGCTTCTCGGCCCGCTAGGTTCGAGTTCGTTTCGAAAATGAGTCAGGGTCGCCAGGAGCGGCCCTGAACGCGTTCGTGCTACATCAGCCGACGAGCTTCAGCCCGACGATGCCGCAGACGATCAGGCCGATGCAGGCAAGCCGCACTGCGGTCGCCGGCTCGCCGAGCAGCCAGATGCCGAGCAAGGCCGTGCCGACAGTGCCGATGCCGGTCCATACCGCATAGGCCGTGCCGACGGGCAATGTCTTCAACGCAAGCCCGAGCAGGCCAAGGCTGACGATCATCGAGACGATCGTGAGCACGGTCGGCAGCGGCTTCGAGAAACCATCGGTATATTTGAGGCCGATCGCCCAGCCGATCTCGAACAGGCCGGCGAAGAAAAGGAAGATCCAGGACATCGCGAACGCTCCATCGATCGAGCATCGAATGCTCGACGTTTGACGTGGCGGGTCGTCCCGGCCGGGTTTCGGGGAAGCGAGGTCGTCCTCGCGGTACCGATATAGTGAGTTCTGTACCCCGATCAACAAAACACCGGCAGCATTCGGCATGCCGCCGGTTCAAATCCGCATCGAGACGGATCGGCCGCGCTGACGGCCTACTTCTCCTTGATGCGCATCGCCTTGACCGGCGGCGCCTTCGGAGCCGGGGCCGCGGCCGGTTTCTTGGCGTCCTTTTTCGGCTTGCGGGGTTCCTTGCCCGCCTTCATCGCACCTTTCGCCATGATTCGCTCCTCCGATTTGTGGGCAGCACAAGTGAAACAAGAGAAGCGCCCGACCGCAAGAGGCCGCTTGCAGCTTCGAAAGCCGGCTTGCGCTATGTCAACCGTTTTCCCTTCATCCCGCGACCTCGGGATCGATCAGGCAACAGAAATGCATAGCGGCATCTGAACCTCGGAGCGGCTGGCGCATTGTCGGTGGAGCTTTGGGCGGCGGCCGCTAAGCTCCCACTTGGAAGAGGATCGGAAGCGCATGGCAGGGCATAGCGGCTCGAAAAGAGTGATCTACGCCGCGCTCGCCGGCAATATTGCGATCGCGCTGACTAAATTCGCCGCAGCATTCTTCACAGGCTCTTCAGCCATGCTGTCGGAGGGGGTGCATTCGCTGGTCGACACGGGCAATGGCGCGCTTCTGCTTTACGGCATGCGCCGTGCCGCGCGCCCGCCCGACCTCACGCATCCGCTCGGACACGGACGCGAACTCTATTTCTGGAGCTTCATTGTCGCCCTGCTGGTGTTCGCGCTTGGCGCCGGCGTTTCCTTCTACGAGGGCGTCGTCCACATCATGGCGCCGGAACCGGTCGTCAACGCCAAGGTCAACTACATCGTGCTTGGTCTTTCTTTTCTGTTCGAAGGCAGTTCCTGGCTGGTGGCGCTGAAGGAGTTCCGCCAGCAAAAGGGCAAGCAGGGCTGGTTTCAGGCGGTGCGCCGCAGCAAGGACCCCAGCGTCTACACCGTGCTGTTCGAGGACAGCGCGGCGCTGCTCGGCCTCGTCGTCGCCTTCGCGGGCATCCTTACGTCTGAACTTCTGGCGATCCCCGAGCTCGACGGCGCCGGCTCGATCGGCATCGCCGTCATCCTGGGCGCCACCGCCATCTTCTTGGCGCGCGAGAGCAAGGGTCTGCTCATCGGTGAGCCCGCTTCGCCCGAGGTGCAGCGCAAGGTTCTGGCGATCGCTCAGGAAGAGCCGGCCGTGCAGCGGGCGAACGGCATACTGAGCGTCCATATCGGCCCGGAGGAGATCGTCGCAGGCCTAAGCATCGAATTCGAAGATCATCTCACGGCGCCTGAGATCGAAGCCTGCGTTGAACGCCTGGAGGCGCGACTGAAAAGCGACATGCCCGAAATCACCAGGCTGTTCGTCAAGCCGCAGGCGACTGGCACATGGGAGCGCAGGCGTAAGGCTATCGCCGGGACCTCCGAAGAGGATTAGATTTGAGCGAAGCAATCTTTTGGGAGCATGCCGAATGAGAATCGACGGCGGGTGTCATTGCGGCGCCATCACCTACGAAGCGGAGGTCGATCCCGAAAAGACCTCGATCTGCCATTGCACCGATTGCCAGCAACTGACGGGAACGGCCTTTCGCGTGACGGTGGGCGCGCCAGAAGAGGATTACCGGATTACCAAGGGCACGCCGAAGGTCTACATCAAGACCGGATCCAGCGGCGCCAGGCGCGCTCAGGGGTTTTGCGGCGAATGCGGATCGCATCTCTATGCGACGTCGGTTGGCGATGGACCGAAAATCTACGGCATTCGGGTGGGCACGGCGCGCCAGCGCGACCAGCTGGTGCCGAGAAGACAGGTTTGGCACCGCTCGGCGTTGCACTGGCTGCCGGAGATCGAAGGCATCACCACCATCGAGGAGCAGTAACGGAGTTACGGCAGGCTCAGTCGTCGCCTTCGACGACGCGCAGCCTGAGCTGACCCGTCTTGGAATCGGCCACGCGTGCGCCCGCCTCCACCTTGGCAGGACCGCGTGGCGGTTCGGGTTCGCCCTCGGCGAACTCCAGCGCCTCGATCTTCTGCCCGCGTTTGGTGACCTTCGTCGTCGAGACGAGGATGTCGTCGATATCCCTGGCCGCCTGGCCGAAATGCGTCTGCAGCCGGCGCACACGCTCGTCGACTCGCGCCACGTCCTCCATCAGGCGGATGACCTCGCCCTGGATCAGATGCGCCTGCTCGCGCATGCGCGCGTCCTTCAGGATCGCCTGGATGACCTGGATCGACAGCATCAGCAATGACGGCGAGACGATGACGACGCGGGCGCGGTGCGCCTTCTGCACCACGGGCTCGAAATTCTCGTGAATCTCGGCGAACACCGATTCCGAGGGCACGAACATGAAGGCGGTGTCCTGCGTCTCGCCCTGGATCAGGTATTTTTCCGCGATGTCGCGGATATGCACCTCGATGTCGCGCCGGAACGCCTGCGCCGCCGCCTTCTGCAAGTCGGCGGCTTCGGCGGCACGAATGGCATTCCAGGCCTCCAGCGGAAACTTGGCGTCGATGGCGAGCATCGGCGCGCCGTTCGGCATCCGCACCAGGCAGTCGGGCCGGCTGCCGTTGGAAAGGCTCGCCTGGAACTCGTAGGCGCCGTGCGGCAGGCCGTCGGCAATGATCGCCTCCATGCGCGACTGGCCGAAGGCGCCGCGAGTCTGCTTGTTGGAGAGGATCGCCTGCAGCTGCACGACCTGTCCGGCTAAAGACTGGATGTTGCCCTGCGCCGTGTCGATCACCGCCAGCCGCTCCTGCAGTTTGGCCAGGCTCTCATGCGTCGACTTGGTCTGCTCGGCCATGGTCTGGCCAAGACGGCCGGTCATGGCGTCGAGCCGCTGTCCGAGCGATTGGGTGAGCTCGGCCTGCCTGGCGCCGAACACTTCGGCGATAGCGCCCATGCGACCCTGCATCTCGGCCTGCGCCTGAAGAATGTCCGCCATCCTGGCCTCGGTGTCGCGGGCATGGTCGGCCGCCGCTGCCGCGCGCGCCTTTCCCGCGCGCCACAACGCGATGACGAGCGCCAGGAACAGCGTCAGCAGCAGCAGCGCTCCGAAGCCAAGCGTCTCGCCGAGCCTGATCGTGGTGGCGCCGAGCCGCGCGACGGGCAGCGAAAGGATCGAGGTCATGTCGTTCATTTGGGCAGCATAACCGATTCGCTCTGCTGGCACAGATCAAAACGTGAACAAGTCAAAGCCGCCCCGGTTGACGCTTTTCCATCGACGTCTTAGGTGAGACGCCATGTCGATCAAGCCGCTCATCATCCTTCCCGATCCAATCCTGCGCCAGGTTTCCAAACCGGTCGAGCGCGTCGACGGTGACTTGCGCAAGCTCACCGACGAGATGCTGGAAACCATGTATGACGCGCCGGGAATCGGGCTGGCGGCGATCCAGGTCGGCGAGCCGCGGCGTTTGCTGGTCATCGACCTCGCCAAGGAAGGCGAGCCGCCGGCGCCGCATGTCTTCATCAATCCGGAAATCCTCGAAAGCTCCGACGAGCGCTCGGTCTATGAGGAAGGCTGCCTGTCGATCCCTGACTACTATGCCGAGGTCGAGCGTCCCGCGGCGGTGCGGGTGAAATATCTCGACCGCGAGGGCAAGCTGCAGGAGATGCAGGCCGAAGGCCTGATGGCGACGTGCCTGCAGCACGAGATCGACCATCTTAACGGCGTGCTGTTCATCGACCATATCTCGAAGCTGAAGCGCGACATGGTGGTCAGGAAATTCAAGAAGCTCGCCAAGGACAAGGCGCCGGGCAAGATGGCGGGCTGAACCTCATTCGAGCATTCCACGCAGGATCCAGTCTTTCCCGACTTCGATGGCTTTGGAACCCAACTCAAACGCAAGCGCGCGAGACTTTGGCGAGAATATCAAAACCACGACTAATGCCACTGCAAAAAGCGGCGTGAGGTAGACAGCTAATGCCCGCTCACGTCGTTTGGACAACTCGCCCTTCGTAGATTCCTCATCGAGCGATTTGAACCTGGCGTACGACACGCCCCAAATGTCTTTTGACGAGTCTTCATATGAATGGCTCCGAAGGGGCAAGAGGCCCGAATCATATGAGGAAAGCATTCGAACTTAGTTACCGAAGAGTCTTCAGCGCCGCGCAAATCCGTGCTGGGTATGATTGAGCAAATCGCTTAACCATGATATCATGATATCAATTTGGAGGTTTTGCCTTGAGCGATATGCTAATCAGAAATGTACCAGAACCCCTAAAGCGCGAAATTGAGCAAGCCGCTCGAAAAGTCGGCCAGAGCCTATCGGGCAAAGCCATCGATCTTTTGTGGAAGGGCATGAGTGTGGAAAAGGAAAGAAGGCTAGAGCCAAACTTCTCAGCATGGGAGAGTATCCGCTCTGCATTCGCAAACGAAAGCGCAATTGACAACGAGTTTGCTGAGACAATGGCTGAAATCGAAGCTGCGAGGAAACAGGACTTTGGCCCCTTGGTCGAGGGTTTCGATTGATTATTCTCGACACCAACGTCGTTTCCGAAGCAAGCAGGATCACACCTGATCCGAACGTGGTCGAATGGTTTCGCAAACAGGATCTGCTCAATCTTTACCTGTGCGGCCCGGTCGTCATGGAACAATCTTTCGGCGCCGAGAGATTTCTGAATAAGACCGGCTCTGATCGGCACGTTCGTGCTCTCGACCATCTGATCTCGAAGCAGTTTTCGGGTCGCATCGTTGACTTTGCTGGCTCGGTACCTCGCCTTACCGGCAAGCTTCGGGCAATGCGGGAAAATCTCGGTCGTCCGGTCAGTCTTTCCGATGCCATGATTGCGGCTATCTGTCTGGCCCATGACGCTACGCTTGCGACACGCAATGTTCGCGACTTCGACGAGCTTGGCCTGAAGCTCGTGAACCCGTTTGAAGCGGACGCCTGAACATAGCATGGCAGGAGAAATGCCCCTTCGCGTCATCTTTATGGGCACGCCGGAGTTTTCCGTGCCGACGCTCAGCGCCATCGCCGAGGCCGGCCACGAGATTGCCGCCGTCTATACGCAGCCGCCGCGCGCCGCCGGCCGGCGCGGGTTGGAATTGACGCCCTCGCCCGTGCAGCGCGAGGCGGAACGGCTCGGGCTCGAGGTGCGCACGCCGACATCGCTCAAGGCAGAGACCGAGCAGCAGGCCTTTGCCGGTTTGCGGGCCGATGTCGCCGTGGTCGTCGCCTATGGCCTCCTTCTGCCGAAACCCGTTCTTGAGGCCACCAGGCTCGGGTGCCTCAACGGCCATGCCTCACTTTTGCCGCGTTGGCGCGGTGCTGCTCCCATACAGCGCGCCATCATGGCCGGCGATGTCGAAACCGGCATGATGGTGATGCGCATGGAAGAGGGGCTGGACACCGGCCCGGTGGCATTGGTTGAAAAATGCGCCATTGGTCCCGATATGACCGCCGGGGAATTGCATGACCTCCTCATGGCTCGAGGCGCCTCGCTGATGGTGGATGCGCTCGCACAGTTGGGGATAAATTGTCTGACATTTGCCCCGCAGGCGACGGAAGGGGTGACCTATGCGCGAAAGATCGATAAATCGGAGACACGCGTAGACTGGACGCGGCCTGCCGGCGAAGTCCACAATCACATTCGCGGCCTCTCGCCCTTTCCGGGCGCGTGGTGCGAGGTCGAAATTGGTGGCCGCGTGGAGCGGCTGAAACTGCTTCGCTCGACGCTTTCCAACGGCGTCGGCGAGTCGGGAGGTATTCTCGATGATCGGCTGACGGTCGCCTGCGGGTCAGGCGCGGTGCGGCTGGTCGAAGTTCAACGGGCGGGTGGAAGGCCCGCCGCCGCGCAGGAGTTTTTGCGCGGGGCCAAGATCGAAAAAGGAACGAAACTCCAATGAGCATGATGTCGATACGTGCGGCGACGCCGCGGGATCGCGAGGCGATCCGCCTCGTCGAAGAGCATGCCTTCGGCCAGCAGGCGGAGGCCGGCCTGGTCGATGCGCTGGTCACCGGCGGCGACGCCGTCGTCGAGCTGGTTGCGGAAGAAGATGGCCAGGTCGTCGGCCACATCCTGTTTTCCAGGCTTTTTGTGCAGAACGGCGGCAAGCGCTTCGCGGCCGTGGCGCTGGCGCCGCTGGCCGTCGAGCCGTCCTTCCACGGCACCGGCATCGGCGGCGCGCTGATCCGCGAGGCGCATGTCCGCCTGAAGGAAGCCGGCGAGGCTTTGGCGGTGGTGCTCGGCGATCCGGCCTATTACGGCCGCTTCGGCTACACCCACGCCCGCGCCGAGAAATTCGAGAGCGAATACCAGGGCGAGGCGCTGCAGGCGCTGGCCTGGGGCGACGCGCCCGAGGCCGGCAGACTGCTATACGCTTCGGCCTTCACCGCGCTGGCCGCCTAGGCGAGCGCGAACGCAGAGCTGGCATGCCGCGTTTTCGACTCGATATCGAATATGACGGCAGCCAATTCGCCGGCTGGCAGCATCAGGCGGACCAGCTTTCGGTGCAGCAGGCGATCGAGCAGGCGATCGAAAAGTTCTGCGGCGAAGAGGTGCGAATACGTGCCGCCGGCCGCACCGATGCCGGCGTGCACGCGACCGCCCAGGTGGCCCATGTGGATCTGGCCAGGGACTGGGCGGGCGATAAGGTGCGCGACGCCGTCAACGCCCATCTGCAGGCAGCCGGCGCGCGCATCGCCATCCTCAAGGCTGCCGTCGTCGCCAACGATTTCGATGCGCGGTTTTCGGCCACCGGCCGCCATTATCTCTATCGCATCCTCAACCGCCGCGCCCCGTCGGCGCTTGAAAAGGGCAAGGTCTGGTGGGTACCGAAACGGCTCGATGCCGAGGCCATGCACGAGGCGGCGAAGGTGCTGCTCGGGCGGCACGATTTCACCACCTTCCGCTCCACCCAGTGCCAGGCCGAAAGCCCGGTGCGCACGCTTGACCGTCTCGATGTCACCCGCGCCGGAGATCTCATTGATGTGCGAACCTCGGCGCGCTCCTTCCTGCACAACCAGGTGCGCTCGATGGTCGGCTCACTGCGCAGGGTGGGCGACGGCTCCTGGAGCGCCGCCGATCTCAAGGCAGCGCTCGAAGCGCGCAACCGGGCAGCCTGCGGACAGGTAGCGCCGCCCGACGGCCTGTTCTTGGTCGGGGTGGATTATCCGGCGACGGCTGACAAACCCGCCGCGGCAGAGGACGCGGAGACCTAGCCCCTCGCGCCGTCCGGAATGTCGATGCCGAGCAGCGCCTGCAGCCCGAACAAGACGAGCAGCGAGGCGACGAACATGCCGACAAACACCGCGGTGCCGGCAGCCGCGCCCTTGCCGATCGTCGCGTTGGTCATGCGCCAGGTCAGCACCATCGACAGCGCGAACAGAAGCAGCGAGACCAGGCCGCTGACCTCGTCGGTCGAGGGCAGGAACAGCCTCAGCAGCGCCGACGGCAGCATCAGCCAGGCGATGATCGCGGAGGCCCAGTTGGAGGCGACGACGTAGTGGACGAAGCGGCCGCCGATGCCGGCGCGCGGCGCGACCAGCGCAAGCGCCACCAGCGGCAGCACCCAGGAACCGATGTCGACGGTTGCCAGCCGGAGCAGCATGCCGAGCCGCCCGGCGAACGCATTCGGATCGCCTATCTCATTGGCGATGCCGACCCAGCCGACGATCAGCGCCGGCGCCGCCACGACGATGGCGAAGAAGGAATTCCAAAAACCGTCCGCAGACAGATCGAGCATGCGCAGGCCGTCGGCCCTGCCGAGCATCAGCCGCCAGGCGCCGGCCAGCGAAGCAAAGGTTTCGTCCGTTGAGAGCATGGTCACGTCAGACCTTGTCCGAACCAGTCCTCGATAAAGCGCTCGTATATCCCTGTCAGCGTCTCGAGATCGGCGACCGCCACGCGCTCGTCGACCATGTGCATGGTCTTGCCGACCAGCCCGAACTCGACCACCGGGCAAAAATCCTTGATGAAACGCGCATCCGAAGTGCCGCCGGAGGTGGAGAGCGAAGGCCTCTTGCCGACCACCGCGGCCACGGAACCGCTCAGCGTGTCGATCAGCTTTTCGTCGCGGGTAAGGAAGACATGGCTCGGCCGGTCGCGCCAGACAAGCTCGTAGTCGACGGCGGTCTTCTTGCCCGGCCGATATTTCTTGCGGCCCGCCGCCTGGTCGAGCCGGTTGTGGATCTCGGCCTGGACGGTCTCGGCATCCCAAGTGTCGTTGAAGCGGATGTTGAACGTGGCGGTGGCCTTGGCCGGGATGACATTGGTCGCCGGGTTGCCGACGTCGATCGACGTCACTTCCAGATTGGTCGGCTGGAAATCCTTTGTTCCCCTGTCGAACACCGGATGGAGCAGCGCGTCGACAAGGCTCATAAGCCCGCGCACCGGGTTGTCGGCAAGTTGCGGATAGGCGGCGTGGCCCTGACGGCCATTGACGATGACGCTGCCGGAGAGCGAGCCGCGCCGGCCGATCTTGATCATATCGCCAAGCGCATCCGGATTGGTCGGCTCGCCGACGATCGAGGCGTCCCATTTCTCGCCCTTGGCGGCAGCCCAGTCGAGCAGCTTCACCGTGCCGTTGATGGCCGGCCCTTCCTCGTCGCCGGTGATCAGCAGCGAGACCGAGCCTTTCGGGCCGCCATTGTTCTCGATGTGGCGCGCCACCGCGGCGATGAAGCAGGCGATGCCGCCTTTCATGTCGACGGCGCCGCGGCCATACATCTCGCCATTGGCGATCTCGGCGGCAAAGGGCGGATGCGTCCACGCCGCCTCGTCGCCGACCGGCACCACGTCGGTATGGCCGGCAAACATCAGATGTGGGCCGTTGCCGGAGCGGCGCGCATAGAGATTTTCGATGTTCGGCGTGCCATCTTCCGAGAATATCGGCCGCTCTACGGCGAAGCCGAGTGGCTTCAGCATGTCTTCCAAGGTCTGCAGCGCGCCGCCTTCGGCGGGCGTCACGGAAGGGCAGCGGATCAGGGCGGCAAGGTTCTGGGCAGGGTCGGTCGGCAATTTCATGGGCAAAGCGATAGTCGAAAGCGGCAGGCCTGTCACGGTGGCAGATGTTCGCCGAGCAAGCCGCCGACAATATGGTTGTCGTGTCGTATAGTCGCGCGGGCCAGGACGGGATGATCGCATGGCCAAACAAGGAAAGACGATCTCGATAGCCGGCGCCGGCAGCATCGGCTGCTATGTCGGCGGCTGCCTAGCGCTCGCCGGGCGTAAGGTCGTCTTCCTTGGCCGCGGCCGCATTGTGGAGGCGTTGCGCAACGGGCTGCGGATCAGCGATCTTGACGGCCGCGACAGACGCATCGGGCCTGAGACGCTGGCGGTCAGCGACGATCCGGCGCTGGCGCTGCGCAACGCGGATATCGTTCTGGTCACCGTAAAGAGCGGCGCGACCGAGGAGATGGCGGCGCTTGTTGCGGCTCATGCCCGCCCCGATGCCATTGTGATCAGCCTGCAGAATGGCGTCGACAATCCGGACAAACTGCGTGGAGCGCTTCCCGCGCATCGCGTGCTTGCCGGTATGGTTGCGTTCAACGTCGTGCAATCGCCGGATGGCGAGACGCCGTTCAGCGTCCGCCGCGCCAGCGACGGCATGGTCATCATCGAGAATACTGAGCCCGGCCTTTCAGCACTGCTCAATGTCGAAGGACTTGGGGTCGAAACCCATGCCGACATGAGGGCGGTGCAGTGGAGCAAACTGCTGATGAACCTCAACAATGCGCTGGTCGCGCTCTCCGATCTGCCGCTGGCGACCGAATTGGCGGACCGCGGCTGGCGCGTCATTCTGGCGGACCAGATCGACGAGGCGCTGGCCGCAATGAAAGCTTGTCGTATCGAGCCGGCGCGCATCGCTGGGCCGCCCCCATGGCTGCTGCCGAAAGTGCTGCGGCTTCCGGACTGGCTGTTCGGAATCCTGGCCCGGCGGCTGCTGGCGATCGACCCCAAGGCGCGCTCCTCGATGTGGGACGATCTCCATCGTCGTCGGCCGACCGAGGTCGACGAATTGCAGGGAGCGATACTGCGGCTCGCGCAAAAGACCGGAGTGCCGGCGCCTGTGACGAAGCGCATCATGGCGCTGGTGCGTCAGGCGGAAGCGGACAGGCGCGGTCCGCCCGGATTGACGCCCGACGAGGTCAGCCGCGGTCTTCGATCAGCGTGATATTTGCGCGACAGGTTCGAGCTCAAATTCTCGGTCTCGTTGACGCCAAGGATGGCAACATCGTCGACCGATTACGTTATCTCTGTGATTTAGAGCCGGATCAGATTTGAGGTCGAAACGACCTAAAAATCATCCGGCGCTAGCGGTCGGCCGGCGCATTCGTGCGGCTGCCGTAGCGATTGGATCCGGGCTGTCCCGGAAACAGGCAGAGCACCAGGAAGGCAACGATCGACACGACGGGAACGAACAGCACCAGCGCCGCGATGCCCGGCTTGTCGAGGTCGTGCAGCCGCTTCACTGCCAGCACGACGTTCGACCACAACGAGGCGAGGAACGTGAGGAAGAAGACGAACGACCACATGTTGCTCTCGGCCGAACCTTCCGGCACCAGCGTGAAGCGATAAAGCGGAAAGGCCTGGACGATAGCAACCAGCAATCCGCCGAGAAAATAAGCCGCGCGGCTGACGCGGCCCGAGGTTTTGAAGAAGAGCCAGATGAAGTCTGCTTTTTCAGGCAAGCGGGTCCGGTCCGTATTGATTGGCGCCCCTGGTGCCTTCGAGCATGCCCAGTTCGATGAGCAGCCAGATGCCGCCGATGATGGGTATAAGGCCGATCAGTGTCCACCAGCCCGACTTGTTACGGTCGTGCCAGCGTTTGGCATAGAGAGCAATCGCGAAATAGATCGATGCCAGCGCGACCAGGATGCCGAGGATGCCGATCTGGTCGCCGCCGGCGGTGGTGAAACGTGTGCCGAGGATCGAGTCGAGAATGAACGCAATGATGGCGATGACGATGAATATGCCGATGCCGGCCCAGAACTTGGCCCGGTTGATGCGGCCGTCGAAACTCGTCAGCAGATACTTCCAGTCCATGACGCCCCTCCGTTGAACCAGCGCGACGGAATGTCGCGCCGGCGGAGGGTGCGTCTGTTCGCGGGAAAGATCAATCGCGCAGCAATTCGTTGATCGACGTCTTGGAGCGGGTCCTGGCGTCGACGCGCTTGACGATGACGGCGCAGTAGAGGCTCGGGCCCGGCTCGCCATTTGGCAGCGGCTTGCCCGGCAGCGAGCCGGCGACGACCACCGAATTTGCCGGCACTTCACCGTAGAAGACCTCGCCGGTGGCGCGGTCGACGATCTTGGTCGACTGGCCGATGAACACGCCCATGCCGAGCACCGAGCCTTCGCGCACGATGCAGCCTTCGACCACCTCGGAGCGCGCGCCGATGAAGCAATTGTCCTCAATGATGGTCGGACCGGCCTGCATCGGTTCCAGCACGCCGCCAATGCCGACGCCGCCGGAGAGATGCACGTTCTTGCCGATCTGGGCGCAAGAGCCGACCGAGGCCCAGGTGTCGACCATGGTGCCTGTATCGACATAGGCGCCGACATTGACGAAGGACGGCATCAGCACCGCGCCCGGGGCAACATAGGCCGAGCGGCGCACGACCGAGGACGGCACGGCGCGGAAGCCGGCCTTCTCGAAATCGACCGCGCCCCAGCCCTCAAACTTCGACGGCACCTTGTCCCACCATACCGAGTGGCCCGGGCCGCCCTTGATTATCTCCATCGGGTTCAGCCGGAAGGAGAGCAGCACCGCCTTCTTCAGCCACTGGTTGACCAGCCACTTGCCGTCGTCCTGCCGCTCGGCGACGCGAACCACGCCGCGGTCGAGCAAGTCGAGCGCCGACTGGATGGCGTCGCGCGTTTCGCCGCGGGTCGCGGTCGAAATCGTATCGCGCTCCTCGAAGGCCTTTTCGATGGTCTTTTCGAGGCTCGCCGGATCGGGCTTCGACATGAATTTGCTCCATTACAAAGCTGTTAAGGCCTGCGCCTTAACCTGTTTTGAAATCGCGCGGACCCTATGTGAAGCCTTAATGGGGGTCAATCGCGACTGCGTCACGGGACGGCGCAAGTAAAGGAATTAGGACGGTGGATTCGATGACACCCATGGAAAAGGCGGGCTGGACGCCGCTGCCCCATTCGGACGAGGATCTCGAGCGGTCGAAAAGCGTGCCGGACACGCCGCAGACGCGGGCCGAAACCTATCGCCTGGCCTGGAACGATCCCGACTTCATGACGCGGCGCGAATTGCGTCCGGTGCGCCTGCAGCTCGAGCTCTTGAAGCCGGAGATGATCCTTGCCGAGCGCGGCATCCGCTCGACCGTCATCCTGTTCGGCGGGGCGCGGCTTCCCGAGCCGGGCGGCGCCGCCTGGGCCGCCAAGAACGAGACGCAGAAGAAGAACCTCGAGCTGAACAGCAAATATTACGAAGAGGCGCGCAAGTTCGCCCGGCTGTGCTCGCAGCAGTCGGCCACGTCCTATTATCGCGAATTCGTCGTCGTCACCGGCGGCGGACCGGGAGTGATGGAGGCGGGCAATCGCGGCGCCGACGATGTCGGCGCGCCGTCGATCGGCTTGAACATCGTGCTGCCGCACGAACAGGCGCCGAACGCCTATGTGACGCCCGAACTCTGCTTCAACTTCCACTATTTCGCCATCCGCAAGATGCATTTCGTCATGCGCGCCAAGGCGGTAGCCGTGTTTCCGGGCGGCTTCGGCACGATGGACGAATTCTTCGAGACGCTGACGCTGATCCAGACCGGGCGCATGGAGCGCGTGCCGGTGATCCTGTTCGGCAAGGCGTTCTGGCAACGGGCGATCGACCTCGACTTCCTTGCCGAGCAAGGCACGATCTCGCCCGGCGACCAGGACATCATCGATTTCGTCGACACCGCCGACGAAGCCTGGGACATCGTTCGCCGCTTCTACAGCCTCTGAGTGCGCGCTCGTCGTTACCGCAATGACCAGCGAGTTCTGACGGCGGCGCCGGCAATCTGGAGTTGGTTCAGCCCGGGACCTCGACGATTGCCGTCAGGAAGCCGGCGAGGTCGTCGGTGACGAAATCCACGTCGTCCTCATTCGCCGGGTCGCGCTCCCAGATCTCGGAGAAAGTCGGCTCGAAATTGCGCGGCACGACCAGCACCGTCGTCATGCCGAGCGATTTCGGCACAGAGAGGTTGCGCGCCAGGTCCTCGAACATCACCGCGTTGTGGCCGGTCACGGAATGCAGCTCGGCGAACCGCTCATAGGTCTGGCGGGCCGGCTTGGGGTTGAGACCCGCCGCGACGATGTCGAAGATGTCGTCGAAATGATCCAATACGCCGAGCTGGCGCGCGGCGCGCTCGGCATGCTTGCGGTCCCCATTGGTGAAAATGAACTTGCGGCCCGGCAATTGGCGGATCGCGGCACCGAGCACCGGATCGGGCACCAGCCAGGAATAGTCGATGTCGTGCACCTTCTCGAGGAAGTCGTCGGGGTCGATGCCATGGCGCGCCATCAGCCCGTTCAGCGTCGTGCCGTACTCCAGGTAGAGCTCTTTCTGCAGCTTGCGCGCCTCCTCGCGCGAGAGCGTCAGCAACTCGCCGACATAGGCGGTCATCTTCACGTCGATCTGCGCGAACAGATTCGAGTGATGCGGATAGAGCGTGTTGTCGAGGTCGAATACCCAATCCGTGACATGGGCAAAACGGGCGGGCTCGGGTGTCGTCGTCATGGCCTCCTTATGGCATGCGGACGCGGAGTTTATCCACAACTTCCGCGCGTCTTGCGTCGTGAAAATGGCGCCTCGCTTCAAATTTTAATCGTCCCGGAAAGGTCACCTTCAGCGCTTGCTGGCACAGAGGCAGTCCGTTGGGAGACAGCGATGAGTCGCATAATCTTGAAGTCCGCAGTCGTCGCGTTCGCTTCGGTCGCTGTCTCGCTCTTGTTGACGCTGGTTGTGGTCCCGGCCATGGGCTTTCCGATCAGCCGCACCGTCTGGCTGACGGCCACGGTTTGCCCTCTGATTCTCGCCTGGATCGCCAGCGTCGGCACCTTCTGGCAAAGCGACCGGCTGAAAAATGCGCATCGCGAGCTTGCCCGCGCGCATGCTCAGCTCGCCGCGGCCCACAGACGCCTGTCGGAGAAGGCAAGCCGCGACGACATGACCGGCATGCTCAACCGCGAGACCTTCTTCGCCGCGCTCGACGGTTCCCGGCGCAAGGCCGATCGCGGCGCCCTGCTGATCATCGATGCCGACCACTTCAAGACCATCAACGACAATTACGGTCACCTGACCGGCGACGATGCGCTGCTTCTGATCGCCGGCGCCATCGAGCGCGGCGTGCGCAGCGGCGATGTGCTCGGCCGAATCGGCGGCGAGGAGTTCGCCGCCTTCCTGGTTGGCGCCACCGAACCGGAAGCAAGGCGCGTGGCCGAGCGCATCCGCCGCGAGGTCGAACTGATCCGCTTTCGCCCTGTCGACGAGCGGACCGTGCCTTTGACGGTCTCGATCGGCGGCATCACCTGTGGCGAGAGCGCCACCGTGTCGGAGCTGATGCGCGCCGCCGACCGCAGGCTCTACGAGGCCAAGCATCGCGGCCGCAACCTGTCCGTTCTCGATCGCGACCTTTCGGAAGCCGCCTGAGGGCATGCGGCTCTTCGGCACGACCATGGCGCGGAAGAATCTCGGCCGCGTGCGCATCGCCGACTGGATCGGCAAAGGCGGCGATTATTCGACGAATAAGGAGACGGCGGGCCATCACCATATGGGCGGCACCCGCATGGGTACCTGCCGACGGGCGGCCACCTCAGGAAGGTGATCATAGTCTGAACTCCCGACAGGCGGGCGGCGCCGGCGCCTGCAATGGCAACCGGCGCCGCCCTGGCGCGCCTTTGGGGGTCGGATTTACAGTCCGTAAACGGCGACCCGCACCAGCACGGCCGCGGCGGCAAGTGCCACCAGCAGGATGCCGAGGCCAATTGGCGAGCCCCAGCCATACCATTCCATGGCCAGCTTGGCGTATCTGTACTCCTCCTCATGCGAGAGAGGGGGGCGCTGTTGAATCAAGGTCATTGTTCACTCCTGTCGGCGACTTTGCCCTTGCTTCGCAAAGGGTGGCATCGCATATTGATACGATAGTCTGAATGTTAGACAACTTGATAGTTAGATGATCGAACTAAATTCGTCAAGCATGAATCGTGCTGAGATGACGGCGGCCGTCAGCCGTGCCGTCATGCGCTGGCAGGACGCGACGCAAGCCTATGACGAGGCGGTCGGGGAGCGGCTTGGGCTGATCGCGGCCGAGCGGCATTGTCTGGGCTTGCTCTACGCGGGGCCGCAATCGGCCGGCGCCGTGGCGGCGGCGACGGGGCTGACGCCGGCAGCGGTGACGGCCTTGATCGACCGCCTTGAGGCGCGTGGGCTCGTTACCCGAACCCGCAGCCTGGAAGACAGGCGCAAGGTGGTGATCGAGGCGACCGAGCTGACCAGAGAATTTTCGGAGCGCTACTATGGCGCCATCGCGCGCGAGGGCGAGAAAGTGATGGCGGCTTTCAGCGACGCCGAGTTGGCGACCGTGCTGCGTTTCATCGACGCCGCGCTGGAGCTGCAAAGCGAGCAGTTGGCGAGGCTCAAGGCCGAGCCGGCTTCGACCGGCTGATGCCCGAGGGACCGGACACTGGCGGCTTGCTTCCGCAAACCCAGAGCGGCTCAGTCGCCTTTTAGCCACCGAACCGCTCTGACGGCCGGCTGGGCGAAAGCCGGACCCCGAAGCGCGCCGCACCGAACGATTTTGGGCGCCGCGCATTTGTTTCGGTACCTACACCGTGGCGGGGTCGAGCGCCGGCTGACCCTTGAACCGCGTGACGATCCCGGCGAGGTCGTCGCCGGCGAATGCATCGCGCAATGCGTCGAAGGACGGCAGCACGAAGTAGGCGCGCTGGAACTTGTCGATCTCGTAGCCGGTGCGCATCACCGTCTCCAGGTCGAACGGCACATGATGGGCGTCCTTGCTTTCGACCGCGAATTGCAGCTCGGTGAAAGACGACATCAGTCCTGCGCCGAAAGCCTTTACCGGCTGGCCGGCTTCCTGGATGAGGCCGTATTCGGCGCTGTACCAGTAGAGCCGGGTGATCATCTCGTCGCCGCCCAGCGCGATCATGTCCTCGGCCTTCTCACCATACATCTGCATGAAATCGGCGAACACCGGCTGCGTCAGGATCGGCACATGCCCGAAGAAGTCATGGAACATGTCCGGCTCGACGATGTAGTCGAGTTCCTGCCTGGTCCGCAGCCAGTTGGTGACCGGGAAACGGCGGTTTGCGAGATGGTCGAAGAAGGGGCCGGCGGGGATCAGCCCGGGCACCGCCACGATTTCCCAGCGCGTGAGCTTGCGCAATTTCTCGCTGATGGCGTCGAAATCCGGAATCTTGTCGAGCAGCCCGAGCGTCGCGACGCCGTCGAGATAGGAACGGTGCGCCAGCCTCTGCGTCAGCTTCGTCTGGCGATCGCAGAGCGTGCGCCACACTGCCTGCTCGTCGGCGGAATAGTCGTAATGCTGAGCCACTGTGAAGTCGGCGCGGCACACCGAATAGTCGCCGCGAAGGCCTTGCGCCGCGCACTCGCGGGCATAGTCGGCAACGCTGATCGTCATTTCTTCCTCCTGAAAAATCGTCGGTTCCCGGATGGTGGCGTCATCGTAGCCGCGGCTCGTGAGGCAAATCAGCCTTCTTTGTAGCCACGCGAGGGATTTTGAGGTAAACTCCGCTCAAATTTAAACGTTTAGGAGGGAAAATGCCTCAGTTGGACGAGTTCGAAATAAGAATGCTGGACACCCTGCAGCGCGACGGGCGCAAGGCCGTGTCGGAACTCGCGCAGGAGATCGGCCTGTCGACCACTCCCTGCGCTCGGCGCTTCGAGGCGCTGCAAGGCGCCGGCATCATCAAGGGCTTTGCCGCCGTGCTCAGCCGACGCGCGCTGGGGCTGACGGTCGAGGTATTCATCCAGGTCCGCCTGGTGAGCCACAGCGACGGCTCGCCGGAAAGCTTCATCGCCGCCGTGCAGCGCATGGACGAGGTCTCGTCCTGCTGGACGATGACCGGCGACCACGATTTCCTGCTGCATGTGATGGTGCCGTCGGTGGACGATCTCAATGCTTTCGTCATGCACCGACTGATGCGGCTGCCCGGCGTCCGCGACGTCCATACCCAGCTTGTGCTGCAGAACATCAAGGGGCCAGGCCACGTGCCGCTCAGCCATCTGCGGCGGTAATCGTACCCGAAACGGTTCTCCGCAAAGAACGGCCCGACAATGTGGTCGGAGCGAATCTACTTCGGGACGATTTCCCCGATATCAACTGAAATTAAGGTTACACGAACCTTAACAAAAGACGCGCTCGGAAATTTACGCAATGTTTCGTGCGTCGTCTCTTGCGATCTGGAGAAAGTGTGACCATGCATTATTCGGTAACTCACGATTGTTGCATGGAATCCTTAGCGGGTCGCTGTGCCGGTGCAATCGCATGATCCGTTTACCGGCGGTTAGCAACATTAGTGTCTTTTAATGAACCAGGCTTGCCTTCGTCCTTCCGTAAGGACTTGACGGACTTCGCTTGCTCGAACCCGTTCATGCGGAGGATGATCGCAAAGGAGCATTGCATGCAACTGACGGAGGACGTGGCTCAGAGGGTCACTGAAGCGATTTCACGCCCGCCGTGGAAATCCGCCGATCCGACGCTTTTTGCGATGCTGCTGCAGAAGAACGCGGATCAGAATCGCAAGGTCGTGCGCTGGGGCATAGCGGCG
The DNA here is from genome assembly GCF_029625765.1 of Mesorhizobium sp. WSM4983. NCBI lineage: Bacteria > Pseudomonadati > Pseudomonadota > Alphaproteobacteria > Hyphomicrobiales > Phyllobacteriaceae > Mesorhizobium > Mesorhizobium sp. WSM4983. The sequence continues at coordinate 437,658 of NZ_JARTVM010000003.1, read as the reverse complement.
GCCGTGTTGAGCTACATATGCTACGGGGCCTTTGACTGGTTCCTTTTCCCGGACATTGCCGACCGTGTGATTCTGACGCGCCTGACGTTGGGATTGACCTTCCTGGTGCTTGTCGAACTTGTTGCTCGACGCGATTTTGCCGTCACCACTCTGCACTACGTTGCTGCTCTGGCGATCGTGGCGGGCGCGATCGGATGGCTGCTGTCGGCCCTCGGAACGACGCATCAGGAGGCGCTGTCCCATTTCATCATCTTCGGCACGGTTTTCATTCTCGGTGCCAACCTTTTCTTCAACTTCCGGCTATGGCTCTCGGCGCTGTCGTCCGCAACCGTGACAATAGCATTCCTCGGCGCCACGCTGTTCTTGCTTCAAGCCGATCTTGGCACCCGTCTGGTGCTTGCAACCTATTTCGTGAATTGCCTTGTTTTGTCGCTTTATCTGTCATGGCGCCTCAGCATGGAGCGCTACCAAACCTTCCTGCATGCCCTTCAGGCGCAGATCCAGGAGCAGGTCGCCATCGAAAATGGTCAAAAGCTCATCGAGATCGCAGACACCGACCCGCTTACCGGGCTTAAGAACCGCAGGGCGATCACCCGAGAATTCGCGGAGTTGTGCAAGGAATGGGCCAGGGACAATGACGAAATAGGCGTCATTCTCATGGACGTGGACTACTTCAAGCGGTTCAACGACCGGCTCGGCCATCAGGCCGGCGACGACTGCCTGATCGAGCTTGCCCGAGCCTTCGACGAGACGGCGGCGTCCAATCACGCCATCGCGGGACGGTACGGCGGCGAAGAATTCGTCGTGCTCTGCAAGGTCGCCGGACCGGATCACCTGCGCGAGGTGACCCATCAATTCTGCCGGGCCGTCGAGGACTTGAACATCTCCCATCCCGATCGGGACGATAAACTCAACATCGTCACCATCAGCGCTGGCGCCTCGTTGACGCGCGCCGATCAAAGCATAGAGCTTCGGATCTTGTTGCAGGAGGCCGATCGCGCGCTTTACGCCTCCAAGTTTTCCGGTCGCGCGACCTTCACCATCTATGATGCGCAGGCCATCGATCAGAAGCGCGCCAGCCAGAATCTTTCGGAACTGCTCAAGCAAGCCGTTTCGGAGGGACTGGTCTCCGTGGTCTATCAGCCGATCTGCGATGCGATATCCGGCAAGGTGCTTGGCCATGAGTCGTTGATGCGGCTGCGCGACTTCGACGGCAGCGTGATCAGCCCGTCCGTGTTCATACCTGTCGCCGAGCAGACCGGCGGGATCGAGGAACTCGGGATGTGGGTGATCGATCGGGCTTGCGGCGACATGGTCGAGCACGGATTGGGATCGGTCGTGTCCGTGAACGTCTCGGTCGTCCAGCTCAAGGCTCCGAATTTCCCGCTTCACGTCACCGAGATCCTTGGTCGCCACGGCATGGCGCCTCAGAGGCTGGCGCTCGAGGTCACGGAAGGCAGCGATATATCCCTGGAGGCGCAGGCCGCCAGAAGTATCGAGCAGCTTCGAACCTTGGGCGTTCAGATCTGGCTCGATGATTTCGGAACCGGATTTGCAGGTCTGGCCTGGCTCCGTCGTTTCAAGTTCGACGTCGTCAAGATCGATCGGAGTTTCTTGCACGATTGCCAGACGGTTCGAGGCTTGAGCCTGTTGCAGGACATGGTCAGACTGCTGCGCAATCTGGGCCATACGGTCCTTGTCGAGGGTGTCGAGACGAAAGAGCAGCAGAATTTGCTGCAGCACATGGGCATCCAGTCGATCCAGGGCTTCCTGACCGGACGTCCCGTCCCGATCGAAGAGATCATGCAGGCCAGGCAGGACCTCGTCGCTTAACTCAAAGCAGTGCGGCAGGAATGTAGGGCGGCGCCATCTCGGCGAAACGAGGACGCCGCGCGATGCATCAGAAAGCCGGGCCGCTGCACGGCCCGACTTGAAAATCCGGATGTGAAGCGGCTCCGCTACCGCTCCATGGCGGGCGCCGCGAAATCCACGCGTTTGCGGATCTTGCCGTAGACGATGTTCCTATTCGATCCGTAATAGACCTCGGCTTCGACGCGGTTCTTATCCACCGCGGCATTGATGATGTCCCACATGTCGCCGGCCGATCGCAGGATGAGCGGCCAGTCCATGAACGTTTCCATGTACCCGTCGGTCGTGATCTCGTCGCTGAAATTGGCGAAGAGGAATTCGCCGTCCGGCTTGACCAGTTCCATGGCGCGCTGCAGCAGCCGTGCGCCGACCGGAAGCGGCAGGTAGTCATACAGCCCGGAAGCATAGACGAGATCGAATGTGCCAAGCGGGTAGGCGCGCCGCAAAAGACCGCGCACGGATCCGTCCACGGCTTCCACTGCCGTACCGGTGAGGTCGCGGTTGACCGTGCCGACGCTCACCGGATCCTGGTCGAGACCGATCCAGCGCTTTAACCTTCTCTCGGCGAGCGCCTTTGAGAGTTCGGCTTCCCGCAAATGGCCGCAGGCGATTGCCAGCACCTCGGCGTTTTCTACCCGGGCAGCCGTTTCGTCGACCGTTTTGGCCAGTATCTCGCGGCGCTCGCGCCCCGCCACCGAGCTTGCCGCTTCGCTCGTATAGGCAAAGATCTCGCGGCCGAGTTCGCTCGACGATGCCACGATCTCGTCGGCGCTCGGGTGCTTGTAGTAGATGTCCAGCAGCGTCGCGTCGCCCGAATAGCCGCGCGGCTTTTCGAAGGACCAGCGCGTGAACGGATCCTGCTTCAGGTAGGCCGCCACGCGGTGCTGCTGAGTGAGCGGGATCAGTTCCTGCCAAAGAGCCGGAGCGACCTCCCGGCGCAGTTCATGCAGTCGACCCGCCAGGCGCTCGACGATTTGCCCTGCGGGCTCCTGGCGCGCGAAAGCCTGATGAGCGAGGTCCAGCACCAGGGCGAGCTGGGCCGCCCGCGCCTTGAGCTCGGCGGCGTCGACCGCCTCCGCGGACGCCGCCTTGTGCTTCTTGATCAACGTCGATGTGATGAGGCTCGCCTCATCGATTTTCAGATCGGGATTCAGCGCCATATGGGCATTTCCTTGTGGTCCCCCACCGACAATTATAAATGCCTAGAGTTTTAATAAAAGTTTAGGGTCAACTGCATTAGTTTCTGCTAATACTCTCCTTGCCGAAGGTTTGAAGCGCCGAAAACCAGAGCTCGATCGAGCTGCGCAACGCGCACGTCCTTAACCTTTTGTTATGCACTGGGCTGACGCCGTCTCCCGCTCTGCGCGACGTTTCGGGTGTGCCCATCAAATCTGTGGGAAAGCTGCATCGAAACTGCTGAACCGCGCCCAGGCGGCTTCGACATCGCCAAATACGACCGGCGGACCGACGCAACGGAGGTCCGCCATGAACATCGTGCTGGTCAACCCGCCGCATACGGCCATCGGCAGCCGCGTGCCCGACGATCACCTGCCGCCTTTGGGTCTGCTGGCGATCGGCGGTCCGCTGCTCGATGCCGGCCATCGGGTGCGCCTGGTCGATGCGGAGTTAGGGCCGATGCCGCTTTCCACGCTCGTCGATGAGGCCCTGAGCGATAATCCGGATTTCGTCCTGATCGGCCATTCCGGCTCGACCTCGGCGCATCCGACCGCGCTGCGGATCGCGGAAATGATCAAAGCCCGCGCGCTAGGGGTCGTCATCCTCTATGGCGGCGTCTTCCCGACCTATCACTGGCGCGACGTGCTCGCCGCAACGGACGTCTTCGACTTCATCGTGCGCGGCGAGGGTGAGGCGACCGCGCTGGCGCTGGTCGAGGCGCTGGAAAGGCGCCGGCCGGTGTCGGGTGTCGCCGGCATCGCCTATCGCGACGATTGCGGCCGACCCTTTGCGGCGCCGCCTGCGATGACGATTACCGATCTCGACGCCTGCCGCATCGGCTGGGAGCTGATCGACCATGGCCGCTACAGCTATTGGGGCGGCAAGCGCGCCGTGGTCATGCAGTTCTCGCGCGGCTGTCCGCATCTGTGCAACTATTGCGGCCAGCGCGGCTTCTGGACCCGCTGGCGACATCGCGACCCGGCCAGCTTCGCCAGGGAGATCGCCTGGCTGCACCGCGAGTATGGCGTCGAACTGGTCAATCTGGCCGACGAGAACCCCACCTCCTCGAAGAAGGCTTGGCGCGCCTTTCTCGATGCGATGATCGCCGAGAACGTGCCGGTGCTGATCGTCGGCTCGACGCGCGCCGACGATATCGTGCGCGATGCCGATATCCTGCACCTTTATCGCAAGGCCGGCGTCATCCGCTGGCTGCTCGGCATGGAGAACACCGACGAGGCCACACTGTCGCTGATCCGCAAGGGCGGCAGCACCAAGTCCGACCGCGAGGCGATCCGGCTGCTTCGCCGGCACGGCATATTGTCCATGGCGACCTGGGTCGTTGGCTTCGAGGATGAGGGTTTTCGCGATCTCTGGCGCGGCTTTCGCCAGCTCATCGCCTATGATCCCGACCAGATCCAGGCGCTCTATGTGACGCCGCATCGCTGGACGCCGTTCTTCCGCATCGCCAAGGATCGCAGGGTGATCCAGAAGGACGTCCGGCTCTGGGACTACAAGCACCAGGTGCTGCATATGACCCGGCTGAAGCCGTGGATGCTGTTCTTCGCCGTCAAACTGATCGAGCTTGCCGTGCAGTCACGGCCGAAAGCGCTGGCGCGCGTCCTTTTCCATCCGGACCCAGAGCAGCGGCATTCGATGCGTTGGTACACCAATATGGGCCGCCGCGTCTGGTTCCGTGAGGTTTGGGGTTTTCTGGTGCGGGACCGCCGCGTGGCCACGGGCCCGACGCTTGCCGAATTCTGGGGCGCGCCGCAGGACGCCGACGAGGAATCGATGGTCTTTCAGCGCCCGGCGCGAAAGCCGGCCCTGCCCGTCGCGGAAGATAAGCGGGTCGCCGAAAGCAGAAGGCTAGCCGGCTAAATAATCGCTACGGCACGATCAGCGTGCCGGCCCCGTGCTCGGTGAACAGCTCGAGCAGCACCGAATGCGGCGTCTTGCCGTTGAGGATGACCACGCCCTCGACGCCGCGCTCGATCGCCTCGATGCAGGTCTCGACCTTCGGGATCATGCCGCCCGATATCGTGCCGTCCTTGATCAGCGCCTTGGCCTCGCCGACCGTCAGCTCGTCGATCAGCTTCTTGTTCTTGTCGAGCACGCCGGGCACGTCGGTCAGGAAAAGCAGGCGCGAGGCGCGGCAGGCGCCGGCGATGGCGCCGGCAAAAGTATCGGCGTTGATGTTGTAGGTATGGCCGTCGCGGCCGGGCGCCACCGGCGCCAGCACCGGGATCATCTCGGAACGGGCCAACAGATCGAGCAGAGTGCGGTCGACCTCGACCGGCTCGCCGACGAAACCGAGATCCAGCACCCGCTCGATGTTGGAATCCGGGTCGATCATGGTCTTGCGCGCCTTTTCGGCGAAGACCATGTTGCCGTCCTTGCCACAGAGACCGATAGCCCATTCGCCTTCGGCGTTGATCAGCGCCACGATTTCCTTGTTGATCGAGCCGGCCAGCACCATCTCGACGATCTCGACCGTCTTCTGGTCGGTGACGCGCAACCCGCCCTCGAACTTGGATTCGATGCCCATCTTGTTGAGCATGGCGCCAATCTGCGGCCCGCCGCCGTGAACGACGATCGGGTTGACGCCGGACTGTTTGAGCAGCGCGATGTCGCGGGCAAAGGCCTTGCCGAGCTCGTTGTCGCCCATGGCATGGCCGCCATACTTAACCACCACCGTCTTGTTCTCGTAGCGCTGCATATAAGGAAGCGCGCGCGAGAGCAGCGCGGCCTGCATTTCGGCGTTGGCGGCGATGTCCGTCATCGGTGCTTTCCCTAGGTGGCAAGGATGGCGGGCGTCTTAGCGGGAATTGCCGCAGGTCGCAAACGGCTTTGCGCTCACAATGACGAAATCGGCGGGTTTCAAGGTCTGTCGAGATTCAGGTCAGGCCGAGTCGAGAATGGCGGATTTCGAGAACCGGAACGGAGCGTACTTTCTGGTCCGCAAGTACGGAAGCGCAGAAGACCGCCATTCGCAGGCCGGCATCACCTGAATATTGACAGACCTAGCCGGGCACCTTGAGCGGTGCGCGGCGCTTCAGCCATCCCGAAATCTTCTCCATCTGCGCTGCGAGCGACAAAAGCGTCCCCTCGTCGCCTGGCCGTCCCGCGGCCTGGATGCCGAGCGGCAGGCCACCTGCGGTGACATGCACCGGCAGCGCGATCGAGGGCTGGCCGCTGACATTGTGGATCGCCGGCCAGGGAGTGAACCACAGGCTCTTGTCCATCAGTTGGCCGAAAAATGATTTGATCCTGAGCAGCCCGGTTAGATGCAATTTGTCGAGGACGTTCTCGACGAGCTCGTCGGCGCCTTTCGGGTCCATCGCGCCGCAGGCGAGCGGCGGGTGCGCAATGATCGGCATCAGCACGGCATCGAAGCGCGCCGTGTCTTCGATCATCTGCCGCGCGGTGGCGTTGAGCCGCTGCACGGCGTCATAGACCTCGCCGGCGGACAGCATTTCGCCGAGGCGACCAAGCACGCGCGTCGCACGTTCGACCTCGCCGGACACTGGGCGGCCGACGCGCTTCGCCTCGGCACGCATCATGCCTGCGATGGCCGACGCGACGCTCTTGCAGAAATCGGCGATGAAGTCGCGGCCGATATAGGGCAGGTCGATCTCTTCCACCGTGTGCCCGCCCTCGCGCGCCAGCGCCACCGCGGTGTCCAGCGCTTCCATCGTCTCAGCCGAGATCGGCAGGCCGAGCGGCGATTTGCGGTAGACGGCGAGGCTGAGCCGGCCTGGATCGCGCGCCGCTGCGGCGGTGAAGGCGCCCTTGGGCTCCCGCGCCGCATAAGGCGACAGCGGATCGGCGCCGTGCGTCAGGTCGAGCAGGAGGGCTGTATCGCGCACCGAGCGGCTGACCGCATGGTCGACGACCATGCCGTACCAGCTCTCGCTGGTGAGCGGCGTCAGCGGCACCCGGCCGCGCGAGGTCTTGAGCCCGACCAAGCCGCTGCAGGCCGAAGGCACCGGATCGAGCCGCCGCCGTCGGAAGCGTGCGCCGCCGGCACCACGCCGGCCGCGACGAGCGCCGCCGATCCGCCGGACGAGCCGCCGGTGGTGTGGCCGGTGTTCCAGGGGTTGCGGGTGATGCCGAAGCGGGCCGATTCGGTCATCAGCCGCAGCCCATGCTCAGGCGAGGTGCTGGTAGCGATCGGGATCAGGCCCGCGGCCAGATAGCGCTCGACCATCACCGAGTTGAAATCGGCCGTGAAGGCCGGAATGCGGCTGCCGCCATGGATCGGCACGCCCTTGATGCCGATGCCGAGATCCTTCAGCGCGAAGGGTACGCCGGCGAGCGGCTGCTTGCGGTCGATCGCCTTCGCCCGCGCCCTGGCGGCGTCATAGAGCGGCGTGGCTATGGCGTTGATGTCGGGTCTTGTCGCCTCGGCGCGGGCAATCGCGGCGTCGACCAGCTCCTGCGGCGAGATTTCCCCCTTGTGGATGAGTTCGGCAAGTCCGGTCGCATCCTGTTCCCAAAGCACGCGTTCGATCGACATCGCCGCTCCCCTGTTTTGGCGAAGGCTATCGCATGAAGCCGCAAATCGAAATCCGGATTTGCGTTGTTCATCTCGCATTGCGGAAGATGACTTCACGTACTGGCGCCGCGACAGCCTTGGGTGGACAACACCGCCCGCGCCGTTGCAAATAAATCGCAATCTTCTAATTTGCCTGCATGGGGCCTCAGGACATTAGCAAGCTGATCGTCCGGACTTCGATGAAGGACCGGGCTGCGTTCGATCTGCTCTACAAGCAGACCAGCGGGAAACTTTTCGGCGTCTGCCTTCGTGTATTGAGGGACAAGAGTGAGGCGGAAGAAGCACTGCAGGAGGTCTTCGTCAAGATCTGGACCAAGGCCGATCGTTTCGCGATTTCCGATCTCAGCCCGATTTCCTGGCTGGTGGCCATTGCGCGCAACCATGCGATCGACCGCATCAGGGCCCGGCGCGGTCCTTCCGCCAATATCGATGCAGCGCTCGAGGTCGCCGATCCGGCGCCGGGGCCTGAGGCCATGGCTGTCGCGGGCGGCGAGACCGAACGCATCTACCATTGCCTCGACGAATTGGAGAAAGACCGGGCGGCGGCGGTCCGGGGCGCCTATCTCAACGGCGAAAGCTATGCCGAGTTGGCGGAGCGCCACAAGGTCCCGCTGAACACGATGCGGACTTGGCTGCGGCGAAGCTTGCTCAAACTGAGAGAATGCCTGGAAAGATGACGCTGGCGGAAGAAAACGGACCGGAACGCGGAGGCGACGACCTGCTCGCCGCCGAATACGTTCTCGGCGTTCTGGCAGCCGACGAACGCCAGATCGCCTCCCGCCGCATCGATACCGAGGCGGGTTTTGCCCGCCTGGTCGATGCCTGGGAAGCCCATTTCGCGCCGATGGCAGCCGCCTACGCTGCGGTCGAGGCGCCGGCTTCGGTCAAGGCGGCGATTGACCGGCGGCTGTTTGCCTCATCAGTGGCCACCCCCGCCGCGCCCAGCACCGGCCTGCTGGGGAGCCTCGCCTTCTGGCGCGGGCTTGCCGCGGCCGCGCTTGCCGCTTTGGCCGTCTTTGTCGCCCTGCCTCTCGTCAATCCGCCGTTGCCGCAGCCCGAAACCAGGCTGGTCGCCTCGCTCGCCGCCGACAACAGCAACGTCAAATACCTTGCCGTCTATGACGCGGCGCGCCAGGAGGTCGGCCTCTCGCATGTTTCCGGCGAACGCGGCGCCGGCAAGGATTTCGAGCTGTGGATGATCGAGGGCAAGACTGCGCCGGTCTCGATGGGCGTCATCCCGGCCGGTCAGACCGCGCGCATGGCCGTCACGCCGGCCGTGCAGGAGAAGCTGGCGCAAGGCGCCGTGCTCGCCGTCAGTCTTGAGCCGGCCGGCGGTTCGCCGACCGGCCAGCCGACCGGCCCCGTCGTCGCCGCCGGCGATCTGAAGGGCATCTGACGACATTTCGGAAAAGAATTGGAGACTAGCCCAAGTCTATCCACCCGAGATGTGTCGGCAGCAGCGCTTTCGTGCGCTTAGACGCGGTACGTTTGCATCCGGGCCGACGAATAAAAAATCTTCGAAGTTCGCGAAACTAAGTTTTTGACGCGTCGTATCTTCTCGCGTTCCCAAGGATGGGGAAAACAACCCGAGGAGACTGATACAATGCGTAAACTCGCCACCCTTCTGCTTGCCTCTACAATCGGCCTTTCCGCGCTTGGCGCCGTTGCCTATGCCGCCAATCCGATGGTCGGCGGCGCCCCGATGTATGCCAACAAGAACATCATCGAGAATGCCGTCAATTCGAAGGACCACACCACGCTGGTCGCCGCCGTCAAGGCCGCCGGCTTGGTCGACACGCTGCAGACCCGCGGTCCTTTCACCGTCTTTGCCCCGACCAACGAGGCCTTCGCTGCACTTCCGGCCGGCACCGTCGAGACGCTGCTCAAGCCCGAGAACAAGGACAAGCTGACCAAGATCCTCACCTGCCATGTCATTGCCGCCAAGGCGCTGGCCGCCGACGTCGCCAAGATGGCCAAGGCCGATGGCGGTGCGCATGAGGTCAAGACCGTCGGCGGTTGCGCCCTGACGCTGAAGTCCGAAAAGGGCAAGGTCACCGCGACCGACGAGAACGGCAACGTCGCTCATGTCACAATCGCCGACGTGCGCCAGTCGAACGGCGTCATCCACGTCATCGACAAGGTTCTTCTGCCGAAGATGTAACAAAGCGCGTGCGGCCGGCGAAGTGGCGTATGTCCGCGCCGGCCGCACGGTCTCCCTCCCACGATCCGTGCTGCCGTCAAGCGCCGCTCCGCATCGCCAGGGCTCGGGTCGACGCGGGATGGCGCGCGAACCGTCACCGGCTTTTGCTTTTCCGGTGGCGTCCTAGTTTGTAAGATCACGTCAGGAGGAAAGGCCATGAACCGTCGCGACTTTCTCTGGAGCGGTGCCGCCGCCACTGCCCTCACAATCGGAGCCGGAGCGGCGTTGCACATGGGCGGCGCGAAGCCGGCTCTGGCCGCCGAGACCTTCGAGATCACCAAGACCGACGCCGAATGGCGCGCCATCCTTTCGGATGCCGCCTTCGACGTGCTGCGCAGGGAGGGCACCGAATATCCGGGCACCAGCCCGCTGCTCAACGAACACCGCAAGGGCATCTTCGCCTGCGCCGGATGCGACCTGCCGGTCTATCCGTCGGAAACGAAGTTCGATTCCGGCACCGGATGGCCGAGCTTCTGGCAGGAGATCCCCAATGCCATCGGCAAGACCGAAGACCGTTCGCTCGGCATGACGCGCACCGAGGTGCATTGCCGCCGTTGCGGCGGTCATCTTGGCCATGTCTTCGACGACGGCCCGCCGCCCACCGGCCTGCGCCACTGCATCAACGGCGTGGCGCTGACCTTCAAGCCCGCCGCGGCCTGAGCGGACTGCGATCTGTCCAAAGAAATGACCCCGGAAATCGGCGACGATTTCCGGGGTCACGCGTTGAGGACGCCAGGCGGGGGTTCCGGCTCCTCAATGGCCTCCGCCGCCACCGCCGCCTTGCTGTGCCGCCTTGTTGATGAACAGCACGAAAAATCCGAGCGAGGCGAACAGCACGGTCAGCATCATGAACACGTCCATGAAGGACAACAGCGCCGCCTGCTGCTGCACCATGCCGGACAGCTTTGAAATGGCGGCGGCCGTGGCGTCGAGGCCGGCGTTTTGCTGAAAGGTCAGCGTCATGGTCTGCAGCTTGGTCTGCGCGGCCTCGCTGCCCCACTGCACATGCTCGGAAAGCCTTGCATAGTGAAAGGCATTGCGGTCGATCAGCACCGTGTTGATGACTGCCAGGCCGACGGCACCGCCGAGATTGCGGGTCAGGTTGAACAGGCCCGACGCATTCTTCAGCCGCTCCGGCGGCAGCGTGCCGAGCGCGATGTTGTTGATCGGCACCATGCACAGCATCATCGAGCAGCCGCGCAGGATCTGCGGGATCAAGAGCTCATAAAAATCCCAGTCGGCGGTGAGATGCGTCATCCACCATGTGCCGGTGGCGAAGCCGATGAAGCCGACCATCATCATCAGCCTGAGATCGATCTTGTTCGACAGGATGCCGGCAACGGGCGCGGTGAAGAACATCGCCAGGCCGCTGACGAACAGCGCCTCGCCGATCATCATCGAATCGTAACCGCGGATGCGGCCGAGGAACACCGGATAGAGGTAGGTCAACCCGTAAAGGCCGATGCCGACCACGAAGGAGAACAGCGAGCCGAAGGCGAAATTGACATTGTTGAAGGCCCGCAGATCGACGATCGGCTCCTCGGCGGTGAACACGCGCCAGAAGAAGATGAGACCGCCTATGGTCATGATGATGGCGCAGGCAAAGACGGCCGGCTCCTGCAGCCAGTCATGGTTCGGGCCTTCCTCCAGCACGTATTCCATGCAGCCAAGGAAGGCGGCCATGCCGATCAGGCCCCACCAGTCGAACTTGGAGAACAGCTTGAGGTTCGGCTTGTCGAAATCGATCAGCGACCAGGCAGCCGTCGCCACCAGTATGCCCGGCACGACATTGATCAGGAACAGCCAGTGCCAGGACATGGCATGGCTGATATAGCCGCCGACCGTCGGGCCGATGGTCGGCGCCAGCGTCGCCACGAGGCCGATCATCGGCGAGACGACGGCGCGGCGCGACGGCGGGAAGATGGTGAAGGCGGCAGCGAACACGCTCGGAATCATGCCGCCGCCGATAAAGCCCTGGATGGCGCGGTAGACGATCATCTGGTCGATGTTGGTGGCGGTCGCGGCCAGCGCGCTTGCTGCTGTGAAGCCGGCGGCCGCGGTCGTGAACAGCACGCGGGTCGACAGCATGCGGCTGAGGAAGCCCGACAGCGGGATCATCACCACTTCCGCGATCAGATAGGCGGTCTGAACCCACGGGATCTCGTCGGAGCTGGCGCTGAGGCCGGCCTGGATCTCGGCCAGCGATGCCGAGACGATCTGGATATCGAGGATCGCCATGAACATGCCGAACACCATCGCCAGGAAGGCGATGACGCGGCGCGCCGGCATGTGGTCGGCGGGGGCGACGGCTGCCGGACGTGCCGGCGCTGCTCCTGCGGTAATGGTTGCGGTTGCCATCTCATGGCCTCCCTGCGGCAGCTCCAAAAGTGCGCGGCGTTTTCCGCCCGGAACTGCGTCAAAACAGGCTGGGCGGCTCGGCGCTCAATTGGCCACCGGGCCGCCCCCCAAACTGCTCAGTTGGTCGTCGCGGCCGGCGCGGTGCGGCTGTCGGCGGCGACGATGACGCTCAGGCCGGCGCGCAACTTGCCGGTCTTCAGCACGTCGGCCGGCACGTCGATGCGGACCGGCACGCGCTGCACCACCTTGGTGAAGTTGCCGGTGGCGTTTTCCGGCGGTAGCAGCGAGAACACCGCGCCCGAAGCCGGCGCCAGCGACGAAACCGTGCCCTCGAAGGTCTGGCCGTCGATGGCATCGACCGTGATGCGGACCTTCTCGCCAGGCACCAGCCGGCCAAGCTGCGTCTCCTTGAAGTTGCCGACGATGTAGAGCTTATCCATCGGCACGACGACGGCGAGCTTCTGGCCGGGCGTGACGAGGTCGCCCTGTTCGACCGAGCGGTTGCCGACGACGCCGTCATAGGGCGCCTTGAGCACGGTGAAGGAAAGGTCACGCTGCGCCTTGTCGCGGGTGAGCTGCAGCGAGGCGAGCGTGCTGGCGGATTCCGCACGCTGGGCTTCGAGCACGCCGATATTGGCCTGCGCGGCGGTGATCTGCGCGTCGGCGCCGGCGAGGGCTGCCTTCGCCTGGTCGAGCGCCGTCTGGGCGTCGTCGAGTTGTGCCTGCGTGCCGACATGCGTCTTGAGCAGCTGCGCCGCGCGGGCCTGTGCGCGTGCCGCATTGTCGGCCGCCGCCTGGTCGGCGATCTTCTGCGCCTGTGCTTGCGCCAGCGAGGCCTGCGCCGCCTTGGTTTGCGCATCGATGCGGTCGAGCGTCTTCGCCAGCGTGGCGATCTGCGCCTCCGCCTGGCCGACCGCGATTTTGTAGTCGCCGTCATCGATGACGAACAGCGGATCGCCGGCCTTGACGCTCTGGTTCTCGCTCACCAGCACCTTGTCCACATAGCCGGAGATTTTCGGCGACACGAACGACATGTCGGCCTGGACATAGGCGTCGTCGGTGGAGATCATGAACCGGCCGTCGGTCCAGTAATCGTAGCCGTACCAAGAGCCGGCGCCGAGGAGGCCCAGCCCGATGATCGGCAGCAGCAGCGAGCGGACAGAGCGCTTCTTCTTGGCCGGCGCTTCGGCAGGCGCGGGAGGAGCGGGCACTACAGGCACTTCCGGAGCTTCGGTCGACGGCTGGACCTTGGCGTTGGGGAAATTGCGGACTTCGGCGGTAGCGGGCGCGTTCGAGGACATGATAATCTCTCTGGGACAAGTCAGTCAGACTGAACCGTTCGGTTCGAATTGGTGATTGACATAGCGCGGAAAGAGGCCCATATCAAGAGCAAATCGAACCGGTTGGTTCGAAATATTTCGTGAGGTTTGACTCCGATGGTCGAAACGACAGCCGATAGCGATCTGCTCGACCTGCGCAAAGGCCGTCCCGCGGCCGGGCAGGATCCGATCAAACGGGCCCAGATCATCGAAGGCGCGCGCCGCGTCTTCATCGACAAGGGCTTCGAAGCCGCGTCGATGAACGACATCACGCGCGAGGCCGGCGTCTCCAAGGGCACGATCTATGTCTATTTCGCCAACAAGGAAGAGCTGTTCGAGGCTCTCATCGAGGAAGAGCGCGGCACCATCTTCAAGAATATGTATGAGGTGCTCGACCATTTCGACGACCTGCGCAAGACGCTGGTGAAGTTCGGCATGGTGCTCTCCGCCAAGATCACCTCGGCCAAGGTCATCCAGGCGCAGCGCACGGTGGTCGGCGCTTCCGACAGGATTCCCGAGCTTGGCGCTCGCTTTTACGAGCGCGGTCCCAAGCGTGGCCACGACAAGGTGATGATCTTCCTCAATGAAGCCGTCGAACGCGGCCTGCTGAAGATCGACGATGTCGATCTCGCCGCCTATCAGTTCACCGAGCTCTGCCTCGCCGGCCTCTTCCGCCAATGCATTTTTTCCTACCGCACCAAGGCGCCGAGCCAAGCCGAGATCGAGCATGTCGTTCGCTCCGGCGTGAACGTCTTTCTGAAGGCCTACGGCACCGAGAAGCTCGCGGCCGAGGAGCAGGCGTCGCTCTCGGCGTGAACCTGCGGCGCGCAGCGATTGCGAAGGAACGCGAGGCGCTTTGACGACGCTACGGCGCCGCGGCAGCCGACTTCGATGCCACCGGTCACCCTCCTTCTTCCAGCCCAACTCGAACCGTCGACCGGCACTTTTCCCGGACCCTTCCGGAAGAGCTTGTTAACCATCGGTTCCTATGTCTCGGGACACGTTTGTTCGATGAATCTCGAGTGTGACATCCATGCGTTTTACCCGTGCCAATCCTTCCGGTGCTTCCGCTTACGGCGACAACGACGACAGCAGCTCGGAAGACGCGCGGCACCATGGCGCTGCCGTGCCGCCGCAGCGGCAAACAGGGCAGGTCGTCACGCTGCGAGCCGCCGCTGACGGCGAATCGAACGCCGCCGATTCGGCTGGCGGCGACGAGTTCGGCGGCCAGGCCTGGCAGCAATATTTCTTCCTCGCGCCCAATGTGCGCTTCACTCGCACGCCGGATTCCGACAAACGGCCCGCACCGGAGCCAGTTGATGAAGCGCCGGCCAAGGCGGTGGCTTCCCGCGGGCTTCCCATTCGTCCGGCGCCGCTGGCGCCCCAGCCGACCAATCCGGGCCGGGCAGTCCCCGGCGCGGCCGCCACCGCCCCGGCCAAGCCGCCGCAGGCCATCGTCAAGCCGCAGCAGGCCAGCGCCGCGCCGCCGCCACGGGCCGTAGCCACTCCGGCACAAAAGCCGCAGCCGCCGAAATTTCGTTGGTCCTATCTTTCCGACGATGCGTTTTTCGAGTTCAGCCTGCCCTTGCTCGCCGAGCGCCTGGCGCGGGCACGGCTGAACGATCCTTTGCAGACGCCCGCGGCTCCCGCGCGGATGAGTCCTGCGGCGCAACCGAGCCCGTTCCGCCCCGCCGCGATCGGCGAGGCGACCTCGTTCTACCGCGTCATCGAATGGCGCTCGCACGGGCCGGCCGCAAGTCTGGCCCCGCTGACGGCGCCGGTCGATCTGCCCGCTCTCCGGTCCGCTCCTGGGGAAATCGAATCGCGCGCGCCCGCGCCTGAGTCCGTCGCGCCGCGTCCCATCGCAAAGAGCGCCAAGGCCGCCAGACCCGCGCCGCCCCTGCCCGTCGCCGGCAAGGTCGCGCCGCAGCCCGCTTCGGCCGGCTACGAGCTTCCGTCCGAGGAATTGCTGCAGATGCCGCCGGAAGGCCAGGGCTTCTACATGTCGCAGGAGCGGATGGAACAGAACGCGGACCTGCTCGAAAGCGTGCTGGAGGATTTCGGCGTCAAGGGCGAAATCATCCATGTCCGGCCGGGTCCGGTCGTCACGCTCTACGAGTTCGAGCCGGCGCCGGGCGTGAAGTCCAGCCGCGTCATCGGCCTGGCCGACGACATCGCCCGCTCCATGTCGGCCATCTCGGCGCGCGTCGCGGTGGTGCCGGGCCGCAACGTCATCGGCATCGAGCTGCCCAACGAAACGCGCGAGACGGTCTATTTCCGCGAGCTGATCGAATCGGCCGGCTTCCGCAACACATCGTGTAAGTTGGCGCTGGGGCTGGGCAAGACCATCGGCGGCGAGCCGGTCATCGCCGACCTCGCCAAGATGCCGCATCTGCTGGTCGCCGGCACCACCGGCTCGGGCAAGTCGGTCGCCATCAACACCATGATCCTATCGCTGCTCTACCGGATGAAGCCGGCGGAGTGCCGCCTCATCATGGTCGATCCCAAGATGCTCGAATTGTCCGTCTACGACGGCATCCCGCATCTGCTCACGCCGGTCGTCACCGATTCCAAGAAAGCGGTCACCGCGCTCAAATGGGCGGTGCGCGAGATGGAGGAGCGCTACCGCAAGATGGCGCGCCTCGGCGTGCGCAACATCGACGGCTACAACCAGCGCGCCGCGGCCGCCCGCGACAAGGGGGAGGTCGTCGTCATGCAGGTGCAGGTCGGCTTCGAGAAGGGCACGGGCGAGCCGCTGTTCGAGGAGCAGGAGATCGACCTCGCCCCGATGCCCTACATCGTCATCATCGTCGACGAGATGGCCGACCTGATGATGGTGGCCGGCAAGGAGATCGAAGGCGCCATCCAGCGGCTGGCGCAGATGGCGCGCGCCGCCGGCATCCATTTGATCATGGCCACACA
The DNA here is from genome assembly GCF_029625765.1 of Mesorhizobium sp. WSM4983. Classification (NCBI taxonomy): domain Bacteria; kingdom Pseudomonadati; phylum Pseudomonadota; class Alphaproteobacteria; order Hyphomicrobiales; family Phyllobacteriaceae; genus Mesorhizobium; species Mesorhizobium sp. WSM4983. The sequence continues at coordinate 421,259 of NZ_JARTVM010000003.1, read as the reverse complement.
GCGCCCATCGGTCGACGTCATCACCGGCACCATCAAGGCCAATTTCCCCACCCGTATCTCCTTCCAGGTGACGTCCAAGATCGACAGCCGCACCATCCTTGGCGAGCAGGGCGCCGAGCAACTGCTCGGCCAGGGCGACATGCTGCACATGGCCGGCGGCGGGCGCATCGTGCGCGTGCACGGTCCCTTCGTCTCCGATCTCGAGGTCGAACACGTCGTGGCGCATTTGAAGGCGCAAGGCCGCCCGGAATATCTCGATACGGTCACCGCCGGCGAGGAAGAGGAAGAAGATCCGGCCGACACGGGTCCAGTCTTCGACAAGGGCTCGATCGACGCCGAGGATGGCGACGCCCTCTATGAGGAAGCGGTCAAAGTGGTCAAGCGCGACAAGAAATGCTCGACCTCCTACATCCAGCGCCGCCTCGGCATCGGCTATAACCGCGCCGCCTCGCTGGTCGAACGCATGGAGAAGGAAGGCCTGGTCGGCGCGCCCAACCATGTCGGCAAGCGCGAAATCCTTGCCGGCCGGCGCGACCATGCGCCGGAGCGCGACGAGACGGATTGAGCGGGCGTTAGGGCGCGCAGTCAGGTCGGCCGATCGCGGCTGGTCCTGCCCGTCCTTGTCTATCTGGGGCCCTCGGGGAGAGGTCAGCCGGGCGAAGCGGAGACTGGGTGAGGGGGAGCGCAGTACGCGGCTGCCCTGCTCCAAGGCGAAAAATGCGTCAGCCGCCGTTCGCCACCAAGGCGATCGCCGCGCGCAGATCCTCGAGCCCTGAGGCCTTTTCCGACGAAGTCGCGAGCACCGCCGGGAACGCCGCCGGCCGTTTCTTGATCTTGGCAAGCGTCTCCTCGATCAGCTTCGGCACGCCGGCCGCCTTGATCTTATCTGTCTTGGTCAGCACGATCTGGTAGGACACCGCCGCCTTGTCGAGCAGCGACAGCACCTCCTCGTCCTTGGCCTTGATGCCGTGCCGGGAGTCGATCAGCACATAGACGCGCTTCAGCGTGACGCGGCCCTGCAGATATTCGAAGATCAGCTTCGTCCAGGCGTCGACCTTGTCCTTCGGCGCGCTGGCGTAGCCGTAGCCCGGCATGTCGACCAGCGCCATCGGCGGCAGGTCGGCGCCTTCGCCGGAGAAGCCGTCCGGCACGAAATAGTTCAGCTCCTGCGTCCGTCCGGGCGTGTTGGAGGTGCGCGCCAGCCCCTTCTGGCCGACCAGCGCGTTGATCAGCGACGACTTGCCGACGTTGGAGCGGCCGGCAAACGCGATCTCCGGCGGCCCTTCCGGCGGCAGGAATTTCATCGACGGCACGCCGCGGATGAAGATCCACGCGCGGGTGAACAGCTCCGGACTTATGGCAGTTTCGCTCGTGGTTTTGTCCGGCGCGTTCAAACGGCGGCCTCCAGCTTGGAAATGTCGGCGCCTCGAATGGCGTTGAGGTTGCGGCTGACCTTGTCGACCGGCCAGTTCCACCAGGCCGCTTTCAAAAGCCGTCGCACCGTGAACTCATCGAAGCGCATCTTCACCACCTTGGCCGCATTGCCGGCGACGATCGCATAGGGCGGCACGTCGTGCGTGACAACCGATTTCGCGGCGACGATCGCGCCATGGCCGATCTCGATGCCCGGCATGATCACCGCATCCATGCCGATCCACACGTCATTGCCGACGACCGTGTCGCCGCGGATCTCTTTCGACCAGGTCTCGGGGTCAAAACCTTCCTCCCAGCCATGGCCAAAAATGTTGAACGGATAGGTGGAGAAGCCGGACATCGCGTGATTGGCGCCGTTCATGATGAAGTGGGCACCCTCGGCGATGGCGCAGAACTTGCCGATGATCAGCCTGTCGCCGATGAAGGGATAGTGGTGCAGCACGCACCTCTCGGCGAATTTGTCCGGGCCGTCGGGGTCGTCGTAATAGGTGAAGTCGCCGATCTCGATGTTCGGCGCATTGACCAGCGGCTTCAGGAAGCCGACGCGCGGATGCATCGCAATGGGATGCTTGATGTTGGGGTTGGGTCCGGTCATCGCGGTCAGTCCGTAGTTGGCAGGCACGAGGCGGCGCCCTGGCGACGCTGTCTCCCGATCAAACTACCGTGATCCGGCTGCAGCACCAACCCGCGCTCAGCGGCTGCCGCGACAGATCACGATCGGGTTGGAAAGCGCGCTGTCGAAACCGCTGCCCTGATAGACCTGGGCGTTGGAGGCGCCGGGCGGCAGCGTGAAACTGCCGTCGACGACTTTCTGGTCGCCGGCCGAGGTGTGCAGGGCCCAGCTATATGTGCAGAACTGCGGCGGAGCCTTGGGTTGCACGTGGCTGCAGTTGAGTTGCGCGCCGCCGAGCATTGCCGCGCCGCCGCAGCTCACCGCTTCCTTGGCGGCGGCCGGAAACGCGCATGTCAGCAGGGCAGTCACGGTCGCGATCCTGAGCCGGTTCGTCTTCATTTTTCGTGCGTGCCTCTGCCGGCCTTCAGTTGCGCCACGTCGGCGCGACGTTTGCTCCAGGCGGCTTAGCCGGTCTTGCACACCGCGTCCAGCAGGATTAGGTGCATGATGATAATAAGCATGCTCACGAAAGCCTGTCTGCCGACTGCGAAGTTTCTCCCATGCCTTCCTCGCTCACCAGCAGCTTCGTGCTGCACGACGTCGCGCGCCTGCCCGGAAAGCGCTTCGAGCAGCGCTCGCGCCGCTCGGGCCTGACCCGCGGGCATTGGCAGGTGCGGGCTTATCTGTCTCGACAGGAAGGCATTCACCTTTCCGCGGACGCGCGGCAGCAGCTGCAAACACTTTGTCTGATCAAATCCAATCTGCTCGAGGCCTGCGCCCAGCCGGCTGTCGACCGGGAGAAAGTCCATGTCTGAACCAGCCTCACCACGCAAGCCCGCCGACGGCGACAATGCCGGCGACAGAAGCAGCGACCAGATCATTCGCCTGGACAGCCAGCGCGAGCAAAGGCGTGCCGCCAATCCGGCGATCGAAAACGATGAGCTGGAAGCGCCTGTCGCGCCGGAACCTGCTGCGCTCGAAGCACCCTCGGCCCAGCCGAAGCCGGCCGCCGTCACGACAGCTTCGCCGGCCCGGGCCAAGCCGCGGCGCAGCTTAACCCGGTCTGTCCTGTTTGCGCTGCTTCCGGTGGCGCTGGCGGTCGGCGGCTATTACTACGTCGTCGGCGGTCAGGTCATGACCACCGACAATGCCTATATCCAGGCGCAGTCGCTCGGCGTCTCCACCGATGTTTCCGGCACCGTGCAGGAGATCGACGTGCATGACAACGAGGCGGTTAAGAAGGGCCAGGTGCTCTTCCGCTTGCGGCCGGCCTCGTTCGAGACCGCGCTGGCCGGCGCTCAGGCGCAACTCGGCACGGTGCGCAACCAGGTGCTGACCTTGCAGGCGAGCTACCAGCAGTCGCTGGCGCAGATCGCCCAAGCCGAGGCCGACATCCCCTATTACGAGTCGGCCTTCCAGCGTCAGCAGGATCTGCTCAAGACCTCAACCGCCTCGAAGGCGACTTTCGACAGCGCCCAGCACGATCTCATCGCCGCCCGGCAGAAAGTCATCGTCGCCAAGGCGCAGGCGCAGGCAGCGCTCGCCCAGCTCGGCGGCGACGCCGACCAGCCGGTCGAGAAGAACCCCTTCTACCTGCAGGCCCAATCGGCGCTGGATGATGCCCAGCGCAATCTCGGCGATTCCGTCGTCAAGGCGCCGTTCGACGGCGTCGTTACCAATGTCGATGCGCTGCAGGTCGGCAAGTACCTTCCCGCCTCGCAGCCGGCCTTCAGCCTGGTCTCGTCGACCGACATCTGGATCGCCGCCGAGCCGAAGGAAACCGAGCTCACTTATGTCCGGCCGGGGCAAAAGGCGACGATCAGCATCGATGGCTATCCGGGCGAGGTCTGGCATGGCGAGGTCGGCAGCATCAGCCCGGCCTCGTCCTCGAGCTTCTCGCTGCTTCCGGCGCAGAACACCAGCGGCAACTGGGTCAAGGTCGTGCAGCGCATTCCGATGCGGGTGACGATCGACGACCCGCAAGGCAAGCCGCCGCTGCGCGGGGGCATGAGCGCGGTTCTCAGCATAGACACCGGCCATGCCCGCGGCCTGCCCGATTTCGTGACCGACCTCTTCAAGCGGTTTGAGCAAAAGTCATGAGCACCGTCGCCACGGGCACCCCTGCGGTCGCCAATCGCGGAGCCATCACCGCCTGCGTCATCCTGGCGGTCATCATGCAGGCGCTGGACACCACCATTGCCAATGTGGCGCTGCCCTATATCCAGGGCAGCGTGTCGGCGAGCGCCGACCAGATCAACTGGGTGCTCACTTCCTATATCGTCGCCGCGGCGGTGATGACGCCGCCTTCGGGCTATCTTGCCAACCGCTTCGGCCGCAAGCGCATCCTGCTGGTCGCCATCACCGGCTTCGTCGTCGCCTCGGTGCTGTGCGGCTTTGCCCAGTCGCTGCCGCAGATCGTCGGCTTTCGGCTGCTTCAAGGCCTGTTCGGCGCCGCCCTTGTACCGCTGTCCCAGAGTATCCTGCTGGACATCTACAGCGTCGAGGAGCGCGGTTCGGCCATGGCGCTGTTCGGCGTCTCGGTGATGGTCGGCCCGGTGCTTGGGCCCGTCATCGGCGGCTGGCTGACCGAGAATGTTTCCTGGCGCTGGGTCTTCTACATCAACGTGCCGATCGGCGTGCTGGCTTTCGCCGGCGTCTCGATGTTCGTGCAGGAGACCAAGCTCGACCTCAAGGCCCGGCTCGACTGGTTGGGTTTCGGCATGCTCAGCCTCGCCATCGCTTCGCTGCAGATGTTCCTCGACCGCGGCGAGCAGCTCAACTGGTTCTCCTCGTCCGAGATCATCGTCGAGGCGCTGGTCTGCGCGTCGGCCTTCTATATCTTCATCGTCCACACCTTCACCGCCCGCGACACCTTCGTGAACCCGCGGCTGTTCCTCGACCGGAATTTCGCGGTCGGCATGGTGTTCATCTTCATCATAGGCATCACCTATCTCGCCTCGCTGGCGCTGATGACGCCCTACCTGCAAACGCTGATGGGCTATCCCGTGGTGACCGCCGGCATCGTCATGGGGCCGCGGGGCCTAGGCACCATGGCCTGCATGTTCCTTGTCGGCCGGCTGGTCGGCAAGGTCGACACGCGCTGGCTGCTGTTCACGGGGCTCGCGGTCACCGCCTGGGCGATGTACGACATGACCGGCTGGACCCCGGACGTTTCGCAATGGACGATCATCCGCACCGGCTTCATCCAGGGCGCCGGCTTAGGCTTCCTGTTCGTGCCGCTCACCACCATCACCTTCGCCACGCTGGCGCCGGAACGGCGCGCTGAAGGGACGGGCCTCTACAATCTGTCGCGCAACATCGGCTCCAGCGTCGGCATCTCGGTCGTCACCGCGCTTCTGACGCAGAACCAGCAGATCAACCATGCCAACATCGCCGACTATGTGACGCCCTATAATCCGGCGTTCGGCGATCCGGCGATCGCGCAGGCGCTGAGCCCTTACACCGCCGCCGGCCGCGCAGCGCTCGACGGGCTGGTCACGCTGCAGGCAACGATCATCAGCTATGTCGACGACTTCGAGCTGATGATGTTGCTCTCGCTCGCCGCCATCCCGCTTGTGCTTCTGCTGCGCAAGCCTGGCACACCGACCAAGGTCGACCACAATGCCGTCATGGAGTGAGCTGGTGCATGTCGCCCAAAAGCGTGGAGCGGTTTTGGGAAAACGACACTGCATTAAAACAAAGTCCCTAAAGCGCGTCGCGCTTTAGGAGGAAAACCGGGGTCCCCCCGCGGGACCCCGGCCTGCCGGACGGCCTTCCCAACACCGGCGTCGCTGCGCCGGAAGCCGTCGCGGCTTTTGGGGAGGACCGGGGAAGCTACGAGGCAGGCCATGCCGCAGTTTCGCGGGGGCAGGCCAAATTCCGAAAGACGGCTGCGCGAAGTTCTGTCCGGAGCGCCATAGGGCAAGCCGCCAACGAAAAAACCCGGTCATGCCGGGGTTTTTGGTGTTAGGGCCGGGGTGCCATCTATTCCGCCGGCGATGGTTTCTTGCGGAACATCGCCGCCAGATTGTCCCACAACTCGATCTTGGCGCCTTGGCGCTTCATGATCACGCCCTGCTGCAGGATCGAGAGCAGGTTGTTCCAGGCCCAGTAGATGACGAGGCCGGCCGGGAAGGAACCCATCATGAAGGTGAAGAGGACCGGCATCCAGGTGAACACCGCGGCCTGCGTCGGGTCCGGCGGCGTCGGGTTCATGCGCATCTGCAGGAACATGGTGATGCCCATCACGACCGCCCAGGCGCCCATATGCGGGAGGAAGGCCGGCGGCGCGAAGGGCAGCAGGCCGAACAGGTTGAACACCGAGGTCGGATCGGGCGCCGCGAGGTCGTGGATCCAGCCGAAGAACGGCGCGTGCCGCATCTCGATGGTGATGTAGAGCACCTTGTAGAGCGAGAAGAAGACCGGGATCTGCAGCGCCACCGGCCAGCAGCCGGCCAACGGATTGATCTTTTCCGTCTTGTAGAGCTCCATCATCGCCTGCTGCTGCTTCATCTTGTCGTCCGCGTATTTCTCGCGGATTTCCAGCATCTTCGGCTGCACCTTCTTCATGTTCGCCATCGACGCGTAGGACTTGTTGGCCAGCGGGAAGAAGATGGCCTTGACGATGACGGTCGTGGCCAGGATCGCTAGGCCGAAATTGCCGAAGAATTTGTACAGCGTGTCGATCAGCCAGAACATCGGCTTGGTGATGAAATAGAACCAGCCCCAGTCGATCAGCAGATTGAACTGGCGAATATGGCGGTCAGCCTCATAGGCGTTGATCTTGGCGACTTCCTTGGCGCCGGCGAACACTTCGGTTTCGATGGTTGCGGACTGGCCGGCCTCGATGTTGATCGGATCAGTGAGGAAGTCGGATTGGTAGCGATGGCGCCCGTCCTCGAAATAGCCGTAGCGTGGCTGGAAGGGCTGCTTTTCGGTCGGCACCATGGTGACGGCCCAGTACTTGTCGGTGATGCCGAGCCAGCCGTCGGTCGACTTGCCTGGCTTGACTTCCTTGTCCTTCTCGATGGCGGCGTATTTGTATTCCGTCAGCCCCTCGGTGCCAGTAACGCCGATCAGGCCTTCATGCAGCACATAAGTGCTGGCGACCGCCGGCTTGTCGTAGCGCGTGACGCGACCGTAGTTGAACAGGCTGACGGCAGCGCTTCCCGAATTCTGCACGGTGTCCGAAACGGTGAACATATAATCGTTGTCGACCGAGATGGTGCGCTTGAAGGTCAGGCCCTTGTCGTTGGTGTAGGTCAGCGTCACCGGCGTCGACGGGGTCAGCGTCGGATTGCCCTCAACGCTCCACACCGTGTCGGAACTCGGCACCGCGCCGGTCTTGTCGGTGCCGACGAACCCGATCTCGGCGAAATAGCCGGTCGGTAGCGCCTGCGGATTGAGGAGTTGGATCTCGGGCGAATTCTTGTCGACCGTCTCGGTGTAGTGCTTGAGCTTGAGGTCGTCCAGGCGAGCGCCGGTGAGATTGATCGAGCCCTCGAGGCTCGGCGTGTCGATCTTGATGCGCTTGGTCGCGGCAACAGCCTGGTCACGGCTCTCGACAGTGACTGTCTCGCCGCCAGGTGCGGTCGGGATGGCGCCCGGAGCCGGCGCCGGCGTCCCGGCCGCGCCCGGATTGGTCCCCTGCGCTTCCTTCTTCTGCGCCTCGACGCGCTGCTGCTCGATGCGGGCCTGCTCGCGTTGCTGCTCCATCTTGGGGTTCATGTAGAACACCTGCCAGAGCGTCAGGATCAGCACCGACAGCGCGATGGTGATGAAGAAATTGCGGTTGTTTTCCATCGAAAGCCCTTGGCCTATCGTGTTCCGCGCAGCCGGCGGGAAAGCTCGGCCTTCAACTGGCCGAACGGAATGGCAAGCACGTCTTCGCGCCCGACGATGACATAGTCACTGCCGAGCGCCATGTCATCGGCGGCATGCGTTCGCACGGCTTCTCTCAGCCGCCGCCGGACGCGGTTGCGCACCACGGCGTTGCCGACCTTCTTGGTCACGGTGTAGCCGACGCGTGGCGCACAATCGTCGCCCCGGTCGAGAACCTCGACGAGAAAAAGCCGCCCGCGGCGCTTCTCGCCGCCGCGCACAGCCATGAAATCCGCGCGTTTCAGAAGCCGCCCGGGAGTTTTCCCCTTTGGCTTGCCGGTTGCGGGCAACGATCTCGTCTTTCGTTCAGGCGCTGAGCCGCTTGCGGCCGCGGTTGCGGCGGGCTGCGACGACGCCGCGGCCACCCTTGGTGGCCATACGGGCACGGAAACCGTGCCGGCGCTTGCGGACGAGTTTGGACGGTTGGTAGGTACGCTTCATTTGTTTTAATACCGCGGCGTGCGGCCCTTCTTGATTCTGTCACACTGTAACAGGAGCTTTGCCGGGCCGGTTATAGGCGCGATCGAAACCGCGCCGGGACGGAAGGCCCGAGCGTGAGCGGGCTTATAGGAAGAAGGATTTTGGAAGTCAATCCAGCCCGCCCAAAGGCATTTTTTCACTGGCTGGCGGCGAAATTGGCAAAAAAGCCGCAAATCGCATAATCTTGCTCGATCAAGCCTTCGTGAAAACCGCGTCATGACAAGTGAAGTCCTGTCAACGGATGAAAAGCCACGCCCCGCGGCGGCAAGCTCGCCGCGCCGGGTGCCGCTGTCGCGCGGTCTGTCGACCAAGCTTCTGCTTCTCACCATCGTCTTCGTGCTGCTCGCCGAAATCCTGATCTTCCTGCCCTGGATCGCCAGCTACCGGGTGAACTGGCTGAAGGAGCGGCTGAGCACCTCCGCCGCCGTGTCGATCGTGTTGCTGCAGGGCGAGCCCAACTCCCTGTCGCACACCGCCCAGAACGACGTGCTGATGGCGATCGGCGCCAAGGCGATCGCGGTGCGCGACGGCGGCGTCTCGCGGCTGCTGGTCGTGGCCGACATGCCGCCGAAGGTCGACGAGCATATCGACATTGCCAATGTCGGTCTGGTCAACGGCATGACCGGCGCGCTGGAAACGCTGTTCGCCGGCGGAAACCGGATGCTGCGCGTCTTCGGCCCGGTCGGCGACAGCGACAAGGAATTCGAGCTGATCATGCCGGACTACAGTCTGCGCAACGCCATGCTCAGATATTCGCGTAACGTCGCCGTCGTCTCGCTGCTGATCTCGCTGTTCACCGCCATGCTTGTCTATGCGGCAATCGATCTGATCATGATCGGCCCGATCCGCACCATGACGCGCTCGATCCTGTCCTTCTCCGAGGCGCCGGACGATCCCGGCCGCATAATTTGCCCGACGGAGCGTGCCGACGAGATCGGCGTCGCCGAGCGCGAGTTGTCGCAGATGCAGGATCGGCTGCAAAAAATGCTCGCCGAGCAGAAGCACCTCGCCAATCTCGGGCTTGCCGTGTCCAAGATCAACCACGACATGCGCAACATCCTGGCTTCCGCGCAGCTTATGTCGGACCGGTTGCGCCAGGTGAAGGATCCGACCGTCCAGTCCTTCGCGCCGAAGCTGTTGCGCGCGCTCGACCGCGCCGTCGCCTATTCGGAGGGCGTGCTTGCCTATGGCCGCACACAGGAGCCGGCGCCGTCGCGCCGCCGCTTGCGGCTGCGCCAGCTGGTCGACGACGTGCACGGCCTGCTCGATATCGAGGAGGGCATCGAATTCATCAATGCCGTCGAGCTCACCTTCGAAGTCGACGCCGATTCCGACCAGCTCTTCCGCGTGCTCACCAATCTGTGCCGCAACTCGGTGCAGGCAATGGCGGCGGACACGGAGAGCGCGGTGGTGCGTCGGCTCGCCGTCTCGGCCGAGCGCTTGGGCAGCGTCAGCCGCATCACCGTCAGCGACACCGGCCCCGGCCTCCCGCCCAAGGCGCGCGAGAACCTGTTCGCCGCCTTCCGCGGCTCGGCGCGCAGCGGCGGCACCGGCCTTGGCCTGGCGATCGCCCATGAGCTGATCCGCGCCCATGGCGGCACGGTGGAGCTGGTCGAATCGATCGGCGGCCGCACGGTCTTCGCCGTCACCATCCCCGACCAGCCGGTGCGGCTCGATCAGGCCCGCAACGGCCTGCGCCGCCCGGCTTGACCGTGGCAGGCCAGGGAAGACGTTCCTGCTTCGGAGTTCCGCGAAGCAAAGACCCCGGTCGGAATGTGATCCTGTAAACGCCTGCGACAAAACTTTTGCCGGGCCGGCTTGCTTTTCCGAAATTCAGTCGTTAGGGAACACTCCACATCGCGGCCGGCGTCTCGACCGGATCGCGGGGCTTGTGTCTCACACGGCCTGATGCGCGCCCGTAGCTCAGCTGGATAGAGCACCAGACTACGAATCTGGGGGTCAGGAGTTCGAATCTCTTCGGGCGCGCCAATTAATCAAACTGAACTCCCGCGCATTTGCCTCGCCGGCCGAAGCAGTCGCTGACTGCCTACGCTCACGCGGCGACGTTCACGTGGCGTATTAATCCACGATCCTGATCGGGTCGGCAGTGGTGCCCGGAGCGTTCTTGAGTTCTGCTTTTTTTCATGCACCCTTGCTGCTCTCCAGCCGCAGTCGGCGGCGCGGCCTAAGTCCCACCGCGCGCAAGGCAGTCATCGGCGTTACTAACCCCCTAGCTGTTGCAGCTTGCGACAGGCACGCCTTGCGCCTTCACGGCATCTCTGGCGACACCTCTCCTTGTTGCCATCCCTGCATCGCCCCACGGTTTCCGGCTTAGCTGGTGCGCTCGTTTTTGCCGAACGATTGGAAGGTTCATCGACAGGCAACGACACTTGCGGCTTGCGACTGACTTTCTTCGGCAGAATCTTTTTGCGTGGCGGCGTAGGTGCTTGGAACTTGGCAATTCGGCTCTTTGCAATTTCGACGAATGCACCATTCGGAAATGCCGCTAGATAGGCACGATACATCGAGACATCGGATGTATCCTTGATTGATTTCCAGAATTCGAGCTCTGCCGCCGCGTTGGTGTCTGGCTGATAGGTGTCTGCCGAAGACGGACTAGACGCGGCATCTGGGTTGAATGAGAATCCCGGCTCCACCAGGGACGAGTTGCTCCAGGGAACCTGCTTCCCAGAAGTCGCGTTCATGACGTCCAACCGGACGCGACGCATGAGAATTTCAATGTCGATCGAAGGAGTCTTTATCCGCTTCACAAGAGAGTCTGCAAACGGACTATGATTGACGGCTCCATCGAGAGCCACGTTGCCGGGTTGTGTTGCAAAGCCGATAAAGACTCCCCTGCCAGCATCCAAGGCTCCCAGCCCCTTTGCTATGGCAAGGCCGCGACTTTGACCCGGTCCACTCAATTGCTTAACGAAAGGATTGTCCCGACAGGCATCGAGAAGGACGATTGCGATATTTTCCTCGGCCGTCATGGCGGCGATGATGTCTTGCAGGCGCTCAGCCTCCAGAGCCAAGTCGGCCGGACGTTGAAGGGCGGCGTCAACGGGCAATAGGTAGTTCTCCCCGTTCGCTTGGAGCCCGTGTCCGGCGAAGTAAAAAAGGGAGACGTCACCCGGCCGCAAGTTTCGCCTGAATTTTCCGATGAGAGCCCTGAACGTTGATGCGTCGGTATCCAATCCAAGGGTGACGTCGAAGCCCGTCTCTTGCAAAACTCGGGAGATGGCATTCGCATCATTTACCCCGTTGGGAAGCGATGACGCAAAACGGTAGGCCGAGTTACCGATTACGAGCGCATATCTATGGCTGCGTTGACCGATCTGGGTCTCAGAGGAGGCCGGTGTCGACAAGCCGGCCAGCAAAAGAAGGCACGCGCACAACAAACAAACCTTGGACATTGCGACCTTCCCGAGTAACGGAGAATATTAGCATCCGTTAAAGCGCGTTGGTACCCGTTGTAAGGGCCATCTTGCTTGGGGAAGAGGCCAAACTTGCCGGAGGCCGCTTGGTATGAGGTCTCCGTGCATCGTCAACGCCCTTTGCGGCATCGACTTCAAACACCATCAATCCCCTGAATGAGGCCGCAGCATACAAGGTGGGCAGGCCTCACGAGCTTGTGGCAAACCGTTCGTTCGCTCAGCCGACCGCCTTCGTCGCCGCCCTTCCGGCGCTGCGGCCGGAAAAGATGCAGCCGCCGAGGAAGGTGCCTTCGAGCGCCGCATAGCCGTGCACGCCGCCGCCGCCGAAGCCGGCGACCTCGCCCACCGCATAGAGACCAGGCACCGGCTCGCCCGCCGCGTCGAGCACGCGGCTGTCGAGATCGGTCTGCAGGCCGCCCAGCGTCTTGCGGGTGAGGATGTTGAGGCGGACCGCAATCAACGGACCGTTCGCCGGATCGAGCATCTTGTGCGGCCTTGCGGTGCGGATCAGCCTGTCGCCGAGATAGGCGCGCGCGCCGCGCAGCGCGGTGACCTGCGCATCCTTGGAGAACGGGTTGTCGAGCTGCATGTCGCGGGCGCGGATCTCGCGTTCGACCTGCGCCACATCGAGCAGCGGCTCGCCGGCCAGCCCGTTCATCCGCGCCACCAGCTTCGAAAGGTTGGCCTCGACGATGAAATCCTCGCCCTTTTCCATGAAGGCTTTCACCGGCCCGGGAATGCCCGACGTGGCGCGGCCGAGCACCTGCCGCCAGCTCTTGCCCGTGAGGTCCGGATTCTGCTCCGAGCCCGACAGCGCAAACTCCTTCTGGATGATCTTCTTCGTCAGGATGAACCAGGAATAATCGAAACCGGTGCTCATGATATGGCTGAGCGTGGCTAAAGTGTCGAACCCTGGGAAAAGCGGCACCGGCAGCCGTCTGCCGCGCGCGTCGAGCCATAGCGAAGAGGGGCCCGGCAGAATACGTATGGCGTGATCGGTCCAGACCGGCGCCCAATTCTTGATGCCCTCGACATAGTGCCACATGCGGTCGCGGTTGATGACCCTCCCGCCCGCTGCTTCGGCAATTGCCAGCATGCGGCCGTCGACATGGTCCGGCACGCCGGTGATCATGCGCTTCGGCGTCGCGCCGAGACGCTGCGGCCAGTTCTTACGCACCAGCTCGTGGTTGCCGCCGATGCCGCCGGAAGCGACGATCACGACCTGGGCGTGGAGCTCGAAATCCCCGGCCACGTTGCGCGAGCTCTTGCGTCCACGCTCGACCGTGCTTGGCTCCAGCACGTCGCCGCGCACCCCGGTCACCGTCTTCCCGGTCCGCGTGATCTCGTTGACCCGGTAGCGGAACTTGAACTCGACGAGCCCACGCTTCTGCGCCTCGCGCACGCGCAGCACGAAGGGCTCCAGCACGCCGGGCCCGGTGCCCCAGGTGATGTGGAAGCGCGGCACCGAATTGCCGTGGCCGCTGGCATTGCCGCCGCCGCGCTCGGCCCAGCCGACGACGGGGAAGAATTTCAACCCGCGCTCGATCAGCCAGGAGCGCTTCTCGCCGGCGGCGAAGCCGAGATAGGCTTCAGCCCATTTTCGCGGCCAAAAATCCTCAGGGTGGTCGAAGGCGGCGGTGCCCATCCAGTCTGCGAGCGCGAGGTCGTGGGAATCGCGGATGCGCATGCGCCGCTGCTCGGGCGAGTCGACCAGGAAAAGCCCGCCGAACGACCAGAAGGCCTGGCCGCCCAGCGATTGCTCGGGCTCCTGGTCGACGATGATGATTTTCTTGCCGGCATCGGCAAGTTCTGCCGCGGCGACGAGGCCTGCCAGCCCCGCGCCGACAATGATGACATCCGCGTCGTCAGCCATCTTCGTTCCCCCCAGCGCCTTCCGACGGCCTGTCAGACGGGCTCCCAGCCGTTCTTGCCGCCGGCGCGGAAGATGGCGTCGATGACCTTCTGGTTGAGGACCGATTCCTCCAGCGTGAAGACACGGTCCTCGCCGCCCTGGGCCGCGCGTACGAAGGCCTCGCATTCCAGCCGGTACTGCTGGGTGCCCGGGAAGCGGAACACCTGCGCTTCGGTGTGGTTCTGATTGTGCAATTCGATGCGGTGGTGGTCGTAGAGCCCGGCATTGAACGGGCCAAAGACCTCGATGAAACCCTTCTCGCCGTGGAACACCATCACCTGCCGCGCCGCCATCTGCGTCGACAGGTAGAAGGACAGTTCAAAGTCGCCGAAATCGGCGCGGATCGAGGAATAGATGTCGGTGCCGAAGGTCTTGTCGCGCTCGATGGTGGCTTGCACGCGGACCGGTTCCTTGCCGGTCGAGAAGCGCGTCGACACGGTCGGATAGACGCCGATGTCGGGCAGCGCGCCGCCGCCAAGATCCAGCTGGTTGCGCATGTTGCTGGGATCGACATTGTAATAGGAAAACGCGCCCTGGACGTGGCGCAGCCGGCCGATCGCGCCGCTGGCGATGAGGTCGCGCACCTTGATCCACTGCGGGTGGTAGACGACCATGAAGGCCTCGCAGACCAGCACCTTCTTCTCGTCGCGCAACTTGATCAGCGGCGGGATGTCCTTGGCGTCGAGCGCAAGAGGCTTCTCGACCAGCACATGTTTTCCCGCCTCGATTGCCTTTGCCGTCCATTCGACATGCTGCGAGGTCGGCAGCGGGATATAGACGCCATCGACCTCCTTGGAAGCGAGCAGTTCCTCATAGGAGCCGAAGGCATGCGGCGCGCCGAAACGCTCGCCCAGGGCGCGAGCCTTCGCCAGATCGCGGCTGGCGATCGCCGACAGCACGCCATTCTCCGAATCCACGATCGCCGGCAAAAGCTGCTCGCGGCCGATCTTGGCCGTCGACAGAACACCCCATCGGAACATCATGCTTCTCCATGTCGGTTACGTCGATGGAGGTGTGCCCCAATTCCGGAGAAAAGCCAATCGCAGACGCGGGCCACAAAGCGCCTTCGTCATCCTCGGGCTTGACCCGAGGATCCATTCCGTGACCTATGACGTAAAGTGCAGGGATGCAGAGTTCTGTCACCGTTGCAACGCCTAGCGTCACGGCATGGATCCTAGGGTCTGCGCGCGTCGCTTCGCTCCTTGCTCCGCCCTAGGATGACGAACCCGAGGATGCGCGACCAGAGCTAACCCCTTCTCCCCGTCAGGGTCATGTCGAAGTCGACGACGTTGGAATAGATCGGCGTGCCGACATCCATGCCGTAGCGCGATCTGAGCACCTTGCCGGTGACATGGAACTTGATGGTTCCTGACTTCAGCCCATCGAGCTCGGCCGTGAACTTTTCCGAAAACGTCTTGCCGCGCGCCGTCAGCCGGCCGGTGACCACGGCGGTGGTCTCGCCGGTGCGGGTCACGTTTGTCGAGCGGAATTGGATCTCCGGATTGTTGGCGCTGTCGAAGACGGCGTCGGAACGCAGGAAAGCATCGATGCGGCCCTGGCCGGTGCCGACGCTTTCCGGAAAGATGGTGAGGTTGACCTTCGAGCGCCCGACATCGGCATTGTCGATGCGGATCGTGCCCTTGAAGCGGCCGAAGGCGCCGCCGAAGCCGCCACCGCCGGCCTTGCCGATGGTGAAGCGGATCGAGGAGCCCGCCGGGCTGATCGTGTAGCTGCCGGCGGCGTCACTGAGCGCCACCGCGGCGCAAACCGGCGCGGCAAGGCAAGCGGCAAAGGCCGCCAATCCGAGGATGCGCGCATGCATCGACATCTTTCCTATCCTGAACCAGCGCATTGCTGTCTTCCCGCCACCAACGAACGGGCGGCCCGCTCTATTCCCGGGCAGACGAAGGCGTGATTATGCGCGTGAGCACGCCGTCGCGCAGCAGGAAATGGTGGCGCATCGCTGCAAGGATATGCAACTCGACCAGCGCGATGCCGGCATAGGCAAGATACCAATGCGCGGCCGACCAGAAGCTTTCCGCGGCGTCGGATTCGGCGAGCGGCAGGTCGGGCATGACGAACTGGTTGAACGGCATCGTCGGGATTTCCAGCGTCGAGACCGAGACCAGCGCCCAGCCGGAGAGCGGCAGCGCAACCTGGAAGGCGTAAAGCGCCAAATGCGCCAGCGGCGCTGCCTTGCGCTCCAATGTTCCGACCGAAGGCGGGAGTGCTGGCGCCGCATTGCCGACACGCCAGGCGATGCGCAGGATGACCAGCCCAAGCAGCAGGAAGCCGACGGACTTATGCAGCTGGATCAGCTCGAAGGACGTCCGCTGGCTATCGATGCGCATCATCACGAAGCCGAGCACGAACTGGCCGATGAAGATGATGCCGATCAGCCAGTGAAGGATGATCATCGCCCAGCCATAGCGGGTGGCGGTGTTGGTGATGGACGATTGCATGGTCGAAAAACGTCGCTGAAATCACCTTTCTTCCAGCCCTCCCCACAAGCGGAACGGAGGAGCCCTACGGGCTCACCTTGAAGAAATCGACGAAGGCCCGCAACGCCGGCCGCATCTGGCGGCGGCTTGGGTAGTAGACGAAGAAGCCGTCGAAAGCGGGGCACCAGTCCTCCAGCACGCGGATCAGCCGGCCATCGGCGAGCGGCGCCTTCACATAGTCCTCGAAGACGAAGGCGAGCCCGGCGCCGTCGATCGCGGCCTGGGCGATCAGATGGTCCTCGTCGAGGATCAGCGGCCCTTGTGCTGCGATCTCGATTTCCTCGCCGTCCTTCTCGAACTCCCAGCGGTAGAGGATGCCGCTGGAGAAGCGGAAGCGGATGCAGCGGTGATCGGCGAGATCGCGCGGATGACGCGGTTTGGGCATGGTCGCGAAGTAGGAGGGCGCGCCGACCAACGCGCCGCGGATGTTCGGCCCGATGCGCGCCGCGATCATGTCGCGCTGCAGGCTTTCGCCCAGCCTGACGCCGGCGTCGAACCCACCCTCCACCACATCCGTGAAGCGGTCCTCGATCACGATCTCCAGCATGATCTCGGGATAGGCGGCCGTGAAGGCAGCGAGCCGCGGCGTCAGCACCAGATGCGCGGCGGTGCGCGGCACGCTAAGCCTGAGATTGCCAGCCGGCCGGTCGCGCGTCTCGACCGCCGTTTCCAGCGCCAGGTCGATCTCGGACAGTGCCGGCCGCAGGCGCTCCAACAGCCGCGCGCCTTCCTCGGTCGGGGCGACACTGCGCGTGCTGCGCGCCAGAAGCCGCACGCCGAGCCGCGCCTCCAGGCTCGCCACCGCATGGCTGACCGCCGACGGCGCGATGCCGAGCTCGCGGGCCGCGCCGCGGAAGCTGGCGCATTGCGCAACCGCGGCGAGAACGGCCAGCTGGGAAAGGTTCGTCCGGTTCATTGATCTATCTTATAGAGCGAGCTGTGCGAAAGAGACATGATTATCGAACGGATGCCTAGGCGCTATTTCATCTCCATCGCAACAAGGAGATGCGCCATGCAAACCCGCAAATTAGGAACTGAACTCGAAGTCTTCCCCGTCGGCCTCGGCTGCATGGGCATGAGCTTTGTCTATGGCGGACAGCCGGAGGCGGAAGCCATCGCTACGCTGCGCCGCGCCATCGAGATCGGTGTCACCTTCTTCGATACCGCCGAAGTCTATGGCCCTTACGAGAACGAGATCCTGCTCGGCAAGGCGCTGAAGCCGGTACGCGAGAAGGTCACCATCGCCACCAAATTCGGCTTCAAGATATCCGAGCACGGTTCGGGCATCGACCGCATGATCGGCGTCGACAGCCGCCCTGAGCACGTCAAGGCGGTGGCGGAGGCCTCGCTGAAGCGGCTCGATACCGACGTCATCGACCTCTACTACCAGCATCGCGTTGACCCGAACGTGCCGATCGAGGACACGGTCGGCGCCATGGCCGAACTGGTGCGCGAGGGCAAGGTGCGGGCGCTCGGCCTGTCGGAAGTGAGCGGCGCCACGCTGCGCCGGGCGCATGCCGTGCACCCGATCGCCGCCGTGCAGAGCGAGTATTCGCTGTGGAGCCGCGATCCCGAGGACGAGGTCTTTGCCGTTTGCCGCGAGCTCGGCATCGGCTTTGTCCCCTACAGTCCGCTCGGCCGCGGCCTGCTTACCGGCACCATCGCCAAGCGCGATACGCTCGGCGCCGGCGACTGGCGCCTCGGCCTGCCGCGCTTCCAGGCCGAAGCCATGGAAGCCAACAATGCCGTCATTGCCGTGCTGGAAAAGTTGGCGATGGAAAAGGGCGTGACAGCGGCACAACTGGCGCTCGCTTGGGTGCTGCACCAGGGCGATTTCATCGTGCCGATCCCCGGCGCGCGCAAGATCCGCCATTTGGAGCAGAACACGGCAGCGGCCGGGATCAAGCTGAGCGCCGCCGAGGTCGCGGCCATCGGCGACGCGCTGTCGCCCGACAAGGTCGTCGGTAAGCGCTATACCGAAGAGCTGCTGGCGCTGGTGAATGGTTAGACATTTCAGCTTGCTTTGAGACGCTGGCGGGACAGCGCCCCCCCTCTGTCCGGCAGGACAGAGGGGGGCGCCTCGCGCTGACCTACCAAGGCACCACGCTGATCTCCGGCCAGTTCTCTCGCGCCCTCCTCCCCTTCGCCTCATGCGTCCGCTGGTTGTCCAGCGCCCGGTTCGGCGTGATACGGAACGAAAAAATGTCGTCGAGCCCGAACGGCGCCACCAGCTCCAACGCCTCGTCTGCGTCGAACCGCACCCCGACCGCATGCGTCTTCGAGGCGAAATAGCCGACCGATTCACTCGCGCTCGTGTAGCGCGGGCATGCCTGCCCGAACTTGGCCGGATACCACAGATGCACGCGTGCCTGGTTGCGCACCTCCACCGGCAGCGTCAGTCCTTCGAAATGCTGCGCCGCCCGGCGGATCACCGCGTCCTCGGCTTCGTAGGAGAGGTCGACATCGTCGAAATAGAACAGATCGACATCCTTGATGCCGTAGCCCGGCGGCTTGCCGGTGAGGTGGTTCCAGATGCTGTTGTAGAGCGCGCCTAAAACCACCAGCCAGTCCGGCAACGCCAGTTCACGCACTCGCGCCAGCGTTTTGGCCAGCAGCGGGTCCGCCGCCACGATTTCGAGGAACGCCGCGCGTTGCTCCTCGAAAGGCAGGCCGGAATAGCGGAGATGGTGCATCGCCCAATGGAGGGCGATTCGCCACCTTTCGGCAATCCTTTATGCTCTCAGCACGCCGCCCGTCTGCTTGTTGACGTTCTCGACGATGCGCTTGGCCAGCGCCTCGAAATCCTCGTCGGTCAGCGTCTTTTCGACCGGCTGGATCGAGACTTCGATGGCGATCGACTTTTTGGCGGCGCCGAGCGCAGCGCCTTCGAAGACGTCGAACACCGAGACGCCGGTGACGAGCTTCTTGTCGGCGGCCAAAGCTGCCCGCGCCAGAGCGCCCGCTTCGACCGAGCGGTCGACGACAAAGGCGAAGTCGCGCTTCACCGCCTGGAACGGCGAGAGCTCCAGCTTCGGCTTGGTCCGCGTCGGCTTGGCTTTCGGCTCCGGCACCGCATCGACAAAGACCTCGAAACCGCAGAGCGGCCCGGAGGCGTCGAGCACTTCGAGCGTCTTTGGATGGAACTCGCCGAAAGTGCCGAGCACGGTTTTTGGCCCGAGCTTGATCGTGCCTGAGCGTCCAGGATGGTACCAAGCCGGGCCGCCGGGCTCGATCTGCAGCCTGTCGACCGGGGCGCCGCAAGCTTCGAGCGCCGCGATCGCATCGGCCTTGGCGTCGAACACGCCGACCGGCCCGGCATTGCCGGCCCAGCTGCGGCCCGAGCCGTCGAGCTTGGCGGTGCCCCGCCTGAGGCCAGCGGCGACGCGCCGCTGCTGGTCGGCCAAGTCGCCTTCATAGGTGCCGGACACTTCGAACAGCGCCACGTCGCCGATGCCCCGATCGGCATTGCGCTGGGCGGCGCTGATCAGCCCGGGCAGCAGCGACGGCCGCATGTCGGACATGTCGGCGGCGATCGGGTTGGCGAGCTTCAGCCGGTTCTGGCCGCCGCCGAACAGCTCCGCGTGTTTCGCCGGAATGAACGACCAGGTGACCGCCTCCATCATGCCGCGCACGGCGAGCGCGCGCTTGGCGGCCCGGGTGCGCACCTGCAGCATGGTCAGGATCCTGCCGTTGACCGCGTCATGCGAGGTGAGCGGCTGCGGCGCTATGTTGTCGACGCCGTGGATGCGCATCACTTCCTCGACGAGATCGGCCTTGCCGTCGACATCCGGACGCCAGGAGGGGACCTTCACCTCGACGGCGTCACCTGAGCTGCGCGGCTCGAAGCCGAGACGGGTCAGTATAGTGAGCGCTTCTTCTCTCGGTACCTCGATGCCGGTCAGCCGCGTCACTTCCGACAGCGGGAAGGAAATGATCTTCGGCTTGTGGCCGGCATAGCCCGCCACCTCGATTTCCGTCGGCGTGCCGCCGCACAATTCCAGCACCAGCTTGGTCGCGAGCTCGACGCCGGGCACCATGAACTCAGGGTCGACGCCGCGCTCGAAGCGGTAGCGCGCATCGCTGATGATGCCGAGCGTGCGACCGGTGCGGGCCGTCGTGATCGGGTCCCAGAGCGCCGATTCGATCAGCACGTCGGTGGTGTTCTCGTCGCAGCCCGAATGCTCGCCGCCCATGATGCCGGCAATCGATTCGATGCCGTTGTCGTCGGCGATCACGCACATCTCGGGCGTCAGCGAGTATTCGCGTCCGTCGAGCGCCAGCACGTTTTCACCGTCCCTGGCGCGGCGCACCACAAGGTTGCCGGTGACCTTCTTCGCGTCGAACACATGCAGCGGCCGGCCGCGGTCGAAGGTGACGTAGTTGGTGATGTCGACCAGCGCGCTGATCGGCCGAAGCCCGATGGCGATCAGCCGCTGCTGCAGCCATTTCGGCGACGGGCCGTTCTTCACGCCCTTCACCAGAGTCAGCGCGAAGCCGGGGCAGAGTTCCGGTGCCTCGATCTTGACCTTGACCGGGCACATGCCGTCGCCGGCATGCGGCATGATCGCGCCGCCGGTCAGCCGGCCGAGGCCGCTCGCCGCGAGATCGCGGGCGATGCCGTAGACGCTGGTCGCATCGGGGCGGTTCGGCGTCAGGTTGATCTCGATCACCGGATCGTCGAGATGGGCGTAGGCGGCGAAGCTGGTGCCGACCGGTGCGTCTTCGGGCAGGTCGATGATGCCGGTATGCTCGTCCGAAAGCTGCAGCTCGCGTTCGGAGCACATCATGCCATGGCTCTCGACGCCGCGGATCTTGCCGACCGAAAGCGTGACGTCGATGCCGGGAATATAGGTGCCGGGCGCAGCAAAAGCGCCGACAAGGCCGGCGCGGGCATTGGGCGCCCCGCACACCACCTGCACCGGCGGCTTGCCGTCGCCGGTATCGACCGTAAGCACCCGCAGCCGGTCGGCGTCGGGATGCTGCACGGCAGTCAGCACCTTGGCTATGACAAAGGGTTTTAGGCCCGCCTTGTCGTCGACATGTTCGACTTCGAGGCCGATCGCCGTCAGCCGCTCGACGATTTCGGCAAGCGAAGCGTCGGTCTCGAGATGGTCCTTGAGCCAGGAGAGGGTGAATTTCATGACTGTGTTCCGTAGGAATGGCTTTGCGCGTCAGGTCTAGCCACGCTCGTCTTGAGGTGCCGCGGCAGTGAATCGGGCATATGCAGGAAGGGCAGCTGCTCGCGCACATGCGCATGCAGCGTCGGCCTGAAATAGGCAGGCATGTCCATGGCGCCGAGCGTGAAGTAAATATGGCCGGCGAGCCGCTCGTCGCTATAGGCGATCGGCGAGCCGCAAATGCCGCAGAACGAGCGCGCCACCGGGCCGTTCCGGTAGCTCTTCAGCGACTTGCCTTCGAGCGCGATCTGGTCGGCCGCGAAGCCGATAAAGGCCGACACTGGCGCGCCGCTGGCGCGCCGGCAATCGCCGCAATGGCAATAGCTGATGTGGTGCGGCTCGGCCGAGGCCTCGAACCGCACCGCACCGCAGCGGCAGCCCCCGGTGTGGGGAGCAGTCATGTGGAAAGGCCCCCGAACAGCGTCGGCATGTCGAGCGGCCGGAAGCCGTAATGCGTGAGCCAGCGCACGTCGGCGTCGAAGAAGGCGCGCAGGTCCGGCATGCCGTATTTCAGCATGGCGATGCGATCGATGCCCATGCCCCAGGCAAAGCCCTGGTATTCGTCGGGATCGAGCCCGCCGTAACGCAGCACGTTGGGATGCACCATGCCGCAGCCCAGGATTTCCATCCAGTCGGAGCCTTCGCCGAAGCGCACTTCGCCCGGCCGCGAGCGGTCGCACTGGATGTCGACCTCGAGGCTGGGCTCGGTGAACGGAAAGAAGGACGGCCGGAAGCGCATCTTGACGCTCGGCACTTCGAAGAAGGCCTTGCAGAATTCCTCCAGCACCCACTTCATGTTGGCGATGTTGGCGGTCTTGTCGATCACCAGCCCCTCGACCTGATGGAACATCGGCGAGTGCGTGGCGTCCGAATCCTGCCGGTAGGTCTTGCCGGGAATGACGATGCGGATCGGCGGCTTCTGCTGCTCCATTGTGCGGATCTGCACGGGCGAGGTGTGCGTGCGCAAAAGCTTGCGCTCGCCCTTCTCGTCCGGCTGGAAGAAGAAGGTGTCGTGCATCTCGCGCGCCGGATGCCCCTCGGGAAAATTGAGCGCGGTGAAATTGTAATAGTCGGTCTCGATGTCCGGACCTTCGGCGATCGCGAAGCCGAGATCGCCGAAGATCGCTGCGATCTCGTCGATCACCTGGCTGATCGGATGAATGCGGCCGCGCTCGGCCGGCGACTGGCGCACCGGCAGCGTGACGTCGACCGTTTCGGCGGCGAGCCGCGCCGCGATCGCCACGTCCTTCAGCTCCGACTTGCGCGCCGTCAGCGCCTCGGTGACGCGGTTCTTCATCCCATTGATCGCCGGGCCCTTGACCTGCCGCTCCTCGGCGCTCATCGCGCCGAGCGTTTTCAGCATCTCGGAGACCGAGCCCTTCTTGCCCAGCGCCGAGACGCGCACAGCCTCGATCGCCTGCTCGTCGGCCGCGGCCGCGATGTCGGCCATCAAAGAAGCTTCAAGGGTTTCAAGATTTCCAGCGGTGGCGTTCACGGCGAAACTCTCTCGATCGGGCAACCACCGGGGTCCGGTGCGTCACCAATTTGGTTGCATCAGGCATAAGAAAAACCCGCGCCAGCCGTGCCAGCGCGGGTTCCCCAAATCAGAATAGCGAATGCTTGGGAAGCGCTGGCTTAGGCGACAGCGCTCTCAAAAGCATTCGGCGTGGTGTTCTTCAGATATTCGAGCGCCACCTTGGCCTTGGCCACAAGGGCTGCGAAAGCCTGCGGCTCGTGGATGGCCATGTCCGAAAGAACCTTGCGGTCGATCTCGATGCCGGCCTTGTTGAGGCCGTCGATGAAGCGGCCATAGGTCAGGCCGTGCTCGTGCACCGCTGCATTGATGCGCTGGATCCAC
The DNA here is from genome assembly GCF_029625765.1 of Mesorhizobium sp. WSM4983. Classification (NCBI taxonomy): domain Bacteria; kingdom Pseudomonadati; phylum Pseudomonadota; class Alphaproteobacteria; order Hyphomicrobiales; family Phyllobacteriaceae; genus Mesorhizobium; species Mesorhizobium sp. WSM4983. The sequence continues at coordinate 397,967 of NZ_JARTVM010000003.1, read as the reverse complement.
AGCGCGCGGAACGAGCGCTTGCGGTTCTTGCGGTCGCGATAGGCGTACTGCAGCGACTTTTCCACCGCCTGCTTGGCGATGCGGATGGTGTTCTTGCGACGGCCGTAGAAGCCCTTGGCGGCTTTCAGGACCTTCTTGTGCTTGGCGTGGGCGGTGACGCCTCTCTTTACGCGTGCCATGTCATGATCTCCTTAAAACGCTGTTCCGGACCGAATGCTTAAAGGCCGTTCGGCAGAAAATTCTTGATGACCTTCTTGCCGTCCGGTTCAGCCAGAACCATCGTGCCGCGGGCATCGCGAATGAACTTGTTGGAACGCTTGATCATGCCGTGGCGCTTGCCGGCGGCAGCCGACAGCACCTTGCCGGTGGCGGTAATCTTGAACCGCTTCTTGGCGGCCGATTTGGTCTTCATCTTGGGCATTTTGCTACTCCGTAATGTGGCGCACCATCGCGCTTCTTTTCTCGCTTCGGGCCGACCAGAGCCCGAAAAGCAAATGAAACCGCCACGGCATGCCCTGCCGGGCGGTTTTCTGGAACCGCGGTCCTATAGATCAAAGACGGCCGGTGCGCAACACCCCCCTAGCCCCCGAAGACCAGAGGCGGCTTGCGCAGCACTCATCGATTACACATCACCTCTTGTGGACTCGAGATTGAAGAGAACGCGTTCCAATACATATTCATCGCTATCGAAGACGAAATTGGCGTGGTCAAATCCATAGCCCCAGTGCTCCGGAGCACCCGATACCAGTTCTTTCCCATCGACGGTGGTGGTCGCCGGCAAGCCCTACACCTTCTCCCTCAGTGCCAGTGAGTTTCGGGGCGGCGGTTCGCCGCTGTAGCAATAGGCGAAGCCACGGTTCCGCCCGTCATCAATATTGATATTTGTGGAGTTCACTGACCGCAGGACCTCATAAGCCGCTATCCTCGAGGCCTGTTCCACAGGCCATTTGTCCTGCCTCATCGAAGTGTCCGCCGGATAGAATGCAGCAGCCCTTGTGGTGCTGCTATCTTTGCTGCTGGCTTTCAGCCCCACCAATTGTGTCCCGTCGAGGCGCAGTGCGCCGAAGTCCGGCTGCCAGAAGCCTCCATTTACCCCTAGGGTCAGCCCATCGTCGCGGGTCTGTTTTTTTGCCTTTTTCCGCGCTTCGCGAATTTCGTTCGTAAGGGAGGCTTGGGTGGTCGTGTCCAAGAGATTCTGAGAGATAGTCCAGTATCGGGCACCGTTTGCTGGCCGGTACTTGCGCACGATCTCCCGCTCCGGCTCGGCCAGCTTCCAGCGGGAAAAGGCGGAGCAACTCCGCCCGAATGCCGGATAGGTTCTCGTGAGGCCGAGCAGTCCGAGTTGGTAGTCATTTTGTGCCGAATGATACTGACTGCGCGTAATGATGTTCTGTGGGCCATTGGCCCGGAAGGTATCGAACTCGGCGCGCGTCGCGCGCTCGACCGTCGCTTTGTCGAACCGCAGCACCGATTTCGGGCTCCGATAGGCGTCGTCCGTCATGTAGCCGACACCGAACGCCACGGTATCGGCATTGTCATAGACGACCATTACCGGAAGGAAATCCGCGGGCACGCCGCCATTTTCCGTCGTGTCGCCGCGGCATGCATCGGGCGCGCGTACCACCACCGCCTTGCCGTCGCCCATCCGCTGGCCCCAAACAGTAGGGATCAGGCCGACTTCATAGGTCGAGGAATTGTCCTTGTAGTGAATGTTGAGGACGTTGCAGCCGACAACGATGTCATAGTGCTGCTGCTCGCCCTTATAGGCAAAGTCCACCTTCAGGCGGAAGTAGGTGCCTCGATCGACATAGGCATCCTTGGTAAAGGACCATTGCCCTGCCGCATGTTCGCGGTTGGCGGTCGCCGCCACCCAAGCCAAAGCCAGGAGAATGAACCCGCCGATGGCGGCAACGGCAGTCCTCACTCTCAAGCTTTGCTCCGTGTGGAAGACATTCGCAAATGTGGTGGTGCCGACCTGACGCTCGACACAGTGCACCCCTCGGCTGCGATCATCGCTACACCATTCGTGTAGCCAGACTATTAACATGTCCGGAAGTTAGCCCGACACATCGATAGTGCTTCGGTCCGTCAACTCTTACGGCAGTGTGAACCACACTGGCAGCATCCCCGACTGCTGCATGCCGTCGATCAGCTCGAAGGCCGGCAGCGCCACCAGGAACACCAGCCCGTCGAGCAGCGTGTTGAGCAGCAGGCGCGGCTTGAAGCTGCCGGTGTCGCCTTCCTGGTAGAGCGAAAGGTTGGGAAAGAAGCGCGGCACGCGCGCCAGATAGGCTTTGTAGGGAGCGCCGAGGACTTCCTTGAGATAGCGCTCCTCGCGCAGGATGACGATGTGGAACGCGCCGGCGCAAAGGACCGCGAAGAGGATGATGCCGGAAAACGAGCCGATCTGCGCGCCAACGCCGGCTGCCGCCACGGTCGAGAACAGATAGAGCGGGTTGCGGGTGATCGAATAGGGCCCGCCGGTGACCACTTCGGAGGATTTGCGGCCGCCGATGTAGAGCGTCGACCACAAGCGCCCGACGATGCCCAGGAAGATCAGGAGCACGCCGAACATCTCGATCGTCTCGTGCACGGGCGTCTCGGGAGGGAACGTCGACTGGCCGAACAGGAGTGCCGCAAACAGCACCACGATGAGCACCGCCAGCACGATGCGGCGCATATACTGGTAGCCGCCCAACCCTTCTATCTGGTTGTCGGTCGGGATCTTTGTTTCATCGACCATGGCCAATCCGATCGTCGTGTTTTGCTCGCGATCGGGAAAACCCGATCGTCGATTTGGTCGCGATCGGGAAAATCCGATCGTCGATTTGCTCGCGATCGAGGAGCTCGATCCATCGAGAAGCCGGCGATCGGATAGAAAAACAGGCGCCCCGCCGATCGTCGGGTCGCCCTGCGCGGCAATTCAGGCGGATTTTGGAGCACCAAGCAGCGCCGGCCGGTCAATTCTCCTTCGCGAAACCGTGATCGGCGCGACAGTTTGCGGCGATCGCGCCGGAATGGCTCCAGGACGGAAAGGAAACGTGAGGCGCACCGTCAGCGGGGCGCCAGCACCATCATCATCTGTCGGCCTTCGAGCTTCGGCTCGGCCTCGACCTTGGCGATCGGCGCGACTTCCTCGCGCACCTTGTTCAGGAGCTGCATGCCGAGTTCCATATGCGCCATTTCGCGGCCGCGGAAACGCAGCGTCAGCTTGACCTTGTCGCCGTCCTCGAAGAAGCGCCGCACGGCCTTCATCTTGGTCTCGTAGTCATGGCTGTCGATGTTCGGGCGCATCTTGATCTCCTTGATCTCGATGACCTTCTGGTTCTTGCGCGCCTCGGCCGCCTTCTTCTGGTTGGCGTATTTCAGCTTGCCGAGATCGAGGATCTTGACGACAGGCGGCTGCGCATTGGGCGATATCTCGACGAGATCCAGCCCGGCCTCTTCGGCCAGCAGCAGCGCGTCGTTGATGGAAACTTCGCCACGGTTGTGGCCTTCTGCGTCGATGAGCTGGACCCGGGGCACCCGGATGTCTCGGTTGGAGCGCGGACCGTCCTTGGTCGGGGCCGCTGCTTTGAAAGGTCTGCGAATGGTCGTGGTCTCCTCGGCCGTTTCGTTCAGGGTTTCTTTGAGTTCAATCGCTTGGACGCGCCTATGTGGTGAGCGCGCGGCCGGAGTCAATAGCACAGCCTCGCCAGGAAATCACCTCAAAGCTTGCCATTGCCTGCACCAAGCAAAGAAAAGGTGCGAGCACTTTTCCGCGAACCGCCGGATGTGCCAAAAGACCGGCCGGAAGGACGAGGTCATGGACGCCAGCGCACCAGTTTTCATCGACGTGAACGGAACGCAGATCGCTGTCAGGCAGGGGCCGGGCTCAGCGCCGGGCATCGTCTGGCTGGGCGGCTACAAGTCCGACATGCTGGGCACCAAGGCCGAGGCGCTGTCGGCCTGGGCGAGCCGCGAAGGCCGCGCCTATCTGCGCCACGACTATTCCGGCCACGGCGAATCGGGCGGCGAATTCGCCGAGGGCACGATCTCGAAATGGCTGGCCGAGAGCCTCGCCGTCTTTCGCCGCTTCAGCAAGGGCAAGCAGATCCTGGTCGGCTCCTCGATGGGGGCGTGGATTGCGCTGCGCATGGTGCAGGAATTGCGCAAGGCCGGCGACGACCGCATCGCCGGCCTGGTGCTGCTTGCGCCGGCGCCCGACTTTACCGTCGAGCTGATCGAGCCGGTGCTGACCAGGGCGCAGAAGCGCGACCTTTCGAAAAAGGGATTTTTCGAGGAACCGTCCGACTATTCCGCCGAGCCCTATATCTACACGCGCGCGCTGATCGAGGACGGCCGCGCGAACCGGGTGATGACCGGGCCGATCGACACCCATTGCCCGGTGCATATCCTGCAGGGTCTCGCCGATCCCGACGTGCCTTCCGGCCATGCGCTGAAGCTCGCCGCACTGCTGCCGGCCGATGACGTCACGCTGTCGCTTATCCCCGACGGCGATCATCGCCTCTCCCGCCCGGAGGATCTCGACATGCTCAACCGCGCCGTCGGCGACCTGATCCAGCGGGTTTCATGAGCATGCGCATTTCAATCCCGATATCCGCCTTCGTTGCGGCGATCGTCGGCTTTGGCGGCACTTTAGCCATCGTCATTGCCGCCGCCAAGGCGATCGGCGCCACTCAGATCGAGACCGCGAGCGGAGTGACGGCGATCTGCCTGGCCATGGCCATCGAATGCCTGTGGCTGTCCTGGCGCACGAAAATGCCGGTCATCACCGCCTGGTCGACGCCGGGCCTGGCGCTGATCGCGGCCTCCAGCGGCTTCACCATGGCGCAAGCCGTCGGCGCTTTCATCGTCACCGGCATCCTGTTGATCGCCACCGGTCTGTTCAAGCCGCTGACCCGGCTGATCGCGCAGATTCCGGCCTCGGTGGCGTCCGGCATGCTGGCCGGCATTCTGGTCGCCTTCGCCATCAACGCGGTCAAGGCCATTCCCGCCGATCCGTGGCTGATCCTGCCGCTGATCGCCGCCTTCTTCGTCATCCGGCTGTTCAACCCGGCGGTTTCGGTCCTTGTCGTGCTGATCGGCGGCGGCCTTGCCGCCTTCTTCACCGGTCGTGTCGGCGGCCTGCCGGCGCCGGAATTGTCGACACTGACGCTGATCGCTCCGCAGTTCACCGTTTCGGCGATCATTGGCCTGGCCTTGCCGCTCTACCTCGTCACCATGGCCTCCCAGAACCTCTCCGGTCTCGCGGTGCTGAAAGCCGCCGGCTACCACCCGGAACCTGGCCCGCTGATCGGCGTCACCGGGCTGTTCTCGCTGCTCTCGGCGCCGTTCGGCGCCTCGACGACCAATCTGGCGGCGATCTCCGCGGCGATCTGCACCGGCCCGGATGTCCATCCGGATCCCGCCGAGCGCTGGAAGACGGGGCCGTTCTATGCGCTCGCCTATCTGGTCTTCGCCATCTTCGGCGCTTCGCTGGTGGCGATCTTCGCCGTCCTGCCGCAGAGCCTGATCGTGCTGGTCGCCGGCCTGGCGCTGATGGCGCCTTTAGCCAACGCGCTCTCGATCGCGCTCCATGATGCGGGCGAGCGCATGCCGGCCACGCTCACCTTTGCGGTGACGGCCTCAGGGCTCACCTTGTTCGGCGTCGGCGCGGCTTTTTGGGGGCTGGTCGCCGGAATGGCAGTGCTTTTCCTCGAGAAACTCAAAAAGCGATAATCATTTCAGGCCTTTCGCCGGTTTTGGCCGGACTTGCCTTGAATCGCCGATTTCGCCTTCCCATTTCGATTCCACGCAGCCGGTTTGGCTGTCTCCAACGGAAGGATTGGGAGAAAATGAACACAAGTGCATTGATCCGTCCGGCCTGGACGCCGGCGACCATCGCGCTGATGGTGATCGGCTTCATGGTGTTCTGGCCGCTGGGCTTCGCCATGCTTGCCTACATCATCTGGGGCGACCGGCTCGAAGGCTTCAAGCGCGATGTCAACCGCGCCACCGACGGCATCTTCGCCGGCTGCCGCCGTGGCTCGGAAAAGGCGGCCCGCTGGGGCCATGGCTCGTCCCGCACCGGCAACGTCGCTTTCGACGACTGGCGCGAGAAGGAACTTGAGCGCCTCGCCGAGGAGCGCCGCAAGCTCGACGAGATGCTGAACGAGTTCGACGAGTATGCCCGCGAGCTGCGCCGTGCCAAGGACCAGGAAGAGTTCGACCGCTTCATGGCCGAGCGTAACAAGCGGACCGCGCCAACCACGACGAGTGGTCCAACCGGAGCGACGGGGCCGAAGCGCGGCAAGGGGTCGAACCTCCTTGACGACTGAGCCTCAATCATAAGACTCGGCCGACATGCGGCGTCGCGCGAGCGGCGCCGTTTCTTTTTTGTTCTCCATGTAGCCTCACTCTACTGGTCGTTTTTCTCGAATCGCGTATCGTCCGGCCATGACCCTCGGCTTCTTTCGCAATCTGACCAAGCCAGAACCCAAGCCCGTCGTGGAGCGCGAGCATTGCGTCGCCGGCCGCACCCTGCCGCTCAAAATCGTCGAAAGCGCGAGGGCCCGGCGATTGACGCTGCGTATCGATTCCGGCGGCCAGGGGCTGCGCATAACGGTGCCGCCCGGCTTGCGCCGCGGCGAGGTGGAGAAGTTCCTCGACCGCCATCAGGACTGGCTGGAGCAGCGCCTAGCCAAGGTGCCGATGCGCCCGCAGGTGCGGCCCGGCATCAAGATCCCGATCCGCGGCGTGCCGCACCGCATCGTCCATGAGCCGGCCAAACGCGGCACCGTCACCATCGCGCGCGACGAGCGCGGCCCGCTGCTCATCATCCATGGCGAGCGTGTCCACCTGCCGCGCCGCATCGCCGATTATCTGAAACGCGAGGCCAAGCGCGAGATCGAGAAGCTGGTGGTCAAGCACACCGAGGCGATCGGCAAGCGCGCCAAGGCGATCCGCTACAAGGATACCTCCAGCCGCTGGGGGTCATGCACCTCGGAGGGCAATCTGTCCTTCTCGTGGCGCATCATGATGGCGCCGCCGCCGGTCATCAATTACCTGGTGGCGCATGAGGTCGCGCATCTGAAAGAGATGAACCACGGACCGAAATTCTGGAAGCTGTGCGAAAAGCTCTGCCCCGACACCGATCGCTGCAAGGACTGGCTGAAGCGCAACGGCGGCGCGCTGCAGGCGATCGTGTTTGAGTAGGCGTCGCCCTGGCACCCGTATAGCTGGCGGCCCAGCGCAGCGGCTCAATCGTCATTCGCCGCGTTGAGTTCCTCCGGCCGCAGCCCTTCCTCACTTGCATGCGGCCACGGCAGAAAATTCCGGTCGAACGCGTCGCTGCCGAAATAGTCGAGCGCCCGGTGCGCCTCGGCGCCGTTGAAAGCGGACTTGTCCATCAGATGCGCGATCACCTCGCGCGCCTGCGCGATCTTCTGTCTGAGTTCGGCGACGGTCTTGTCGGTCATGATCTTCCTGCTCCCGCCTGTGTCCCTATTCGAAAAGGTAGCGCTTTCCGCCGGCCCGGCAACGGCATGCTTTTTCTCGACTCTTGCGGCTTTTCGTGCCAATCCCGCGCCATGACGCTCGACATCAAGATCTGCGGATTGAAGACCGACACCGCGATGGCTGCCGCGCTTGCCGGCGGGGCCAGCCATGTCGGCTTCATCTTCTTTGCCAAAAGCCCGCGCTTCGTCGATCCGGCCGAGGCTGGCCGTCTGCGCCAGGCGGCCATCGGCAAGGCCAAGGCGGTTGCCGTCACCGTGGATGCGGATGATGACTTTCTCGACGATATTGTCGCGAGGATGCAGCCGGATATGCTGCAACTGCATGGTTCCGAAACGCCGGTGCAGGTGGCCGAGCTCAAGACCCGCTACGGCCTGCCGGTGATGAAGGTGCTGTCGGTCAGCGAAGCCGCGGATCTCGAGCGGATAAAGCCCTATGTCGGCGTTGCCGACCGCTTGATGTTCGACGCCAAGCCGCCCAAGGGATCGCAATTGCCGGGCGGCAATGGCGTCGCCTTCGACTGGCGCATCCTTGCCGGCCTTGACGCCGGCCTCGATTACATGCTTTCCGGAGGACTCAACGCCGCCAATGTCGGCGATGCCCTCAGACTGGCCAATCCGCCCGGGATAGACATCTCCTCCGGCGTGGAGAGCGCTCCGGGCGTCAAGGAACCGGCGCTGATCGAGCAGTTTTTCCGGGCCGTCAGGGCCGCGCGCGACGACCGCGCCGCCTGAGGAAGTTTTCAAACCCGAGCATGTCCCGGAAAAGTGGGAACCGGTTTTCCGATAAGGACGTGCTCAGAAGCAAAGACTCAGGAGATCGGCGATGAACAGGCCGGCTATGCCCAATTCCTTCCGCACCGGGCCCGACGAGCAGGGCATGTTCGGCATTTTCGGCGGCCGCTTCGTCGCCGAGACGCTGATGCCGCTGATCCTCGATCTCGAAGAGCAGTGGAACAAGGCCAAGAATGATCCGGAGTTCAAGGCGGAGCTGGAGAACCTTTCGACCCATTATGCCGGTAGACCGTCCAAGCTCTATTTCGCCGAAGGCCTGACAAGGCATCTTCGGGAGGTTTCCTCGGCGAAGGGCCTCGGGGGCGGCGCCAAGGTCTATTTCAAGCGCGAGGACCTGAACCACACCGGCTCGCACAAGATCAACAATTGCCTCGGCCAGATCCTGCTCGCCAAGCGCATGGGCAAGAAGCGCATCATCGCCGAGACCGGTGCCGGCCAGCATGGCGTCGCTTCCGCCACGGTCGCTGCGCGCTTCGGCTATCCTTGCGTGGTTTACATGGGTGCCACCGACGTCGCCCGCCAGAGCCCGAACGTCTTTCGCATGAAGCTGCTCGGCGCCGAGGTGCGCCCGGTCACCGCCGGCCACGGCACGCTGAAGGACGCCATGAACGAAGCGCTGCGTGACTGGGTCACCAATGTCGAGGACACCTATTACCTGATCGGCACCGCCGCCGGCCCGCATCCCTATCCGGAGCTGGTGCGCGACTTCCAGTCGGTGATCGGCACGGAAGCGCGCGCCCAGATGCTGGAGCAGGAAGGCCGGCTGCCCGACGTCATCATCGCCGCCGTCGGCGGCGGCTCCAACGCCATTGGCCTGTTCCACCCGTTCCTCGACGACAAGGATGTGCGCATCATCGGCATCGAGGCCGGCGGTCGCGGCCTCGACGGCGTCGAGCACTGCGCCTCGATGAATGCCGGCGCGCCGGGCGTGCTGCACGGCAATCGCACCTATCTCTTGCAGAATGCGGACGGCCAGATTCTCGACGGCCATTCGATCTCGGCCGGTCTCGATTATCCGGGCGTCGGGCCCGAGCATGCCTGGCTGCGCGATTCGGGCCGCGTCGAATATGAGCCGATCCTCGACGACGAGGCGCTGGAGGCCTTCCAACTGACGACCCGGGTCGAAGGCATCATCCCGGCGCTGGAATCGGCGCACGCCATCGCGCATGCGATGAAGATCGTGCCGAAAATGGACAAGGACCAGATCGTCATCGTCAACCTGTCCGGCCGCGGCGACAAGGACGTGCACACGGTGGCCAAGATGCTGGGCATGGAGATCTGACAATGACGACCCGCATCGACCGCCGCATGGCGAAGCTCAAATCCGAGGGCCGTCCGGCTTTGGTCACCTATTTCATGGGCGGCGATCCCGACTACGAGACATCTTTGGCTATCATGAAGGCGCTTCCCGGCGCCGGCAGCGATGTCATCGAGCTCGGCATGCCGTTCTCCGATCCGATGGCTGACGGCCCGGCCATTCAGGCGGCGGGTCTCAGGGCGCTGAAAGGCGGCCAGACGCTGGTCAAGACGCTGAAGATGGCGTCCGAATTCCGCGCCGGCGACGACGAAACGCCGATCGTGCTGATGGGCTACTACAACCCGATCTACATTTACGGCGTCGATCGTTTCCTGGCTGACGCCAAGGCGAGCGGCATCGACGGCCTGATCGTTGTCGACCTGCCGCCGGAAATGGACGAGGAGCTCTGCGTTCCGGCGCTGAAGGCGGGCATCAATTTCATCCGCCTGGCGACGCCGACCACCGACGACAAGCGCCTGCCGAAGGTGCTCGAGAACACCTCCGGCTTCGTCTACTACGTGTCGATGACGGGCATCACCGGCTCGGCCTTGGCCGACACTGCCAAGGTGTCGGCGGCGGTCAAACGCATCAAGGGTCACACCGCGCTGCCGGTCTGCGTCGGCTTCGGCGTCAAGACCGCCGAGCAGGCGCGTACCATCGGCGCCTCCGCCGACGGCGTCGTCGTCGGCACGGCGATTGTCAACGCGGTCGCCAATGTGCTCGGGCCCAAGGGCGAGAAGACCGCCGATCCGGCCGAAGCGGTCGCCACGCTGGTCAGCGGGCTTGCCCAGGGCGTCCGCTCGGCCCGCCTTGCTGCCGCCGAATAGTCTGACTATCTGTTTTTACGCAATTCCGGACGGAAAACCGCCACACACTTTTCCTGGAATTGCTGGACGTCTCTTCGTCGGGACAGGAGCCGAAGCGATGAACTGGATCACCAACTACGTTCGACCGAAGATCAATTCGATGCTCGGCCGGCGCACCGACATGCCGGAAAATCTCTGGATCAAGGATCCCGAGACCGGCGAGATGATCTTCCACAAGGACCTCGAATCCAACCAGTTCGTCATCCCGTCTTCCGGCCACCATATGAAGATCTCGGCCAAGGAGCGGCTGAGATACTTCTTCGACGACGGCAGATACGAGACCCTGGAAAACCCCAAGGTCATGCAGGATCCGCTGAAGTTCCGCGATGAGAAGCGCTACACCGATCGGCTGAAAGAGGCGAAAGCCAAGACAAGCCTCGAGGACGCGATTCTTAACGCAGTCGGCACCATCGAAGGCCTGCCGGTGGTGGTTACCGTGCAGGATTTCGCCTTCATGGGCGGCTCGCTCGGCATGGCCGCGGGCGAAGCCATCGTCCATGCCTTCGAGGTCGCTTTGCAGCGCAGGCGGCCGCTGATCCTGTTCGCCGCCTCGGGCGGCGCCCGCATGCAGGAAGGCATCCTCTCGCTGATGCAATTGCCGCGCACCACGGTCGGCGTCGACCGGCTGAAGGAAGCCGGCCTGCCCTATATCGTCGTGCTGACCAACCCGACCACCGGCGGCGTGACCGCGTCCTATGCCATGCTTGGCGACGTTCACATCGCCGAGCCCGGCGCGCTGATCGGCTTCGCCGGGCCGCGCGTCATCGAGCAGACGATCCGCGAGAAGCTCCCCGATGGCTTCCAGCGCGCCGAATATCTGATGGAACACGGCATGGTCGACATGGTGGTCTCCCGGCTGGAGATGCGCCCGACCATCGCACGACTGTTGAAGATGCTCCTCAAGACCCCAGTGGCCGAGACGCCATTGGAGCCTGAGATCCTGCCGCCGGCGGTCGTCAACGCCGAATCCCGGCCGCAGGCCTGACGCGACATCGTTTGCCGCCCACCGCGATTGCGCCAGCTGCGCTGCGCAGTAGCTGTTTGCGCATGATCCCTTTCCAAAACCGATCCCGGTTTTCGGGCTCATGCGCCAGAGCAATTCCAGCAAGAGTGCGCAGCGGTTTTGCGTCCGGAATTGCACACGAACGAAAAGCATTGAAGGCGATCCTGTTCTTTCGCCGCAAATGCTCTAGGATTCCGCCATGACAACGCTCGCCGCCGCTCGTGAAATCGAACATCTGATGACGCTCCATCCGAAAGGTTTCGACCTTTCGCTGGACCGCATCGCCCGCCTGCTCGAGCGTCTCGGCAACCCGCAGGACCGGCTGCCGCCGGTCATCCACATCGCCGGCACCAACGGCAAGGGCTCCTGCGCCGCCTTCTCGCGGGCGCTGCTGGAGGCGGCCGGTCATCTCGTCCACGTGCACACCTCGCCGCACCTGGTAAACTGGCACGAGCGCTACCGGCTGGCCGCCGAGGGCGGCGGCAAGCTGGTCGACGACGATGTCTTTGCCGAGGCCATCGCGCGCGTCGCCAAGGCCAATCAAGGCCAGAAGATCACCGTTTTCGAGATCCTCACCGCCGTCACCTTCATCCTGTTTTCCGAGCATCCGGCCGAGGCGGCGATCATCGAGGTCGGGCTCGGCGGCCGCTTCGATGCCACAAATGTCATTTCCCGGCCTGCCGTTTCGGTGATCATGCCGGTGTCGATGGATCACGAAGCCTATCTCGGCGACCGCGTCGAGCTGATCGCGGCCGAAAAGGCCGGCATCATGAAGCGCGGCTGCCCGGTGGTGATCGGCGCGCAGGAAAGCGAGACCGCGCTGGAGGTGCTGATCGAGACCGCCGAGCGGCTGGATTGCCCGACCGTTGTCTACGGTCAGGATTTCCTGGCCTTCGAGGAGAACGGCCGCATGGTCTATCAGGACGAGGACGGTCTGATGGACCTGCCGCTGCCGCGCCTCCCCGGTCGGCATCAGTTCGCCAATGCCGCCGCGGCGATCGCCGCGGTCAAGGCCGCCGGCTTCGAGATAAGCCATCGGGCTGCCGAAAAAGCGATGACCAGCACCGCGTGGCCCGCCCGGATGCAAAAGCTGACGCAGGGCAGGCTGGTTGAGCTTGCCCCAAAGGGCGCCGAGATCTGGCTCGACGGCGGCCACAATCCGGGGGCCGGCGTCGTCATCGCCGAAGCGCTGGCCGAGCAGGAGGAAAAGAACCCGCGCCCGCTGATCCTCATCGCCGGCATGATCAACACCAAGGACCAGACCGGCTATTTCAGCGCCTTCAAGGGGCTTGCCCGCCATGTCTACACGGTGCCGGTGAGCAAGAGCGATGCCGGCGTGCCCAATGACGAGCTCGCGCTGCGCGCCACCGAGGCCGGCCTGTCGGCCGAGCCGGTCAACTCCGTCGCCGATGCGCTTATGCTGTTGCGCGACAGCTGGGACGGTCCGGCGCCGCGCATCCTCATCGGCGGCTCGCTATATTTCGCCGGCGCCGTGCTGGACGAGAACGGCACGCCGCCGACCTGATAGCGCCGAGGCAGTCGCGAGGAGCAATCGTGATCAAGGTGAACCAGCTGGCCCACGTCTGCATCTTCGCGCATGACCTTGAGGCGACGCGCGGCTTCTACCGGGATGTGCTCGGCATGGACACGCGGTTCAACTTCCTGCGCGACGGCAAGATCTTCGGTTTCTATCTCGATTGCGGCGGCCGCAGCCATGTCGAGGTGTTCGAGAAGGCCGAAGCCCGCTACAGCGAGGCGAACCAGATCAACCACTTCTGCCTGGAGGTGGAAGACATGGACGCCGCGATCACCCATATCCGGTCGCAAGAGGTCGAGGTCACGGCGAAGAAGCTCGCTTGCGACGGCACCTGGCAGGCCTGGATCAAAGACCCCAACGGCGTGAAGATCGAGCTGTTCGAATACACGGACAAAAGCGCGCAATTCATCGGCGGCGATCGCGTCGCCGATTGGTAGCGGCGCCTGCCTCGAAGGTTATTTCAGCTCGATCTCGATAAAGGCGTATTCGCCGTCATTGGCGTTGATGACATCGTGCTCGACGCCTTCCCGGCGGAAATAGGGCGCGCCTTGCTTCATCTCCGCGAAGGATTCGCCGTCCTTGGTCACCAGCTTCACCTTGCCGTCCATCAGCGGCACGATGACATAGTCGTGGCCATGGCGGTGCCAGCCGGTGTTGGCGCCCGGGGCGAAGCGGTATTCGGTGACGATCACGCGCTCATTGTCGACGTGAACTGTGGCCTTGGCTGTTCCGGTCATGGGACTCTCCTTTTCTTAAGGAAAGGAGATGGCTGCCCGAAGCGTCAGGGCCAGAGCGCCGTCAGCGATGGCGCCAAGGAAAAAGCCCGGCGCGATGGCCGGGCTCGATCTTTCTGATATTCGGATTGGCTCAGGCGAGGCTGCCATTGATCCAGTGCGACAGCGCCGTCTTCGGCGCCGCACCCACCTTCATGTCGGCCACTTCGCCGCCCTTGAAGATCATCAGCGTCGGGATCGAGCGCACGCCGTACTGGGCGGCCAACTCGGGATTCTCGTCGATGTTGAGCTTGGCGACCTTCACCTTCGAGCCGAGCTCCTTGGCGATGTCTTCCAACGCCGGGGCGATCATCTTGCACGGACCGCACCACTCGGCCCAGAAATCCACCACAACCGGCTCCTTGGCATTGAGCACATCGGCCTGGAAATTGCCCTTGTCGACCTTGACGGTGGCCATGCTGAAATCCTTTCGAAAACTCGGGTTGCACCAAATGTGGTGGCTGTGGTGGCGATGTTCAAGCAGTTCTTGTGTCACGCTCCCGTGAGTCGGGCAAGGGCACCGTCCATGGCCGCTGCCGGCAGCTCGATCAGGCGCGGCGCCTCGGTGAACAGCAGCGCGGCCGTCACCGTGCGGCCCGGATAGAGCGGCTGAAGCAGCGCGCGGTAGAGCGCAAGCTGCAGGACATAGGCCGGCGGCACTTCGGCCAGGCTGGCCGGCGCCGGCCGGTTGGTCTTGTAGTCGACGATCGAGACCGTTTCCCCGGTGACGGCCAGCCGATCGATCTTGCCGGAGATCGAGCGCAGCCTGCCCCTTACCTCCAGGCCGCCCATGACGGCGACTTCCGCCCGCGAGGACGGCGAGAACAGCGCCCCGAAGCTTCTGTCGGACAGGATGGAAAGCACGGCTTCCAGCGCCGTGTCGCGCTCTTCGGCCGGCCAGTCGGCGCCGGCGCGCGCTAGATAGCGCTCGGCCGCGCTCCGCCTCTCGTCCTCGGCGATGCCGGGCAGCATCTGTAGCAATTTGTGCAGTGCCAGCCCGCGCATCACCGCAAAGCCGGGTTCGGTTTCCGCAGCGAGCACCGGCGAGCGCGTGTCGGGCAAGCTTTCCGTCGCTTCGTCGATCAGCGCCGAGGCGCCTGAAGGCGAGAGCGGCCGCGGCAAGTCCTCATAGGGCGGGAGCGGCCGGAACAGGCCGTCCGGCAGCGGCGCGGCATGATCGAACAGTATCGTCTCCTCAGCCTGATTGAGCGCCATCGGCGGCAGCTTGGTCATATGGAAGCGATGCACCGCCACGTCGGGTGTCGCCGGATGCCGCCGCTCAGCGCTTTCCGGCGCACCCAGCAGTGCCCGGCTGACAATCGAATGCCAGGTGCCGGTGCTCGGCGCGCGCTTGCCGTGATAGCCGCAGACGATCAGCCGGTCCTCGGCGCGCGTCATGCCGACATAGAGCAGCCGCCGGTATTCGTCGTCGGCAAGCGCGCGCGCCCGCGCCGAGGCCGCTTTCGAAACGCCGTTGGCGACGTCACTCGCCGAGCGCCAGAGATAGCCCTTGCCCTTCCAATCAGCGCCCGAGCTTTCGAAGGCCATCAGCCGCGGCAGGTGCTGGTCGCTGAACGGCGCCGAGCCGCCGTCGACCAGGAAGACGACCGGCGCCTCCAGGCCCTTGGCGGCGTGCACGGTCATGACGCGCACCTCGTTGCGGGTCTGGTCCATCTCGCGCTTGATCTCCGGCCCGCTGTTTTCCAGCATCGAGAGGAAGGATTCCAGCCCCGGCAGGCCGGTACGTTCCTCAGCCAGGCAGAAACTCAGGAACTCGTCGAGGATGTCGCCGGCTTCCGGCCCGAGCCGGGCCGTCATCTTGCGGCGCAGGCCGTCACGCGAAAGCGCGGCGGCATAGAATTCAAACACCGGCTTGAACGCCACCTCAGTCGCCCAGCCATCGAGCCGGCTAACAACGGCGGCCAAGACCTCGTCTCCGCCGGCATGCTGCCGGAGCGAGGCGATCAGCGACTGGCCCTTTGGCCGCTCGCCAGCGAGCGTGAGCAACGTCTCCTCGGAAACCTCGAAGATCGGGCTGCGCAGCACGGCGGCCAGGGACAAGTCGTCCTCCGGCTGAATCAAAAAATGGCCGAGCGCGATCAGGTCCTGCACGGCGATATGGCCGGGAAGGCTCAGCCTGTCCGCGCCGGCAACCGGGATCTGCCGGTTCTTGAGGCTGCGCGACAGCGCGTGCACGAAGCGATCGCGCTTGCGCACCAGCACCAGGATGTCGCCGGCGGTCAGCTTGCGGCCTTTGCCTTCGATGGCCTCGCCGTTGCGCAGCCAGTTCTGGATCGTCGTTGCCACATGTTCGGCCACGCGCACGGCGGGCGCGCTGGCGTGGTTGACCGGCAAGGTCCAGTCGTCGGGCTCTTCGACCATTTCGGCGCCGATCGAGGGCCACACCTCGACATAGCCCGGCGCATCGGTGCGGATCGCCTTGTGGCTGAGCGGATCGGGATCGTGGCTGATGCCGCGTCGCACGCCTGGCTCGGCGAAGACGCGGTCGACGGCGGCAAGCACGTCGTCGCTCGAGCGGAACGACCAGGTGAGCTTCAGGTCGGCAAACGAAGCCTCCGCGTCGCGCACCCGCCCGGCAAACAAAAGCCGGCTTTCGGCAAAGGAATCGGGCGCCGCGCCTTGGAAGGAGTAGATCGACTGTTTCTCGTCGCCTACGGCGAACACCGTGCGCCGCACCGTCTCTCGCTGGCCGAACCCGGCGAAGAATTCTTCCGTCAGCTTCTTCACCACTTCCCACTGGTCGGGACTGGTGTCCTGCGCCTCGTCGAGCAGGATATGGTCGATGCCCTGGTCGAGCTTGAACTGCACCCACGGCCCGGCATCGGGCCGCGACAGCAGGCTGACCGTGCGGGTGATCAAATCGTTGAAGTCGAGGAAACCGCGGCTTCGCTTCAGCTGCTCGTAGCGGGCGATCAGCCAGCCGGCGACGGTGAGCGCAGCGGCCGTGCCTTCGAGCATGCGGAACAGCCCCAGCCGGTCCGATACATCGAGGATCGCCTTGGCCGCCGCGAGATAGCGCTCGGGCAGGTCGGGCAGCCTGTCCACCAGCGCTTTCTTGAAGATTTTCGGTGGATCGTAAGGGTCGCCATCGGAGCGCAGAAATGCCTTGGCGAGCAGTCGCAGTCGCCTGATCGGATCGGCTTCGGCAAAAGCGGTCTGCGCATAGGGCAGCACGTTGTTCAGCACCTGCCGCGCGTCGGCGGCTTCGGCGGCGCGCCCGAATTCAGCGAACTGGCTCGGCGCAAAGCCCGGCAGCGGCCAGACCGAAGCGGCAATGCCGGCTGCCGTCTGGCCGGGGTTGAAGCCGAATTCGGCGAACAGCAGCCGGAACCCCCGGTCCTTGCCCAGCTTTTCGATAAAGGCGCGCAGTTCGTCGCGCTTGCCCACGATCTCGGAGAGCAGCATGTCGAGCCCGAACTCGCCGCCGCGCTCCAGCACCGTGGCAAAGGCTTCCGCCAGGCCTTCGACACCGGTGCCGGCACCCGAGATCATGTCGCGTCGCGCATCCGCGAAAAGCGAGGCCTCCATCTGCGGGTCGAGCATCTCGAAATGCGCCGGGATGTTGGCTTCCAGCGGGAACTGATGCAGCACCGATTCGCAGAAGGCGTGGATGGTCTGAATTTTCAGGCCGCCCGGCGTTTCCAGCGCCTCGGCAAACAATCGGCGCGCGCGCCGCATCGTATCGCGATCGGCCGACCGCCCGTCGAGCGCGGCTATGCGTGTCGCGAGCTCGGCGTCGGGAAGCGCCGTCCATTCCGACAGCGTCGAGAACACGCGGTTCGACATGTTGGCGGCGGCGGCGCGCGTGTAGGTCAGGCACAGGATCTTCGACGGATCGGTGCCGTTGAGCAGAAGCCGGATGACGCGTTGCGCCAGCACATGGGTCTTGCCCGAGCCGGCATTGGCCGAGACCCAGGCGGAATTTTGCGGATCGGAAGCGCGCGCCTGGCTGGCGGCGGTGTCGGAGGGGATCGGATATCTCATCCTTCCGCCTCGTCCTCGGTTGCGCCGCCGGCCGACCATTCCAGCACGCGCGCCAGATGGTCGTAGTCGCCATCGGCCTCGCCTTCGCGGAACGGCAGCGCGCGTGACAGATAGCCGGTGGTCGGGTCAGCATAGTGGAACAGCAGCCTTTCCAGCCGCGCCCACGCTTCCTCGGCAAGCTCGTTGGCGGTCTTCGGCTTGCGGTTGTATTCGAGGATCGATTCCTCGAACACCTCGCCGTTCGGCTTCAGCCGCACGAAGGCAAGCTGCGAGGGCTCGCAGATGCCGAGCTCCTTGAAGGCGCCCCGCCGAAGAAGCGCGCCCTCGAGTGCCAGCTGCGGCGACAGAAGCGTATGCGCCTGCGCCTTCGAAGGCGAGGAACCGGTCTTGTAGTCGAGGATGTCGGCCATGCCGCCGGCGAGAAGGTCGACCCGGTCGGCATAGCCCGAAAGCGTGATGCCGGTGCGGCCGATAACGGTCTTTTCGGCGCGTTCCTCGGCATAGCGCCGGGCGACGGCGTCGGCGCGGGTATGCTCCCATTCGATGATGTTTTCCGCGAGCTTTTCGAAGCGCGGCCACCACACCGCCTCGATATCGGGCGGAAGTGCCGCGTCGGCAAAGCACGCGCGACCGGCCTCGATGAGGGCTGCCAGCGCGCCCGGCGCCCTCGGATCTTCCACCCTTCGCGAAAACAAATGCAGGATTTCGTGGAACAGCGTGCCGCGTTCGGCAGCACCGGGGTCGCGGATCACCGGGTCGAGCGGCATCAGGCCGAGAATCCGCCTGGCATAGATCGCATAGGGGTCGCGGCGCAGCGTCTCGATCTCGGTGACCGAGAAATGCTGTGGCCGCAGGTGCAGCGGCGGCTTCGGCTGTGGGCGGGACGCGAAATCCTTCCTGTCGCCGGCATCGAGCGCGCGCGCCCAGGCAAGCAGCGCGTCGCCGCGCCGGCGAACTGCCGTCGCCTGGTCCTTGCCGATGAAGGTGACGATGCGCTGCAGCCAGCGCGACGGCACCGCGGGCGCGTCGCCGGATCGGGCCGAGCGCGTCAGCACCACCGTTTCAGTACCCATAGCAATCTGGAAATCATGCGCGGCCAGGCCGATGCGCCGCTCCGGCGGCTCGAGATCGATGCCGGTCTTCATCAGCCGCGACATGAACCGGTCGCTCTCGGGCTTGCGCGGCCAGACCCCTTCATTGAGGCCGCCGATGACCAGCGTGTCGACGCTTTGCAGGCGAGCTTCCAGCGCGCCCCAGATGGCGATGTTGCGGTCGGTGCCTTGCGCCGGCTTGACCGTTTCCGGCGCGATCAGCGCCTCCATCACGTCGGGCCATTCGCCCGCACCGATCATAAACGGCGATGACACGGCAACCAGCCCGCGCAGAAGCGCGGCGAGCTTCTCGCCGGCGTCGCCGGCATAGAGGCTGGTCAGGCTGTCATCGGCCGCGCGGCCGAGACCTTCTAACGCCACGACGCTCGCCCGCGTCAATGTCGCGATATCGGCATCCTTCTCGCCGCGCATCGCAGTGAGCGGGGATAGCGCATCGGTGAGGCGATTGAGCACTGCCCGCGCCTCTTCGATACCGCGTACCGTGAGGCGCTGGAACCAGAAGGGCCGACGGCTGTCGCCGCCAAGGCCCGCGAGCCGCGTCTCGAAAAGCGCGTCGAGGGAAGCGACGTCCGGCCGGCCGGTGCCGCCGCGCAGCGCCACCAGCTCGATCAGCTCGGCAGCCTTGCGCACGCTCTGGCGTTCGAGACCGAGGCCAAGCAGCGGATGCTTGAGCAGCGACAATAGACCCACCGGATCGCCTGGCCGGAATGCTGCGCCTAGCGCCAGCCTGAGCAGGCTGGCGGCCGGCGTGTTGGCTAGCGGCGTGCCGCCGGAATCGTCAGCGACGACGCCGAAGCGTAGCAGCTCGGCCGAGACGCGTCGCGCCAGGGCGCGGTCGCCGGTGACGAGTGCCGCGCGCTTGCCCGGCATTTCCACTGCGCGCTTAAGCGCAATGGCAATCGCTGCCGCCTCGTCGCGCTCATTTGCAGCCTCGACCAGCGTCACGCCGGCCAGCGCCTGCTCGACATCATTGACCGAGAAACGCGGCCGCGACTCCGTCCAAAGCTCGGTGGTCTCGGCCGGCCGCAGCGCCTCGCCGACAAGGGCGGCGCGTAATGCGAGCGGTCGTGATGCAGCGCCGATCTCCTCGACATCGCGGCGCTCAATGCCAATGCTGCCGATCAGCTTGGCGAGGCCGTATTGTGGGTGACCAAGTGTTGCCGGCCGCGCGCCGGGCGCGGTTATCGCCGCGAAGGACGCGTCGTCGAGCTCACGGTCGAGCCCGGGCAGCACGACGGCGCCGTTCGGCAAGCCGGCGATCACGGCAAGCAACTCGGCCGTGGCTGGAATGGAGCCGGTCGAACCGGCGGCGATCACCGGTCCGGTCGGCGGACTGCGCTTCAGCCGCGCCGCTTCCAGCCGGATCAGCGCGCTGCGGTGCGCGGCCGGATTAGAGCGGTCACGCTCTTTGAGCAACTCCGGCCAGTTGTCGGTGACGATGCCGAGGAAATCGAGCGTCACCTGCCACCAGCCCGCAAGGTTGCCGGTGACCAGCGTGGCGAGCTTCGCCCAATCCGTTCCCTCGGTCTCGATCTCGTCCATCAGCCGGGCAAGGTCGCGCGAAAGCCAAATGGCGTCGGCGGCCGAGGTCGGCACAACGAACTCCTCGTTGAAGCGCGCCCTGACGTGCGCCGGCAGGCTTTCCTTCCAGGCGCGCACCAGCGGCGCCAGCAACAGCAGCCTTTCCTGCGCGGCGATCGGCGGTGCGAGGTCTATTGCCGGTGCCGCCTCGGCGTCAAAGGCGGCCTCGTCCTCGTCGAACTCGCCGAGCGGCCGCACCGTCGGCAAGATGGCCGAGCGTCTGCCGAGCATGTCGACGAAGGCGCCGCGCAGGGCGCGCGCCGCGCGCCGCGTCGGCACATAGATAGTCGCGTCAGCCAGCGCCAGCGGCTCGCCGTCGAAGCGGAAGGTTGGGATCAGGCGGCCTTCGAGCAACGCCTCCGCCAGCGTCGGCAGGAACGGCGCTCCGGACGGGATGGAAAAGACGCGGCGCGAGCCGCTCATACCGCATTAGATCTTTGTGCGCCCGTTTGGGCGCACAAACGACGATCTAACTCTTTGAGTCTACGCATCGTGCTTTCCAAAAATCGGACCCGATTTTTGGGCCGATGCGGTCGCGGGCGCGCCGGTGACCGCCGCTTCGGCCGCCGGAATGGCTTCCGGCGTCCCGACGGTGATCCAGCGGCCTCTCATCTTCATGCCGAACAGGCGGCCGGCGGCGATTGCCTTGTCGAAATAGGCGTTGATCGAATGCGGGCCTTCGGGCGCATCCTTGAAGATGCGCGGATGGATGATCGCGGCACCGGCATAAATCAAGCCGGCAGGGTCGCCTTTGGACCGGTGCAGCGCGCCGTCCGGCGCCACGAGGAAGTCGGTGCCGACGCAGTGTCCGATCGCTGAGTCGAGATCGGTGAGCATCAGCAGAATATCCATTCTAGCGGCGTCCCATGCAAGGGCGAGGCGCTCGAGGCTGGGCTCGCCGCTGTCGATCCAGAACGTATCGGCATTGATGATGTAGAAAGGCTCGCCCCCCAGGAACGGCAGCGCCTTGACGATGCCGCCGGCCGAGTCCAGCAGGCCCGCGCGCTCGTCGGAAATGTCGATCTTCGGCGCCCGGCGGCCGGCGACATGGGCGATGATCTGCTCCGGCAGGTAGTGAACGTTGACGACGGCGCTGGCGACGCCGGCGGCTTCCAGGCTGTCCAACCCCCAGTCGAGCAAGGCCTTGCCGGCGATCTTCACCAGCGGCTTCGGCATCGTGTCGGTGATCGGCCGCATGCGCTTGCCGAGACCGGCCGCAAGCACCATCGCGGTCTTCGGCTTCATGGCGAGCGCTCCTCGAGCAGGCCGTGGGCCATGTAAAATTCCTTCAGGCCGGCAAGCGCCGGGTGCGCCAGCGCCCGCCTCAGATAGTCGCGAATGCGCGGCAGGTGCTTCAGATAGTAGGGCTTGCCGTCGCGCTTTTCGAGCCGCACGAAGATGCCCAGGATCTTCGAATTGCGCTGCGCCGCCATGATCGCATAGGCCTCGGCGAAGCCGGCTTCGTCGAAGGCGCCGGCCGAACGCCGCGCCGCGACATAGGCTTCGACCGTCCGCCGCTCGATCTCGGTCGAGACGGTGACACGCGCATCCATGGCCAAAGAGGCGACGTCGTAAGCCGCCGGGCCGATCAGTGCGTCCTGCACGTCGACGATGCCGAGCCGATCGAGGCCGGAACGCTCTGCCCGCCAGATGATGTTGGGCGAATGGAAGTCGCGCAGCATCAGCGTGTATTCCTGGCCCTCGAGCCGGTCGAGCACCGCATTCCATGCGTTATGATAGCCGGCCCGCAATGCATCGCTTGCCGGCTCGCCGGTGACCATCGGCACATACCAATCGACCAGAAGGTCGGCCTCGATCAGCATCGCCTCGCGGTCAAAGGGCGGAACGCCGTGGTATACGCCCGGCGCGGCCTCCATGCGGTCCGGCCAGGCCTTGCCATGCATCATGGCGAGCAGCTCCGCCGCTGCCTCATAGCGCTCGACGATCGGCTGGCCGTCGCCGCCCAAAAATCCTTCCGAGCCGAGATGTTCGAGCAGCAGAAAGCCCTGGTCGAGGTCCTGCGCATGGATAAGCGGCACGCTGACGCCGGCGGCGAGAAGCGCCCGGTCGATGGCGACGAAGGCGGCGACCGATTGTGCGGTGTGAGCGATCACGGCGTAAGGCTTGCCGTCGCGCACCGGCGGTCCGAGCACCAGGCGCGGCGAGTTCATCAGCACCCCCGGCGCCCGGCCGGGAAGCGAGGCGATCTCGTAGGAACGGGCGGACGCGTCGCCGACGAAATGACGGCGGCTCGCTTCGCCCCAGCCGGCCGAGGCCAGGAAATCACGCATCGCCAGCGAGCGCGCCGCGCGCTCGAAGGCGGCTCCCTGTCCGGAGATCCTTGCCGACCGGCCCGCGCCCTGCTCGATAAGCTCGACCTGGAGCGCATTTGCCGGCAGCTGGTCGCCGGCTCGGTCCGGCCATTCGATCAGTGCCGCGCCCTGCGCCAGCGCGTCGTCGAGGCCGAGCTCGTCGAGCTCGTCCGGCGAGGACAGGCGGTAGAGGTCGAAATGGTGCACGGGTATCCGCGTCTCGTAGCTCTGCACCAGCGTGAAGGTCGGGCTCGGCACTTCGAGGCCGGCGTCGTCGGCAAGCGCCCGGATGAGCGCGCGGGCGAGCGTCGACTTGCCGGCGCCGAGATCGCCTTTCAGCGCAATTGCGTCGCCAGCCCGCAGCGCCATGGCAAGGTCTTCGCCAAGCCTTGCGGTCGCCACCTCGTCGGCGAGAAATCGTTCCAACACCGTTTCTGCCAAAGCGCGTTACTCGGCCGCTTCGCGGATGCCGCCGGAGGGCGTCTCCGGGAAGGTGCAGATCACGGTCGTGCCCTTGTCCGCTCCGGTCTCTATACGCACCGTTCCGCCGTGCAATTCGACGAAGCTCTTGACGATCGACAGTCCCAACCCGGCGCCGCGTCGGCGGCCGCCATTGGCGCGCGGCTCGAAGCGTCGGAAGACCGATTCCAGCACGTCCGGCGGCATGCCCGGCCCGTCGTCATGCACCGAGAATTCGACGCCGTCTGCCATTTGACGGCAAGCGAGCGTGATCGTGCTCGCCGCTGGCGCATAATTTGCGGCATTGCTCAAGAGATTGTAGAGGATCTGGCGGACCCGGATCTCGTCGCCGTGGAAGCTCTTCGGCGCCGATGCAGCGTCGACCTTGAGCTTGATCTGATGCTCCTCCAGCCGGTCCGCGACCAGCTCGGCGGCCGCAGCGATCGTCCTGTCGATACTCATCTCGGAAATGTCGAGCTGCATGATGCCGGCATCGACCGTCGCGAGATCCAGTATGTCGTTGACGATGGTGAGCAGGACCGAGGACGACGAGCCGACATGCTCGA
The DNA here is from genome assembly GCF_029625765.1 of Mesorhizobium sp. WSM4983. Lineage (NCBI taxonomy): Bacteria > Pseudomonadati > Pseudomonadota > Alphaproteobacteria > Hyphomicrobiales > Phyllobacteriaceae > Mesorhizobium > Mesorhizobium sp. WSM4983. The sequence goes on along the minus strand of NZ_JARTVM010000003.1, from coordinate 374,165 downwards.
CATATTCGCGCTGCTTCGGCGTCAGCGGTCCCGTCGTCGGCAGCGACAGCAGTTCGGTGAAGCCGATGATGTTGGTCAGCGGCGAGCGCAGTTCGTAGGAGACGTGCTGCACGAACTCGTTCTTCAACTGGTCTGACTTCTCCAGCGCCTCGTTCCTGTCCTTCAGCGCCCGCTCGACATTGACGGTGTCGGTGACGTCGACAAAGGTCATCATCACTTGCCCGTTGGGCAGGTGGATCACGGCATAGCTCAGCACCGTGCCGTTGACGAGTTCCGCCTGGCCGTAGCGGTCGCGGCGTTCGTCGTCGAAGCCGGTGATGGCGGCGACGAAGCCGCCCCACGGACTGTCGGCCGCGCGTTGATCGCAAAGGTCGCGGATCGCCGAGACATGCACGTTAGCCTTGATCGCATCCGGCGCCAGCCCCCACAGCGCGATAAAGGCGGGGTTGGACAGGCGCAGCCGTCCGTCCGGGCCGAACACCGCCACGCCCTCCGCCAGATTGTCCAGCGTCTCGCCCTGCACACGCACGGCGGTCTGGTAGCGGCTTTCGAGGTCCATCTTCTCGGTCAGATTCTCGAACACCCAGGTGACGCCGCCCTTGGGCTGTGGGTTGGCCACCACGCGGATCGTCTTGCCGTCCGGCAGGTGCCACCAATGCTCCTGCGATTCGACGGCGCGATAGGCGCCGAGCAGGTTCTCCTTCCAGCGCCGCCATTCCGGCTGTTCGGCGATCTTGCCTTCGCTGCGCAGCCGGTCGAGCAGCAGCGCGTTGGAGGGGGCACTGTGCAGGAAGCCGCCGTCCAGGCCCCACAGTTTCTGGAATGCCTGGTTGAAAAAGCGCAGGTTTTCATCCGTATCGAAGATCGCCACCGCCGTGTTGAGCTGGTCGAGCGTGTCGGCATGGCTGCGCACGGTGCGCTCATATTCGGCGCGGATCGTCTCGATCGCGCTGATGTCGCAGGCGAGCCCCGCCGAGCCGTCGGCGCTCGCAAAGTCGGTGACCGAAAACATGTGGCGATCACCCTCGATGACCGTCGACAATGTCTGCTCGAAGACGGGGCGCGACTTGTGCTGTTCGGCAATCTGCTCGCGCGCCTGTCCGCCGAGGAACTCCTTGGCTTCGCGCACGGCGGCCTCCGCGCTTTCCGCTTCGACCGCCTCGGCATAGGCGCGGTTGACCCATTTCAGCCGCCCGTCGGCTGCCCGCAGCCATGTCGGCATCTTCAGCGCGTCGAGCAGGCCGAGCATGGTATCGTAGTCGGCGCTGAGCCGCTGGTTCTCGACCTTCAGCCGGGCCTGGCTGCGCAGCGTTTCCGACAGCGATATGAAGCGGACCAAGACATGCGCGGCGCTCTTGCGGCCATGCACCTCCAGCGGCATGCCCGCTTGCGTTTCGATGATGAGATCGAAAGTTTTCGCTTGGTCGCGCAGCGCCGCTATGGCGTTCTCGAGCGCCGCGGCGGAGCGCGGCATCAGCCAGCGGCCGAAAGCGAGGAAGGCGGACCGCTCGTCCGGTGCGCCGCTTTCGAGCGGCAGGCTGCCGATCAGCTCCGGTTTCTTGATCTCGGAACTCCACACGACGACGCGCTGGTCGCGCAAATTGAGCAGCGCCTCGGAGCGCTGCAGGGCCGCGTTGACGTCGGCGATTCGCGCCCTGAGCTGGACATTTTGCGACGCCGTCCGTGCCCGCTCGCGGATCAGGAAGATGGCCGAGACAAGGGCTGCCCCCATGACGCCGGCAAACATCGCAAGTTGCATCACCTCGACCGTGCTGACCGCCGCGGCCACGCCGGTATCGGCATGCGCCGCAATGCTAAGCAATGGGGCGGCAGACGTGGCGGCGGCAAGAAGCGTGCCGAGACGGGCGCCGGCGCGCCATGAAAGGGCTCCGCCCGCCGCGGCGGAGCCGGTCGTGATCGAATCCTCGTGGCCGCCGGAAACGGCCTTTCCCGCGCGTGGCGGGTTATCCTCCGGCATGTCTTGGTCCTCTTCGCCGCTTGAATGCAAGACCGCCTTGAATGCGTCCCCGGCCCAACTGTCCCCGGACCGCGAATCACAACAATAACGCCTGCCGGAATCGGCGTGAAGAATCACAGGTGCAAAAAATGAAGCCGGGCGGAAAGTCAACACCCGGCTTCAATATGTTGTAGATATTTTCGTTTTCGTTAATAGCGGTAGTGCTCAGGCTTGAACGGGCCCTGCGGCGTCACGCCGATATAGGCCGCCTGCTCGGAAGAGAGCTCGGTGAGGCGCGCGCCAAGCTTGTCGAGATGCAGTCGCGCCACCTTCTCATCGAGGTGCTTGGGCAGCACATAGACCTGGTTCTGGTACTGGCCGTGCTTGGTGAAGAGCTCGATCTGAGCCAGCACCTGGTTGGTGAACGAAGCCGACATGACGAAGCTCGGATGGCCCGTGGCGTTGCCCAGGTTGAGCAGGCGGCCTTCGGACAGAAGAATCATCCGCTTGCCGTCCGGGAAGGTGATCATGTCCACCTGCGGCTTGACGTTGGTCCATTTCAGGTTGCGGAGAGACGCCACTTGGATCTCGTTGTCGAAGTGGCCGATGTTGCCGACAATCACCATGTCCTTCATCGCCCGCATATGGTCGAGCGTGACGACGTCCTTGTTGCCGGTGGTGGTGATGACGATGTCGGCGGTGGGGGCTGCGTCTTCCAGCGTGACCACTTCGTAGCCGTCCATCGCCGCCTGCAGCGCGCAGATCGGGTCGACCTCGGTCACCTTGACGCGAGCGCCGGCGCCGCGCAGCGAGGCCGACGAGCCCTTGCCGACGTCGCCATAGCCGCAGACGACCGCGACCTTGCCGGCCATCATCGTGTCGGTGCCGCGGCGGATGCCGTCGACCAGCGATTCCTTGCAGCCGTATTTATTGTCGAACTTCGACTTGGTGACGGAGTCGTTGACGTTGATCGCCGGGAAGGGCAGCAGGCCTTTCTTCTGCAGCTGGTAGAGGCGGTTGACGCCGGTGGTCGTCTCCTCGGTGACGCCGCGGATCGCTTCCTTCTGCTTGGCGAAGAAGCCCGGCGAAGCCTTCATGCGCTTCTTGATCTGGGCGAACAGGATCTCTTCCTCTTCGCTGCCAGGACTGGACAGCACGTCCTCACCCGCCTCGGCGCGCGCGCCGAGCAGGATGTACATGGTGGCGTCGCCGCCGTCGTCGAGGATCATGTTGGACGTGCCGCCGTCGGCCCACTGGAAGATCCGGTCGGTGTAATCCCAGTAGTCCTCCAGCGACTCGCCCTTGATGGCGAAGACCGGAATGCCGGCCTCGGCGATCGCCGCGGCGGCGTGATCCTGGGTGGAGAAGATGTTGCAGGAGGCCCAGCGTATATCGGCGCCCAGCGCTCTCAGCGTCTCGATCAGCACCGCGGTCTGGATCGTCATATGCAGCGAGCCGGTGATGCGCGCGCCCTTGAGCGGCTTCTTGTCGCCGAATTCCTCGCGGCAGGCCATCAGGCCCGGCATCTCGGTTTCGGCGATCTCGATCTCCTTGCGGCCCCAGCCGGCAAGCGAAATGTCGGCGACCACATAGTCCTTGCTACCCGTCATGGCAGTGCTCCGGTGTGATTGTCTTCAAAAGCGCGCCGGCGCCGGGACGGCGCATGGAGGGCGCGGATTGCCGGCTTGACTAGCAGATCGGCTGCCAAACGACAATGGGATATAAAGAAATCTTTATTCGTGCATGTCTTTCGAGACAATGCGAGCAGCGATCGGCGGCCTTCAGATTTCCTCGCCGAAGCGCGAGGCGACCAATTGCTCCAGCGCGTCCATGGCCGGACCGGCTTGCGGACCGGTGGCGGTGACGCGGATCGAGTAGCCGGGGCTTGCCGCCAGCATCATCAGGCCCATGATCGAGGTGCCGCCGACCTTCACGCCGTCCTTCTCGACATGGATGGTTGCGTCGAAGCCGCTGGCGACCTGGACGAACTTGGCCGAGGCGCGGGCATGCAGGCCGCGCTGGTTGACGATCGGGAACTCACGCACAACCTCGTCTTTTTCCGGCGCATGGGCGTTCATTTGCTGCTCAGAAGCTGGCTGGCGACGTTGATGTACTTGCGCCCTGCGGCCTGCGCCTCGTCGAGCGCGGCGGCCATGTTGTCGCCCTTGCGGACCGAGGAGAGCTTGATCAGCATCGGCAGGTTCATGCCGGCGATGACCTCGGTGCGGCCCGATTCCATCACCGAGATGGCGAGGTTGGAAGGCGTGCCGCCGAACATGTCGGTGAGCACGATGACGCCGGCCCCGGTGTCGACGCGTGCCACCGCGTCGACGATGTCGGCCCGGCGTTTCTCCATGTCGTCGTCGGCGCCGATCGCGACCGTTTCGAAATTGTCCTGTGGCCCCACCACGTGTTCGACGGCATGCCGGAACTCGGTGGCGAGTTGACCGTGCGTCACGAGCACGAGTCCGATCATTCTTTGGTGGCTCCCGTCATCGCCGCTTTACTGGCGTATTTTATGTTCGCCAACCATTCCAGGCGGCGGGAGCGCTATCTTGTCGACGCACGGCCGGTTGACAAGCCCAAAATTGCGACGGCCCGGTCCATTTTGACGCATTGCAGCAAAAAATCCGGACCCGGATCATGAAAAAGGCGCTATCGACAGCCGCGCCATCACGGCCGGCACGCCTGTGACAACATTGCGCTCCGCAAGATCGATGCGCGGCACCAGGCAGCCCGCGACCGGCTCGCTGATTTCTTCCTGGAAGCGGACCATTTCCTCTTTCGGCACCAGCCGGACGTGCAGGTCGATCACGCCGCCCGGCTCGAACGGCAGCGGGCTCGGAATGAAGCCGGGCACTTCGGCGAGACCGGCGATGGTGGCCGGCGCCCGGCAGACCAGCCGCCCGTGACGCGGGGCGGCAAGCAGCCTGTCGTCGCCGATCAGTCGCGAAAACAGCCCGCGCACCCGGCAATGATCGATGAGCGTCAGCGCCAGCGTCGTCTTGCCGGCGCCGGACGGCCCGGTGATGAGGACGCCGCGATCGCCGATCAGGATCGCCGTTGCGTGGATATTTTCGGGCTTCACGGCAGGATCGGACATGATCGTTTCTGTCTGGGAACGGAGATCAGCCTTCGGCCGGCAGGGTCACCACGAAGCGCGCGCCCTTGATCTCGCCCGGCTTGGTGCCGGGGATGTTTTCCGCCGTCAGCGTGCCGCCATGCGCTTCGACGATCTGGCGGCTGATCGACAGGCCCAGGCCGGAGTTCTGGCCGAAGGCCTCGCCGGCGGGCCGGTCGGTATAGAAGCGCTCGAAGATGCGATCGATCTTTTCGGCTCTGATGCCCGGACCGTTGTCGTCGACGGTGACGATGTTGAACTTGCCGGCGCGCGCCAGCGAGATGGTGATATGGCCGTGTTCCTCGGGAACGAAGGAACGCGCGTTCTCGATCAGGTTGGTGATGACCTGGCCGATCCTCAGATCATGGCCGACGACGACATAGCCTTTGACGCCCTGCGGCAGCTTGGCGACCTTGAGCTCGATCTCGACCGACTTCTTGTTGCGCGTCGTCTCGCGCGAGACCGCGACAAGATCGGTGATGAACTTCTTCAGGTCGACCGTCGAGGCATCCTCGCGCGCCAATTCGGCATCGAGCCGCGAGGCATCGGAAATGTCGGTGATCAGCCGGTCGAGCCGCTTCACGTCGTGCTGGATGATTTCCATCAAACGCTCGCGTGAGGTGTCGTTCTTGGCCAGAGGCAGCGTTTCGACCGCGCTGCGCAGCGAGGTCAGCGGATTCTTGAGCTCGTGCGAGACATCGGCAGCGAAGCTTTCGATCGCCTCGATGCGCGCATAGAGCGCGTTTGTCATGTCGCGCACCGCGATCGACAGATTGCCGATCTCGTCCTGACGGTCGGAGAAGTCAGGGATCTCCTCGCGGTTCTTGACGCCGCGCCGCACCCGTACGGCAGCAGCCGACAGCCGCCGCAGCGGATTGGCGATCGTGGAGGCCAACAGCAGCGAGAGGATGGCCGTGACGAGCGCCGCGATGCCGAACACGCGCAGGATCGCCTTGCGTTCGGCCGCGACGATCTTGTCGATGTCGCCGCCTTCGGTGGACAGCATCAAGACCCCGAGCACGGCGCGGAAGCGCTGGATCGGCACCGCTACCGAGACGATCTGTTCGCCCTGCTCGCTTACCCGCACGATGGTCGAGGGACTGCCGGTCAGCGCCTTGACCACTTCGGGGAAGGCCGCGCCATTGCCGCCGGGCTGTTCGTGATAGACGGGCAGGTCCTTGTTGCGGAAGAAGTCGAAGACGAATTTCTCGACGCGCTCCAAAAGGCCGGGCTGCTCGTCGTCGACAGGCGGGAGGTCGTAGCGCAGGATCTGGCCGCGCGAATAGAGATGCCGCGAATCGAGCAGCAGGTTCGCGTCGCGGTCGTAGATGCGGGCGCGCGTGCGGGTCGGCGAGATCAGCCGCCGCAGCACCGGCGCCACGCGCTCGGGATTGATCGGGAAGTCGAGATTGTCGAGCTGGTCCGAGCCTGGCCCCAGGCTTTCGCCGGCCTGCAGCTCGAGCAGCTTTTCCGGATCGATGCTGATCGAGTCGGTCTCGACCGTCGCCGAGGCCGCGATGGCGCCAGCGATGATCTCGCCTTGCGTCATCAGGCTTTCGACGCGGGCGTCGATCAGCCCGTCGCGGAAGGTGTTGAGGTAGAGGATGCCCGTGACCAGCACGGCAAGGCCGGCCAGGTTGAGAAACAGGATGCGCCGCGTCAGGCTGGAGAAGATGTGGTGGCCGAGGAAGCGGCGCATCGGCACCGTGATCTTCGACAGGAATGCAGGCACGATACGCGACGGGCGCTTCGCCGCGCCCGCCCGCCTGCCTCGCTCTGCTTCCACTGCCATCAACTAGCAGTCCCTGTCCGGTGAATGGTGCATGGCGAATGGAAAAATGGGGCGATTAGATAGAGCCCAGTGGGCCGCTCGCACCATCCACCATTCACCATTGACTATTCACTATATCAAGCTTCCCGAAACCGGTACCCGACTCCGTAAAGGGTTTCGATCATCTCGAAGTCGTCATCGACGGCCTTGAACTTCTTGCGCAGCCGCTTGATGTGGCTGTCGATGGTGCGGTCGTCGACATAGACCTGCTCATCATAGGCCGAGTCCATCAGCGCATCACGGCTTTTTACCACGCCGGGGCGCTGCGCAAGCGAATGCAGGATCAGGAACTCGGTTACCGTCAGCGTCACCGGCTCGCCCTTCCAGGTGCAGGTGTGCCGCTCCTGGTCCATCACCAGTTGGCCGCGCTCGAGCGAGCGCGCCTGCTGGCTGGGCGCCTTGGCGGCCGCCTCGCGGGCGCTGGTGCGGCGCAGCACCGCGCGCACCCGCTCGACGAGCAAGCGCTGCGAGAACGGTTTGCGGATGAAGTCGTCGGCCCCCATCTTGAGGCCGAACAATTCGTCGATCTCGTCGTCCTTCGAGGTCAGGAAGATCACCGGCAAGTCGGATTTTTGCCGCATCCGGCGCAACAGCTCCATGCCGTCCATGCGCGGCATCTTGATGTCGAGGATGGCGAGGTTGGGCGGCCGCGCCGCCAGGCCTTCGAGTGCCGACGCGCCGTCGGTGTAGGTTTCGACGCGGTAGCCCTCGGATTCGAGCGCGATCGACACCGAAGTCAAAATATTTCGGTCGTCGTCGACAAGCGCGATTGTTGCCATTTCAAGCGGCTCCCTCATGAGCTGTCCCTTCTGTCGTCGAGAAAGGGCTTTTGCAGGACAAATTGGGTACAAAATGTGGCACGGGCCTTGTCCGAAGTCACGGGCGGCCTGCCGCTACACACGATCGCACCCATAACCGGATTGGACGAACGAAGCCTGCCAATCCTTTGGGCAACCTCTGTGATTTTTTGCACATATAAACGATTTAAACAACTTTCAAAATTTTTAAATCGATTAATGATTTGATATCATTCGCCTTTTCTGGTTCTCACCCTACCTAGTCCCTTGCGCGTTCCGGCAATGACCGGTCAGACGCGGCCAAAATCCGGAGAGGAAATTTGATGTCGGAAGCCGGCAAACGCAACCCCGACTGCGCCATTGACGCGATCGGCCTGAGGACCACGGGCACGGTGCGATATAATTTCGGCGCTGCCGAGCTCTATGAGGAAGCGATCCGCCGCGGCGAGGCGAAATTGACGGCGCAGGGCGCGCTGGTTGCCGAGACCGGCCAGCACACCGGACGCTCGCCGAAGGACAAGTTCGTCGTGCGTGACGACAGCACCGCCCCGCATGTCTGGTGGGAAAACAACAAGGCGATCTCGCCGGCGCAGTTCGAGACGCTCCTCGCCGATTTCCGCGCCCATGCTGCGGCCAAGGATCTCTATGTGCAGGATCTCGTCGGCGGCGCCGACGCCGAGTTCCAGCTGCCGGTTCGCGTCGTGACGGAATTCGCCTGGCACTCGCTGTTCATCCGCAATCTCCTGATCCGCCCGCAAGCCGCCGAGCTCGACCGCTTCGTGCCGCAGATGACGATCATCGACCTGCCGTCCTTCCGCGCCGACCCGGCCCGCCACGGCACCCGCGCGGCGACGGTTATCGCGGTCGACCTCACCCGCAAGATCGTGCTGATCGGCGGCACGTCCTATGCCGGCGAGATGAAGAAATCGGTATTCACCGTGCTGAACTACCTGCTGCCGCAAAAAGGCGTCATGCCGATGCATTGCTCGGCCAACGAAGGACCCGCCGGCGACGCGGCCGTCTTCTTCGGCCTTTCCGGCACAGGCAAGACGACACTGTCGGCCGATCCATCGCGCACGCTGATCGGCGACGACGAGCACGGCTGGGGGCCGCACGGCATCTTCAACTTCGAAGGCGGCTGCTACGCCAAGACGATCAGGCTGTCGGCCGAGGCGGAGCCCGAGATATTCGCCACCACGCAGCGCTTCGGGACGGTGCTGGAGAATGTGATTCTCGACGCCGCCCGCGTGCCGGACTTCGACGACGGCAGCCTCACCGAGAACACGCGCTGCGCCTATCCGCTGGACTACATTCCCAATGCCTCGAGGACCGGCCGCGCCGGCCATCCGAAGAACATCATCATGCTGACGGCCGACGCCTTCGGCGTCATGCCGCCGATCGCCCGGCTGACGCCGGCGCAAGCGATGTATCACTTCCTTTCAGGCTATACCGCCAAGGTCGCCGGAACCGAAAAGGGCATAACTGAACCCGAGGCGACCTTCTCGACCTGCTTCGGCGCGCCCTTCATGCCGCGCCATCCGTCAGAATACGGCAATCTGCTGCGCGAGCTGATCGCCGGCCATGGCGTTGATTGCTGGCTGGTCAACACCGGCTGGACCGGCGGCGCCTATGGTACCGGCCGTCGCATGCCGATCAAGGTGACGCGCGCCCTGCTCGGCGCGGCGCTCGACGGCTCGCTCAATGCCGCCGAATTCCGCACCGATGCCAATTTCGGCTTCGAGGTCCCGGTGGCGGTGCCGGGCGTCGACGGCGCCATTCTCGATCCGCGCTCGACCTGGGCCGACAAGGCGGGCTATGACCGGCAGGCCTCCAAGCTGGTCAACATGTTCGCCGCCAACTTCGAGAAATTCGAAACACATGTCGACGCGGCCATCCGCGGCGCCGCGCCGCGCCTGCAGGAGGCGGCGGAATAGCTGCCGCTCCAACATCTTCCTCCAGGGCCCGGCTTTGGCCGGGCCTTTTCTTTTTCCCGCCGCCGCGCCATGACTGTGCGCATGAATGCCGACGACAGGATCATCATCGCCAGTGACGCGGTCATCCATCCGGACGACCTGCACGAGGATTTCATCCGCTCTTCCGGCCCGGGCGGCCAGAACGTCAACAAGGTGGCGACCGCCGTCCAGCTGCGCTTCGACGCCGCCAATGCGCCGGGCCTGTCGGAGCGGGTGCGGGAGCGCGCCATCAAGCTCGCCGGCCAGCGCGCAACCAAGGATGGCGTCATCGTCATCGGGGCCGGGCGCTTCCGCACTCAGGAACAGAATCGCGCCGACGCGCGAGCCAGGTTGACGGCACTGGTCGCCAAGGCGGCCGAGCCGCCGCCGCCGCCGCGCAAGAAGACGAAGCCTTCGAAGGGCGCCGTCGAGCGGCGCCTCAAGACCAAGGCCGGGCGCTCGACGGTGAAGAAGCTGCGCGGCCGGGTCGAAAGCGACTAGGGGCCGAGATCCGACGACGGCCGCTTTCGGGTCGCGAAGCCGTTCTGCCGGTGGCATGCTCGGACGGACTGATCGGATCGAATCCCATGCTCGTTCTGCCCAAGGGCGTTCGCCATATGCCGGGCTATCTGTCGCGCACGGAGCAGGAAGCGCTGGTCGAGGAGATCAGGCGCGTCGTGCAGGCGGCGCCGCTTTACGTGCCTGCCATGCCGCGCACCGGCAAGGAAATGAGCGTGCGCATGACCAATTGCGGGACGCTCGGTTGGGTGACCGACCGCGAGCGCGGCTATCGCTACCAGCCGATGCACCCGGTGACAGGCGAGCCCTGGCCGCCGATCCCCGAAGCCCTGATAAAAGTGTGGTGCGAGGTGTCGGCCTATTCGCACGCGCCGGAAGCCTGCCTCGTCAATTTCTATTCGAGCGAGGCCAAGATGGGTCTGCACCAGGACCGCGACGAGCAGGATTTCGCAGCACCCGTCGTTTCGGTGTCGCTCGGCGACGACTGCCTGTTTCGGGTCGGTCACACCACGCGCGAAGGCGGCACCAAGTCGTTCAGGCTGAAGAGCGGCGATGTCGTCGTGCTTGGCGGGGAGGGACGCCTCTGTTTCCACGGCGTTGACCGCATCTACCCAGCGACCTCGGCGCTGTTGAGGAGTGGCGGCCGTATCAATCTGACGCTGCGGCGGGTAACGGTGCCCGCAAGCTAACGAAATCTAGAAGTTTTCCTCATAAAGACGGGCAGCTATTGCAGCTTGGGGCTCGGCAGTGACGCAAAGCTATTCGGTCCTCCGCGGCCTGTGGGCAATCGTCACGGAGGCAGCCCAACTCGTTCGGAGGGATTCGGGCCTCTATCTGGCCATCGTCATTTATGTTTTGGCCGGGCTGATCTTTCTGAACGCGATTGGCGCGGCCGACCGCCTCGCGTTCTCGATATATTTCGGGTCCTGGATCTCCCTCAACGGCTTCGCACTGCCCACAATAGCAATCCTTGCCGACGCAATTCTCATTATGCATCGCTTCAATTCCCGGCGACGTTTGGTTGCGAAAAGAGTGTTTTCGACCGGGCGGTTGGCATATTCGCTATCGGGATTGTGCCTTCTGATGGCGCTCATGATCTTTCAGGGCAATTTCACTTCCGTGAAAAACGGAATGTCGGCCTGGCAAGGCGGTTTTCAATTCGATGTCCTGCACGCGGACATCGACGCTTTCCTCCATTTGGGCGCCGATCCGTGGCGCTGGCTCTACTCCGTGGCCGAAAGTGATCTGGTGCGCGCCATAATAGAATGGAACTACAACGTCTTCTGGTTTCTGCTGAATTTCGTCGGCTTGTTCTTCGTCGCCACATCGCCCATGGTGGCATCGGTCCGAACGCGCTATCTCGCCTGCTTTATGGCAGTCTGGATCCTGGTCGGGAACATCCTGGCGGCGCTGTTCCTCTCGGCGGGTCCGGCATTTTACGGCGCGGTCACGGGAGACACGGCGCGATTTGGTGAACAGCTTGCATTCCTGGCCCGCGGGGCTGGGTCAAGCAACTCCGCGGCCGCCTACCAGCAGTATCTATGGTCGCTGTATGAGGCCAAGCAGACCGGTTTTGCCACGGGTATCTCGGCGTTTCCCAGCGTTCACGTCGGCCTTGCAATGCTCAATGCATTGTTCGTGCGCGAATACAGCCGCCTCCTCGGCGCCTTCGCTTTGCTCTACGTGGCCTTTGTTGCTGTCAGCTCGGTCTATCTGGCATGGCACTATGCAATAGACAGCTATGTCGCCGTCATCGTCGTGTCTGTGATTTACATCGTCGCTCGCAAGCTGATCCCCGCGGACCGTCGCCTCGTGCCGAACATGCCGATCGGAGCCGTCAACCGTCCCGTGGCCGCCGCTACGGTCTGCTGAGACCAGGCTCCTTATCGAAGCTGCCGCCGACTAAGAACAAAGACTAATTTGAAAGCGCGTCGCCTGAATCGACGCCAGGGCCATGCGCTTTAGGCGCCGGTCCGCCGGATTCTATCAGAGTTTCCGCAATGCCACCTCTTCGACCAGGTGGTTGGCGCCTTTGCGCAGGATGAGGTCGGCGCGCGCCCTGGTCGGCAGGATGTTCTCGCGCAAATTCTTCAGGTTGATGTTGCTCCACAGGCCCTCGGCGATGGCGCGGGCGGCATCCTCCGACAGCTGCGAATAGCGGTGGAAGAAGGAGTCCGGGTTGCGGAAGGCAGTCTCGCGCAGTCGCATGAAGCGCTGGGTGTACCACTGGTGAATCAGCTTCTCGTCGGCATCGATATAGATGGCGAAGTCGAAGAAATCCGACAGGAACGGCACGATCTTGCCGTCCTTCGGCAGCTTGCCCGGCTGCAAAACATTGATGCCTTCGAAGATCAAAATGTCCGGCCTGTCGATGGTGACGAACTCGCCCGGAATGACGTCGTAGGTCAGGTGCGAGTAGACCGGGGCCCGGACATCGCGCTGCGCCGACTTGATGCCGGAAAGGAAGCGGAGCAGGGCGCCGACGTCGTAGCTTTCTGGAAAGCCCTTGCGCTCCATCAGATTGTTGCGGCGCAGGATCTCGTTCGGCAAGAGGAAGCCGTCGGTGGTGATGAGATCGACCTTCGGGCTCGACGGCCAGCGCGCCAGCAATTCCTTAAGCACGCGAGCGGTGGTCGATTTGCCGACGGCGACCGAGCCGGCGATGCCGATGATGAACGGCGTCTTGACGACGTCCTGCGCGTTGAAGAAGGCCTGGCGCTGCCTGAACAGCAGCTGGCTCGCCTCGACATGCGCCGAAAGCAGACGGGAAAGCGAGAGGTAGATGCGCTTGACCTCTTCGAGGTCGACCGGGTCATTGAGCGAACGCAGCCGGTCGATCTCGTCCTCGGTCAGCGTGAGCGGCGTGTCGGCGCGGAACTGCGACCATTGCTCGGCCGAGAAGAAACGAAAGGGGGAGTATTTCTCGGTCGGAGCAAGCTGGTCCATCGAGTCTCCTGCCCTCCTAGAGCATGATGCCGAAAAGTGTGGAGCGGTTTTCGGACGACATCATGCTCTATCCGTCTTTAGCGGTCAGCCCCGGGGCCGGGACACCTTTTCAGCGACGCCCGAGCGGCCGGTGCGGCCCTCGAGCTCCTTCAGCACGTCCTCCAGCGGAATGCCCGCGATCGCGAGGACGACCAGCCAATGATATAGAAGATCGGCGCTTTCCGAAACGAGGGCCTGCCGGTCGCCGCGAACGGCGGCGATCACAGCCTCGACCGCTTCCTCGCCGAGCTTCTGCGCCGCCTTGTCCATGCCCTTGGCGAACAATTTCGCCGTCCATGACTCCGGATCACCGGAATGGGCGCGCTGATGAATTATCGTTTCCAGCTCGGCGAGTGAAAATTGAGCCATAGCAGTGGTTTAAGTCCGATGAACGGTCGAGTCCAGCCGCATCGGCAGGCCGGCGCCCGCCATATGCGCCTTGGCCTCGGCGATGGTGTAGGTGCCGAAATGAAAGATCGAGGCGGCAAGCACGGCGGCGGCATGGCCATCGCGGATGCCTTCCACCATGTGATCAAGCGTGCCGACGCCGCCCGAAGCGATGACCGGCACACGCACGGCATCGGCGATCGCGCGGGTCAGCGCGATATCGTAGCCGGCCTTGGTGCCGTCGCGGTCCATCGAGGTCAGCAGGATCTCGCCGGCGCCGCGATCGACCATCTTCTTGGCGAACTCGACCGCGTCGATGCCGGTCTTCTCGCGCCCGCCATGCGTGAAGATCTCCCAGCGGTTGGCCTCGCCGGCAGCCGATACTTTCTTGGCGTCGATGGCGACGACGATGCACTGGTTGCCGAACTTGTCGGCAGCCTCCGCGACGAAATCCGGGTTCTTCACCGCCGCCGTGTTGATCGATACCTTGTCGGCGCCGGCCAGAAGCAGCCTTCGTATGTCGGCCACCTGGCGCACGCCGCCGCCGACGGTGAGCGGCATGAAACATTGTTCGGCCGTGCGGGCGACCACGTCGAAGATCGTCTCGCGATTGTCGGACGATGCGGTGATGTCGAGGAAGCAGAGCTCGTCGGCGCCCGCCGCGTCATAGGCCTTGGCCGCCTCGACCGGATCGCCGGCATCGACCAGGTCGACGAAATTGACGCCCTTGACCACGCGGCCGTTCTTGACGTCGAGACAGGGAATGACGCGGGCTTTCAGCATCAGCGCCCCTCCATGGTCGACAAAAGGTCGACCACCAGCTCGCCGACCTGCGGCGGCACCTCGCCCTTCGGGTCGAACGCCGGATCGTAGGCGGAAATGGTAAGCCCGGCGATGCTGAGCGGGCCGGCAAGGCCGCACATCGCGGTGCGGACCTGCTCCGGCGCCGGGCCGCCAGGCGTTGCGTAACGATTGGCCTGCAGCTTTTCCGGATCATGCACGTCGAGGTCGACATGCATGTGAATGCGCTCGGCACCCGTGGCCTTCAGCTTCGCCGCGGCGGCTGCCCAGTCCGGACACTCGGTGCGAATGATCGGCAGCTTCTCCAAAAGCCCTTTCTCGGCCGTATCGAGGTCGCGTGCGTTGACCAGGACACAGCGGGCCGGCTCGATCGGCTTGAAGCCGGGAATCTGCGCCGCCATGCGCCGCCAGCACAATCCGAGCGCCGTTGCCAGCGCCATGCCGTCGAGAAAGCCGGAGGTGGAGGTTTCCGGCGTGTTGAGGTCGCCATGCTGGTCGGCCCAGATGATGGCGTCCGCGCCTTCGCCGGCCACCGCGCCCGCGCTGGTCAGGCAGTTGCCGGCCAGAACGATGGGGAAGCGGCCGTTGTCCAGCGCGATGCGGACCTCGCCCGAAACGACGTTGCAGACGGCAAATCCCGTGCCGATCTCGCGCTCCTGCTCGTCCTCGACGACCTTGCCGATGTCGCGCACCTCGACGTCGTGACCGGCAAGCTTCAGCGCCTCGGCCAGCCCGCCGGAGATCAGCGCATCGGGGCCTTGGCCACAGCGGCCGTGAAAGTGGCCGCTGTCATAAGATGCCAGGATGATCGAGATGTTCACGCTCGTGCCTCCGCGTGATTGCCGCGCAGGATGGCGAGCGCCTCCGCCGGGTCGATGCGCCCGTCATAGAGCGCGCGGCCGGAGATCGCGCCCTCCAGGCGCTTCGCATCGGGCATGGTCATGCGCACGATGTCGGCGATAGAGGCCAATCCGCCGGAAGCGATCACCGGGATCGATACCGTCTCGGCAAGGTCGATGGTGGCATCCCAGTTGATGCCGGAGAGCACGCCGTCGCGGTCGATGTCGGTGTAAATGATGGCGGCCACGCCCGCACCTTCGAACTTCCTCGCCAATTCGATGACGCCGAGTTCCGAGGCTTCGGCCCAGCCCTCGACGGCCACCTTGCCGCCCTTGGCGTCGATGCCGACTGCTACCTTGCCGGGAAAGGTCCTGCATGCCTCCTTCACCAGTTCGGGCTCCCGCACCGCCACGGTCCCGAGGATGACTCGCGCCAGCCCGCGGTCCAGCCAGTCCTCGATCTGCGCCAGCGTGCGGATGCCCCCGCCGAGCTGCACCGGGTTCTTCGTCGCCTCGAGGATGGCGCCGACCGCGGCGGAATTGACGCTCTGGCCCTTGAAGGCGCCGTTGAGGTCGACGACGTGCAGCCATTCGAAGCCTTGCTCTTCGAAGGCTCGTGCCTGGGCCGCCGGGTCATCGTTGTAGATGGTGGCGGTCGCCATGTCGCCGTGCTTCAGGCGCACGCATTTGCCGTCCTTGAGGTCTATTGCCGGAAACAGGATCACGATCAGGCGCCCTCGACGATGGCGAAGTGGCCGGTCGATGCCGCCAGCCGGAATTTCAAGGCTTCCTGGTACTCGGGCGACTGATAGCAGGCGAGCGCCCTGTCGTAAGAATCGAACTCCACCACGACATGGCGGTTTCCCGTTGCCCCCTCCGGGTCGGTATGGCGGCCGGCCCGAACAGCAAACTTCGCGCCAAATTTGGCGAAGGCCTTCGCGTTGGCCTCGATGTATTTCTTGTAGGTGTCCGGGTCGCGGACATCGATCATGGCGATCCAGTAGCCCTTCTTGGTCATTCAGGGCCTCCAATTCAGGAAATTGGTGATCAGCGCCAGGCCGAGCGCCTGGCTTTTCTCGGGATGGAACTGCGTGCCGGCAAAGTTGTCGCGGGCAACGGCCGCCGTCACCGGCCCGCCATAGTCGGCCGTCGCCAGCACCTCGGCCGGGTTCCTCGCCTCCAGGTGGTAGGAATGGACGAAATAGGCGTGCAGCCCTTTCGGACCGGTCTCGATGCCCGAAAACAGCGGATGGTTGCGCGCGAGCTCGATCGTGTTCCAGCCGATCTGCGGGATCTTCAGTGCCGGATCCTTCGGCGTGATTTCCTTGACGTTGCCGGCAATCCAGCCAAAACCCTTAGTGACGGTCTTTTCCAGCCCGCGTTCCGACATCAATTGCATGCCGACGCAGATGCCGAGGAACGGCCGCCCTTTGCGAAGCGCCGCCTCTTCCACCGCTTCCCACATGCCGGTGACGGCATGCAGGCCGGCCGCGCAGTCTGCATAGGCGCCGACGCCCGGCAGGACGATGCGGTCGGCGCTGCGCACCCGCTCGGCGTCGGCCGTGAGATCGATGGTCGCGGCGATGCCCGCCTCATGCGCGGCGCGCTCGAAGGCCTTGGTGGCCGAGCGCAGATTGCCCGACCCATAGTCGATGATCGCTACCCGCATGTCAGGGCCTTCCCGGCGTATGGGTCAGCCCCAGCGCCATGCCCGTCTGCGCCGGCCGCGCCAGGTTGGTGTCGGGCACGATGTGCGGCATCGGCGCCTGTTCCTGCGTGCGCTCGCTGGCTTCGAGCGCGTGACGGACCTCGGCATCGCCGAGCCTGCCGGCCTCGACGACGCCCCATTCCCGCCAGCCGCGGCGGCGGAGCGCCGCGATCCGCAGGGCTTGGCCTTCGAAGCCGATATAGAGCGACACCAGCAGCGAGAGCGCCGATCCAGCCCATTCAAGCCTTAGTTTCTCGCCGAGCATGGACAACGCGGCCATGGCCGCGAAGGTGAGCAGGGCCTCGATCCAGAGGCGGTGCCAGGCGAGCCAGATCGGCGAGAACAGGAAGCCGAGCCAGGTGAAGCTGTCGCGCACCAGGGCGGCGTCCTCCTCGTTGCCCCCCGCAGGCGGCTCCATCACGACATAGATGGCCATAGGGTTATCCTTTCAGGGATCCCTTGGTGGACGGCACCGCATCGGGCTGGCGCGGGTCAGGCTCCAGCGCCACGCGCAGCGCCCTGGCCACGGCCTTGAAGCAGGTTTCCGCAATATGATGGTTATTGGCGCCGTAGTGATTGGTCACATGCAGCGTTATGCCGGCATTCTGCGCCAGCGCCTGGAAGAATTCGCGCACCAGCTCGGTGTCGAATGTGCCGATCTTCGGCGACGAGAAGGAAACGTTCCAGACCAGGAACGGCCTGCCGGAAACGTCGATCGCCGCCCGGGTCAGCGTCTCGTCCATAGCCAGCTCGATCGAGGCATAGCGCATGATGCCGCGCCGCTCCCCCAAAGCCTTGCTCAGCGCCTGGCCGATGGCAATGCCGGTATCCTCGACCGTGTGATGGTCGTCGATGTGAAGATCGCCTTTGGCCTCGATCGTCATGTCGATCAGCGAATGGCGCGACAGCTGATCGAGCATGTGGTCGAAGAAGCCGACACCCGTCGAAATGTCGGATTTACCCGTGCCGTCGACATGGACCGATACGGAAATCTCGGTTTCCTTGGTCTTGCGGCTGATTTCTGCGGAACGGGGCGGCATCAGTCTGTCCTGTTCAGAGGCGCGGGCTTGAAAACGAGAGCCTTCTATCAGCATGATCCGGCGATTGCCAGTTGCCATTCCGGACTGTATCGGCCTTGCCGCGGACGGTTTGCAATCACTCGCCCTATGCATACATATGGCCGATCAAAGTCACTCGTACCGCGCCAATCGCCTTTGAGGGATAGCGCGACTCGGAGCAGGAAATGTCGAATGAACTGACCATGCACGCCACGACCATCGTCACCGTGCGCAAGGGCAGCAAGGTTGTCATCGCCGGCGACGGCCAGGTCAGTCTTGGCCAGACCATCATGAAGGGCAACGCCCGCAAGGTGCGCCGCATCGGCAAGGGCGGCAGTGTCATTGCCGGTTTTGCCGGCGCCACCGCCGACGCCTTCACCCTCCTCGAACGCCTCGAAGCCAAGCTCGAACAATATCCTGACCAACTGACCCGCGCCTGCGTCGAGCTCGCCAAGGACTGGCGCACCGACCGCTATCTGCGCCGCCTGGAAGCGATGATGCTGGTCGCCGACAAGTCGGTCTCGCTGGCGCTGACCGGCACCGGTGACGTGCTCGAGCCAGAACATGGCGTCATGGCCATCGGCTCCGGCGGCAACTACGCGCTCGCCGCCGCCCGCGCGCTGATGGACACCGACAAGGACGCCGAGGAGATCGCCCGCAGGGCGATGCAGATCGCCGCCGATATCTGCGTCTACACCAACAGCAGCTTCGTCGTCGAAACGCTCGATGCCGCCTAGGCGGCCGGCCATGATCCCGAAAAATGGGAATCGGCTTCTGGAACAGATCATGGTCGAACAGGAAGACAGCTACGATTTTCGGCCGGTCACCCAAAAGGATCTGCCGATGATCGCCCGCTGGCTTGCCGAGCCGCATATCGCCGAATGGTGGGGCGATCCGGAAAAGGAGATCGCCGAGATACGCGAGCATATCGGGTCGGTTTCGGTGGAGCCGCTGATCGTCGAATTGGGCGGCAAGCCGATCGCCTATCTGCAGAGCTACGATCCGCATCTCGAGGACAACCATCCTTACGCCGACCAGCCATTCGGCACGCTGGGTATCGATCTGTCGATCGGGCCGCCGGACCTGGTCGGCATCGGCCACGGCTCGGCCATCGTCCGCCAGTTCGTCGCGGAACTGTTCGAGGAAGGCGCGCCGCGCGTCGTCATCGATCCGCATCCCGGCAATGGCCGCGCCATCCGCGCCTATGAAAAGGCCGGCTTCAGGCCGATCGGCCGCAGGCATTCGGAATATGGGGACGTCGTGCTGATGGCCGTCGATGCGGCCGAATTCGACCAACAAGAGGGGGACTGATCACAATGACCGCATCCGGGGGAGACAAGACGCTGTCGGCCTATGAAGACAGCTGGCGCATGGGGCTGCTGCTGGTGCTGGCTCTCGTCGTTTTCCAGGCCGGCATTCTCTACGGCATGGGCCATCCGCCGATCTGCACCTGCGGCTACGTCAAGCTCTGGCACGGTGTGGTGAACAGCTCGGAGAATTCCCAGCACATCGCCGACTGGTACACCTTCTCGCACATCATCCACGGCTTCCTGTTCTATGCGCTGGCCTGGGCTCTGTTCCCGCGCTCGCCCGTCGGGCTGAGGCTGGCTTTCGCCGTCCTCATCGAAGGCGGCTGGGAACTCCTGGAGAACAGCCCCTTCATCATCGACCGCTACCGCGCCGGCACCATCTCCCTCAACTACTACGGCGACAGCATCATCAATTCGGTGTCCGACACGCTGTTCATGGCGCTCGGATTTGTGATGGCGCGAAAGCTCCCTATATGGGTGATCGTGGCTCTGGCGCTCATTTTCGAATTCGGCACGGGCTACATCATCCGGGACAATCTGACGCTCAACGTGATCATGCTGCTGCATCCGTTCGAGTCCATCAGGCAGTGGCAAAGTGGAATTTGAGTAATATGAGCACCTTTTCTCCCCGCGAAATCGTTTCGGAACTCGACCGCTTCATCATCGGCCAGAAAGACGCCAAGCGCGCCGTGGCGATCGCCTTGCGCAACCGCTGGCGCCGCCAGCAGCTGGAGGGCCAGATGCGCGAAGAGGTGATGCCCAAGAACATCCTGATGATCGGCCCGACCGGCGTCGGCAAGACCGAGATCTCGCGCCGGCTGGCGCGGCTGGCCGGCGCGCCTTTCGTCAAGGTCGAGGCCACCAAGTTCACCGAGGTCGGCTATGTCGGCCGCGACGTCGAGCAGATCGTGCGCGATCTCGTCGAGGTCGCCATCGGGCTGACGCGCGAGAAGATGCGTGAGGACGTCAAGGCGCGCGCTCACATCAATGCCGAAGAGCGCGTGCTCGAAGCTTTGGTCGGCAAGACCGCGAGCCCGGCCACGCGCGACAGCTTCCGCAAGCGGCTGCGCGACGGTGAGCTCGACGACAAGGAGATCGAGATCGAGGTGGCGGACACCGGCACCGGCGGTATGCCGGGCTTCGAGATCCCCGGCATGCCGGGCGCCAATATCGGCGTGCTCAACATCAACGACATGCTGTCGAAGGCGATGGGCGGCAGGAAGACCAAGACCCGCAAGACGACGGTGAAGGAATCCTACGCGCTACTGATCAATGACGAGTCCGACAAGCTGCTCGACCAGGACGAGGTGGTTCGCCAGGCGCTGGAATCGACGGAGAATGACGGCATCGTGTTCCTCGACGAGATCGACAAGATCGCGGCCAGGAGCGACATTTCGGGCGGTCCCTCACGTGAAGGCGTTCAGCGCGATCTGCTGCCGCTGGTTGAAGGCACCACCGTTGCGACGAAATACGGGCCGATCAAGACGGACCATATTCTTTTCATCGCCTCGGGCGCGTTCCACGTCTCCAAGCCTTCGGACCTGCTTCCGGAGCTGCAGGGCCGCTTGCCGATCCGGGTCGAATTGCGTGCCCTGGAGAAGCAGGATTTCGTCCGCATCCTCACCGAAACAGAGGCCAGCCTCATCAAGCAGTATATTGCGCTGATGAAGACCGAAGGCGTCGAGTTGGCCTTCACCGACGACGCCATCGATTCGCTCGCCGGCATTGCCGTCGACCTCAACGCCAATGTCGAGAACATCGGCGCCAGACGCCTGCAGACGGTGATGGAACGGGTGCTGGACGAGATTTCCTACGACGCGCCGGACCGCCACGGCACGGCGGTCACCATCGATGCCGACTACGTGCAGAAGCATGTCGGCGATCTCTCGCGCAACACCGACCTGTCACGGTTCATCCTCTAACGGGCGAAGCCCGGCGATGTGTGGCCAGATGGTACCATCTGGCCACCTTTCGTCCCGTCGGAAGCTTGCCTCGTCTCGACTCTCCCACGCGCTTTACCTAGTTTGCCGCCGACTTGAAGGCGGCGGTGGATGAAGAAACGCATACTTCTTTTTGTTGGGCTGGCATTGGCCGCGGCGATGGCAACGGCGAACGCGGCGACCATGGTGCCGCCGGGCAATCGCAACAGCGTGCAGCCGGATATTCCGGGCGCTTCCAGCCGGCGCACTCAGGCCACCAACACCAGCTTCCAGGCCAAGTATCGCAAGGTCTACGCGCTCTTGCAGAACGATGCCGAGCTGCGCGCCAAGATCAGGAAAGTGGCGGCCGCCTACGACATCGATCCGATGCACATCGTCGGCGCCATCGTCGGCGAGCACACCTACAATGTCGACGCCTATGATCGGCTGCAGACCTATTACGTCAAGGCAATGTCCTACCTGTCGAGCAAGCTCACCTTTGCTTATGAAGGGGAGGACGTCAGCGATTTCGTTGAGCGGCCGCAATTCCAGAAATGCGCCGGCATAACCGACAGCTACGATCTCTGGGAATGCCGCGAGCAGGTGTGGAACCATTCCTTCCGCGGCAAGACCGTCGGCGGGACCAGCTTCCCCAACGACCGCT
Organism: Mesorhizobium sp. WSM4983; assembly: GCF_029625765.1. Lineage (NCBI taxonomy): Bacteria > Pseudomonadati > Pseudomonadota > Alphaproteobacteria > Hyphomicrobiales > Phyllobacteriaceae > Mesorhizobium > Mesorhizobium sp. WSM4983. The sequence continues at coordinate 352,317 of NZ_JARTVM010000003.1, read as the reverse complement.
TCGGAGCCACTTTCTTCCAACCCTACTATGCCGGCCAGACTTTCGGACTCGGCCAGCTCAACCCGCTGACGGCGCTGCAGATGAGCGATCTCGTGCACAAGGTCTCCGGCCTGCCCGAGCTCGACGTCAATGATCCGAACACGGTCTACAAGACCATCATGGATCCCGACCTCACGCTGCCTTACGTCGCTGCGACCATCAGGAAGTCGATCGACGCCTACAACAGCATCGCCGGCTTCGACATCTCGCACAATCCGGGCCTGACCGCCACGCTCTACAATGTCGGCAACCCCGAGCAGCGCGCCTATGCGTTGGAGGAGGAGAACGAGAAGCGTCGCGCCGCCGGGGAACCGGAAAAGCTGCCCGAGGAGAATTATTACGGCTGGCTGGTCAACGACAAGCTGGACGAGCTGAAGACGCTGTTCTAGCCGGCTGAGCCGGGTGGTTCAGTAGCCTTCCGAGGCGAGAAACGCCTCGAACTTGCGCATTTCGTCGGCATCCGCCTCGACCATGTGCCGCGGCTCTGGATAGGCGCCCGCCTGGATATCGTCTGCATATTCGCGGAAGGCCGCGATGCGCTCGCTCTGCAGGCGGTCGAACTCCGCCGCGAAGTCGCGGTAGCGCTTGGCATGGCGCGGATAATGGCCGCGATTGCTGCCGAGCACGTCTTCGGAGAACAGATATTGCGCATCGCAGCCGGCGCCGGCGCCCATCGAGATCATGATCAGCGATGTACGCCGCGAGATCGCGCTTGCAACCGGGGCCGGCACAACTTCGATCTCGGCGGCGAAGGCGCCGGCGGCTTCAAGGTCCTTGACCTGCTTCCAGACGAAGGCAGCACTTTCGGCCGTCTTGCCGACCGCCTTGAAGCCGCCCGTCCAGGTCGCATGCGCCGGGATCAGCCCGACGTGACCGCAGACCGGAATATGCTCGTCGCGCAGCCGGCGGATGGTCTGCAGGCTGGCCGCGCAATACATGGCGTCGGCGCTGGCCGCGCGCAGCTTCACCGCCATGCGCAGGATCTCGTCGGTGGTTGCGCCCAGCTTGATGCGTTCGTCGCCGGGAATGGCAAAGCAAGTGGGTGCGGCGTCGCGAAAACGCGGATCGAAGATAAGATCATAGGGGACCGAGATGATGTCGATGCCGGCACGCTCGGCGGCCTCGGCCTCCTCCAGCGAGAAAACGCGCAGCTTCGAAAGCTGGCGCTTGCCCTTCAGCAATTGCAAATCGGCGACGGTCGGTCTGTTGCGTGCCATGTCCGTGGATCCCCTCGTTTCCAGCGATTACTCGGGCCTATGCCGCCAGCAGCGACTTCAGCTTGACCGATTGCGAGCCGAGCGCCTCAGGCGCGGGCGTCGCCCGCTTCGCGATCAGCATCTCGGCCAACCGTATGTCGCGCGCCACCGCATTGCCGGGCCCGATGCCGCTGGCGGCGACCAGCCTGCCGTCCTCGGCCAGGTGGAACAGAATGAAGGCGCCGTCGTAGAGGTCGCGCCGTACGGTCGAGCGGCCTTCGTCCGAAAGCCCGGCGATCTGCAGCGTGAGCCCATATTGATCCGACCAGAACCACGGCACCGCGGCATGCGCCTCGTTGGCGCCCAGCATGTTCTTCGCGGCGAGCGCGCCCTGCTCCTGCGCGTTGCGCCAGGCTTCCAGCCGCACGCGCCGGCCGCCATAGACGGCGAGCGGGAACGAGCAGCAGTCGCCGGCGGCAAAAACATCCGGATCCGCGGTGCAAAGGTTCTCATCGACGGCGATACCATTGTCGATCGCAAGTCCTGCTTCGGCAGCGAGCGCCGTCACCGGCACCGCGCCGATGCCGATCACGGCAAGATCGGCGACGATGTCCTGCCTGTCGGCAAGCGTGATGCGAACTTGCGTGCCGTCATCGGCAATCGCCGTGATGCCTTGGCCGGTAAGCACCTTCACGCCTTCGGCCTGATGCGCCTTATGAATGATTTCCGCGATCTCGGCCGGCACGCCGCGCATCAGGATGCGCGGCTGCGCCTCGAGCACTGTGACCGTTGCGCCTAGCTTGCGCGCCGAAGCGGCAAGCTCGAGGCCAATGAAACCGCCGCCGATGATGGCGACGCGGTTCTCCGGCTTGAGATGGGCGCGGATCGCGAGCGCGTCGTTGAAGGTCCTGAGATAAACGCAGCGGCCGCCCAGACCAGGCATCGGCAGCTTGCGCGGCACGGACCCGGTCGCGAGCAGCAGCTTGCCATAGCCAAGCGAAGAGCCGTCGGAGAGGCGCACGAGATGCGCGGCGCGGTCGATAGCGACGGCCCGAACGGAATGGATGTGGCGGATCGAGTGTTCGGCCAAAAGCTCGTCGCTGGCGATCGCCTTGATGAGGGGCGCCTCGCTGGTCATCGCCTCCTTCGACAGCGGCGGCCGTTCATAGGGCAGATGCGGCTCGTCGCCGACCAGCGTCACCGGCCCTTCATGACCAAGGTCGCGCAGGGTAAGCGCGGCACGACCGCCGCACTCGCCGGCGCCGATGATGACCATTCCTCCCGCCATGCCGTCACCCAAGCTGAATGAGGACTTTGCCGGCGTCGACCTTGACCGGATAGGTCTTGAGATTGACGCAGACCGGCGCCCCGCGCGCGTCGCCGGTCTTGTAGTTGAAGCGGCCATTGTGTTTTGGACACTCGATGATGTCGTCCATCACCAGCCCATCGGCCAGATGCACTTTCTCATGCGAGCACAGGCCGTCGGTCGCGTAATACTCGTCCTCCGGGCTGCGATAGATGGCGTAGGTGCGGCCGGCATGATCGAACCGCATTACGTCCTCCTCGTCGATGTCTCCGGCCGCGCAGGCCTCGACCCAGTCGCTCATGTCGTCCTCCGGCGAAATTCTTCGTTGTCGGTTGTGTCGGATCCGGTCACTCGGCCGCGGCCGCTACCGGATTGTCGTTGTGCAGCTCTTCCCGGTAGGGCTTTGCCGTCGGCGGCAGCTCGCGCTTGAGGAAGTAGTCCTCGTTGCGCAGCTGGCGCAGGAAGGCCGGGATCATCTCGCGGTAGCCGGCCAGGATCGACGGCGTCGGCGCCGGCAAATCGTGCTTGATCAGCTCATGCAGCTTGGGCAGCGCGTGGTAGGGCACCATCGGGAACATGTGGTGCTCCACATGGTAGTTCATGTTCCAATAGATGAACCGGCTGATCGGGTTCATGTAGACGGTGCGGCTGTTCAGCCGATGGTCGATGACATTGTCGGCCAGCCCGCCATGCTGCAGCAGCCCGGTCATGACGTGATGCCAGGCGCCGTAGAGGCGGGGCAGGCCGACGAGCATCAGCGGCAGCCATGAATGCAGATAGAGCGCCAGCGCGATGGTCGCGACATAGATGGCGAGCCAAATACGGGCGATGCGGATGGCCTTGGGCTGCTCCTGTTCCGGGATGAAGGTCTGTTCTGCGGCGCTGATGACGCCGGCGGCATTGCGCACCATGCCGGTCATCGCATGCCAGGCATCGAGCACGCCGAAAAAATTCAGCACAACGCGCAAAAGGTCCGGCGGTCGCATGACGGCGATCTCCGGGTCGCGGCCGACGATGATGGTGTCGGTGTGGTGGCGTGTATGGCTCCAGCGCCAGGTCACCGGATTGCGCATGATCATGAAGCAGGCGAGCTGGTAGACCGCATCGTTCATCCATTGGGTGCGGAAGGCCGTGCCGTGACCGCATTCGTGCCAGCGGGAGTCGGTCGAGGAACCGTAGAGCGTGCCATAGACAAAGAAGAACGGCACGCACCACCAGCTGCCCCAGAACCAAGCGCCGCCCGCGCCACTGAGGAACAGCGCACCGAGCCAGATGATGGTGTCTCGGATAGCGGGCTGGTCGGAGCGCTGCATCAGCTCCTTCATCTGCTTGCGCGGGATCTCGGTGTGGTACCACTGGGCCGCCGAAAGACCGTTCTCGACCGCGCGCTTGGCGTCGCGGCCGGTCAGGCTGTAGTCGCGTCCGGACGGCGCCGGAGACGTGATTGCCGTCATTGCGGGGTCCTCCATCAGCACCTGGCGAATGGCCCTCGGCAATGCCGCGCCTCGCCCATGGCTGGCTTCGACTTCACCATAGCGCCAAGTCATGATAGCCTCAATGTCACAAAGATAGATTCTATCATTTTCTATCAGATTGGGCTAATCTGAGTCGGGCAAGCGATGGAGCACTCATGGCAAAGCGGCCGACAATCACCGATCTCGCGCGCGTTTCAGGCTTCAGCGTCGCCACGGTCGACCGGGTGTTGAACAATCGCCTGCCGGTGCGCGAGGAGACGGCGCGTCGCGTCTACGAGGCGGCGACCGACATCGGCTATCACGCCGCTGGCCTGATCAGGCAGCGCATGCGCCAGGAGTTGCCCGAATATCGTCTCGGCTTCCTGCTGCTGCGCGGCAATGACGTTTTCTACGGCGATTTCGCGCGCGAGCTGGAGCTTGCGGTCTCGCAATCGCAACGTTTCCGGGGCACTGCGACGATCGACTTCGCCGCTTCGCTGGCGCCCGATGAGATCGCCGCCCAGATGCGCAAGCTGGCGGCGAAATCCAGGGCCATCGCCGTGGTCGGTCCGGATCATCCGACGCTGACGGCGGCGGTGGAGGCGCTGAAGGCGCGAGGGCAGCCGGTCTTTTCGCTGCTCTCCGACTTCGCCGCCGGCATCCGTGAAGGCTATGTCGGGCTCGACAACCGCAAGGTCGGACGCACCGCGGCCTGGATGATCGCCAAGGCCGCCAGCAAGCCAGGCAAGGTCGCCCTTTTCGTCGGCAGCCACCGTTTTCATGGTCACGAGCTGCGCGAGATCGGCTTCCGCTCCTATTTTCGCGAGCATGCGCCGGATTTCACGGTGATGGAGACGCTGGTCAACCTGGAGGCCAACCAGGTGACGCATGATGCGATGCTCGAGCTTCTGGCTCGGCATCCCGACCTTGCCGGCTGCTACGTCGCCGGCGGCGGCATGGAGGGCGCGGTCGCGGCGTTGAGGGCGGCGAGACCGGCGCATATGCCGGTGGTCGTCTGCAACGAGATCAATGCGGAGTCGCGCGCAGCACTTGCCGACAACATCCTGACCATGGTGATCTCGACCCCGCTGGCGGCGCTCTGCCGCGAGCTTGTCGGCCTGATGGCGCATGCCATCGAGACCGGCGCCGCCAATGCGCCCGGCCAGACCTTTCTCCCCTTCGACATCTATCTGCCGGAAAACATCTAAGCCGTCTCCCGTCGGAATGATGTGATCCATCAGGCTGATGGAATTCTTTCGCGACGTGAAATCGCCCGGGGATTCCGCCGCAGAACGTTTGCATGCCCGGCCGCGAGGGCGCTGCACGCTTGCCTCCATCGAAAAACCGGCACGTCCATTTCGAATCACCCTTGACGGCTGTAAGCGAAATGGAATAAATATTTCACCAACTGGGTATTTTGGTTCTTTCGTTCCGGAACGTCTGTTTCAAACAGAGGACCAGGCGTTTCATCATGCGAGGAAAACGCCGCCGGAAGGGCCATGGGAGAGATTCCCCGGTAACATCGGGGATTCCGGTTCAATCGGTGCAGCCGGACACCAAGTGGAGGAGAAACTAAAATGAAGAAACTGCTTTTGGGCGTCGCGCTTTCGGCGCTGATGTGTTCGTCCGCCTTCGCCGCCAAGATCGGCGTCTCGATGGCTCTTTTCGACGACAATTTCCTGACCGTGCTGCGCAACGGCATGATCGCCCAGGCCAAGGGCATGGACGGCGTCGAACTGCAGGTCGAGGACGCGCAGAACGACGTGGCCAAGCAGCTCGACCAGATCAAGAACTTCGCCGCTTCGGGCGTCGACGCGATCATCGTCAACCCGGTCGACACTTCGGCCACCCAGGCGATGTCGGATGCGGCGGCCGCGGCCAAGATCCCGCTGGTCTATGTCAACCGCGAGCCGGTCAATGTCGACAAGCTGCCCGACAACCAGGCTTTCGTCGCGTCCAATGAGGCCGAGTCCGGCACGCTCGAGACCAAGGAAATCTGCCGCCTGTTCAAGGAAGCCGGCAAGAAGGAAGCCAATGTCTATGTGATCATGGGCGAGCTATCCAATCAGGCGGCGGTGCAGCGCACGAAGGATATCGATGAAGTGATTGCCACGCCCGACTGCAACTTCATCAAGATCATCGACAAGCAGACCTCGAACTGGAAGCGTGACGAAGCGCAGAACCTGATGACCAACTGGCTGTCGTCCGGCAAGCCGTTCGACGGCGTCATCGCCAACAATGACGAAAGCGCCATCGGCGCCATCCAGGCGATGAAGGCCGCCAATATCGACATGAAGTCGGTCGTGGTCGGCGGCGTCGACGCAACCCAGGACGCGCTGGCCGCGATGCAGGCGGGCGATCTCGACGTCACGGTCTTCCAGGATGCGGCTGGCCAAGGCGCGGGCGCGCTCGATGCGGCGCTGAAGCTCGCCAAGGGCGAGAAGGTGGAGCGCAAGGTCTACATCCCCTTCCAGCTCGTGACGCCGGCGAACATCGACAAGTTCCTGAAGAAGAACTGACGCCGCGCCAACGCAATTCCAGGAAGTTTTCCGTACGGACTTGCGTGAGGACAAACCCTGGAGCGGCGCTCCGACGCATCGAGTTGGCTGAAATCGGCTGCAGACAGAGCAGCGTCGCTCCCTTCCTTCTCCCGCCCGACCGGGCGGGAGAGCGGGCGCGGTCATTCGGAGGAAGAAGACGTGTCACAGACATCGCATGGCATTGGCGGGCTGAGCTATGACGCCAAGAAGCGCCCCTGGCCTGCCGAGTTCAACGTGTTTCTGGCGCTGGTCATCCTGGTCGGCGCATTCGAGCTGATCGGCCGCGTCTTCCTCGGCGACAGCTTCCTCTTCAACACCCGCGATAACGTCGATGCTATTTTCAACGAGCAGCGGCTGCAGATCATCATCCTGCAGGTGTCGATCGTCGGCATCATCGCCATCGGCGTCACGCAGGTGATCATCTGCGGCGGCATCGACCTGTCCTCGGGCTCGATCGTAGGCGCCACCGCCATGATCGCCATGAGTTTCGCGCAGGTTGCGACCGTCAACGGCAATCCCAACCCGAAGGCGATGTTCATTGACTACGGATGGACCGACCTGCCGGTCATCGTGCCGCTTCTGGTCGCGATCGGCTGCGGGCTGATTGCCGGCCTGATCAACGGCGCCCTAATCGCCTACACGCGCATTCCGCCGTTCATCGCCACGCTCGGCATGATGGTCACGGCGCGCGGCATCGCCAAATGGTGGTCGAAGGGCCAGCCGATCTCGTTCCCGACCGATAGCTTCGCGGCCATCGGCAAGGGGCTGATGCCGGTCATCATCTTCATTTCACTGGCGATCCTGTTCCAGCTCGTCCTGAGCTACACCCGATACGGCAAGCATTGTTACGCCATTGGCTCCAACGAGGACGCCGCGCGCATGTCCGGCATCAAGATCGCCAACCACAAGGTGCTGGTCTATGTGATTGCCGGCATCCTCGCCTCGATCGCCGCGGTGGTGCTTTCCTCCAAGAACCTCACCGCCCAGGCCGGCATGGGCGTGATGTACGAGCTCGACGCCATCGCCATGGCGGTCATCGGCGGCGTCTCGCTCTCGGGCGGCCGCGGGTCTATCATAGGCACGGTGATCGGCTCGCTGATCTTCGGCGTTATCATTTCCGGCTTCACCTTCCTGCGCCTCGACGCCTACTACCAGGAGATGGTCAAGGGCGTGATCATTGTCGGCGCAGTCGTTCTTGATCAATGGCGCCAGCGCCGCCGGGCGATAGGAGCTTGACCATGTCCGATATCGTTCTGAAGACCGAAAACCTCACCAAGCATTATGGCGGCGTTCACGCGCTGCAGGAGGCGAATTTCGAGCTGCGCAAGGGCGAGCATGTCGCCATCATGGGCGACAACGGCGCCGGCAAGTCGACCTTCGTGCGCCAGATCACCGGCGTCGAGCAGCGCACCGACGGCAAGATCTGGTTCGACGGCAAGGAAGTGAACTTCGCCGGCCCGATCGAGGCGCGCGAGGCCGGCATCGAGACCGTGTTCCAGAACCTGGCTCTGGCCGACGACCTCGACGTGCCGTCGAACCTCTTCCTCGGCCGGGAGAAGGTGCTTTTCAACCTCGGCCCCTTCTCGATTCTCGACCGCAAGGCGATGCGCAGGGCGACGGAGGCGGCGCTGATCCGCACCGCGGTGAAGATCCCGAACCTTTCCAGCACCATCCGCCACATGTCGGGCGGCCAGCGCCAATGCGTGGCGATCGCCAGGACCGCAACCTTCGCCTCCAAGCTGATCATCATGGACGAGCCGACCGCAGCGCTTGGCGTGCAGGAAACGGCGCAGGTCGAAAACATCATCCGCACGCTGAAGGAGAACGGCGAGCCGCTGATCCTGATCAGCCACAACATGCGCCAGGTCTTCGACCTGGTCGACCGCATCGTCGTCTTCCGGCGCGGCCGCATCGTCGCCAATTTGCGCAAGCAGGACACCGACGGCAACGACATCGTCGCTTACATCACCGGCGCCAAGACCGGGCAGGCGGAGCTTCAGGCCGCCTGACCAGGCGCCACGACGGGACCAGACCAAATCGTCCGCGCCGGCCGGCGCGGACACGTTTTAGAGCCACCCTCAAAGGACATTCCATGACTCTCCGCTTCGCTCTTCTCGGCGCCGGCCGTATCGGCAAGGTGCATGCCCGCGCCGTAGCCTCAAACCCGCAGGCCAAGCTGGTGGCCGTGGCGGACGCCTTGGAGAAAGCGGCGACGGAGCTTGCCTCCGCCTATGGGGCCGAGGTGCGCAGCATCGACGCCATCGAGCAGGCCAAGGACATCGACGCCGTCATCATCTGCACGCCGACCGACACTCACGCCGACCTCATCGAGCGCTTCGCCAGGGCCGGCAAGGCGATCTTCTGCGAGAAGCCGATCGACCTCGACGTCAAGCGCGTCGAGCAGTGCCTGGCCGTGGTCGACAAGGCCGGCGCTACGCTGATGGTCGGCTTCAACCGCCGCTTCGACCCGCATTTCGCCGCCGTCCGCAAGGCGATCGACGACGGCGCCATCGGCGATGTCGAGATGGTCACCATCACCTCGCGCGATCCGGGCGCGCCGCCGCTCGACTACATCGCGCGATCCGGCGGCATTTTTCGCGACATGACCATCCATGATTTCGACATGGCGCGCTTCCTGCTCGGCGAAGAGCCGGTTGCCGTCAGCGCGCACGCCTCGGTGCTGGTCGACAAGAAGATCGGCGAAGCGGGCGATTTCGACTCCGTCAGCGTCATTCTGGAAACCGCGTCCGGCAAGCAGGCCGTCATCTCCAACTCGCGCCGCGCCACCTATGGCTACGACCAGCGCATCGAGGCGCACGGCTCGAAGGGCATGGTTGCGGCCGAGAATCAGCGGCCGGTGTCGATCGAACTCGCCAACGACAAGGGCTACACGCGCCCGCCGCTGCACGATTTCTTCATGACCCGCTACATCGACGCCTACGCCAACGAGATCGCTTCCTTCATCGCCGCCGCGACTGCCGGCAAGAAGGCGGCGCCGAGCGGCAAGGACGGGCTGGTCGCCTTGAAGCTGGCTGATGCCGCCTTGGAGTCTGCCAAGACAGGCAAGACCGTCCGCGTCGCCTGAAGGTTTGAAACTCGATTACAGGAGCCAGAGCGATGAACGGTCTAGCCGGTCGCAATTCAGAAACGCGCGCCATCGTCACCGGCGGCGCGCAGGGCATCGGCTTCGCCGTGGCGGAAGCCTTGGCCGACGAGGGTTGCCGCGCGCTGGCGCTGGTCGGCCGCTCGCAGGACAAAGGTGACAAGGCGGTCGCAGCGCTCAAGAAGAACGGTGTCGATGCCATCTTCATCAGCGCCGATGTCGCCAAGGTCGCCGACTGCAAGCGCGCCGTCGCAACGGCGCTCGCGCATTTCGGCACTTTGAACGCGCTGGTCAACGCCGCCGCCACTTCGGCCCGCGGCTCGTTGGTCGAGACATCGGAAGAGCTTTTCGACCAGATCTTCGACACTAATGTGCGCGGCCCCTTTTTCCTGATGCAAGGCCTCGTCGCGCATCTCCTGGAGCGCAGGGCGCCGGGCTCGATCGTCAACGTGCTGTCGATGTCGGCGCATGCCGGCCAGTCCTTCCTGACGCCCTATTCGACCAGCAAGGGCGCGCTGATGACGCTGACCAAGAATGTCGCCAGCTCCTACCGGAAAAACCGCATCCGCTGCAACGCGGTGCTGCCCGGCTGGATGGATACCGAGGGCGAGGCGATCGTGCAGAAGAAGTGGCACGATGCGCCGGACGACTGGCTGGAAAAGGCCGAGGCCGCGCAGCCGATGGGCCAGTTGGTCAAGCCGGCGCAGCTTGCCCGGCTGATCACCTATATGCTCAGCCCGCAGGCCGGCGTCATGACCGGCTCGCTGGTTGATTATGATCAAAACATAGCTGGCGTGATCGGGGAGTAGTGACACGAGTAGCCTTACGCCAGAAGCCGGCCAGCTATGGGTGGAGATGTGATCAGCCTCGTGCGCCCAAAGGTACGCGGCCCCTGAGAGCCCCTGTTGCCGCAGCATCGCTATTCCGGTATAGTCAAGATGGTCAGAGTAGTCATGAGATTGAGATGCTGCCCGGACCGAAAGAAGATACGAGCTGGACGGTCGCTGGGGCAAAGGCCCGGCTCTCGGAGGTAATAGATCGGGCGCAATCTTCGCCTCAGACGATCACCCGTAACGGCAAACCAAGCGTTGTCGTCGTGTCCGCAGAGGAATGGCGGCGGAAGACCGCCCGCAAAGGAACGCTTGCGGAGTTCCTCCTGGAGTCGCCGCTGCGCGGCGCCGATCTCGACCTTGAGCGTCAACCCGACGAACCGCGTGATCAGCCGCTTTGAGGCTTCTGCTCGATACCAATGTCCTGTCAGAGGTGACGAGGCCGGCGCCGGATGTAGGCGTTCTAAAGTGGCTGGACGGGCTTGATGAGGATCGATCATTCATCAGCGTCGTGTCGATCGCCGAGATCCGGCGCGGCGTTTCCCTCATGGATGAGGGCCGCAAACGAGAGGCACTGGCCGAATGGCTCGCTCGAGATTTGCCGCAGCGCTTCGAGCAAAGGGTTTTGCCGGTGGACGAAGCCGTTGCCTTGGCCTGGGGCGACCTGATGGGCATTGCCAAGCGCCGCGGTCGCGGTCTGTCGTCGATGGACGGTCTGATCGCCGCCACCGCGATTGCGAAGCAGCTCACCTTGGCAACGCGTAATTCGAAGGATTTCGAAGGCTTTGCAATCGAACTTTTCGATCCATGGTCTGCATGAACCGTGAACCGCTGCATGATGCTCTATTTTTCCCGAGGCCACGGAGCACGGCGCAAACCAAGCAAATGCTTAGCTTCATGGGGACGTGACAAGCGCCTCGGCATCGACTATATGAGCCGCATGATCCACCTGACCGCCTCGTTTTGGTACTTTAGCTACGGTAGCTCGCTGGCGGCGGGAGGATTGCGCTCGATCTGAAGATTGCAGCATCTAATCCGAAAAGCCGCCAGACCTGGCGGCTTTTTCGTTTCAGCCGGCAGGTCTCCTAACCAGGAGCAGAAAGCCGTGTTGACCACCACAGACGACCTACGGGTCAAGGAACTCAAAGTCCTGAGCACGCCGGACGACGTGATGCGCGAGATACCGCGCTCGCTCACGGCGACGCGCACCGTTGCTGCGTCACGCAACGCCATCCATTCCATCCTGACCGGGGCCGACGATCGACTGGTCGTCATCGTCGGCCCTTGTTCCATCCACGATCCGGTCGCCGCCGTGGACTACGCCAGCCGTCTGGCGGCGCTGCGCGAGGCCCTGGCCGACCGGCTCGAGATCGTCATGCGCGTCTATTTCGAGAAGCCGCGCACCACGGTTGGCTGGAAGGGCCTGATCAACGATCCCGACCTCGACGGCAGCTTCAACATCGACAAAGGCTTGCGGATGGCGCGCAACGTGCTTTCCGCCGTCAACAATCTCGGCCTGCCGGCGGCGACCGAATTCCTCGACATGACGACGCCGCAATACATCGCCGACCTCGTCGCCTGGGGCGCCATCGGCGCGCGCACGACCGAAAGCCAGATCCACCGCGAGCTGGCGTCGGGCCTCTCTTGCCCGGTCGGCTTCAAGAACGGCACCGACGGCAATCTGAGAATCGCCGGCGAGGCGGTGAAGTCCGCTGCGCAGCCGCATCATTTCATGGCGGTGACCAAGGGCGGCCGCAGCGCGATCGCGGCGACGACCGGCAACGAAGACTGCCATGTCATTCTGCGTGGCGGCGTAGCGCCGAACTACGACACGGCAAGCGTCGACGCGGCCGCCGCGGAGCTCGGCCGCATCGGCATCGCGCCGCGCCTGATGATCGATGTCAGCCACGCCAACAGCGGCAAGAAGCCGGAGAACCAGCCGAAAGTCGCGCACGACGTGGCGGGCCAGGTCGCAGCGGGCGACGAGCGCATCATCGGAGTCATGATCGAGAGCAATCTCGTCGCGGGCCGTCAGGACGTCGTGCCCAGCAAGCAGCTCACCTACGGCCAGAGCATCACCGACGGCTGCATCGATTGGGCGACCACCGAAACGGTGCTGCACGGACTTGCCGGCGCCGTCGAGTGGCGCCGGTCGGTGAAGCGCGAACTGCTCGCCACCCGTCAGGGCGCCGCCTGACAACCCTGGCGAGGGCGGCGTTCACGCGGCCCCCAGCCCCTCCCATGCGGTGAATACCGAGACCGCGAATAGAAGCAGCCCGGCCGCACGGCCGGCAATGACCGTTGCCCGCGGATTGCCGACCAGAAGCGCCCGGCTGCGCCCGGCGGTGATGGCGAGGCCGCCGTAGATTCCTGCTTGTGTGACGACAGTCAGCAGTCCCATGATGGTCGCCTGCATCCAGATCGGACCGTAAACCGGCTTCAGGAACTGCGGATAGACGGCAAGGATAAACAGATAGGCCTTGGGGTTGATCAGGCAGGTGACCAATCCCTGGCGAAAGGCTTTCCAGGCGGAGCGGCTGCCGGCGGGCCCGTCATCGCTGACGGTGATCGAGCTGCGCATCAGCGAAATTCCGATATAGGCCATGTAAGCGGCGCCGGCGATCAGCAGCGGTTTGAACAGGACCGGCACGAAATGAATCAGCAGCCCGACGCCGATCGCCCCGTTCAACGTATGCACTACGCCGCCGAGCATAATGCCGCCGGTCGCCGCCAGCCCCCTGTCGCGCCCCCCGGTCAGCGCATTGGTCAGCACGAACAGCATGTCCATGCCTGGAACGGCGATGATGCCGAACAGCAGGATGAAGAATAGCCAGAGATTTTCCGTGTAACTCATGTCAGTTGCCTGTCGCAGCGCCCGCCAAGGACGCTGAGGAATCTGTTGATTTTCAAACTGATGCGCGGCCCTATAGGTCATCCCAACTGACGGGGGTGTGTCAGTTGCGTTTCGATCGAGTGGAAAAATGCGCAAGGCCTCGCGCCTGTTCGAAATCATCCAGATCCTGCGGCTGGCCAAGAAGCCGGTGACCGCGGCGACGATCGCCGAGCAGCTGGAAGTGACGGTGCGCTCGGTCTATCGCGATATCGCAGCGCTGCAGGCGATGCGGGTGCCGATCGAGGGCGGGCGCGGCATAGGCTATATCCTGCGCCCCGGCTTCGACCTGCCGCCGCTGATGTTTTCGATCGAGGAGATGGAGGCGATCGTGCTGTCGCTGGCGCTGCTCGAACGCACCGGCGACGACGAGCTCAAGCAGGCGGCAAAGCGCGTCGGCGCGAAGATCGCCGGCGCCGTGCCACCGCCCTTGCGCCAGACGCTCGACGCCAACGCTCTTCATGCCTGGGGTTTTTCGCCTGCGGCCGCGGCGGTCGATCTGGCGCTGGTGCGCCGCGCCATCCGCGACGAGGAGAAGCTCGACCTCGCCTACCGCGACGAAGCCGGCCGCGACACACAGCGTATCGTCCGTCCGATCGCGCTGATCTACTACGCCGAGACCGCCAACATCGTCGCTTGGTGCGAACTGCGCCAGGCCATCCGCAATTTCCGCAGCGACCGCATCGAGGATTGCCAGCCGACCGGCCTATGGTTCAAAGGCGAAGGCGATCAACTGCGGCAGGTTTGGGTGGACGGCTGGGAGATCAATGCAGCAGCCGCCGCCGGCACCTGAAGGGGGGCCAGCTCACCTCACATCCACCCAGCGCTGTTCCTGGAACGAACGCGCCATCGCATGCACGGTCCGCTCGATCTCCAGCCCCTCGTCGAAGTCGATGGTCCGCGCCGGCTTGCCGGCGATCCGCATCAAAAGCTCGCGGCATTCGATGATCTTAAGGTCGTTGAAGCCGAGGCCGTGGCCGGGCGCCGGCACGAAGGAATCGTAGGGCTTGTGGTGCGGCGCCAGCAGGATCGTGCGGTAGCCCTGCTCGGTCGGCCGGTCGGCGGTCAGATAAAGTTGGAACTCGTTCATTCGCTCCTGGTCGTAGAGGATCGAGCCTTTCGAGCCGAAGATCTGGAGGGCGATACGGCCCTTGCGGCCCCAGGCCGAGCGGTTGACCAGCAGCGTACCGGCGACACCGTTCTCCAGATGCATCAGAACACTGGCGATATCGTAGGTCTCGACCGCACGGCGGCCGCCGGAGGCGACGCGCCGGTCGGCATAGGGTTTCGCCATGTCGCACATGACGCGAGCGACGCGGCCGAACAGCACTTTGATCAGCGACAGCGGATGCACCGCGAAATCGTCGAGCGCGCCATAACCGGAAGCCGCCTCATGCTTCCAGAAGAACAGCGCCTCGGGATCGGCCATGAAATCCTCGTCCATCTCGATGCGAACGAGATTGACGTCGCCGATGATCTTTTCCTCGAGCAACGCGCCGATATGGCGGATGGCCGGGTTCTGAATGTAGTTGTAGCCGAGCACGGCAGCCTTGCCGGTTTTGGTCGCTGCCTTTGCCATCGCCTCGGCCTCGGCAAAACTCGGTGCCATCGGCTTCTCGCACCACAGGTGCTTGCCGGCTTCGAGGATGGCGATCGCCATTTCCGGATGGAACTGATTGGGCGTGGTCAGCGACACGACATCGACCTCCGGATCGTTGACGACGGCACGCCAGTCGCCCGAGCCTCGAGTGAAGCCGAACTCGGCCGCTTTGCGCTTTGCAAGCTCGTCATTGACCTCACCCAGATGCACCAGCCTCGCCTTCTCGACATCGGGAAAGACGGTGCCGACCGCGTTCCAGGCAATGGCGTGGCACTTGCCCATGAAGCCCGTGCCGATGAGGCCCACTCCGACCATGTCGATTGTCTCCGCTGAAGGGGAAGAATTCGCATGGATGAATTAATCCATTTCAGCCGAGAATGGAACGTCCAAATCATTTTTTATGGTGTTCTTGCGCGAAACCGCTATGATGAGGCAGGAGAGGGAACACCAGCATGGCCGTAGGCGGAGCGACGATGGACGGACGGGTGCCTCGCGATTTCGAGACCTTGCGCACGACGATCCTGGAGCGGCGCACCAGTCTGCCCAAGCGCATCGCGCAGATCGCCGCCTATGCGCTGGACAATCCCGACGACATCGCCTTCGGCACGGCGGCGAGTATCGCGGCTTCCGCCGGCGTCCAGCCCTCGACGCTGATCCGCTTCGCCCAGCAGCTCGGCTTCGACGGTTTCACCAGCCTGCAGCAGGTGTTTCGCGAGCGGCTGCGCGAACGCAATTCCTCCTATGACGAGCGGTTGGCGGCACTGCGCGCCAAGGCCGAGGAAGGCGCTGGACACCGGGCGATCTTCGACGGCTTCGTGGCTGCCGCCAGCACCTCGCTCAGCGACATTTCGCGCGCGCTGAACGATGCGCATTTCGAACAGGCGATCACGCTGCTGGCAAAGGCCGAGACAATCTATGTGCTGGCCAAGCGCCGCTCCTATCCGGTCGCCTCCTACATCGCCTACGCGCTTGGCAAGCTCAAGATCCGCAACCAACTGATCGAGTCGGCCGCGGGCTTGAATGCCGAGATGATCGGCTTCGCCACGCCGCGCGACGCCGTCATCGCCATCAGCTTCTCGCCTTACGCGCCTGCGACCATCGAGGAGACGCGCTCGATCGCCGAGCAGGGCGTGCCCATCGTCGCCATCACCGACAGCTCGTTCTCGCCGCTCGCCCAATTCGCCAAGGTCTGGTTCGAGGTGGCCGAATCCGATTTCGGCGGCTTCCGCTCTTTGTCGGCAACGATGGCGCTTGCCATGGCGCTGACCGTTGCCGTCGGCGAAAAGCGGCGCGACGCCGGCCGCAAGCGCAAGGCCTGAGCGGCCCCGAACGGGCGTTTTTCCATCAGGGAACACTCATTCCATATTGACTATGGATTGGAATTATTATTTCATATTGACGGTGTCACGCCGCCGTTCGCGCGTGCTGCCCAAAAGGACGCTGCTCTGCACAACAAAGCCGATGGGAGGTTCGAATGAGCGAAGCCGTGGAAGCGAAATATCCGCCGCTCGACGTCATCACGATCGGCCGCGCCTCTGTCGATCTCTACGGCCAGCAGATCTTCTCGCGTCTGGAGGACATAACCTCCTTCGCCAAGTCGGTCGGCGGCTGCCCGGCCAATATCTCCGTCGGCACGGCAAGGCTCGGCCTGCGCTCGGCGCTGCTCACTCGCGTCGGCGACGAGCAGATGGGCCGTTTCATCCGCGAGCAGCTCAGGCGTGAGGGCGTCTCGGTCGACGGCCTGAAGACCGACAAGGAACGGCTGACGGCGCTGGTGCTGCTTTCCGTCGAGGACGAAGGCGTCTCGCCGATGATTTTTTATCGTTCGGATTGCGCCGATATGGCGCTCGCCGAAGCGGACATCGACGAGGCTTTCATCGCCTCGGCGCGCGCCGTGGTCGTCACCGGCACCCATTTCTCGCGTCCCAACTCGGATGCCGCACAGCGCAAGGCGATCCGTTTGGTGAAGGCCAAGGGCGGCAAGGTCGTGTTCGACATCGACTACCGCCCGAACCTCTGGGGGCTCGCCGGCCATGCCGAGGGCTTCGAGCGCTACGTCAAGTCGGACCGGGTCTCGGCGCAGCTGAAGACGGTGCTGCCCGATTGCGACCTCATCGTCGGCACCGAGGAGGAAATCATGATCGCCTCCGGCGCCGACGATTGTCTGAGCGCGCTTAAGACGATCCGCACGCTGTCGGCCGCTACCATCGTGCTCAAGCGCGGTGCCAAAGGCTGCATCGTCTATGACGGGCCGATCAGCGACGACCTCGAGGACGGCGTCGTCGGCGAGGGCTTCCCGATCGAGATCTACAACGTGCTCGGCGCCGGCGACGCCTTCATGTCGGGCTTCCTGCGCGGCTGGCTCGGCGGCGAAAGCTTTGCCACGGCGGCGACCTGGGCCAATGCCTGCGGCGCCTTCGCCGTGTCGCGCCTGCTGTGCGCGCCGGAATATCCCACCTTCGAAGAGCTGCAGTTCTTTCTGAAGCACGGCAGCAAGCATCTGGCGCTGCGCAAGGACGAGGCGATCAACCACATCCACTGGGCGACGACGCGCCGGCGCGACATCCCTTCGCTGATGGCGCTCGCTTGCGACCATCGCGTCCAGCTGGAAGATGTCGCCGCCAGGGTCGGTGCAGATGTCTCGCGCGTCCCCGACTTCAAGGTGCTCACCGTCAAGGCGGCGGCCAAGGTCGCCGCCGGCCGCGACGGCTACGGCATGCTGATCGATGAGAAATACGGCCGCGATGCCATGTTCGAGTTCGCCCGCCATCCCTTTGCCTGGTTAGGTCGGCCGGTCGAGCTGCCCGGATCGCGGCCGCTGCGCTTCGAGTTTTCGCAGGACATCGGCTCGCAGCTCACCGAATGGCCGGTCGACCATTGCATCAAGTGCCTCTGCTTCTATCATCCGGATGATCCGGAGGCGCTGAAGACAGAGCAGCAGCAAAAACTGCGGACCCTGTTCGAGGCGGCGCGGAAAGTCGGCAGGGAACTGCTCGTCGAGATCATCGCCGGCAAGCACGGCACGCTCGACGACACCACCATTCCGCACGCCCTTGAAGAACTCTATGCGCTGGGCATCAAGCCCGACTGGTGGAAGCTCGAGCCGCAGGCCTCGGCAGGCGCCTGGGCCAGGATAGAGCAGGTGATCGTCAAGCACGATCCGTGGTGCCGCGGCGTCGTGCTGCTCGGTCTGGAGGCGCCGCAGGACGAGCTGGTCGCAGCCTTTGCCGCCACGGCCAATGCGCCGGTCGTCAAGGGATTTGCGGTCGGTCGCACCATCTTTGTCAATGCCGCCGAACAATGGCTGGCCGGCAAGATCTCGGATGACGAGGCTGTCGCCGACATGGCCTCGCGCTTCGAGCAATTGACCGAGGCATGGCTTGCAGCGCGCGGCCGCAAAGCAGCATAAGAAGAACGGGCAGCATATTAGGCGGCACAGGGAAAGCCGGAGGAAACGACAATGACCAACACCGTTCGCCTGACGATGGCGCAGGCGCTGACCCGCTTTCTCAGCCGCCAGATGACCGAGATCGACGGCAAGAAGGCGCCGATCTTCGGCGGCGTCTGGGCGATCTTTGGCCACGGCAATGTCGCCGGCATCGGCGAGGCGCTCTACCAGGTCCGCGACGAGCTGCCGACCTTCCGCGCCCATAACGAGCAGGCGATGGCGCATGCGGCGATTGCTTACGGCAAGGCGAATTTCCGCCGCCGCTTCATGGCCGCGACCACCTCGATCGGCCCCGGCGCGCTCAACATGGTGACGGCTGCGGCGCTCGCCCACGTCAATCGCCTACCGGTGCTGCTGCTTCCCGGCGATGTCTTCGCCAACCGCTTGCCCGACCCGGTGCTGCAGCAGGCCGAAGATTTCTCCGACGGCACGGCGAGCGTCAACGACTGTTTCCGCCCCGTCTCGCGCTATTTCGACCGCATCACGCGGCCGGAGCAGATCATCCCGGCGCTGAACCGCGCCATGCAGGTGCTGACCGATCCGGCCGAATGCGGCCCGGTCACGCTTTCGCTCTGCCAGGACGTGCAGGCGGAGGCCTATGATTATCCGGAAAGCCTGTTTGCCGAGCGCGTCTGGACGCCGCGCGGGCTGCGCCCGGATCGCAACGAACTGGCCGTCGCCGTCGCGGCCCTGAAGAACGCCAAGAAGCCGCTGGTGATCGCCGGCGGCGGCGTCCTCTATTCGCAGGCTTCCGGAGAGCTGGCCAAGCTGGTGCAGGGCGCCGGCATTCCGGTTTGCGAGACGCAAGGCGGCAAATCCTCGCTGCCCGACGATCATCCGCTCAACATGGCGGCCGTCGGCGTCACCGGCACATCAGCGGCCAACCGGCTGGCGGAAGAGGCCGATGTGGTTCTTGCCGTCGGCACCAGGCTGCAGGACTTCACCACCGGCTCCTGGGCGCTGTTCAAGAATGCCGGCCGCACCATCATCGGGCTCAATACCCAGGTCTTCGATGCCGGCAAGCACTGGGCGCTGCCGCTGGTTGCCGACGCCACCGAAGGGCTCGCCGAGCTTTCCGCCGCGCTGAAGGGCTGGAAGGCGCCGACCGCCTGGACCGACAATGCGCTGAAGGGCAAGACGGAATGGCAGGCTGCCGCCGCCAAGGTGACGGCCTCGACCAACGCCGCCTATCCCTCCGACGCGCAGGTGATCGGCGCCGTGCAACGCGTGATGGGCTCGGGCGTCACGCTTTTGCATGCCGCCGGCGGGCTGCCCGGCGAATTGCACAAGCTCTGGCAAGCGGGCGCGCCCGGTTCCTATCACGCCGAATACGGCTTCTCGACCATGGGCTACGAGATCGCCGGCGGACTCGGCGTCAAGATGGCGAAACCCGACCAGGAAGTCGTCGTCATGGTCGGCGACGGCTCCTATCTGATGCTCAACTCCGAGATCGCGACGTCGGTGATGCTCGGCCTGAAACTCACCATCGTGTTGCTCGACAATCGCGGCTATGGCTGCATCAACCGGCTGCAGATGGCGACCGGCGGCGCCAGCTTCAACAATCTTTTGAAGGACGCTCGCCACGAGGTGATGCCCGACGTCGACTTCGTCGCCCATGCGGCAAGCCTCGGTGCCGTCGCCGAGAAGGTGGCCTCGATTGCTGAACTCGAGACGGCGCTAGCCAAGGCGAAGGGCCACGACAAGACCACCGTGCTGGTCATCGACACCGATCCGCTGGTGTCGACCGAGGCCGGCGGCCACTGGTGGGATGTTGCCGTGCCGGAAGTCTCGTCGCGGCCGCAGGTGAACGCCGCGCGCAAGGCGTATGACGAGAAAAAGCTCATGCAGAGCTTAGGTGATTGAAGCTGGCGCTGCCCCTCACCCTTGCCCTGCTCCCCGTGAAGAACGGGGAGCAGGGGGCCGCCACCGCTGAAGCCTGTCCCTTCTCCCCGTCATTTCCAGGGAGAAGGTGCCGGCAGGCGGATGAGGGCAGCGCCGACGAGCGAAAGTTGAACGATCCGAACCTGGAGTGACGACTTGAAAGCCAAACTGGGCATGTCTCCCATCGCGTGGTGGAACGACGATCTCGTGGAATTGAGCGATGATGTGTCGTTGGAGGAGTGTTTGCGCCAGTCGCGCTCGGCCGGCTTCACCGGCATGGAGATGGGCCGCCGCTTCCCCAACGACCCGAAGGTGATGCTGCCGATCCTGAAAGAGGCCGACGTCACGCTCTGCGGCGGCTGGTTCTCCGGCACGCTGGTCGATGAGGACCTGGCAAGCAACAAGGATCGCATCCAGCCGATGATCGACCTGTTCAAGGCGGTCAACGCGCCCTGCATCGTCTATGGCGAGGTCGGCCGCTCCATCCAGGGTGACCGCTCCAAGCCTCTTGCCACCAAGCCACGGCTTTCCGGCGACGAGATGAAGGCCTATGGCCGCCGCGTCACCGAATTCGGCGAATGGTGCGCCGACCAGGGTATGCCGCTTTCCTACCATCATCACATGGCGGCCGTGATCGAGACCGAGCCGGAACTCGATTCCTTCATGCATCATTCCGGCGAGGGCATCCCGCTGCTGCTCGATGCCGGCCACCTCGCCTTCGCCGGCGGCGATGTGTTGCGCGCCATCGACAACCACCACAAGCGCATCAACCACGTCCATGTGAAGGACGTGCGCATGAACGTGATCGACGGGCTCGACCGCACGAAACAGTCCTTCCTCGATGCCGTCGCGCTCGGCGCCTTCACCGTGCCCGGCGACGGCTCGCTCGATTTCGGCGCGATCGTCCAGCGCTTCGCCGACTACGGCTATGAAGGCTGGTTCGTGGTCGAGGCCGAGCAGGATCCGAAAAAGAACCCGCCGCTGAGGATGGCTGAGGTCGGCCATAAGGAGCTGATGCGGGTGATGACGGCCGCCGGCTATACGGTCGAGACGCAGGGCTTCCCGGCCTAAACGAGTGGATTCGTCCGGCCGCTCGGTCTATCTGATGCGTTTGGACAAGTCCCGGATTGGCGCGATGAAAGACTATGAGCACCCCTTCTTCCGACCGCTGTGGCGGCGCATTGCCGTCGTCGCCGTCTGCCTAATCTGGTCGGTGATCGAATTCGCCTCCGGCACGCCGTTCTGGGGGGTAATCGCGCTCGGCTTCGCCGGTTACGCGGTGTGGCAGTTCTTCTACCTCTACAAGCCGGCCGAGGAGCCCAAGCCTCCGGCCGAGCCGAAGGAATGACCCAGGAGACAAAAATGTCGAAACTGCTCGTCAAGGCCGACAAGGGCCACGGCCACGTCGCCCACGTCACCCCGCAAAGCGCGGGCTGGACTTACGTGGGTTTCGATCTCCACCGCTTGCGGCCGGGCGAGACGGCCGCCGGCAAGACGGGCGAGCGCGAGGTCTGCCTGGTGTTCGTCACCGGCAAGGGCCAGGCTGCGGCCGGCGGCAAGGATCTCGGCCTGCTCGGTGAGCGCATGTCGCCCTTCGAGGGCAAACCCTGGTCGGTCTATGTGCCGCAAGGCTCCGACTGGTCGGTGACCGCCGACACCGAACTGGAGCTTGCGGTCTGCTCGGCGCCCGGTCTTGGCGGCGGCCTGCCCGCCCGCGTCATTGCGCCCGACGATCTCGGTCAGGAAGTGCGCGGCAAGGGCACCAATACCCGTTACGTCACCAACATCCTGCCCGAGGGCAAGCCGGCCGACTCGCTGCTGGTGGTCGAGGTCATCACGCCCGGCGGCCATACCTCCAGCTATCCGCCGCACAAACACGACCAGGACAATCTGCCGGCCGAGTCCTATCTCGAGGAGACCTATTACCACCGCCTCAACCCGCCGCAGGGTTTCGCCTTCCAGCGCGTCTACACCGACGCCGACAGGAATGGAGTGCGCGATCTGGACGAGGCGATGGCGATCGAGGACGGCGATGTCGTGCTGGTGCCGAAGGGCTACCACCCGTGTGCGGCCTGCCACGGCTACGATCTCTATTATCTCAACGTCATGGCCGGCCCGAAGCGGACATGGAAATTCCACAACGCCGCCGAGCATGAGTGGCTGATGAAGGCGTGAGATTTTTCATAGCGCTCAACCTGTTGGTCCAGTTCGGGAAAATCGTCGGCTAAGGACCGCCGGAGCCTGGGTTGCCTTCGAAAACCCATGAAAGCTTCGTCAATCCGTCATGGAAACCACCTATGGCAGCGGGTCTGACGAGGATTTTCGATGCGCTATGCCATTTACTTTACCCCGAGGCAGGATGAGCCGCTGGCGCGGATCGCCGCCAACTGGCTGGGGCGCGACCCGTTCGGCGCGCCGACGCGGCCGGTCGAGGGTGTGGGTGACCTGTCGGCGGCGGAAGTTGCCTTCCACACCGCCTCGGCACGGCGCTATGGCTTCCACGCGACGCTGAAGGCGCCGTTCCGGCTGGCGCCGAGCGAAACGGAAGCCTCGCTGCGGGCGGCGCTCGACGATTTCGCCGAGGCCACGCCACCAGTCGTCATCCCGCGTCTGGTCGTCGGCCAGATCGACGGCTTTTTCGCGCTGGTGCCGGAAAGTCCTTTCAAGCCGCTCAACAGTTTCGCCGGCGAGGTCGTGCGCGCTTTCGACCGCTTCCGCGCGCCGCTGACCGAGGCCGAGATCGAGCGCCGCAGCCCAGACTCGCTGAAGCCGGATGAGTTTCGCAACCTCTGCCAGTGGGGTTATCCCTACGTCTTCGAGACGTTCCGCTTCCACATGACGCTCTCCGGACGGGTCGGGCCACAGGAAAGCCCGCGCCTTCGCGCTGCAATCGACAGCCTGTTCGCGGATGTGCTGCCGCGTCCGGTGCCGGTGGATGCGCTGACGCTGTTCGTCGAAACCGAACCGGGCGCGCCATTCATGGTGCTCTCGCACCACGTGCTTGGACGCGGCCCGGCCAGAAAAACCGCCTGATGTCCGCCCGCCTCAGATAGGACTGCTGAAATGACCGCCGAGACCGTTTTGAACAATGCCCGCATCGTGCTGCCCGACGAGATCGTCGCGGGCTCGCTGCTGCTGCGCGATGGACTGATCGCCGCGATCGAGCCGGGTGCGGCCCGCACCGGCGAGGACATGGGCGGCGACTACATCATCCCGGGCCTCGTCGAGCTGCACACCGATCACCTCGAAGGCCATTACGCGCCGCGTCCGAAAGTGCGCTGGAACCCGATCGCCGCCGTGCTCGCCCATGATGCGCAGGTGGCGACCGCCGGCATCACCACGGTGCTCGACGCCCTGCGTGTCGGCATGGACGAGGATGCCGACCTGAAGTCCGACGACGTGCGCAAGCTCGCCGACGCGATCGAGGACAGCATGCGCCAGGATCGGCTCAGGGCCGACCACTTCATCCATCTGCGCTGCGAGGTCTCGGCGCCGGACTGCCTCGAGGCCTTCGCCAATTTTGAGACCGACGACAGGTTGAAGCTCGCCTCGCTGATGGACCATGCGCCGGGCCAGCGCCAGTTCGTCGATCTCGAGACCTACGCCTATTACTACCAGCGCAAGCTGAAGCTCACCGACCGCGACTTCCAGAAATTCTGCGCGAAGCGTATGGCCGAATCGGCCAAGAATTCCGGGCCGAACCGCGTCTTCATTTCCGCCGCCTGCCGCGAGCGCGGCATCGTGCTTGCCAGCCACGACGATGCGACGGCCGGCCATGTCGACGAGGCGGTGGAGCAAGGCGTGCGCGTTGCCGAATTCCCGACCACCGAGGAGGCGGCGAGGGCCTCGAAGGCGGCAGGCCTCGGCGTGCTGATGGGCGCGCCCAACGTCATGCGCGGCTCCTCGCATTCGGGCAATGTGTCGGCGCGCTCGCTTGCCGGCGACGGTTTGCTCGACATCCTGTCGTCCGACTATATCCCCTTCAGCCTGATCCAGTCCGCCTTCTTCCTCGGCGATGTCGTGGAAGGCATTTCGCTGCCGCAGGCGGTCGCCATGGTCTCGAAGAACCCAGCGGAAGCGGTCGGCCTTAGCGATCGCGGTGTCATCGAGCCCGGCCGGCGCGCCGACCTCGTGCGCGTGCGCGTCGACCAGCATGTGCCGGTCGTGCGCAACGTCTGGCGTCAGGGCAGGCGCGTCGCATGATGGTTTCTGCGCTGATCGAACGCGAGCTCACCGAGACCCTTCCGATCCGCAACGGCGTGTTCGTCGCGGTGGTCGGGCCGAGCGGCGCCGGCAAGGACACGGTGATCGGCTACGCCAAGGCGCATTTTGCCGGCGAGACGCGGCTGGAGTTCGTCCGCCGCGTCATCACCCGTCCGAGCGACTCCGCCAGTGAGGACCACGATACGCTGGCCGACGCCGCCTTCGCCGAGGCGGAAGCGGACGGCGCCTTCGCCATCTGCTGGGACGCGCACGGCCTGCGCTATGGCCTGCCGGCCGATGTCGATTGGGCGATCGCCAATGGTCATGTCGCGGTGGCCAACGTCTCCCGTGCCGTCATCCCGGCGCTGCGTGAGCGCTATGCAAACCTGGCGGTGGTCGAGATCACCGCGGCGCCGGAGATCCTCGCCGAGCGGCTGGCGGCGCGCGGCCGTGAATCGCGCGGCGAGGTGCTGGCGCGTCTGGCGCGCAGCACCAGCGTGACGCTTTCCGGGCCGGACGTCACCTCCATCGACAACAGCGGCGCCAGAGAGATCGCCGGCGAGCGTTTCGCCGAGGTGCTGCGCAAGGCGATGGCGTTCTCGGACCTTTCGGACATGATCTGAGGTGTATTGATTCAGGTGATGCCGGCTTGCGAGTGGGAGGTTGAGCCGAGACTTGTTGATGTCGGCGCCAACGTCCAAAAAATGTGTGCAGCACGCGAAGTTGAAATTTGCGCCGCTGCCTGCCGAGATCGGACGAGGGAAGCTACTCCGCCGGCGCGCCGGCGACATTCCGGCGCGACGCCTCCATCATCCGGCGCCGGGCGCGGAACACACCCCACTGCTGGTCGACCAGCACGCCGATCAGGATCACGCCGCCCATCACCGCGAAGTTCAGGGAGGACGGGATGCCGAGCAGATTGACGAGGTTTTGCAGTTCCTGCAGCAGCACGGTGCCGAGGATGACGCCTACCAGCGAGCCCTCGCCGCCGCGCAGCGAGAAGCCGCCAAGCACCGCCGCGGCGATGGCGTAGAGCTCATAGAACTGTCCGTGACTCGCCGGCGAGATCGAGCGCGTGTACATGGCGAAGTAGATCGCCGACAGCGCCGTCAGCACACCGCAGATCACGTATGCCGCGATCACCACGCGCCCGGTGCGGATGCCCGAATACTTCGCCGCTTCCTCATTTTTGCCGATGGCATAGAGATAGCGTCCGAACACCGAGCGGTGCAGCACCACCCACATGACGATGGCGATCACGATCAGCGCGATGAAGGAATTCGGCAACCCGCCGGAGCGGCCGGCGGTCAGAAATTCGAGATCCGGGAAATTCTGGCCGAAAGCGAAGCCCGCCGTGCCGTCGGCGGTGTAGAAGCGGGCGACGCCGCGGTAGATCAGCAGGCCGCAAAGCGTCACCACGAAGGGCTGCATCTTGAGCCGCGTGATCAGCCAGCCATGCACGAAGCCGATGATGGCGCCGAGCACGATGATCAGCACGAAGGCCAACGGCCAGTCCATCTCGCGCACGGCGATGAAGTCGATGAACAGCGTGCCGAGCAGCGCGATCAGCGAACCGACCGAAAGCTCGATGCCGCCGGTGATAATGACGAAGGCCTGGCCGATCGAAAGGATGCCGAACAGCGCGACCAGGTTGGAGGTGTTGGCGAGATTGATCGTCGACAGGAAGCGCGGATTTATAGCCGTGACCACCGCACCGACCACCAGGATCAGGACCAGCAGGCCGAGGTCTTTCTTGCTCATTGCGCTCCTCCCGCGGCTTGCGCCAGCTTCGGCTTCTTGCCCACCGCGAGCAACAGCACGTTCTCCTGGCTGAAATCGTCCCGGTCGAGAATGCCGGAGATCTGCCCCTCATGCATGACCGCGATGCGGTCCGAGACGCCGATCACCTCTTCCATGTCGCTGGAGATCATCAGCACCGCGACGCCGGCATCGGCCAGCGCCCGCATCAGCGCGTAGATCTCGGCCTTGGCACCGATATCGATGCCGCGCGTCGGCTCGTCGAGGATCATCACCTTGGGGTTCATCGCCAGCCATTTGGCCAGAACCACCTTCTGCTGGTTGCCGCCGGACAGCGTGCCGGTGCGGGTCAGGACCGATGGCGCCTTGATGCCGAGATCCCTCTTCTGCTTCTCGGCGGTGGCGAGCTCCGCGCTGGTCGACACCAGCGAGCGCTTCGCATGCGCCGGCAGATTGGGTAGCGAAATGTTCTGCGCGATCGAGAGATCGAGCAGGATGCCGGTCAGCTTGCGGTCTTCCGGCACCAGGAAGATGCCGCTCGCCACCGCGTCGGCGGCCGATCCGACATTGAGCGCCTTGCCGTCCAGCGCGACACTGCCGCCGAGCCGCTCGTCGATGCCGAACAGGACGCGCGCGAGCTCCGTGCGGCCGGAGCCGACCAAGCCGGCAAGCCCGAGGATTTCGCCGCGCCGAAGCGCCAGGTCGACCGGGTGGTCGGGATAGACGCTGGTGCGCACCGCTGTCGCCGAAAGCGCGACGCCGCCGGGCGCGCGCCCGGCCTCCGCTGCTTTCTCGCGCTCCTTAAGCATGCGCCCGATCATCAGCTTGACCATCTGGTCGTGATTGATGTCGCTCTTCGGCAGCGTGCCGGCCAGCATGCCGTCGCGCAGCACCACGACGCGGTCGGCGACGCGCTCGACCTCGTGCAGGCGGTGCGAGATGAAGATGACGCTGATGCCTTCCGCCCGCAGTCCCTTGATCACGTCGAGCAGCTTTTCGGTCTCGGCGATCGGCAGGCTGGAGGTCGGCTCGTCGAGGATCACCAGCCGCGCCTTGATCGACAGCGCCTTGGCGATCTCGACCATCTGCTGCTGCGCCAGCGACAGCGAGGCGACCGGCGCGTCGGCCGAGAAATTGGCGCCGACGCGTTTCAGGAGCGGCGCCACCATCTCGCGCAGCTTGGCGCGGTCGACCAGCCTCAGCGGCCCGGCCTTCAGCGGCTCGCGGCCGAAGAAGATGTTGGCGGCGACGTCGAGGTTTTCGAACAGGTTGAGTTCCTGATGCACGAAGGCGATGCCGGAGCCGATGCTGGCTTCCACGGTCAAGCCGTCATGCGCGACGCCGTCGACGGTGACGGTGCCGCTGTCCGGCCGCGTCACGCCGCCGAGGATCTTCATCAATGTCGATTTGCCGGCGCCGTTTTCGCCGACCAGCCCGATCACCTCGCCCGGCCTGACCTCCATCGAGAACCCGTCCAGCGCCACGACGCCGGGATAGGTCTTGCGCACGGCCGCGAGGCTCAGGAACGGAGCGGACTGGACGATGGATGGGTCGGAATAGTTCATCACGCCATTGTTCATCGCGCTTATCGGCAGCCGGTGGGCTGCAGACTGACGGGCCGCATGCGGCCCGTCAATACGGACGCCGGCTCAAGGCGAAGCTTGGGCCGGCGCAACTGTGCATCGATTACTTGCCGGCCATCGCCTTCAGGTTGGCGGCATAGGCGTCGACATCGTCCTTGCCGATGATCTTGGTCGGCACGATGATCAGGCCGTTGGCCGGAATGCCCGACTTGTCGCCCTTGAGGTAGGCGGCCATCAGCTTCATGCCCTGATAGGCCCATTCGAAGGGCTGCTGCACCACGGTCGCGGCCACCGTGCCTTCCTTGACGCCGCCCAGCGTGATCGGATCGTCGTCGAAGCCGACGACGGTGATCTGGCCGAGCTTGCCGGCGTCGCGAAGCGCCTCATAGATGCGCGGCGTATTGTATGAGTAGAAGCCGACCATGCAGGTGATGTCGGGGCTGGCGACCAGCGCGTCCTCGACATTCTTCTTGGCCCGTGCCTGGTCGATGTCGTCGCCCCGCACGTCCACCAGCTCGATCTTGCTGCCGGCAAGCCCCTCCTTCATGCCCTCGATGCGCTCCTTGGCATTGTCGGCGCCGAGCAGGCCGACGAAGCCCAGGCACTTGCCGCCGTTCGGCATCGCCTTCTTGGCGATCTCGGCCGCCTGCTTGCCGGCATCGACGTTGGACGAGCCGATATAAGCGACGCGCTTGGTCTGCGGGGCGTCGCTATCGGTGGTGAACAGAGCGGTCTGGGACGCGATCTTGTTCAGCCCGTCGGTCGAGGTCTTGGGGTCGACTGCCGACACCATGATGCCCTTCACGCCGGCCGTCACCAGGTCGTCCATCAGCCGCTGCTGGATGGCGACCGACGACTGCTCGGGATATTTCAGCTCGAGATTGTAGTCGGGCAGTTCGCCCTGCGCCTTCTTCACGCCGGCTTCCGCCGCCTTCCAGAAGTCTGACGCGCCGTTGACGACGAAGGCCAGCGTCGGCTTGTCGTCGGCGCGCACGGCTGCGCTGGCCGTCAGGCCAATAGCCAATGCCGCCGCGGCGACGGACGCGTTGCGTATCATGGATTTCATGCTTCAACCTCCCTTTTGAAACTCATCGCTGCTGTCTCGGCTGCGGCCTGGACGCCCTCCTCCTCAAGGGTCTGGCACCTAAGTCCGGGGCCGATCCAGCCGCGACCGAAACACTAGACACAGATTTGACGTTCGTAAATAGTCCGATTTGTCTGACATTTTCGTGAGGATGAGGGCAGCCCTCTTCCGGCAAATTGCCGGGCAGCGAACCTGCGCTCCTCCCAGATGCCGTCGCCGCGGCTCGCCCGGCGACGCGTTGACAGTAGATCGCTTACCGATATTAGTAAATAGTATTAGTCGCGGGATCGGACCGGCGCCCCAGCCACGGCGAACCGGGTGCCGCGGTGGGCGCCGGCGGAAGCAGGATTTGCGCTGGTCGGGTCGGCAAAACTCGGGAAAACTGACAGCTTTGCTGACCTTTTTGGCCATTTTGTCGCCGCGTGCCGTGGCTGGTGCCAACGCCCTTTTTAGTGGTAATAGTTATAAGCATACCCGCTCGGTGGCGGGCTTTGCGGAACAGCCCGGCAGGTTTGGGAACGACCATGAGCGAACCGACGCAACTGCGCGATCCACGGCAAACGTCCAGACGCCGCAAGCCATCGGCCAAGCCCAAGGGCCGGGTCACCATGACCGATATAGCGAGAGCCGCCGGCTGCTCGCAGGCGACGGTCTCTTTCGTGCTCAACAATTCGCCGGGCATCAGGCTGTCGCAGCAGACGCGCGACCGCGTGATCGAGGCAGCTAGAGCGCTGGGCTATTCGCCGCCGGTCTTTTCAGCGTTGCGTCCGCCCGTCACGCCCTTCGAAGGGCTGGATGGCGTCATCGGCTTTGCCGTCGACCAGCTCGCCACCAGCCCCGAGGCGGTTGTGGCCATCGAGGGCGCGCGCCAGGCCTCGTGGAATGCCGGCAACGTGCTCTTGGTGGCGCAGACCATGGGTGACGCCGTCATGGAGCCGCGTGCCATCCAGGCGCTCACCCGGCGCGGCCTCTCGGCGCTGATCTACATGACCATCTTCACCCGCGAGATCACCGCGCCCGAGTTCCTCTACAGCCTCGACATTCCGGTCATCCTGCTCAACTGCTACACCGCCGATTATGCCTTCCCGGCCGTGGTGCCTTCCGAGATCGCCGGCGGCCAGAGCTCCACCCGGCATCTGATCAGCCGCGGCCACCGCCGCATCGCCACCATCACCGGCGAGCCCTGGATGCAGGCGGCGCAGGATCGGCTGAAGGGCTATCGCCGCGCTTTGGCCACCGCCGACATCCCCTTCGATCCGGACCTGGTGGTGGAGGGCGACTGGTCGGCCAGCGCCGGTTATGCCGCGACGGTGAAGCTGCTTGCGCTGAAGGACCGCCCGACCGCCATCTTCTGCCAGAACGACCGCACGGCAATCGGCTGTTACGAAGCGCTGAAGGAGGCGGGCCTGCATATCCCCGGCGACATTTCCGTGATCGGCTATGACGACGAGGAGATCGCCCGCCACCTCTTCCCGCCGCTGACCACATCGATCCTGCCGCATCTGGCGATGGGCCAGTGGGCGATCGAGCAATTGGAGGCACCGCCGACGCCCGGCCGCGGCCGCTATCCCATCACCAAGCTTGAATGCCCCTTGGTGGAGCGGGAGAGCGTGGGAGCGTGCCTCGCACAATTCCGGTGACCCCGTCTTGATCCAGGCCTATGATGGACTGCGCGTGTTCCTTTCCCGACACAGGAAAAACGCTCGTGTGGCCGAACCGTCGTTTATGCGATCTCCTAAAGATCGAACATCCCATCATCCAGGCTCCGATGGCCGGCTCGGCGACTCCGGAACTCGCCGCCGCGGTGAGCAATGCCGGCGGGCTGGGATCGCTCGGCTGCGCATCGATGCTGCCGGACGGCTTGCGCACCGCTGCGCGCCAGCTGCGCGCCTCGACCGAGCGTCCTTTCAACCTCAATTTCTTTGTTTTTCCCAGACCGGACACCAGCGACGCCGTACTGACCCAGGTCATCGACAGGTTGCGGCCCTACTACAAGGAGCTGTCGCTCGACGAACCCTCGCGGAGGCTTCCGCCGATCGGCCCGGGTTTTGACGATGAAAAGCTTGAACTGCTGCTCGAGATCCGGCCACCGGTCGTCAGCTTCCATTTCGGCATTCCGGACGCGGCCGCGGTCGCCAAGTTGAAGGAGTCCGGGATCGTGGTTATCAGCACCGCGACGAATGTCGCCGAAGCGCGCCAACTCGCCGACAGCGGAGCCGACGCGGTCATAGCTCAGGGCTGGGAGGCAGGCGGCCACCGGGGATCGCACGCTCCCAACCGTCCCGGTGACGGCGTGGGAACTCTGGCGCTGGTTCCCCAGGTCGTGGATGCCGTCAAGCTGCCGGTCATTGCCGCCGGAGGCATCGCCGACGGCCGCGGCATAGCGGCCGCCTTCGCGCTTGGCGCCAGCGGCGTGCAGATCGGCACCGGCTTCCTGTCTTGCGACGAGGCCGGCACGGACGGACCGCGCCGAGCCCTGATCCGCGCCGCCACGGACATGGACACGATGGTCACCGATGCCTTCACCGGCCGCGCGGCGCGGGCAAGACGCACCCGCTTCGCCTTGGAGATGGAGGTGAACCGGGCGCGCCTCCCCGACTTCCCGCAAATGGTTGCGCTCAGCGCTCCGCTCGGCGAGGCCGGTGCAAAAGGAGATTTCGCCTTCCATCTCTATGGGCAGGCGGCCGCCTTGAACCGGGAGCTTCCTGCGGGCGAATTGATGCAGACGCTCGTGGCCGAAACCGGTGAGGTGTTCGAAGCGCTTTCGACCGGCAAAACGATGCCCGCGTGAGCGAAGTCTCCGCTCGTTGACGTCCCGGACAAGTCCCAATCCGGACTGCGACAAGATCGGCCGGCAGGCAGGCATGCCATCCGCGCGATCGATGATGCCGGCATTCGGCGGCAAGGGGCGACCGCCCAGCTCGGCCAGTTTTGCCGCGATATGCGGTCTGGGTAATCTGCGGCTGCGAAACGCACATGGCGATCCGATCACGCCGCGGAACACGGCGGCATCCTCGCTTGCGGCGGCGAAAAGCCGGGCCATGACTGGATTCGGCGGCGGAACAGGAAGGCCCTCACCAGCGCGTTCATCTCGGCGATCCGGGCTCGCTCGGCGGCAATCTGGTTGCGATAGAGCGGACTGGCGCTCGGTCTCGGCATCGTATGCTCCTGCCAACGCCACCTGTGCGATCTCGGGACGATCGGCTGGTTTCGTTGCTTGGCATGGTCCCTGCGTGGGTCTAGGCTGAAACCAGCAAGGGAGGGCGGGATGACATCAAGCTTCACCGTTCACGCGGCATCCGGCTATGAGCAGCTCATGGGCCGCTGGAGCCGCAGGCTCGCGCCCAAGTTCATCGACTTCGTCGGCCTGGCCGGCGGCGAGAAGATCCTCGACGTCGGCTGCGGCACCGGCAGCCTGACCTTCGAACTGGCGAAGTCGCGCGATCTCGCCGAAATCCAGGCCATCGACTTCTCAGCCGTCTTCGTCGCGGCGGCCAAGGAGAGGAACACCGATCCGCGCATCACTATTGAGCAGGCGGACGCCACGGCGCTGCCTTTCGAGGACAATGTGTTCGACCGTGCGCTGGCGCTGCTGGTCCTTCACTTCGTGCCGGAGACCGGCAAGGCGGTGGCCGAGATGCGCCGCGTAACGCGGCCTGGCGGCGTGGTCGCGGCCGTGGTGTGGGATCACCTCGGCGGCATGCCGGCCATGCGCATGATGATCGACACCGTTGCCGCGCTCAGCGAAAGCGGCCGCCAGATGCGCAATCGCTACTGTTTCCAGCCGATGATGCAGCCCGGCGAAATGAAGCGGACCTTTGTCGAACAGGGCCTGACCGACGTCACCGAAACCGAGCTGATGATCCGCATGGATTACCAGAATTTCGACGACTACTGGGCGCCGATTGCCGCCGGCGAAGGCCCGCTCGGCAAATATATGACCACGCTCGACGCAGCCGAGCGGACCCGCACGGAGGCTGCAGTACGCGATGCCTATGAGGCCGGTCGTGCCGATGGGCCGAGGTCTTTCGCCAGCGTCGCCTGGGCCTGCCGCGGCATCGTGCGCTGACCTTCAACGCGATCCGAGCTGCGCGCGGACGGCGTCGCGGGAACTGCGGTCGCCTAGCCGGCCAGTGCCGGCAGCCTGCGGTGCCAATAGATGGCGCACCCGACAGGATTCGAACCTGTGACCTCTGCCTTCGGAGGGCAGCGCTCTATCCAGCTGAGCTACGGGTGCTTCCCGGGAAACCGGAAAACGAACCAGCCGGTGAGCCGGCCAGCCACGGCTTCTTAGCGGAAGCGCGTGCCGGCTTCAACGGGCAATTGGCTTGGCGGAATATTCGCCGTAGCGGACAGGCTCGCATTCGTCCGATGGAGGTGCTGGAGTCGAGAGCGAGCGGTCCCAACTGATGTAGGCTCGGAGGCCGGCGGCCCCACTTCGGCAATGCTTCGCGACTTCCGAGCGTTGTTCAGGCGCAAGCTCTCGCCAGCCTCACCCCTCCACCTCGCTCTTCGCCACCCTCCGCTGCACCCCGCGCGTCGCCCGCTTCTGCTTCTTCGCGGTCAGCTCGTGCATGGCATCAAGCTGCATCTGCTGCATCTCGGCCAGGCGCTGCCATTGGCGTGAGATCAGGTAGTCGAGCTTTTCGTGCAGATGCCGCACTTCGAGCTCGGCCTTGAGGTTCACCCGGTAGTCGTTGAAGGAGCGCAGCCGGTCCTTCGCTTCCTGCCGCTTCTGGCTCATCATGATGATCGGCGCCTGGATGGCGGCGATGCAGGATAAGAGCAGGTTGAGCAGGATGAATGGGTAGGGATCAAAGGCGGCGGCCGCGCCCTCGAAGAGGTTGAGGCCGATCCAGATCAGAAGCACCGCCGCGAACGAGATCAGGAACCACCAGCTGCCGCCGAAGGCCGCCATGTCGTCCGAGACGCGGTCGGCGAAGGAGCGGCGCTCCTCGAACTCTTCTTCCGAGTTCTCCGAGATCGTGTCCTGTCTGGCGATCGATTCCACCACCTGGCGGTCGAGCTCGGAGAATTCGCCATGCTCCTGCTGCAGCAATTCCTCCATGTAGCGCATGCGGTAGCGGGCGAGCTCCTCGCGGCTGATGCGGGCGCCGCGCGGCAGGTCGGGATGGTCGGAGCGGATGCGGTCGGCGAGGCTCGGCCTCAGGTCGTCGACGCGCACCAGGTCGCGCTTGCGGAACTTCCGGCCGCTGATCGCCGACGGTTTTTTCTTGGGCTTTGCGCGCGCCGCGCCGGGCAGGTGCGGCTCCGAATCCGGCACCTCCGGCGCTTCGAGGATCTCGTCCGCCGCCTCATGCTGATCTTCCGGCACGGTGGCCGCCTCGAGGTATTCGCCGCCCGAGTCGTTTTCGTTGTCGGCTATTGTCTGCGCGGATGCCTTTGGGTCGCCGGCCATGCTCAGTGCTCCTCTTCTCGGGCTTCGATACGATACGCCGAGCCGGCGCGGCATATCCATCGCGACTGTGAAGCTGGTGTGACCGAACAAGTTGTTGTGATGGATGGACGCGCTTTCGGCGCGCACAGGACATAGATCCAATTCAGGGAGATTTGGTTGAAAGGGCTTGCTGAGCAACAGCAAATCTCTGGGGGCAGCGCCGCCCCTCATCCGCCTGCCGGCACCTTCTCCCGTATCCGACGGGGAGAAGAGGCTGGCCGCAAGCTCGGCGCTTTCCTGCAACGCTGGAGATTGGCGAAACCGGCGATGAGAGCGCCTCTCTCCCCGTCACTTACGGGGAGAGGATGCCGGCAGGCAGGTGAGGGGCAGCGCCACCGTCGAAAGCATTAATCCTGCCTCACTGGCGCCAATGGTCACCGCCGGCTGGCCTATCCTGGCCCTGTGGGCGGCCGCCCCGCCAAACCGCATCAGGGCCAAGGCGGTCGCTTGAACAGGCCGCCGCCACTCGGGCTTCGCTACTGCGCCGGCAAACCGGGCAGCGACGAACTTGGCGCGGGCAAACCCGGAAGTGCCGAAGCGGCCGGCTGCTGGCCGGCATACATCAGCCGCGTCTGGGCATCGGCGCTCATCGGCGACAAGCTGCGCTGGATCAGCGCCTCGACATGGTCGTTGCGCTGGCGCGCGCTTTGGGCGCCCATCACCACCACGATCAGATGCCTGCCGTCGGCATTGTAGGAGGTGACGATGTTGTAGCCGGAAGCGCGGATATAGCCGGTCTTGATGCCGTCGACGCCGCGCACCCGTCCCAGCATGTCGTTATGGCCGCGCACCAGCCGGCCGCGGAACATGAAATCGCTTTCGGAGAAATAGTGGAAATGCTGCGGGAAGCGGCGCTGGAGCGCGATGCCCAGCACCGCCATGTCGCGCGCCGTCGTCACCTGGCCGTCGTCGGGCAGGCCGCAGGCGTTGCGGAAATTGGTGCTGGTCATGCCGAGCTGGCGCGCCTTGGCGGTCATCATGGCGGCGAACTGCTCCTCGCTGCCGCCGCCGAGATATTCGCCCACCGCCACCGCCACGTCGTTAGCCGACTTCACCACCATGGCGCGGATGGCGGAATCGACGTCGATCGTCTCGCCGCGCCTGAAGCGCAGCTTCGTCGGCGGCTGCGAGGCGGCGTGGTTGGATACCGGGATCTGCGTTTCCTTGCTCACCCGGCCGCTCTCCAGCGCCTCGAACAGCATGTAGAGCGTCATCATCTTGGTCAGCGACGCGGGATAGCGCTGCGCCGTCGAATTGACCTCGAACAGCGTCTTGCCGGTCGAAGCGTCGACCACGATCGCGGCATATTTCTGCGGCTGCGCCGGCACGGCCAGCACGGTTTCCGGCGGCGCGGCGGTGGTGCAGCCGGCAATGAGGAGCAGCAGCACCAGCGCGGTCATCAATTTCTGGAGGAGCGAAAGCGGAGTGGACAAGATTGTTCAAAAACGGTTGCTGAGATGCGGCGAAGCTAGCGTACCGCATCCGCTCCGTCCAACTGGTTAACGTCGGGAATGAGGCATTTGCCCAGCTTTTGGCGGTTTGCAGGAGGTTGAATTGCCTTCAAGGTCGGCAGCGCCGAGTTCGACAATTGGTGGCATTCGCCTGATGCAAAATGCCTATCGCCCTGCTTGCGCCGCTGCCGCCGGTCAGGCTTTGTTGTCACCGAAGATTCGAGGTTTGGCAATGGACACCCTCAGCATCAACGCAAAAGGCATCTCAGTCTCCCTCGATCTCGCCGTCGGCCACATCGCCGCCCTGGAAATCGAGGCCGATGGCCGCCGCCTAAAACCGCTGCACCGCGCGCCCTGGGTCGGCTCGCCGCGCGCGACGTTGCCGCAAAACCTCCCCGAAGGCACGGTGCGCCTGTCCGGCGACTTCCTCTGCGCGCCGTTCTCCACCAGCGATGTCGAAGCTGCTCCCCTCCACGGTTGGACGGCCAACAGCGAGTGGGATGTCGTCGAAAGCAGTGCCATCGCCGGCGGCTGGCGCGCCGTCTTCCGCTTGCGCCGCAAGGTGATGGGTGCTTCCGTCGACAAGGTCTTCACGCTCCGCGACAACCATCCCTTCCTCTACCAGGAACACATCTTCTCCGCCGGTTCCGGCGCCATTTCCGTCGCCCACCATCCGATGACGGCAATGCAGGACGGCGGCCGGCTCGCCTTCTCGCCGAAGCGCCTGGCGGTCACGCCGGCGACGCCGCTGGAGCCCGATCCGGCGCGCGGCCGGTTTCGCCTGGCCTATCCCGCCCGCACCACCGACCTTACCCGTTTCCCGCTCGCGGCCGGCGGCACCGCCGATCTCGCCGACTACCGCATGGAAGACCAGCGCGAGGATTTCATCACCCTGGTCGAGGCCGATCATGGCGGGCCGGGCTGGACGGCGCTCGCCCGCCGCGCCGAGCAGGATCTGGTGCTGGTGCTGAAGAATCCGGCCGAGCTGCCGGTCACCATGCTGTGGTTCAGCAATGGCGGGCGCGACTACGCGCCCTGGAGCGGCCGCCATGTCGGCGTGCTTGGCATCGAGGACGGCCGCGCCGCGGTCGGCCACGCCGCCTCGCTCGGCGACAACTGGCTGAAGCATGAAGGCGTGGCGACGGCCTTCGCGCTTGCCGAAGGGCGCAGCGTCTCCTTCCGCCATGTCATCGGCGCGGTTCCGGCAGCCGACGTCGAACCGCCAAGCGGCCTGGAACAAGCGACCGATCGACTGCGCATCCTTGCCCAGAATGGTTCAGCGAAGGAGATACCGTTCGACGGCGACTTCCTGCGCATCAGCCGTTCCGTGCCCGCCTGAAACCCTTGCTCCGCCATAGGATGACGACCGATCTCAAGGGCGTGCGGCAGCGGCTTTATAACCGTTTGAAATTTCTCCCCAGTGCCGCCAAGATGCGGCCGGAGTCGCTAGCGAAGAGGCGCTGATGTCCGACTTAGCCCATATCACTGCCGCCATCTTCAAGCGCGCCGGCAAGGCCAAGCGTTTCGTCGTTGCCATTGCCGGCCCGCCGGGAGCCGGCAAGTCGACCATATCGGGCAGGCTGCATGAATTGCTGCCGGAGGGCACGTCCGAAGTCGTGCCGATGGACGGCTTCCACTATGACGACATCGTGCTCAACCGGCGCGGCCTGCGCGCGCGAAAAGGGGCGCCGGAAACCTTCGATTTTGCCGGCTTCGAGACGCTTTTGAAGCGGATCCGCTCCGGCGAGCCGGACATTGCCATTCCGGTCTTCGACCGCACCATCGAACTCTCGCGCGCCGCCGCCGAGATCATTTCCGCCGACACCAAGTTCATCCTGGTCGAGGGCAACTATCTGCTGCTCGACGAGGAGCCGTGGTCGCGGCTGGCAGAGCTGTTCGATTTCACCATTTTCGTCGATGTCCCGCGCGACGAGCTCGAGCGCCGGCTGATGGAGCGCTGGCGCGGCCATGGCAAGTCCGACGAGGACGCCCGCGCCTGGATCGCCTCCAACGACATGCCCAATATCGAGCGCGTGCTGGCGCGCCGCAGGGAGGCCGACCTGGTGATTGGTTAACCTGCTCAATTTTCACCATTTTCGGGCGGGAACCTTAAGATTTACAGGTCGTTATTTCCATGACCCGAATTGTCCGGCACTGACGCGATTCCAGGAAAGTGTGTAACGGTTTCCGGAATTGCGCGAAAAACAGGGAACCGTCTTATGGCAACCAGGACCAGAAAACCGCCTGCAAGAAGCAGAGCCAATCAATCCAGAGCTGGTGCCGCTCCGGCGACCGCCGAGCGCTCCAAGGACGCCAAGCCGAGCTTCGGCAAGGCGGCGCCCAAGAAGGTCGTGCCCAGCACGGCGCACAAGGCTCCCGCGAAGGCCGCGAAGCCTCATAAGCCGGCGGCAAGGTCGGGGCCGATCCGCACTGTGGCAAGCGTGGCGACCGGCGCGGTGGTCGCCACGGCGCGGCTTGCGGCATCGGTGCTCGGCCGGGGCGGCGCCAAAGCCAAGCCCAAATAGAGCGACTCAGCCCCTGGCCGGGATGGTCAGGCCCCTCTGCACGGCGGGCCGTGCGAGGCCGCGCTCCAGCCATGCCGCGACACCGGGGAAATCGTCGAAGCCGACCAGATCGCGCGCTTCGTAGAAGCCGATCAGATTGCGCACCCAGCCGAGCGTCGCGACGTCGGCGATCGTGAACTCGTCATCCATGATCCATTGCCGGCCCTTGAGCCGCGTTTCCAGGACGCCGATGAGGCGCCGCGACTCGTCGCGATAACGCTCCAGCGGCCGCTTGTCGGCGATCTCGCGCCCGGCGAATTTGTTGAAGAAGCCGACCTGTCCGAAGATCGGGCCGATCGCGGCCATCTGGAAGAACACCCACTGGATCGTCTCGTAGCGCCGGATGGGATCGGCCGGGATCAGCTTGCCGGTCTTGTCGCTGAGGTAGAGCAGGATGGCGCCGGATTCGAACAGCCCGATCGGCTTGCCGCCGGGCCCATTCGGATCGATGATCGCCGGTATCTTGCCATTCGGGTTGAGCGACAGGAATTCCGGCGTCCAGCTCTCGTTCTTGCCGATGTCGACCGGATGCGGCTCATAAGGCAGGCCGATCTCCTCCAGCGCGATCGAAATCTTCACGCCGTTGGGCGTCGGCCATGAATAGAGTTGCAGGCGGTCGGGATGCTTGGCCGGCCAGCGCTTGGCGATCGGAAAGGCGGACAGGTCGGTCATCGGGGCTCCGGATGCGGATGGGCGCGTGGCGGCGCGCGTGGCGGGTGGGCAAGACTTAGGACCCCGGCCCTCTGGGATCAATATGGCCGCCAATCGCCCCCCATGGACGGTCAGTCAACCGGCACCCGCAAGGATGGGAACGCGTCCGGCGCCGGCGAGCGCCCGCGTCGGCTCGCCCATCTCAGATCGCCCGTCTCAGATCGCCTTGAAGGCCAGCACGGCATTGGTGCCGCCGAAGGCAAAACTGTTGCTCAGTGCTGCGCGCACCTTGCGCTCGCGCGCCACATTCGGCGTCACGTCGAGATCGCATTCGGGGTCGGGCTCGCGGAAATTGGCAGTCGGCGGCACGATGCCGTCGCGGATCGCCATGACGCAGGCGATCATCTCCAGCCCGCCCGAGGCGCCAAGGCAATGCGCATGCATCGACTTGGTCGAGGAGACCGAGAGTGCGCTCACATGCTCGCCGAAGACGCGTTTGATCGCCGCGGTCTCGATCTGGTCGTTGGCCTTGGTGCCGGTGCCATGCGCATTGAGATAGTCGACGTCCTCGGGATTGAGCCCTGCATCCACCAGGCAGAAGCGCATCGCCGCTTCCGGTCCCTCGACGGTCGGCGCGACGATGTCGGAGGCATCGGCCGAGAGGCCCGCGCCGGCGATCTCGGCAAGGATGGTGGCGCCGCGCGCCATTGCGTGGTCGTAGCTTTCCAGCACCGCCATGCCGGCGCCTTCGCCGAGCGACAGGCCCTGGCGGTCGGCAGAGAACGGCCGGCAGGTGTCGGGCGAGAGCACGCGCAGCGCCTCCCAGCCCTTGAGCACGCCCCAGACCAGCGGCGCCTCGGTGCCGCCGGCGACCATGACGTCGGCGCGGCCGAGCCGGATCTGGTCGACGGCCGAGGCGATGGCATGATTGGCCGACGCGCAGGCCGAAGTGACGCCGAACACGGGTCCGCGCAGGCCGAGACTCATGCTGACCTGGCCGGCGGCCGCGCCTGGCATAACCTTCGGCACGGTGAAGATAGCGGCGCGGTTGCGCCCCTCGATCAGGATCACGCGGTAATTCTCCTCGATCGTTTCGAAGCCGGCGACGCCAACGCCGACAACGGCACCCATCCGATAGGTGTTGTCGGTATGCGCGACCAGTCCGGACTGCCGCATCGCTTCGCGCGCCGCGATCACCGCCAGCAGGCTGAAGCGGTCCATCGACACCACCTGCTTGCGGTCGATGCCGTGATCGGGCAACGCCTTGATTTCGGAGCCGACCTTGACCTTCAGGTCATGCAGCGAAGGATTGTCGATCGGGCCGATTGCCGAACGGCCGGCGCGCATGGCGTCCCAGATCGCCGGCACATCGGTGCCGAGCCCGCATATTCCGCCAATGCCGGTGATGACGACGCGCTTGAGCATGCAGTCAGGCTTTTTTCGCGATCAGTTCGCGAACCGCCTCGACCATGTCGCCGACGTTCTTGAGGTTGCTCCAGGCGTCGACCGTGTTCATCTCGATCTCGATGCCGTACTTCTCCTCGAGATCGAAGATGATCTCGGTCAATTCCAGCGAATGGATCCCCAGCGTGTTGAGATCCGTGCTCGGCGTGATTTCTTCGCCGCCAGGTTCGGCATGCGCTTTGATCTTTTCGATGATTTCGGTCGTCAGCTGGTCAGCCATTCGGTTCCTTCCCCTGTCGTTTTCCGACGCCAACTGATCAGCGCCCCTGTGTCCCCGGATTCACAAACGTCGTCGCCCCTTACCTCGCCAGGAATCCGTGTGACCGCTCCAAGGTGGCTCCCTCTATAGAAACCGAAACGATGTCAAGCAACAAGCTATATATCGACAAAGCCGGTGGAGTGCTTAACGTTGGCGCCGTGGACATGATCGAGGATATCCTGATTTCTCTGCCTGCCGCGCAACGTGTTGCCGGGCGAGGCAGGCTTTTCTGCGGCAAGAGCGGCGGCAGGACCCGCCTTCAACGTCTCTATCAGGACGGATCGGCGAAGATTCGCATGCCGGCGGTGCAAGGCGACCCGCTCGAGGCCGTGCTGATCAACACGGCCGGTGGGCTGACCGGCGGCGACCGGCTTGGCTGGGAGATCGAGGTCGGCGAGGGCGCCTCGGCATCGATCACCACCCAGGCCTGCGAGAAGATCTATCGCGCCGCATCCGACCGGGCCGAGACGAAGGTCAGCCTCACGGTTGGCGCCGGCGGCAGCATTGCCTGGCTGCCGCAGGAAACCATCGTTTTCAACCGCGCGGCCTTTGCCCGCGCGCTGCATGTCGAGCTGGCGGTCGGCGCCGAGGCGCTGCTCCTGGAGGCGACGCTGTTCGGCCGGCTTGCGATGGGCGAACGGACGGTCCTGGGCAATTTCCATGACCGCTGGCGGGTTTGCCAGGGTGGCAGGCTCATCCACGCCGAGGACTTTCGCATCGGCCCGGATATCGCGGCCGGCCTCCAGCGCCAGGCCGTGACCGGCGGCGCGCTTGCAAGTGCAACGATGCTTCTCGTCTCCCCGCGTGCGGAAACCCTGCTGGAACCTGCCCGCGCGATCATCGGTGATCAGGGTGGCGCCAGTTTCTGGAGCGTCGGGCAATCTGGCAAGCTTCTTGCGAGGCTCACCGCCGGCGACGGCTACCAGCTCCGCAAGCGGCTGATTCCGCTCGTCGAGCTGCTCAACGGACGGGCTGGCCTGCCCAAATTATGGTCACTTTGACCTTCGAATACTTTGATCTTGAGTACCGAGAAGACGCATGAACCTGACGCCGCGTGAAAAGGATAAGCTGCTGATCGCCATGGCGGCGATCGTGGCGCGCAGACGACTGGAACGCGGCGTCAAGCTCAACCACCCCGAGGCGATCGCGCTGATCACCGATTTCGTCGTCGAGGGCGCCCGCGACGGCCGCTCGGTGGCCGAGCTGATGGAGGCCGGCGCCCATGTCGTCACGCGCGCCCAGGTCATGGACGGCATTGCCGAGATGATCCACGACGTCCAGGTCGAGGCGACATTTCCCGACGGCACCAAGCTGGTGACCGTGCACGAACCGATCCGGTGAGCAGGATCCGATGCTGGAACTCAGACCCAATTGCGAATGCTGCGACAAGGATCTGCCGCCCGAGGCGGCGGATGCGCTGATCTGCACCTTCGAATGCACCTTCTGCGCCGATTGTGCGCAAGATGTTCTCGGCGGCGTCTGCCCGAACTGCGGCGGCAATTTCGCGCCGCGGCCGATCCGGCCGGCGGCAAAGTTGAAGAAATACCCGGCCTCGACCAAACGCGTGCTCAAGGCCGGGGGCTGCGGCCCCCGCAAGGCCGCCTGAGTCGGCAATTCGAAAAGGACCCGCCCATGACTTCCGCTTCGACGAAACGCACCGCGCTTGCCGCGATCCTCTTCCTGGCGGCGGCGATGCCGGCTTACGCCCATGTCGGCGTCGGCACGACCTCGTCCCTCACGGCGGGCTTCATGCACCCGCTGTCGGGCCTCGACCATATGACCGTCATGATCGCGGTCGGCCTGTGGGCGGCGATGAAAGGCGGCAAGGCGGTGTGGGCATGGCCGCTCGCCTTTGTCGGCGCGATGGTGGCGGGCGCAGCACTCGGCATGCTGCAGGTGCCGGTGCCTTTCGTCGAGCCGGGTATCCTCGCTTCGGTCGTTGCCCTCGGGTTGCTGGTGGCGCTGGCGGTCGACCTGCCGGTCTCGGCGGGTGTGGCCATCATCGGCCTGTTCGCCCTGTTCCACGGCCATGCGCATGGCACTGAAGTGCCGGAGAATGCCGGCGGCCTCGAATATATGGCGGGTTTCGCCGTGGCGACGGCGCTTCTTCATGGCATCGGCATCGCGGCCGCGCTCGGACTTGGGCTCCGCTTCCGCGCCCTGGCGCGTCTTGCCGGCGCCGCCTGCGCGACGGTCGGCGCGGGCCTTGCCTTCGGCGTGCTGTGAGGCTGCGATGATCCCCGGCGAAGTCATCACGGCAAAGGGCGACATCGAGCTGAACAAGGGCCTGCCGACGGTGATGCTCAAGGTCGCCAACAGCGGCGACCGTCCGATCCAGGTCGGCAGCCACTATCATTTCTTCGAGACCAATGAGGGCCTGAAATTCGACCGCGAACGCGCCCGCGGCATGCGGCTCGACATCGCCGCCGGCACGGCCATGCGCTTCGAGCCGGGCCAGGAACGTGACGTCACGCTGGTGCCGCTCGGCGGCAGGCGCGAGGTCTATGGATTTCAACAGAAGGTGATGGGCAAGCTGTGAGGCGTGGCGGCGCGCTCAAATCACTTCGGTGGCTTGGCGGCCGCGTAGATGACGA
Source organism: Mesorhizobium sp. WSM4983 (assembly GCF_029625765.1). Classification (NCBI taxonomy): domain Bacteria; kingdom Pseudomonadati; phylum Pseudomonadota; class Alphaproteobacteria; order Hyphomicrobiales; family Phyllobacteriaceae; genus Mesorhizobium; species Mesorhizobium sp. WSM4983. The sequence goes on along the minus strand of NZ_JARTVM010000003.1, from coordinate 308,961 downwards.
CCTTCCCGGGATTGTCGAACTCGACGGCAAGCACGTCCTCGGCCTGCACGCGCCGCGAATCGATGGCGTTGAAGAGCAGGGCGTTCGCTTCGATCTCCTGCCGCAGCTCCGCGACGTCTTCCTGATGCTGCTTTACCTTGTTCTCGATCGCAGGCGGCGGCCCGCCTTCGCTGCGCGCGGCATCCGTCAGGAAAACGATATCGACGGTATCCAGCTTGGTCGTCTTGCGCACGGTGCCGATATTGTCGCGCGTGCGGTCAATGGCGGTGATGACGTTGCCGGCCTCAGTCTTCGACAGCGCCTCCTCCTGCCGGACGTCGGAATCGACGATCGTCGCGCCCGGCTTGGTGCTGTCCAGTGGCGGCTTGCCGTCCGCTGGCTGCGCGGGGAACGCTGGGGCGGCGGCCACGAGAAGCATGGCCACCACAAGGGCTGGAAAGACAAGGGCTGGAAATCCTGTTCCGGGGCACGGGGCGCTCGCCATCGCTCGCTCCTGGTTGAACTTGTGGCGGGGCGAAAAAGGCGAAACGAGTCTTGTTTGCGGGAGGTTCCGTTCGCGATGATGCTGACGGGCCTGCAACCGGCCCGCCAGCATTGGTCGTCAGCTCGCCTTCTTGGTGATCAGCGTCAGCGCGCCATTGGGCTGCAGGCTGGCGGCGATCACCTGCGCCGAGCTCATTCCCTTGGCTTCGAGCGCGGACTTCACCTTGGGTGTCGCGTCGATCGATTTGCGCAGGGTCTGCAGGCCGGCGTCGCCGCGTTGGGCGACGATCTGATTGACCTGCATCTGCGTGTCCTTTGGCAGTTCCGTAATATCGACGATGCTGACGCTCTCGATCGCCGGCGCCTTGGGTGCGGCGGCAGCAGGTGCCGCAGGCGCCGGGCTCGGCTGCGGCGCGGGCTGCTGCTGCGCGCCGGCCGCACCCGCCATCATCAAGCTGGCGGCGGCCGCCAAAAGTATCGTCTTTCGCATGGATATTCCTTCCCTCGGTTTGGAAAACGGTCGTTTTGGGCTGACTCGGTCACCTCAACCGCCAAATGGGATCGGAAGGTGTCGTCGAGCGGGTCATTGCATGACCATTGGATGGCGACAATGTGCGCTCCGCGCCCACACAAACTCGCTTTTGGGAGCAATCGCTGATGGCAAGAATTTCCCGTGCCGCCTATGCGCAGATGTACGGCCCCACGGTCGGCGACAAGGTGCGGCTTGCCGACACCCAACTCTTCATCGAGGTCGAGAAGGATTTTACCGTCCATGGCGAGGAAGTGAAATTCGGCGGCGGCAAGGTCATCCGCGACGGCATGGGCCAGAGCCAGGTATCTAGGGCGGGCGGCGCCGTCGACACCGTCATCACCAACGCGCTGGTCGTCGATGCGCTCGCCGGGATCGTCAAGGCCGATATCGGCCTGAAGGACGGTCGCATCGCCGCGATCGGCAAGGCAGGCAATCCGGACACCCAGGATGGCGTCACCATCATCATCGGTCCGGGCACCGAGATCATCGCCGGCGAAGGCAAGATCCTGACGGCCGGCGGCTTCGACGCGCATATCCACTTCATCTGCCCGCAGCAGATCGAGGAAGCGCTGATGAGCGGCATCACCACGATGCTCGGCGGCGGCACCGGTCCGGCGCATGGCACCTTGGCCACCACCTGCACTCCCGGCCCCTGGCACATGGCGCGCATGATCCAGTCTTTCGACGCTTTCCCGATGAATATCGGGCTGTCCGGCAAGGGCAATGCCTCAAAGCCGGCAGCGCTGGAGGAAATGGTGCTCGCCGGCGCCTGCTCGCTGAAGCTGCATGAGGATTGGGGCACGACGCCGGCCGCGATCGACTGCTGCCTTTCGGTCGCCGACGACTATGACGTGCAGGTGATGATCCACACCGACACGCTGAACGAGTCCGGGTTTGTCGAGAACACGGTTGCCGCGATCAAGGGCCGCACCATCCACGCCTTCCATACCGAGGGCGCCGGCGGCGGCCATGCGCCCGATATCATCAAGGTCTGCGGCCTGCCCAACGTCATCCCGTCATCGACCAACCCGACGCGGCCTTACACGGCCAACACCCTGGCCGAGCATCTCGACATGCTGATGGTTTGCCATCATTTGTCGCCGTCGATTCCCGAGGACATCGCCTTTGCCGAAAGCCGCATCCGCAAGGAGACGATCGCGGCCGAGGACATCCTGCACGACATCGGCGCCTTCTCGATCATCTCGTCCGACAGCCAGGCCATGGGCCGCGTCGGCGAGGTGGCCATCCGCTGCTGGCAGACCGCCGACAAGATGAAGCGCCAGCGCGGTGCGCTGGCTGAGGAGACGGGCAACAACGACAATTTCCGGGTCCGCCGCTATATCGCCAAATACACCATCAATCCGGCCATCGCGCATGGCCTGTCGAAGGAGATCGGCTCCGTGACGGCCGGGAAACGCGCTGATCTCGTGCTGTGGAACCCGGCCTTCTTCGGCGTCAAGCCGGAGATGGTGCTGGTAGGCGGCACAATCGCCGCTGCCCCGATGGGCGATCCCAACGCATCGATCCCGACGCCGCAGCCGATGCACTACCGGCCGATGTTCGGCGCCTACGGCAAGGCGCTGACCAACTCCGCGGTCACCTTCGTCTCCAAGGCGGCTTTTGATGCCGGCTTGCAGGGCAGGCTTGGCGTAGAGAAGGCGATGGTCGCGGTCGAGAACACGCGCGGCGGCATCGGCAAGCATTCGATGGTGCTCAACGACGCCACGCCGCACGTCGAGGTCGACCCGGAAACCTATGAGGTGCGCGCCGACGGCGAGCACTTGACCTGCGCGCCGGCGACCGTGCTGCCGATGGCGCAACGGTATTTTCTGTTTTAGCGCTACCGCATTTCATTCGTCCTGCGGCTCTTCGACCTCATCGCCTGATCGCCATTGGGCTGATGGCTTGGATGGTCTAGGCTCCGGGAAGAGGCAGGATTTGAACCATGTACAAGGCCGTCGGATCACGAGGTTCCCGGGTCAGCCGCGTGCTCTGGATGCTCGAGGAGCTCGGGCAATCCTATGAGTTCGTAGAGGTGAAGCTGCGCTCGCTCGAGGCCTATGCACTGAACCCTTCCGGCAAGGTGCCGATCCTGATCGACGGCGAGCTGACGATCACTGATTCGGCGGCGATCTGCGTCTATTTAGCGGACAAGCATGCCGATAAGGGAATGGGCGCCGATCCCGGGCTCGCCGGCCGCGCCGAGATGGATTCCTGGATGCATTTTGCTCAGAGCGAGTTCGAGGCGCCGCTGTGGAACAAGCTGCGCCACCGCTTCATCCTGCCCAGGGAGCTGCGCGTCGATGTCGGCCCTGCCGCCGCCCATGATTTCGCTTCGGAAGTGAAGGCGCTGGACCGCCGGCTCGGCGACAAGCCTTTTGCGCTCGGCGACCGCTTTTCCGCCGTCGACGTTCTGCTCGGCGATATGGGTGGTTGGGCGCGCGCCGGCCGGTTCTCGGTCGACTCAGATCGCGTCAACGCCTATTTCGATCGCGTGCTGTCGCGACCCGCCCGGGCGCGGGCGCAAGCCAATGGCGGAGCCATGAAATGAAGCTCAACATCAACACCGATTTCACCAAATTTCCGCGCGCCGTCTCGGTGCTCCCGGCCGGCGAGGGCGGAGCGGCGACACCTTTCGACAAGGCCATCTTGCCGCATGACGAGCGGCATTTGCGCCGTCGCGCCATCGAAACCGCCGGCGGCGACAGGCTGTTGGTCGATCTGCCCGAGCCGGTGGCTCTCGGCAATGGCGACCGGCTGGTGCTGGAGGACGGCCGCCAGCTCGAGATCGTCGCCGCGCCCGAAGAGGTCTACGACATCCGCGCCCGCGACACCGTGCATCTCACCGAGCTTGCCTGGCATATCGGCAACCGCCACCTCGCGGCGGCAATCGAGGCGGACCGTATCCTCATCCTGCGCGACCATGTCATCAAGGCGATGCTGGAAGGGCTCGGCGCCACGGTCAGCGAGGTGCTGGAACCGTTCAGTCCCGTGCGCGGCGCCTATTCCGGACATGGCCACGACCATGGCCATGCGCATGATCATCACGGCCACGACCATCACGATCATGATCACGCGCATGGCCATCATGACCACGACCACGATCACCATGGCTGACCAGCCGTCCGGTACCGCACTGCTGCGGCTGATGGCCTGGCTGTCGCCGTCCTTTCCGGTCGGCGGCTTCTCCTACAGTCATGGCCTCGAAAGGGCCGTGCATGACGGACTTGTCGCCGATCGCGGGGATCTCGCCGAGTGGCTGGAGACGCTGGTCGAGATGGGCTCGGGCTGGAACGATGCGGTGCTCTTTGCCGAAAGCTGGCGGCGCGCGCGTGACGGCGGCGATATCGCGGAAGTCGCCGCGCTTGCCGAGGCGCTTGCCGGATCGCAGCAGCGTCACATGGAAACCATGCTCCAAGGCGCCGCCTTCCAAAAAGCCGCCTCTGCCTGGCCTTGTCATGCGCTCGAGCGCCTGCCTGCGGATTGCCCCTATTGCGTCGCTGTCGGCGCGATCGCTGGCAGCGATGGCATCGGCTTGGCGGACGCGCTGTCGGCCTTCCTGCAGGCCTTCTTCTCCAACCTCGTGCAGGCCGCTATCCGGCTCGGCGTTGTAGGACAGGTCGATGCCACCGCTTTGTTAGCCGGCTTCGAACCGTTGGCGCTCGCGACAGCTGCTCGCGCCGCGAACTCCACGCTCGATGACCTCGGCGGCTCGGCCTTGATATCCGACATTGCGGCGATGAAGCACGAAACCCAATATTCGCGTCTGTTCCGCTCATGATCATACTTGCCTTTGTCCTCTCCCTCATCCTGCTGCTGATCACCACGCTGCATGTCTATTGGGGCATAGGCGGCATCTGGCCGGGAAAGGACGCGAAATCCTGCGCCCGCGCCGTTGTCGGCTTTCGCGGCGTCGACGACATGCCCTCGTCCGTCGCGAGCTTTGCCGTCGCCGCGTGCCTGGCGCTTGCGACGCTATGGCCGCTGGCCCTTGAAGGCGTCTTCGCCTCGCCCTTTCCCAGGCAGGGCCTCGCCGCCACGGCGCTGCTCTTTGGGATGGTCTTCTTCGGGCGAGGCATCGCCGGCTTCACCCCCTGGTGGCGCGGGCTGACGCCGGAGCAGCCCTTCGCCCGGCTCGACCGGCGCCTCTACTCGCCGCTCTGCCTGTTGATCGGGCTGGGCTTCGCAATCCTCGCCATCACGGAGTTTCCGGCATGAGCCAACCCAATGGTCCCCTGCGCATCGGCATCGGCGGCCCCGTCGGTTCCGGCAAGACGACGCTCACCGAAAAGCTCTGCAAGGCGCTGCGCGACCGGTTCTCGATCGCCGTCGTCACAAACGACATCTACACCAAGGAAGACGCCATGATGCTGGCGCGCCTGCAGGCGCTGCCGGAGGAGCGCATCGTCGGCGTGGAGACCGGCGGCTGTCCGCACACTGCCATCCGCGAGGACGCCTCGATCAATTTGCGGGCGATCGCCGAGCTGCACCGCAAATTCCCCGACCTCGACATCGTCTTCATCGAATCCGGCGGCGACAATCTCGCCGCCACCTTCTCGCCGGACCTTGCCGATCTGACCCTCTATGTCATTTCCGTTTGCCAGGGCGAGGAGATACCGCGCAAGGGCGGCCCGGCCATCACCCGCTCAGACTTCCTCGTCATCAACAAGAGCGATCTGGCGCCCTATGTGAACGTCAACCTCGACGTCATGCAGGCGGACGCCGCCCGCATGCGCGGCAAGCGGCCATTCGGCTTCACCGATCTGTCGCGCGGCAAGGGTCTGCAGGAGGTGATCGAGTTCATCGTCGAGCTGGGCGGGCTGCAATCGGCACGGCCTGCCGCCTGACCCATCAGTTTGCGGTTGCTGGCAGCCGCCATGCACGGCATGCTCGGCCAAACCGGAGGATTTTCGATGAGCCTTGCCCGTCTGCAGAAGGAAACGCTGACCAACCTGCCTTATTACCAGGAGCGGGTCGATCTCGCCGCCGCCTTCCGCTGGACGGCGCGGCTCAACATGCATGAGGCGGTCGCCAATCATTTCTCGCTGTCGGTCAACGAGGACGGCACGAAGTTCCTGATGAACCCGAACCAGGTGCATTTCTCGCGTATCAAGGCGAGCGATCTTCTTTTGATCGACGCCAACGATCCCGACACGCTCTCCGGCCCCAACGCGCCCGACCCCACGGCTTGGGGCCTGCACGGCGCCATCCACCGCAACGTGCCGCATGCGCGCTGCGCCATGCATGTGCATTCGATCCACGCCACGGTGCTTGCCTCGCTGGCCGACTCCACCCTGCCTCCGATCGACCAGAACTCGGCCATGTTCTTCAACCGTCATGTCGTGGACCCTCATTATGGCGGGCTGGCCTTCGAAGAGGAGGGCGAGCGCTGCTCGAGACTGCTCGTCGATCCCAAGGTCAAGGTGATGGTCATGGGCAATCACGGCGTGATGGTCATCGGGGATTCTGTCGCCGACACCTTCAATCGCATGTTCTATTTCGAGCGTGCCGCCGAGACCTACATCAAGGCGCTGTGGACCGGTCGGCCGCTGCGCACGCTCTCCGATGAGATCGCGGAAAAGACGGCGAGCGAGATGGACGACTATCCCGGCCAGGCCGAGCGCCACCTTGCGGAGCTGAAGGCAATCCTCGACGAGGAAGAGCCGGTCTACAGGAACTGAGCCCCGCGGTTGTGGGTTGACGCTGGAGGCTTGGCTTTCGCCTATTTTCGAAGCCGGGCGCTGCCCCTCACACTCTCCCCGTGAAGCACGGAGAGAGGAGGATCGTCGGCGTCGGAGCGTGTCCCTTCTCCCCGTAGTCACCGGGAGAAGGTGCCGGCAGGCGGATGAGGGGCAGCGCCGGCGTTGGCACGTCTTCTTAGAGACCCAATTGCGCCCGCAGTTCCTCGGCGCTGTTGATGACGATTGCGCCGGGCGGTCCTTCCATCGGCGCTTCCGGCCAGAAAATGGTCTTCATGCCGGCAGCCAGGCCGGCCATCGAGCCGGTGCGGCTGTCGTCGACCGCGACCGCGTCGGCCGGATCGACGCCGGCGAGATAAGCCGCGCGCAGGAAGGGTTCCGCATGCGGCTTGCCTTGGCGTACGTCGTTTCGGCTCACCGTGTGCATGCCGGGATAGACGAGACCGACCGCGCCGAGATTGGCGTCGACGATCAGCCGGTCCGAATTGGACACCACCGCCTGCTCGACGCCTAGCGCGCGCAATTCGTTGAACACCTCGATCGCGCCGGGCCGCGGCTTGAGCGTCTCGGCCATCGGCAGATAGTGGTCGTATTTGCGCACGATCCAGTCATCGAAGTGCAGGTCGAGGCCGAACTGGTCGCGCAGCATTTCGTAGACCGGCCATGCCGCGACGCCCAGCACCCGTTCGTGCAGGTCGGTCGGCGGCGTGATGCCGACGCTGCGCAAAGCCGCCACAAGTGCTGCCTCGTGCAGCGGCTCGCTGTCGACCAGCGTGCCGTCCATGTCCCAGAAAACCGCTTTCGGCGTCATGCAAGGCTCCTTTTGCCGATCCCTTAATGGGTTTCCGGTCAGAGATAAACCGCTCTCCCGGCAAATGGTTGAGGCGAGCGCGAATGGTGCCATCCTTGGTCGGCAGGGGCGCAAGCAATTGCTCTTTCAATTGACAATTGCGCAGGGCCGCTTTCGCTGTAATCTAGAGGGCCCGCTATTGTCGGGCTTGGGGAGGCAGAATGTGAACGCGCGACAGGAAACCGGCAGCACCAGGTTGGACGACGCCGCGCGCGCCGGCTGGCTCTACTATGTTGCCGGCAATACCCAGGATCAGATCGCCGCCAAGCTCGGTATTTCCAGGCAGACGGCGCAGCGGCTCGTCTCGCTGGCGATGTCGGAAGGGCTGATCAAGGTCCGCGTCGATCATCCGATCGCCAATTGCCTCGACCTTGCCGCGCGGCTGAAGTCGCGTTTCGCGCTCGATCTCGTCGAGGTGGTGCCGAGCGATCCGACCTCGTCCTCGACGACGATCGGCGTCGCCGAGGCGGCGGCTGCCGAAATCGAGCGGCGGCTGCGCTCCGCCGCCCCCATCGTCATGGCCATCGGCACCGGGCGCACCCTGAAGGCGGCGATCGAGCTGTTGCCGCCGATGGAGTGCCCGCAGCACAAGGTGGTGTCCTTGACCGGCAACATCTCGCCCGACGGCTCGGCCGCCTTCTACAACGTCATCTTCACCATGGCCGATCGGGTCAAGGCGCGCTCCTTCCCGATGCCGCTGCCGGTCATCGCCTCCTCGCCGGAAGAGCGCGACATGCTGCTCAGCCAGCCGATGATCCAGCCGACGCTGGCGCTGGCCGCGGAAGCCGACGTCACATTCGTCGGCATCGGCGATCTCGGCCCGAAGGCGCCGCTCTACGAGGACGGCTTCATCTCGGAGGGGGAACTGAAGGCACTGCAGAAAGCCGGCGGCGTCGGCGAGATCGTCGGCTGGGTTTTCGACCGCGAAGGCCGCATGATCGAAGGCATCACCAACGACCGCGTTTCGTCCGCCGCCTTGCCGTCACGCGAGAAGTCCTTGGTCATCGCGCTTGCCATGGGCGAGCGCAAGCTGCCGGGCATTCTCGCCGCCGTGAACCGTCGTTTGGTCAATGGCCTCATCACTGATGAACGGACAGCCACCGCCCTGCTCGGCGGCGCGTGATCGTGATGCTGGGCTCGGGCCGAATCTGACGCGACGAGCCGTTGGCGATAAAAAGAAACCCGGCTATTTGTAGCGTCCATGCGGATCGTTGCCATCGAGGAAGCCCATGTCCCGCTGCAGGTGCTCCGACAGTTCTCGGACATCGACATAGCCGCGCCTGCGGCTGGCGAACCACGAGAATTCCCGCGCCAGCAGCGAAATCCATCCATGTATCGGGGTCGAATCGAGTTTTTCCTGCATCGGGGTCATGATCGTCAGCCTTCGCTATGCTTGAACTGGAGTGATCGTCGACCCCAAATATCGGGCTGATCGGCACGTGCTTCCAATCAAACGTCGATCATGACCCATAAAGAGGCCTTATGCCCGATCTGAGCTCCCGGCAGAATGTCCAGCTCCCGCCCCTGCAGGCGATTCGGGTGTTCGAGGCCGTGGCCAGACACCTCTCCTTCACCAAGGCCGCCGAGGAGCTCGGCATGACCCAGGCCGCCGCGAGCTATCAGATCAAGCTTCTGGAAGAGCGCATCGGCGCGCCGCTGTTCCTGCGCCGTCCACGGCAGATCGAGCTGACCGAACCCGGCCAGCGTCTTGCGCCGGCTGTCAGCGAGGCATTCGCGCTGCTGAGCGGCGCCTATGCGGCCGCACGAGCCGGCGCCGACGGCGTGCTTTGCGTTTCCACCCTGCTCACCTTCGCCTCGAACTGGCTGGCGCAGCATCTGGGATCCTTTCAGGTCGCGCACCCCTCGCTTGCCGTGCGCGTCGACACCTCGAACCGAGTCGTCGACTTCGCCCGTGAGGACGTCGACATCGCCATCCGCTCCGGCGGCGGCAAGTGGCCGGGCGTGGAAACGCATATGCTGTTCAGGGCCGACTTCACCCCGGTGCTCAGCCCTAGGCTTGCGGCGAGCATCGGCGGCGTCAAGGAGCCGGCCGACCTGCTCAAGCTCCCCATCCTCGATCCCGGCGACATCTGGTGGCAGGAATGGTTCGCGCTCGCCGGTCTGCCCGCGGAGGAACTCGCCAGCCGTCCCGGCACCAGCATGGGCGCGCAGGCCTATGAGGCCAATGCCGCGATGGCCGGGCAAGGTGTTGCGATCGTCACCAGCGCCCTGTTCAAGAACGAGCTTGCCGACGGCCGGCTGATCCAGCCCTTCGACCTCGTCGGCGACGACGGCCACGCCTACTGGCTGGTCTATCCCACTGCCCGGCGCAACGTGCCGAAGATCCGCGCCTTCCGCGATTGGATTCTCGCCGAGATCGCCTGTCAGTAGGCCGGCATCACAGCCTGCCGTCTCCGCTACGCATCGCCCAGACGGGCGCGGCATCGATTTGTGCTGCGCTGCAGCACCGATTCCGGCTTGACATAATTCACACTTAGTGAGTAATTGCCCACAGCCAAGGCAAATGCTCATCTTGGTTTTAGGGAGGAATTGATGAAACTTCGCACGCTCACCCTGGGCCTGTTGTCGGCCAGCGCCCTTGCATTCGCCGCGCATGCCGAATCCATCACCATCGCCACCGTCAACAACGGCGACATGGTCCGCATGCAGAAGCTGACGGACGACTTCACGAAGGCCAATCCCGACATCCAGCTCAACTGGGTCACGCTCGAAGAGAACGTGCTGCGCGAGCGCGTCACCACCGACATCGCCACCAAGGGTGGCCAGTACGACGTCTTGACTATCGGCACCTACGAGGTTCCGATCTGGGCCAAGCAGAGCTGGCTCTTGCCGCTCGAGAAGCTCGGCGACGACTACGACGTCAAGGACATCATCCCGGCCATTGCCGGCGGCCTTTCGGTCGACGGCAAGCTCTATGCCGCGCCCTTCTACGGCGAGAGCTCCTTCGTCATGTACCGCAAGGACCTGATGGAGAAGGCGGGGCTCAAAATGCCCGACGCGCCGACCTGGGACTTCATCAAGGAGGCCGCCGACAAGATGACCGATCGGGCCAATGGCGTGAACGGCATCTGCCTGCGCGGCAAGGCCGGCTGGGGCGAGAACATGGCCTTCCTGACCGCCATGTCGAACTCCTTCGGCGCCCGCTGGTTCGATGAGAACTGGAAGCCGCAATTCGACCAGCCGGAATGGAAGAACACGCTGCAGTTCTATGTCGACCTGATGAAGGCAGACGGTCCTGAGGGCGCGTCCTCCAACGGCTTCAACGAGAATCTTGCGCTCTTCCAGCAGGGCAAGTGCGGCATGTGGATCGATGCCACCGTCGCCGCGTCCTTCGTCTCCGACCCGAAGGCCTCGCAGGTCGCCGACAAGGTCGGCTATGCGCTGGCGCCCGACAAGGGTCTCGGCAAGCGCGGCAACTGGCTGTGGGCATGGTCTCTCGCCATCCCGGCCGGCACCAAGAAGGCGGACGCCGCCGAGAAGTTCGTCTCCTGGGCGACCTCGAAACACTACCTCGAACTGGTGGCTTCGAAGGAAGGCTGGGCCAACGTTCCGCCCGGAACGCGGACCTCGCTCTACAACAATCCGGAGTACCAGAAGGCAGCGCCCTTCGCGAAGATGACGCTGGACTCCATCAATGCCGCCGACCCGACGCATCCGACCGTCAAGCCGGTGCCCTATGTCGGCGTGCAGTTCGTGGCCATTCCGGAATTCCAGGGCCTCGGCACCACCGTCGGCCAGCTCTTCTCCGCCGCCCTTGCCGGCCAGTCGAGCGTCGATGATGCGCTGAAGCAGGCCCAGGACGCGGCGACTGCCGCGATGACCGAAGGCGGCTACCTCAAGTAAGGCTCCTCCCGGTGCCGAACGCCGGTAGCGGATCATGACCGGCATAGGCCGCCCGAAACCCAGTTCGGGCGGCCACCTTTGCAATCAGGAATTCTGGCACAAGTCTAAATCCGGCTGACCTTGGGAGGGTGACCGTCATGGCTACTCAGCAAACCCGTTCGCTTGCCCGTTTCATGATGGCGCCGTCGGTGATCCTGTTGTTCGTCTGGATGATCGTGCCACTGGTCTTTACGCTGTGGTTCTCGTTCCTCCAGTACAACCCGCTCAATCCGATCCGCGATGGGTTCGTCTGGTTCGCCAATTACAAGCTCTTCTACTCCAACCCCGCCTTCCTGCAGTCGATCATCAACACACTGACCATCGTCGTCAGTGTCCTGGCGATCACCGTGATTGGCGGCATCCTTTTGGCGCTGCTGCTCGACCAGCCGATCTGGGGTCAGGGCTTCGTGCGCATCCTGGTCATCTCGCCGTTCTTCGTCATGCCGCCGGTGGCGGCGCTTGTCTGGAAGAACATGATCATGCACCCGCAATACGGCGTCTTTGCCGATATTGCCCGCTTCTTCGGCGCCAACCCGATCGACTGGTTCGGTCAGCACCCGCTGACCGCCGTCATCCTGATCGTCGCCTGGCAATGGCTGCCCTTCGCGACGCTGATCCTGCTCACCTCGCTCCAATCGCTTGACGGTGAGCAGAAAGAGGCGGCCGAGATGGATGGCGCCGGCTTCCTCAGCCGCTTCTGGTATCTGACGCTGCCGCACATGTCGCGCGCCATCACCGTCGTCATCCTGATCCAGACCATCTTCCTGCTCTCGGTCTATGCCGAGATCCTGGTCACCACCAATGGCGGTCCCGGCTACGCCTCCACCAACCTGCCGTTCCTCGTCTACCAGAAGGCGCTCTTGGAATTCAAAATCGGCCAGGCGTCGGCAGGCGGCGTCATCGCGGTCATTCTCGCCAACATCGTCGCCTTCTTCGTCATGCGCGCGGTCGGCAGGAACCTGGACAAGTAGGGGCAAGACGATGCCACTTGCGCTGAACCACCCCCACTCCGTCCCGCTGCGCGGGACACCTCTCCCCCTGCCCGGGGGAGAGGAAACGCCTGCATCGAAGCCCCGCGCTTCCTCTACCCCGTCGATCGGGGGAGAGGTGGTTTGCGCAGCAAACCGGAGTGGGGGTCGTCGACCCTGCCGCCAACATCGCCGATACGGGAGGACCTGACATGGCACGCGCAGTCACCACCCAGCACAAGACGATCGCAACAGTCGCGGCCTGGGTCGTCGCCCTGCTGATCTTCTTCCCGATCCTTTATACGATCATCACATCCTTCAAGTCGGAGCAGGAGGCGATCCAGGGCTTCGCCCTGATCCCGTCGGGCACCACCGAAAGCTACTCCGAGGTGCAGGCGCAGAGCGGCTATTTCAAGTTCTTCCTCAATTCGGTGATCCTGTCGGTCGGCTCGACCGTCCTTGCGCTCATCGTCGCCGTGCCGGCGGCCTGGTCGATGGCCTTCTCGCCGACCAAGCGGACCAAGGACATCCTGATGTGGATGCTCTCCACCAAGATGATGCCGGCCGTCGCCGTGCTGTTCCCGATCTATCTGATCTTCCGCGACACCGGCCTGCTCGACAGCCGCATCGGCCTCACCATCATGCTGATGCTGATCAACCTGCCGATCGTGGTCTGGATGCTCTACACCTATTTCCGCGAGATCCCGGGCGAGATCCTCGAAGCGGCGCGCATGGACGGCGCCTCGCTGTGGAACGAGATCATCTATGTGCTGACGCCCATGGCCGTTCCCGGCATTGCCTCGACCATGCTCTTGAACATCATCCTGGCCTGGAACGAGGCGTTCTGGACGATCCGCCTGACCACCACCGAGGCCGCACCGCTCACCGCCTTCATCAGCTCCTTCTCCAGTCCGCAGGGCCTGTTCTGGGCCAAGCTCTCGGCCGCCTCGACATTGGCGATCGCGCCGATTCTGATCATGGGCTGGTTCAGCCAGAAGCAGCTGGTGCGCGGCCTGACCTTTGGCGCCGTGAAGTAAACCGTAAGCGGCGGGCGAAATCCGGGGAGGAAACCATGGGAAACATCACGCTCAAGAACGTCTCCAAGTCCTTCGGGTCGACGACGATCATTCCGAACATCGACCTCGCCATCGAGGACGGCGAGTTCGTCGTGTTCGTCGGCCCCTCGGGTTGCGGCAAGTCAACGCTGCTCAGGCTGATCGCCGGGCTGGAGGACACCAGCGGCGGCACCATCAGCATCGATGGCCGCGACGTCACCCGCGAGGCGCCGGCCAAGCGCAAGCTTGCCATGGTCTTCCAATCCTACGCGCTCTACCCGCATATGACGGTCGCCAAGAACATCGCCTTCCCGCTGAAGATGGCCGGCGAGGACCAGGCGACCATCGACAAGAAGGTCAAGGACGCGGCGCGCGTCTTGAACCTCACCAACTATCTCGAGCGGCGCCCGGGCCAGCTCTCCGGCGGCCAGCGCCAGCGCGTCGCCATCGGCCGCGCCATCGTGCGCCAGCCATCGGCCTTCCTGTTCGACGAGCCGCTGTCCAACCTCGACGCAGCCCTTCGCGGCACCATGCGGCTGGAGATCAGCGAACTGCATCATCAGCTGAAGACGACGATGATCTATGTCACCCACGACCAGGTCGAGGCCATGACCATGGCCGACAAGATCGTCGTGCTCAATGCCGGCAACATCGAGCAGGTCGGCTCGCCGATGGAACTCTACAAAACGCCGAAGAACCTGTTCGTCGCCGGCTTCATCGGCTCGCCGAAGATGAACTTGATCGAAGGCGCGCCGGCCGACAAATATGGCGCCAAGACCATCGGCATCCGGCCCGAGCACATCAACATCTCGACCACGGCCGGCGACTGGAAGGCGACGGTCGGCGTTGCCGAGCATCTCGGCTCCGACACCTTCCTGCATGTCCAGACCGATGGCATCGGCACGATCAATGTGCGCGCCGACGGCGAGGTTGCCGTCAAGCACGGCGACACCGTCTACCTGACGCCCGACAAGGCCAAGCTCCATCGCTTCGGCGCCGACGGCAAGGCGCTGGCGCAGTGAGGCTCAAAGGCAAATCGGCGCTGATCACCGGATCGGCGCGCGGCATCGGCAGGGCCTTCGCCGAAGCCTATGTTCGCGAAGGCGCCAGGGTGGCGATTGCCGACATCAATCTCGAAGCGGCGGAAGCGACGGCAAAGGATATCGGCTCTGCCGCTTACGCGATCCGGCTCGACGTCACCAACCAGTCCTCGATCGAGGCCGGCGTGAAAGCCGTCGAAGCGAACGCCGGCGGCCTCGACATCCTGATCAACAATGCCGCCTTGTTCGACCTTGCGCCCATCGTCGAGATCAGCCGCGCGAGCTACGACAAGCTCTTCTCCGTCAATGTCGCCGGCACGCTGTTCATGCTGCAGGCGGCGGCCCGCTCGATGATCGCTGCTGGCCGGGGCGGCAAGATCATCAACATGGCGAGCCAAGCCGGGCGCCGCGGCGAGCCCCTGGTCGCGGTCTATTGCGCCACCAAGGCCGCCGTCATCTCGCTTACCCAGTCGGCCGGACTCGACCTGATCAAGCACCGCATCAACGTCAACGCCATCGCACCGGGCGTCGTCGACGGCGAGCATTGGGATCACGTCGATTCGCTGTTCGCCAAATATGAGAACCGGCCGAAGGGCGAGAAGAAGAGGCTCGTCGGCGAAAGCGTGCCCTATGGCCGCATGGGTCGAGCCGAAGATCTGACTGGCATGGCGGTTTTCCTCGCCAGTGACGAAGCCGAATACATTGTCGCCCAAACCTACAACGTCGATGGCGGTCAATGGATGAGTTGAGGGGGAAGCGCGCCTCTCTTCCTCCGGGGAGGACGCGTCGCGGGGCAGGTGAGGGGCGCATACCGGCAAACGGACGCTGCCCCTCACCGCTCGCCCCAAGCGGGTGAATTGGGGGTTGGATTGTCGGGCTGCATATCGGCCAAAGGGTAAGTAAGATGACCGTGAAACTCTCTTTCTCGAACCTCGCCAAGCTTCCGTCGAAGGTTTCCGGTCCGAAATACGATCGCGCCGCGCTGAAGGCCGGCATCGTGCATTTCGGCGTCGGCAACTTCCACCGCTCGCACCAGGCTGTCTATCTCGACGACCTGTTCAATTCCGGCCTCGGCCATGACTGGGCGCTGATCGGCGCCGGCGTGTTCGAGGGCGAGAAGGCCGGCCGCGCCAGGCTGCAGGAGCAGGACTGGCTGACCACCGTGGTCGAGCAGGACCAGGGCCATATGAGCGCCCGCGTCACCGGCGCCATGGTCGATTTCCTGATGCCGGGCGATGCTGAGGCGATCGTCGAGCAACTCGCCGACCCCGCGATCAAGATTGTGTCGCTGACCATCACCGAGGGCGGCTATTTCATCGATCCGGCCTCCGGAAAGTTCAATCCGGCCCATCCCGACATTGTTGCCGATGCCCAGCCCGGTGCGGCACCGAAGACGGTCTTCGGCATCATTCTTGCCGGACTGGTGCGCCGGCGCGCCGACGGCATCGTGCCGTTCACGGTCATGTCCTGCGACAACATCCCCCACAATGGCCACGTCACCTCCGACGGCGTCATCGGCCTTGCCCGGCTGATCGACGAGGCTCTGGCCAACTGGGTGAGGGACAACGTCGCTTTCCCGAACGGCATGGTCGACCGCATCACGCCGGCCACCACCGATCGCGAGCGCAGCATTCTGGCCAATGATTTCGGGCTGGAGGACAATTGGCCGGTCTTCTGCGAACCGTTCAAACAGTGGGTGCTGGAAGATCATTTCACCGCCGGCCGGCCGCCGCTGGAACGGGCCGGCGTCCAGTTCGTCAAGGATGTCTCGCCTTACGAGCTGATGAAGATCCGCATCTTGAACGGCGGCCACGCAGCAATCGCCTATCCGGCGGGCCTGATGGACATCCATTTCGTGCATGAGGCGATGCAGGAGCCGCTGGTGCGCGGCTTCCTCGCCAAGCTGGAGCGCGACGAGATCATCCCCACCGTGCCGCCGGTGCCGGACACGGTGCTCGAGGATTACTACCAACTCATCGAGCGCCGCTTCTCCAACCCCAAGATCGGCGACACCATCCGAAGGCTTTGCCTCGACGGTTCCAACCGCCAGCCGAAATTCATAATTCCGACCGCCGCGGACCGGCTGAAGGCGGGGAAAGGTATTGCCGGCCTGGCTCTGGAGTCCGCGCTCTGGTGCCGCTACTGCTTCGGCACCACCGACAGCGGCGCCGTCATCGAGCCGAACGATCCGAACTGGAACCGGATGCAGGCGACCGCCAAAGCGGCGAAGAACTCGCCCGAGGCCTGGCTGGCGATGGACGACATCTATGGCGATGTCGGCCGCTCCGCCGTCTTTGCCGAAGCCTTCGCCCATGCGCTGAACGAATTGTGGGCGAACGGCGCGCGCGAAACCTTGACGCGCTATCTCGCCGATAAGCTCTGAAGCTCTTTGGACGCAGCCGCAATGACGCCCGAGCTGGTCATCTTCGACTGTGACGGCGTGCTGGTCGACAGCGAGGCGCTTTCGGTTTCCGCGTTGCTGGGCATGATCGAGCTCGCCGGCGGCACGGTTTCGGAGGACGCCGCCTACGAGCATTTCCTCGGCAAGAGCATGAAGAGCGTGCGCGAGATCCTCGGCAGCGATTTCGGCCTGGAGATCAGCGACCAGCATCTCACCGCCATGCGCGTCGAGCTGATGCGCAAGTTCCGCGAGGAGCTGAAGCCGATCCCCGGCATCAAGGAGATCCTGCCGAAGCTTGGCCTGCCCCATTGCGTCGCCTCTTCCGGCACGCTGGAGCGCATCCGCTACGCGCTCGAGGTCACCCGCCTGCTGGACCTGCTGGAGCCGCACCTCTTCAGCGCCGCCATGGTCAAGCGCGGCAAGCCGGCGCCGGACCTGTTCCTCCATGCCGCCGCCGCGATGCGCGCTGACCCGGGCAAATGCCTTGTCATCGAGGACAGCCCGGCCGGCATCGCCGCGGCGCGGGCGGCGGGGATGCGCGTCTTTGCCTTCACCGGCGGATCGCATGCAAACAACCCCGCGCTCAAGGCGCGGCTTGCGTCGACCGAACCGCACTTTATATTCGCTGACATGCTGCAATTGCCCGACCTGATTGCAGACCTGGGAGCGAGAGTAAAAGCATCTTGACGAGTTTCGTTTGCGCGGTCGATGTCGGCACCGGGAGCGCTCGCGCGGGCATTCTCGACTCGCATGGCAACCTGCTCGGCCGCGCCGAGCGGCCGATTGCCATGCACCAGCCTAAGCCCGATCACGCGGAGCACGATTCGGAAAATATCTGGTCGGCAGTCTGCGCCGCCGTGCGGGCCGCGCGCGAGAAGACGAACGTCGCCGCATCGGATATTGTCGGCATCTCCTTTGACGCCACCTGCTCGCTGGTGGTGCGCGGCAGGCGGGGCGATCAGCTGAGCGTCTCGGTCACCGGCGAGAAGCGCTGGGACACCATTGTCTGGCTCGACCATCGCGCCATCGCCGAAGCTGACGAATGCACCAGAAGCGGCCATGCGGTGCTCGACTATATCGGCGGGGTGATGTCGCCGGAAATGGAAACGCCGAAGCTGATGTGGCTGAAGCGCAACCTGCCCGCCACCTGGAATGAAGCCGGCTATCTGTTCGATCTCGCCGATTTCCTGACCTGGAAAGCGACCGGATCTCTCGCCCGCTCGCAATGCACGCTGACGGCCAAATGGACGTATCTCGCGCATGAGGAGACGGGCTGGCGGCGCGATTTCTTCAAGCTCGTCGGCATCGGCGATCTCTTCGAACATGGCAATCTTCCGGACAAGGCGAGCCCCGTCGGCACCGATATCGGGCAACTCACGGCCGATGCGGCGGCAGATCTCGGCCTCACGGAAAAATGCCGGGTCGGCGCCGGGGTCATCGACGCCTATGCCGGCGCGCTCGGCGTGCTCGGCGGCTTCGCCGGCGACGAGAAGGACATCAGCCGGCACCTGGCGCTGATTGCCGGCACCTCGTCCTGCGTCATGGCGATGTCGCAGGATCCGCAGCCCTTCGCCGGCGTCTGGGGCCCGTATTATGGCGCGGCGTTGCCAAAGCTCTGGCTGTCGGAAGGCGGTCAGTCGGCGACCGGCGCTCTGCTCGACCACATCATCCGCTGGCACGGCGCCGGCGGCGAGCCGGATGCGGCAATGCATGCCAGGATCGCCAAGCGCGTCGCCGAACTGCGCGCCGCCGAGGGCGACGCGCTGGCGGCGCGGCTGCATGTGCTGCCGGATTTCCACGGCAATCGCTCGCCGCTCGCCGACCCGCACGCGGTTGGCGTCGTCAGCGGGCTGACACTCGATTCCTCCTTCGACAGCCTGTGCAAGCTCTACTGGCGCACCGCCGTCGGCATCGCGCTCGGCGTGCGCCATGTGCTCGAGGCGCTGAACGAGAACGGCTATTTGATCGACACGCTGCACGTCACCGGCGGCCACACCAAGAACCCGCTCTTGATGGAACTCTATGCCGATGCCACCGGCTGCACCGTCATCGAGCCGCTGGCCGACGAGGCAGTGCTGCTCGGCACCGGAATGGTCGCTGCGACCGCCGCTGGGCTTTACCCCGACCTGAACGCCGCTTGCGTGGCCATGCAGCAGGGCGGCAGGACGCGGCCCCCGAATCCGGCCGCCGGCGCTCGCTTCGACCGCGACTATCGCATCTTCCTCGAAATGCACCGCCAGCGGCAGGCGCTCGACACCATCCAATAGAAGGCTCGGCTCTTGCGCTTCCCGCTGGCTCAATAGGTCGCCGCTCCTCCTCCTTGCCAATATGTCGCATTTCGTTCACAAGACGGCGCAAACGGCGCCATTTTGCGCCGTTTGCGTGCGGCTTCCGGGCGTTGTCCCGACGCGCCGTGGTCTGAAGAGCGGAAAATGTCTGCGATCGAAGCCGGCGCTCGCGCGCCGGAAAATTTTTGGCGTCAGGAAATCAGGGCGACATTGTCGCTTGCCTGGCCGATGGTGCTCACCAATCTCGGCCAGACCGCCATGACCGCGACCGACGTCATGATGATGGGCCGTTTGGGACCCGACACGCTGGCCGCCGGCGCGCTCGGCTCCAACCTCTATTTCATGCCGCTGATCTTCGGGCTTGGCCTGATGCTCGCCACCTCGCCGATGATGGCGACCGAGCTCGGCCGCCGACGCCATTCGGTGCGCGACCTGCGCCGCACCGTGCGCCAAGGACTCTGGCTGGCGGTCCTCGTCTCGATCCCGATCTGGCTGTTCCTCTGGCATGGCGAAGAAGTGCTTTTGGCCATGGGGCAGAAGCCGGACCTCGCGCACCAGGCAGGCATCTACCTGCACTGGCTGCAATGGGCGGTGCTGCCTTTTTACGGTTATATCGTGCTGCGCTCCTTCATCTCGGCGCTGGAGCGGCCCGGCTGGGCGCTGATCATCGTTTTCGTCGCCGTCGCCTGCAACGCCTTCTTCAACTGGGTCTTCATGTTCGGCAACCTCGGCGTCCGCCCGATGGGCATCGCCGGCTCGGGCCTCGCCACCTCGCTTTCCAGCATGCTGATGTTTGTTGGACTGGCGGCCGTGGTGGTGCTGGAGAAAAAATTCCGCCGCTATCACCTCTTCGGCCGCTTCTGGCGCTCCGACTGGCCGCGCTTCCGCGGCCTGCTGAGGCTCGGCCTGCCGATCGCCGGCATCCTCGCCTTCGAGGTGACGATCTTCAATGCGGCAGCCCTGCTGATGGGTCTGATCGACGCGGATTCGCTGGCAGCCCACGCGATTGCCATCCAGATCGCCTCGATCTCCTTCATGGTGCCGCTCGGCCTCAACCAGGCGGTCACCGTGCGCGTCGGCCTGGCACATGGCGCCGGCAATCCCGAGGGCGTCTCGCGCGCCGGCTGGACCAGCTTTGTCATCGGCGTCTCCTTCATGGCGCTGATGGGGCTGGTGATGATCCTATGGCCGCATCTTTTGATCAGCGCCTTCATCGATCTCGCCGATCCGGCCAATGCCAGGGTGATCATGCTTGCCGTGTCCTTCCTGGTGTTTGCCGCGCTGTTCCAGATCTTCGACGGCGCGCAGGCGGTGGCCGCCGGCATGCTGCGCGGCCTGCACGATACCAAGGTGCCGATGATCTATGCCGCGATCGGCTATTGGGGGGTCGGCCTTCCGCTCGGCGTGCTGCTCGCCTTCCATTTCGGCTCCAACGGCGTCGGCATCTGGATCGGCCTTTCGTCAGGCCTGGCGGTGGTGGCGGTGCTCCTGCTCGTCCGTTGGCTGCGGCGCGATCGCATCGCGCCGGCGCTGTCGTTCAGCCATTGAGAAGAGCGGCCGCCGGTCAGGCGGCGGCCCTCGTCGACCTTCAGTGTGCGGCGACACGCTCAAGCCGCCGCGCATATTGCGTCAGCGGGAAGCACATCACGAAGAAGATCAGCGCCACCAGCCCGTAGACGGTGAAGGGTTCGAAGGTCGCGTTGTTGATGGCGTTGGAGGTCCTGACCAACTCCTCGAAACCGATGATCGAGGTCAGCGCCGTCGATTTGATCAGCTGCACCAGGAAGCCGACGGTCGGGGCGCGCGTGATGGCGAAGGCCTGCGGCAGGATGATCAGCCTGAGTTCCTGCAGATAATGCAGTCCGAGACTGGCGCCGGCGTCCCACTGGCCGCGCGGCAGCGCATCGACACCGCTGCGCCAGATCTCGGCGAGATAGGCGCTGGCAAAGAAGGTGAGGCCGAGCGCCGCGGCGGTCCATGGCTCGATACGCAGCCCCAACATCGGCAGGCCGAAGAACATCAGGAAAAGCTGCATGAGGAGCGGCGTGCCCTGGAACAGCGCGATATAGCCGGAAGCGATCCGCTTGATCCATTTGTTCTTGGCTATGCGGAAGAACAGCACGACCAGCCCGACCAGCGCGCCGCCGACGAAGGCCGCAAGCGACAGCAGCACCGTCCAGCGCGCGGCGAGCAGAAGGTTGCGCAATATGTCCCAGAGGGTGAATTCGATCATGACACGCCGGCTCCGAGTGCGCGGCGTCCGCCGCTGACCAGCAGCCGGCGCAGCCCCATCGACAGGCCGAGATAGACCATGGTCACCACCAGATAGGTTTCGAAGGCGCGGAAGGTGCGCGCCTGCAGCATGTCGGCCTCGTAGGTCAGTTCACGCACCGCGATCTGCGACACCACCGCCGATTCCAGCATCATGATGACGATCTGGCTGGTCAGCGCCGGATAGATCACTGTCAGCGCCTGCGGCAGCACGATCTTGATGAACACCTGTCTGGGCCTGAGCCCGAGCGCAAGCGCTGCCTCCGTCTGCCCGCGCGGCACCGCGTCCAGACCCGCGCCGACGATCTCGATCGTGTAGGCCGCCATGTTGAGCGTCATCGCCAGCATGGCGGCCAGGATCGGATCGAGTCGGATGCCGAGGCTGGGCAGGCCGAAGAAGATGAAGAACAGCTGCACCAGGAACGGCGTGTTGCGCATCACCTCGACATACCAGCCGATCGCCAGCTTGAGCGGCCTCGGGCCGTTCCGGCGGCCGGCGGCGCCCAGGATGCTGAGGAAAGTGCCGGCGAGCGTGGTGACGACGATCAGAAGCAGCGTCATCGCCGCGCCGCGCGCGATCGCGCCCGCTGCACCCGCAAGCCAGCCGAAGTCGAGGCTGTAGCCCATCGCGATTGGCCCTGTTGGAAAGCGTGTAGCGCAAGAAGCAAGTACGGGAGCGGTTCAGCGCTTCATGCGCGCTGAACCGCTCCGGGGATCAATCCTTGAGGTTGTCGGGATTGAGCGGCGTCTTCAGCCAGGCCTTCGAGCTCTCGTCCAGCTTGCCGTCCGCCAGCATCTTGGCGACCGCATCGTTCACCGCCTTCTTCAGCCTGTCCTCGTTCTTGTTGAGGCCGATATGCGAGGGCGAGGTCAGCAGCTGGAACTTCTGCTCGGGCTTCAATGCAACCTGCTTGGCCAGCACCTGCGCGCCGACATCGTTGCCGACCACCATGAGCTGCGTCTGTCCGGAGATGAAGGCCTGGATGACGGAATTGTAGTTGTCGAAGCGGCGGATGTCGGCCGAGGCGGGCGCCGCCTGGGTGAGCGAGGTATCCTCCAGCGTGCCGCGATTGACGGCGATCGACTTGTCGGCAAGGTCGTCCTTGCCTTTGACGGCAAGCTCGGCCGGGCCGATGACGGCGATGTAATAGGGCGCGTAGGCGGCGGCGAAATCGATCACCTGCTCGCGCTCCTTCGAATAGCCGACGCTCATCAAGATATCGACGCGCTTGTCGGTGAGATACGGGATGCGATTCTGGCCGGTGACGCTGACGAGGTTCAGCTTCACCTTCAAGGAATCGGCGATCGCCTGCGCGACGTCGATGTCATAGCCCTTGATGCTCATGTCGGCGCTGGCCGAGGAAAAAGGCGGGAAGTCGGAGAAGATGCCGACATTGATGGCCCCGGCCTTGGTGATGTCGTCGATGGCGTCGGCCTTGGCCTGCGAGGCAAGACCGGCGGCGCCGAGCATGATGAGTGCCGCAAGTGCGGATTTCAGTGTGTTGCGAACAATCATTTTAGTTCCCCTGCTGGAAGCTTGTTGTTGAAACCGGCCGCCGGCTCCAGCGCGACGGCCGTACTGGTTAGCAATTCCAGGAAAAGCGGGAAGCGGTCTACGCTTGGCGACTTCGCATAGCTTCCGTCCGGAATTGCGTAAAAACGAAGCGGTTCGCCGTTTCCATGAAGCGGTGAAACGCTCTCGTGTCAGCCCTTCTTGATTGCCGGGCTGAACACCATCAGGCTCAGGATCTCGAACAGGACTTGCGCGCCGACATGGGCGGTGTTGGTGGTCGCGTCATATTGCGGCGCCACCTCGACGACGTCGCCGCCGACGATGTTGAGGCCCTTCAGGCCGCGCAGCAGCTCGAGCACCTCGCGCGTCGTCAGCCCACCGACTTCAGGCGTGCCGGTGCCCGGGGCGAAGGCCGGATCGATGCTGTCGACGTCGAAGGAGATGTAGGTCGGGCCGTCGCCGACGATCTTCCGCGCCTTCTCGATGATGGCGGGTATGCCGAGGCCGGTCACCTCCTCGGCATGGACCACCGTCATGCCGGATTCATAGGTGAACTCCCACAGATACTCGGCCGAGCCGCGAATGCCGATCTGGATCGTGCGGGTGGGATCGAGCACGCCGTCCAGGACCGCGTTGCGGAACGGTCCGCCGTGGTGGAACTTGGTCATGTCGAACAGCCCGCTGGTGTCGCAATGGGCGTCGATATGGATCATGCCGACCGGAGCCTGCTTACCGACCGCCTTCAGGATCGGATGGCTGATCGAGTGGTCGCCGCCGACCGAAAGCGGCAGCACACCGGCGTCGACGATCTGGTTGGTGCGCTTTTCGATGTCCTCGTGGCTGATCTCCAGCCGGTAACGGCTGCGGAACGGCGTGTCGCCGATGTCGGCGACGCGCAGCTCATGCGTCGGCGCGCATTCCAGCACGTGATTGTAGGGGCCGATGCGCTCGATGGCGCGCAGCGCCCGCGGCCCGAAGCGTGAGCCCGGCCGGTTGGTGACGCCAAGGTCCATCGGCACGCCGATCATCGCCACTTGCAAGTCGCCGAAATCCGGATTGTCGGCCGCCACCTGCCGGTACGGCGCGGCAAGGAAGGTCGGGATGCCGGAATAGGGCGCTAGCCGGGTGCCGCTTTTGCTGAAGATCTTGTCGGCGACCTTGCGGAATTTCGGGTCGAACATCTCGCCGCCATGGCTCTCGCCATATTTGCGGCGCAACGCTTCGAGCTTGCCGCGATCGTAACCCATGTCCGGTACTCCTCCGAGACTGCTTGCAGCGCGGCGGCTGCACCGACGGCTGCCAAGCCAGCAGTCATCCGGCTGATCGTTGCCCGCCGGCGCCTGCGAAATCTACGTCTGTTGAGCTGTTCCGGGCAAAAGTGTCGGGCAACTGTATTGAAAAATCAATTGATATTGTTAGGGTCTTTGCTGTGAGAAAATCTCACAAAGTCGGGAGCTGTCCTTGGCCAAGCGCTTGCCGCCGTTGAACCCGTTGCGCGCTTTCGAGGCGACGGCGCGACATGCCTCGCTGACCAAGGCGGCGGGCGAGCTCAATGTCACGCATGGCGCGGTCAGCCATCAGATCAAGGCGCTCGAGCAATCGCTCGGCGTAAAGCTTTTCCAGCGCGCGGGTCAGCGCGTGAAGCTTTCGCCGCACGGCGCTGAGTTCCTGCCGGCGGTTTCGGCGGCCTTCGACGGCATCGCCGCCGCCACGCAGCGCATGACACGCCCCGCAAGCACCGGTGTGCTGTCGGTGTCCTGCGTGCCGGCGCTGCTCTTGTTGTGGATGACGCCGCGGCTCGGCTCCTTCACCGCGCAATATCCCGACATCCAGCTGACGCTGATCCCCTCCAACGACGCCAGGGACATCCGCGCGCCGCACATCGACGTCTGCGTGCATTATGGCGATGGCAGCTGGAGCGACTGCTGGATACGCAAATGGTCGGGTCTTGAGCTGTTTCCGGTGGTCAGCCCGACGCTGATCAACAACCGCCCGATCCGCAGCGTGCGCGACCTTGCCGACCACGTTTTCCTGCATGGCGACGACGGCCGCGAGTGGCACACCTGGCTGGCCGCCGCCGACGCGCTCGATCTGGAGCGCGGCCGCCGCCATCACCTCGGCGACGCGCGCATAGCGGTGGAGGCCGCCGTCCACGGCCACGGCGTGGCGCTCGGCGATTCCGTGACCGCGCGCGCCCTGCTCGCCAGGGGCATGCTCGTCGCGCCCTTCGCTTTGTCGGTGCCGGCGGTCGATGACTTCTATGTCGTCTGCCGCAACGAGATGCGCTCGGCGCCGATCGTCCAGCTTTTCATCGACTGGCTCTTTGCCGAAAAGGAGCAGGACGAGGGCCGCGCCGATGCGCCGGTCGCCGGCCGTGTGCCGAGCCGCAGGAAGCGCCCGGCGCTCAAGGTGATCGGGGCTAGAGCGATTCCAGGAAAAGTGTGAGCGGTTTTCCGTCCGGAAATTCCCGTCAAAAAAAGCCAAGAGCATTTCGCGGTTGCCGTGCAACGGTGGAATGCTCTGGCGCAGCGTCATGATCGCTGGACTTGCATAGCTGGTTTTTGTCGGGCCAGCTTGCAAAGCAGGAAGCGCTTTCAAAAATACAATGCTAAGACCGCAGCTGGTTAACAAATTCTGGGAGCTGCGCGGCGGTTTTCCGTCCGGAGTGCTTCATAACAGGGACTTGAGGCGCCGCGCTTGGAATCACGCAAGCGCGACGCGCTTTTTGGGTGAGCAGATATGGCACGAACCGATATAGCGCGGCGCGTCTACAACCACACCTGGAAGCTGGACCCCATCGTCCGCAGCCTGCTGGACACCGATTTCTACAAGCTGCTGATGCTGCAGATGATCTGGGGCATGTACCCCAAGGTCGACGCCACCTTCACGCTGATCAATCGCACGACCTCGGTGCGGCTCGCCGACGAGATCGACGAAGGCGAACTGCGCGAGCAGCTCGACCACGCTCGCACCTTGCGCTTCACCAAGAAGGAGATGATCTGGCTCGGCGGCAACACCTTCTATGGCCGTAAGCAGATCTTCGAGCCGGAATTCCTCGCCTGGCTGGAGGATTTCCGCCTTCCCGACTATGAACTCACCAAGCGCGACGGCCAGTACGAACTGTCCTTCCCCGGTCCCTGGATGTACACCACGCTGTGGGAGATACCGGCGCTCGCCATCATCAACGAGCTGCGCTCGCGCGCCGCCATGCGCTCCTTCGGCCAGTTTGCGCTCGACGTGCTCTACGCCCGCGCCAAGGCCAAGATGTGGGCCAAGACCGAGCGGCTGAAGGCACTGCCCGGCATCCGCATTTCCGATTTCGGCACCCGCCGCCGCCACTCCTTCCTGTGGCAGCGCTGGTGCGTCGAGGCGCTGAAGGAAGGCATCGGCGAGGCTTTCACCGGCACGTCGAACGTGCTTCTGGCCATGGACAACGACCTCGAGGCGCTCGGCACCAATGCGCACGAACTGCCTATGGTGTTTGCGGCACTCGCCAACTCCGTTGAGGAGCTGAGGCAGGCGCCCTACAAGGTGCTGCAGGACTGGCAGCGCTATTATGGCGGCAATCTGCTGATCGTGCTGCCCGATACGTTCGGCACCGCCGCTTTCCTGCGCGACGCGCCGGACTGGATCGCCGACTGGACCGGCTTCCGCCCCGACAGCGCGCCGCCGATCGAAGGCGGCGAGAAGATCCTCTCCTGGTGGCGCGAGAAGGGCAAGGATCCGAAACAGAAGCTGCTCATCTTCTCCGACGGGCTCGAGGTCGAGACCATCGAGGAGACCTACAAGCATTTCCGCGGCAAGGTGCGCATGTCCTTCGGCTGGGGCACCAACCTCACCAATGATTTCGAAGGCTGCGCGCCGACCGAGACCAACAGCCTCGACGCCATCTCGCTGGTCTGCAAGGTCAGCGAAGCCAATGGCCGGCCGGCGGTCAAGCTCTCCGACAACCCCGCCAAGTCGACCGGCGATGAGAAGGAGATCAAGCGTTATTTGCGCATCTTCGGCGAGAAGGGGCGGGTGGAGCAGCTGGTCAAGGTGTGAGGACTGCTCGAATAGAATTTCGGATAACCGGATAACTTGAGTTCCCGCCCACCCCCCTCTGTCCTGCCGGACATCTCCCCCGCAAGGGGGGAGATTGGCAGTTTCGCGCAATCTGCCTCTTTCTGCGGCGGTCAAAATTGGCGAAATCGCGCGCGACATCCGATCTCCCCCCTTGCGGGGGAGATGTCCGGCAGGACAGAGGGGGGTGCGAAGGAGCACGTCGGTGGAAATCGACGGCTTCGAAATACGTCCTTCGCAATGGCGGCCTCATTCATACCTCTCCTCCCCACCCCCGCCTTCGCCCACGCCTCTGACCGCGGCCATGTCCTGCTTCTTCCCACGGGCTACTACATCGCTGGTGGCGCGCTGGCGGTGGCTGTCAGCTTTCTGACGCTGGCGCTGCTGCCGCCCGCCGCTCTTGACCGCTTCTGGCGCCGACGCCTCTCTTTGTTCACTGTCAGCGACCACCCGCGCACCGTCCTCAGCTTGCTTTCCTTTGCCGGCTTCGTGCTTCTCATCGCCACCGGCCTGTTCGGCAGCCGTGATCCACTCTCCAACCCCTTGCCTCTGATGATCTGGACGCTGCTCTGGGCCGGTTTCACGCTGCTGCAGGGGGTATTCGGCGATCTCTGGTCCTGGCTCAACCCGTGGTACGGCCCCTGGCGCGTTGCATCTCGCGTCTTCAACCTTCGCACTGACGAAGCCGAGCCATCGCGCCTTCCCAAATGGCTCGGCTACTGGCCGGCGTTCGTCCTGTTCTTCGGCTTCGCCTGGTTCGAGCTCATCGATCCCGCGCCCGACGATCCGTCGCGCCTGGCCTTCGCCGCCGGCATCTACTGGCTGCTCAGTTTCGCCGCCATATGCGTCTTCGGCTACGAAGACTGGAGTCGGCGCGGCGAATTCCTGACCGTCTTTTTCTCCATGGTCGCCCGCTTCGCGCCGGTCCAGCGCGAAAAAGGCCGGCTCGACCTCGGCTGGCCCGGTGCGAAGCTGCTTTCCGCCTCGTCGCTGCCGGCAAGCGGCACGGCGTTCCTGCTGTTGGCGCTCTCGTCCGTATCCTTCGACGGTCTTTCCAAAACCTTCTTCTGGCTCGGCCTGTTCGGCGTCAATCCGCTGGAATTTCCCGGCCGCACCGCGTTGATCGGCATCGGCAGCTTTGGCTTGGTGCTGACATTCATCTTGTTGGCGGCCGTGTTCGCGCTTGCCGTTTCACTCGGCCAGCGCCTTGCCGGCGACGGGCAAGCCTTCGAGAAAGCCGCCGGCCTCCTGATTTGGTCGATCGTGCCGATCGCGCTCGCCTACCACATCGCCCACTACCTCACGGCGCTGCTCGTCGACGGCCAATACGCGCTGGTCGCTTTGTCCGACCCGTTCGCGCTCGGCTGGAACCTGTTCGGCACCGCCGACAGGATGGTCGAGGCGGGCGTTGTCGCCGGCGCCGAGTCGGCCTGGTGGCTCTGGAATCTGCAGGCCGGCGTCATCATCGTCGGCCATGTGCTGGCGGTCTTGATCGCACACGGCCTAGCCTGGCGACTCCACCCGCAGCCGTCGCGCGCGGCGCTCAGCCAGCTGCCGCTGACGCTTCTGATGATCGCCTACACCATATTCGGCCTATGGCTGCTTGCCACGCCGACGGCGGGATGAGACAAGGGCCCGTCATGACGCGCGCATGGCCCCGAAAATCGGGTCGGGTGGAAGCTCGCTTGCCACGTCACAGCTTTGGTGATTTAGTTTGTACACATGCAATTTTCGCGTCCTCCGAGCGCGGAGGATCGAGCCGCCTTATCGCTGGTCAAAAAACTGAAAACAGGGGAACGGACATGGCTGACAAGAACGGATTTTTCGACCTCTCCAAAAGCACGCTTTCCCGCCGCACAGCGCTGAAAGGCATCGCCGCCGGCGCCGGCCTGGCGCTCGCGCCCGGCTTCGTTCGCTACAGCCAGGCGCAGAGTTCGGCGCCGATCAAGATCGGCTTCCAGTCGCACCGCACCGGCATCGGCGCCGCCTACGGCCGCTGGTACGAGAAGACGAGCGCTGCCGCCGTCAAGGCGATCAACGATGCCGGCGGTATCAGCGGCCGCAAGGTCGAGCTGGTGATCGAAGATGATGGCACCGATCCTGCCCGCGGCGCCGAGGTGGTCGGCAAGTTCGCCACGCAGCATAAGACCGACATCATCTTCGGCACGCTGTTCTCGCATGTGGTGATCGGCTCGGCGCCCGCCGCCGGCGAAAACAAGATCCCCTATTTCGTGGTCAGCGAAGGCCACCACGTCGCCTCGACCAAGCTCAACCGCTACGTCTTCCAGCCCGGCATCACCGACGTGAAGAGCCAGATCCAGTCGATGGCGCCGTGGATCGCGGCGAATGCCGGCAAGAAGGTGACGCAGATCTTCCCCGACTTCGCCTTCGGCTACGACCATCGCGACTACCTGCCGCCGGCGTTGAAGGCGCAAGGCGCCGACGTGATCGCGCAGATCGCCATCCCGCCGACGGAGTCGTCCTTCACCAAATACTTCCCGCAGATCCCGGCCGAGACCGAGGTGATCTACCACGTCATGGTGGGTCCGGCCGTGCTCACCTTCGTCAAGGAGCTCGGCGAGTTCTACGGCTCGCAAAGGCCGCAGCTCTTCGGCTTCATCGACTCCCTCGAAGCCGTCGACATCAACAGCCCCGGCCTCGAATTCCTCGACGGCAGCCATTTCTGGGAAGGCTCGCCGCGCTACGCGCAGCCCGATGACTCGGCCGCGCAGAAGGCCTATCGCGCCGCCGTCGGCATCGACGACAATGGCGCCGCCGTCGGCGATCCCAAGGACGTCTCCACCGCTGCCCACATGTTCGGCTGCTGGGAGACGCTCTATGTCGTCAAGAAGGCGATGGAGGATGCCGGCTATAAGGGGCCGGAAGACCGCGCCAAGCTGGTCGAGGCAACCGAAGCGCTGAAGGAATTCGCCGAAGGGCCGGAGCATCCGCAGGGTCCGAAAACCTTTAACGGCAAGATCCACCAATGCTTCGGCATCCAGAACATCTCCAAGGTCGAAGGCGGCAAGCTGAAGGTCGTCCATAAGACCAAGATCGAGGACGGCCTCTACGAGCCGGAAGGGGATTACACGACGCAAGCGTTGTGAGCGTCGACGTTTCACCGAGCGTGAGCGCCAAGCCACCCCCCTCTGTCCTGCCGGACAGTCCGGCAGGGCAGTGGGGGGTGCCTCGCGCATCCGCCGGTATCTAGCCCATGCACTTCGGACCCCACCTCCTGCTCGCCGCCCTGGAAGGCCTCGTCACGTCCGCCGTGCTGGCGCTGACGGCGCTTGGCCTGTCGCTGGTGTTCGGCGTCATGCGCATCGTCAATGTCGCGCATGGCGAGTTCTTCATGTTGGGCGCAGTGCTTGCCTGGGCGATCTCGACGGCGATTTCCGGCCATCCCGCGATCGGCTTCGTCGCCGCGCTGGTGATCGCGCCGTTGCTGGTCGGGCTGGTCGCGTTTCTTGCCGAATGGCTGGTGCTGCGCCGGCTGAACTACAATCCAGAAGGCACCATCGTCGCCACCATCGGCATGCTCTATATCATCCAGCAGCTGGCGCTGACCTTCTACGGCCCGGAAGCGCGCCCGGTCGAGCCGCCCTTCAACTACCGCATCCTGCTGCCGTGGTTCGGCTATTCAGGCTACAAGCTCTCGGTCATTGCCGCCTCCGCGGTTCTGCTGGTGATCACCTGGCTGGTGCTGACACGGACGAAAATCGGCCTGATCATGCGCGCCACCCAGTATGACCGCGAGACGGCGCAGGCCTTCGGCATCCCCGTCGAGCGTGTCTATGCCGGCGTGTTCGCCATCGGCGCCATGCTGGCGGCAATCGCGGCGGTGCTGATCGTGCCGATCAGCCAGGCGCACTACCTGATGGGGCAGGACCCGCTGCTGTTGTCCTTCATCGTCGTCATCATCGGCGGCCTCGGCTCATTGCGCGGCACGGTGGTCGCCGCCATTCTGATCGGCCTCTCCGACGGCATTGTCTCGGTGTTCTTCTCGCCGACCTTGGCCAAGATCATCGCCACGCTGGTGGTCGCCATGGTGCTGGTGTTCCGGCCGCAAGGCCTGTTCGGGACGACGGCACGATGAAGGATGCTTCCCCCGCGAAGACCTACGCGCTGCATATCGGCGTCATCGCGCTCCTGTTCGCGCTGAATTTCGTCCTGCCCGATTATCATCAGGGCCTGTTCGCGCGCATCATGGCGCTTGCCGTCTTCGCCATGGGCTACAACCTGCTCTTCGGCTATGTCGGCCTGCTCAGCCTCGGTCACGCCATGTTCTTCTCGGCCGGCCTCTATGGTGCCGGGCTGGCTGTCTATCAATTGGGCTGGGGCGTGCCGGAAGCCTTCGTCGCCGGGGTTGCCTGCGGCGCCCTGCTTGCCTTGGTCATCGGCCTGCTCGCGCTGCGCACATCGGGTGTGGCCTTCATGATCGTCACCATGATGTTCGCGCAGGTCTTCTATCTGCTCATCCTTTATTTCGCCGCCTGGACCGGCGGCGACCAGGGCCTTGTCATCCAGCAGCCGTCGAGAATAATCGCGATCGGCGGCGCATCGCTCGACCTGACCAATCCGACTGTGCGCTACATGAGCGCTCTGGCGCTGTTCTCGGTCGTGCTGCTCATCACGCTTGCCGTCGTTCGCTCCCGCTTCGGCCGCGTGCTGGTCGCCATTCGCGAGAATGAGGAGCGCACGAAGATGCTGGGCTACGACACCGTCGCCAACAAGCTCGTCGCCGTCATTGCCTCGGGCGCCATCTGCGCCGCGTCCGGTGCGGCTTACGCGCTGCTGTTCGGCTATATTGGATCGAGCTTCGCGTCGGTGCAGTATTCGATCCTGCCACTGCTCTGGGTGCTGCTCGGCGGCGCCGCGACCATTCTCGGGCCGCTCATCGGCACGCTGTTCATGTATTATGTCACCGACATCACCAGCGGCTTCACCTCCGCCTATCTTTTGATCGTCGGCGTGGCGCTGATCGTGCTGGTGCTCTTCTTTCCGAAGGGCGTTCTGGGCAGCGTCCGCCAGCGCTGGCTCGGATGGTTGCCGTGATGCCGCTGCTCACCACCAAGGGTCTTTCGCGCCGTTTCGGGGGCTTGCGCGCCGTCGACGGCGTCGATTTCGCGCTGATGCCGGGCGAAATCCGCGCCATCATCGGCCCCAATGGCGCCGGTAAGACAACTTTCGTCAGTCTGCTCAGCGGCCGCATCCAGCCGTCCTCCGGCATGATCGTCTTCGACGGCGCCGACATCACGACCATGCCGGCTTACAAAAGGGTTCGCCTCGGCGTTGCCTACACCTTCCAGATCACCAGCGTCTTCGCCAATCTCACGGCCTACGACAATGTCGCGTTGCCGGTGCAGCGCACGCTGACCGACGGCCGCTCGAAGGGGCAGGTGAGGAGCGGCGTCATGGCGGCGCTGGAACGCACCGGCCTCGCCGACCGCGCCGGCACGCCGGCCGGCCAGCTTTCCTACGGCCACCAGCGCCTGCTGGAGGTGGCAATGGGCCTGGCGCTGAGGCCGCGCCTGTTGATCCTTGACGAGCCGACGCAAGGGCTGGCCGACAGCGAGATCGACAATTTCGTCCTACTGGTGCGCGAGATCGCCAAGGATGCCACCGTGCTGCTCATCGAGCACAACATGCCGGTGGTCATGCAGCTTGCCGACCGCATCACCGTCTTCAATTCGGGAAAGATTCTCGCTGAGGGCACGCCCGAGCAGATCCGCGCCAATGCCGAGGTGCAGGATGCCTATCTCGGAGCGACCCATGGCTGATCTCCTCGGCACCGAGAGCGGGCTGCTCGCCATTTCCGGCCTCGACTGTTTTTACGGCGAGGTGCAGGTGCTCTACGGGCTCGACCTTGTCCTCAACAAGGGCGAAGTGCTTTGCCTGTTCGGCCGCAACGGCGCCGGCAAGACGACGACGCTGAAGGCGATCATGGGGCTGGTTCCGGCCGCTGCCGGTTCGATCAGACTGGCAGGCAAGGAGCTGACCGGGCTTGCCGCGCATGACGTGCCGAAGACGGGCGTCGCTTATGTGCCGCAGGGCCGGCGATTATTCGCCGACATGACGGTGGCGGAAAACGTCGAGATCGGCCTGATGGCCCGCGGCAAGGGCAAGGCGACGCGGGAACGCGTCCTCGGCCTTTTCCCGCTGTTGCGAGAGCGCTTGAAGCAACGCTCCGGCACGCTTTCCGGAGGCGAGCAGCAAATGCTTGCCATGGCGCGTGCGCTCTGCCTCGAGCCGCAGGTGCTTCTTCTCGACGAACCCACCGAAGGGCTGATGCCGTCGATGATCGCCAAGATCCGCGAGACGGTGGCGAAGCTGCGCGATCTGGGCGTCTCGACGATCCTGGTCGAGCAGCGCGTCGACGCCGTGCTGTCGGTCGCCGACCGCATCTCATTCATCGAGAACGGCCGCAACCGCGAGACCGTCGATGTCGAGGAACTGCGCGCCGACCCCTCCGCGGTTCGGCGCTATGTGGGCGTGGGCTGAAGGTCACTGCGAAGCAGCGGGAGCTGGCGCCGAGCCCCACCCGGACCTGGCCCGACCTCCCCACAAGGGGAGGTAAAGCTCTGCACCGCTTCACCTAAAAAACAAAAACCCCGCGATCAAAAACGTCGGGATCAGCACCAGGCCGGACCACGCCATGTAGCCGAAGAAGCCCGGCACCTTGAAGCCGCGATGTCTGGCGATAGCAAAGACCATGAAGTTCGGCGCATTGCCGATATAAGTGTTGGCGCCCATGAACACGGCGCCGGCCGAGATCGCGGCGAGCGTGGAGGCCGCCTCCGTCATCAGGTGCCTGGCGTCGCCGCCGGCAAGCTCGAAGAACACCAGATAGGTCGGCGCGTTGTCGAGGAAGGACGACAGCGCTCCGGTCAGCCAGAAATAGGCGAGATCGTCGGGCTGGCCGTCCGCCGAGGTGACCAGCGAAACCAGCGGCGCCAGCGCGCCATCGTGCCCGGCTCTCAGGATGGCGATAACCGGCACGATGCAGATGAAGATGCCGGCAAACAGTTTCGCCACCTCGGCGATGGGCCCCCAACTGAAGCCGTTCGCTTCCCTGTGGTTTTTGTACGAGACTTTGAGCGACAGAAAGGCCAGCGCCAGGATGATCGCGTCGCGGAGCAGGTTCTGCAGTTCAAGGCCGATGCTGAGGATCGGGATGCTGATGCCCGGCTTCCAGCTGGCGGAAAGCAGGATCGCACCGATCACGCCGGCCAGCAGCGGCAGGTTGGCGAGGCCGCGCAGGCGCACCTTCGTGTCCGGTGTCGGGTCCTTGATCTTCGGCAAGCCGCCCTCGCGGCGATGCAGCACGATGTCGAGCGCCAGGAAGATGATCAGCACCAGCCCGCCGGTGAACAGCGTCTCGCGCCAGAGGTTCGCGGTCGTCCAGAAGAAGTCGACCCCCCGCAGGAAGCCGACGAAGAGCGGCGGGTCGCCGAGCGGGGTCAGCGAGCCGCCGATGTTCGAAACCAGGAAGATGAAGAAGATCACCACATGCGCGTTGAACGGCCGGTTGTCGTTGGCGCGCAGCATCGGCCGGATCAGGATCATCGAGGCGCCCGTCGTGCCGATGACCGAGGCGAGGATTGCGCCGATCAGCAGCAGGCCGGAATTGACCAGCGGCGTGCCGTGGATGTTGCCGGCGACCAGGATGCCGCCGGAAATGGTGAACAGCGCGAACAAAAGGATGATGAAGGACAGATATTCGGTGAGCAGCGTGTGCAGCACCGCCTCGCTTGCCGCCGGCATGCCGAAAGCGATCGCCAGCGGAACCACGGCAAGTGCCGCCCACGCGGCGGCGATCTTGCCGTAATGATGCTCCCAGACATGATGGAACAGCAGCGGCCCGGTCGCGATCGACAGCAACAGGCCGGCAAAGGGCAGCGCCCACCAGAGCGACATCGCCGCGCCGGGCAGCTCATGCGCCTCGGCTGCGAAAACCGCTTGTGGAAAGGCGAGAAGGAGTGCGGCCGTCATGGTTGCCGCCAACACCTTCGCCAATGTCGCAAAGCCCCCTCGATGCCTCACGGCGCGGTCAGTCCGAAAGGTGATCTTCGAGCACCACCCCGGCCTCGCGCATCCGTTTCAGCATCGTGCCGACCGAGCCGTTGAGATCGATGCCGCGGCAGGCATCCAGCCGCACCGTCGTCTTGAAACCTTGCTTGGCGGCATCGAGTGCCGAGAAGGCGACGCAGAAATCGGTGGCCAGGCCGACCAAGGTGATGGTGTCGATGCCGCGCTCCTTGAGATAGCCGGCAAGGCCGGTTGGGGTCGTGTGGTCGTTCTCGAAGAAAGCCGAATACGAGTCGATCGCGGTGCGGAAACCCTTGCGGATGACCAGTTCCGCTTTGGTCCAGGCGAGCCCGGAATGGAAATCGGACCCAAGGCTGCCCTGGATGCAGTGATCCGGCCAAAGCGTCTGCGGCCCGTAGGGCATCTCGATCGCTTCGAAGGGCTGCTTGCCTGGATGGCTGGAAGCGAAGCTCGAATGGCCGGCCGGATGCCAGTCCTGCGTGAGGATCACGTGATCGGTCCGCCGGATCAGGTCGTTGACCAGCGGCACGATCTCGTCGCCCCCGGCCACGGCCAGCGCGCCGCCGGGGCAAAAGTCGTTCTGCAGGTCGATGACGATGAGCGCTTCGTCGGCCATGCGGCCTCCCTTCTTCCTCGGCTTGGGCTCCAGTTGACGCGACCGGACACGGAACCTTGACCAGATGGCCGGCTGCGTCAACCTCCACAGGCATAACAAAGCCGTGGCCGACCACTTCGCTTTGACAATCGCGGCGAAGTTGATATCATTTGCATACGAATGAATTTGCCCGGCTGGACGGCGGCAGATTCCCTCGGAAAGGCCCCTTTCTGGGAAGGCAAAGCGTGATCCGTTACGCGAAACCCACCACGGTCGACGAGGCGCTCGCTCTGCTTGGCGAGGACCGCTGGCGCATTCTGGCCGGCGGCACCGATTTCTATCCGGCGCAGGGCGCGAAACCATTCCGCGACAACATTCTCGACATCAATGGTCTCGCCGCGCTGCGCGGCATCGCCGAGACGGACGACTATTGGCGGATCGGCGCCCGCACCACCTGGACCGACGTCGTGCGCCACAAGCTGCCCAGGGCGTTCGATGCGCTGAAGGCGGCCGCGTGCGAAGTCGGCTCGGTCCAGATCCAGAACGTCGCGTCGGTCGCCGGTAATCTCTGCAACGCATCGCCCGCCGCCGACGGCGTGCCGGCGCTGCAGGTGGTCGATGCCGAAGTCGAATTGCGGTCGGCGAAAGCCACGCGCTACCTGCCGCTTGGCGGGTTCATTCTCGGCAATCGCCGCACGGCGCTGCAGCCAGACGAGATGGTTACCGCCATTCGTGTGCCGAAACGTTCGGCTGTCGGCTCGTCCGCCTTCGTCAAGCTTGGCGCGCGGCGCTATCTCGTGATCTCGATCGCCATGGCGGCGGCGCGTCTCGTGATCGAAGATGGCGTGGTCGCCGATGCTGCTATCGCTGTCGGCGCCTGCTCCGCCGTCGCCCGTCGTCTTGCCGGCGTCGAGGCGGCCCTGCGCGGCCAGCCGGTTACCGCCGCGCTCGCCGATGCGGTGCTGTCCGCGCCGACCGACGAACTGTCGCCAATCGCCGATGTGCGCGGCAGCGCCGAATACCGGGAGCATGCGGCGCGCGAGATCGTTGTCCGAGCGGTGTGCGCTGCGACCAGCCTGGGCGAAGGCAAGGTGGCCGCATGACAATGGAGCGCACCGACATTGCCTTCGAGGTCAACGACGCGGCTGTCAGCGTGTCGGTGCCGCCGGTGCGGCGGCTCTCGCAGGTTCTGCGCGACGAGTTGCGGCTGACCGGCACCAAGGTCGGCTGCGACGCCGGCGATTGCGGCGCCTGCACCGTGCTGGTCGACGGCAATCCCGTCTGCGCCTGCCTTGTGCCGGCGGCCTCGGTCTCCGGCGCGGCCGTCATCACGGTCGAGGGCCTCGCCAACGGCAGGTTGTCGGCCTTGCAGGCCTCATTTCTCGAACACGGCGCCGCGCAATGCGGCATCTGCACGCCGGGGCTGCTGGTGGCGGCTACCGCGCTGCTGGAGCGCAACCCAACGCCGAGTGAGGCCGAGACGCAGGATGCGCTCGGCGGCGTGCTCTGCCGCTGCACGGGGTACCGGAAAATCGTCGCGGCGGTGATGCATGCCTCGCAGCATATGGATGGTTTCGACCGTCGCCTGCCGGAGGTCGGCCGCGCCGTCGGCGCCTCGCCGATCCGGCTCGACGGCGTGCCAAAGGTTACCGGCGACGAAAAATTCGGCGGCGATTCCTTTCCGGACGACGCGCTGTCGGTGCTGGTCGTCCGCTCGCCCTACTATCACGCCGGTTTCAGCTTCGGAGATATCGACGCCTGGGCCAAAGAGCATCCCGGCATTGCCGGCGTCTTCACCGCCGCCGACATTCCGGGCAAGAACTGCTTCGGGGTCATCGGCCCCTTTGCTGATCAGCCGGCCCTTGCCGAAGGTTTCGCGCGCCTTCGCGGCGAGGCGATCGCGCTGGTGGCGGGCGAGCGCGAAGCCATCCTCGACCTCGACCTGACGGATTTTCCGATCGCCTGGACGGAGCTGCCGCATGTGCTGCAGCCCCGCGAGGCGAAAGCCGACGGCGCGGCGCTGATCCACCGGCATCGCCCGGCGAACCTGCTCACCTCCGGCTATGTCGAGCGTGGCGATCCCGACGGTGCCCTTGCCGCCGCTGCTGTCACCGTCTCCGGCGCCATCGAGACTTCCTTCGTCGAGCATGCCTACATCGAGCCGGAAGCCGGCTTCGCTTACATGGATGGCGACACGCTCGTTGTCGTTGCCTGCACGCAGGCGCCTTACATGGATCGCGACGACACGGCCAAGGTGCTCGGCCTCCCGGTCGAAAAGGTGCGCATCGTGCCGACCGCCACTGGCGGCGGCTTCGGCTCCAAGCTCGATGTCTCGCTGCAGCCTCTGATCGGCCTTGTGGCGATGAAGACCGGCAGGCCGGCGGCACTCGCCTACACGCGCAACGAATCCATGATGTCGACCACCAAGCGTCATCCGGCCGAGATGGAGGCGACCATCGGTGCCGATTCCGAGTGCCGCGTCACCGGCATGATCTTTGAGGGTGACTTCAACACCGGCGCCTATGCAAGCTGGGGCCCGACGGTTGCAAACCGCGTGCCGGTGCATGCCTCCGGCCCCTATCAGACGCCACACTACCGGGCGACGGGCAGGGCCATCCACACCAACGGCCCGATCGCCGGCGCCTTCCGCGGCTTCGGCGTGCCGCAAGCGACCATCATGCAGGAAACCCTCTACGACGAGCTCGCCGGCAAGCTTGGCATGGATCGGCTCGATTTCCGGCTAAAGAACTGCCTTCGGAACGGGTGCGAAACGGTCACTGGCCAGCGCCTGGAATCGGGCGTGGGCATCGGTGAATGCCTGGAGTTGCTTCAACCGCATTGGGCGCGCGCGCTTGGCGAGGCGGAAGCCTTCAACGCCGTCAACACCGCAAGCAAGCGCGGCGTCGGTGTCGCCTCTTGCTGGTATGGCTGCGGCAACACTTCGCTGCCCAATCCTTCGACGATCAAGGTCGGCATCTCTGCCTCCGGAGATGTCGTGCTCCACCAGGGCGCCGTCGACATCGGCCAAGGCTCGAACACGGTAATCACCCAGATCTGTGCCGATGCGCTCGGCCTGCCGCTGGACAAGTTCAGGCTGAAGAGCGCCGACACCGCCATCACGCCCGACGCCGGCAAGACATCCGCCTCGCGCCAGACTTTTGTCACCGGCAAGGCGGCGGAGAAGGCGGGCCGCGCGCTGCGCGAAAAGATCCTGCGTTTCGCCAATGTGTCCGATCAAGCAACGATCGCGCTCGACGGCGCAAGCATCTCCATCCGCGAGGGGGATGCGACGCGACGCATCGATCTGCGTACACTGAAGATCGATGCCGATGGCTTGGTGTTCGTCGCGGAAGAGACCTACGATCCGCCCACGCTGCCGCTCGACGCCAAGGGCCAGGGCAAGCCCTACGCCGTCTATGGTTATGGCGCCCAGATCGCCGAGCTTGAGGTCGATCTCAAGCTGGGCACGGTGAAGCTGCTCAAGATCACCGCCGCGCATGATGTCGGCAAGGCCATCAACCCGGTACTGGTCGAGGGGCAGATCGAGGGCGGCATCGCGCAAGGCATCGGCATGGCGCTGATGGAGGAATATATCCCCGGCCGCACCGAGAACCTGCACGACTACCTCATCCCGACCATCGGCGACGTGCCGCCGGTTGAGCACATATTGGTGGAAGTTCCGGACCCGGAAGGACCTTTCGGCGCCAAGGGTTTGGGGGAACATGTGCTGATCCCGACCGCGCCGGCGATCCTCAACGCCATCCGACATGCCACCGGCGTGCTGGTCACTAAAGTCCCGGCGACGCCGAGCCGCATCCTGGCGGCGATCCGCGAAAAGGAGGCGCGCCGATGAGCGAGCTTGCCGAACGTTTCGAAACCCACGATCCCGGTGAGAAGCAGGTGGCGGAGAAGATCCGCTGCGATGCCTGTCCGGTGATGTGCTACATCGCCGACGGCCGCACCGGCGCCTGCGACCGCTACGGCAATGTCGGCGGGCGCATCGTGCGCATGGATCCCCTGACCATCCTCGACCACGCGGCCGAGACCGGCGGCGCGGTCGTGCCATTCGTCGCCGAGGGCGAGGAGTGGGGTGGCGAGCTGGTCAACACCGGCCGCCGCTTTGTCACCGCGATCGGCGCCGGCACCACCTACCCGGATTACAAGCCCGCACCTTTCATCGTCAGCCAGGAGGTCGAGGGCGTCGATCTCGTCACCGTCGTCACCGAGGGCATCTTCTCCTATTGCGGCGTCAAGGTGAAGATCGATACGGACCGCCACATCGGCGACGAGACGGCGACTGTGCGCTCGGAAGGCGAGGCGATCGGCCACGTCACCACTGGCGAATATGGCTCGCAGATGCTGTCGCTTGGCGGCGTGCATCACTTGACCGGCGGCTCCAAGGCTGAAGGCCGCGCGACTTGCCACGCGCTTCTCAACCTCTGCAACAGGAAGCCGGTCGAGCTCACCATCGACGGCGGTGCGACGGTCATTGTCGAGGCTGGCAAGGCGCCGGTCATCGACGGCAAGATCGAGCATCGCATGCGCGTCGGCTGCGGTTCGGCCACCATCGGCATGTTCGCCACGCAATGGCGCGGGCTCGTCGACGAGGTTGTGGTGGTTGACGACCATATCACCGGCGTCGTGTCGGAACATCAGGCCGGCAAGGTATTGGGCTGGGAGGATACCGGGATAAAGATCATCGGCCGCCGCTCGACGCCCGGCCGCTACTTCAAGGTTTCGGAGCCCGGTCTCGGCTGGGGCGGCACGACGATCTCCGATCCGCTGTCGATCCTGGGCGATTGGAACGCCAAGAAGGGTGCTCGCCCCGGCCTGTCGCTGCTGATGGTCTCGACCACGGGCGAA
This sequence comes from Mesorhizobium sp. WSM4983, assembly GCF_029625765.1. NCBI lineage: Bacteria > Pseudomonadati > Pseudomonadota > Alphaproteobacteria > Hyphomicrobiales > Phyllobacteriaceae > Mesorhizobium > Mesorhizobium sp. WSM4983. The sequence goes on along the minus strand of NZ_JARTVM010000003.1, from coordinate 268,389 downwards.
CAGTTCGCTTACTACGAACTGGACGATCAGTTGAAACCGGTCGAAAAACCGTTCCCGGAGCGGCTGCAGAAATCCGTCGGCCTGATCGAGGACAATTGCGAGCCGGCCCTGTGCACCGTGCTCTTCATCGGCGGCGCCGGCGGCTCGCTGCGCGCCGGCGTCACCGAAAACCCGGTCAATCTCACCCGCTCGGTTCAGGGCCTGAAGACCTATGTCACGGTCGGCGGCGCGCCGGTCTATGTCTGGCCGGGCGGCGGCATCACCCTGATGGTCGATGTCACCCGCGTGCCGGAAGGCGCATTCGGCTATGTGCCGACGCCGGCGCTGGTCGCGCCGATCGAATTCACCATGCGCCGCGACGACTACGTCCGGCTCGGCGGTTATGAGAACGAAATCCGCAGCGTCGAGGATATCCTCGCCAAAGGCGGCGAGTACCTTAATCCGCGCAGCAATGCCGGCGCGCCGGCCGGCAATCCCTGGCCGCCGTTGGCGCAATTGCGCCGCACCCCGGCCAATGGGGCCGACTGATGAACGGTCCGCAGGCGCATTGGCTCGCCGACGGCAGGCGGCTTCATCTCAATCACGGGCCGATCGACCTCATCGTCGAGGCCTTTGGCGATGCAGCTGAACGCCGCGCCGCCTGCGCGCAGGCCGTCGCGCGCTTCCAGACAATCCTGACCGAACTGGTCGAGGAGCTTCCCGAATTGCGCCGTCCGGCGTCTTTGACGCCGAGCGTTTTTGCAGGTCCGACCGCGCGGCGCATGGAGGCCGCGGTCGCACCGCTCGCGGAAAGCTTCATCACGCCGATGGCCGCCGTTGCCGGTTCGGTAGCCGACGAAGTTCTGGCCGCGCTTCTCGCCGGACGCCGGCTCGAGCGCGCCTACGTCAACAATGGCGGCGACAGCGCCATTCATCTCGGCAAGGGCGGCACGATAACGCTGGCGATCGCCGGCACCGGGCACGGCATGGCCGACCGCATCACGATCCGCGCCGAAGACGGCGTGCGCGGTGTCGCCACCAGTGGCTGGCGCGGCCGCTCCTTTTCGCTGGGCATCGCCGACGCGGTAACCGTGCTGGCGCGGACCGGCGCCGAGGCGGATGCCGCGGCGACGCTGATTGCCAACGCGGTCGACCTGCCTGGGCATCCAGCGGTTCATCGCGTGCCCGCGCGGGACCTTTCGCCCGACAGCGATCTCGGCGAACGGCTGGTGACGCAGGACGTCGGCGGGCTAGCGCCCGGCGAGGCGGCCCGGGCGCTGGATAACGGCCTTGCCGTCGCCGAAGATTTTCGTCGGCGCGGCCTGATCGCCGCGTCGGCGCTGTTCCTTGCCGGCCAAACCCGCATCAGTGGCTCCGTGGCGCTCGCTGCGCCCAACAAGCATAAAGCGAAGGAAACTGCCCATGCCTGAATTCCCGATCCGCAAGGTCGCGGTGCTGACCGAAGAGATCTTCCACGACGGCGGCCCAGCGGCGAAGGAGCCGCGCCTGCGCGCCGCGGCTCTCGCCGTGGTCAAGAACCCGTTTGCCGGTCGCTATGTCGAGGACCTGCAGGGCGCGATGGAGGACCTGAAGCCGCTCGGGCTGTTGCTTTCCGACAGGCTGATCGCCGCGCTTGGCGGCGATGTGAAAAAGATCGACGGTTACGGCAAGGGCGCCATCGTCGGCAGTGCCGGCGAACTGGAGCACGGCGCGCTCTGGCACGTGCCCGGCGGCTACGCCATGCGCGAGCGGCTCGGCGACGCCAAGGCGATCGTGCCGTCGGCGAAGAAGGTCGGCGCCTTCGGCGCACGGCTCGATGTTCCGCTCGGCCACATCAACGCTGCCTATGTGCGCAGCCATTTCGACGCGATGGAAGTCGGCATCAGCGACGGCCCGCGTCTCGACGAGATCTTGTTCTGCCTCGCCATGACCTGCGGCCCGCGCGTCCACAACCGCATGGGCGGCCTTGCGGCCGGAGACATCAAGGCTTGGGACGGCTTGAGATGAGCGGCGAGGACAATCTGCTGCGGCTGGTCGAGGCCGAAGAGCTGGACGAGAACAACTACCATCTGCAGGACCAGGTCGGCTTCATCCTGCGCAAGGCGCATCAGCGCCATGTGGCGATCTTCGCCTCCCACATTGGCGATCTGACGCCGCCGCAATTCGCCGCTCTCGCCAAGCTCTACGACATCGGCGAGACCTCGCAGAACCAGCTCGGCACGCTGATCGCCATGGATGCCGCGACCGTAAAGGGCGTCATCGACCGGCTGAAGGCGCGCGGGCTGGTCGAGCTTTCCAAGCACGAGGTGGACAAGAGGCGGCTGCTGGTCAATCTGACGGCTGAAGGCCGCGAGGCGATCGAGCGGCTGATCCCGCTTGCGCGCACCATCACCGAGGAAACGCTGGCGCCGCTCACGGCCAAGGAGGCTGCGACCTTCTTGCGGCTGCTGGCAAAGTTGGCCTGATCAAACCTCCGGATCGGCCCCGAACATCTCCCGCGCCTGCTCGGCCGTGTAGTAGCCGAGCCGGACATCTTCGGCGACCTGCTTCGGATCGCGCTCGCGCGGATCGCCATAGCCGCCGCCGCCGGGCGTGCCGACACGCACGCGGTCGCCGGCCTTGAGCGCGATATCCTGCTCTTTCGACAGATGCGGCGGCACATGCGCTTCGCCGCCCCGGAACACGGTCACGCTGTTTGGCGCGCCATCCCTGCCGCCAAGCGCGCCCTGCGGCCCGAAACGGCCATGGTCCATGACGAAGGACGCGCGGGCTTCACCGCGCAGGATCTCGACCTCGTAGGCGAGCCCGAAGCCGCCGCGATGTTTGCCGGCGCCGCCGGAGCCTTCGCGCAGCGCGTAATGGCGGTAGAGCACCGGGAACGCCTGCTCCATGATTTCGACCGGCGGCGATTTCGAAATGCCGATGGTCGAGCATCCATTGCTCAAGCCGTCATGGCCCGCATTGCCGCCATAGCCGCCGCCCGAAATCTGGTACATGACATAGTCGCGGCCGCGCGCCGGGTCGTTGCCGCCGAGCGCGAAATTGCCGCTGGAACCGGCGGGCGCCGCCGTGACCTTCTCCGGCAAGGCCTGCACCATCGCCGCGAACACGGCCTCGGCGATGCGCTGCGAAACCTCCGCCGCGCAGCCCGAGACCGGCCGCGGATATTTGGCGTCGAGGAAGGTATCTTCCGGCCGCTTGACATTGAGCGGCTCGAACGCGCCGGCGCTGATCGGCACTTCGGGGAAGATATGGCGCATGGCGAGGTAGACTGACGACAGCGTCGTCGCCAGCACGCTGTTCATCGGGCCCGCGCAGGGCTTTGACGAGCCGGCGAAATCGAAGGTCAGGCTGTCGCCCCTCTTCTCGACGGCGAGATTGATGGTCAGCGGCTCGTTCACCACGCCGTCGGAATCGACAAAAGCCTGTGAGCGGTAGACGCCGTCGGGGATGACGGCGATCGAGGCGCGCATCTGTTCGGCGGCGCGGCGGCGCAGTTCGGCGATGGCCTCAATAACGGTTTCGTCGCCGTAACGATCGAGGATTTCATTGAGCCTGTCCTGGCCGATCAGCAGTGCCGCAGCCTGCGCACGGATGTCGCCGATGCGCTGGTCGGCGACGCGGATGTTGGAGCAGATGATGGCGTAGATCTCGGGATCGAGCAGGCCTTTCTTGAACAGCTTCACCGGCGGTAGCCGCAGACCTTCCTGTTCGACGGCGGTGGCCGAGGCCGAGAAGCCGCCAGGCACCGCGCCGCCGATATCCGGCCAATGGCCGGTGTTGGACAGCCAGCAGAAGATTTTGCCGTCGCGGTAGACCGGCATGACGAAGCGCACGTCCATCAGATGCGTGCCGCCGAGATAGGGGTCGTTGACGATGTAGATGTCGCCGGGCTCGGGGGCCAGGCAGCGCCCGTCGGCGATCATCTCGATCACCGTCTTGGTCGAATACTGCATGACGCCGACGAATACCGGCAGGCCCTGGCCGCCTTGCGCGATGAGCGAGCCGTCGGCGGCGGAATAGATGCCGTCGGAGCGGTCATTGGCCTCGGCGATCACCGGCGAGAAAGCGGCGCGGGAAAACGTCAAATCCATCTCGTCGCAAACTTGCTGCAAGGCGGCCTGCAGCACCGAAAGCGTGATCGTGTCGAGCTTTGCACCTTCGACTGCCATTGTCAGGCCTCGCCGATGTCGATGATGATGTTGCCGTCGGCGTCCGAACGCGCATGATCGCCGGGCTCAAGCACGGTGGTGGCGTCCATCTGCTCGAGGATCGCCGGCCCTTCGATTGCTGCGTCGAGCGGCAGCCTTTCGCGCGCATAGACCGGCGTGTCGTGCCAGCGCCCGCTGTACCAGACCGGCCGGATCTCGCGCCGCGCCTCCTCCAGCGTCGCCGCGCGTCCTGCCGGGTCGATCAGCTGAGACAGGTCGATCTGCGGCCGCACGCCCGTCACCGAGGTGTTGAGGTTGACGAGATTGGCGCGGATCTCCGGCAGTTCGACCTTGAAACGCGCGAAATAGGCTTTTTCGAACAGCTGCTGCAGCGTCGCCCGTGAAACCGAGGATGAGGGCAGCGGCACGTTGATGATGTGCGTCTGGCCGACGAATTGCATGTCGGCGGAGTGGGTGACGCGGATTGCATCGGGCTTCACCGCTTCCTTGCCGATCAGCGCCTCGCCTTCGTTTCGGTGCCGTTCCAACAACTCGCGAAGCTTTGCTTCGTCGAGGCTCGCTACCGGCTGGTTGACCGTATTGACGAAGTCGTGCCTGAGGTCGGCGACGACGCAGCCGAGCGCGTTGGTAATGCCGGGGCGTGCCGGCACCACTACCTTCGGCAGGCCGAGTTCTCGGGCCAGCGCCGTCGCGTGCAGTGGGCCGGCGCCGCCGAAGGCGAACAGCGCGAAATCGCGCGGGTCGTGACCGCGCGACACCGAAACCATGCGGATGGCGCCCGCCATCTTCATGTTGCCGAGCCTCAAGATGGCACCGGCCGCCTCGACGCCGGAAAGGCCCGTGTGCCTGCCGATTCTGTCTTCGAAGATTGCGGTGACGCGCTCGACAGTGACCGGATTGTCGACCGCAAGCAGCTTCTTCGGCGCCAGCCGCCCGAGCACCAGATTGGCATCCGTGATGGTGGGTTCCGTGCCGCCGCGCCCGTAGCAGATCGGGCCGGGATTGGCACCGGCGCTTTCCGGACCGATCTGGATCAGGCCGGCGGCGTCGACGCGCGCGATCGAGCCGCCGCCGGCGCCGACGGTGTGCACCGCCACCATCGGCACATGGATCGGCATCGCATATTCGATCTCGATCTCGTTCGAGACCGCGGGCTCGGCGTTGCGGATCAGCGCCACGTCGGTCGAGGTGCCGCCCATATCGTAGGTCACCAAGTTGGCGAAGCCAGCACGCTTTCCCGTGTAAGCGGCGGCGATGACGCCGGAAGCCGGACCGGACATGACGGTCTTTGCCGATTCCTGCGTGACGAAGCGGGCCGAGATCATGCCGCCATTGCCGTTCATGATCAGGAAGTCGCGCGCATAGCCTTTCGCCGCGAGCTCCTTGCGCAGCCGCTCGACATAGCGCTCCAGGATCGGCTGCACCGAGGCGTTGACCGCCGCCGTCACGCCGCGTTCGAATTCGCGCGCCTCCGAAAGCAGCGCATGGCCGGTCGTGATGTGGCCGTTCGGCCAGAGCTCCGCCGCGATTTCGGCCGCGCGCCGCTCGTGCGAGGGGTTGGCGTAGGAATGCAGGAAATGGATGACGAGCGACTCGCAGCCGGCGTCGAGCAGCTTTTTCACGGCATCGCGCATTTCGGCCGCGTCGAGCGGCAGGCGAACCGCGCCGGACGCCTCGACGCGCTCCGAAACTTCGAGCCGCAGATCGCGCGGAATGACCGGCACGAAGGTGCCCGTCATGCCATAGGCTTGCGGCCGCGTGCGCCGTCCAAGCTCGATCACGTCGCGGAAGCCGCGCGTCGTGATCATGCCGGTCCTGGCCAGCCGGCGCTCCAGCACGGCATTTGTGGTGGTCGTCGTGCCGTGCACGATGAGGTCGATGCCCTCGACCGGAAAGCCGGTCGCGCCAAGTGCGGCGACCACGCCGAAGGCCTGATTTTCCACCGTCGTCGGGGTCTTGGCGATGTGCACCTTGCCGCCGGCCTTGCCGTCGATCAGAAGCAGATCGGTGAAGGTTCCCCCAACATCGATGCCGGCAACCACGCTTCCCGCCGACGCCGAAAATTTCTCATTCATTGCCGAAACCCGAAATGCCAGGACTACGGATATGCCTCGGTTTGGAAAGCCGTTTTACGCTGCCATCTTGACCTGAAGATCATTTGTATACTAATAAATTCCGGACACAAGAGCTTACCGCTTGGCAGTGTGCAGAGAGCACGTCGGAACCTGACCGTTCGGGCGCGCACGAGAAAGTTTGGCGCCAGCGCCTCGCGTCCGCGCCGGAAAGTTGGGTTGATGAACACGACATCCGCGTTGAACCTTGCCGGCGCAAAGCCGCTGCAGTTCCCGATCCCGGCCAATGTCTATGCCGAGACCGTGGTATCGGTGAAGCATTACACCGACCGCCTGTTCTCGTTCCGCATCACCCGCCCGCAGTCGCTGCGCTTCCGCTCCGGCGAGTTCGTCATGATCGGTCTGCCCAATGCCGAGAAGCCGATCTTCCGCGCCTATTCCGTTGCCAGCCCCGCCTGGGACGACGAGCTGGAATTCTTCTCGATCAAGGTCCCGGACGGTCCTCTGACCTCCGAGCTGCAGAAGATTGAGGTCGGCGATACCGTCATCATGCGCCAGAAGTCGACCGGCACGCTGGTGCTCGACGCGCTGACGCCTGCAAAGCGCGTGTTCATGATCTCGACCGGCACCGGCATCGCGCCTTTCGCCAGCCTGCTGCGCGACCCCGACACCTATGAGAAGTTCGATCAGGTGATCCTCACCCACACCTGCCGCGACAACGCCGAGCTCACCTACGGCCAGGAACTGGTGGCTGCGCTCGAGACCGATCCGCTGATCGGCGAGCTGACCGGCGGGCGTGTCACGCTCTACAATTCGACGACCCGCGAGGAGTCGGCGCGCATGGGCCGGATCACGGCTCTGATCGGCTCGGGCAAGTTTTACTCCGACCTCGGCATCGACAAACTCAATCCGGAGACCGACCGCATCATGATCTGCGGCTCGATGCACATGCTGAAGGACGTCAAGGAGCTCGCCGAAAGCCTCGGCTTCGAGGAGGGCTCGCTCAGCCATCCCGCCAGCTTCGTCGTCGAGCGCGCCTTCGTCGGCTGAGGCATCTCCTAGTGTTTTGACCATGCGGTCAAAAACCTACTGCTTTTGCCGCCTTTTTCCGCTATGAGCCACTGAAGGACTCGTGAAGGACAACTTCGCGGGCTATCTTCAGTGCACGTCGCTGAATGAAAGGGCAGGAGATGAGCAGCACCATCCGCGAGGCCGGCGCAGGCGCGTCCAAGATCATGCCGCTGCCGGCGCGTGCCGCCGCCAACACGCCGATGCCGCTGGAGCACGGCATTGCTCGCAATCCTGGCATGAAGCTGGACCTCGGCTTCCTCGAATCCGTGCGCAGCGTCAACCGCTCGGCGCTGGAGCGCCGCGTCGCGACCCTCACCAAGCGGCGCTCGATCAAGGCCGACAACCAGGCCGCCTGGCTGCTGCGCGCGATCGCCTGCATGGACCTGACCACGCTGAATTCCAACGACACCGACGAGCGTGTGCGCCGGCTCTGCGCCAAAGCGATCAATCCGCTGCGCCGGGACATCGTCGAGGGCCTCGGCATCGCCGACGAAACGATCCGCCCCGCGGCGGTTTGTGTTTACCATCCCTTCGTGGCCACGGCCGTGGATGCGGTGCGTGGCACAGGCATCCATGTCGCGGCCGTCTCCACAGCGTTCCCGCACGGCCTTGCGCCGCTCTCGACCCGCCTGCAGGAGATCGAGGCCTCGGTGAAGGACGGGGCCGACGAGATCGACGTCGTCATCCCGCGCGGGCTGGTCTACGGCGCCAAATGGCGCGAACTGTTCAACGAGATCGTCGCCATGCGCGCCGCCTGCGGCGAAGCCCATCTCAAGGTCATCCTAGGCACGGGCGATCTCGCCACCCTGCGCAACGTCATGCTGGCCTCGATGGTGGCGATGATGGCGGGCGCCGATTTCATAAAAACCTCGACCGGCAAGGAAAGCGTCAACGCCACGCTTCCCGTCGGGCTTGCCATGGTGCGCGCCATCCGCGCCTATTTCGAGGAGACCGGCTATCTGATCGGCTTCAAGCCGGCGGGCGGCATTTCCACCGCGAAGGTCTCGCTCGACTGGCTGGTGCTGATGAAGGAAGAGCTTGGCCGGCCCTGGCTCGAGCCGCAGCTGTTCCGCTTCGGCGCCTCCAGCCTGCTCACCGACATCGAGCGCCAGCTCGAACATCATTTGACCGGCCACTATTCGGCCAACCATCGCCACGCGATGGCGTGAGCCACCCCCCTCCCCCTTGCGGGGAGGGTCGCCGCGAAGCGGCGGGGTGGGGGTCGAAAAACAAATCTGCCTGATCCATGCACCAAACCATTAGCCATTTACCCCCACCCCGATCGGCTTCGCCGATCGACCCTCCCCACACGGGGAAGGGTAAAGGAGCGACCCCATGAACATCCTAGAACGTTATCGCGCCATGGAGTACGGCCCGGCGCCGGAAGCCCGCAACGAGGCCGACGCCTGGCTCGCCGGCCGCGATTTTTCCAGGGCGCTGTTCATCGACGGCGCCTGGAAGGCGGCGGCAAGCGGCAAGACTTTCGATACCAGCGAGCCGTCCTCCGGCAAGCTGCTGGCGAAGATCTCGGATGCCGGCGCCGGCGACATCGACGCCGCGGTTGCGGCGGCCGCAAAGGCGCTGCCGAAATGGTCGGCATCCTCGGGCTACGCCAGAGCCAAAGTGCTCTATGCCATCGGCCGCGCCATGCAGCGCCATCAGCGCCTGTTCGCGGTGTTGGAATCGATCGACAACGGCAAGCCGATCCGCGAGAGCCGCGACATCGACGTGCCGCTGGCGATCCGCCACTTCATCCATCATGCCGGCTGGGCGCAGACGCTCGAGAAGGATTTTCCCGGCCACAAGCCGGTCGGCGTCGTCGGCCAGGTCATTCCGTGGAACTTCCCGCTGCTGATGCTGGCCTGGAAGATCGCGCCCGCGCTCGCGGCCGGCTGTACGGTGGTGCTGAAGCCGGCCGAATTCACGCCGCTCACCGCCATACTGTTCGCCGAGATCTGCGAGCGCGCCGGCGTGCCGAAAGGCGTCGTCAACATCGTTCAGGGCGGACCGGAGGCGGGTGCCGCCATCGTCAACCATCCGGGCGTGCAGAAGATCGCCTTCACCGGTTCCTCCGAGGTCGGCAAGATCATCCGCAAGGCAACCGCCGGATCGGGCAAGAAGCTGTCGCTGGAGCTCGGCGGCAAATCGGCCTTCGTCGTTTTCGAGGATGCCGACCTCGACAGCGCCGTCGAGGGACTGGTCGACGGCATTTGGTTCAACCAGGGCCAGGTCTGCTGCGCCGGCTCGCGGCTCCTGGTGCAGGAAGGCATCGCGGAGGCCTTCATCGCCAAGGTCAAGGTCAGGATGAGCCGCCTGCGCGTCGGCAGCCCGCTCGACAAGAACACCGACATCGGGCCGCTGGTCGACCGCACGCAGCTCGACCGCGTCAAGGGCCTGATCGCCGAGGGCGCCAGGCAGGGCGCCGCTTGCTGGCAGCCGGACGCTGCCTTGCCGACGACGGGCTACTATCACTTGCCGACGCTCGCCACCTCTGTTTCGCCGGCTAATATCCTGGCGCAGGAGGAGGTGTTCGGGCCGGTGCTGGCGACGATGAGCTTCCGTAACACCGAGGAGGCGATCGAGCTAGCCAACAACACGCGTTACGGTCTTGCCGCTTCGGTGTGGAGCGAGAACGTCAATCTCGCTTTGCATGTCGCGCCGCAATTGAAGGCGGGCGTCGTCTGGGTCAACGGCACCAACATGTTCGATGCGGCCTGCGGCTTCGGCGGCTATCGCGAAAGCGGCTTCGGTCGCGAAGGCGGACGGGAAGGGATGTTCGAATATCTTGCCGCCAAGCTGCCGGTCGGCCCCGCCATCAAGCCGGCCGCAGTCGGCTCGGCGCAGGTCGTCGAGCAGGCTGACGGTATGGCCATCGACCGCACGGCAAAGCTGTTCATCGGTGGCAAGCAGGTGCGTCCGGACGGCAACTACTCGCTGACCGTCGCCACCGCCAAGGGCAAGCTTGCCGGCGAAGTCGGCCTTGGCAACCGCAAGGATATCCGCGACGCGGTCGCCGCCGCGCGCGCCTGCAAGGCCTGGCCGGACGCGACGGCCTTCAACCGCAGCCAGGTGCTCTACTACTTCGCGGAAAACCTTTCGGGCCGTGCCGATGAGTTCGCTGCACGCCTTGTCCAACTCACCGGCGTGACGGCGAAGGCAGCGCGCGAGGAGGTAGAGCAGTCCATCGAGCGGCTGTTCCTCTATGCCGGCCTCACCGACAAGTTCGAGGGCCGCGTCCACCAGCCGCCGGCCCGCGCCGTGACGCTTGCGCTGCACGAGCCTGTCGGCGTCGTCGGCATCGTTGCGCCGGACAATCAGCCGCTCCTCAACTTCGTCTCGCTGGTGGCGCCGGCGCTCGCCATGGGCAACGCCGTGGTGGCCGTGCCGTCCGAGCGTCACCCGCTTTTAGCCACGGATCTCTACCAGATCATCGAATATTCCGACATTCCGGCCGGCGCCATCAATATCGTCACCGGCCGCAGCGCCGAGCTCTGCGGCGTTCTGGCCAAGCACGACGACGTCGATGGGCTCTGGGTGTTTGCCGATGCCGACACCTGCGCCAAGGCGGAGGCCGATTCCATCGGCAACCTCAAGCGCGTCTGGACCGGCAATGGCCGCAGCCTCGACTGGACATCGAGCGAGGCGGCTGGCGAGGCCGTCCTGCGCCGCGCCATCGAGGTCAAGAACGTCTGGGTGCCTTACGGCGACTAAGCGCGTTCCAGACCGGGTCTGGTTTGACGACACTCGCGCCGCAAATTCGGCGCGTTTGCCGCAGGCTTCCAGGCTTGACGCATCGGCATGTGTTCTTTAACCAGAAAAAACAATTGGCCTGCGGAATAGCGGTCAGGCTCGCCTGGCACATTGCATCCCGTCTGGCCGCCACTAAGAAAGCTTGCGACACCGGAGGGAAGCATGGCGGATCTGGCAGGCAAAGTGGTCGTCATCACCGCGGCGGCGCAAGGCATTGGGCGGGCGAGCGCGCTGGCTTTCACCAAGGCCGGCGCCACCGTTCATGCCACCGACATCAACGAGCAGCTTTTGGCCCAACTCGGCAAGACTTCCGGCATAAAAACCCGCAAACTCGACGTGCTCGATGACGCAGCCGTGACATCGGCCTTCGCCGAGATCGGCCCGGTCGATGTTCTGTTCAATTGCGCCGGCTTCGTCCATTCGGGCTCGATCCTCGAAATGACGGATGTCGATCTCGACTTCGCCCTGAATCTCAATGTCCGCTCTATGATCCGCACCATCCGCGCCGTGCTGCCCGGCATGCTGGAGCGCGGCGACGGCTCGATCATCAACATGGCATCGCTGGCGAGTTCGCAGAAGGGCGTGCCGAACCGTTTCGTCTACGGTCTGACCAAGGCCGCGGTCGTCGGCCTGACCAAGGCGGTCGCCGCCGACTATGTGGCTAAGGGCATCCGCTGCAACGCCATCTGTCCGGGCACGGTCGAGAGCCCGTCGCTGCAGGACCGCATGCATGCGCAGGGCGATTATGAGGCGGCGCGCGCCGCCTTCATCGCCCGCCAGCCGATGGGAAGGCTGGGCACGCCGGAAGAAATCGCCGATCTCGCCGTCTATCTGGCGGGCGCCACCTACACTTCGGGGCAGGCCTACAATATTGATGGCGGCTGGTCGATCTGACGCCCGTTTCGAAAATTGGGGGCGGTTCGCAGTGCTAGTGGGCGAACAGGAAGATCGGATCGGGGCTACGCGTTCATCGGAAGCATCGAAAAGTCTGAAAAATCCAGCCTGCCGACCTACTGCGTGGAGTCCGCGCTTGCGGGGTACCAGGCTGATGGCTAGGGTCCGCCCGATTTTCGCATGAGGTCGTGGCGGAAAGTTTTGCAAATCGGTCTTTGGCCGCAAGGTGGAGAGAAAAGATGAAGTTGCTGCGCTATGGCGAGATGGGAAGCGAGCGTCCCGGCCTGCTCGATCAGGATGGCACGATCCGCGACCTTTCGGCCTATGTCGCCGACATCGCCGGCACGGCGCTGCATCCGGCTTCGCTGGAGATGCTGTCGAAGCTCGATCCGAAATCGCTGCCGGCTGTTTCCGGTAGCCCACGCATCGGAGCCTGCGTGGCCGGCACGGGGAAATTCATCTGCATCGGCCTCAACTATTCCGACCACGCTGCCGAGACCGGCGCCACCGTGCCGCCGGAGCCGATCATCTTCATGAAGGCGAGTTCGGCTATCGTCGGGCCGGATGACGACGTGCTCATCCCGCGCGGCTCGGTCAAGACCGACTGGGAGGTCGAGCTCGGCGTCGTCATCGGCAAGACGGCGAAGTATGTCAGCGAGGACGACGCGCTGGATTATGTTGCCGGCTATTGCGTCGCGCACGACGTTTCCGAGCGAGCCTTCCAGGCCGAGCGCCAAGGCCAGTGGACCAAGGGCAAGTCCTGCGACACTTTTGGCCCGATCGGCCCCTGGCTGGTGACCACGGACGAGATCGCCGACCCGCAGAACCTCAAAATGTGGCTGACGGTCAACGGCAAGACCATGCAGAACGGCTCGACCAAGACGATGGTCTACGGCGTGAAATATCTGGTTTCCTATCTCAGCCAGTTCATGTCGCTGCATCCCGGCGACATCATCTCCACCGGAACGCCGCCCGGCGTCGGGCTGGGCATGAAGCCGCCGGTGTTCCTGAAGGCCGGCGACGTCGTCGAGCTCGGCATCGAGGGCATGGGCCAGCAGAAGCAGACCTTCAAGGCGGACGAGTAAGCGCAGACCTCGCCTTCTCCCCTTGTGGGAGAAGGTGGCCGCGAAGCGGCCGATGAGGGGTGTTGGAACGATCTCTGCGTTGCAGAAGTAAGCGTCGCACTCCGCTGGAGCACCCCTCATCCGTCTCGGCGCTGCGCCCCGATCCACCTTCTCCCGCAAGGGGAGAAGGGGAGGCCGGCGCTACTTCAACACCCTTCCATCTGCCCCGAACCGATACGTCTTCGCCGGATCCGGCGTTGCATAGAGCGTCGCGCCCGGTTCGGCATTGTAGACGCCGAAGATCCGCACGGTGAGCAGCCCGGCCTTCTCGCAGTCGAGATAGAGATTGGTGTCGGCGCCGAGATGCTCTGCATGCACCACCGTGCCCTTCCAGGCGCCGGATTTTGCATCGACGGTCAGATGTTCCGGGCGCACGCCGACGGTCTTCGCCGTCTCGCCAAGCTTGGCGCCGTCGATGAAATTCATCTTCGGCGAGCCGATGAAGCCGGCAACGAATTCATTGGCCGGCGCATTGTAGAGCTCCATCGGGCTGCCGATCTGCTCGATGCGGCCGGCATTGAGCACGACGATCTTGTCGGCCAGCGTCATCGCTTCGACCTGGTCGTGCGTGACGTAGATCATCGTTGCCTTTAGCCGTCGGTGCAGCTGCGCGATCTCCAGCCTGGTGTTGACGCGCAGTGCCGCGTCGAGATTGGACAGCGGCTCGTCGAACAGAAACAGCTTCGGCTCGCGCACCACGGCGCGGCCGATCGCGACGCGCTGGCGCTGCCCGCCCGACAGCTCCGCCGGCCGCCGCTCGAGATAGGGCTCGAGCGACAGCATCGCGGAAGCGATCTTGATGCGGCGCTCGATCTCGGCCGAAGGCGTGCCGGCCTGTTTCAGGCCGAGCCCCATATTGTTCTTCACCGTCAGATGCGGATAGAGCGCGTAGGTCTGGAACACCATGGCGATGCCGCGTTTTGCCGGCGGCGTGACGGAGACGTCGTCGCCGTCGATCACCACGCGCCCGGAGGTCGAATCCTCTAGCCCTGCGATCACGCGCAGCAGCGTCGACTTTCCGCAGCCGGACGGGCCGACGAAGACGACGAATTCGCCGTCATTGACCTCGAGGTCGATGCCCTTCAGCACCTCGACCGGCCCGAATGCCTTCTTCACGTTCTCGATGTTCAGCGAGCCCACGGCTTCGTCCTTGTTCTAGAGTTTGATTGGCGCGCCGGTGTGCACGCTCTGGTCGGCGGCGAGGCAGACGGCGAGCGACTTCACCGCGTCCTCCATGTGGCGGGTCAAGTCGATGTCCTCGCGGATGGCCTTGAGCAGGAAGGCTTGTTCAAGATCGCAGAGTTCCTGGTGCCCCGGCTCGCCTTCCATCGACAGCAACTCGTCCTCTTTGATGAACTTTCCGTCCGGCCCGGTCGCGGCGCTGTGCAGGCGGATGGTCGACGTCTTGGTGTGCGTGTCGATGTCGTCGGACTTCACGCCCTCCTTCATGACGATCGACACAGAGCCTTTGGGCGACATCACGTCCTTCACGAAGAAGGCGGTCTCCGAAACCATCGGTCCCCAGCCGGCCTCGTACCAGCCGACCGAGCCGTCTTCGAACAGCACCTGCAGGTGACCGTAATTATACATCGAGGGCGCCACTTCATCGCTGAGCCGCACGCCCATGCCGCGCACCTCGACCGGTCTGGCGTCGGTGATCTGCAGCATCACGTCGAGATAATGCACGCCGCAATCGACGATCGGCGAGGTGGTCTGCATCAACTGCTTGTGCGTTTCCCAGCTGTGGCCGGAGGACTGCTGGTTGAGGTTCATGCGGAATACGTATGGCCCGCCGAGCTTGCGCGCCTCGGCGATCAGCCGCATCCAGGACGGATGGTGGCGCAGGATATAGCCGATCACCAGCTTCCTGCCGTTGGCTTTGGCGGCATCGACGACGCGCCTGGCGTCCGCCACCGTGGTCGCCAGCGGCTTCTCGACGAAGACATGGCAGCCGGCCTCGAACGCCCGCACCGCATAGTCGGCGTGGCTGTCGGAATAAGTAGCGATGGCGGCGACGTCCGGTTTCTCGTCGCGCAGCACATCCTCGAAGGAGCGCCTGATGCGATAGCCCGCGAGCCCATCCGGCAGCGGCACCTCGGAACGGTTGACGAGCGCGGCGATCTCGAAGCCCGGATTGGTGTGATAGGCCAGCGCATGGCTGCGGCCCATATTGCCAAGGCCGGCGACGACGACGCGAAGAGGCTGTTCTGCACTCACTTGACGGCTCCTGACGTGATGCCGCGGATCAGCTGCCGCGAGAAGATGACGTAGAGGATCAGCACCGGCAGGATCGCCAGCGAGAGCGCCGCCAGGATCGCGTTCCAGTTGGTGACGAACTGGCCCAGGAAGAGCTGCGCGCCGAGCGTCACCGTCTTGGTCTCTTCCGACGGCGCCAGGATCAGCGGGAACCACAGGTCGTTCCAGATCGGGATCATGGTGAAGACGGCGACCGTCGCCATCGACGGGCGCACCAGCGGCAGCACCAGCCGGAAGAAGATCGTGTACTCCGACAGCCCGTCGATCCTGCCGGCGTTCTTCAGGTCGTCGGACACCTGCTTCATGAACTCCGACAGGATAAAGATGGCGAGCGGCAGGCCTTGCGCCGTGTAGACCAGGATCAGCGCCGTCAGCGTGTTGACCAGCCCGCTCGCCACCATCAGCTGCAGGATGGCGACGGTGCCGAGGCGGATCGGAATCATGATGCCGAGCGCGAGATAGAGCCCCATCATCGTGTTGCCGCGGAAGCGGTATTCCGACAGTGCGAAAGCGGCCATGGCGCCGAACAGAAGCACGAAGAACAGCGAGGCGACCGTGACGACGAGGCTGTTCTGGAAATAATGCAGAAAGTCGCCCTGGCCGAACACGGTGGTGTAGCCGATCAGGTCGAAGGTTTTCGGCGTTGGCGGCGTCAGCGGCGCGCCAAAAATGCCGGCGCGCGACTTGAACGAGTTCATGATGACCAGGATCACCGGGAACAGCGCGATCACCGTGTAGGTCAAAAGGACCGCATGGGCGCCGATGGTGCGGGGAAGCGAATGTGTTGCGGTGCTCATGGCTCGCCTCAGAACTGATAGCGACGCAGGCGCGTCTGGACGAGGAACAGGTAGACGCAGACGCCGGCGAGGATGATCAGGAACATGATCGTGGCGATCGCGGCACCCATGTTGGGATCGCCGACCTGCAGCTGAAAACCGAAGAAGGCGCGGTAGAGGAAGGTGCCGAGAATGTCGGTCGAATAATTCGGACCGGCGAGCGCCCCTTGCGCGGTGTAGATCAGGTCGAAAGCGTTGAAATTGCCCACGAAGGTCAGGATCGAGATGATGCCGATCGAAGGCAGGATCAGCGGCAGCTTGATCTTCCAGAACTGCGCCATACCGGTGACGCCGTCGCATTCGGCGGCCTCGATCACCTCGTCCGGGATCGACAGAAGTGCTGCATAGATCAGCATCATCGGGATGCCGACGAACTGCCAGACCGAGACGAGGCTGAGCGCGGTGAGCGCATATTGCTCTTTGCCGAGCCACGGCGTGAACAGGCTCTTCAGCCCAACGAAGTCGAGCAGGTGCGGCGCCACGCCCCAGATCGGCGACAGGATCAGCTTCCAGGCGAAGCCGACGATGACGAAGGACAGGATCGTCGGCACGAAGATCGCGGTGCGATAGAAGGCGGCAAACCGCAGTCTCGGGCTGGACAGCAGCGCCGCCAAGAGGATGCCGATCGGATTCTGCACCAGCATGTGGATGATGAAGAACCAGACATTGTTCCTGAGCGCATTCCAGAAATTCACCGACCAGTTGGGATCGCCGAACAGCTTGTGGAAATTGTCGAACCCGACGAACACTTGCGCCTGGTTGATGTTGCGGAACAGAGAAAGCTGCAGGGTGCCGAACAGCGGCAGGATCATGACTGCCGTGTAGACCAGCACCGCCGGCGCCAGGAAGACGCCGATATGCCAGCGGATCGGTTTCTTGGGTCGTGTTTGTGCGGCCATGAGTTCGGTCCCCGCCGTCTCTCGGTTCCAGGTCGATGGTGCTTGGCTGATGCCTCGATGCACGGCGGCCTGACTGTCCCCATGATGCGGGGGACAAGGCCAGCGACAGTGCGGCTTCGTCTTCCCGCAAGGGTGAGGGTAAGACCGAGAGGCGGCGCCGACAATCGCTATCTAGATCTGTCCGAAGGCCGGCCGGGCAGCTGCCCGGCCGGTTCGAATGGCTAAAGTCTTACTTCGCCGGCTTGTACCAGCTGTCGAGGCCGTCCTGCAGCTTCTTGGCCGCGGCTTCCGGCGTGTCGGTGCCGTTGATCACGTTGGCCGATTCGACCCAGGTCTCGTTCTCGAGGTTTGGCGTGCCGCGCGACAGGATCTGGTAGGTCGAGCGGATCGTCGACTTGCACTTGCCGCGCCAGGAGACGAATTCCTGTGCCAGCGGGTCCTCCATCTTCACCGGGGTGTTGTTCAGGCTGAAGAAGCCCGGCAACGCATTGGCGTAGATGTTGGCGAAGTCCGGCGAAGCGACCCAGGACAGGAACTTCTTGGCTTCTTCCGGGTGCTTCGAGGCTGCGTTCAGGCCCATGCCGATATCGGTGTGGTCGGAGATGTAGCAGGTGTCACCGGCCTTCTGCACGGGCGGCGGGAAGGCGCCCATCTTGAACTGCGCCTGGGTGTTGAACAGGCCGATCTCCCAGGAGCCAGCCGGGTAGATGGCGGCGCGGCCGAGCGTGAACAGGTTCTGGCTGTCCGGATAGGTCTGCGCCTCGAAACCGTCGCCGAGATAGGGCTTCCACTTGGCCAGTTCCTTGTAGGGTTCAACCCACTGCGGATCGGTCAGCTTCTGCTCGCCCTTGATCAGCGCCTGACGCCCTTCCTCGCCCTTCCAGTAGTTCGGGCCGATGTTCTGGTAGCCCATGGTCGCGGCTTCCCAGAGGTCCTTCGTGCCCATCGCCATCGGGATATAGGTGCCGTCCGCCTTGATCTTGTCCAGCACGGCGTAGAACTCTTCATTCGTCGTCGGCACCTTGAGGCCGAGCTTGTCGAAGGCGTCCTTGTTGTAGATGAAGCCGTGGATGACCGAAGCCATCGGCACGCAGAAGCTCGACTTTCCGTCGTCGGTCTGCCAGGCGGCCTTGGCGACCGGAGAGAAGTTGTCCATGCCGGGCAGCGACGAGAGGTCGGCGAGGTTGCCCTTCTTGAACAGCTCAAGCGACTTGTCGAAGGGGCGGCAGGTGATCAGGTCGCCCGCCGAGCCGGCAGAGAGCTTGGCGCCGAGTGCCGCGTCATACTCGGTCGGCGCCGAGGGCGCGAACACCACCTTGATGCCGGGGTTCTTGGCTTCGAAGGCCGGGATCAGCTTGTCCTTCCAGATGGTCAGGTCGTCGCCGCGCCAGCTCTCGATATTGAGCGTGACGTCTTCGGCGAGGGCCATCCCGGTGGTGCCGAGAATGCTCGTGCCGATGAGAAGTGCCGTCAGTAGTTTGGTCGTCATGTCCAGTCTCCCTGTTGACCTTTTTCAGGTTCGGTTTTGATGAGAACAGCGGCTAGCGCGCCTTGCTCCCCTCGATCGCGGAAAGCGCCGGCCTGAGCTTCTGGCCGGCTTTTTCCAGTATCTTCTCGGCCGCATCGGCATTGGCAGCACCCGCGGCGAGCAGAATGGCAGTCTTGACGCCGCCACCGCTCTCTTCGAGCAGGCGCGCCGCGTCTTCGCGGCTGCGTCCGCTGATGGCGGCCACCATGCGCACCGCGCGGTCACGCAGCTTGATGTTGTCGGCGGCAAGGTTGACCATGTAGCCGTCATGCACATGGCCGAGATGGACGGCAGCGAGCGTCGAGAGCATGTTGAGCGCGATCTTCTGTGCTGTTCCCGCGCCCATGCGCGTCGAGCCGGCGATCAGCTCCGGCGGCGTCTCGAGCAGGATGGCGACGTCGGCCTCGCCGAACAGCGTCGCGCCCTTGTTGTTGGCGATCGCGATCGTCGCCGCGCCCCGGCGCCGGGCATCGCCGATCGCCTGGACGGCATAGGGCGTCGAGCCACTGGCCGAGATGGCGATCAGGCAGTCGCCCTTGCCGATATTGGCATTCGCGACGGCTGCCGCGGCTTCCTCGGTATCGTCTTCCGGTCCGCCGGCAAGCGTGCGGAACGCCTCGTCGCCGCCGGCGATCAGGATGGCGATGCGGTCCCGCGCTATACCGAATGTGCCGGGAAGTTCCAGCGCATCGGCGACAGCCATGAGGCCGGAACTGCCGGCTGCCGCGTAGGCGAGCCTGCCTCCACCCTTCAATTGTCTGGCGACAAGCTCGGCGGCCTCGGCAATGGCCGGAATGGCGCCGTGCACGGCCCTGGCGGCCTCGATTTGCGCATTGGCGAGGAACGAAAGGATGGCGTCCGGGGCCTGGACATCCAGCCCCGCGGCGTTCTGATGAAGCGCTTCCGTGCGCGTCTCGGCCATCCGCTTTCCTCCAACTGATCGAACAATACCAAAAAAATACCACTTGTCCACATCTCTCATTGCGTTTTCATGCTCCGGAGCGCGTCGGGAACAAATTTCCATGTCCTTTCAATCAAATACGCCTTAATCTTTTTTGAGCCCGAAATTAACGCTTGGCTGTTGGTATTTTATTGGTATTATCCGCGACGAGGAGAAAATCGCGTGAAATTCGTGCTTGGCATCGATGGCGGCGGCACAAGCTGCAGGGCGGCCCTTGCGACCGCCGACGGCGCTGTCGTTGGCCGCGCCAAGAGCGGCGCGGCCAATATCCGCACCGACCTTACCGGTGCGCGCGCAAACATCGTCGAGGCGGCAAGGCAGGCTTTCGTGGCCGCCGGTGAAGATCCGGAGCTGATCCCCGAGACGCCTGCCATTCTCGGCCTCGCCGGAGCCAATGTCGGCACCTACAGGCAGCAGCTGGAAGCGATCCTGCCGTTCAGCAAAAGCCGCGTCGAGACCGATGCCGAGATCGCGCTCGAAGGCGCCGTCGGCTCCGGCGACGGCGCCATGGCGATCCTGGGCACCGGCACCGCCTATATGGCGCGCAAAGCGGGCAAGTCGCGCGCCATCGGCGGCTGGGGTTTCCAGGTCGGCGACCAGGGCAGCGGCGCCCGTATCGGCCGCGACCTGCTCGAGCAGACGCTCCTTGCCTATGACGGCATCCGCCCCGGCTCGCCGCTGACGGATGCCATGCTTGCCGTCTTCCGCAACAATCCCGAGGACGTGGTCGAGTTCACCACCAACGCCAAGCCCGGCGACTTCGGCGGTTTCGCCCCAAAAGTCTTCGAGCATGCCGAAAAGGGCGATCTCGTCGCCAATTGGATCCTCGATAAGGCGGTTGCCGATGTCGAGGCTTCGCTGGGCGCGCTCGAACTCGCCGACGATGCTCCGCTATGCCTGCTCGGCGGCCTGGCGCCGCTCTACGCGCCGCGGCTGTCGGGGCGCTATCAGGCGCTGCTGAAGGCCCCGCTTGACGACGCGCTCGGCGGCGCGGTGCAGATGGCCGCGCGCATCTTCGCGGGCAAGTCCGGAGGCGCCCGATGAGCGCCGTCGACCGGATCTTCGCCATGCTGCCGGAGGCGCCGCGATGAGCGCCGCCGACCAGATCTTCGCTATGCTGAAAGAATCCTCGCAAAGCGGAGCGCCGCTTTACCTGCAGCTGAGAAAAAGCATCGAGGAAGCGGTCAATCGCGGCCTGATCGGGCCGGGTGACGCGCTGCCTTCAGAGCGCGATATAGCCAGCAAGGCCGACATTTCGCGCGTCACTGTGCGCAAGGCCGTGCAGGATCTCGTCAAGGGCGGCATCCTCGTCCAGCGCCATGGCTCCGGCACCTTTGTCGCCCCGCGCATGGAACGTGTCGAGCAGTCGCTGTCGCGGCTCACCTCCTTCACCGAGGATATGGCGCGCCGCGGCATGGTCGTGCGCTCGGCCTGGCTCGACCGCGGCCTCTATGCGCCCTCGCCGGACGAGATGATGGTGCTCGGCCTGTCGTCGAGCGAGCTGGTGGCGCGCGTGGCGCGCCTGCGCATCGCCAACGACACGCCGCTGGCGATCGAGCGCGCCGCGATTTCGGCGAGCGTGCTTCCCGACCCCGAAGCGATCGGCTCCTCGCTCTACGCGGCGCTGGAACTGACCGGCAACCGCCCGATGCGGGCCGTGCAGCGCATTTCGGCCGCCAATCTCGGCGACGGCGACGCGCGCCTTCTCGAAGTGCCGCCGGGGGTTGCCGGCCTGCACATCGAACGTATTTCCTATCTGGCGAGCGGCAAGGTGATCGAGTTCACGCGCTCGATCTACAGGGGCGACGCCTATGACTTCGTCGCGGAACTCCGGCTGACCGGGCCGGGAGAGGAGAGCCGGCCATGAGCGCAACCGCCACCCACATGCGGCGCGAGATCGAGGAGATCCCGCAGGCCACCGCCCGCCTGCTGGACGGCTCAGCCAAGGTGCTGGCCGAGGCCGGCCGCGGCCTTCGCGAGCGCGATCCGCATTTCGTCGTCACCGTGGCGCGCGGCTCGTCCGACCATGCCGCCACCTTCATGAAATATGCCGTGGAGCTGACGGCCGGCCTCGCCGTCGCTTCCGTCGGCCCGTCGATCGCTTCCATCTATGGCGCGAAGCTGAGGCTGCGCGGCTCGGCTTGCCTGGCGATCTCGCAGTCGGGCAAGAGTCCCGACATCGTCGCTATGGCCGAAACCGCGAGAACCGGCGGCGCGCTCACCGTCGCCATCACCAACACCGCCGACTCGCCACTGGCGCGCGCCTCGGATTACGCCATCGACATTCTCGCCGGCCCGGAGCGCAGCGTCGCGGCCACCAAGACCTTCGTCAATTCGGCCGTCGCGGCCCTGGCGCTGATGGCGCACAGCACTGGCGATGAGGCGCTGCTTGCTGCGCTCGCCCGCCTGCCGGAGCATTTCGACAAGGCGATCGCCTGCGACTGGATGGCGCTCGCCACGGCGCTCGAGACGCCGCGCTCGCTGTTCATCCTCGGCCGCGGCCCATCCTTCGCGATCGCCAGCGAGGCGGCGCTAAAATTCAAGGAAACTTGCGCCATGCATGCCGAGGCCTATAGCGCCGCCGAGGTCATGCATGGGCCGCTGGCGCTGGTCGGGCCGGGCTTCCCGGTCCTGGCGCTTGCTGCCCGGGACGCGTCGGAGCCTTCGGTGACCGAGGCCGCCGATAGCTTGACGGCCAAAGGCGCGGCCGCTTTCGTCACCTCCGATAATGCGAAGGCAGCCGGGCTGCTGTCGTATGTCGCAACCGGCCATCCGTTAACCGATCCGCTGCCGCTGATCGTGTCCTTCTATGGCTTCGTCGAGGCCTTCGCTCGCCATCGCGGTCTCGATCCGGATGCGCCACGCAATCTGCGCAAGGTGACGGAAACCGTATGAGCGACCGTTTCGCCCTCACCGGCGCCCGTATCTTCGACGGGGCCGACTGGCACGACGATACGGCCCTTGTCGTCAAGGACGGCGTGGTCGAGGCCATTCTGCCCGCCGGCGCCGTGCCGTCAGGCGTCTCCCATGTCGAGACCGGTGGCGGCCTCTTGGTTCCCGGCTTCGTCGACATCCAGGTCAATGGCGGTGGAGGCGTTATGCTCAACGACCATCCCGATGTCGCCTCGATCGAGACCATCTGCCGGGCGCACGCGCCCTTCGGCACCACGGCGCTCCTGCCGACGCTGATCACCGACACGCCGGCGATCACCGCCGCGGCGGTCGACGCCGGCGCCGAGGCCGCCCGGAAGAAGGTGCCGGCTTTTCTTGGGCTGCATCTCGAAGGCCCGCATCTGTCCGTCGCGCGCAAGGGCGCGCATGATCCGGCTCTTATCCGGCCAATGACGGACGCTGACCAGGCTGCGCTGGTCGCGGCGCGTCAGGGCTTGCCGGTGCTGCTCACCACGGTCGCACCGGAATCGGTCCAGCCGGCCCGGGTCACGGCGCTGGCCGCGGCCGGCATCGTTGTCAGCCTCGGCCACTCCGACACCGGCTATGCCACGGCAACGGCCTTCGCCGAGGCCGGCGCCACGGTCGTCACCCATCTCTTCAATGCCATGAGCCAGATCGGCAATCGCGAGCCGGGACTGGCCGGAGCGGCGATCGACACCGGCAGCTTCTACGCTGGCATCATCGCGGACGGTATCCATGTCCATCCCGGCACCATGACGCTTGCACTCAATGCCAAGAAAGGCCCGGGCAAGATCCTTTTGGTCACCGACGCCATGGCGACGATCGGCACCGACATGACATCCTTCACCCTCAACGGCCGTACCATCTACCGCAAGGACGGGAGTCTCAGGCTTGCCGACGGCACGCTGGCCGGCGCCGATCTAGACATGATTTCCGCCGTGCGCTTTGTCCATCGCGTGGTCGGGCTCGATCTCGACGAGGCGCTCCGCATGGCCTCGCTCTATCCCGCCGAAGCGATCGGCCAGGCGCATCGCCTCGGCCGCTTCGCCAACGGCACCGCAGCGGACATTGTCGGGCTGTCGGAAGACCTGGACGTCAAGAATGTCTGGATCGGCGGCGAGAAGGTGTTTGCGGCGTAGGCCTCTTCCTTCGTCATCCTCGGCCTTGACCCGAGGATCCTTGTCGTGACCTCTGCCGTGGGGCGCAACGGTGCAGAATTCTGTAATTGTTGCAACGTTGGGCGTTAAGGCATGGATCCTAGGGTCTTCCCGCGTCGCTTCGCTCCTTGCTCCGCCCCAAAATGGCGAAGCTACCGGGCGTTTGCACTGGTCCTAGCTCTGCGGCCTGGATTGGTAGATATCCTTAAACGCCTCGCGCAAAACGTTCTTCTGCACCTTGCCCATCGTGTTGCGCGGCAATTCGTCGACGAAGATCACCTGCTTTGGATGCTTGTATTTGGCCAGCCGCCCGGCGATGGCGTCGGCGATATCGGCTGCGCTGATTGCCGAGCCCGGCTTGCGCACCACGACGGCCGTGACGCCTTCGCCGAAGTCGGGATGCGCAACCCCGATCACCGCGCTTTCGGCAACGCCGGCAAGCGCGTCGATCTCGCTCTCGATTTCCTTGGGATAGACGTTGTAGCCGCCCGAGATGATCAGGTCCTTGCCGCGGCCGACGATGTGGACATAGCCGCCGGTATCGATCAGGCCGAGGTCGCCGGTGATGAAGAAGCCGTCGTCGCGGAATTCGGCCTTGGTTTTCTCTGGCATCCGCCAATAGCCGGCAAAGACGTTCGGGCCCTTCACCTCGATCATGCCGATCTCGCCCTGGGCTAGCGGCTTGCCGCTTTCGGGGTCGGCGACACGCAGCGAGACACCCGGCAGCGGAAAGCCGACCGTGCCCGCGCGCCGTTCGCCGTCATAGGGGTTGGAGGTGTTCATGTTGGTTTCGGTCATGCCGTAGCGTTCGAGGATGGCGTGGCCGGTGCGCTCGCGCCAGGCATTATGCGTCTCGCTAAGCAACGGCGCCGAACCAGAGATGAACAGCCGCATGCGGCTGGCCGCATCCTTCGTCAGGCCCTGCTGCTGCAGGAGCCGCACATAGAAGGTCGGCACGCCCATCAGCGCGGTCGCGCGCGGCAGAAGCGAAATCACACGGGCCGGGTCGAACTTCCGCTCGAACAGCATTTTTGCGCCGGCCATCAGGATGACGTTGGTCGCGACGAACAGGCCGTGCGTGTGGAAGATCGGCAGCGCGTGGATGAGCACATCATCGCCGCTGAAGCGCCAGTAATCCACCAGCACGCGCGCGTTGGAGGCGAGGTTCTCGTGGCTGAGCATGGCGCCCTTGGAGCGGCCCGTCGTGCCAGACGTGTAAAGGATGGCGGCAAGATCGTCGGGGCCGCGCTCCAGATCCGCAAAATCCGCCGGCTGCAGCGCCGCACGGTCCGCAAGCGTGCCCTGTCCGTCGCGGCCTAGCGTCAGCGTTGCCGCCGCCGCCGATGCGGCAAGCGGTTGCACATCCTTCACCTTTTCCGGATCGCACACGACCAGCCGCGGCTCCGCGTCGCGGAAGAAATAGTCGAGCTCCGGCAGCGTATAGGCGGTGTTGAGCGGCAGGAAGACGGCGCCGGCGCGCAGACAGGCGAGATAGAGGAGCAAAGCTTCAGGGGTCTTCTCCACCTGCACCGCGACGCGATCGCCGGGCAGCACACCAGCGGCGACCAGCGCGTGCGCAAACCGCGCGGACCACGCCAGCATGTCGGCATAGGAAATCGAACGCCCGTCACCCGTCTCCATCAGCACTTGGCCAGGCGCCGGCATGCTGGCGCGAAACGCGTCGAACAGGTGATTGGTCATGTCGTCCCCTGGCGTCGAAAGCTCGGCCAGAGCGAATATCAGATTTGTCAGCGATGGGCAGCTATTTGCGACCGCGCGCGGCCTTGCCTGCGCGAGCCCGCGGACCGTCGCCTGGGCTGAGCTGCGCCATGCACATCTCCGCCGTCAGGCGGTAGTGACTGAGCAAGGCCTCGACCGCGCCGTCGGCGTCGCCGTCCATGGTCCGCTCGGCAATCGTCCGGTGCTCGCCGAAGTCGTCGCGTTCGGAGCCGGGGCCGCGCTGCGAGATCAGCCGGTAGCGGGAGGCCTGGTCGGAAAGCTGGTCGCAAAAGCCGATCAGCCAATGCGAGCGGCAGGCGCAGATCAGCGCGCGATGAAAGGCGCGGTGCAGCTTCTCCCATTCCGGATTGTTGGTTGCCGGGTCATCGGGCCGGCGGCGTTCGGCGCGCGCCAGGCGGTGCAGGGCGAGCACCAGCTGTTCTTCCCATTCCGCCGTTCGGTGCGCAATGGATTCGCGTAATGCGCGTTCTTCCAGCCAGCACCGCGTGCGGGTGAGCTCCTCCAGCTCGGCCGCGTTGACCGGCATCACGAAGAAGCCGCGCTGGTCGTGGCGGCCGAGCAATCCCTCGGCGGCCAGACGGTTCAGCGCCTCGCGCACCGGCGAAGCGCCGGCGCCATACCGGGAAACGACCCATTCGACGCGCAGCTTGCCCTCGGCTTCCAAAGCTCCCCGCAGCAAGTCCTCGCGGAGCTGATGGTAGACCGAACTGGCCAGCGTGCTCTTGGCACCCTTGCCTTCGCCCGTATCGGCGTTCCCGTATGGCAATTTGACTCCTGTTGCCGGCCCCTGTTTTGCAGGGTCCCTCGGCCAAGCAATTTCATACGATGTATCTTACAGCCGAGCACTGCCGCCTAAAAACGTATGATGGCGATATTCGTACTTTAAGACAAGGCGGGGTCAATTATCGAATAAAGTAAAATCCACTTGAAAAAAGGCTGACGTCAGTGGGAGACTTGACATAACTCGGTATACTGAACAGCCCTTAGTTAGCGAGGCGGCTTTGCTAGGAACGCACTGTCGACGTCTTTAACGGCCTTGTCGGCGGCTGAGCGGATCGCTTCGATATTTGCCCGATAGGTTTCCACTGTGCCGCCTTTGAAAATGGCCGCGCCGGCCACCAGCACGCCGGCGCCGGCGGCCGTCACCAGCGGCGCCGTTTCTGGCGAGATGCCGCCGTCGACCTCGATGCGGATCGGGCGCTCGCCGATCAGCGCCTTGACCTTTCGCACCTTGTCGACGATCGCCGGGATGAAAGCCTGGCCGCCGAAGCCGGGATTGACGGTCATGATCAGGATGAGGTCGAGCCGGTCGAGCACATATTCGATCGCCGTTTCCGGCGTCGCCGGGTTGAGCGAGACACCGGCCTTCTTGCCGAGACCTTTGATGGTTTGCAGCGAACGGTCGAGATGCGGGCCGGCCTCGGCATGGACCGTTATGCCGTCGCAGCCGGCCTCGGCAAAGGCCGCCAGGTAGGGGTCGGCAGGCGCGATCATGAGATGGCAGTCGAAGAAGGTTTTTGTCCGGTTGCGGATCGCCTTGATCACCGGTGGGCCGAAAGTGATGTTGGGCACGAAATGGCCGTCCATCACGTCGAGATGGATCCAATCGGCTCCGGCCGCCGCGACCGCTTCGACCTCATCGCCGAGCTTCGAAAAGTCCGACGCCAGCACCGATGGTGCGATCAGGGTCTTCTTGCTCATGAAAGGCTTCTCCCGGCATCCTCATCGGCGCTCTGTGCTGCGCGCTGGCACGCGGGTCTGCCTAGACCATCGTCCGGCCAAGGGGAAGCGTGTTTTCCGCTTCGCTCGACGGGCACGCAAAACGCGAGCTGCGATGCGGGAAGGAGAGAACCCGCTGGATTTTTCCGGCGGGTTCGCGGGCGCGGTAGTGATGGGCTGCCTTACTGAAGGTTGTCAGTCGCCGGGTTCCGCTGCAGCCTTGGTTGGCTTCTTGGCACCAACTGCTGCAGGATATTCGGATTGAGCAGCAGGTCCGGATCGATCTCCACGCCTGGCCGCCTGCGGATCGGGAAGCAATCCGGATACCGGCCGGCCGTTCCGACCGGGCAGCGCCGCCTGATGATCGGCTGGCACATGCCATCGATCATCTCCGAGCCCGGCGCGCATACAGCGTCTTCGAACCTGCCGCATCTACCTTCGATCACTTCGGTGCCGCGTGGACACACGCAGACGCCGCGTTTGTTGAGGAACTGGCCGCGGATGGAGCATGCTTGCGGCTTCCTGACCGGCACGCAGGCTTTGCCCTTCAACGCCGTCCCCCTCGGGCAGACGCAATCGCCATCGGCATTGCGCACCTGGCCACGAATGCGGCACTGGCTGGGCGGCTGCTGCCTGTCGGGCACGCAAGCCTTGGCGGCGCGGTCGACATGCGTGTCCTTGGGACAGGCGCAGCCATC
Source organism: Mesorhizobium sp. WSM4983 (assembly GCF_029625765.1). NCBI lineage: Bacteria > Pseudomonadati > Pseudomonadota > Alphaproteobacteria > Hyphomicrobiales > Phyllobacteriaceae > Mesorhizobium > Mesorhizobium sp. WSM4983. Next base: position 240,620 of record NZ_JARTVM010000003.1, on the reverse strand, counting down.
CGGTGTCGGCACGGCGCCGCGGATAGTGCATTTCGGCGGAGCGACGCGGCAGACGCCGTTCACCAGCTCGCCGCGCCGGCATACGCAATTGCCGTCCTGGTCGCGGTACTGGCCGGGACGCAGCGTGCACTGCGGCTCCTGCGGCTGCTCGCTCTGAACGCATCTGCCGTTTTCCAGCTCGGCGCCTCGCGGGCAGACGCAGCGCCCGTCCTCGGTCCGGATCTGGCCCTTGGGTAGGACGCAGCGCTGCGGCACTGGCAGCGGCAGAAGCTTGGTGCCGCCGGACGAGCACTGACCGTTGCGGAATGTGGTGCCGTCCGGGCAGGCGCAGCGGCCGGCCGAGTTGAGCACCATGCCGCCCGAACACTGGTTCTTGACCTCACGCTTGATTGTGAAGGGGTGGCATGCATAGGCCCTGCCGCGGTCGCCTTGCGCGTTGGCTGGGGCGCGCGACAGCACATCGCCGCCGCCCTGCACCGGCGTGTTTGGCGAGAGCACCCCAACGCAGTTCTGTCCGCTGACCGTACCCCGCAGAGTGGCAAGGCGCGCGTCGTCGGGAAGGACCACTGTGACATGATGCGTATGGCTTTCGCCGGCGCCCAGCGTCAGATTGGCGATGCAGGACGCCGGCAGCGTCGCCGGCTCCGGCGAGCAGCCGAAAGGCGGGTCGATCGCGGTGATCTTGACACCCTCCAGCCTGCCGAGACCGTCGATGCCGACCGCATCGCCGATGCGGACCGGACCGGAGAAGGCATTCGGCCCCCCATTCGTGATGGTGATCTCGAACGAGCAGGGCGCGCCTGGCTGGCATTCGCTGTCGCCGGTCTTCTCGACGCGGATCATGGAGGCCCCACCGCCCTTCGCGCAAGCCTGGCCGATCGGATAGACGATGTCGTCGCGGGGCGCCGGCCCAAAAGAGCCGCGCGCGCAGTTCTCGAACGCGTCATTGCCGCCGACCGTCACGTCGAAGTGCCGGCTGGTTCCGGGCGTCATGACGGCGCCGGCAATCTGGCAAGACAGCATGTTGGCGGGCACTGGCCCGCAGTTCCAGTCGGCGCCGTCCGGGGTCAGGGTCCGGACAGCGACCGGCGCGCCGCCCGACACCAGCGTGGCGGCATCGTTGACCCGCACCGGACCGGTGGGGGCAGCAGTGCCGGCATTGGTCACGGTGATGCGGCAGGATACCGAAGACGCACCGGCCAGCGAGCTCTCGCACGCCTTGGTGATGCGCAGGCCGGGCTTGGCGCCATTCGGACGGCGGATGCGCTCGGTCGCGCACGCCTTGTTGTTCGCGAGGTCGACCTCGCCGGCAATGGCCTTCACCTCGGCGCAGTTCTCGACCGTGTCCGGCCGGTAGTTTGCCGGCATGACCGCCTTGACCACGATGGGCGTCGAGGCGCCCGGCGGCAGCGAGATGCCGGCATTGTCGCAGCGGAACTGGCCGGGGCCGTTCGGCAAGCAGGTCCATGGCGGGCTGGGCCCGAAGGCCGAGGAGGTCGGCGCGTCGCCCGGATAGGTGTCGATCACGGTCAGCGGCCCGTGATAGGTGCTGGTGCCGTTGTTGATGATATCGATCACGAAGCTGCAGATGCCGTCCGGCGTGCAGACCGGCATGCGGGCGCGCTTCTTCAGCAGCAGGTCGACCTTCTTCTCGACCGCAGGCTGGCATTGCGGATCGCGATCGCCACGGCGGCAGACCGGGATCGAGGCGCAGCCGCGATCGTTCTGCTGGCTGCCGAACAGCGGCTTGCCGCTCGCCTGGTAGTCATAGGCGGCGCAATTGCGCAGCACGCTGCCCTGCCAGCCGCCGGCCGGCTTGAAGCCGAGCTTGAGGACGGCGGAGGCGCCCGGGTTGAGCGTGGTTGCCGGATGGGTGCAGGTCATCGGCGTCGTCCCGGGCGCGCAGACCCAGGGTGGGTTCGGTCCCGACGACAGCGCCGACCCGGCCGGCAATGTCACCTCGTCGAGCACGATCTTGCCGTTATAGGGCGCATCGCCGACATTGGTGACCGTGATGGTGAAGTCGCAGCCGCCGGACATCGTGCAGCGCGGCACCTCTGCCCACTTCTCCACCTTGAGGTCGGGCTGCTTTTGGGGCGGGCACCTGAGATCACGCGGAATGTCGATGTCGATCTCCTGCGTGCAGCAAAGTCCCCAGCCTTCCTTCGGCCCGGCATAGGTGTCGATGCCGGTGACGACGAGATGGATGGCCTCGCCCGGCGAGGCGCCGATGATCTTCCAGTTCAACACGCCGCCGCCGGCAGGTACCTGCTGGGTGTCGGTGGCGATGGTGATGCCGGGTGTCGTCGTCGACAGCTGCACCCATTTGCCGGCCATCTCCGGACCGACCGGCATGTGATAGATGAAGGCGCCGCCGCCGGGCACGCAGTCGACCGTGCCGCGTTCGACCTTGAAGCATTCCTTGCTGGGAGGCGGAGGCGGCGGGTTGCACTTGCTCAGGTCGATCGTGATCGAGGTCTTCACGCCGGTGAGGAAATCGGCGTCGTCGGGCTTGTCCGGATCCTGCGAGGGGATCGTGGTTGCCGGGCCGCCCCTGAAGGCCACCTTCATCTCACCCTGGTTATCGACCGTTGCCGGCGCGGCGAAGGCGGCATGGTCTATCTTGGCCGTGATCCGGAAAGTGATCACGCGTTCGTCGGCAGCGCCGACGCCGTCGAGGTTCGAAGCGCTGATCCGGAAATTGGAAACGCTTGCCGTATCATTTGGGCCGGCCGATGTGCTGATCGAAGCAGCGGGCAGCGGTCCGCCGGAAGCGCCCGTGCCGTCGCCGACGAGGTCGACGCTCACGATCTGCAAGCCGTGCGGCAACTGGTCCTTGAAGTCGAGCCTTGTCGCCTTCAGAAGGGCCGCCACGCTTGGCCGGTCGAAGTCCTGCGGGTCGCCATGGATGCCGAAGCTCAAGACGTATTCGACACTATCGCAGCCCCTTAGGCCACCCTTCTTGGTGAAGAAGGGTATGATCCGCCCGAGCTCCGGATTGATGCCGCGCGATCCAGCCGTGATTTCCGGGTTGGCGATCTGGCCGGCCGGTGCCTTGTCCTGCGCAAGCGCCGGCACTGCCGGCATCATGGCGAGCGCGACACCGGCCGCCATCAGCCAGCGCGCGCCGCGCCTGGCGTATGACAGGGGTTTCATGATCGTGCCCATGACGGCTTTGCGCGGGGCAGGGCGGGAAAGGACGAGACCGCTCATCTGTCCCTCCTCGGCACTTCGCACTCGACGGCCGGCGTCCTCAGCGGCAGCGTCACCTTGCAGCAAGGATAGTAGCCGCCTTTGTCCCGGTCGGACTTCCGGTAGAAGCAGAGCCCGACATTGACGGTGTCGCCCGGATTATGGCCGATGATGCCGATCGTGTAGGGCTTGCCCGGCGCATGCGACATGGGTGAGGTCACCCCGACGCCCGGTGTCTTGGACAAAGCCTTGATCGAATCGCCGCCAAAGCCGGCGTGGTCATCGAGATAGAGGTCGGCCCGGAGGCCGCGGGGTGTGCAGAAATACTGCACGTCCTCGACATCGAGGCATGGGGGCAGGTTGCCGGGCGGAGGGAAGTCCGGCGGATAGACGGGAGGCAGGAAGCCGCCGGGGATTTCCTCATAATAGCCGGCGCGGCCCTCGCAGGGGCGCCAGACCCTGACGTCGCCGACATGGCCCTGGACGTCAGGGTCTTCGAAATAGCCGTCGAAGTCGACGACCCAGGAGCCGAAGGGCGGCACGTTTACCGGCTTGACCAGCTTGCTTGGCGTGAGCTGGACGCCATGCACGGCAAGCGGCCCGCCGGCGGCGAGGCGCTCGGCAAGCTCCGGATTGTCGCGCAATTTGTCGCCGGTGTTCACGACCGTGTCGGTGCAGACCGAGGTGTCAAGATTGCCTTCGGGGTCGTAGCGGTATTGCAGGTCGACGCCGCCTGCCGACTGCCGGTTGCCCTGCGGGAAGCCGACCGCATATTCCTGCGGCACCTCGGCCCAGACCGATTCCGTTGCCGGATCGTCCGGATCCTCGCGCTGGTAGCGGATCACCTCGCCTTTGCCGGTATCGGCGAAGCGGCTGTAATCGTAGCGGTTCTCGACCGGGCCGCGCTGGGCAAGATACATGAAACCCTGATTGTCGAAGGCGATATCGGTGACGGCATAATCTTGGTCGGCCTTGACCGTCAGTTCCCAGCGCGGATCGCGGCCAAAACCCCCGTCGCTTGCAATGCCGACCGACCAGATTTCGGTTTTCTCGCCTACGGAATAGTAGAGCCGCCCGCCATGGTAGGCGACGGCCCAGACGCGGCGCGCATCCTGCGTATAGCCCCAGGTTCGGGGGTCTTCCGAATCGAAGGCAGTATCGTGGATGTCCATCACGGCGCCGTCGTCGGCGACCGGGGCCAGCCCATGCGCGGGACGCCCGGCAACGCCATGGTCGAAGCTGTCGATCAGATTGCCCTCGATATCGATGCGGTGGATGAGCCCGGTATCGAGATCCGAAGCGAAGAACTCACGATGGGTCGGATCGAAGGCGAGGTTGCCGATGCCGGGCCCGCTGTTGGTGTCGATGTCGGCGAATTTCGAGACGGCGCCCGAGATACCGTCGATCTTCCAGATGGTGCCCGGTCCGCCGCCATTTTCGATGCCGAACTGGCCGTTCATGAAGACAGCGCCGGCGGCGCCGCGGCGCTGTCGCTCAGGCCGCCCGTCCTCGTCGGCGTCCGGCGTGACGATCTCGATGCCGTGCAGCGAGGTCGCCGCCGTATAGAGGTTCGGAATGCCCGACGGCACGCCATCGCGCACGCCGTCGTCATAAGTGAGGCCGAAGACCTCGCCGATCTGGCCGGCTGTCACCTCGAAGGGCGGCGGCGTGTAGACGAGCTGGCCCGAAGCTGGGCCGCCGAGTTGCGAGACGTTGAAAATGCGCAACGAGGCCTGCGAAGTGTCGATGAAGGTTTCGTCGACCGGGTCGACGCCGGGCGGCAGGCCGCCCTTTTCGGAATCGGGAGAGCCGAAATCCGGGATGATCGTGCCGGGGAAGCCGGTCACCGCCATCGAGCCCGGATAGGTGATCTGGGCTTCCTGAGCCTTTGCCGCACCGCCGAGGCAAAAGCCGGCGGCCAGTGCCAGGGCAAGAATTCCGCTGGTGGTCACGATCGCGCGGCGCAAACCGCCGCCGCGAAAAGCCACGAACGAGCCGCGGTCGCGAGACATTGAGCTCCCCCCGAAGTCGTCGGAAGAACCCTCCGATTTCGCCGCGCAAAACAAGGTAAGTCGCAGCGTTCCGGCTCGTTCGTCCCTGATAGAATTGTCTGTTTTCCGCCTGTTCACGATACGCCGGGTGCCTGGCAGGGTCAACGGAATCAGCCGAAAGCCGAGCGCGTCGTCTCCATCCCGAAGCCGATGATCGCGCCGAGCTCCTGTTGCTTCCCCGGACCACCGCGGCTCTGGATTTCTGATCATACGGGCTCCCTTTCCGGCCCGCGCCATGCGGCGCCTGGCCGTCAGTCGCAGGCTGAGTCGGAAAGGTTCAATCCGGTCTAGAGCAATTCGAGAAAAAGTGTGAGCGGTTTTCCGTCCGGAATTGCGTCAGAACAAACAAGCCCGAGCATTTCGTCGTTTCCGTGAAACGGTGAAATGCTCTAGGCGTCCGGCTGGTAGAGCTGTCTTTGCCCGTCTCATGCAAGTCGCCGAAAAGAGAGCAGCGATTTTGGCATCAGCCCCGAAGCGCGGCGCTTGAATTCTCGACGCCACGCGCTTTGGCAAAATCACCAGATCCACTCGCCTCTGCCGAGCACGGAGACCGCCTCGACGATGCGGGTGAAGCTCGCGCGAGCACGACCGACCGTATGCCGGGCTCTCAAATAGCTGTGCACCAGCCCCTGTTCTTCGAACCAGTAGGCATACCCGCCGGCCGCGACGACGCGGTCGCGATAGGCCTCGCCGTCTGAGGACAGCGGGTCGCATTGGGCAGTGATCAGCACCGTCGCCGGGAGATAGGCGAAATCGGCGTCGGCGAGCGGCGACAGCGTGATGTCGCCGGTCCGGTCCACGCCGCCGGTGCGAATGTTCAGGTAGAATTCGATATCGCGCAGGGTCAGCATCGGCGCGTCAGCATGCGCCACATAGGAGCCGCGCGAGCGGTCGCCCCCGAGGCTGGGATAGATCAGCACCTGGCCGGCCGGCTTCTTGATGTGACCGCGCGTTGCGTGGGCAACGGCGGCGCAGAGGTTTCCGCCGGCGCTGTCGCCGCAAAGCAGGACAGGGCAATCATAGGTCTTGGCGGCCCATTCAAAGGCGCTTAGCACGTCGTCGAAGGCGGCCGGATGCAGATGTTCCGGCGCCAGCCGGTAATCGACCGAGACCACCTCGTAGCCGGTGCGGGCGCACAGCTCGGCGCAGACATCGTCATGGCTGTCCAGCCCGCCGAGGATGAATCCGCCGCCATGAACATAGAGCACCATTGCGGCGCTGTTCGATTCCGCGTTGCTATAGATGCGGATCGGGATGCTGGCGGTCGGCGTGGCGATGGCGGACGTTTCGACCGTCACGCCTTGCGGATAGCCGGCGAAGAACTCGCGGCACATCCGGTCGTAGATCGCCCGCTGCTCTGCGATCGTGTAGTCGATCGTGTCGGGCGGGTAATAGGAATTGGTCTTCTCGATGAAAGCCCAGGTCTCGGCGTCGATGAGGGTCTTGTAGTCGGTCATAGCGCTTGGGCCGATCGCGAAGGTCGAGCCTGAGCACCCCCCTCTGTCCTGCCGGACATCTCCCCCGCAGGGGGAGAGATTGGCAGCTTGGGCGCCGGCGATCCACCTGCGACGCTGGCAATTGGCGAAAGCGACCGTGACATCCGATCTCCCCCCTTGCGGGGGAGATGCCCGGCAGGGCAGAGGGGGGTGTGACGGAACGCCATCGTCTGCGGCCTATCTACCCTTCCACACCGGATCGCGCTTCTCCGCAAAGGCGCGGAAGCCTTCCATATTGTCCTCCGAGCCGTAGAGGATATCGACCGTCGGCAGTTGCCTGCGCGTCACCTTGTTCATGGCCTCCTGGAAGGTCAGCGCCTCGGCCACGCGCGCCGTCTCCTTGATCGCGGCGAAGACCAGCGGCGGGCCGCTGGCCAAAAGCCGCGCGATTTCCCAGACGCGGTCCTCCAGCTTCTCCTTGGGCAGCACCTCGTTGACCAGGCCCCAGCGATGCGCTTCCGCCACATCCATCCAACGGCCGGTGAGGAGAAGGTCCATGGCGATATGGTAGGGAATGCGTTTCGGCAGCTTGATCGTCGCGGCGTCGGCCAGCGTGCCGGCGCGGATCTCGGGCAGCGCGAAGGAAGAATGGTCAGAGGCGTAGATCAGGTCGCAGGACAGCGCCAGCTCGAAGCCGCCGCCCACCGCCATGCCGTTGACGCAGGCGATCACCGGCTTGTTGAGGTCACGCAGTTCCTGCAGCCCGGCAAAGCCGCCGACGCCGTAGTCGCCGTCGACCGCGTCGCCGGCCGCAGCCGCCTTCAGGTCCCAGCCGGCGCAGAAGAACTTGTCTCCGGCCGTCTTGACGATGGCGACGCGCAAGCCGGGATCGTCGCGGAACGCCTTGAACGTCTCGCCCATCAGCCGTGAGGTCTTGAGGTCGATGGCATTGGCCTTGGGCCGGTCGAGCGTGACTTGCAGGATCGTGCCTTCGCGGCGAGTGGTGATGACGTCAGCCATTCTTCTTTTCTCCAAGCACCAGCAGTGCGTCGGCGATCCAGGCGCCCTTGCCTTCGGCGCAGACGATCAGCGGGTTGATGTCGAGCTCTTCGATTTCGCCTTCATTCTTCTGCACGAAGTCGGCAATGCCGGCGATGGCGTCGATGGCGGCCTGGACGTCGGCCTTGGGCCGGCCGCGATAGCCCTCCAGCAGCGGATAGAGCTTCAGGCCGCGCAGCGCCGCCTCGATGTCGTCGCGCGTCGCCGGCAGCATCAGGGTCACGCTGTCGCGCAGCAGCTCGACCAGCACGCCGCCGGTGCCGAGCGTCATCACCGCGCCGAACATCGGGTCGCGGGTGAAGCCGACGATCAGTTCGGCGATGCCGTCGCGCACCATGCGCTCGGCATAGAGCCCGGTGCCGAGCGGCAACAGGTCATGCGCGGCATTGCTGACGGATTCGGCGTCCTTGAGGTTCAGCCGCACGGCGCCGACCTCCGACTTGTGCGTCACGCCGAGCGTCTTCAGCGCCACCGGGAAACCAAGCGCCATGGACGCAATCACCGCCTCGACCGCGTTCGAGGCTCGCTCGCCCTTCGGCACCGGCAGCCCGGCCTCGATCAGACGCGCTTTGGCCTCGGCTTCGTCCGGCGTGACGTGGTCGCCGTCGGAAGCGCCCGCCGCCGTGGTGTCGACCGGCTGCGCCTGCGGCTCGCGCCAGGCCCAGCCGATGAAGGCGGCGGCCTGGGCGGCGTCCATCGCTTCCGAAATGCCGAACAAGGGCACCATGCCGCGCGCCATCAGCCCGGCGGTATATTCCTCCGGCAGGTTTTCCGGCAGCGAGGAGACGATCGCGCCCTGCGCCCTGTTGGTCTTCAGCGCCGCCTCGAAGGCACGCAGCGTCGCCCACCAGTCGGTGTCCGAGCAGCGGTCGGGGCGCGGGAAGTCGAGCACCAGCATGTTGAGGTCGAAGCCGCCCGACACCATGGCAGTGAAGGTGGCCGTCATCGCCGGCTCGTTGTTCCAGATGAAGGTGTGGTAGTCGAGCGGATTGGCGACCGCGACCAGCGGCCCGAGCGTCGATTTGACATGCGCGCGATGCTCGGCGCTTAGCGTCGGGAAATGCACCCAGCGTCCTTCCGCGCTGTCGGCCATCACGGAGGCTTCGCCGCCCGAGCAGCTCATCGACGACAGTCTGTAGCCGGGCAGCGGCCCGGTGATGTGCAAGAGCTTCAACGCCTCGATGAAGGCCGGTATGGAATCGACGCGCGCGATGCCCAGCCGCTTCAGGAACGCGCCCGAGGCGGCATCCGAACCGGCAAGCGACGCGGTATGGGAAACCGTCGCCTGCCGCGCCTGTTCCGAGCGGCCGACCTTCATGGCGATGATCGGCTTCTTCAGCTCGCGGGCTCTCGCCGCCAATCGCTCGAAGCCGGCCACGGAATCGAAGGCCTCGATGTGCAGGCCAAGCGACGTGACGCGCTCGTCCTCGATCAGACCGAGCGCCATTTCTGAAAGGCCGGTCTGCGCCTGGTTGCCGGCCGTCATCAGGAACGCGATCGGCAGACCGCGCTTCTGCATCGTCATGTTGATGGCGATGTTGGACGACTGAGTGATGATGGCGACGCCCTTGCCGCCCTCGGCCAGTCTGATCCCGCCATGCTGATCGGGCCACAAAAGCGCGCCGTCGGCATAGTTGATCAGGCCATAGCAGTTCGGGCCGATGATCGGCATCTCACCCGCGGCGGCGACCAGCTCGGCCTGCAGCCGCTCGCCGTCCTCGTCATAGGCCTCGGTCTCGAGGAAGCCGGCGGCAAAGCAGACGGCGCCGCCGGCGCCGCGCTCGGCCAATGCCTTGACCACTTCGATGGTGAGATGCCGGTTGACCCCGACAAAGGCGGCGTCCGGCGCGCCGGGCAAGTCGGCGACGGAACGGTAGGCCTTGCGGCCTGCGACCTCGTCTTTAGTCGGGTGCACCGGCCAGATTTCGCCGGCAAAGCCCATCTTGATCGATTGCGCGACGACGGCGGCGGCCTGCGCCCCGCCGAACACGGCGATCGATTTCGGGCGCAGGAGACGTTCGAGTTTATGCATGGTCATCTTTTCATTTGAGCACGATCGTTGCCAAAACCGGATCCCGGTTTTGGCGGATCATGCTCTAAGCCCCGAACGGGCGCAGCAACGCCCGCGAAATAATATGTCGCTGAATCTCCGAAGTGCCTTCCCAGATGCGCTCGACGCGCGCGTCGCGCCAGATGCGCTCCAGCGGCAGGTCGTCCATCAGCCCCATGCCGCCATGGATCTGGATCGCCTCGTCGGCGACGAAAGCCAGCATCTCGGTAGCCTTCAGCTTGGCCATCGCCATGTCCTGATCGGTGACGGTGCCCTGATCGTACTTCCAGCCGGCTTCGAACACCATCAGGTCGGCGGCCTTCAATTCCGTCGCCATATCGGCGAGCTTGAACGACACACCCTGGAATTTGCCGATCTGCTGGCCGAACTGCTGGCGCTGCGCGGCATATTCGATGGCATGCGAAAGCGCGCGCTCTGCGCGGCCGAGGCAGGTGGCGCCGACCTGCAGGCGCGTGGCGCCGAGCCATGAATTCGCCACCTCGAAGCCCTTGTGCACTTCGCCGAGCACCTGGGAAGCCGGCAGCCGGCAGTCGTCGAATTCGAGGATCGAGTTGGTGTAGCCGCGATGCGAGACGTTGCGGTAGCCGTCGCGCACCGTGAACCCTTTGGTGCCCTTGTCGACGAAGAAGGCGGTGATCTTCTTGCGCTTGCCGCGCGGCGAATCCTCTTCGCCCGAAGCCATGAATACGATGGCAAAGTCGGCGATGTCGGCGTGGCTGATGAAGTGCTTGGTGCCGTTGAGCACCCAGTCCGAGCCGTCCTGAACCGCGGTCGCCTTCATGCCGCGCAGGTCGGAGCCGGCGCCGGGCTCGGTCATCGCCAGGCAGTCCCACTTCTCGCCGCGGATGCAAGGGAAGAGATATTTGTCACGCTGCTCCGGCGTTCCGGCGAGCAGGATGTTCGAGGGACGCGCCACGCAGGTCCAGTGCAGCGCGTAATTGGCGCGGCCAAGCTCCTTCTCGTACAGCAGCCAGCTCACCGTATCGAGGCCCGCGCCGCCGACATCGGCCGGCATGTTGGCGGCGTAGAGCCCGGCCGCGATCGCCTTTGCCTTCAATTCGTCGATCAGCTCGCGGCGCAGTTCGCCGGTGCGTTCCACCTCGCGCTCATGCGGGTAAAGCTCGTTCTCGACGAAGGCACGCGTCGTCTCGACGATCAGTTTTTGTTCTTCTGAAAGACCGAAATGCATCGCCTCAGCCCTTCTTCTTGCTTGTTTTCGCCTTGTCGGCCTTCGTGGGCTTCTCGGCCTTTGCGGGCTTCGCCATCTTCTTCGCCGGCTTGGCGGCTTTTGCCTTGTCGCCTGCCTTGGCGGCCGGCTTCGCCGCCAGCTTGGCCAGCTGCCTGGTATAGTCCTTGTGAAGCGCGCCGGCGCCCCAGCCCTTGCCTTTGTTCTGCTTCGACAGCGCTTCCATAATGGCGACCAGATTGTCGTCGCGGATCTTTTCCAGCTCGCGGATCGACAGGCCGTTTGCCTGCTCGTCCGATTGCGTGGCGATCAGGTCGACCAGCTCGTCGTTGAACTCCGGCACGTCCATCAGCTTGGTCCACGGCCATTTCAGGCAAGGTCCGAACTGCGCCATGAAGTGGCGCATGCCGGCTTCGCCGCCGGCGACGCGGTAGACCTGGAACATTCCCATTTGAGCCCAGCGCAGGCCGAAGGAATAGCGCATGATGTCGTCGAGTTCCTCGACGGTGCAGATGCCGTCCTTGACCAGCCACAGCGCCTCGCGCCACGCGGCCTCCAGGAGGCGATCGCCGACGAAGGCTTCGATTTCCTTGCGCACCACCACCGGCTTCATGCCGATCGAGGCGTAGATCTCCTTGGCGACCTCGATCGCCTCGGGAAAAGTCTGCTGGCCGCCGACGATCTCGACCAGAGGCAGAAGATAGACCGGGTTGAACGGGTGCCCGACGACCAGCCGCTCCGGGTGCTTCTTCATCGCCACCTGCATATCGGTCGGCTTGATGCCGGAGGTCGAGGAGCCGATTATGGAGTTGGCCGGCGCATGGGCGTCGATCTCGGCCAGCACTTTGTGCTTGAGGTCGAGCCGCTCCGGCACGCTCTCCTGGATGAAGTCGGCATCCGCCACTGCGTCGCCGATCGTCTTGGCGAAGGTGAGCTTGCCTTCTTTGGGCAGGCCGCCGGGCAGCATCTGCTTGTAGGCGCGGCGTGCGCCCTTCATCACCTCGCCGACTTTGCGCGACGCCTCGGGATCGGGATCGAAGATCGAAACATCGATGCCGTTCAAGAGCAGGCGCGCCACCCAGCCGGCGCCGATGACGCCGCCGCCGATGGCGGCCGCCTTGTTGATGATGCTCATGGTCAGGCTCCGGTTCTGGTCTTGGCTGTTTCGGGATCGGAAAGCGGCACGCGCTCGCCGGCGCGGATCACGGCCGGGTCGTAAGCTTTGCGCGCGAAGACTTCGAGCACGAGGGGCCGGAAGAACTCGATCGGCAGCGTCTCGTAGTCGGGATCGAAGCTCGACTGGTCCCAGCGCTCGCAGAACCGGTCGCAATCGTCGAAATAGAGATGGCCGGCGAAGCGGTCGCGGGCATGCTGGTTGCCGCCCAAATGATGCGCGTAATAGAGGCGCTGGAAGTCGCCGTGCTTTTCGACAACCCAGGTGCATTGCTCGCGCACGAACGGCTTCAGGATGGTGGCGGCATATTCGTCATGATTGTAGGGCGCGTATATGTCGCCGATGTCGTGCAGCAGCGCGGAGACGATCCAGTCAGTGTCGGCGCCGTCGCGCCAGGCGCGCGTCGCCGCCTGCAGCGAATGGCCGAGCCGGGTGATCTTGTAGCCGGACAAACCTTCGTCCAGCTGCACCAGCGCGGAAAGCAGCCGATCCCCCGTCCTGGCGGCATAGTCGATCTCGTGGGCGGTCAGGAATTCATAGTCTTCCTTGTCGCCGTCCTTCATCGCCGTGAATTTGACGGTAGCCATCTCGACCTCCCGCTTTTCAATGTTGTTTAAGCATGATCTTTTCCGAACCGCAGGTCAGCGAAGCAAAAACCGGTTCCCCACTTTTCGGGGTCATGCTCATGCCGCGATCGGAGCCCGCTTGGTGAGGTTGAGCTTCTTGCGCACTTCCTCCGGTCCGAGCACGCGCGCACCGAGATTGGAGACGATGCTCACCGCGCGCTCGACGAGCTGCGCATTGGTCGCCAGCACGCCCTTGTCCAGCCACAGATTGTCTTCCAGCCCGACACGGACATTGCCGCCGGCCAGCACCGCCGCCGCGACATAGGCCATTTGGTTGCGGCCGATCGAGAAGGCCGACCAGTTCCAGGTCGACGGCACGTTGTTGACCATCGCCATGAAGGTGTTGAGGTCGTCCGGTGCGCCCCAAGGCACACCCATGCACAGCTGCACCAGCGCATCCGGCTTCAGCACCTGTTCCTCGACCAGCTGCTTGGCGAACCACAGATGCCCGGTATCGAAAGCCTCGATCTCGGGCTTCACGCCGAGCGCCGTCATCATGCCGCCCATGGCGCGCAGCATGCCGGGCGTGTTGGTCATCACATAGTCGGCTTCGGCGAAGTTCATCGTGCCGCAATCAAGCGTGCAGATCTCCGGCAGGCACTGGCGCACATGCTCCATGCGGTTGGTGGCGCCGCCCATGTCGGTGCCCTTCTCGTTGAGCGGCAGCGGCGCTTCCGGCGAGCCGAACACCATGTCGCCGCCCATGCCGGCGGTGAGGTTCAGCACCACGTCCACGTTCGCCTCGCGGATGCGCTCGGTGACCTCACGGTAGAGATGGACGTCACGCCTGGGCTTGCCGGTTTCGGGGTCGCGCACATGGCAATGGACGATCGCAGCACCCGCCTTGGCGGCCTCGATCGCCGAATCGGCGATCTGCTTGGGCGAGCGCGGCACGTTCGGGCTGCGGTCCTGCGTCCCGCCCGAACCGGTCACGGCACAGGTAATGAAAACCTCACGGTTCATCGCGAGCGGCATCGTCTTTCCTCCCAAATTCGATCAGCCATTGATGAAGCCGGAAACCGGCTTTGCTATGACGACCTGCGCCGAAGCTGGCCAAGCATGACCGACTTGCCGGAAACTGTTTTGCATTTTACGAAGTCACCATGACTAAAAGCGAAAAACCGACGATCTTTCGCGCCGAGCGGGAAACGCTCAAGGTGACGTTTCTGGTGTTCTCGGGCTCGTCGATCATGTGCGTGGCCTCGGCGGTCGACCCGCTGCGCGCCGCCAACCGCATTTCCGGCGAGACTTTGTTCGACTTCAAGCTGGTCTCGCTCACCGGGGAGGCGCCGGTGACGACCTGCGGCTTGCCGGTCGCCGTCGGCGGCCGCTTCGATGCCGCCGAAGCGACCGACATGCTGGTCGTCGTCGCCGGCTTCGGAACGCAGAACTATGCGACGTCGGCGTTGCTGGCCGGGTTGCGCCGCGCGGCGCGTGCAGCCCGCGCCTGCGGCGGCGTCGAGGCCGGCACCTGGCTGGTGGCGCGCGCCGGCCTGCTCGAAGGCCGCAGCGCCACCACGCATTGGGAAGACATGGAGGATTTCTCCGCCGCCTTTCCGGGCGTCGATGTGCGCCCCGACCGCTATGTCATCGACGGGCCGGTCTTCACCTCGGGCGGTGCCTCGCCCACCTTCGACCTGATGCTGCATCTGGTCCGCACCCGGCTCGGCATGGCGGCCGCGCTCGATGTGGCGAGCGTCTTCATCTACGATCAGACGCGCGCGGCGACCGACGCCCAGCCGCTGGTCTCGCTCGGCCGGCTCGACGGCTACGATCCGCGCCTGGCGCAGGCGATCCGGCTGATGGAAGCGCATGTCGATGAGCCGCTGACCATCGATGCCGTGGCCAAGCGCGCCGGCGTCACGGCGCGAACACTCGAGAGCATCTTCCGCAAGTCCATCGGCGAGACGCCGGGTGCCTATTATCTGCGGCTGCGGCTCGCCGCCGCCCGACGTCTGGTGGTCGACACGCGCATCGCCATGGCCGACATTGCCGGGCGTACGGGTTTTTCATCAGCCGCGGCGTTTTCCAGGGCGTTTTCCCGCGCGTTCGGCGAAGCGCCGGTCAGGCTGCGGCGCGGCTGATGCAGATCGGCCAAAAGCGCGCAGCGGTTTTGGGAAGCGGCATAGATCAAAACAAGGGATTCAAAGCGCGTCGCCTGAATCCGCTTCTGTGCGGCGCGCTTTGAGGATCCAGTCGGTAGCGGCCGCAAGGTCGTCGACCAGCGCCGTGGGAGGCGGATCGAAGCGCGTTTCATCGCCTGGGCAGTACTTGCCGGTCCGCACCAGCAGCCCCGCGCCGAGCCCGGCGCTGAGCGCGCCGGCGACGTCGCTCTCCGCATCGTCGCCGACCATGACTGCATCGGCTGCCGAGCAGTTCAAATCGTCAAGCGCCGCGAGGAAGAAGTCCGGCGACGGCTTGCCGAGCACGATAGGGCTTCGGCCGCTGGCGAATTCGAGCGCTGCCACGAAGGCGCCGGCATCGAGGCTGAGCTCACCGTCGGCATCCTTGAAGCTGCGATTGGCGGCGAGAGCCAGAAAATCGGCTCCGGCAACAAGTTCGCGGAACGCTCGGTTTAGGCCGGCATAGTCGAAGGCCTCGCCGGCGTCGCCGACGACGACAGCGGGGCTCTTGCCGCCTTCCAGGCCGGTAAACTCTGCTTCGAGGTTGGGATGGACGAGCAGGTGAGGCTGCCGGTCATGCCCTCGCAGCCATTCGAGCGCAGCGCGCGCCGGCGTCAGCAATTCTTCATCCCTCACCTCGACACCCATTGCGGCGAGCTGCGCGATGATTTTATGGCGCGGCGAACGTGTCGTGTTGCTGACGAAGCGGAGCGGCAGTCCGGCCTTGCGCAAACGCTCGACCGCAGCCACAGCGCCTGCGATCGGGGTGTCGCCATCATAGACGACACCCGCGAGATCGAGCAGCACCGCGCGTATCATCGGTGCAGGATGGAGAAACAGTCTCCGTTCGTCAAACTGCCGAAAATAGGCCCACGGACACAGGGGCCGAAGAATCAGGCGGCGTCGCGGCCTTCGCGCACAATGCGCGAGCGCATGCTCTTGGCCAGCGCCGTTTCCAACCGCGCGGCGACCGCGCGATCCCATTCATTTGCTTCGCCGGCGCCATCCTTCGGATGCGGCAGCGCCATCAGCCGATCGATGATCGAACCAGCCTCGCCGGAAGAGAGCAGGGCGTCGATTTCGCGTTCGTGCTGCATACGTTTCGCCTCCTTCTTTCCTTCCCGCCGCATGTCGACAATATACGCGATTCGTGACGGCTGTTTGAAGGCAAGAGCGCGGCGATTGAGAGGCAGCGCGGGGCAAAACCTTGTCGTGTAGGTTCACCCCGCATGGAATGCAATTTCAGCTCTGCGGCGCTCGATTCGGGCGCCGCAGGAAAGCCTCAGACGTAGCGGTTGACGATGTTTTCAAGGAGCTCCTGCCGGCCGGAGCGCGGCTGCGGCTCGATCTTCTCCGTCACCACGCGTTCGGCGATCTCCTCCAGCGTACGCTTGCCGGAAAGCATCGCCTTGCCTTCGGCCGTGTTCCAGCCGGCATAGCGTTCGTTAAGCGGACCCGACAGCGCCTTGTCTCCGATCATCCTGGCCGCCGCCTTGAGCCCGCGCGCGCAGGCGTCCATGCCGCCGATATGGCCGATCAGCAGATCCTCCGGGTCGAGCGACTGGCGGCGCAGCTTGGCGTCGAAATTGGTGCCGCCGGTCTTGAAGCCGCCACCCTGCAGGATCTGGTAATAGGCCAAAGCCATCTCCGGCACATTGTTGGGGAACTGGTCGGTGTCCCAGCCGGACTGATAGTCGTTTCGGTTCATGTCGATCGAACCGAAAATGCCGAGCGCGTTGGCCAAGGCCAGCTCATGCTCGAAGGAGTGGCCGGCAAGGATCGCATGGCCCTGCTCGATGTTGACCTTCACCTCCTTCTCCAGCCCGAACCGCTTCAGGAAGCCGTAGACGGTGGCGACATCGTAGTCGTACTGGTGCTTGGTCGGCTCCTGCGGTTTCGGCTCGATCAGGATCGTGCCCTCGAAACCTATTTTGTGCTTGTAATCCACGACGAGGTTGAGGAAGCGGCCGGCCTGCTCTTGCTCTCGCGCGAGGTCGGTGTTGAGCAGCGTCTCATAGCCTTCGCGCCCGCCCCACAGCACATAGTTCTCGCCCTTCAGCTTCTTGGTCACGTCGATGCATTTCTTCACCGTCGCCGCCGCATAGGCGAACACGTCCGGATCGGGATTGGTGGCGGCGCCCGCCATGAAGCGCCGATGCGAGAAAAGATTCGCCGTGCCCCAGAGCAGCTTGACGCCGGTCTGGTTCATCTTGGCCGAAAAATAATCGGCGATCTCGTCGAGGCGCGCCGCGCTTTCGGAGAAATCCTTGCCTTCCGGGCGAACGTCGGCGTCGTGGAAGCAGAAATAGGGGACGCCGAGCAGCGAGAACAGCTCGAAGGCGACGTCGGCCTTCAGTTTCGCCAGTTCCATCGTGTCGATGTCGCCGGGCCTGGCGAACCAGGGGCGGTCGAAGGTTTGGCCGCCGAACGGGTCGCCGCCCTGCCAGGCGAAGGAATGCCAATACGCGACGGCAAAGCGCAGATGGTCCTCCAGCCGCTTGCCACCCACCACTTCGTCCGGGTTGTAATATCGGTAGGCCAGTGGATTGGTCGAATCCGGCCCTTCATACTTGATGGTCTTGATATTGCCGAAAAATCCGCTGCTCATGGTTTCCTTCCTCTCCAACTGCTTTCGCCGATTACCTCAGGCGTAATTGGTTTGGCGCTTCCGTGGGTCCAAAAGGGTCATGTCGAAACGATCCAATGAAGGATGAAGACCATGACCGACCTCAACACGATCGCCCGCAACTACATCACCGCCTGGAACGAGAGCGATGCGGCGCGCCGCAAGACCCTGCTCGAGGCCGCCTTCACCAGCGACGTCAGCTATCGCGACCCGATCATGCAAGGCGACGGCCACGACGGCCTCGCCGCGCTGATCGACGGCGTGCAGCAGCAATTCGCCGGCTTCCGCTTCTCGCTGAAGGGTGAGCCGGACGGTTTTGCCGACCGCATCCGCTTCTCGTGGAATCTGGGCCCTGAAGGCGCAGAATCCGTCATCGAAGGCACCGATATTTGCGTCATCGAGAACGGCCGCCTGAAGAGCGTCACCGGCTTCCTCGACAAGGTGCCGGCGCAGTGAGGCTAACCGGGTAAGGGAGGCGCGAGGCACCCCCCTGTGGCCTGCCGGCCATCTCCCCCGCAAGCGGGGAGATCGGCTTTCATCTAGGATTTCGCCAATCTCCAACGCTGCAAAAGGGAGCGAGGCGCCCAAGCTGCCAATCTCCCCCCTTGAGGGGGAGATGCCCGGCAGGGCAGAGGGGGGTGCCTCGCGCATACTCACGCGGTTACCGCCCTGATCGCCGGATAGAGCGCACGATAGCGTTGATAAGCATCTGCATACGCCCCACCAAGCGCGGCATCCGGTTCGATCGTCGCATCGGTCGCCGGCGCGGTGCAAACGGCAAGCGGATCGGCGCCGGTCGCGGCGATCAGCCCGAGACGCGCCGCGCCGAAGGCGGCGCCGAAATCGCCGTCGGCCGGGATGTCGACCGGCAGCTGCAACGCGGTGGCGATCGCCTTCAGCCAGTAGCGCGAGCGCGAGCCGCCGCCGATCGCCGTCACCCTGGTCAGGGTCGTGCCGGCCGTTTTCAGCGCCTCGAGGCTGTCGCGGAAGGCAAACGCCACGCCTTCGAGCACGGCCTGGGTCAGCACGGCGCGGCTCGATTGATGCGCGAGGCCGGTGAAGGAACCACGAATGGCCGCATCATTATGTGGCGTGCGTTCGCCGGAGAGATAAGGCAGGAAAGCGATGCCTGTCGGCGCCTTGAGCTTGTCGCCGAGCTCGCCGGTCAGGTCGCCGGCGCCTTTGCCGGTGATCTCCGACAGCCAGTTGAGCGAATCGGTGGCCGACAGGATGACCCCCATCTGGTGCCAGGTGTTGGGCAGCGCATGGCAGAAGGTGTGCACCGCGCTTTCCGGATTGGGCAGATAGGAGGCGTTGGCGGCAAACAGCACCCCCGACGTGCCGAGCGACACGAAGGCGTGGCCGGCGCCCACGGTGCCCATGCCGCAGGCCGACGCCGCATTGTCACCGGCACCGCCGGCGACCGGAATGCCTGAAGCAATACCCCATTTCGAGGCAAGCTCGCCGCGCAAGCCGCCGGCCTTCGCCGTGCCTTCGACCAGCGACGGCATATGCTTCTCGTCGAGCGTTGTCGCGGCGAGCAGTTCGGAGGACCACTGCCGCTTGCCGACGTCGAGCCAGGATGTGCCCGCCGAATCCGACATCTCCGAAATATGCTCGCCGGTCAGCCAGAGCCGCAGATAGTCCTTGGGCAGGAGCACCTTGGCGACAGCGGCAAAAACACTGGGCTCGTTGTCCTTCACCCACACCAGCTTCGGCGCCGTGAAGCCCGGGAAGACGATGTTGCCGGTGAGCTTGCGGAAACGCGGGTCGGCGTCGAGCGCCGCTGCCTCGACATGGCTGCGGGTGTCGTTCCAAAGGATGCAGGGACGCAGCACCTTGTCCGAGGCGTCGAGCAGGGTCGCGCCATGCATCTGGCCGGAGAGGCCGATACCCTTGACCGCTGCAAGCTCCTTGGGATGGGAAGTCTTGAGCTCGGCAATCGCTGTCTGGCAGGCTTCGATCCAGTGCGCCGGATTCTGTTCGGACCAGCCGGCATGCGGCCGCGAGACGTCCAGCGAGCCGTGGCCGGACCCGACGACCGTCTGGCGATCATCGATCAGGAGCGCCTTGACGCCCGAGGTGCCCAGGTCGAGGCCGAGATACATGATTTCCTCCCGATGCCATTAATTTTTTCGGGTCTCGAAAAAATCTGGCTTGGCCAGTTCTTAAGCCAAGATCCGCCTCCGGTCAATTCTCTGACAAATCGGCCGCGCGGCGCGAGAACAGCGCCGACAGCGGGCTGTCCGGCCGCGCCAGCTGACGCTCGGCGGTCAGCGCCCGCGCCAGCGCGCTGTCACCGGCACGCAGCGCCGCCTCGATCAGCATCAGGTCGATCACGTCGCGTTGTGCATGGCTGCCGCCGAAGCGGTGCGCGATCCAGCGGATTGGCCGGATCAGGCGCACCACTTCTCCGTAGTTGCCCTCGCCGAATGCTTTGATCGCCAAGGTCAGAGGGTGGCCGACGTCGCGCGTGAATGCGGCGTTATCGTCATCGCCGCGCATTGCTTCGCGCTGCGCTTCGAGCAGGGTCTGGGCCGGCGCGTGCAGCCCGGCGCCGACAAAGGCCATCATCGCATGGGCATCGTTGAAGGCGTAATTGCCGGCGGCCGCCTTTGGCGCCCAGTTCGCCGCAAGCGCCGCCCAGCGGTCGCCGACATCGACGCCGTGGAGATAAAGTCGCCACAGGATCGCCGAGGCGTCGACCATGTTGAGCGCCAGCGTCGAGCGGTCGCCGTAGATCGGCCCGTCATAGAGGTGGAGCACCTCGTTTGTCTCGCCGAGATCGTAGTGGAACAGCGCCAGATGCCACCAATTATGGATTTTGAGAAAGCTGTCCTTCGTCCACGCCTCCGGATTGGCGCGCATCCAGGCGATGCCCTCCCTTTGCCGGCTTTGCATTTCCATGACATGCGCGACCGCGTGCTGCGCCCAGCCGTCGCGCGGCTCGATCTCGATGGCCTGCCGGCCGAAGGCTTCGGCGCGCGCATAGTCGCCCATTTCCTCCAGCCCGAAAGCCTGCATGCCGAGAACGGCATGGTAGCCCGGCATGTCCTTCTCCCAAGCCGGCAACGCCCGACCGATGCGGTCGCGCAGCATGCGCGCATTGCCGATGAAGAAGTCGATCTGGTGGCCAACCTGCAGCGCCACCGCATCGAGCGGGTTGTCGATGGCGACGTCCTCGAGGATGCGGGCGGCGTCATGCCAGCGGCCGCTGGCAAGATGGCCGAGCGCCGCGACATGCGCGCGCTCGCGCGCGGTGCCGGCGAGCGGCAGCGCCGCCGCATGGCAGGTTTGCGCAATCGCCATCGCCTCCCGCTCGGTGGCGAGGCCGAACAGATAGCCCTTGAACACATGCGCCATCACGAAGCTGGGCTCATCGGCGATCGCGCTATCGATGGAGCCGACCGGGTCGCCGATGAAGCACTGCAGCTCACGGACGGCTCTGGCGTAGGACGAAAGCCCGGCTTCGGTCGCGCCCGAGTGCGTCAGGCCGAATGCGTCCTTCAGCGCCATAGCCGCGTCCTTTGATGCCTATTCGTCCGGTCGGACCGATGCAATCCTAGAACATCGACCGTCGGCCCGCCAACCGGCGAGGGCTTCGACTGTGTCGAACCGGACTTCTCCTCAATTCCCCGAACGCATCGCCACCGTGGCGATGCCGGCGCCGACAAGCAATGTCCCGCCGGTGCGGTTGAAGATACGGATCGCCCTTGGGTTGCGCACGATGGCGCGCGCTCGCGAAGCAATCAGCGCATAGCCGAAGGCATTGCTGAAAGCGAGCGCCAGGAAGGTCGCTTCGAAGATCAGCATCTGCGTCCAGAAATCGGCATGCCGGTCGAGAAACTGCGGCAGGAAGGCGACGAAGAACGTGATGCTCTTCGGGTTGAGCGCCGTGACCAGCCAGGCATGCGCCATCATCCTTGCCGCCGACACGGCGTCGGTGCGCGGTTCGGCCTTCAGCGCGCCGCCGGCGCGGAACAGTTTTATGCCGAGATAGATGAGGTAGCCGGCGCCGATCACCTTGAGCACGGTGAACACAGTGGCCGAAGCCGCAAGCAGCGCGCCGATGCCGAGCATCGAAAGCGTCATGGCGGTGAAATCGCCGAGCGCGACGCCGACTGCCATCGGCAGCGCCGTACGCCAGCCCTGGCCGAGCGCATAGGAGACGACCAAGAGGATCGTCGGGCCCGGGATGACGAGGAGGATGGCGGAGGCAGCGGCAAAGGCAGCCCAGTTTTCGAAGGACATTTCCCTACTCCTTGAGCGCAAAGAACAGGATAAATCCTGGGGTACGCGAGATTGTAAAGAGGCGTTGGAGAAAATCTTCGGCGCCGGCCTGCCCTGGCACCTGGCCCGGACAACGCCCTGTCAGGGTTAAGTGCGGGCAAAGTTCTTTCACCCTTTTTCAACCATGACTGACGAAAATTGCAGCCATTCGGCCGGACCGTGCTTCCCGCCGACAGCGTAGGGTTTGGTGTATGCGCGAGTTGCCGCAAAGTCTGACGCCGCCTTCGAGCGGCGAAACCGTCGAAACCGAAGTTCCGCTTTCCCGCCGCGCCGTGCTTTCAGGCATGGGCGCCATGGCGCTGCTCGGCATGGCCGGCTGCAGCACCACCGACACGCTCGACCTGCCGCAATTGCAGATCGACGACACCACCACCGGATCGGTGCCGATCCGACCGGCGATCAGCGTCGACAAGAACATCACCGGTCCCGACGTGATGTATGCTGCCTTGACCGACAACGGCTTCCAGGTCCCGGCGGTGCCCTACCAGAAGGTCAAGCCGGAGTTCCGTCGCCAAATCGTCGTCGACAAGACCGGCGAAGCGCCCGGCACCATCGTCGTGCATTTGCAGGAGCGCATGCTTTATCTCGTCCAGCCCGGCGGCGACGCCATCCGCTACGGCGTCGGCATCGGTAAGGACGGCTTCCGCTGGTCGGGCCGCGCCAACATCCAGTACGGCAAGGAATGGCCGGTCTGGACGCCGCCGCCGGAGATGGTCAAGCGCAAGCCGGAACTGGTGAAATGGCAGGGCGGCCAGCCCGGCGGCCTGACCAATCCGCTGGGCGCCCGCGCGCTTTACATCTACCAGAACGGCAAGGACACCGGTTACCGCATCCACGGCTCGCCCGAATGGTGGACCATCGGCCAAGCGATGTCGTCGGGCTGCGTGCGGCTGATCAACCAAGACATCATCGACCTCTACAACAGGGTATCGAAGAAGAACCCAGTCGTCGTCGTCTGATTTTTTCGGCGGTCAGCACGGCCGCTATTTTTTCGGGATCATGCGCCTCCTTTCTCCCGTTGCGTGATGCCGCAAGACAGGCGAAGGTGCTCTGAAAAGCTTCGCCTCGGGAGAGAACGATCATGGCCGGAACCTTTGTCATCGCGCAGGGCGGCGGCCCGACCGCCGTCATCAATCAGACGGTCGTCGGCGCCACGCTGGAGATCCGCAAGCGGCATCCCGGCGCCAAGGTGCTGGGCTCCATCCATGGCGTGCGCGGCATCCGCGACGGCAACTATGTCGACCTCTCAGCCATCCCCGAAGATCGGCTGCGGCTGATCGCCGGCACCCCGAGCGCCGCCCTTGGCTCGACCCGCGACAAGCCAGACGCGGCCTATTGCGAGGTCATCCTCAACGGCCTCAAGAAGGCCGGCGCCGATGCCTTCATCTATATCGGCGGCAACGACACTTCGGGCACCCAGCAGATCCTGACCGACGCCGCCGGCGGCGCGATGGCCTTCGTGCATGCGCCGAAAACCATCGACAACGATCTCGAGGAGAACGACCATACGCCGGGCTTCATCTCGGCGGCCGAATTCGTCGCCGGCGCTTTCCTGTCGGTCGATTTGGATTTCCGCGCGTTGCCCGGCATTTATGTCGGCATCGTCATGGGCCGGCACGCCGGCTTCCTGACTGCCGCGGCCGCCGCCTGGCAACTCGATCCGGATAGCGGTCCGCATCTGGTCTATGTACCGGAGCGCGCCTTCTCCGCCGAGCGTTTCATCGATGATGTCCGCAAGACGCTCGACCGTCACAAGCGCTGCATCGTCGCCGTCTCGGAAGGCGTCAGCACCGCCGACGGCAAGGCGTTGGTCGAGAGCCTGGTGCCGCCGGAAAAGCTCGAGCGCGACCAGCACGGCAACGTCAAATTGTCGGGCAGCGATCTGCCGGCGGCGCTCGAACGCGCTTTGGCGGAAGGCCTGCCAGGCAAGCGGGCGCGCGTCGATGCCCTGGGCTATATGCCGCGCGGCTATGTCGGGGCGATCAGCCCCGTGGACGCCAAGGAAGCCTTCGAAGCCGGCGCGTTCGCCGTCGCCGTTGCCGAGGAGGGTGGCGGCTCGGTGGCGCTGCAACATGACGGCACCAAGACCGTGCTGAAGAAGGTGCCGCTCGAGGCGGTGGCCGGCAAGACCCGCCACATGCCGGACAATTTCATGAAGCCGGACGTCAACCAGTTGTCCGAGGCCGGCATGGCCTATCTGAAACGGTTGGTGCCGGAAAAATACAAGGTCGGAAAGCCGTTCGTCTGATGGGCGACCTTGTGGTGGGCGACTGGTTCGGCAAATCCATTGTCGATGCCAGAACGACGATGCTGACCGAGCCATTCGTGCACGATTTCGTGCGCGCCAATATTTGGCATTTCAAGGGCCGGGACGCCGACCTGCTGGTCGACACCGGCATGGGCATCTGCCCGCTGGCGCCCGAGATCGACACCCCGGCCGGCAAGCCGCTGATCGTCGTCGCCACCCACATCCATCTCGACCATGTCGGCTCGCTGCACGAATTCCCGCTGAGGATGGGGCCGAAGGTCAGCGCGGGGGAGTTCGATGGCATGGATGATGCCGTCACCTACGCCAACATGTTCCACAATCTCGACGATGCGGTGTCCAAATTGCCGGCGCCCGGCTGGAAGGCGGCTGACTATCGCATCCCTTCCGCACCGTTGACGCGAATGCTCGACGAGGGCGACATCGTCGACCTCGGCGACCGGAAGTTCCGCGTGCTGCATCTGCCCGGACATTCGCCGGATTCGATCGCGCTGTTCGATGAGGCCGACGGCCTGTTCTTCGCCGGCGACGCCATCTATGACGGCATGCTGATCGACGACCTGCCGGATTCGGACCGCGCCGCCTATTGCCGCACCATGCAGCGGTTGCTCGAACTGCCGATACGCATCGGCCATGGCGGCCATGGCCCGAGTTTCGGCCGCGCGAGGATGGGAGAGATCGCGTCTTCCTACCTACGCCGCCGAGAGCGCTTCGTGAGCGCTGTCTGAATTAAATCTTTGTAAGGTCGCGCCAAAACCCTAATTCGGACCATTCCACGCCCTAAATGCGTGGCTGTCGATCCGGCCGGCTGCCATGCATGGCGAGACGGGCAATCCCGGCCGTCGACACGCCGACGGGCGCGTCCTTGGAGAGAGCCGTCCGCGGCGCCGGATCAACTCTCGCCCGGACAGAAACGACCATGTCACCATTTAGCATTCTTCGCAGACATCGCGTCGCGGCCCTGCTGGGCGCTGCGCTGATCATCTCCCCCGTCGTTGTTTCCTTTGCGCAAAATCCCGGCAATGCCGGCCTGAGCAACGTGGTCGCGACGACACAGACGCCGGTCGCCGGCATTACCGCCCCGAACGGCTCGTTCGCGCCGGTTGTCGCCACCACCAAGCCGGCAGTCGTGACCGTGACGACCGTGATGAAAGCCCAGCCCGGCGCGACGGACGACGGCTCGCCTTTCGACGGCAATTCGCCCTTCGACCAGTATTTCCAGCAGTTCTTCGGCGACCAGGGCATCCCGATGCCCAAGACGCCGCCGCAGCAGGCGCCGCGGCAGGAGGCTTTGGGCTCCGGCTTCATCGTCGGGTCCGATGGCACCATCGTCACCAACAACCACGTCATCGACGGCGCGACCTCGATCAAGGTGACGCTCGACGACGGCACCGAGCTTCCCGCCAAGCTCGTCGGCCACGACGCAAAGAACGATCTGGCGGTGCTCAAGGTCAAGGCGAGCAAGCCGCTGCCGACCGTCAAATGGGGCGATTCCGACAAGCTGATGACCGGCGACCAGGTGCTGGCGATCGGCAATCCGTTCGGCATCGGCACCACGGTCACCGCCGGCATCGTCTCGGCGCGCGGCCGCGACCTGCACAGCGGGCCGTTCGACGATTTCATCCAGATCGACGCGCCGATCAACCACGGCAATTCCGGCGGCCCGCTTGTCGACGTGAAGGGCGATGTGGTCGGCATCAACACGGCGATCTATTCGCCCAATGGCGGCAGCGTCGGCGTCGGCTTCGCCATTCCTTCGGACCAGGCGCAAAAAGTGGTCGACAAGCTTATGAAGGGCGGTGACATCGAATACGGCTATCTTGGCGTGCAGATCCAGCCGGTCACGCAGGACGTCGCCAGCGCCATCGGCCTCGACCATCCGGGCGGCGCGCTGGTCGCGGCGGTCACCGAGGGCTCGCCGGCGGCCAAGGCCGGCATCGAGACCGGCGACGTCATCACCGGCTTCGCCGGCCAGGAGATCAAGGACCCCAAGGATCTGTCGCGCGCCGTCGCCGACGTCTCGCCCGGCAGCAAGGAAACGCTGAATGTCTGGCGCAACGGCAAGGCGATGCAGATCTCGGCCGATGTCGGCCGCAATGCCGAAGACCAGAAGACCGCCTCGAACGGCGAAGGAGGCAAGCCATCGGCCGAACAGGGCCTGCGCGTGCCCTCGCTCGGCCTTGGCCTTACGGACCTCACGCCGGACATCCGGGAGCAGCTCAACCTGGCCGACAACCAGCGCGGCGCCGTGGTCGAGCGCGTCAACCCGGACAAGGCGGCCTCCGCGGCCGGCATTGAACCCGGCGATGTCATCGTCGCCGTCGACCGCACGCCGGTGAAAAACGCAAGGCAAGCGAACCAGGCGATCGCCGAGGCCGGCAAGTCCGGCAGGAAGTCGGTGCTGCTGCTGGTCGATCGCGGCGACGCGCAGATATTCGTCGCCGTGCCTTTCGCCGCCGGCTGAGAAAACTTCCAAGGAGCCTGCCGGCCTCTTCGGCAGGTTCCGCCGACAAGATTTCGGTTGCCCGCAAACGAGGTCGACTTCCGCGACGAGTTGATTGAACCGGACGATCGTCGCGACGGCTTCGATCTGGTGCTGACGCTGACGCGCGAGCAGGCTCGGCGCCCGGCCGGCGCGATCCTTCCAGATCGGAGAGAAGGTCTTCAGACGACGCTGCGCCCAGAGTTGCCGACGCCTTTGACCCCGTGGACGCCAAGGCTTCCGAATCGACCCGGCAGGTCCAAGATGGTTAAGCGGTATCGGAAAGTGACTATTAGGAGATTCTAAAATCGAACCGAACAGTTCGTTTCTGTTGACGGTGCGTGCAGGACGGGGTGAACACTCGGCGCGCGTATACACTTGGTGAGCCAAATGGATAAATGCGATAACCAACTGATTCAACAGTGTAAAAACCGATCGTGGCGGGCGATTGGTACAATTTCAAGATGGGGATTCATGGGCCAGCCGAAACAACTTCGTGATTGGAATCCGGCAGCCGGCTCACCCACATCGGGGCTGTCCGAACGACGCGATTTTCACTCCCAAGACACGCCGCTAGACGGACGAAAAAAACATACTGGAGTACCAAAAATGAAAAAGATTGTTCTCACTGCCGCCGCCCTTCTGGCCATTTCCGGCAGCGCCTTCGCTGGTAGCGACAACTACGGTTCCAACGCCGCCAATCAGCCGGCCGCCGCGGTCGACACTTCTCGCACGGCCTCGACCCACAGGTCGGAAGCGGCCGCTCAGAAGCCCGTCACCCAGGGCGCGGACCACAACCTCTTCGGCAACAACTAAACTGCCGAACCTGGCCATGATCCATCAGGGGCCATGGCCGACAGGAGACAGGCGGTGGGTTCACCCGCCGCGTCCCCAAGGCATGTCGCCCAAAAGTGTACCCCAGTTTTGGAAACGACATCAGGTTAAGAATTCAGGAGTATTGAAATGAAGAAGATCGTTCTTGCCGCAACGGCCGTTCTGGCCCTCTCCGGCGCAGCTTTCGCAGGCAGCGACAATTACGGCTCGGCTGGCGCCAGCCAGCAGGCCCCTGCCGTCGACACGACCCGCACTTCGTCGGTGGGCACCGACTCGCCGGTCTACAAGCTGCTGAACTCGTCGAATGACGTGCACAAGTCGGCCCCGCAGGGCAGCGACCGCAATCTGTTCGGCCGCTAACAGCCGCAAGCAGTTGACGAAAAAGAGCGGCGAAGGCAAACCTCGCCGCTCTTTCTTTAGCCGGACCGTCTCGCGCCTCTTGGCCGAAACGGCAGCACCGCGCGTCAGGCCGCCTTCGCCTCGTCGCGATGCAGCGTGAAGGAATGCCCCTCCGCGTCGAAGATGTGCAGATCCCCGGCGCCGGCATTGAGCCGCAGCGTCTCGCCGCGCTTGACCTCGACATTTCCCGGCAGTTTGGCCACCAGCGGCAGATCGGCGCGGCCGATGTCGACATAGACGAGCTGAACCTCGCCGAGCTGCTCGATATAATCGACCTTGCCTTCGAACAGGTAATCCGTCCCGGTCGCGATCGCGAGATCCTCGGGCCGCACGCCGAAGCTCACCGCCGCGCCGTTCGCCGAAGCGGGCGTTGTGATCGGCACCGTCGCCTTGCGGTCGCCGACATGGCTGACCACGGTCGGATTGCCGGCCTTCTCGATCTTCGCCGGCAATATGTTCATGGCCGGCGATCCGATGAACTGCGCGACGAAGAGATTGCCGGGCCGCTTGTAGAGCTCCATCGGCGTGCCGACCTGCTCGACGACGCCTTCCTTCAGCACCACGATGCGGTCCGCCAGCGTCATCGCCTCGACCTGGTCGTGCGTGACGTAGATCATCGTCGTGTTCGGCATCGATTCTTTCAGCTTGGCGATCTCGATGCGGGTGGCGACGCGCAGTGCCGCATCGAGATTCGACAGCGGCTCGTCGAAGAGGAACACCTTCGGATTGCGCACGATGGCACGGCCGATGGCGACGCGCTGGCGCTGGCCGCCCGACATCGCCTTGGGCAGGCGGTCGAGATACTTGGTGAGCTGCAGGATCTCGGCCGCCTGGCGCACGCGCTTGTCTATCTCGGCCTTGCTTTCCTTACCGATCTTCATCGAGAAGGCCATGTTGTCGTAAACGGTCATATGCGGATAGAGCGCATAGGACTGGAACACCATGGCGATGCCCCGCTTCGAAGGCGGCACGTCGTTCACAACTTCGCCGTCGATCTGGAGCACGCCGGAGGTGATTTCCTCAAGACCGGCAATCGACCTCAGCAAGGTCGACTTGCCGCAGCCCGACGGCCCGACGAACACGATGAACTCGCCCGATTTGATGTCGAGGTCGATGCCGTGGAGAATGTTGAGGTTGCCGTATGATTTCTTCACCTGGTTCAGCGTGACATCGGCCATGGTTTCCTCTCCAGTGATTGTCTGTTCTCAACTCAGTCGATCCGCCCGAACCAGGCACCATAGCCGCCAAGGCGGATGGGCCCGGTGCCACCTTGTCCCGAAAAGCCGTGTCCCGGCAAGGCCTGCAGCGCGCCTTTGCCGAGATCGACTTCGGCCGGCTTGCTGCCGAGGTTGAAGACGCAGGCGATGCGTTCGTTGCCTTCGCAGCGCGTGAAGGCGACGGTGTCGCCATCGCTTTCGATGAAGTCGATGGCGCCCTTGCCCAGCGCCGGATGCTGACGCCGGAAGGCGAGAAAGCGCCGGTAGTGCTCGAGCAGCGAGCCCGGATCGCCCTGCTGCACATTCACGGCTTGCGCCAGATGCTTGCCGGGCACCGGCAGCCAGGGCTTGGCGGTCGAGAAGCCGCCATTCTTGGCCGCCGCATCCCACACCATCGGCGTGCGGCAGCCGTCGCGGCCCTTGAATTCCGGCCAGAAACGGATGCCGTAGGGGTCTTGCAGGTCCTCGAATTTGAGTTCCGCCTCGCCGAGGCCGAGCTCTTCGCCCTGATAGATGCAGACCGAGCCGCGCAGCGACATCAACAGCGCCGAGATCACCTTGAGATAAGCGCTCGGGTCCGCTTCGTTGGCGGCCCAGCGCGAGGCCACGCGCATCACGTCATGATTGGAGAAGGCCCAGCACGACCAGCCGTCGCTGGCGACCCGGCCGAAAGCCTCAAGTACCGCGCGCGCCTTGGCGGCGCTGATCTTTTCCGGTGCCAGGAAGTCGAAGGAATAGCACATGTGAACGCGCTTGCCGTCGGCGGTGTAGGCGGCCACCACTTCCAGCCCGCGCTGCGAATCGCCGACCTCGCCGACGGCGGCTTGCGCCGGATATTCGTCGAGCAGCGCGCGGAAGCGCTCAAGGAAACCGAGATTCTCCGGCCGGCTCTTGTCGTAGATATGGTCCTGGTAATTGTAGGGGTTCACGGCCGGCGCCGTCTGGTCGTTGCGCTCTTCCGGCGGCAGCGGCGGGTTGTCCTCCAGCCCCAGGCTGTGGAAGTAGAAATTGATGGTGTCGAGCCGAAAGCCGTCGACGCCGCGCTCCAGCCAGAAGCGGGTGATGTTGAGCAGCGCGTCCTGGACCTCGGCGTTGTGGAAGTTGAGATCGGGCTGCTCGGCCAGGAAATTGTGCATGTAATATTGCTGGCGGCTTGTATCCCATTGCCAGGCCGAGCCGCCGAAGATCGACAGCCAGTTGTTGGGCGGCGTGCCGTCGGGCTTGGCGTCCGCCCACACATACCAGTCGGCTTTCGGATTGGTCCGGCTGGAGCGGCTTTCCTTGAACCAAGGGTGGATGTCGGCGGTGTGCGACAGCACCTCGTCGATCATCACCTTGAGGCCCAACCGATGGGCTTCCGCCACCAGCGCGTCGAAGTCGGCCAGCGTGCCGAACATCGGATCGACGTCGCAATAGTCCGACACGTCGTAGCCGAAATCCTTCATCGGCGATTTGAAGAAGGGCGAGATCCAGATGGCGTCGACGCCGAGCGAGGCGATGTAGGGCAGCCGCCGGACAATGCCTTGCAGGTCGCCGATGCCGTCGCCGTTCGAGTCCTGATAAGAGCGTGGATAGATCTGGTAGATCACCGCGCCCCGCCACCAGTCGCGGTCGACGGCGGGGTCCGGTCTCGAACTCGTCTTCAAAGCCGATTGCATTGTCTCAACCTCCTTTCACCGAGCCGGCAAGCAGCCCGCGGACGAAATAGCGCTGCAGTGAGAAGAACACGATCAGCGGCACGATGATGGTGATGAAGGCCGATGTCGTGAGGATTTCCCAATTGCCGCCTCTCGAGCCGAGCAGCGCGTTGAGTTGCGCCGTCAGCACGATCTGGTCGGGCGCCGTGCCGAGGAAAACCATCGCCACCAACAGATCGTTCCACACCCACAGGAATTGAAAGATGGCGAAGGAGGCAAGCACCGGGAAGGACAGCGGCAGCACGATCTTGACGAAGATCTCGAAATCGCTGGCGCCGTCGATCCGTGCCGATTCCATGATCTCGCGCGGCAGGCCGGCGATATAGCTTCTGAGCAGGTAGATGGCGAAGGGCAGGCCGAAGCCGGTATGCGCCAGCCAGATGCCGAGATAGGTTTTCGACGGCACGCCGAAGAAGGTCCCGACGCCGTTGTAGAGCTTGAGCAGCGGGATCAGCGACATCTGCAGCGGCACCACCAACAGGCCGATGATCACCGCAATCAGCAGCGCCCGTCCGGGAAAGCGCATCCAGGCCAACGCATAGGCGGCGAAGGCGGCGATCAGAATCGGGATCACTGTCGCCGGAATGGTCACGGTCAGCGAGTTCATGAAGGAGCGGCCGATGCCTTGCGACAGAAGCACGTTCTCGTAGTTTTCCGTGGTGAATTTCGGCGGCGCCGAGGATGCATAGTAGACGCGCTGGCCGCGATCGCCTTCGAAGGCCTTCGGCGAAGACAGCACGAAGGTGCCGTCGGCGTTGACCTGCAGCGACACCCCATCGCCGAGATCGGCAGCCGTGCCGGCCTTGTATTGTGTCGGCGCCGCCGCCTTGGTGCCGAAGGCGCTGATCGCACGCTTAGCGCCGTCGCCGAAGACGTTGCCTTCGATGACGTATTTGCCGTCCTTCTGGGTTTGTGCGGACGCAGCCGGCAGACGCCCAGCCTCGGTCTGGCTGGAGCTTGAGAAGGAGTTCCACCAACCCGACGCGATGATCTGGTCCTTGTCGCGCAGCGACGACACGAGGATGCCGAGTGTCGGGATGGTCCAGATGACGACGAAGACCAGCACGGCGAGATGAACGCCGAATCGGCCGACGAAGGACTTTCCGCGGGTCGCAGCCATCTCAGTGTCCTCCCGTCTCTTTGTTGGCCTGGCGAATGTTCCAGACCATGATCGGGATGACCGCGATCATGATGATGATGGCGATCGTGGCACCGCGGCCGAAATCGCCGCCGCCGCGGAACATCCAGTCGAACATCAGATTGGCGAGCACCTGGCTGTTCCATTGGCCGTTGGTCATGGTCAGCACGATGTCGAACACTTTCAGCACCAGGATGGTGATGGTGGTCCAGACAACTGCGATCGTCCCCCAGATCTGCGGCACCATGATCTTCCAGAAGATCTGGAACGGGTTGGCGCCGTCGATCACGGCCGCCTCCAGCGTCTCTTCCGGAATGCCGCGCAAGGCCGACGACAGGATCACCATGGCGAACCCTGTCTGGATCCAGATCAGGATCACCATCAGGAAGAAATTGTTCCAGAACGGCAGCGATATCCAGACCTGCGGCTGGCCGCCGAAATACTGGATGATGGCGTTGAGCAGGCCGATCTGCACCTGCCCCTCGCCGCGATACTCGTAGATGAATTTCCAGATCACGCTGGCGCCGACGAAAGAGATCGCCAGCGGCAGGAAGATCAGGCTCTTGGCGATCGTCCCCCACCAGATCTTGTCGGTGAGCACGGCGATGATCAGGCCGAGGAAGGTGCAGGCCGCCGGCACCACCGCCAGCCATAGGATGTTGTTGAAAATCGAGTTGCGGAAATCCTGGTCGCTGAACGCCCATTGGTAGTTGGCGAGGCCGACGAAGTGCTCGCCGCCGCGGTCGAGAAAAGAGAGCCGCAGCGTCTCGATCACCGGATAGATCAGATAGATGGTCAGGATGATCATCGCCGGCCCGACGAACAGCCATGGCCGCACCAGCCCTTGCCGGCGCAGATTGTCGACGGCGGCGCTGCCGGAGACGCCGCGCGACGGAAAGATGAGATCGAGCAGCTTGTTGGCGCCCCAGAAATACGCGACACAGCCGCCGACGCCGATGATGATGACGAATATGGCCGAGAAAATCTGAGCCGCCATGGGTCCCTCTCCCTGGGCATGACCGGCCGGCCAAGGCTGGCAGCCGCATGCGCCGACTTTCAGTTATTCGGAACGCGAAGGCTTCCGGCGTGCGTTGCCGGTCGGACCCGGGCCGTAGCCCGGATCCAGTAGGAGGATGAGGAAAGTCTCGGGTCGCGCGCGGCGGCCTCTCTGCTTACTTGATGGCATCCCAGCTCTTCTGGATATCGGCGGCGACGTCCTGGGCGGACTTGCCGCCGACCAGGTCGATCATGCCGGTCCAGAAGGAGCCTGCGCCGACCTTGCCGGGCATCAGGTCCGAGCCGTCGAAACGCACCGTGGTGGCCCCGACCAGGATCTCGCCCTGCTTCTTCAGCGCGTCGCTGCCATAGGCGTCCTTGTTGGCTCCCTTGAAGGGCGTGACGAAGCTCTTCTGCGCCATCCACAATTCATGCGCGAGCGGCATCTCGAGGAACTTGATGAACTCACGCGAAGCCTTGGAATCCTTGGTGATCATCACCAGCGTTCCGGCCACTTCCAGCGGCGTGCCCAGTTCCGGCTTCGAGGCGTAGGGCGGGTAGGGGAAGAAGTCCGCATCCTGGCCGAGCTTCACATTCTCCGGGAAGAAGGAAGGAATGAACGATGCCTGATGGTGCATGTAGCACTTCGGCGGCACCGTAAAGAGGCCCTTCGGGCTGTCGCGGAAGTCGGTTGCCGCGACTGCCTTGGCACCGCCGTCGACCATCTTGTCATCGGTTGCGATCTTGCCGAAGATGTCGAGGGCGTTGACCACGGCCGGATCGGTGAAGGGAATCTCGTTCTTCACCCATTTGTCGTAGACTTCCGGCGGCTGGGTGCGCAGCATGATGTCCTCGACCCAGTCGGTCGCCGGCCAGCCGGTGGCGCCGCCCGAACCCAGGCCGATGCACCAGGGCTTGCCGCCGTCGGCAATGATCTTCTTTTCGAGATCGGCCAGTTCCTCCTGAGTCTTCGGAACTTTGTAGCCTGCCTCCTCGAAATTATCTGGCGAGTACCAGACCAGACCTTTCACGTCGATCTTGTAGGGAAAGGCATAGAAGCCCGGCTTGCCGTCCTTGCCCGTATAGGTGCCGAGCTTGGCCCAGGAGTCGCCGGCGGCATAATTTTCCTTGATCCAGGCGGCGACGTCGTCGCCCAGCGGGGTCAGCACACCCTTGGAAGCGAGATCCTGGATCAGTCCCGGCTGTGGCAGGATGGCGATGTTGGGCGGGCTGCCGGCCTGTGTGTCGATGACGATCTGCTGCTCATAATTCTCGGACGAGGAGTATTTGACCTCCGCTCCCGTCGCCTCGGAGAAATAGTCGAGCACCGAACGCACGAGCGTCTCGTCCTCGCCGCGCCACGGACCGAAGATGGTCAGCGTTTCGCCCTTGAGGTCGACCTTTTTGAGATCGTCGTAATTCGCCCAATGAAACTTCGAATCTTCGCCCGGCTTGAATTTCAGTTCGGCATGTGCCGGCAGGCCAAGGGTGAGCGCAGCGAACGCAGCACCCAAGAGAAGTATTTTCTTCATGGCAGTCCTCCCAGTGTTGAGACAGTTCGGACGAAACCTCCATCTCGTCCGCCGACGCCCACGGAACTGTGACTCAGCGAGAAGGCAACCGCAACCTTTCGAAGAGTCTTCCAAAGCGCTTTGGCTAAATCTGACCTCGCCATTGAATCATGCGGAAGTCAAGAGGTCGGCCGTGCTAATCGATTTAAACCCGCCTGCGAGTGAAGGAAAAAGTGCAATGCAGCAAGCTTTTTTGGCGCTGCAGCAGCAATTTCGGCTTCAAACTGCCTGTGGCGGCCCCTAAGGTCATGACGTTCCGACGACGGTGCCAGCGATCCTCGGATCGATTCAAATTGAAAGCGCTTTGAGGCTGGAGGCCTCGATGAACCTGAAGCAACTCTCGCACATGCTGTCGCTTTCGCAGACGACGGTAAGCCGGGCGCTGAACGGCTACCCGGAGGTCAACGAGGAGACGCGGCGTCGCGTGATGGATGCCGCTAAGCGCCACGGCTACCGGCCGAACCCCAGCGCGCGGCGGCTGGCCACCGGCAAATCGGGAATGATCGGCTATGTGCTGCCGACGGGCAACGCCGTCGACATCGATCCGCATTTCGTCGAGTTTCTTTCGGGTCTCGGCGACTATGCCCGCTCGCACGAGCTCGATCTGGTGCTCTCGCCGGCCGATGCCGACGACCAGGAGACGACCTATCGGCGCATCGTCGCCAACCGCCAGGTCGACGCCGTCTACATTTCCTCGCCACGCCCGGCCGACCGGCGGCTGGCGCTGGTCAACACGCTGGGCATCCCCTTCATCGTCCATGGCCGCAGCGAGGGTTTTGAGTTCGACTATCCCTATCTCGATATCGACAACGAGGGCGCCTTCCACGAAGCGGCCAGGCTTCTCGTCCAGCTCGGCCACAAGCGGCTGGCTCTGATCAACGGCGACGACCGCGAGACCTTCGCCATCCATCGCGAGCGCGGCGTGCGCCGGGCGCTTGCGGCCAGCGGACTGACGCTGGGCGAGCGCCACATCTGTTCCACGACCATGACCGAGGAAAATGGCTATCGCGCCGCCCGCCGCCTGCTCGAAGAAAGCGGAGCCCCGACGGCGATCGTCTGCTCCAGTCTGATCATGGCGCTCGGCGTCGTCCGCGCCGTGCGCGATCTCGGCCTGACCATTCCGGGCGATCTGTCGCTGGTCGCCCATGACGACGTCTTTCCCTGGCTGCGGCCGGAGAATTTCCCGGTGCCGCTCTCGACCACCCGCTCCTCGATCCGCCTTGCCGGCGCGCGCGTGGCCGAGCGGTTGGCGGCGCGCATATCAGGGCTGGAAGAGGGCGCGCGCGGCGAGGTCTGGCCGGTCGATCTGGTGGTGCGGGGGTCGGTGGCCGGCGCGCCGGTGTAGGGATCGTGTTCCGACAGACGAGACGCGTTGAGTTCCGTCGCACCCCCCTCTGTCCTGCCGGCGCCACAGATTTTCGGGAGCCTATTTCTTCGCAGCCCCAGCTGCTTTTATATCCAACAGCCCATAGCCGAAGTCATTGTCCCGCCCCTTCGGGCCGAGATCCTTGGCCGTGGCCGCCAGCGCATTCTCGATCTCATCGGCCGAGCGGTCGGGCGCGGCATGGATCAGGTTGGCGATCGCGCCTGAGACGATCGCGGCGGCGAAGGAGGTGCCGGTCACCACGTCCGAGCCGGTGCCGCTCGGCGCAACCATCTCAACGCCCGGCGCCGAGAGGAAGACATAGGCGCCGCGATTGGCTTGCGGCATCAGCCCGTCCTTGGCGTCGGTCGCGGTGACCGCGATGACCCCGTCGAAGGCTGCCGGATAGCCGTAAGGCGCTTTCGGCCCGTTGTTGCCGGCCGCTGCGACCAGCACCATGCCGAGCGCGCGCGCATTGCGGCAGGCGGTGCCGAGGAGGTCGTTCTTCGGCCCGACGAAGCTCATATTGATGATGCGCACGTCCTGTTCCGCCGCCCAGTCGAGCGCCGACAGGATGACATCCATACTCGACTTGCCGCCCTCGAAGGCCCGTGCGTGATAGATCTTGGCGCCCGGCGCGATGCCTTCCAGCGCGCCGACGCCGGCGATCAGCCCGTCGACGGAGGTGCCGTGGTCGCGCTTCTTGATCGGCACGTTCGGCATGGCGTCGAACTGGCCGGCGATCACGCCTTTCAGTGCTGGGTTGGTATCGTCGATGCCGGTGTCGATGACGGCAATGCGCACGTTCTCGCCGCTCGCCTGTTTCGAATCGAGCGCGATGCGCTCGAAGGCATAGTTCACGATGCCGGCGGCCTGCTGCAGCGAATAGATGTGGTTGGGCTCACGCCGCTGCGTACGCCCGTCGGCGGCAAGCTGCGCCAGCACGACGCCGACCGGCCGTCCGTCCGGAATGCCGTAGCGCACCAGCGTTGTGCCGAGCAGCCGCGACTGGCGCTGCGAGCGCACCTGAAGGCCCAAGGTGGTGGCGATCTGCTGCACCGCGCCGGCATCGCCGGCGACCGTCACCAGCACCTCGTCGGGCACGAACTCGCCACTGACCGCACGCGGCGGCGCGGCGAGATTGAGCCCGGTAGGCGGTGTGATGGGGCCGCTTGGCGGCGGAGCGGGCGCCGCTGTGCTTGTTGGGCTCTTTGGGGGCGCCGGCTGCGTTGGCGCAGGCGTCGGCCGTGCAGGCGGATTCGGGAACAGGTCGACGATCAGCGACGGCAGGAACACGGCGCCGCCGACGGCATTGCCCGCGCCGGATTGCCCGCCGCCGTCCTTGTCGCAGTCAGCGCCGGCCGCCGTCGTGCGGCTGAGGCAGTCGATCTGCTTTTGCGAGAGGTTCGGATCGTTGGTCTGCGCAACGGCGGGAGCGCCTACAAATGTCGCCGCGAGGATTGCCGCATGAAGAACGACCGCCTTAGCCGCCATCGACCGGTTTCCTTCCCTGCACCACAGCTTCCGCGAAAGGCTGGGCGGCAATAAGGCCGACGAGCTTGTCGTAGTCGGCCGCCGTGCTGGCCGGGATTGTCACGTGAAACACATCGTCGGCGGTCGGCCCGCCGGCGATCTTCAGCCCGTTCTGCCCAAGGAAGGCGGCGATATCCGACATCCTGGCATCCGGCTTGAACTTGACCAGGGCGAAGGGCAGGTTTGCTAGATCATCCTGAGCGCCGGCGATTTCAAAGTCGTTGCGCTTGCCGCCCGGCCGCTCGAAAGACTGCGCCACGACCAGTGCAAGCAGCGCCGCGGCCGCCGCCCAAGCGACACCCGACGGGATTGCCGTGACCCGGCCGAAGACCTTCGCCAGCCATGACTGGCCGGGGGGCGTGCGCGCCGGACCGGCCTCGGCGTCGAGCGCCCTTGCAAAGCGGGAGAGCGCGTCGGCCGGCGGTCGGATCGCCTCGTTGGCGGCGGCGGTGCCGGAGAATTCGGCTTCCGCCTCGCCGAGCGCGGCCATCGCCGCAGGATCGGAGGCCAGCCATTCCTCGACGGCTTCGAGTTCTGCGCCTTCCAGCGAACCGTTGAGGTAAAACGGCAGCAACGTCTCCATCTCGTCGCGGCGCGACATCTTTTCAGCGGCGCTCATGGCCACCCCCTGTCGTAACCGGCCGCCTTGAGGGCCTCACCGAGTTTCTTGCGGGCGTAGAACATCCTGGTCTTGACAGTGGCAACCGGGATGTTGAGCACCTCGCCGATCTCGGTCACCGACTGGCCATGGTAATAGGCAAGGTCGATCACCGTGCGGTGTTCCTCCGGCAAGGCATCGACAAAGCGGCGCAAGGCGGCGGCCTTGTCTTCCTTCATGGTGACCACTTCCGGCGTGTCGGCGCCGTCGGGAACCTGCGCCGCGGCATCGTCGTCGATCCAGTCTTCCTTCTTCTTGCGCAGCAAGGACAGTGCCTTGAAGCGGGCGATGCCGAGCAGCCAAGTCGAGACTTCGGAGCGGCCTTCGAAGCTCGGCGCCTGGCGCCACAATTCGAGAAAGACCTCGTTGGTGATATCGTCGGCCATCATGTCCGATCCCGTCTGGCGCGCCACGAAACGGTAGATCCGCGCGTGGTGACGCATGAACAGGAGCCGCACGGCGGCCCGGTCGCCCTTCGCGACCCGGTCTACAAGCGCGCGATCGGTTTCGGTCGCCGCGTTCATGGCCGGTCGAGCCGCCTGGCTCCTCGTGGCTCTGTCGCTGGTCGGTCCAAAAAGGTTCATCCTCCGCCAAGGAATTTTCGGAAGCTAACCGAAGAGCTGAGAGGTTGCCAGAGGTGGCGCCCCCTTCTCCCCTTGTGGGAGAAGGTGGATCGGCGCGGAGCGCCGAGACGGTTGAGGGGTGTTCCAGCGGAGTGAGGCGTTGGCGTTCACTGGAACACCCCTCATCCGTCGCCTTTGGCGACACCTTCTCCCACAAGGGGAGAAGGGGGAGAGCTAAATCAAAAACACCTTCCCCTTCATTGTCGCCGGCACCTCCACGCCGAGCCGGCTCAGCACCGTCGGCGCGAGCTGCAGCTGGTCGAGCAGCGCGTCGGCTTCTGGACCCTTCGCCGGCCCGAAATAGTAGAGGGCGAAATCCTGCATCTCGTCGTCATGCCCGCCGTGATGGCCGCGGTCGGTCTGGCCGTGATCGGCGGTGACGATGACTTCATAGCCGGCTTCGCGCCAACCGGGCAGGAAGGCGGCGAGCATACCGTCCATCGCGTAGCAGGCATGATCCATCTCGTGGCAGTTGTGGCCGAAGCGATGGCCCATCGAGTCCAGCGTGCAGCTGTGCAGGATGCCGTAGTCGATGCCGTGGCGGCGGGTAAGCATGGTCAATGTCGCGAAAAGGTCGACATCGCTCGGCGTCATCTGGTTCTTGAGATTGTAGCCGGTCATGGTGTGGAAGCGGCCATGCGTGATCGGCCCGCCAGGCTCGTCGAATTCCATGTCCTCGACGAGATCGAATGGATAGGAGCGGAAGAATTCCGACCAGTAGGAATGCGTCACCGCCCCGGTCCTGCCGCCGGCCTTGCTGACCTCCGAGAAGATATCGGGCTGCCTGACCCGGAACCGGTTCTCGTTGGAGAGGATGCCATGAACCTGCGGCGTGACCCCGGTATGGATCGAGGCGTAGCAGCAGGCCGATGTTGACGGCAGCACGGAGCGCATTCTCCAAACTTGCGCCTCACCAGACTGTACCCAGCCTTCGAGATTGCCCATGAGCCGGCGCCAGTTCCGGTAGGGCACGCCGTCAAGGATGATGAGCAGCAATTTGGATTTAAGCGCCACGGGCAATTCCATGCGGTCTGGCGGGAGAGATCGGCGGGCTTGACCGGTCCGGCCAAGTCCGAGAAGTGCAGCGAAGAGCTAGCCAGCTTAGTTGCCGGCGCTTTCCATGCGCCGGCCGGCAATCGCCTTCTCCAGCCAGCCGATCTCCATTTCGGGGACGGAGGACAAGAGAAGGTCGGTATAGGCATCGAAGGGCGGCGCCAGCACCTTGCTCTTGGAGCCGTAGCGAACGACCTCGCCGCGATACATGACCGCGATCGAATCGGCGATCGACTTCACTGTCGCGAGATCGTGGGTGATGAAGAGATAGGCCACTTTCTCGATCTGCTGCAGGTTGAGCAGCAGCTTGAGGATGCCGTGGGCGACCAGCGGATCGAGCGCCGAGGTCACCTCATCGCAGATGATCAGCTTCGGCTTGGCGGCGAGCGAACGGGCGATGCAGACGCGCTGCTTCTGGCCGCCGGAAAGCTCGGCCGGATAGCGGTCGATGAAGCCCTTGCCCATCTCGATCTGGTCGAGCAGCTCGGCGACGCGCTTGTCGCGCTCGCGGCCTCTTATGCCGAAATAGAACTCGAGCGGCCGGCCGATGATCGTTCCCACGGTCTGGCGCGGGTTCATCGCGACATCGGCCATCTGGTAAATCATCTGCAGCTGGCGCAGATCCTCCTTCGGCCGGTCGGCGAGCCTGTTGCCAAGCGTTCGGCCGTCGAAGAAGACGCTGCCCTGCTCGGGCGGCAGGAGGCCGGTGATGGCGCGCGCCAGCGTCGATTTGCCGGAACCGCTCTCGCCGACGACGGCTAGCGTCTGGCCCGGGTAGATGTCGACCGAGACGTTCTTCAGCACCTTGACGAGACCGCCGCCATAGGCGGCCGTCACGTTCTTCACCGACAGCATTGGTGTGGTGCCGGGCTGCTGTTCGTTGTGCTCGATCTCATGCACCGAGACCAGCGCGTTGGTGTATTCCTGGCGCGGCTCCTTGATGATCTGGCGGGTACCGCCCCATTCGACCAGCCGGCCATGGCGCAGCACCATGATCTCGTCCGCTACTTGCGCCACCACGGCGAGGTCGTGGGTGATGTATAAAGCCGCCACATGGGTATCGCGGATTGCGTCCTTGATCGCCGCCAGCACATCGATCTGCGTCGTCACGTCGAGCGCCGTGGTCGGCTCGTCGAAGACGATCAGGTCGGGCTCGGAGCAAAGCGCCATCGCCGTCATGACGCGCTGCAACTGGCCGCCGGAGACCTGGTGCGGGAAGCGCTCACCGATCGTTTCCGGATTGGGCAGGCTGAGCTTCTTGAACAGCGCGACGGCTCGCTTCTCGGCCTCGGCCCGGGTTGCCGTGCCGTGCAGAAGCGT
Organism: Mesorhizobium sp. WSM4983; assembly: GCF_029625765.1. Classification (NCBI taxonomy): domain Bacteria; kingdom Pseudomonadati; phylum Pseudomonadota; class Alphaproteobacteria; order Hyphomicrobiales; family Phyllobacteriaceae; genus Mesorhizobium; species Mesorhizobium sp. WSM4983. The sequence goes on along the minus strand of NZ_JARTVM010000003.1, from coordinate 199,636 downwards.
CGCCTCCACCACCTGGTCCATCAGCCGGTGCGCCGGATTGAAGGCCGCCGCCGCCGACTGGGCAACATAGCACACTTCGCGGCCGCGCAGCTTGCGCAAGCCCTCCTTGCCGCCCTTCAGTATATCGCGGCCGTTGAGGATCACCTCGCCGCCGGTAATGCGCACGCCGCCTCGGCCATAGCCCATGGAGGACAGGCCGATCGTCGACTTGCCGGCGCCGGATTCGCCGATCAAGCCGAGCACCTTGCCCTTCTCCAGCGTCAGCGAGACATCATGGACAAGGGTGATGGTCTTCGGCGCCTCGCCGGGCGGGTAGACGGTCGCCTCGATGCGCAGATTGCGGATGTCGAGGAGTCGGCCGGAATTTGCTTTGCTGTCAGCCATCACCCGCGCCCTCCCTTCAGGCTGGTCGTGCGGTTGAGCACCCAGTCGGCGACAAGATTGACCGAGATCGCCAGAGCCGCGATCGCTGCCGCCGGGATGAGCGCCGCCGGGATGCCGAAGACGATGCCGTCCTTGTTCTCCTTCACCATGCCGCCCCAGTCGGCGTCCGGCGGCTGCACTCCGAGGCCGAGGAAGGAGAGCGTCGACAGGAAAAGCACCGCATAGATGAAGCGCAGGCCGAGTTCCGAGACCAGCGGCGACAGCGCGTTCGGCAGAATCTCGCGGAAAATGATCCAGCCGCTGCCTTCGCCGCGCAGTTTCGCGGCCTCGACATAGTCCATGACGTTGATGTCGACCGCCACCGCGCGCGACAAGCGGTAGACGCGGGTCGAATCGAGGATGCCCATCACCAGGATCAGCGTCACCAGGTTGGACGGCAGCACCGACAGGACGACCAGGCCCATGATCAGCGTCGGGATCGACATCAGCAGGTCGACGAGGCGCGACAGCATCGTGTCGAACCAGCCGCCGAACACCGCCGCCGTGAAGCCCAGAATGGCGCCGAGCGAAAAGGACAGCGCGGTGGCCAGCACGGCGATGAACAGCGTGATGCGGGCGCCATAGATCATGCGGGACAAGAGATCGCGGCCAAGATTGTCGGTGCCCAACAGGTGCACCGATGACATCGGTTCCCAAGGGACGTCGCTGACGATCTCGGCATTGCCGTGCGGGGCGATCCATGGCGCCAAGACCGCCGCCAGCACGAACAGCGTCGTCAGCACAATGCCGATCAGCGCCGCGACAGGAGTGCGTCTGATATCGAGCATACCGGCGCCCCCTACTTCGGATGCCTGAGCCGCGGATTGGCGACGATTGCCGCAATGTCCGCGATGATGTTGAGGGCGATATAGACGGCCGCAAAGATCAGGCCGACCGCCTGGACGACGGGAACGTCGCGCTTGGTGACGTGGTCGACGAGATATTGCCCCATGCCCGGATAGACGAAAATCACCTCGACCACGACGACGCCGACCACGAGATAGGCGAGGTTCAGCATGACGACATTGATGATCGGCGCGATCGCGTTCGGGAAGGCATGCTTGCGGATGACCGCGAAAGCCGAGAGCCCCTTGAGCTCCGCCGTCTCGACATAGGCCGATTGCATGACGTTGAGGATCGCCGCTCGCGTCATGCGCATCATGTGGGCCAGCACCACCAGCGTCAGCGCCGCCGCCGGCAGCGCGATCGCCTGCAACCGCTCGCCTAACGACATTCCGTCATAGACGGTCGAGATGGCTGGGAACCATTGATGCTCGACCGCGAAGTAGAAGACCAGCAGGTAGCCGATGAAGAATTCGGGGAACGAGGTCGAGGCGAGCGCCACGCCGGAGATCATCTTGTCGACCCAGCCATTGCGGTAGCGCACCGCGATCAGGCCAAGCGTGATCGCCAGCGGAATGGCCACGATTGCCGCCCAGAAGGCCAGGAACAAGGTGTTCCACAGCCGTTCCTTGATCGATGTCGCGATGTCCTGGCCGCTCGACATGGCAGTGCCGAGATCGCCGGTGAGCACGCCGCCCAGCCAGTGGAAGTAGCGGATATAGGCAGGCTGATTGAGCCCGAGCTGTTCGCGCAGATTGGCGAGCGACTCCGGCGTCGCCGATTGTCCGAGGATGGCTTGGGCGACGTCGCCGGGCAGGATCTGCGTGCCGGCGAAGATCAGGACCGAAACGGCCAGCAGAAGGAGGATGCCCAGCGCAACGCGCTGGGCCACCAGTTTCACGACGGGTGAGGACATCTCCGCAAGGCCGGACCTTAGGCTTCCATCCAGCACTTCGCCAAGGCGTAGCCATTCATCAGCTCCTGATGCGGATCGTCCACCCAGCCACCGACCTTGGGACCAGTTGCGTCGATGAACTGGTTGAACATCGGCAGGATCAAGCCGCCCTCGTCACGCACCATCACAGCCATGTCATGGTACATCTGCTTGCGCTTGGCCTCGTCGAGCTCGGCGCGCGCCGCCAGCACCATCTTGTCGAAATCCGGCCGCTTGAACCGCGTGTCGTTCCAGTCGGCGCTCGACAGGTAGGCGGTCGAGTACATTTGGTCCTGCGTCGAGCGGCCGCCCCAATAGGAAGCGCAGAAGGGCTGCTTGTTCCAGACTTCGTTCCAGTAGCCGTCGCCGGGCTCGCGCTTGATTTCCAGCTTGATGCCGGCCTTGGCCGCGCTCTGCTGATAGAGCTGCGCGGCATCGACCGCGCCGGGGAAGGCGACGTCCGACGTCCTGAGCAGCACGGCGCCGTCGTGACCCGACTTCTTGTAGTGGAACTTGGCCTTGTCGGGATCGTATTTGCGCTGCTCGATCTCTGTGAACAGCGGGTAGGAGGCGTTGATCGGGAAGTCGTTGCCGAGCGAGCCGTAGCCGCGCAGCACCTTGTTCAGCATCTCTTCGCGGTTGATCGCCAGCTTCAGCGCCATCCTGAGGTCGTTGTTGTCGAACGGCGCCGTGTTGCAATGCATGATGAACACGTAGTGGCCGGGACCGGAGTGGTTGCGGATGGTGACGCCCCGCACGCGCTTGATCAGGTCGACGATCTTCGGCTCGACGCGGTTGATCATGTTGACCTGACCGCCCTGCAGGGCCGCCGTGCGCGCCGTCGCGTCGTTGATGACGACGACTTCGACCTGGTCGGCATGGCCCATCTTGTCGCCCTGCCAGTAGTTGGCGAAGCGTTCGCCGACATGGCGCACGCCGGGCTCGTTGACCTTGACCTTGTAAGGGCCGGCGCTGATGCCGGCGTCGGGTTTGTCCTTGCCGCCATTCGGCTGGACGATCAGGTGATAGTCGCTGAGCAGATAGGGAAGGTCGGCGTTGGCTTCTTTGAGGGTCAGCACCACTTCCTTGCCGTTGACCTTGATGGTCTCGATGCCCTTCATGTAGCCGAGCGCGCCGGACTTCGACTTCTCGTCCGAATGGCGCTCCAGCGTGGCGGCCACGTCCTGGGCGGTCACCGTCTTGCCGTTGTGGAATTCGATGCCGTCGCGGATCTTGAGCGTCCAGACCTTGGCGTCGTCGGAAGAGCCGATTTCCTCGGCGATGCGGTTCTCGAGCTTGCCGTCGGGCGACAGCTCGACGATCATTTCGCCCCAGCACTTGCCGAAGGCGAAGGGCACCTGGGTCATCATCAGGGCCGGGTCGAGGCTGTTGGTGGATTCACCGCCCACTAGGCCGGCCTTCAGCGTCCCGCCCTTGACGGGGCCGGCAGCCCGGGCAGCGCTCGAAAGCAGCGAGTTGGCGAAGGGCGCGGTGACGCCGAGCGCGGCGGCGCGGCCAAGGAAGTCGCGGCGGCTGAGCTTTCCGGCAGCGACGCGCCGGCTGAGATAGTCGAGTTCGTTTGTCATTATGGGTTCCTCACTCTGATGGTACGACCATGTGGTCGGTTCTTGTTCTTGTGAGGGATAATGAGCGCAACGGAAAGCTGTAAGCAAGACCGAATGCGACATGCCGTGGCGTAAATGGCGCGTCGCATTTGGACCAATCTTGTCAGCGCTCACACGAGAGCGCGGGGAATCGTCTGTTTGAAATCGCGCTCGAACACCAGTTTTTCGCCCTCATAGGCCTCGATTCTGGCGCTGAGGATGAAGTCTTGCGCGTCCGAGCGCATCTCGGCGAAGGTCTCGGTCCGCACCGACCATTCATTTCGCGACAATGTCTGCGTCCAATGCGTGCTGCCCGTCGCCGACAGGGGATCGTCGGGTTGGATCGCCCATGTCTCCCTGACCATGCTGCCGTGGACCAGCCCGTGCTCCAGGTCGCGCACCTCGCCGAAATCGTCCGTTACGGCAAGCGTGACGACGCCGGTCTTTTCGTTGCGGTGGATATGCCGCTCGGAATTGGTCGGCCTGATCGTCTCGGTCGCCCAGGGCGTAGCCCCTTCCGGTTCGAGGAACGACACCTCGTCGGCCGTCGCCGGCGGGCGCAGCGGCAGCTTGAGCGTCGCGGCCGACAGTTCGAGCGTCGCCGGCTCCGGCGAAGGCCAGATCATCGGCCAGTAGGCGGTCGAGACGGCAACCCGCAGCCGGTGGCCGGCCGGCACCCGATAGGCGCACTGGTCGAGCACGACGCGTGCCGAGACCGTCTCGCCTGGCACCAGCGCTTCCGGGAACTCGTGCGAGTTGCGGTGGGTGAGGTTGAGCACGCCATAGGAGATCAGCTCCGAGGCGCCGTCCGGATGCACGTCGCAGAGACGCACCGCGAGGTTGGCCTGGCGGCGGTCCGAGGCAACCCGTACTTCGACTTCAGGCGCGCCGACGATGTCGATCGCCTCCTCGAGTTCGACCTGGTCGAAGCATACCGAAAGCGCGTCGTCGGAGCGCTGGTCGCCCGGCAGTTCCGGACCGAAGGTGAAGGGAAAATACTCGCCGCCGGCAAGCCCGCAACTTTGCGGCGAGGCGACGATTGCCGGCCCGACGCCCTCGGGAATGAGCCCGGTTGCCTTGATCTTGATGTTGGGCGAGGGCCATTGCTGTTCCGCAATCCAGCGGCCTGGCCGTTCGGGATGCCAGCGGGCCGGACGCACGCTATCCATTACATAGGCGCGGTAGTCCGGGTCGGCCTCGACGCCGGTCGCCGCGCCCTTCAGCCAGCGGTCCCACCAGCGCAGCGCCTCCTGCAGGAAGCCGATGGCCGGATTGGGTGCCGCGTAATGCGGATATTTGTGGATCCAGGGGCCGACGATGCCCTTCACCGGCGCCTGGATGTTGGTGACGAGATTGGAGATCGTGTTGCGGTAGCCGTCATGCCAACCGCCGATCGACAGCACTGCCGCCTTAACGGCCGAAAAGTCCTCGCAGATCGAGCCGCGTTTCCAGTAGGCATCGCGATGCTGGTGGCTGAGCCATAGTGGCGCGAGAAAAGGCTGGTTCTCCAGACGGCTCAGCCACAGATCGCGCCAGCGGTTGCCGCCGGCGATTTCCGGATCCGGCGGCCGCGACGAGTAGGAGAGCATCGTCGAGGCCCAGCCGAAATTCTCGAGCAGCAGGCAGCCGCCCTTGTAGTGGATGTCGTCGGCATAGCGGTCGACGGTCGAGCACAGGCTGATCACCGCCTTCAGCGCCGGCGGCTGCTTTGCCGCGACCTGCAGGCAGTTGAAGCCGCCCCAGGATATGCCCATCATGCCGACATTGCCGTTGCACCAGGGCTGCGCGGCCGCCCAGGCGATGACGTCGCAGGCGTCCTGCAATTCCTGCTCGGAATATTCGTCGTCCATCAGCCCTTCGGAATCGCCGTTGCCGCGCATGTCGATGCGGATCGAGGCATAGCCGTGTCCGGCGAAATAAGGATGCGTCAGCTGATCGCGGAAGATGGTGCCGTCGCGCTTGCGGTAGGGCAAATGCTCGAGGACCGCCGGCACCGGGTTGTCGCCGGCATCCTCAGGCATCCATATGCGCGCCGACAGCCGGCAGCCATCCGGCATGACGATGCCCATGTCGGGAAATTCGACGACCTTGCGGGGGAATTCTGTGACGGTTTTCATGCAAGGCACATGATGGAACCGTCGGGGAGGCGTCGTGGGCCAGCCGGCGAAATCGGCTGGTCAATAAGCGTCAGTTCAAAGCGTCAGTTCAGCGGAATGTCGTTGTCGGCCTTGCTCGCCTGGTATGTACCGGAGAGCTCGTCATAACGGGCGGAGATTTGGCCGATGCGCGCCTCCAGCCGCCTGCGTTCCGCCTCGGGCAAAGCGCGCACCAGCCGGCGTATGGAAAAGCTCTTCCAATAGGCATTCTCGGCATTGTAGCCGCCGGGATCGAGTGTGAAGACCTCCTTCAGGATCTTCAGGTCATGCGGGATGGCGAAGCTGTCGCGCGAGTCCTCGTGGCTGAAGAGGTAGTAGAAATTGTCGAAGCCGGTCCAGGTGATCGCCGACAGGCACAGCGAGCAGGGCTCGTGCGTGGCCAGGAACAGCGCATCCCTGGTGTCGACGCGCTGGGCCCTGGGCATTTCGTAAAATCGCTTCAGGCAGTGCATTTCGCCATGCCAGAGCGGATTTTCGATCTCGTTGTTGGTTTCGGCAATCACCAGCGAGCGGTCGTCTTTCCGCAGGATGGCGGCGCCGAAGAGCTTGTTGCCATGGGCAACGCCTTCAGCGGTCTTCGGCACGATATCGTGCTCGATAACGTCGAGCAGGCGGTCGATCAGCGAAATGTCTGTCATCGGGAAAAACTGGCAGCTTTCAGGGAAGATGGATCTCGTAAGGGTGCGAGAAATGGCACTCTTCGAGGTTAGCGCCGTCGCCGCCGCGGTCGACGATGAGGAAGTCCTGTTCCTCGCCGATCGGCGTCAGCACGCCGTGCCAGAGGTTGCGCCGGTAGTTGATGCCCTGCCCGGGCGCGGTGATGAAGGCGTGCGGCTCGCCTGGGCCGTCCAGAGTGTCATGGCAGACGACAACCAGAAAGGGCCGCGGCGACAGCGGAATGAAGGCCTGGCTGCCGAGCGGATGGCGCTCGACCATGGTCAGTTTCAGCGGCATCTCGTAGGGGGTGCCGCGCACCATCGAGATCAGCACCTTGGCATTCGGTCCGGTGGCCTCGGCAGTGGCGAGATCGTGGTAGCGCATCGCCTTGCCGCCATTGATCGGGTAGCGGTTCTCGCCACCCATATCGATCACGTCGCCAAACGGCGCGAAGTTTTCGCGTGTCAGCGGCTGGGCCACGATTTGGGTCACCGCGCGCGAGCCCCAAGGGCGCCGCCAAGCTTGGCGTGCCGGTTGACGTCCTTGTATAGCAGGTAGCGGAAATTCCCGGGACCGCCGGCGTAGCAGGCCTGCGGGCAAAAGGCGCGCAGCCACATGAAGTCGCCGGCCTCGACCTCGACCCAGTCCTGATTGAGGCGATAGACTGCCTTGCCTTCGAGCACATAGAGCCCATGCTCCATGACATGGGTCTCGGCGAAGGGGATGACCGCGCCGGGTTTGAGCGTGACGATGGTGACATGCATATCGTGGCGCATGTCGGCCGGGTCGACGAAGCGCGTCGTCGCCCAGTGGCCTCCCGTGCCGGGCATCGGGCTCGGCTCGACCTCCTTGTCGCTGCTGAAGAAGGCTTCCGGAACGTCGAGGCCGTCGACCGCCTCATAGGCCTTGCGGACCCAGTGGAAGCGGACCGCACCGCTGCTCTCATTGCGCACCGTCCAGCCGCTGCCCGGCGGGAGGAAGGCGAAGCCGCCTGGGCGAAGCACATGGTTCTTGCCGGCAAGCGAGACCGTAAGCTCGCCCTCGACCACGAACAGCACGCCCTCGGCTTCGGGGTCGAGCTCAGGCCGGTCGCTGCCGCCGCCGGGCAGGACCTCGACGATGTACTGCGAAAAGGTCTCGGCGAAACCCGAAAGCGGTCTTGCGATGATCCAGGCCCTCGTCTTGTCCCAGAACGGCAGCGGGCTGGTGACGATGTCCTGCATCACGCCCTTGGGGATCACCGCATAGGCTTCGGTGAAGACGGCGCGGCCGGTCAACAGCTCGTGCTGACCGGGATGGCCGCCATGCGGCGCGTAATAGGTTCGCTCGGCCATGTTCATCCTGTCCATGTGTTGAAGCCTATTTTGGAAGCATGTCTTTCAGCCGAAGCAGCGCGATGCGCTCGACTTGTTTGCACGCGGTGTCGAATTCATTGCTGCGGCTGTTGCCGATGCGAGCCTCGAACTCCGCCAGGATCTGGTCCTTCGTCTTGCCCTTGACCGCGATGATGAAGGGAAAGCCGAAGGTCGTGACATAGGCGGCGTTGAGCTTCGAGAACAGCTCGCGCTCCTTGTCGGTCAGCGCGTCGAGCCCGGCGGAGGCCTGTTCTTTGGCTGATTCCGGCGTCAGCCGCTTGGCCGCCGCCAGCTTGCCGGCAAGGTCGGGATGGGCGTTGAGCACGGAAAGCCGCTCGGCCTCGGTCGCCGCGCGGAAGACGCGGCAGAGCGCGTTGTGCAGGCCGCCGGCGCTGTCATGGGCCGGGCCGAGCTCCAGCTCGTAGGCTCGCTCGGCGATCCACGGCGAATGCTCGAACACCCCGCCGAAGGCATGCACGAATTCCTCGAATTCCATCCGAGACGGGCGCAGCGCCGGCGCCTGGTAGGGGTGCGTCTCGCGCCAGTGTTTTGCGATATCGATGCGCCGGGTCAGCCACACCCTGTCATGCGACTTCACATAGTCGACGAAGCGCTTCAGCGCCGCCACGCGGCCCGGACGGCCAACCAGCCGGCAATGCAGGCCGATGTTCATCATGCGCGGCCGCCCCGCCTTGCCCTCCGCATAGAGCGTGTCGAAACTGTCCTTCAGATAGGCGAAGAACTGGTCGCCCGAATTGAAGCCCTGCGGCGTGGCGAAGCGCATGTCGTTGGCGTCGAGCGTGTAGGGGATGATGAGCTGCGGCTTCTCCAAACCATCCCGGTCGAACCAGTAGGGCAATTCGTCGTCATAGGTGTCGGAGACGTAATCGAAGCCGCCTTCCTCGGCGACGAGTCGCACCGTGTTGACCGAAGTGCGGCCGGTGTACCAGCCGGTCGGCCGCGCGCCAGTCACTTCGTAATGCAGACGGATCGTCTCTTCGAGGTCGCGTCGCTCGTCCTCCGCGCTATGGTCGCGGTAGTCGATCCATTTCAGCCCGTGCGAGGCGATCTCCCAGCCGGCCTCCTGCATCGCCGCGACCTGATCGGGGGAGCGTGCCAGCGCCGTGGCGACGCCGTAGCAGGTCACCGGCACCTCAGCTTGCGTGAACAGCCGGTATAGCCGCCAGAAGCCGGCGCGGGCGCCGTATTCATAGATCGATTCCATGTTCCAATGGCGCTGGCCGAGCCAGGGGGCGGCGCCGACAATCTCGGATAGGAAGGCTTCGGAAGCCTTGTCGCCGTGCAGCACGCAGTTCTCGCCGCCTTCCTCGTAATTGACGACGAACTGCACCGCGACATAGGCGTCGCCGGGCCATTTCGGCTCCGGCGGATTGGCTCCGTAACCGCGCATGTCCCGTTCGTAACGCATGATCGCTCCTGCCCGAATGTTGAGATGAAGATATCGAAAGGAGTGCTCGTGCATTCCCCCGAAAATTTTTGAAAGTGCTTTTTGCCGCACTCCGCTCGACCGGGGCTTATGCATCGCCTTTAATTGGCGCACAATTGACCTGAAAACGTTCGACTACTTGGGATGGGAGGCGGCCAGTGGCAGAAACTTCGAAAGCCGATGGCGGGCGTCTGACGACCCATGTCCTCGATACCGCGACCGGCAGGCCGGCAAAGGGCCTTTCGATCGGGCTTTTCCGCCTCGAAGGCCAGGCCCGCACGCATTTGAAGACCGTCACCACCAACGACGACGGCCGCTGCGACGCGCCGCTGCTTGCCGGCGCCGACTTCCGCACCGGCGAGTACGAACTGGTCTTCGCTGCCGGCGATTATCTGCGCGGGCAGGGCGCCAGCCTGCCGCAGCCGGCTTTCCTCGACACCGTGCCGATCCGCTTCGGCATGGCGGAGGAGCGGCATTATCATGTGCCGCTCTTGATCTCGCCCTACGGCTACTCGACCTATCGCGGGAGCTGAGACATGGCCGACAAGACCCGCAACCAGATACGTTTCATCCTGAACGGCGCCGATGTCGCGCTGAACGACATCGCCCCCGACGCGACCCTGCTCGACTGGCTGCGGTTGAACCGCTCGCTGCGCGGCACCAAGGAAGGCTGCGCCGAGGGCGATTGCGGCGCCTGCACGGTGCTGGTCGGCAAACTGTCGGTCGAGGGCCTGGTCTATGAAAGCGTCAATGCCTGCATCCGCTTCATGGGCTCGCTCGACGGCACCCATGTCGTCACCGTCGAGCACCTGCGCGGCAATGGCGAACAGCTTCACCCCGTGCAGCAGGCGATGGTCGATTTCCATGGCTCGCAATGCGGTTTCTGCACGCCCGGCTTCGTCATGTCGCTCTATGCGCTGTGGATGAAGACGCCCAACCCGGCCGACGCGGCGATCGAAAAGGCGCTGCAGGGCAATCTCTGCCGCTGTACCGGCTACGAGGCGATCATGCGCGCCGCGCGCGCCATATCAAGCTACGGCAAGGCGGCGAAGGACCCGCTGGCAGTGGAGCGCAAGGATATCACTGCACGGCTGGGAGCGCTGCGCGACGGCGCCAGGGTCGAGGTCGGTTCGGGTAAGGAGCGGCTGATCGTGCCGGCTGGCGTCGACGATTTCGCCATGGCGCTCGAGAAGGAGCCTGGCGCCACCATCGTTGCCGGCTCAACCGATGTCGGGCTGTGGGTCACCAAGCATATGCGCGACATCTCGCCGGCTATCTTCATCGGTGGCCTCGACGGCTTGCGCACGATCTCGGAGACCGATGGCGTGATTACGATCGGCGCCGGCGTGACTTACAGCGAAGCCTTCGCCACGCTTTCCAGGCGTATCCCGGCCTTGGGACCGCTGGTCGACCGCATCGGCGGCGAGCAGGTGCGCAACATGGGCACCATCGGCGGCAACATCGCCAACGGCTCTCCGATCGGCGACACGCCGCCGCCGCTGATCGCGCTCGGCGCGCAGCTCACGCTCCGCAAGGGCAATGCCCGACGTACGATCCCGCTCGAAACCTTCTTCATTGCCTATGGCAAGCAGGATCGGCAGCCCGGCGAATTCGTCGAGGCCGTCCATGTGCCCGTTCCGGCAGAGGGCACGAAATTTGCCGCCTACAAGGTCACCAAGCGCCGCGACGAGGACATTACCGCTACCCTCGGCGCCTTCTATCTGACCGAGGCCAAGGACGGCACCGTGGCGGATATCCGTATCGCCTATGGCGGCATGGCGCCGACGCCGAAGCGGGCGACCGCGGTTGAAACCGCCCTTATCGGCAAAGTCTGGAGCGAAACAAGTGTCGAGTCCGCGATGGCCGAATACGCCAGCGACTTCACGCCAATTACCGATATGCGTGCAACGGCCGAGTATCGGGCGCTGGCGGCGAGAAATCTTTTGCTGCGCTTTTATGTCGAAACCACCGGCACCAGGGCGCCGTTTCAAGTGACCCGCAACGAGGCGGCCTGATGAACAAGCACGCCACTCCCAACCTCAAGGCCGAAAAAATCGTCGGCGGCGTCGCCACCGAGCAGCGGCACGATTCCGCGCACAAGCATGTCAGCGGCGCCGCCGTCTATATCGACGACATGCCTGAGCCTGCCGGCACGCTGCATGTCGGCCTTGGCCTCGCCAAGGTCGCGCACGGCATGCTGAAGAGCATCGAGCTGTCGGCGGTGCGCGCAGCGCCAGGCGTCGTCGATGTGCTGACCTGTGCCGACGTGCCCGGCGAGAACGACGTCTCGCCGAGCAACATGCATGACGATCCGGTGCTCGCCGAGCACAAGGTGCTATTCTACGGCCAGCCGATCTTCGCCGTGGTAGCTGAGACACGCGAGGCGGCGCGCCGCGCGGCACGCCTGGCTAGGATCGAATATGACGAGCTTCCGGCTGTGATCGACATCTGGGACCTCGACCCGGTCAAGGACAAGCAGGTCACCACGCCGCTGATCCTGAAGCGCGGCGATGCGGCCGCGGCGATTGCGGCGGCACCCCGCCGCATCAAGAACCGCATGTGGCTTGGCGGCCAGGACCATTTCTACCTCGAGGGCCAGGTCTCGCTGGCGATCCCCGGTGAGGACGACGAGGTGATCGTCTATTGCTCGACGCAGGGGCCGAGCGAGACGCAGCATCTGGTTGCGCATGCGCTCGGCGTGCCGAGCCATGCGGTGACGGTGGAAGTGCGCCGCATGGGCGGCGGCTTCGGCGGCAAGGAGACGCAGGCCAACCAATGCGCGGCCATAGCCGCCATCGCGGCCAAGAAGCTGGGGCGCGCGGTGAAGATCAGGCTCGACCGCGACGAGGACATGACCGCCACAGGCAAGCGGCATGATTTTGCCATCGACTACGAGGTCGGCTTCGACGACGTGGGCAACATCCTCGGCGTCGATTTCACCTATGCCCTGCGCTGCGGCTTCTCCGCCGACCTGTCCGGTCCGGTCGGCGACCGGGCGCTCTTCCATTGCGACAACGCTTACTTCTATCCGGCGGTGCACGCGAAATCGGCGCCGCTTTTCACCAACACGGTCTCGAACACCGCTTTCCGCGGCTTTGGTGGCCCGCAAGGCATGGTCGGCGCGGAGCGCGTCATCGACGAAGTGGCCTTCGCGGTCGGCAAGGATCCGCTCGAAATCCGCAAGCTCAATTTTTATGACCCGATGGATGCGATCGGCGAACGCTGCCTCACGCCCTATCACCAGAAGGTCGAGGACAACATCATCCACCGCATCGTCGCGGAGTTGGAGGAAAGCGCCAACTATGCGCGGCGACGGCGCGAGATCAGCGCCTTCAACAACAACAGCCGCTTTATCAAGCGCGGCCTGGCGCTGACGCCGGTCAAGTTCGGCATTTCCTTCACAAAGACCGAGGCCAACCAGGCCGGCGCCCTGGTGCATGTCTATGCCGACGGCTCGGTGCATATGAACCATGGCGGCACCGAAATGGGCCAGGGCTTGCATCTCAAGGTGGCGCAGGTCGTTGCTGAGGAATTCCAGATCGATCTCGACCGGGTCAAGATCACCGCCACCACCACAGCCAAGGTGCCGAACACCTCGCCGACGGCGGCATCTTCCGGCGCCGACCTCAACGGCATGGCGGCGCAGGATGCCGCTCGGCAGATCCGCAAGCGGCTGACCGATTTCGCGGCCGAAAAATACCAGGTGCCGATCGACCAGGTCGTGTTTCTACCCAACCGGGTGCGCATCGGCAACCAGGAAATCGCCTTCAACGATCTGGTCAAGCAAGCCTACATGAACCGCGTCCAGCTCTCGGCGGCTGGCTTCTACAAGACGCCGAAGATCCATTGGGACCGCAGCAAGGGCCGCGGCCATGCCTTCTACTACTACGCCTATGGCGCGGCCTGCTCGGAAGTCTCGGTCGATACGCTGACGGGCGAATATGTCGTCGAGCGCACCGACATCCTGCACGATGCCGGCCGCTCGCTGAACAGCGCGATCGACCTCGGCCAGGTCGAGGGCGGCTTCATCCAGGGCATGGGCTGGCTGACGACGGAAGAGCTTTGGTGGGACAACGGCGGCCGGCTGCGCACGCATGCGCCGTCGACCTACAAGATCCCGCTCGCTTCCGACCGGCCAAAAATCTTCAACGTCAAGCTGACCGACTGGTCGTCGGCCTACGAGCCGACCATCCATCGCTCCAAGGCGGTCGGCGAGCCGCCGCTGCCGCACGGCATGTCGGTGCTGCATGCGCTCTCCGACGCGGTGGCGAGTGTCGCCGATCACAGGATCTGCCCGCGCCTCGATGCCCCGGCGACGCCGGAACGGGTGCTGATGGCGATCGAAAGGCTGAAGCGGGAAGCCGCAAAGCCGGCCTGAACCGGCCAAAACGTGCAATTCGAGGTGCGAAACGCTATATTTCCTGGGTGGAAATGCAGACGATGAACTCGAAAGTGCAAAGCCTGAAGGCATTTCTCGGCCAGGCCGGCCGGGCCGCGCTCGTCGAGGTCGCGGCCACCAAGGGCTCGACCCCGCGCGAAGCCGGCGCCTTCATGCTCGTCTCACCATCGGCGATTTTCGGCACCATCGGCGGCGGCCAGCTTGAATTCATGGCGATCGACAAGGCGCGGCAGATGCTTTTCTCCTCCCTTGAGGGCGAGATGGCCGCGAAGCGGCCAGAGGGGGTGCTCTCAGAAGGCAAGCGAGCGCCGAGCACTGCCCCGGTGACCCAACCTGGCGGCTCCGCCGCCACCCTGCCCTGGAGGGGGAGGGAAGCCCGCATCGAGGTCGACGAAACCTGCGCGACCCTGGATGTTCCACTGGGTCCTGAAATCGGCCAATGCTGCGGCGGCCGAGTCGAGGTTCTGATCCGCTTGGTTGACGCTAGGATCGAACAGGAACTGGTAGCCAAGGCCGAGGCCGAGGAGGCGCATCTGCCGCATGTCTATGTCTTTGGCGGCGGCCATGTCGGCCAGGCGCTGGCCGCGTCGTTGGGGCTGCTGCCCATTCGTGTGGAGGTCGTCGAGACGCGGGCCGATGCGCTGGAAGGCATGCCGGAAACGGTTGAGACGCGGCTGACGCCGATGCCCGAAGCGGTGGTGCGCGAAGCCCGGGCGGGATCGGCCTTCGTCATCCTCACCCATGACCATGCGCTCGATTTCCTGATCGTCGCCGAGGCGCTGAAGCGCGACGACGCCGCCTATGTCGGCATGATCGGCTCGAAGACCAAGAAGGCGACGTTCAAGAACTGGTTCCTGAAGCCCGACGAGGGCAGCGAGGCCCAGTTCAACCGTCTCGTCTCGCCGATCGGCGGCAATGCTGTGAAGGACAAGCGCCCGCCGGTGATCGCCGCGCTCGCCGCCGCCGAAATCATGACGGCGCTGGTGTCGCATGCGGCCCAGGCTTCGGCCGCGCCCGAAAAGGCGATGGCCGGCTGATTCACCCGGCCATCGGAGGAACGCTGAGCCGGCTATTCCTTTTCCTGCGTATGCGCTTCGAGGAACCACAGCAATTTGTCGAGCGAACGCGAGTAGGCGGTAAAGATGTCGGCGGTGTCGGCATCGCCGGCGTCGTCCGCCTCGTCGATCGCCTCACGCGCCAGCCTGGCAGCCGTGGCATAACGGTCGATCAGCGCCGCCAGATGATCCTTGGTCTTGTGGATGTCGGTTGGATAGGGCTGGAGCTTCGTTGCCCTCGACACGTCCTGCGAGGTGCCGTGCGCGGTGCCGCCGAGCTGCACGGCGCGTTCTGCGATGATGTCGACATGGCCGTCGATCTCCTCGCGGAATTCGTCGAGCATCTCATGGATGGCGATGAACTGCGGTCCCTTGACGTTCCAGTGCGCCTGCTTGGTGACCAGCGCCAGGTCGATGGCATCGGCAAGCCTGGCATTGAGAAGATCGATCGATTCCTTCTTGGCGTCGGATTTGAGGTCGTTCTTGGTGACAATGGCGTCCATGGTCGGCTCCTGTGGCGCTGGGTCGCTGCGAAAGCTGGGGACTGGTCTCGAAGGGCGGCCGTGCAGCCGCCAATCGCCAGAACGGGGACGGAGCGGGTTTCGTTCCGCATCGGATCGAGGGGCGCACAGCTGGCGAAGGTATGACTGATGCTCACAGCTGCTCGTCGCTTTCTTCGTTTCCCAAACCGGATTGAACCGTGTTTTTCTGCACGCCTGACGAACACGAATGACGAACACGGGACGAGCGACATGGATGTTTTGCGCATAGCGGCGTTTTCGGACGGCAACAGCGGCGGCAACCCGGCCGGCGTGGTGATTGGCGAGGTTCTGCCCGACGCCGCAGACATGCAGCGCGTCGCTGCAGAGGTCGGCTTTTCCGAGACCGCCTTTGCCGCAAGTGAAGGGGAAGGCTGGCGTGTCCGCTACTTTTCGCCCGAATCGGAAGTGCCGTTCTGCGGCCACGCCACCATCGCGCTGGGCGCGGCGTTGGTCAGAAGGTTCGGCGACGGAATTTTCAAGCTGCTCCTGAACCAGGCCGCCATCACCGTCGAAGGGTTTCGCGACGGCGCCAACTTTGCCGCCGCCCTGCAGTCGCCGCCGACGCGCAGCCGGCCGGCCCCGTCGGAGCTGGCCGGCGAGACCCTGGCCATGTTCGGTTATCAGCCGGGCGATCTCGATCCCGCCATTCCGCCCGCGCTGATCCATGGCGGCGCCGACCATCTGGTGCTGGCCCTGAAGTCGCGCAGGGCGCTCGCCGCCATGGCCTATGACCTGAAACAGGGCCAGGCCCTGATGCGGCGCGAGGAACTGGTGACGATCCTGCTCGCCTATGCCGAAACGCCGCGTCTCTTCCACACGCGCAATCCCTTCGCTTCCGGCGGCGTCTATGAGGATCCGGCGACCGGCGCTGCCGCCGCCGCCTTTGCCGGCTATCTGCGCGACATTGGCTGGCCGCATGGCGGCGCGATCGACATCGTTCAGGGCGAGGATATGGGCATGCGCTCGCGGCTGCATGCCGATATTCCGCCCACGCCCGGCACCTCGATCCGGGTATCCGGCACGGCCCGCCTGATGGACGAAGACTGAGTGTGGTCACCCACGCGAAGGCGCGTGCCCGCCAGCCTACTTGCCGGCAAGAATGTCCTTGATCAGCCGCTGGCAGCGATCGGCCATGAAGTCGAGCAGCAGGCGGACCTTCGGATCCTGCAGCTTCTTGTGCGGATAGACGGCGGCGAACTGGACCGGCGTCGGCGGCGTCTTTGCCAGGATCACTCTCAGCCGCTGGTCGCGGATGAACGGCTCGACCTCGAAACGCGGCTTGTTGATGATGCCGCGACCCGACAGCGCCCAGCCTGTCAGCACATCGCCATCGTCCGTATCGTATGGTCCATGCACCTCGAATTTCTGCGGACCGTTCGGCGTCTGCAGCGTCCAGACATATTCGCGCGTGCCGGAATAGCGCAGCATCAGGCAATCATGCTTCTTGCCGATCAGCTCCTGCGGCTCGACCGGCTCGCCGCGCGCCTCGAGGTATTTCGGCGCCGCCACCAGCACGCGCTCGCATTCCATGATGCCGCGCATCCGAAGGCTGGAATCCTCGATGATGCCAAGCCGGAAGGCGACGTCGATGCCTTCCTTCATGATGTCGACATTGTGGTCGGAGAGTCTCAGCCGCACCTCGATATCGGGGTATTTATCGTGGAAATCCGGAATGCCCGAGGCGATCAGCCGCCGGCCGAGGCCGAGCGGCGCCGTCACCTTGATCGTGCCGCGCGGCTGGCCGGAAAGTGCTGCGACCGCGGCCTCCGCCTCGGTGATCGCGTCCAGCACCTGCTTGGCGCCGGTGTAGAACACCGTGCCGTGCTCGGTCGGCATCAGCTGCCTTGTGGTGCGGTTGAACAGCCGCACACCGAGATGCTTCTCCAACTCCTTGATGCGGTTGGAGGCGACCGCCGGCGAGATGCGCATGTCGCGCCCGGCCGCCGACAGATTGCCGAGCTCGACGACGCGGACGAAGACGGCGATGTTGTCGAGATAGGCCATGCGACGGTCGTGGCTCTCAAATGGCTGCGTGGGACGAGCCTAGTATTTTCCATTTTATTTTGAAAGTCATCGCGCGCCCCGCCTCTTTTCGTTTGCGCTCCAGACCGTAAAGTCGCCTGATCGGCAGGGACGATTTCCCAGGGGCGACTCGATGATGGATTTTGCGATTTTCTGGGACTGGCTGAGCTTCGCCGTCCGCTGGCTGCATGTCATCACCGGCATCGCCTGGATCGGCTCGTCCTTCTATTTCGTCGCCCTCGATCTCGGGCTGCGCCAGCGTCCCGGCCTGCCCGCCGGCGCCTTCGGCGAGGAGTGGCAGGTGCATGGCGGCGGCTTCTACCACATCCAGAAATATCTGGTGGCGCCGGCGGAGATGCCGGAGCACCTGACCTGGTTCAAATGGGAATCCTACGCCACCTGGCTGTCGGGCTTCGCCATGCTTTGCGTGGTCTACTATGCCGGCGCCGACCTCTTCCTGATCGACCCCAACGTGCTCAACATCTCGGTGCCCGTCGGCATCCTCTTGTCGCTGGCAACGATCGGCGTCGGCTGGATCGTCTACGACCTGCTCTGCCGCTCGCCGCTCGGCAAAAGCGATACCGGCCTGATGCTGGTGCTCTACTGCGTGCTGGTCTTCATTGCCTGGGGGCTGACCCACCTCTTCACCGGCCGTGCCGCTTTCCTGCATCTCGGCGCCATCACCGCCACGATCATGTCGGCCAATGTCTTCATGGTCATCATCCCCAACCAGAAGATCGTCGTCGCCGACCTGATCGCCGGCCGCAAGCCGGACCCGAAATACGGCAAGATTGCCAAGCAGCGCTCGCTGCACAACAACTACCTGACCTTGCCGGTGCTGTTTCTGATGCTGTCGAACCACTACCCGCTGGCCTTCGGCACGCAGTTCAACTGGGTCATCGCCTCGCTGGTCTTCATCATCGGCGTGCTGATCCGGCACTATTTCAACACCGTGCACGCGAGGAAGGGCAACCCGACCTGGACCTGGCTGGGTGCCGCCGTGCTGTTCATGATCGTCATCTGGCTGTCGACCGTGCCCAAGGTGCTGACAGCGGAGCCCAAGACCTCCGCCGCATCCGCCGCTGCCCAGGTCTACATCGCCTCGGCGCATTTTCCGGCCGTGCGCGACACCGTGCTCGGCCGTTGCTCGATGTGCCATACCGAAGAGCCGGCCTATGAAGGAATCTACCATGCGCCGAAGGGCGTGTTGCTCGACACCGACGCGCGCATCGCCGAGCATGCCCGGGAGATCTACCTCCAGGCCGGCCGCGCGCATGCCATGCCGCCCGCCAACGTCACTCAGATAACCGACCAGGAACGGGCCCTTTTGGTGGCCTGGTTCGAAGGCGCCGGAAAGTAAGCATGACCTCGAAACTCCTGCGCGGCCGCACGCTCTCCTTCCTGCGCTGGCCCGAAGCAATCGACGACCATTCCGCCTGGCGGTACGAGGAGGATGGCGGGCTGCTGATCGACGACGACAAGATCATTGCCGCCGGTCCGTATGCCGAGATCGCCAAGCGCGCCGGCGCCGGCGTCGAGACGATCGATCATCGCCCGCATCTCATCCTGCCGGGCTTCATTGATGCGCATGTGCATGTTCCGCAGATGCAGATCATCGCGTCCTACGGCGCCGAGCTGCTCGACTGGCTGAACAAATACACCTTTCCGGAGGAGTCGAAATTCGCGAACGCGCAGCATGGCCGCCGCATCGCCAGGCTCTTCCTCGACGAGATGCTGCGCCAGGGCACGACGACGGTCGTCGCCTATTGCTCGGTGCACAAATCGTCGGCCGAAGCCTTCTTCGCCGAATCGCACGACCGCAATATGCTCAACATCGCCGGCAAGGTAATGATGGACCGCAATGCGCCGGAGGGCGTGCTCGACACGCCGCAGACCGGCTATGACGACAGCAAGGCGCTGATTGCCGAATGGCACGGCAAGGGCCGCCAGCTCTATGCCATCACCCCGCGCTTCGCCATCACCTCCTCGCCCGAGCAGATGGAGATGGCCGGCGCGCTCTGCCGTGAGCATCCCGATCTGCACATGCAGACGCATCTGTCGGAAAACCACGCCGAGATCGCCTTCACCCAGGAGCTCTACCCCTGGTCGCGCGACTACACTGACGTCTATGAGCATTACGGCCTGCTGGGCAAAAAGAGCCTTTTCGGCCACTGCATCCATCTATCCCAGCGCGAAGCCGATGCGCTGTCGCAATCGGGTTCGGTTGCGGTGTTCTGCCCGACCTCCAATCTCTTCCTCGGCTCCGGCCTGTTCGACTACCAGCGCTACCGCCGCCGCGAAAAGCCGCTCAGGATCGCTGCCGCCAGCGATGTCGGCGGCGGCACCAACTATTCGATGCTGCGGACCATGGATGAGGGCTACAAAGTCATCGCGCTGAATGGCGAGAAGCTGAACCCCTTCCAGTCCTTCTGGCAGCTGACACGCGGCAATGCCGAGGCGCTGTCTGTCGCCGAAAAAATCGGCACGCTGGAAGAAGGCACGGATGCCGACATCGTCGTGCTCGACGCCAACGCCACGCCGGCGATGCGGCTGAGGATGGAGACGGTGGAGACCCTTGCGGAAGAGCTCTTCCTGCTACAGACGCTGGGCGACGATCGCGCCGTGAGCGAGGTCTATGTGGCGGGCCGGCCGGCCAAGAGCGCGATTGTCGCATAGATTAAACGTGCTCGTCGCTTGACCCCGCGTCAGCCATCGGCCAAAGCGTGCGTCGACATTGACAGGGGAAACGCCATGGCTGCCGCCGACGACATCGCTCTGATCAAGAAACAAGAAGCCACGCTGGTCTTTCCGGCCTTCGACGAGGCCGTGGCCTTCCAGATAGGCGCGGCGATCAGGGAGCGGGCGCTCAACGAAAACCTGCCGATTATCGTCGATATTAGGACCTTCGACCGTCCCCTATTCTATGCCGCTATGCCGGGCTCCAACGCCTCCAACCCCGACTGGGCGCGGCGCAAGATCAATGTCGTCAAGCGCTATCTCAGAAGCACCTATCGCATGGTGCTGGAGCAGCAGCGACCCGACCGCACCTTCAAGGTCGGCGAAGCGCTCGACATTGCCGACTATGTGCTGGCCGGCGGCGGCTTTCCCGTCGCGGTGAAGGGCGCAGGCGTGATCGGCGTCATCGCCGTCTCCGGTCTGCCCGAACGAGAAGACCACGGTGTCGTTGTGGATGCGCTCTGCGCCCATCTCGGAGTCGATGCGAGCAAGCTCAAGTTGCCGCCGGAAGAGCAATGACCGATCCAAAAACTTTCCTTACGTCGATCTTCAACGCCGCCGTCGCCGCTGCCGATCCGGAAAAGACGATCCGCAATCATTTGCCGGCAAAGCCGAAGGGCCGCACCATCGTTATCGGCGCCGGCAAGGGCTCGGCGCAGATGGCGGCGGCCTTCGAGAAGGTCTGGGATGGTCCGATCGATGGGCTGATCGTGACCCGCTACGGCTATGGCGCCAGATGCGAGCGCATCGAGATCATCGAGGCGGCGCACCCGGTGCCGGACGCCGCCGGCCTCGAAGCCTCGCGTCGGCTGTTGGAGAAGGTGCGGGGACTGAGCGCGGACGATCTGGTCGTGGCGCTGATTTCGGGCGGCGGCTCGGCGCTGCTGCCGTCGCCCGCTCCCGGCCTGACTCTTGCCGACGAGATCGCCGTCAACGAGGCGCTGCTCGCTTCCGGCGCGCCGATCGCGGCGATGAACACCATCCGCAAGCACGTCTCGACCATAAAGGGCGGGCGGCTGGCCGGCGCCGCTCATCCGGCCCGGGTCGTATCGCTGGTCATCTCCGACATTCCCGGCGACAACCCGGCGCTGGTGGCCTCGGGGCCGACCGTCCCCGACACCGGCAGCCGCGCGGATGCGCTGGCGTCCATCGCCGCCTACGGCATGTGCCTGCCGGATGCGGTCATGGCGCATGTTCAGTCTCCCGCAGCCGATGCGCCACCCTCCGACGATCCGCGCTTTGCCGGCAATGAAGTCCATCTCATCGCCTCGGCCGGCGTCTCGCTGGAAGCCGCGGCCGCCGCAGCGAAGCGGCAAGGCATCGAGGCCGTCATCCTGTCGGATTCGATCGAGGGCGAGGCGCGCGAGGTCGGCGGCGTGCATGCCGCGATAGCCCGCGAGGTGGCGACCCGTAACCGGCCTTTCGAGAAGCCGATGCTGATCCTGTCCGGCG
Organism: Mesorhizobium sp. WSM4983; assembly: GCF_029625765.1. NCBI lineage: Bacteria > Pseudomonadati > Pseudomonadota > Alphaproteobacteria > Hyphomicrobiales > Phyllobacteriaceae > Mesorhizobium > Mesorhizobium sp. WSM4983. The sequence goes on along the minus strand of NZ_JARTVM010000003.1, from coordinate 178,011 downwards.
GCGAGACGACGGTGACGCTGCGGGCAAAAGGCAAGGGCGGCCGCAATTCCGAATTCCTGCTTGCCTTCGCCATTGGCATCGATGGGGTCAGCGGCATCCATGCTTTGGCCGCGGACACCGACGGCATCGACGGCTCCGAGGACAATGCCGGCGCCTTCGCCGACGGCACGACCGTGGCGCGCATGCGTGCCGCAGGCGTCGATGCCAAGGCCATGCTTGCCGGCAACAATGCCTGGACCGCCTTCAACGCGGTCGGCGATCTGTTCGTGCCCGGTCCAACCGGGACCAACGTCAATGATCTAAGGGCGATACTCGTCCGGTAGCGCAATAAACGCTGAAGTCGTCATTCCAGGGCGAAGCAGGAGCGAAGCTCCGTCGCGGAGACCCTGGAATCCATTACGTGACCTCGGGCATGGAATGCAGCGGAGCAGAATTGTGCATCGTTGCGACGCCTGCAGGTAACGGAATGATCCTCGGGTCTGCGCGCGCGTCGCTCCGCTCCTTGCTTCGCCCGTGGATGACGAGGCGACGGGCATCTCGCCCAATTCTCCCCAGTCGCACGACTCGTACAACAGCATCCGTCCGCGCAAGGTCCCGTTCAGGCGCGCAGATCGGTCAAGCAGCCATCAGCTGCTTCACCTTCCTCATATCGGTGAGAAACCGCTCCTTCTCGGCCTCCTTGTCCTCGTGCTCGCGGATGCGCAGGATGAAGGAGGGATGGATGGTGACAAAGACCCGCAAGCCGTCCTCGCGCTGGATCACGTCGCCGCGCATCCTGGTGATCGGCACCGCCTTGCCGAGCAGCGACTGCGCCGCTGTCGCGCCGAGCGCCACCGCAAGATTTGGCTTGATGAGGTCGAGTTCCTTGTCGAGCCACCAGCGGCAGGCACGAATTTCGCCGGCATTGGGCTTTGAATGTATCCGCCTCTTGCCGCGCGGCTCGAACTTGAAATGCTTCACCGCATTGGTCACATACACTTTGCGGCGGTCGATCTCGGCCTGGTCCAAAATGCTGTCGAACACCTTGCCCGCGGGCCCGACGAACGGCTTGCCGGCAAGGTCCTCTTGGTCGCCGGGCTGCTCTCCGACAAACACCACGTCGGCATTCTCCGGTCCCTCGCCGAACACGGTTTGCGTGGCATCGCGCCAGAGCGGGCAACGCCGGCAACCGCTCGCCTCTTCGCGTAATGCCGGAATATCCGTACTTTCGGGCTCCACCACATCCGCCGGCTCCGGCGAAGGCCAGTTTTTTGCCTTCACTTTGGCGTGGTGCGGCGCTGGGGAGGTTGGCATCCGGGCGATCATGGCTGTCGCGGCTCTGTCCGCTCCTGCTATCAGGTCTGGAATGAGCGAGGCCTCGGGAAGGTTCCGCCAATATTTCTTCGGCATCTCCTTCTGCATCGCCTTCACCTTGAGGCGGGCCGGGTTGAAGATATTCTCGAAATAGGTCCGCCACAGCGTCTCGGCGTCGTCTTCCGCCGGCGCGTCGCGCTTGTCGGCGCCTGGGCCGATCGCCAGCCGCTCGCCGTCCCACTCGGCCGAGGCGTGCGGCGTGAGAATCGTCCAGCGCATGCCGGCGAAGCGGCGCACAAAGAAATCGGCATTGCGCTCGACGATGAAATGATCGGGCTCGAACCAGGCGACATAACGTTCCTCCGCGCCGTCGCCGATCTTCCGGAAGCGCACGAAGGCGCGCATCTTGTGGATGTCGCGCCGAACCGCCTTTTCCATGGACTCGAGCCTGCGGATATCCGGGTCGGAAGCGATCGACAGCAGCTTCGGGTCGACGCGCAACCGCCAGAGCAACCGATAGAGGAAGTTGAAACGCTCGGGGTCCGAATGGCAGATGACCGTCTCTGCACGTTCGATGAACTCGCGCGGGACGACAAGCCGCGCATCCTGTCGGCAAGCCGGCAAATCGTTGCCGCGATCATCATCGTCGTGGCCAACCTGCCAAGCCACCTCTTCCGGCGGAATATCATTCGTGGCCAGCCGGCGCGCCGCATCGCGCCAACCGGCGAAATCGGTCTCGCTCTCGAGACGGGCGAGATGAGATGCCAGGCTGAGCTGGGTCCGTGTCATGGTCAAAACAGCGAAAGCTGCTCGCAAGATCGGGTGATGATCTGGCGCAAGCCCGACTTGTCGGTGAGCGCGCCTGGTGACCAGCCTTCCGCAGTGATGAAGGGGCGTACCTTGGCGACCGATTGGCAGAGCCGTCCGACATCTTCGAGACGCAGCCGGCGATGGCGGCGCGTCTGCAGAATCCTGTCGACCACCTTGGTGCCCAACCCCGGCACACGCAGCAGCGCCTCCCGATCGGCGCGATTGACGTCGACCGGGAACCGGCCGCGGTTGCGCAGCGCCCAGGCAAGTTTGGGATCGATGGCAAGGTCGAGCATGCCGTCATTGCTGCCGGCCAGGATTTCAGGCTGCGAGAAGCCGTAGAAGCGCATCAGCCAGTCCGCCTGGTAAAGCCGGTGCTCGCGCATCAAGGGCGGCTTCTGCAACGGCAGCGCCGCAGACGAATCCGGGATCGGACTGAAGGCGGAATAATAGACGCGGCGCAGATGATAGCTGCCATAAAGCCGGGCGCTGGCGCGCAGGATGCCGTCGTCGGACGTTTTGTCGGCGCCGACAATCATCTGCGTCGACTGGCCGCCCGGCGCAAAGCGCTCGCGTTTGCGGCTCTGCAACGTTGGTTCGGCCTTCTCTTCGATCTTGCAGCGCAGCTTGGCCATGGAAAGCCGGATCGTTTCCGGCTTCTTTTCCGGGGCCAGCTTCTTCACCCCTTCGTCGGTCGGCAGCTCGACATTGATCGACAGGCGATCGGCATAACGGCCTGCTTTTTCGATCAGTTCGGCTGACGCTTCGGGAATGGTCTTGAGGTGAATATAGCCGCCGAATTTCTCCTCGATCCTGAGCCGTCGCGCCACCTCGACCATCTCGCCCATCGTCTCGTCCGGCGAGCGGATGACGCCGGAGGACAGGAACAGACCCTCGATGTAGTTGCGGCGATAAAAATCCATGGTGAGCCGCACCACCTCGTCGACGCTGAAGCGGGTTCGCCGCACATTCGAGGAGGACCGGTTGATGCAATAGCTGCAGTCGTAAATGCAGAAATTGGTGAGCAGGATCTTCAGCAGCGAAATGCAGCGCCCGTCCGGCGCGTAGGAATGGCAGATGCCCGAGCCCTCGGTCGAACCGATGCCGCCCGATTTCAGCGAATCGCGTTTCGCCGAACCGGACGATGCGCAGGAGGCGTCGTATTTAGCGGCGTCGGACAGGATCGCCAGTTTCTCGCGGACGGAAAGCACAGCCATGCGTTCATGATATGTTCCAGAAAGTCGCCTGGCTATAACTTTTGAGTGTCGCGGCGAAACGTGATCACTCCGTCTGCGAGGCCAAGTCCTCAGACCTCGTGGAGGTAGAGGTGGTAGTCGAGTTCGCTGACGGTGCGTGCGACGCGCAGATATTCCGCCTGCTTGATCGCCACGAAGGTCCGGTGCAGGTCGGGACCGAGCGCCGATTTCAGGAATTCGGAGCCACGTGCCGCCTCGATCGCGGCGCGCCAATCGGTCGGCATGGTGGAGGCTTCCGTTGTCTGCTCGTAACCGTTGCCGGTCGTTTCCGGTCCGGGGTCAAGGGCCTCGTCGAGGCCCTTGACGATGCCCGCCAGCACCGTCGCCGCCACAAGATAAGGGTTGGCGTCGACGCCGGACGGCCGGTGCTCGATACGCCGGTTCATCGCATCGCCCGCCGGCACGCGCAACGCCACGGAGCGGTTGTTGACGCCCCAGGTCGGCGCCACCGGCGCATAGGATTGCGCCACGAAACGCCGCCATGAATTGGCATGCGGCGCAAACACCAGCATCGATTCCGCCATGGTGTGGATCAGGCCGCCAAGCGCGTTGAGCAGGCTTGGCGACCATTTCTCGCCGGCAGCTTCGGTGAAGACGTTGCGGCCGGCATCGTCCTGCAGCGAGACGTGGAAATGCATGCCCGAACCGGCATAGGCCTCGATCGGCTTGGCCATGAAGCAGGCGGTGACGCCGTGCCGGCGCGCCTGCGCCCTCACCAGCCGCTTCAGCATGACCAGGTCGTCGGCCGCCCGCATCACGTCCTTGCGGTAGTTGAGCGTCAGCTCGTACTGTCCGGGCGCATATTCGGAAATCACCGTCTCGGCCGGAATGCCTTGCGCCCTGGCGGCGGCGTAGATGTCGGAAAACAGCGGCTCCATGCCGTGCAGGTGGTCGACTGAATAGACTTCCGTTTTGCCCGAGCGGCGCCCGTCGAGCACCGCGCGCGCCGCCTGCACCTTGCCGTCGGCATCGCGCTCATTGGCAAGCAGAAAAAATTCCAGTTCGAAGGCGCCGGCCGGATGCAGGCCGCGCGCCGCCAGGATCCCGACTTGCCTTGCCAGCACCAGCCGCGGATCGGAGGTCATCGGCTGACCGTCGAGACGATACATCGCCATCAGCACCTGGCCGCGCGGCAGCTTGGTGCCGTGCAGCGGCACCAGCGTGCCTGGAACCGGCCATGCCCTGAGGTCGCCGTCGCCGGTGTCCCAGATCAGCCCGGTCTCGTGAACATCCTCACCGGTGATGTCGAGGCCGAGGATCGAGATCGGCATATGCCTTCCGCCCTCGAAAATGCTCATCAGCTCGTGCCGGCGCACGATCTTGCCGCGGCCGATGCCGTTGGCGTCGGTGAGCACGATGTCGAAGGCCTCGATGTCGGGATGGGCGGCGAGAAACGCTTTCGCCTCGGCCGGCGTCGAGCCCGAAGGGGAGGTCGCAACTGTGCTCGGATTGTCCATAGCCGCTTGTCTCATGCCGTAAGCCTGGCGGCAACCGCGGCGAAAGCCGCGATCAGGCGGCTTACCTGCGCCGCGGTCGTCGCCGGCGAGATCAGCATCATATTGTGGAACGGCGCGATCAGCACGCCGCGATTGACCAGCGCGACATGGACGGCGGCTTCGAGTTCCGGCGCATGTGCCTTCTCCGCCTCGCCGCCGTTCTTGAGCGGCCCGGGCGTGCAGATGAACTCGACGCGGGCGCCGACGCGCGCGACATGCCAAGGCAGCTTGTTTCGCTCGATGACGGCGGAGAGCCCCGCGTCGAGGCGGCGCGCCAGCCGGTCCATATGCGCATAGGCCTCCTCGGTCATTACCTCTTCGAGCGTCGCCCGCATCGCCGCGAATTGCAGCGGGTTGGCCGACAGCGTGGTGCCCATGCCGGAATAGCCGGGTTCCTTGCTGCGATTGTAGGTGCCGTAGCGCGTCGCGACCTCCTCGCTCATGCCCCAGATGCTGGCCGGCACGCCTCCGGCCACCGGCTTGCCGAGCACGAACAGGTCCGGCTCCAGCCCGTGCTTTCGCGTGTAACCGCCGGGCCCGGTTGAAATGGTGTGCGTCTCGTCGATCAAAAGCAGCGTGCCGGCGGCGCGGGTGAGGCGCCGCAGCGCGTCGTGGAAGCCGGGTTCCGGCAGCACCATGCAGGAATTGGTCAGCACCGGTTCGGTGATCACGCAGGCGATATCGCGGTCGCCAAGTGCCGTTTCGAATGCTGCAATATCGTTGAATTCGATAACCTTGGTTGCCCGTGTGAGATCGCGGAACTCGCCTGCCAGCCCAGGCCGGTTGACCGGCTTGCCGTCGATCAGTCGCACCATCGTCTCGTCGACCGAGCCGTGATAGCAGCCGTTGAAGACCAGGATCTTTTCGCGCCCCGTCACCGCGCGGGCGACCCGCAAGGCGAAGCGGTTGGCATCGGTGGCGGTGGTGGCGATCTGCCAATAGGGCAGGCCGAAGCGCTGCTGCAAGAGCGGACCGATCGCCAGCGCATCCTCGCTGGGCAGCATATAGGTCAGGCCGCGTGCTGCCTGCCGGCGGATGGCGCGGGCGACCGGCGGCGGCGAATGGCCGAGCATCGAGCCGGTGTCGCCCAGGCAGAAATCGTCGAGCTTGTTGCCGTCGACATCGGTAATCGTGGCACCCTTGGCGCTGTCGACCAGGATCGCAAATGGGGTCGGCCAGTCGGTCATCCAATGCATCGGCACGCCGCCGAGGAAGCCGGCCATGCCGTTGCCAACCTTGGCCTCGGACTTCGGCCGCGCCTTGCGGAAGGCGGCCGCCTCGGCCTCGCGCAGCTCGGCTATGCGGGCGGCGGCGATGCCGCCGATGGAAGTCCGGTCGATTGAATGCATGAAGCCCCTCTTTCTCGCGCGGCACTCTGCCAACCGGTCGGCAAAACTGCAATTGGCCGCGCAGGGGGCGGGCGTTGGCTCAGGCAGTAGGGATTAAGGGATGAAGAGATTAAGGGAGTAGGGCATTGGGAAGACAGCGGAGGAAGGCTTTCCTTTCCCTATTCCATTGCCGCCCTATTCCCCTAATCCCTTACGCCGTGATGTCGATCACGCCGCAATCGCCGGCCGCGCTGCCGAAGACGATGCGGCGCTCTTCCTTGTCCCACATCATCGAGGTGATGGCGCCTTTGCCGGGACGACGCAGCAGCACTTCCTTGGCGTCGGCGAAGCGGGCCGCGATCACCATGCCGTCCTCATAGCCGATCGCGGTGACCTCCTGGCTGGGATGGCAGGCAACGCACGTCACCATGGTATTGCCGCGCGTGCCGAGCTCCAGCGGCGCCTTGCCCATCGGCCCGTCCTTGCTGGCGAAAGGCCACACGATCGCCGCCGGCGCGCCGGAGCTCGCCAGCCATTTGCCCTTCACGCTCCAGGACAGGCTTTTGACCTTGCCCGGATAGCCGCTCATGCGCATGTGCTTGCCGTCGGCCAGCTTCCAGCCATGCAGCGCGTTTTCCTGCATGGTGGTAATCAGGAAAGCGCCGTCCGGCGAAAAGCTGATCCCGGTATGGGCGCCGGCCCATTCGAGCTCGACCGGCTTGCCCTCCGCCGCAGGAAAATGCAGCGTCGCGCCGTTGTAGCGGGCAACGCCGAAGCGCATGCCCTTGGGCGAGAAGGCGAGCCCTTCCACCGAGCGCGGATGGGCGAATTCCTTGATCTTGCCGTCGGCGAAACGGACGAACGCCGTCTTGCCCGAGGCATAGGCGACCGCACCCTGAGGGCCCGCCGCAACGCTGGTGATCCATTTTCTGCCGGCGCTGGCAAGTTCGCTCGCCTCGCCGCCGGCCTTGACCGCAAACACCTTGCCGTCCTCGCCGCCGGTGATCAGGCGGTCGTTCGCCGCATCGTGGAAGGCGGCGAGCAGCCCGTCATTCGCCTGTACGGTCTTGTGCCCATTGTCGAGCCGATGGATCGCGCCGTCGGCCAAAGCGAAATGCGGCACGTCGCCGAGGAAGACGGCGGCGACGCAATGGCCTTCGAGATCAAGCGGGGCGACTGTCGGCATGGGGATGGTCCATTCGATTTCACCAGCCGGCGCGGCTAGGTGTGACTCCCCCTTCTCCCCTTGTGGGAGAAGGTGGATTGGCGCGTAGCGCCAAGACGGTTGAGGGGTGTTCGACGGAGTGCCGTCATCGCCAAGCTGGAACACCCCTCATCCGACCGAGCTTCGCTCGGCCACCTTCTCCCACAAGGGGAGAAGGAAAGTAGGGGCAGCGCTAACGCCTGAAAGTCCGGAAATCAAGCCGCCTGGCAAGCTTCAAAACTCTTCCTGAGGCGCTCGGCGTCGAGATCGCGGCCGATGAAGACCAGCCGGCTTTCATGCTTCTCGCCGTCCTTCCAGGCGCGCTGGTGGTCGCCTTCGAGGATCATGTGCACGCCTTGCAGCACATAGCGGTCCTCGTCGCCCTTCAGCGCGATGATGCCCTTAAGCCTGAGGATGTTCGGCCCTTCCATCTGGGTCACCTTCTCGATCCATGGGAAGAACTTCTTCGGATCCATCTCGCCGCCGCGCAGCGAGACCGACTTCACCGTGACATCGTGGATGTCGGAAGGATGGTCGTGATGATGGTGATCGTGCCCGTCGTGGTGATGGTGGTGGTCGTGATCGCAATCCGGGCCGCATTCATGGTCGTGATCGTGCGCCTCGAGGAAATGCGGATCGTTCTCCAGCGCGCGTGACAGGTCGAAGGCGCCGCGGTCGAGCACTTCGCCGAGCGCCACACCGGCGCGCTGGGTGCGATGGATCCTGGCCGCCGGGTTGATGGCGCGGATCGTCGCCTCGACCTTTTCGAGCTCTTCGGGAGTGACGAGATCGGTCTTGTTCAGCACCACCACATCGGCGAAGGCGATCTGGTCCTCGGCCTCCTTCGAGTCCTTCAGGCGCAGCGGCAGGTGCTTGGCGTCAACCAGCGCCACCACCGCGTCGAGCTTGGTTTTGGAGCGCACATCGTCGTCCATGAAGAAGGTCTGCGCCACCGGCACCGGGTCGGCCAGGCCAGTGGTCTCGACCACGATGGCATCGAAACGGCCGGGTCGCCGCATCAGGCCCTCGACGACGCGGATCAGGTCGCCGCGCACCGTGCAGCACACGCAGCCATTGTTCATCTCATAGATTTCCTCGTCGGATTCGACGATCAGATCGTTGTCGATGCCGATCTCGCCGAACTCGTTGACGATGACCGCGTAACGCTTGCCGTGGTTCTCCGACAGGATGCGGTTGAGCAGCGTCGTCTTGCCCGCGCCGAGATAGCCGGTGAGAACGGTTACGGGGATCTGCGTCTGTGCATCGCTCATGGCCTGCCTCGAAAAATCTGTGCCTCGAAGGATTTGTCGGCCTCATATAGGATGCGAGCCGCGCTTTTGCACGTGCCAAACCGATGGGCCAGCCGGTCCCGACCGGGGCAGCCGCAGTTGGTTAAAGTAACAGGGCAGCCGCACGGCATCAGAGCCTCCGGGATGTTCCGCTGTGAATGCCGGCGGGCCAAAAGTCGTTTGTCATCTAACTGAAATAAACATCTGGCATCACCTGCGCGGGCACCGCAATGCTTGCCGGCAAAGTGTTTGCAGGCCGGACTCGTTAAATCGTCATTTGCCAGCCGCCGGACAGCCTCTATGCTGCCCGCGCCGGTTCGGCCGAAGAGGGAATGACCATGGCCAAGGCGGACAGAACAGCGACTATGAGCCGGCTGCATTCGGCAGCGCGGCTGGCGCGCACGGCGCTTGCTGCGCGGCTTCTGGCACATGGCTTCTACGCCGGCCAGGACCAGATCATGCTGGCGCTCGACCGCGAAGACGGCCAGACACCCGGCAATCTCGCCGACAAGCTCGGCGTACGTCCGCCGACGATCACAAAAACCATCAACAGGCTGCAGGCGCAGGGTTTTCTCGAAAAGCGCGCCTCCAACGCCGATGCCCGCCAGGCCCATATCTTCCTTACCGGTTCCGGCCGCGAAACCATCCGCGCCATCGAGAAATCGGTCAAGAAGACCGAGAAGCAGGCGCTGAGGGGTCTCGACAAGAAAGACCAGAAGGCGCTCTTCAAGCTGCTCGCCCGCATCGAGGCCAACCTGTCGAACGAGGACCTGATCCTCATCGACGACGACGCCGAGCTGGATGATTAACGAGCGACGCGCAGCGTCGTCTCAAGCGACGCGCGAGCGCGATGCGCAGCATCGTCGCTTAGCCGCTGGGCGTTGGTGACCACGAGCGACGCGTAAGCGTCGTCTCGAGCGACCCAAGCGCGATGCACAGCATCGTCGCCTCAGGCACCACCAAGCATCGGCAGCTTAGCGGAAGGGCGACGACGCTAAGCGTCGCGCACCAGCGTCGCCCAGCGTCCCGGGGTCAGCCCGAACGCCTTCTTGAAATGCCGGTTGAAATGGCTTTGGTCGCTGAAGCCGGCCGCAACAGCGGTCTCGGCAAGCGGCTCTCCCGCTTCGATCATGCGCCGCGCTCGCTGCAGCCGGCGCACCAACAGGAAGCGATGCGGGCTTGTCGAATAGGTCGCGCGGAAATGGCGCGACAGCGCGTAGCGGTCGAGGCCGGTAACCGCCTCCAGCTCGTCGGAACGCACCGGCCGTTCAGCGTTTTCTTCGAGATAGTCGCGGGCCAGCGCGGCAGCCCGCCACGCGATTTTTCCCGCTGATTTTGCCGGCTGTCCGGCATGGCGTTTCAATTGTTGCGCCAGCTGCGCGATGAAATCCGCCACGAACAGGTCGTCGAGCTTCTCGGTGAGCGGTGTTAGCGCCGACAGCAGCGTGCCGCGCAACTGAGGGTCACTCACCACAGCATCCTTAACGAAAGGGAGCGGCGAACCGTGGAGGCAATCGAGCAGCATCGACGGCTCAAGATAGAGAATCCTGTATCGTAGGCCGTGCTCAGTGCCGGCGCCGCCGTCATGCAGTTCGTCGGGATGCAGCACGATCACCTGGCCGGGCAGGCTGTGCCGAAGCGCGCCGCGATAGTGGAAGCGCTGCACGCCGTCGAGCGTCACGCCGATGGCGTAGGTGTCGTGGCGGTGCAGGTCGAAAGCATTGCCGTGGAAACGCGCCTCGATGCGCTCGAGGCCCGTGGCGCCGGGCGCCGAAACGATCCGGTCGTCCTCAGCGCACGAACGTTCAAGACCTCCCAGCGCCTCATTGCCTAGATCGTGCGCCATGGTCCCTGATCCACATCCCGGAGAAACATTTTTGGTGTTCGACACGAAATTTGCAATCGTGCTCAAGGAAGATCTCGCCGTCTGGCAGAAGCTCAACGTCACCGCTTTCCTGACCAGCGGCATCGTCGCGCAATCTCCTCAAATCATCGGCGAGCCCTATCGCGACCGCGCCGGCAATTTCTTCAATCCGCTCTCGATCCAGCCCGTTATCGTGCTGTCGGCGGACGAGCCGACGCTTGCCGCGATCCACCGCCGGGCCCTGGAGCGCGGCGTGACGACATCGGCCTATGTCGAGGAGATGTTCTCCACCGGCCATGACCTGGCCAACCGCGCCGTCTTCGCCGAATTCGCGCCGGACGACGCCAAGATCGTCGGCATCGCGCTGCGCGCCGAAAAGAAGCTGGTCGACAAGGTTACCAAGGGCGCCTGCATGCATGCTTGACCCTCGGGGAGGATGCTCTTGGTGGCTGATTGACCATTCGTCCGGACGACGTCGCGCACGTTCGAGATTGGCCGCGACCTCCTTGTTTCGTCAGCCTGGGCTGCGCGCGTCGCTTCGCTCCTTGCTCCGCTCGGGCGGACGAGCAAGGAACGTTCTGGTGACCGCCAAGGCACTGCGCTCTAAGCCTGTCGGCACGTCTTGTTGGGCCAGTCGCTTTTGGCTTGCCGGCCGGCGGCGATTGCCGCAAAAGGACGGCGTCTACCTCTCCTCCGGCCCGATTTTGAGCGTTCCCAAAAATCACGACGACAGCGCGACGCCGCCCGCGGCGATGCTGTTGATGCTCTGCGTCTATGTCTGCTTCACCTTTCTCGACACCTCAAGCAAATATCTAGTGCTCGCCGGCGTCTCGGCGCTGATCGTCGCCTGGGCCCGCTTCGTCGTGCATGTCCTGCTTGTCGGCGTTTTCCTGCGCGGCTGGCGCGAGCCGTCGCGCTTCCGCGCCAACAATCTGCCGGCGCACATCCTGCGCGGATGCCTGCTTTTCGGCTCGACCATGTTCAACATCCTGGCGCTCAGGACGCTGCAGCTCGCCGAGACCACCTCGATCTATTTCTTCGGCCCGATGGTGATCACCGCATTGGCCGGCCCGCTGCTCGGCGAGTGGGCGGGCTGGCGGCGCTGGCTGGCGATCCTCACCGGCTTCGTCGGCGTCCTCATCATCACCCGGCCCGGCGTCGGCGTGTTCGGCATGGGCCATCTCTTCGCGCTGGGCTCGATGCTGTCGAACTCTTTTTACGTCATCATGACCCGGCGCATGTCGTCGACGGAGACATCCGAAAGCCTGATCCTGTTCTCGGCGCTGGCGCCGGCGGTGCTGCTCCTGCCCATGCTGCCCTTCTCATTGTCCCTGCCGCAGGACGGCTGGCACTGGGTGATCCTTTTGATGCTCGGCGTCTTCGGCGCCGGCGGCCATTGGCTCCTGGTCCAGGCCTATCGCCTGGCGACGACGACGGCGCTCGCGCCTTACCCTTATTCGCAGATGATTTGGATGATCATCTCCGGCTGGCTGATCTTCCACCAGTTTCCCGACCGCTGGACCCTGCTCGGGGCGGCCATCATCGTCGCCAGCGGCCTCTACATCATCCACCGCGAGCACAGGCTTCGCCTGCGCAATTCCGCTTCCTTGGACACGGAAGCCGAGGGCTTGGCAAAAAAACTTTGATTTGCCCTCAATCGATGGCATAAGCCCATTTAAACAGTTTAAAGGCCTCGGGGACCAAGGCTGGCACAGAAGATCAAGCTTTCGACGATCGCGGATGCGCTTGGCGTATCCACGGCAACGGTGTCGCTGGCGCTGCGCGACAGCCCGCTGGTCGCGGGCTCGACGCGCGAGCGTATCAAGGAGCACGCGCGCGCCATCGGCTATATCTACAACCGACGGGCCGCGTCGCTCCGCACCTCACGCTCCGGCATTGTCGGCGTCGTCGTGCACGACATCATGAACCCGTTCTTCGCCGAGATTCTGCGCTCGATAGAAAGCGAGCTCGACCGCAGCCGCCAGACCTTCATCCTGTCCAACCATTATGACCAGCTGGAAAAGCAGCGCACCTTCATCGACACGCTGCTGCAGCTCGGCGCCGACGGCGTCATCATGTCGCCGGCCATAGGCACGCCGGCCGAGGACATCATCATGGCCGAGGAAAACGGCCTCCCGGCGGTGCTGATCGCGCGCACCGTCACCGGCGCCGACGTGCCGGTCTTCCGCGGCGACGATGCCTATGGCACCGCACTCGCGACCAACCATCTCATCTCGCTCGGCCACAAACGCATCGCCATGATCGGCGGCACGGACCAGACCTCGACCGGCCGCGACCGCTACCAGGGCTATGTCAACGCCATGGAAGCGGCCGGGCTGGAGGTGAAGCCGTCCTGGCGCATTCCTGGACCGCGCACCAAGCAGGCCGGTTTCGAGGCTGCAGGACAGTTCTTGGCGCTGAAGGACAAGCCGACCGCCGCCTGCTGCTGGAATGATCTGGTTGCGATCGGACTGATGAACGGCATCGCGCGCGCCGGTCTGGTGCCGGGCGTCGATATCTCCGTCACTGGTTACGACGACCTGGAGGAGGCTGCGATAGCAACGCCGGCCTTGACCACGGTCTGGAATGGCCAGCGCGAGGTCGGCCGCCGCGCCGCCAGCGCGCTGCTCGACAAGCTGAACGGGCAGGCCGTGCGGCCGTCGCAGGAATTGATCAAGCCGGAGCTGCACGTACGCCAGTCCACCGGCAAGCCGGTGGAGCGTCAATGACACAGACAGAAGCGAAGTCGCCGGTCGCCATCCTGGTGCCGGGCCGTTTCAACGACCATGCCATCGGCCGGATCGACAAGGCGTTCAAGCGCGTGCGGATCGAGCGCGCCGATCCGTCGCTCGTTACCGGCGAGATGCGCGAGAGCGTGCGCGGCATCGCCTCCTTCGGCGGCATCAGCGCGGTCATGATCGACGCGCTGCCCAATCTCGAGATCATCGCCAATTTCGGCGTCGGCTATGACTCCGTCGACGCTCGTCACGCGGCCACCCGCGGCGTCATGGTCACCAACACGCCCGACGTGCTGACCGAGGAGGTCGCCGACACCACCATCGGCCTGTTGATCAACACGGTGCGCGAAATGTACGCCGCCGAGAAATGGCTGCGCGACGGCGACTGGGTGAAGAAGGGCGACTATCGCCTGAGCCGGCTCACCTTGCGCGGCCGCCGCGTCGGCATCTTCGGCATGGGCCGCATCGGCCTTGCCGTCGCCCGTCGACTCGAGGCGTTCGGCCTGCCGATCGCCTATCACAACCGCCGCAAGGTCGATGGCCTGTCCTATGAATACCATGCGACGCTGAAGGGCCTGGCCGAAGCGGTCGACACGCTGATTTGTATCGCGCCGGGCGGGGCCGCGACGGAGAAAGCCATCAACGCGGCGGTCCTGGCGGCGCTCGGTCCCGACGGCGTCTTCGTCAATATCGGCCGCGGCAGCACGGTTGATGAGGCGGCTCTGGCTGCAGCACTCTCCAATGGCACCATCGCTGCCGCCGGGCTCGATGTCTTTGCCGACGAACCGAATGTGCCCAAAGCGCTGCTCGATGCGCCCAACACCTCCCTTCTGCCGCATGTCGGATCTGCGTCCGACCACACCCGCCGGGCCATGGCGGATCTGTGCGTCGACAATCTCATCTCCTGGTTCGGCGAGCGCCGGCCGCTGACCCCGGTGCCGGAAACGATCAACGTCAAGCCACGCGCCTGAGCGGAAGGCCTGCCACGTTTATTAACGCCTGCTTAACCATCATTCTGCATACTTCGTTATGCATGTTGTCCAAATCGGCGCGTGGTTTGGAGAACAGCATGGCACGGCAAGCCAGGATGTGGAGAGGCGGAGTGAAGCTGTTAGCCGGGTTGGTTGCGTCAGTCGCCTTATACGGGGGCGTTCAGTCCCTGCACGACGGCAACGGCCAAAGCGCGGTCGAGCAAGCCGGCCTCTCCAACAGCTATCGGCTGACAGCCAATGGCGACGAAGCGGCCTGCGCAATCAAGCGCGGCGCCGAGGTCTCGGACGGCCTGTCGCTGCTGACAATTGCTCCGAACTGCAGCAAGCTGATGCCTGGCATCGAGCGTGTGAAATTCTGGCGCGAGCAGGCCGACGGCTCGGTCGCGTTCAGCGAGAACGGCATCGATCCGATCGTCACCTTCGGTGTTGCTGATGGCGACGGCTACGAATCCTATGCGCCGGCCGCCCCGCTTTTGGCGCTGAACGCGACGACCAGCGACTGAGTTCGGCTATTCCGCCGCCGCGCGTGCACCGGCCTTCGCCGCCGCATGCAGGCGCACGGCATCGCCGAAGGCGCGGAAGATCTTTGCCGAGTTGCTGTCCGACTTCACCCAATATTCGGGGTGCCACTGGACGCCGACGGCGAAGGCGCGAGCCTCCTTGACCGAGACGGCCTCGATCGTGCCGTCGGTCGCCAAAGCCTCGACCTGCAGTTTCGATCCGAGCCGGTCGATCGCTTGGCGATGCAGCGAGTTGACCTTGATGTCGCCGGCGCCGAACACGCCGGCGAGGCAGGTTCCAGGCTTGATCGAAATCGTCTGGTGGATGCCGAAGCGCTCGTCCTGATTGTCGCTCACCGGCGCGCGGTGATCGAGCGAGCCTTCGCGCTCCTGGATCTCGGTGCCGAGCGTCCCGCCCAGCGCCACGTTGAGCTCCTGGATGCCGCGGCAGATGGCGAGCAGCGGCACGCCGCGCTCTATCGCCTTGCGGATCAGCGGCAGCGTGGTGGAGTCGCGTGCCGGGTCGTAGGGGCCGTTGGCCTCGCTGGGATCGCCGCCATAGAGCGAGGGATGCACGTTGGATTTCGAACCCGTCACCATGACGCCGTCGACCGAGGACAGCAGCTCGTCGAAATCGAGCCGGTCGCCGAAGGACGGCACCAGGAGCGGGAACACGCCGGCGCCGGCGATCGCCGCTTCGATATATTGCTGGGGCGCGGCATGCCATGTGTAGTTGTCGAACTGGCGGACATCGGTTGAGACGGCAACGAGCGGCTGCTGCATTTTGGATCCGGGTTCCATCGAGGGCTAACGAATTATTCTGCCTACAAAATAGGCGATCAGTCGGCACTTTGCCATGGCAAGTTTCGGTTCTCCGAATGGGCCAGGACGGTCGGCGTTAGACTATAGTTGCACGTTGCCCGCGGTGCTGGACTCGACATCTTGCCCGTGTATTGTTTCGCGCAGCCGATCAGGGCACCGCGGATGTCCGAATATCGGTCTGTTGGTTCTAAACGGGAGGAAAATGCATGGATCGTCGTTCGTTCATCCGTAAGGCCGGTGCATCCGGTGTTGGTGTCGCGGCAGCGGCCGCCGCGCTTGCCACGCCGGCGATAGCCCAGTCCAATCCGAAAGTGACCTGGCGGCTGGCATCGTCCTTCCCGAAATCGCTCGACACGATCTATGGCGGTGCGGAAGTGTTCTCAAAAATGCTGTCGGAAGCGACCGACGGCAATTTCCAGGTTCAGGTCTTCGCCTCGGGCGAGCTCGTTCCCGGCCTGCAGGCGGCCGACGCCACCGCCGCAGGCACCGTCGAGGCATGCCACACGGTGGCATATTACTATTGGGGCAAGGACCCAACCTGGGCGCTGGGTGCCGCAGTGCCGTTCTCGCTTAACGCGCGCGGCATGAACGCTTGGCACTATCATGGCGGCGGCATTGACCTCTTCAACGAATTCCTTGCAACGCAAGGCCTATTCGGCCTGCCGGGCGGCAACACCGGCGTGCAGATGGGCGGCTGGTTCCGCAAGCAGATCAACACGGTCGCCGATCTTTCCGGCCTCAAGATGCGCATCGGCGGCTTTGCCGGCAAAGTGGTGCAGAAGCTCGGCGTCGTGCCGCAGCAGATCGCCGGCGGCGACATCTACCCGGCGCTGGAAAAGGGCACGATCGACGCCGCCGAATGGGTCGGCCCTTATGACGACGAGAAGCTCGGCTTCTACAAGGTCGCGCCCTACTACTACTATCCCGGCTGGTGGGAAGGCGGCCCGACCGTGCATCTGATGTTCAACAAGGCCAAATACGAGGAATTGTCGCCCGCCTACAAGTCGCTGGTGCACACGGCCGCGCAAGCCGCCGACGCCAACATGCTGCAGAAATACGACTACCTCAATCCGGCGGCGGTGAAGCGGCTGGTCGCCAGCGGCGCCAAGCTGGCCCCCTTCAGCCAGGAAATCATGGCTGCCTGCTTCGAAAAGGCCAACGAAGTCTATGCCGAAATGGAGGCCAACAACGCGCCGTTCAAGAAGATCTGGGAATCCATCAAAGGCTTCCGCAAGGAGCACTATCTCTGGGCCCAGGTCGCCGAATACAACTACGATACCTTCATGATGGTGCAGCAGCGTAACGGCAAGCTGTAGCCGGGGATTAGCCCTCTCCCCTATGGTGACGGGGAGAGGGCGCTGTCACCGCCGGTTTCGCCAATCGCCAACGTTGCAGGACTTCAGGTCCGGCCCGGCACGACCAGCACCTTGACCTCGCCGGGGGCGGCTGGGTTCGAGATCACCTGCGGCGCCTCTTCGAGTGGCACCTGCCTGGAAATCAGCTTGTCGATCTCGATCGCGCCGGACGCGATGAGGTCCGCGGCGCGTCGATGCGTGAAGGGATTGATGAAGGACCCGAGGACCTTCAACTCCCGGAACAGCACGTCGAAAGGCTCGAAAGCCACCTTCTGCCCCTGCGGCATCACGCCGACGATCACCACCGTGCCTCCGGCCTTGGCAATTCGCATCGACTGCTCGACCGTGTCGCGAACCCCGGCGCATTCCAGCACCACGTCGACGCCGCCCGGCACAAGCCCGGCTTTTCCGGCGATGGCCTCGATGGGATCGACGGCGCTTGGATCGACCGTAGCGGTCGCGCCGAGTTCTTCGGCCAGCGCGCGGCGCGAGGCCTGCCTGGTCGATAGGATGATGGTCGCGGCACCGGCAAGCTTCGCCAATTGCACGGTGAGCAGGCCGATGACGCCGCCGCCGAGCACCACCACCGAGTCGCCGGGCCTGATTCCGGCGAGGTCGATGCCGTGCAGGCAGCAGGCCAGCGGCTCGCAGAAGGCGCCATGCGTCGGCTGGAGGTTGCCGGGCAGGAGGAAGGCCTGGCCTTGCGGCATCACGACATAATCGGCGAAACCGCCGTCCCGGTGGATGCCGATGGCCCTGAGATTGCTGCACAAATTGACGCGGCCGGCCCGGCACTGGCTGCAGCGCCCGCAGGCGATGTTGGGGTCGCCCGTGACCCGATCGCCGACGGCGATGCCGGACACCGCGTCGCCGACCGCCTCGACGATGCCGCAGAATTCGTGGCCAAGCGTGACCGGCGGCGTGCACGGGAATTCGCCATGGAACAGGTGGCGGTCCGTGCCGCAGACGCCGCAGGCTTCGATCCGCACCAGAACATCCTCCGGCCCCGGCGCAGGTTTGTCGACCGCACGAAGGGCGATGCCGCCGATTGCTTCCAGCCGTACGGCTCTCATGACTTGGTCACCTCAGTTGAAACTCGGCGGCTTGGAAAGATCGGGTGCCGGCGTCGCCGGCTTGGCGGGGGCCGTATCGCCGAAATTCGGCGGCTGTGACAAGTCCGGGGTGCCAGGCGCGGCGGGCGCCGAGCCGCCACTGGCGGGCGCCGCGCCATTGTCGCCCGGCGGCGTGCCGAGCGGCGCAAGTCCCGGCATGTCCGGCAGCTTGAGGTCGATCGTGCTCGGCTCGACCGCGGTGCCCTTGTAGCGCATTACCATTTGCGGGAAGGCGATGGTAAGCCCGATCATGATCACCTGGATACAGACGAACGGCACCGCGCCCCAGTAGATCTGGCCGGTGGTGACCGGCGCGATCTGCTTGCCGGTGATGCGGTCGAGATAGGGCACGCGCGCCGCGACCGAACGCAGGTAGAACAGCGCGAAGCCGAACGGCGGATGCATGAAGCTGGTCTGCATGTTCACGCCAAGCAGCACGCCGAACCAGATCAGGTCGATGCCGAGCTTGTCGGCGGCGGGCGCCAGCAACGGCACGATGATGAAGGCGAGCTCGAAGAAGTCGAGGAAGAAGGCGAGCACGAAAACCAGCACGTTGACGCCGATCAGGAAGCCGGTCTCGCCGCCCGGCAGCGAGGTCAAGAGATGCTCGACCCAGATATGGCCGTTGACGCCGTAGAAGGTGAGCGAGAAGACGCGCGCGCCGATCAGGATGAACAGCACGAAGGCGGAGAGCCGCGTCGTCGAGGCCAGCGCCTGCTTGATGACATCCATCGTCAGTCGCCCCTTGAAGCCCGCCATGATCAGCGCGCCGACGGCGCCCATGGCGCCACCCTCGGTTGGGGTGGCGATGCCGAGGAAGATGGTGCCCAGCACCAGGAAGATCAGCGCCAGCGGCGGGATCAGCACGATCACCACCTGCTGTGCCAGCTTGGACATCATGTTGATGTGGAGGCGCTGGTCGGCGATCGCCACGATGTAGATGACGATCACGCCGACGGTGGCGCCAAGGATGTCCGCATTGTCGCCATGAGTCGGCGCGAGGTAACGATAGGCCGCATAGGAAATCGCGCCGGTCACCAGCAGCGCCACGATCAGCGAAATCACGCCGTGGCCGAGCGTGCGGGCCTCGAGCGGCAATGCCGGCATCGAGTTCGGCCGGACGATCGACATGATCAGGATGTAGAGCATGTAGATGCCGGTCAAAACGAGGCCGGGGATCAGCGCGCCCGCATACATGTCGCCCACCGAGCGTCCAAGCTGGTCGGCCAGCACAATCAGCACCAGCGAGGGGGGGATGATCTGGGCCAGTGTGCCGGAAGCCGCGATAACGCCCGAGGCGAGGCGCCGGTCGTAGCCGTAGCGCAGCATGATCGGCAGCGAGATCAGCCCCATGGCGATGACGGAGGCCGCCACCACGCCGGTCGTTGCGGCAAGCAGTGCGCCGACGAAGATCACCGCATAGGCAAGCCCGCCGCGGATCGG
Organism: Mesorhizobium sp. WSM4983; assembly: GCF_029625765.1. Lineage (NCBI taxonomy): Bacteria > Pseudomonadati > Pseudomonadota > Alphaproteobacteria > Hyphomicrobiales > Phyllobacteriaceae > Mesorhizobium > Mesorhizobium sp. WSM4983. The sequence goes on along the minus strand of NZ_JARTVM010000003.1, from coordinate 158,509 downwards.
GCCGAACAGCTGCCCGACCGTGTCGAGCAGGTCCTCGGCCATGCCGGATCGCTCCAGCACGATTCCCATGAAAGTGAAGAATGGAATGGCCAGCAGCGTGTCGTTCGACATCACCCTTGTGCCGTAGAAATTATCCGGCAGCGCATGCAGCAGAGGCCAGGCGAGGTTGATCGAGCCGCCGGAATAGGGCGACAAGAGCACGCCGATGAAGAAGAACAACAGGCCGTTCGCAGCGAGCGAGAAGGCGACGGGGTAGCCGATCAAAAGGAAGATGATCAGCGAGGCGAACATGATCGGCGCCATGTTCTGCGCGATGAACTCGATCATGAGCGCACCTCGCCGGACAGCGCCTTGGCTTCTTCGGCAAGCGCTTCGGCCTCGAGCTTGGCCTGGTCGTGGGCCGAGACATAGGGAGTGGGATCCTCCATGTCGCCGCGCATGATGGCGATCTTCTTGATGATCTCCGAGACACCCTGGATGGCCAGCAGCAAGAAGCCGACGAGCAGGATGGCCTTGGCCGGCCAGACGATCAGCCCGCCGGCATTGGTCGACATCTCGCCGCTGCGGAAGGACAGCGACACGTAAGGCACGAAGTAGATCACCATCAGCACCACGAACGGCATCAGGAAGAGGAGATGGCCGAGGAGGTCGATCCAGTGCTGCACGCGGCGGGGGAACATGCCGTAGACGATGTCGATGCGGATATGGTCGTTCTGTTTCAGCGTATAGGCGGCGGCCAGCATGAAGGCGGCGCCGAACAGATACCACTGCAGTTCGAGCCAGGCGTTGGAGGAGATGTCGAACACCTTGCGGATGACGGCGTTGCCGGCGCTCACCAGGATCGCAAGCAGGATCAGCCACGAGACCCAGCGGCCGATGAACTCGTTGATGCGGTCGATCGTCGTGGATAGAGCGAGCAGCCCTGCCATGCATTTCCTCCCTCGCGCACCGGCCCCGAGAATCGCGTTCGATTTCGGAAAGCACGATGCCTAACTCAAAGTGCTGGCGCCGCGCCCGAGTCCCCCTCCGGTGTCGCTTCGCTTGGTCCAACGGTATGCAGTGCGTGGCCCGGATGGTCAACATGGCAAAGCACGTGCCGGCGATCCACGCGGCGAGCAACGGTAAAAACCGGTCACCTCACGGCGCGTCATGCAACCAAAGTCTGATGGGTTTCAGGCGACCTTGGCCTGGTCGCGGCCGGCGCCGATCAGCACCAGCATGGCGACGAGGAAGAGGTATATCCAGCCGTCGCGCCATTCGAGCGGGAAATAACCGGCCCACAGCGATTCGGCCATGCCGAAGGCCGCGGCACCGAGAGCAGCCTTGAGCGGCGACAAGTAGCCGCCGACCGCCGTCACGAACAGGATCTTGAGGCCGTAGACGAGGCCCGTGCCGAAGCTGATGTTGCCGTAATAGATGCCGGCGAGCATGCCGGCAAAAGCCGCGCAGAAGCCGCCATAGAGCACCGCGCGGCGGAACACCGCGGTCACATCGATGCCACACATCGCGGCCGCCTTCGGGTCATCGGACACGGCCCGCCAGGCGCGTCCGAAGCGCGAATGCGAAAACAGCCACGCGGTCACCGCCACCATCGCCATCACCGCCGCGCAATCCAAGAGCTGGATAACGGTCAGCGTCACCTTGAAGCCGGCACCCTGCGCGAAGACGACGGGCTGGGCGAGCATCGGCGGCAGCCAGAGATCATGGGTGTCGGCGGCGATGCGGCTTGCTTCCGACAGGAACAGCAAGATGCCGAGCGTCGTCACCACGATGGCGTTGGGCGACCGGTCCGCCAGCCTCTCGAACACGCTGCGCGACAGCACCTGGCTGATCAGCGCCGCATAGAGCAGGGCAGCAACGATACCTAGCGCGACCGAGGCAAACAGCGTCAGCCACAGCGCCTGATAGCCGAAGGCGGCGGTCAGGATCATGGTGTGGCCGCAAAAGGCAAACAGCGCGCCATAGGCAAGGTTGGTGCGGTGCAGGATTCCGTTGGTCAGCACGTAGCCGAAGGCGAGCAGCGCATAGAGCGCGCCCGAATGCAGGCCGTTCAGCACCTGCTGATAGAAATAGAGCATGGAGCATCCCTAGGGCCGCGCGAACTGGTCCCCGTTTCGAACGTTGCATCCGAAATCTAACTTGTCAAATACGTTTTATCGGTTAGATTTCCGGCATGACGGTATCCTGGACCCCGCACCGCTTCACCGGCGGCATCCTCGCGCTCGACACGGCGAACACGGTCGTCCTGCGCAACGACCCCGGAAAGACCTTCGACCGTTTCGCTGATCCCGCCGAGATCGCCCGCTTCGCCGAGGCGGCGAGCGGCTTTCGCGCCGCCGAGCTTGGCGGCCGGCGGCTGGAGGCCCCTGAACCGGGCGGCATCGCCGCGGTCGTGCTGTCGATACGCGAGGCGACGGACCGCCTGTTCCGCCATGCCATAGCGAAAGGCGCGATCGCCGCCGGCCATCTGCCGGATTTCCTGACCGCCTGCGCCAACGGCCTCTCCGGCAGCAGCATCGAGATCGGCGCACCGGGCAGGCCCTTTGGCGATCCGGCGACGCCGATAGCGTTCGAGGCGGCTTTGGCCGTCTCGGCGCTTTCGCTGCTGCGCGACGACACCGTTGCCAGGCTCAGGATCTGTCCGAACTGCAGCTGGCTCTTCGTCGACCGCAGCCGCAACTCAAGCCGCCTCTGGTGCGACATGACCGTCTGCGGCAACCGCCAGAAAGCGAACCGCTATTATCGCCGCCGCACGGCGGCCAGGGAGGCCACCAATGCTTAGAAAATTCCGTTCGATCGCTCTCGGCGCGGCCCTGATCGCCGCGACGGCGCTCGGCGCCTGCCGCGACACCGGCAAGGAGCAGCTCTTCGCCATTTCCGGCAAGCTGTTCGAGTTCAACTACCGGCTTGGCATCGCCACCTATGTCATCACGCTGAGACCGCTGCGGCCGATGGGCGAGGGACAGATTGCGGTGGTGAATTTCCAGAATCCGGCCGGCGGCGACCCGCTCATCGTCAACCAGAAGATCTGGCCGAAGCTCCCGCATATCACCTTGACCAGCCCGCCGCTCACCTGCGTGGTCAAGGACAAGCCCTATTCCGTCACGATCCGCATCGAGGATTCGAGCGGCACGTTGCTTCAAAGCCTCGAGACGACGATGACCTCCTCGGCGGACCAGACCATGCTGCCGGACCGGCCGCTGGTAATCGGGCCGAAATACGAGCTCAACCCGGACCTTGCCGGGCACCCCGACGGCAAGCTGCCGGATGCGCCCAAGCCGGATTGCTCGAAAGCGGCGTGAGGCCCGCTGGACTGGTTGAAATTTTCGTGCGCTGCAAAGCGTTTAGCGTGCGATTGAATGCGGCGGCCGTTTCCAGCGGGACCGTTTGTTGCGTGCGCTCTGGCCGCTGCGATTTCGTTTGACCTGTCCCGCAAGGGAAGAAAGACTGCGGCCTCTCACTCCGACGTTGGCCGCCGATCCGCGGCGCGCCTCCGCAGAGGACATGCCTGATGACGCTGCATGACGTCGCGCTCGACGACAAGTTCGACCTTGCCAAGGAGCGCGTTTTCCTGTCCGGGGCGCAAGCCGTCGTGCGCATGCTTTTGATGCAGCGCGAGCGCGACCGCCGCGCCGGCCTCAACACCGCTGGCTTCGTCTCCGGCTATCGCGGCTCACCGCTCGGCGGCCTCGACATGCAGCTGTGGAAGGCGAAGCGGCAGCTTGCGCAGGCCGACATCGTCTTTCAGCCGGGCCTCAACGAAGAGCTCGCCGCCACCGCCTGCTGGGGCTCGCAGCAGACCGAGCTGCTCGGCGAAGGCACCCATGACGGCGTCTTTGCCGTCTGGTACGGCAAGGGGCCGGGCGTCGATCGCTCCGGTGACGTTTTCCGCCACGCCAATCTCGCCGGCTCGTCGAGAAATGGCGGCGTTCTCGCCCTGATGGGTGACGACCACATGGCCGAATCCTCGACGAACGCACATGCCACCGAATTCCTGTTCGTCGATACCATGGTGCCGATCCTCAACCCCGCCGGCGTCCAGGAGATCATAGACTACGGTCTCTTTGGCTTCGCCATGTCGCGTTTCGCCGGCACCTGGGCGGCGATCAAATGCGTCAAGGACAACATCGAATCGACCGCTTCGGTCGACGCCTCGATCGCGCGGCTGAACATCGTCATTCCCGACTTCGACATGCCGCCGGGCGGCCTCAACATCCGCCACGAGATCGACATGCTCGGCCAGGAGGAGCGCCTGCATGAGCACAAGCGCGCCGCCGCCTCCGCCTTCATCCAGGCCAACGGGCTCAATCGGACCGTCTATTCGGGCGGCCGCAAGCCGAAGCTCGGTATCATCACCATAGGCAAGAGCTATCTCGACGTCCGCCAGGCGCTGGAGGATATCGGCATCGACGAAAAGGCCGCCAATCGCTTCGGCATCCGCCTGTTCAAGGTCGGCTGCCCCTGGCCGCTCGACTATCAGCATATCGCCGACTTCGCCCACGGCCTCGAGACCATCGTCGTCGTCGAGGAGAAGCGCTCGTTGATCGAGGTGCAGTTGCGCGAGAACCTCTACGGCTCCGCTATTCAGCCTGCCATCGTCGGCAAGAAGGACGAGCGCGGGGACTGGCTGTTTCCGGCAAAGGGCGCGCTCGACCCGAACGAGATCGCGATCGCGCTCGGCGAGCGTATCCTGCGTACCATCGGCCCCTCGGAGGAGATCGCGGCGCGGGTGGCGAAGCTGCGCCAGTTCCAGGCGATGCTCGCCGATACCGTCGACATCGGTTCGCGCACGCCGTTTTTCTGCTCGGGCTGCCCGCACAATTCCTCGACCAAGGTGCCGGAGGGCTCGCTTGCCGCCGCCGGCATCGGCTGCCACTTCATGGCGCTGTGGATGGACCGGAACACGGTCGGCTTCACCGCCATGGGCGGCGAGGGCGCGCAATGGGTCGGCCAGGCGCCGTTCTCCAAGCGCGGCCATATCTTCCAGAATCTCGGCGACGGCACCTACAACCACTCCGGCGCGCTGGCGATCCGCTTTGCGCTCTCCTCAGGCGCCAACATCACCTACAAGATCCTCTACAATGACGCAGTCGCCATGACCGGCGGCCAGCCGCACGAAGGTGGCCTCACCGTCGATATGATCGCCAAACAGGTGCGCGCCGAGGGCGTCGAGCGCATCGCCGTCGTCACCGACGAGCCGGCCAAATATGCCGGCAAGGCCGATTTCCCGCCCGGCGCCACGATCCATCACCGCGACGACCTCGACCTCGTCCAGCGCGAGCTGCGCGAGGTCAAGGGCGTGTCGGTGCTTCTCTATGACCAGACCTGCGCCGCGGAAAAGCGCCGGCGCCGCAAGCGCGGCACCTTCCCCGATCCCGACAAGCGCGTCTTCATCAACGAACTGGTCTGCGAAGGCTGCGGCGATTGCGGCGTGCAGTCGAACTGCGTCTCGATCCAGCCGGTCGAGACCGAATTCGGCCGCAAGCGCCGGATCGACCAGTCGAGCTGCAACAAGGATTTTTCCTGCCTCAACGGCTTCTGCCCCTCTTTCGTGACGGTGCATGGCGGCAAGATCAGGAAGGCCGAGGGGATTGCCGGCAAGAGCGATCCGCTCGAAGGCGTGCCGTCACCCGCCGAATTTCCACTCGGATCTCAGGGCTGGGCGGCGATCATCGACGGTGTCGGCGGCACCGGCGTCGTCACCATCGGCGCGGTGCTGGGCATGGCTGCCCATATCGAGGGCAAGGGCTGCGGCATGATCGACATGGCGGGCCTTGCCCAGAAGGGCGGCTCGGTCTTCACCCATGTCCGCATCGCCCGGACGCCCGAGGACATCCACGCCATCCGCGTTTCCGCTGGCAAGGCCGATCTTGTGCTTGGCTGCGACCTCGTCGTCTCCGGCGCCAAAAAGGTGCTCGCCGCGGTGCGCGAGGGCCATACCATGTTCCTCGCCAACACCGCCGAGATCATGCCCGGCGAATTCACCCGTTCCGCCGATTTTTCGCTGCCGGTCGAGCGGCTGAAGAAGGCGATCCGTGCCGCCGCCGGCGACGACAAGGCCCACTTCTTCGATGCCACCCGCACGGCGACCGCGCTGTTCGGCAATTCGCTCGGCGCCAACATGTTCATGCTCGGCTTCGCCTTCCAGCATGGCGGGCTGCCGCTCTCGGCCGAAGCCGTTGAAAAAGCGATAGAATTGAACGGCGAAGCGGTGGTGATGAACATCGCCGCCTTTCGCTGGGGCCGTCGTGCCGCGCACCAGCCGGATTTCGTGCGCGGCCTGGTCGATCATACCGGCAAGCCGGCATCGGCACCCGCCGAAACGCTCGACGACATTGTCGCCCGGCGGGTGGCTTTCCTCACCGCCTACCAGAACGCCGCCTATGGCAAGCGCTATTCCAACAGGATCGCGGCCCTGCGCGCAGCCGAGGCGACAGCGGTTCCCGGCTCGACGGCCGTCACCGAGGCGGCCGCGAAAAACCTCTTCAAGCTGATGGCGATCAAGGACGAGTATGAGGTGGCCCGGCTTTACACGGACGGCAGCTTCGCCGCCGATCTCGCAAGGCAGTTCCAAAGCTACGAAAAGCTGGAATTTCACCTCGCGCCGCCGATCCTCGGGCGGCGCGGCAATGACGGCAAGCCGAGGAAATCGAGTTTCGGCCCGTGTATGATGAAGGCATTTCGCCTGCTTGCTGTCATGAGAGGCCTGCGCGGCACCGCGTTCGACCTGTTCGGCCATACCGCCGAACGGCGCGCCGAGCGGCAACTGCTTGCGCAATACGAGGCCGATCTCGATCTGATCGCCGCAGCACTTGCGCCGGGCAAGGTCGAGGCCGCCGCCGCTCTGGCCTCCGTTCCGGCGCTCATCCGCGGCTATGGCCATGTCCAGCAGGCCAGCGCCGCCAAGGCGTCCGAAGAGCGCTCCAGGCTGCTGCAGCGGCTGACCGAGGCCGCTCCGGTGCCCGTTCTCAGCGCTGCCGAGTGATTGCGCCAGACCAATCCCGAAGTTTTCGTCGGTCGGCCTAAAGTGCCTCGCGTCGAAATGGATCCAGGCGAGGCGCTTTAGGCCTTTGTTCGATGCAGGTCGTTCTCCCAAAACCGCTGCGCACTTGTGGGCGACATGCGTTAGGTCCTTTGTGCCCTTGGCCGGCAGACCGAAGCCGCTGCTCAAGGCGGTTCTGTTCTAAGCCTTTCTTAAGGCGGTTGTGTCATGACAAGGCTTAGCGTTGGGCCGACCCTATGGGCAAAACAAAGACCGAAAGCATCCCCGCGGATGTTTATATCCAATTTGTGCGGTCGTTGTTCGACAACGCGCACATGTTGTTGATCGGTGGCGCGTGCTACTGGATCCTCGGATTCATGATCTATCTGCGCACCCACAATCCCCTGTTCCTGGCGTTTTCTTTTGCCCTGCTTTCCGTCAGCCTTATCCGTTACGTCGGCATTCGCGGCTTCCTGAGGACAGGCGGCGCGATTGCCGATGTCGAACACGCGCAGCGGTTGGAGCGCAGCTACATCCTGAAGGGCTGCCTTCAGGGTCTCGGATTGGGCGCGCTGTGTTTCGTGTCGATCTACATATATCCCGAACCGTTCGCCGAGCTCGCGGCAATGTCGCTCACGCTGGCGACCCTGGTCACCGTTGTCGCCCGCAACTATGGGTCGCCGCGCATGGTGCGGATCTTTTCCGTGACCTTCATCGGTCCGGCGGCTCTCGCGCTCCTGCTACGCATGGACGCGCCCTCCGTCGTCCTCGGCCTGATGATCATCCCGATGACGTTCATCACCATCACCGGCGCCGATCATGTCCGCAACGTGCTGTTCTCGGCGGTTATCGGCCACAAGCAGGCGAGAAACCTGACGCGCAGGTTCGACCGCGCGCTCAACACGATGTCGCACGGCCTGGTCATGCTCGGCCCCGACGGGCGCGTCGCCGTCGCCAATGCCGAGGCCGCCCATCTGATGTCGCTGAAATCGGCCGACGCGCTGCTCGGGCGCTCGATCCACGGCCTTCTGATGCGCGGCGTCGCCGGCGGCATGCTGGCACCGAAGGATTGCCGGTACATCGAGGCGCAGCTGACGCGCGCCTTGCGCGAGGGCCGGGACCGCAAGGTGCTCGTGTCGCTCGCCAATGGCCAGCACTACGAGTTCTCCGCGCGCGAAGGCAGCCAGGAACTCGGCGTCATCACCTTCGAGGACGTCACGGCGCGCGTCGAGGCGGAGGAAAAGATCCGCTTCATGGCGCGCTACGACAACCTCACCGGCCTGCCGAACCGTGCCTATTTCCACGAGCTGGTCGGCGAGGCCATGGCGTCCGGCGACCGCGACCGGCTCTGCGGCTTGGCGGTGCTCGACCTTGATGATTTCAAGAGCGTCAACGACACGCTCGGCCACCCGGTCGGCGACGGTTTGATCTACGCCGTAGCCGAGCGGCTGGCAGCGGTCGCCGGGCCGGGCATCAATGTCAGCCGCTTCGGCGGCGACGAATTCATGATCTATTTCGACCGCATCGAGGATGAGAGCCATCTCAGCAGCCTGCTCGACGAGATCTTCGCCGGCCTGCAGGGCGAAGTCGACGTCGCCGGTCACGGCCTGCGCATCCAGACCAGCGGCGGCGCGGTGTTGTCCGTGGTCAAGGACACCGACGTTGACGGCATGATCGTCAAGGCGGACCTCGCGCTCTACAAAGCCAAGGAGCTCGGCAAGAACAGCTGGCGGCTGTTCGAGGCATCGATGGACGCCGCCTTCCGCAATCGCCAGCTGATGAAGGCCGATCTGCGCAGCGCCGTGCAAGCCAAGGAGTTGCGCGTCGTCTACCAGCCGATCGTGTCGATGAGCACCATGCGCATCGCCAGCTGCGAGGCGCTCTGCCGCTGGGATCATCCCGATCTCGGCCCGATTTCGCCGGGCGTCTTCATTCCGCTGGCCGAGGAGATGGGCATCATCTCCGAGATCAGCTCTTTCGTGCTGCAGGCGGCCTGCGCCGAATGCGCCAAATGGCCGGCCCAGACCAGCGTTTCGATCAACCTGTCGGCCAAGGACTTCCGCAACCGCGACGTCGTGCAGAAGGTACGTGATGCCCTGGCGGCGTCGGGCCTTGCGCCGCACCGGCTCGAGATCGAGGTGACGGAGACTGCCCTGCTCGACGACAAATCGCTGACCCGCGAGCTGATCGAAGAGCTGAAAGCGCTGGGCGTCCGCATCGCGCTCGACGACTTCGGCACCGGCTATTCCAGCCTCAGCTACCTGCACAAGCTGCCGCTCGACAAGATCAAGATTGACCGCTCCTTCCTGATCGACGTGACCCAGAGCCCCCAGTCGCTCGATCTTCTGAAGGGTATCGTCGGCTTGACCCGGACGCTGGGCCTGGTCGTCACGATCGAAGGGGTGGAGACTTTCGAGCAGCTGAAGATATTGGTGCGTTCGGTCAAGCCGGACCTCGTGCAAGGCTTCCTGTTCGGCGCCGCGCTCAGCGCGTCCGGCATCGAGACGATGTCGAACGTCACCTGGCCATTTGCCGCGGACCTGCGCCTCGCCCCCAGGCGGTCGGCCAGATAGGGAATTTCATCATTCAGGATTAAGAATGCGCGTTGCGTTGGCTACGCAGCAATTTCGTCCAATCGGAAGGTTTTGACCCGATTATTCAGGATCAAAAACTCACATTTGTTTTCTCTAAGCAATTCAATACGGCAAAGTATTTTTAGCTTGATGCCTTATATTACCGGTAGCTGCGGCAGCCAAGTCCTTTCAGCTATGGCATCTGTGAACTCCTTGACATCGGATGCGTGCCAAGGTCCGAGTGTGCGGTCGACTTTTCCACGCAACCCTTTCCGGCGCATTGTTAAGGTTAACGGAAGGTAAACCAGCAGTATCGAATTTTCGGCTTGTGTCTCATTTTGACTCGAATAGCCTGTTTACAGGCGGATACGAGGACTTGAGGATGGATGCTGCAAGAAACGATGCGCAGGCTGACGCCGGCGCAAATGCTGGCTCGGCGCTGAATCGTTCGATCATGCAATTGCTGGAGCATGTCGATTATCGTTTGATCACGGGGGGCGAGGATCTGGAGGCGATCTACCGCCTTCGCTATCAGTCCTACCTGCGCTCAGGCATGTGCGGCCCGATCGCCAGCGGGATGTTCGAGGATCGCTGGGACAACCTGCCGAATTCCTACCGGTTCGGCGTCTATTTCGATGGCCACTTGGTCAGCACGCTGCGGCTCCATTACATTTCCCGCGAGCACCCCTATTCGCCCTCCGTCGACGCCTATCCGGAAATCTTGGCCGAGCGGCTTGCCCGCGGAGAAACCTTCATAGACGGAACCCGGTTCGCAACCGACGCGGATAGCGCGCCCGCGCCCGGAGTCCTGCCTTTCCTGACGCTGAGGCTCGGCATGGTGGCTTCCAGCTATTTTGGCCAGACGGCCGTGCTGACGCCGGTCAAGGTCGAACATTCCGCTTACTACGCCCGCATCTTCCATGCCGTGCAGCGGACAGAAGGCAAGGTGTTTCCGGGTGTCCTTGCGCCGATCGCCTTGTTCGAGATCCCCTGCGGTGAAAACTTGCGCCAGACGCTCGACCGCTTCCCGTTCTTCAAGTCGACGCCGGTGGAGCAGCGGATGATGTTCGCCAATCCGGCCATCAACCGGCTCACCCCTCTGTCGATCGTACCGACGGCCAAATACTATCGCGATGCCGCCTGAACGGGCGTCCTTCCGCGCATCGTGAACCTTCCCCGCGGCTCCCGCGTTACGAGTACCGGCGTCACTGATCATCGACGGCGCCGCATTCTTGCCCCAGGCTTGTCGCCGGCTCAAATCGGGTTTTTCACGGGAAGGAGTACGATTATGACCATCCACTCGCTTGCGCTCACGCCCCTGATCTCGCTGATCGCCGGCATATTGATCCTGGTGATGCCGCGCCTGCTCAACTACATCGTCGCGCTCTATCTGATCGTGGTCGGCCTGCTCGGCCTGTTTCCGCACCTCGCCGCCTAATCTATCTCGCCCGGAACTGTGCAGCGGTTCTGGGCAACGGCACCCATCAAAAAGAGCTTTGAAGCGTCTCGCCTGAATCCGATTCAGCGCGACGCGCTTTAAAGATCCACGACGCCCCTCGCCACGGCGAGGGCCTCCCATCGCAATTTTAGCTTCCACCCATTTCAACTTTCGTTTGAGGCTGTTGTCGCGGGCCGTGCGGCAATAGCGCCATTGCTCTTGCTCGGGCTTTTCGCTATGTGCCTCGAAGGCATTTTCGAAGGGGTATTCCTATGGCTGATCACACGCCGACCGGTCCTGTCGAACTGGGCGCGCAGATGGACTATGCCGAGCATGATCGTACCTACAACGCATTCCTGGCGCTCGCCAAATACGGCTCGCTCGTCTGCGCCGCCATTCTGCTGGCCATGGCCTTCGGCTTCTTCGCGGGCGGCTTCTTCTCGGCGACCATCCTGTTCATCGTGATCATGGCCGTCGGCTATTTCATTCTGCGGTAGACTTTCCAAGCCATTGCGTTCGACGTTCCGCCGGAGGTCCCGGCCGACGCCTTGCGCAGCAAGGTTCCAGCCGAAAGGATCATGCGGTGGGGCAGACGGTATTCATCCCTCGTGAGCTTGACGCGAACGAGCCGCGAGTCGCGGCCTCGCCCGAGACGGTGAAACGGCTGGCGGGCCTGGGCTTCGAGGTGATCGTCGAGAAGGGCGCCGGCCTCGGCTCGCGCATTACCGATCAGGAATTTGCCGCCGCCGGCGGCACGATTGGAACTGCCGGGGACGCCAAGAACGCCGATGTGGTGCTGAAGGTGCGCCGGCCGACCGATGCCGAGCTCAAGGGCTACAAATCGGGCGCGGCCGTCATCGCCATCATGGATCCTTACGGCAACGATGCGGCGCTGGCCGCGATGGCCAAGGCCGGCATCACCGCCTTCTCGATGGAGTTCATGCCGCGCATCACCCGCGCGCAGGTGATGGACGTGCTTTCCTCGCAGGCCAATCTTGCCGGCTACCAGGCGGTGGTCGATGCGGCGGCCGAATATGACCGCGCGCTGCCGATGATGATGACGGCGGCGGGCACGGTGCCGGCAGCAAAAACCTTCATCATGGGCGTCGGCGTCGCCGGTCTGCAGGCGATCGCCACAGCGCGCCGTCTCGGCGCCGTCGTCACCGCCACCGACGTGCGCCCCGCGGTGAAGGAGCAGGTGCAGTCGCTCGGCGCAAAGTTCCTGGCGGTCGAGGACGAGGAGTTCAAGGCGGCGGAGACCGCCGGCGGCTACGCCAAGGAAATGTCAAAGGAATATCAGGCCAAGCAGGCGGCACTGACCGCAGAGCACATCGCCAAGCAGGATATCGTCATCACCACGGCGCTGATCCCTGGACGTCCGGCGCCGAAGCTGGTGTCGGCCGCCATGGTCGCCTCGATGAAGCCGGGCTCGGTGATCGTCGACCTCGCCGTCGAACGCGGCGGCAATGTCGAAGGCGCGGTGCCAGGCAGGGTCGTGACGACGGAAAACGGCGTCAAGATCGTCGGCCATCTCAATGTGCCCGGTCGTGTCGCTGCATCCGCTTCGCTGCTCTACGCCAAGAACCTCTACGCCTTCCTCGAGACGATGGTCGACAAGGCGACGAAGACCCTTGCCATCAAGCGCGATGACGAGTTGGTCAAGGCGACGATGCTGACCGATGCCGGCCAAGTCGTGCACCCCAGTTTCGCCAAGGCCGCCGGGCAGCCGCGCACCGAGCCGGCTGCGATCCCGGCCACGGTCCTGGTCGTGGATGCCGCCGACAAGAAACCGGCGCCCAGGAGGAGGGCCGCAGCCAAGTCACCCTCGCCTAAGCCAGAAGGGACCGCGTGATGGAACAGCTGCAGAAAGCCCTCGACCAGCTCGATCAGGCGACGGCTGCCGTACGCCTCGCGGTGCAGGATCTCGCCAATGCGCCCGCCGGCGCCGAGGCTGCCGGCAACGCGGCGCACGCGCTCTCGGGCGGCGCCATCGATCCCTTTGTCTTCCGCTTCGCCATCTTCGTGCTGGCGATCTTCGTCGGCTATTATGTCGTCTGGTCGGTGACGCCGGCGCTGCACACGCCGCTGATGGCCGTCACCAACGCCATCTCCTCGGTCATCGTCGTCGGCGCGCTGCTCGCCGTCGGCATCGCGGCCTCCGGCCTTGCCGCGGGCTTCGGCTTCATCGCCCTGGTGCTGGTGTCGGTCAACATCTTCGGCGGCTTCCTCGTCACCCAGCGCATGCTCGCCATGTACAAGAAGAAGGAAAAGTGACGTGACCGTCAATCTTGCTTCCTTCCTCTATCTGGTCTCCGGCATCCTCTTCATCCTGGCGCTGCGCGGCCTGTCGCATCCGACCACCAGCCGGCAGGGCAATCTCTACGGCATGATCGGCATGGGCATTGCCATCGCCACCACGCTGGCGCTGGCGCTGCCCTCGGCTGGCCGCTTCGGCCTGATCGTGCTCGGGCTTGCCATCGGCGGCGGCGTCGGCGCCTATGTGGCGCGCCGCATCGCCATGACCTCGATGCCGCAGCTGGTCGCCGCCTTCCACTCGCTCGTCGGTTTCGCCGCCGTCATGGTGGCGGCGGCAGCAATCTACGCGCCGGAAAGCTTCGGCATCGGCACGGCCGGCGACATCCATGCCCAGGCGCTCATCGAGATGAGCCTCGGCGTCGCGATCGGTGCCATCACCTTCACCGGCTCGGTCATCGCCTTCCTCAAGCTCGACGGCCGCATGTCCGGCAAGCCGATCATGATCGGCGGCCGCCACCTGATCAACATCGCGCTCGGCGTAGCCCTCGTGGTGCTGATCGTGCTGCTCGTCACCACCGAATCCAAGCTAATCTTCTGGCTGATCGTCGCCGCTTCGCTGGTGCTCGGCGTGCTTCTGATCATCCCGATCGGCGGCGCCGACATGCCGGTCGTGGTGTCGATGCTGAATTCCTATTCCGGTTGGGCGGCAGCGGCGCTCGGCTTCACGCTCGGCAATCTGGCCCTGATCATCACCGGTGCGCTGGTCGGTTCTTCCGGTGCGATCCTGTCCTACATCATGTGCAAGGGCATGAACCGCTCCTTCATCTCCGTCATTCTCGGCGGCTTCGGCGGCGAGACGGCTGCGGCTGCCGACGACGGGATCGAGCGCACCGTCAAGCAGGGCTCGGCCGACGACGCCGCCTATCTGATGATGAACGCGCAGAAGGTCATCATCGTGCCCGGCTACGGCATGGCGGTCGCGCAGGCGCAGCATGCGCTGCGCGAGATGGCCGACAAGCTCAAGGCCAACGGTGTCGAGGTCAAATACGCCATCCATCCGGTTGCCGGCCGCATGCCCGGCCACATGAACGTGCTGCTCGCCGAGGCCAATGTGCCCTATGACGAGGTGTTCGAGTTGGAGGACATCAACTCCGAATTCGCCCAGGCCGATGTCGCCTATGTCATCGGCGCCAACGACGTCACCAACCCGTCCGCGCGAGATGACAAGAGCAGCCCGATCTACGGCATGCCGATCCTCGACGTCGACAAGGCCCGCACCTGCCTGTTCGTCAAGCGCTCGCTGGGTTCGGGCTATGCCGGCATCGACAACACGCTGTTCTATAAGGACGGCACCATGATGCTGCTCGGCGACGCCAAGAAGATGACCGAGGAAATCGTCAAGGCCTTCGATCACTGATCCGGCTTGCCATCTCAAAGACCGAAAAGCCCGGCCGTGAGCCGGGCTTTGTCTTCCAATCACCGGATGGTTCAGTCTAGCCTTTGGACAGGAAAAGCGCCTCGTCTTCGTCGCGCTGCTTGCCGCCGAGAGCTGCGGCAGCGCTGGCGATGAAGGCGCCGATGACCAACGCCAAGGCGCCGATCAGGGCAAATGAGGCCGTTGCCTTCCTGGCCGTGTCTGCCGCCTGCTTGGCCTTGGTCTTAGCCTCCTCCACCTTTGCAAGCACCGCATCGACACGGGCCTTTGCGTCGGCTTCCGGAAGGCCTGTGCGGACAGTCACAAGCTGCGCCAGGTAGGTCTTGTCGTCGGCCGACACCTCACCGGAGGCGGCACTTGCGACCAGGATGCGAGACGCTTGCGCCGTGGTCGCCGCGTCGTTTTGCGGATTGGCGGCTGCAAGCTTGCTCGCATCCGCCGGACGGAACAGCGTGTCGACGAAATACGATGTCGCATTGTCGACCGAGGCGCCGTTGGCGTTTGCCGACGCGCCTGCCGAGGCACCCATCGCGGCGCCCGACGCGACAGTGGATGCCGCCTGCACGCCCGTCCCAACTGCAGCCGACAGGACCGAGCCGAGAACACCGGCGACAAGCAACGTGGCCAGCGCCCAGGCAAGGAAGCCGTGGGTGGTGTCGCGGAAATAGACCTCGTCAGTGTGGACGCCAACCCATTTGGTCCGCAACCGCCCGGCAAGATAACCGCCTAGGCCCGCCGACAGCCATTGCACGACGATTAACCAGGCGCCGGTGGTAGCCGCGAAGGTGGTGACCGAAGGATTCGACGCGGACCAGGGCGAAACCATCGTCAGCCCGAGTCCGGAGCCGAGCAAGGTAAGGATGAGAGTCAAAGCCGAGGCTGCGAAAGCGCCAGCGATGATCGGCCCCCAACTGACGGCGGTGGCGGAGGATTCTAGCGTACCGGGAGCATCGGTTGCCGATAGGGTGGGCTGCATCGAAGCCTCCTAGCGGGCAAAAAGCATGATGAGAATGATGATCGGAATCGGAACCCCGAGCAACCAGAGCAAGATACCGCGGCCCATCGAAACCTCCTGAAACAAGTTGTGATCGATCTGTCACAATGTTTCAGGAGACCTTCTGTTCCGGTCGGATCACCCCATCCGCCACGGACGGCGGACCGACGGCAGGCTGAGAGGCCCGATGGCACGGTCCTCAAATATCCAGATTGGCCACCGACAGCGCATTGTCCTGGATGAACTCGCGCCGCGGCTCCACCTCGTCGCCCATCAGCCGTGAGAACAGGCTGTCGGCGTCGGTCGCGTCGGCCACCTTGACCTGAAGCAGCGAGCGCACATTCGGATCCAGCGTGGTTTCCCAGAGCTGTTCGGCGTTCATCTCGCCAAGGCCCTTGTAGCGCTGCATGGTCAGTCCCTTGCGGCCAGCCGCGAACACCGCGTTGAGCAGCGCCAGCGGCCCGGAAAGGAGCTCGGAAGTCTCCTTGCGGCGCAGCGCCGGCTGCTCGCCATAGACTTCCGCCAGGCGCGCTGCATAGCGGTCCAGCTGGCGCGCATCGGCCGAATTGATCAGCCCGGCATCGAGCTGGACCGCGTCCTTGACGCCGCGCACGGTGCGTTCGAAGACATAGCCGCCCGACCCGTCATTGGAGGTCGACAGCCGTCCGCTCCAGCCGCGCTCGGTCTCCTCGGCGATCATGTCGAGCCGCCTGGCGACGTGTTCGGCCATGGCGGTGGCGCGGCCGAGATCGGCGAGCACGTCGGCGTTGAGCGCGCCGGCGATCGCCGCCTGCTCGACGACACTGCGGTTGTAGCGCGTGTGCAGCCCGTTGATCAGGTGCCGCACCGCCAAGGCGTCGTCGACCGCGCCGCGCAGGTCCTGTCCGGTCCGCACCTCGCCGGAGGCGAGCGTCAGTGAAGCCTCTTCCAGCCCGGACTCGATCAGATATTCCTCATAGGCGCTTTCGTCCTTGAGATATTGCGAGCTCTTGCCCCGCGTCACTTTGTAGAGCGGCGGCTGGGCGATGTAGAGATGGCCGCGCTCGATCAGCTCCGGCATCTGCCGGAAGAAGAAGGTGAGCAGCAGCGTGCGGATGTGGGCGCCGTCGACGTCGGCGTCCGTCATCAGGATGATCTTGTGGTAGCGCAGCTTGTCGGCGTTGAACTCGTCCTTGCCGATCGAGGTGCCGAGCGCCGTGATCAGCGTGCCGATCATGTCGGAGCTGAGCATACGGTCGAAGCGCGCCCGCTCGACATTCAGGATCTTGCCCCGCAGCGGCAGGATCGCCTGGTTCTGGCGCGAGCGCCCGCCCTTGGCCGAGCCGCCGGCCGAGTCGCCCTCAACGATGAAGATTTCCGATTTCGCGGGATCGCGCTCTTGGCAGTCGGCAAGCTTGCCGGGCAGCGAGGTGACGCCGAGCGTGCTCTTGCGGGTTATGTCGCGCGCCTTGCGCGCGGCTTCGCGCGCGGCGGCCGCCTGGATCACCTTCTCCACCACCACCTTGCCTTCGCTTGGATGCTCTTCCAGCCAGGTGCCCAGCGCCTCGTTGACCAGGCTTTCCACCACCGGCCGGACTTCCGAGGAGACCAGCTTGTCCTTGGTCTGCGAGGAGAATTTCGGATCCGGAACCTTGACCGACAGAACGGCCGTCAGGCCTTCGCGGCAGTCGTCGCCGGTGAGCGAAACCTTTTCCTTCTTGGTCTGGCCGGAGGACTCGCCATAGCCGGTGATCTGCCTGGTCAGCGCGGCGCGGAATCCGGCCAGATGCGTGCCGCCGTCGCGCTGCGGGATATTGTTGGTGAAGGCCAGCACGTTCTCGTGGTAGCTGTCGTTCCACCACATCGCCACCTCGACGGTGATGCCGTCGCGCTCGGCGCGAATGGCGATCGGCTTCTCGATCAGCGGCTTCTTCACCCGGTCGAGATACTTGACGAATTCCTCTAGGCCGCCGTCATAATGCAATTCGTGGCGCACGAGGTCGGCATGGCGCGCGTCGGTCAGCACGATGCGCACGCCGGAATTGAGGAAGGCGAGCTCGCGCAGCCGGTGCTCGAGCGTGTTGTAGTCGAATTCGACCATGGTGAAGGTTTCGGCTGACGGGAAGAAGGTGATCTCGCTGCCGCTGCGGCCTTCATAGGTCCCCGGTCGCTTGTCCTGCTCGTAGGTGCCGGTCACCTTCAGCGGAGCGTCGGCATTGCCGTGCGTGAAGCTCATCTCGAAGATTTCGCCGTTGCGACGGATCTTGAGCTTGAGCCATGCCGAAAGAGCGTTGACCACCGAGACGCCGACGCCGTGCAGGCCGCCCGAAACCTTGTAGGAGTTCTGGTCGAATTTGCCGCCGGCATGCAGCTGGGTCATGATCACTTCGGCCGCCGAGACGCCCTCGCTGGGATGGATATCGGTCGGAATCCCGCGGCCATTGTCGATGACGGTCACCGAGCCGTCGGGGTTGAGCGTCACCGAGACGAGGTCGGCATGCCCGGCCAGCGCCTCGTCGATGGCGTTGTCCACCACCTCATAGACCATGTGATGCAGGCCCGAGCCGTCGTCGGTGTCGCCGATATACATGCCCGGCCGCTTGCGGACAGCGTCCAACCCCTTCAAAACTTTGATGGAATCGGCGCCATACTCGGCTTCCGCGCCAATGGCGCTTTCGGTCTGATCGCTCATAAATACCTGTCTGATTGATGTCGCTGATCCGGCGCGGAAAATGGTCCCGAATCGCGCCGTTTTGATGTCCTTGATATAGGCGCAAATGGCCGTTTTTCCAAGGTTTGCAGGCGTTTTGCCGGCTTGGCGAGCGGCCGTTGGCAGGCCGGGCGCGATACTCCGGGAAGCGCGGGGCGGGCAGCGGGCTATGCCGGCGCGAAAGCCTCGCCCGAGCGCGGCGTTGCAGCAGTCATATCGGGACGTCTGCTATTCCGCCCGGAGGCCGGCGCGCAGCGCCTTCAGCGCCTCGCTCCAGCGGAACAACTCGTCCAGCATGGTCTTGGCGCCGCCCAGCACCTGCTCGCCCGGATGATACGCGCCCTCCTTGTCGAGCAAGGTCCTGTAGGAAGGCAGCGCCACGCCTTCCGGGATCGGCATGACGCCGACCGAGGTCAGCAGCGGCTTCAGCGCCTGTGCCGCGCGCAGGCCGCCGGACACCCCGCCATAGCTGAAGATGGCGGCGGGCTTGTAGCGCCACTCCTTGAGCAGATAGTCGACGGCGTTAACAATCGCCGGAGCGGCGAAATAATTGTATTCCGGCGCCACGAACACGAAGGCGTCGGCGGCGTCGATCGCCTTCGACCAGGCCTTGGTGTGGTCGTTCTCGTATTTGCGCAGGCGCGGATGATGCGGCTCGTCGAGCAGCGGCAGCTTGAAGGCGGCAATGTCGGCGAGCGCCGGCTCGAACTTGCCTTGCTCGCGCGCGAACCCCTCCAGCCACTCGGCGAAGATCGGTCCGGCGCGTCCCGGTCGCGTGCTGCCGATGATGATGCTCAACTGGTGCTTCACGGGTGGCTCCTCGATTGACGGTATCCGTTGGCGACTAAAGGAACCGGTCACCGTCAACAAGCAGCCATCGAAGGGCGCCGTTCACATTCAGGCGAGGCGGTCTCTCCATGGGCTTTCCGTTCGGTCACATGGACGCCCGCTTTGCCGCGCATTACATTTGCCGTCGTAGCGGAGCATCCGATGGACACAAAGCCCGCCCCCTTCGTGCCGCCTGCGCCGAAGCCGCGCACCCAGCCGCCCTCGACGCTGGAGATGATGCGCATCGTCTACCGCAATCCGCTCGAGCTGTGGGGCGAGCATACCTACAACGAGCCCTGGATCTCGGTGACCGGTATCGGCGGGCCGCTGGTCATCGCCAACGATCCCGGCCTCATCCGCCACGTGCTGGTCGACAACGCCAGGAACTACAAGATGGCGACGGTGCGCCAGCTGATCCTGCGCCCGATCCTGCGCGACGGCTTGCTCACCGCCGAGGGCGAGGTGTGGAAGCGCTCGCGCAAGGCGATGGCGCCGGTGTTCACGCCGCGCCACATCTTCGGTTTCGCCGAGCCGATGCTGAAGCGCACGCTGGAATTCGCCACCCGCTACGAGGCCGGCGGTACGACCGACGTCGCCCGCGACATGACGATGCTCACCTATGATATGCTGGCCGAGACGCTGTTTTCTGGCGAGATCGCCGGCGAGCCCGGCAGCTTCGCCAAGGAGATCGACCGCCTGTTCGAGACCATGGGCCGGGTCGATCCGCTCGACCTGTTGCGCGCCCCGGAATGGCTGCCGCGGCTGACCCGCATCCGCGGCCGCAAGACCATGGCCTATTTCCGCAACATCGTTGCCAACACGGTGAAAATGCGCGAGGAGCGGCTGAAGCGCGATCCCGACGGCGTGCCGCAGGATTTCCTGACGCTACTCCTGAAAGCCGAGGGTCCGGACGGCCTGACCCGCGCCGAGGTCGAGGACAACATCATCACCTTCATCGGCGCCGGGCACGAGACCACGGCGCGCGCGCTCGGCTGGACGATCTACTGCCTCGCCGAAGCGCCCTGGGAGCGCGACAAGGTCGAGCAGGAGATCGATGCGATGCTAGCGCGCGAGCCCGATCCGACAAGATGGCTGGACGCCATGCCGCTCACCCGCGCCGCCTTCGAGGAAGCGCTGAGGCTTTATCCGCCAGCGCCCTCGATCAATCGCGAGCCGATCGAGCCGGAGACCTGGAACGGCCTCTATATCCCGAGATACGCCGCCGTGCTGGTGATGCCCTGGGTGGTGCATCGCCATCGCAAGCTATGGGACAGGCCGGACGCCTTCATGCCGGAGCGCTTCCATCCGGAGAACCGCGAACGGATCGACCGCTTCCAGTATCTGCCTTTCGGCGCCGGGCCGCGCGTCTGCATCGGCGCCAGCTTCGCCATGCAGGAGGCGATCATTGCTTTGGCCATCCTGTTGTCGCGCTTCCGTTTCGACGTAACGTCACAAACCCGGCCATGGCCGGTGCAGAAGCTGACCACGCAGCCGCAGGGCGGCCTGCCGATGCAGATTTCCCGCCGCGCCTGATTGGAACGGGTCCCGATCGGGAACAGTCTACCGGTCGGCGATCGGCCGGCGCTGCTGGAACTGGCCGGCGGCGCGGAAGCGCCAGAGATAGCTCGGCAGGATCGCGGCGATCGCCTGCGGCTGGATGCCGAGGCCATTGATCGTTCTGTTCGCCTGGGCGGCGGCTTCGGAGACGACGTTGTGCTCGCGCAGCTGCAGCACCTGGTCCTTGGTCAGCAGCGGATTGGGCAACAGCTGCAGGATCGAGGCTTGGATATTGGCCATCCACCACGGCACCGGCACCAGGAGGCGTCTGCGGTCGATAACGGCGAGCAGCTCCTGCATGCATTCCTTGAAGGTCAACACCTGCGGGCCGCCGAGCTCATAGGTCTGGCCACGCTCGACCTTGCCGTCGACCGAGCGTGCCACCGCCTCGGCAACGTCGCCGACATAGATCGGCTGGAATTTCGTCTCCCCGCCGCCGATCAGCGGCAGCACGGGCGAGAAGCGCGCCATGTTGGCGAAGCGGTTGAAGAAGGCGTCCTCGGGTCCGAAATTGATCGAGGGCCGCAAGACGACGGCGTCGGGCACCGTCTCGAACACTGCTTTCTCGCCGAGAGCCTTGGTGCGGGCATATCCCGACGGCGAGTTGAGGTCGGCGCCGAGCGCCGATATATGGGTGAGGCCGGCGCCGACCGATCGCGCGGCCTCGGCGACGGCGCGCGCGCCGAACTCGTGCACGGAGCCGAATTTCTGCCGGCCGCTCTCATGCAGTATGGCGACGAGGTTGACGACGTGGTCGGCGCCCTGAACGGCGCGGTCGACCGACCAGCGCACGCGCACATTGGCCTGCACCGGCTGGATCTGGCCGACATTGCCGAGCGGCTGCACATGGCCGGCAAGGTCGGGCCGCCGGCAGGCGACCCGGATGCGATAGCCGCGCTTGGCGAGCGCGCGAACGACATGACGGCCGACGAATCCCGAGCCGCCGAACACGACGACGAGCTTGGGGGTCTGCAGGATTTCGGTCATGGCTGGCTCCGCGCGCAAAAGCTTGGCTGAGCCGCTTCTTAATCCGTTTCGCGTCAAAGGCAAAGAGCGACCGGAGGTCGCCGCCGCCTTGTTTTTTAGTAATTCCAGGAAAGTGTGGAGCGGTTTTCCGTGCCGAATTGCGTCAGGGTAAAAGCCGCTCAGAACGCCCGGCCGATGCGCGCGTCGACCGAATGCCGGTTGCCGCCTCGGATGACGAAGAAGGCGAGGATTGCCGCCCAGAGCAGCGACTTTTCCGCGCCCGAAAAGCCCTGGCCCATGGTGACCCAGTGGAACCATACCGTGACCAGAAGCACGATCAGGCCGGCGAAAGCGGCCGGGCGGGTGACGAGGCCGATGGCAATCAAAATGCCGCCGAAGAATTCGGTGCAGGCGAGCAGCGGCGACCAGAAGACGCCAGGATAGAAGCCCAGACCTTCGACCATTTCCGTGGCGCCAAACGGATTGACGATCTTCTGCGAGCCATGAATGGCGAGGAACGCCCCGGCAACGGCGCGCAGGAGCGTTTCGGCCGCATTGTTCAGCGTCGCATAGAGTCCGCCTAGGGCCGGAACGATAAGCCTTGGTCTGGACGTGTCGGTGCTGGCGAACATGCGGTCTCCTTTTTGCTGATTTGACGGACGCAAAGGCGTCCACTCCGTCAAATAGAATAAACCTGACGACTTTCGCATGTTTTATTGCCGCAGTGAGAAACAGAAAACCCCGCCGAGGCGGGGTTTTCCGGGCAGTGAGCGCACCGAAACAGGGTCCAACGAGGCGGCCTGACCTGAGACGGTATCAAGGCGGCGTGAAGCAAGCACGCCCGCCCCGGCCCTGGACGCCCGGCGCGACGGCCGCCAATCGCAAGCCGCGACCCAAGCCACCCTTTTGCGGCTTGCTATGTGGGGTGCCGCTGATGGGTCGCTGCCGGGCTAAGAAAAGGTTCAAAGGGCGCGAAGCAAATGCGCGCCTTGTTGCCGGGCGATGCCCCGATCAGGCCGAGTAGCGTTCGGCGAATTCGGAAATGCGCTGCACGACCGCCTTCGGGATATCGACTCCACGCGCCGTCGCCTTTTCAGCGGCCTCTGCCCGGGCGCGGCCGGGGATGTGCACGCCGTAGCGCCGCCGCAGCCGGTCAAGCTGGTCCTTCATGCGCTGTTCAAAATCCGGATCGACCAATTTGGGCTCGATAGCGAGCACGAAGAGCCCGGTTCCGGGGCTGTCCGGCCCGCCTGAGAACCAGGGTGCGTCGAGCGACCAGTTGGCGCCGGAAATCCCCGCCGCCAGCACCTCGACCATAAGCGCGATGTTAGCGCCGCGCTGGCCGCCGAAGGCGAGCATCGCGCCCTTCATCGCCGCCGCTGGATCGGTGGTCGGATTGCCGCTGGCATCCAGTGCCCAGCCCTCGGGGATCTTCCTGCCGTCTTCCGCCGCCTTGCGGATGTTGACGAAGGCGGTGGCGCTCGACGATTGGTCGATCACCAACGCCGGCCCGTCCGCGGCAGGCGCGGCAAAGGACATCGGGTTGGTGCAGTAGACCGGCTTGACCGAGCCCGAGCCTGCAAGCACCGCCGGCCCGTTGGTGGCGGCGAACGAGACCAGCCCCTGCGCTGCCAGCCGTCCGGTGAAATAGCCGAGCGCGCCGCAGGTATAGGCGTTCCTCTGGGAGAAGATGGCGACGCCGAAAAGCCTCGCTGCCTTGACGAGGTCATCGATAGTGCGGTCGAAGCCGGTATGGGCAAGTCCGCCGCGCGCATCGGAGAGGTAGGCGGCCAGCGCCGGCCGGGTGACGACCGGATCGGCATTGCCGTCGATGCGGCCGTCCTCGATCGCCTCCAGATAGTCGATGAAATGCGACAGGCCGACCGCCGACAGGCCTTCTGCTTCCGCCGCGATGATCGAGGCAACCAGCGACTGCGTCGCTTCTTCATTGGCGCCGGCGCCCAATGCCGCCATGCGGCAGAGCCCTGTTGCCTGGTCGAGAGTGAGTTGCATCGGAGCCGTCCTGAGGGAGTAAGGGAATAAGGGAGTAGGGGGAAATTGTGGAGCAAATAGCGAATGGGGATGGAAATGTGAATGCGGATCGTGGCTGAACACTCCCCTATTCCCCTATTCCCCTATTCCCCTACTCCCCTACTAACCGATCTTGACCGGAATCCGGGCCTCGATGCGGCTGAAGATGAGAACCAGGATGCCGGTGATGGTCATGTAGATCAGCGCCAGCAGCAGCAAGGGCTCGTAGGTGAGATAAGTGTCCTGCCGCACCTTGGACGAGACGGCGAAGATATCGATGACGCTGATCGTCGCCACCAGCGGCGTCGACTTGAGCTGCAGCACGGTTTCGCCGGTCAGTGTCGGCAGCGCACGGAAGAAGGCCTGCGGCAGCCAGATGCGGCGGAAGATCTTGAAGCGGCTCATGCCGAAGGCGCGCGCGGCTTCCAGCTGCCCTTTCGGCACGCCGGCGAAGGCGCCGCGCATCACCTCGCCTTCATAGCCGGCAAATGACAAGGTCAACGCCAACACGCCGTAGGGCCAGGCTTGCCTGAGATAGGGCCACATCCAGGACTCGCGAATCCATGGATATTGCGGAAAAAGCGATCCAAGCCCGTAGTAGAGCAGCCAGAGCTGCAGCAGCAGCGGCGTGCCGCGAATGATGGTGCAGAAGATCTTGGCCGGTGCGGCGAGCCAGAACGGCCCACCGGCCTGCGCCAGCCCAAGCGGTACGGCCAGTATAAAGCCCAGCGCGCAGGTCACGACGAGGATCCACAGCGACCGCCAGATGCCGAGCAGCCCCATCTGCCAATATTGCGGCAGCCAGTCCCAGCGCATGAAGAAGGCCGCGCAGAGGACCAATCCCAGCGCGATTAGGATCAGCACGATGCGGTGCGGCTTCAGCCAGAGCGAGGCACGCGCCGCCATGTTGATCGCGGTCGCTTCGGCCGACATCAGCGCGCCTCCTTGACGGAAGGCATGCCGCGCCGCGACCAGGCCTCGACGCGGCCGATGATCACGTTGGAAAACAGCGTCAGCGCCAGATAAAGCGCGCCGGCAGCAAGATAGAAGACCAGATAGGCCTTGGTGACGCCGGCCGCCTGACGCGTCGCCAGCGTCAGTTCGAAGAAGCCGACGACGGCAAGCAACGCGGTGTCCTTGGTGGCGATCAGCCAGAGATTGGCAAGGCCGGGAATGGCGAAAGGCAGCATTGCCGGCAATGTTATGCGCCTCAACATCAGGCCGGGCGGCATGCCATAGGCGCGGGCGGCCTCGATCTGGCCTTGTGGGATGGACAGGATGGCGCCGCGGATGACTTCCGTCGAATAGGCGCCCTGCACGACCCCAAGGACAAAAATGCCGGCGGCCAGCCCGCTGATGTCGACGCGCTGGTAACCGATCGCGGTCAGCAGCTGATTGATGAGATCGGTGCCGGCGTAATAGAGCAGCAGGATCAGCACCAGTTCCGGCACGGCGCGCACCACCGTGGTGTAAACGGCGAGCAGATCGCGCGCCACCGGTCCGCCGTAAAGCTTGCCCCAGGCGCCGCCGGTGCCGATCAAAAGACCAAGGCAGGTGGCGCCGATGGCGATCTCGATCGAATGCAGCAATCCGACCAGCAGGGTGCCGCCCCAGCCGGGCGGCACGGGCGACAGGAGCTCGATGATGCCGGCCGCCGAGGCCGGAAGAAAGGCATTGATCAGCTTCGCCCCCGAATTGCTGGCAGCCGCCGACCGCAGCGTTCAGCGGCGGGCATGCGTGGCAAGGTTTGGGCCAAGGGGCATGGCGCTGGCCATGCCCCCAACATCAAAAGGAGGCGTCAGTTCGACTGCGTGGCGCCGCCATAGATGTCGAAGTCGAAGTATTTCTTCGAGATCTCATCGTACTTACCGTTGGCGCGGATGGCCTTGATGCCGGCGTTGATCTTTTCCTTGAGCGCGGTGTCTTCCTTGCGCACGCCGGCGCCGACGCCCGGTCCGAGCACCTCGTCGTCCGGCGCGACCATGCCCTTCAGATCGCAGCAGGCCTTGCCCTGGTCCGTCTTGAGGAATTCGCCGAGCGCGATGGAGTCGGCCTGCACCGCATCGAGACGGCCGGCGGCGAGATCGTTGTTGGCCTCGTCCTGCGTCTGGTATTCCTTGATCTCCTGCGCGCCGGTGAAGTGCTTCTTGGCGTAGACGGCATGTACGGTCGACACCTGAACGCCGATCACCTTGCCTTTAAGATCGTCCGGCGTGGCGCCGAACTTCTGATCCTTCGGTCCGATGATTGCTGTCGGCGTGTTGTAATACTTATCCGAGAAGTCGATCGTCTTCTTGCGCTCGTCGGTGATCGACATCGAGGAGACGATGAGGTCGATCTTCTTGGTGGTGAGCGCCGGAATGATGCCGTCCCAGGCAACGGGCGTGATGACGCAGTCGAGCTTCTCCTCGGCGCAGACGGCGTCGATGAAATCGATCTCCCAGCCGACCCACTTGCCCGTCGCGTCCGGCGAGGTGAACGGCGGATAGGGCTCGGCGGCGACGCCGATCTTGACCTGATCGGCCTTGGCCACGCCCATCGCGGCGACGCCGAACAGCAGCGCCGCGGCGAAGGTCTTGAGAACAGTCTTCATTTCAGGACTCCCAGTTTGTTGTCGTTCCCGGTTTTCGCTCCGCTTGACGCCGGCCCTAGCCGACATTGCGGAGGAATTGCTTGAGCCTTTCGGATTTCGGGGCGCCGAACAGCTGTTCCGGCGAGCCTTCTTCCTCGACCAGCCCGTTGTAGAGGTAGACGACATGGGTCGCGACCTCGCGGGCGAATTTCATTTCATGCGTCACCAGCACCATGGTGCGCCCCTCGCGCGCCAGGTCGCCGATCACCTTCAGAACCTCGCCGACCAGCTCCGGATCGAGCGCGGAGGTCGGTTCGTCGAACAGCATGACGCGCGGATTGATCGCCAGTGCCCTGGCGATTGCGGCGCGCTGCTGCTGGCCGCCCGACAGGAATGCCGGGTAGACGTCGCGCTTCTCCGCCAGTCCGACCCGGGCGAGCAGCTTCTCGGCCTGGGCGATCGCCTCGTCGCGCTTGACGCCGAGCACGTGCACCGGAACCTCGATGACGTTCTCGATCAGCGTCATGTGGCTCCACAGGTTGAAGTTTTGGAACACCATGCCGAGTCTCGAGCGGATGCGCTCGATCTGCTTGCGGTCGGCAGGAACCGTATGGCCGTGGCTGTCGGCCTTCAGCTTGATCTCCTCGCCATTGACACGGATGATGCCGCTGGTCGGGTTTTCCAGGCAGTTGATGCAGCGCAGCAGCGTCGACTTGCCGGAGCCCGAGCCGCCGATGATGGCGATCACCTCGCCGTCGCGCGCCGACAGCGAAACGCCCTTCAGCACATGCAACTGGCCGAACTTCTTGTGCAGGTTCTCGACATGGATGGCTTCGGCGGCGCCGCTCTGCGCTTGGCCGGCTGGGACTGCGGCGGCTTCCACCGCGCTCACCGGGTAACCTCTATATGGGCGACGGCAGTTCGTCGAACGTCCATCCGGCTCATCAACATACGCTGTACTGTCCCGCTCCTCACTTCAGCATGGACCCGGCAGCGCGAGCCCGTCAATCCCGTTCATTACGGCACTTGCGACCTTGTTGCGCAAGTGTATAAATAGCCTTTCATGAAATTTTTTCGGTTTTTTTCATCTTAAAAGGGCATTGATGAGCGCTTTCGGATCACAATCCATGGCGGCGCCGCTGCGGCGCGTGCTCATGCGGTCGGCGGCGAACGCGATGCGCGACGCCGACAGAACTCAATGGCACTATGGCCCCGGGTTCAACCCGGCGAAGGCAGCGTCGCAGCACGCGGCCCTTGCTGAACTGGTAGCGGCTTCCGGCGCCGAAATCGAATGGATCGAGGACAAGGCCGACGGCCTTTCGGATTCGGTGTTCACGCACGACCCATCGCTGATGACCAACCGCGGTGCGCTGATCCTGTCCATGGGCAAGCCATTGCGCGCCAGGGAGCCCTCCCTTCATGAGGAAACCTACAGAGGGCTGGGCATTCCGATCCTTGGCCGCGTCGAGGCTCCTGGCCAGGTCGAAGGCGGTGATTGCGTATGGGTGGATGCCCGCACGCTGGCGATCGGGCGCGGGGTCCGCTCCAACCAGGAAGGCATCCAGCAGGTTTCGAACCTGCTGACGCCGCTGGGAATTTCCGTCTACGGTTTTGATCTGCCGCTGTGGCAGGGGGAAGAGGCGTGCCTGCATCTGATGTCGGTGATCAGCCCGCTGGCCGACGATCTCGCGCTGGTCTATTCGCCGCTGTTGCCGGCTCCGTTCTATCAGATGCTGAAGGCGCGCGGCATCAGGCTGGTCGAAGGCGACGCCGGAGAATTCGCCGCTTCCAACGGCCTCAGCCTGAACGTGCTGCCGACCAGCCCGCACAAGGTCATTGCCGTTGCGGGCTTTCCCAAGACCAAAGCCGCGATGGAGGCCGCCGGCTGCACGGTTGAGATTTTCGAGGCGGACGCGCTCTGTATCGCCTGCGAAGGCGGGCCGACATGCCTGACACGGCCGATCCTGCGCCGATGACTGCGCGCCGCAAGTTCCGTCGCGAGGGCGAGGAGCGGCGGCGGCAGGATCTGATCGAAGCGACTCTGGACTGCGTGGCGGAATATGGCCTGCAGGGCGCCACTTTGCGCACCATCGCATTGCGTGCCGGCGTCACCGCCGGCCTGATCCGACACTATTTCCCCGGCAAGGAAGAATTGCTGCAGGGGGCCTATACGGCGCTGGTCGGCCGCATGACCGAGCAGGCGAAAGCGGCATTGGTCATGGAAGAGGCGTCGCCTCGTCAATGCCTTGCAGCTTTCGTCACCGCCAATCTCAGCGCGCCGATCATCGACCAACGGGTGTTTTCGCTCTGGGCGACCTTCATCGGCCGTGCGAGCGCGGATCCGACGCTCGCCCGCGCTCACCGCGAAGGCTATCTTGGCTTTCGCAACGAGGTGGAAGCGGTCGTCGCCGAGGTGCTCGCCGCCGAACAGCGCGAACCGGACGCAAGTCAGCTGCGCCGTCATGCCATCGCCATCAATGCGATCATCGACGGGCTTTGGATCGAAGGCTGCCTGGCCGGTGAGATGTTCTCGCCCGGCGAGTTGGCGGCGATTGGCATCAAGGCTGTCGAGGCCGAACTCGGCCTCGCGCCGCTGAAGCATGATTCCGAAAAGTAGGAACGAGTTTTCGGAGAAAGATCATGCTCAACAAAGGTTAGATCGGGAAGGCAATTCAACGAAACGCCATCACGGTCTAGAGCAATTCCAGGAAAAGGTGAGGAGCGGTTGCCCGTCCGGAATTGCGTAACAAACAAAGAGATAGAGCAAATCACTGTTTCCGTTAAACGGTGATCCTCTCCAAAGGGAGAAAACCAATGACCACGCTCGGCGAAGCGCTCATAACCTTGCTCGAGGCGCATGGCGTCGACACCGTCTTCGGCATTCCGGGCGTGCATACGGTCGAGCTTTATCGCGGCCTGGCGCGTTCGAATATCCGCCACATCACGCCGCGCCACGAGCAGGGCGCCGGCTTCATGGCCGACGGCTACGCCCGCGCCGGCGGCCGGCCGGGCGTGGCTTTCGTCATCACCGGACCCGGCCTCACCAACACCATCACCGCGATGGGCCAGGCGCGCGCCGATTCGGTGCCGATGCTGGTGATCTCCGGTGTCAATGCCACCGATACGCTCGGCAAGGGTTTGGGCTTCCTGCACGAACTGCCGGACCAGCGCGGCATGATGGAGAAGGTGGCGCTGTCTTCCGAGCGTGTCACCGAGGCCGAGGAACTGCCGGGTGCGCTCGCCCGAGCCTTCGCCGTCTTCTCCTCGTCGCGGCCGGGTCCGGTTCACATCGAGATCCCGACAAACGTCATGGTGAAGCCCGCCGAGGGGCTCGCGCCGGTGCTCGGCAACGCCGCGCCGCCCGCTCCGGACGCGGCGGCTGTTGCCGAGGCTGCGAGGTTGATCAAGGCGGCTCGCCGTCCGCTGATTCTTGCCGGTGGCGGTGCCAAGAAAGCCGACGCGGCGCTGACGCGTTTCGCCGAAGCGCTCGGCGCGCCGGTGGTCGAGACCGCCAATGCGCGCGGCCTGCTGCATGGCCACCCGCTCTTGGTGCCCGCAAGCCCAAGCCTCAAGGCGGTGCGCGCGATGATGGCGGACGCCGATCTGGTGATCGCCGCCGGCACCGAATTCGGCCCCACCGACTATGACGGCTACGGCGATGGCGGCTTCGTGCTGCCGCCGAGCCTCATCCGCATCGATATCGGCGCCGACCAACTCGCGCGCCGTCCGGTGACGGTTGGCATCCACGCCGATTGTGCCGAGGCGCTTTCTGCCCTGCTGGCTGCACTCGGCGCCGCTCATGTCGCCGCGAAAGACGGCGAAGCCCGCGCTGCCGCAGGGCGAGAGGCCGCGCTGGCGGAGCTGCGGCCAGACTACCTGGCGCAACTGCGCGCCGTGGAGACGATCCGCGACGCGCTGCCCGGCGCCATCATCGTCGGCGACTCGACGCAGCCGATCTACGCCGCCAACCTCTATTACGACCACGACCGTCCGGGCGGCTGGTTCAATGCCGCGACCGGTTTCGGCGCGCTGGGCTACGGTCCGCCGGCGGCGATCGGTGCCGCCCTTGCCGTGCCCGAAGCGCCGGTCGTGTGCCTCACCGGCGACGGCGGCTTCCAGTTCACCTTGCCGGAGCTCGGCGCGGCGCTCGACGCCGAGGCGCCGGTGATCTTCGTCGTCTGGAACAATCGCGGCTATCGCGAGATCGAGACCTCGATGCTTGATGTCGGCGTCGAGCCGGTCGGCGTGTCGCCGGCGCCGCCGGATTTCTGCAAGCTCGCCGAGGCCTACGGCATCGAAGCCGAGCGGCTGACAGGGGTCGGTGACCTGGCCGGTGCGCTGAAGCGCGCGCGAACTGCCGGCAAGCCGCGGGTTATAGAAATCACCGTCGATTGAGGCTCCTGGCGATCGTCCCATCCGGCCGAGACGCGGCCCGCGTCACGTCACGCGGCTGCGTGTCGACGCATGCAAAGACGGGACGCCTGCTATGTCGATATTTCAATTGAGTGACGACGCGAAAGGCGCGACGTTCGAGGCTGGGGCGGCATAAGCATAAGAATACGACAGGAGCAGTCGAAATATGACGGAAACGCTTAACGGCAGGCATGTCGTGGTGACGGGCGGCACCGGGGCGCTCGGCGGCGCGGTTGTCGGCAGGTTGCTGGAGCAGGGCGCGATTTGCCACGTGCCCAATGCGCATGCCGCGGCTCCGCCGCATTTTCCCTACGCGGCTCACGCCAGCGTCCATCTGGCACACAATGTCGACCTGTCGGACTCCGCCAAGGTCGAGGCCTTCTACCATCAGGTTCCGGAGCTTTGGGCTTCGATCCATCTTGCCGGCGGTTTCACCATGGCGCCGGTCGAAAAGATCGAGACGGCATCCTTTGCCGAGATGATGGACACCAATGCGCGGACCACCTTCCTTTGCAGCCGCGCCGCGGTGCGCTCGATGCTGACGTCGGGCACCGCGGGGCGCATCGTCAACGTCAGCGCGCGCGCCGGGCTTGATCCCAGGCGCGGCGCCGGAATGGTCGCCTACGCCGCGAGCAAGGCGGCGGTCGCCGCGATGACGCAGGCGATGGCCGAGGAGCTGAAGCACAAGGGCATCCTGGTCAATGCGGTCGCGCCCTCGACGCTCGACACGCCCGCCACCCGCGCCGACATGCCCGACGCCGATTTCACCAAATGGGTCAGCCTCGAGGCCGCCGCCGAGGCGATCGCCTATCTCGCCTCGCCCGCCAATCAGGCGATGAGCGGCACGCTGGTGCCGCTCTACGGGCGAGCCTGAGCTCACAGATCAAAGTGCAATGAAAAACCCCGCCGGATCGCTCCGGCGGGGTTTTTGCTTTCGGTAGAGGAAGGAGCTTAGTTGCCCTGCTTCTTCAGCGCCGCGCCCAGGATGTCTCCCAGCGAGGCGCCGGAGTCGGTCGAGCCGTACTGGGCGACCGCTTCCTTCTCCTCGGCGATTTCCAGCGCCTTGATCGAAACCTGCAGCTTGCGGGTCTTCTTGTCGAAGGCGATGACGCGGGCGTCGACCTTCTGGCCGACGGTGAAGCGCTCGGGGCGCTGCTCGTCGCGGTCACGGGAAAGGTCCGAACGCTTGATGAAGGTATCGAGGCCGCTGTCGACCAGCCGCACTTCCAGACCACCATCCTTCACCGCGGTGACCTCGCAGGTGACGACGGCGTTCTTGCGCAGCTCGCCGCTGCTCGCCGCCTCGCCGACCGTGTCGCGGGCCAGCTGCTTGATGCCGAGCGAGATGCGCTCCTTCTCGATGTCGACGTCGAGCACCTGCGCCTTGACCATGTCGCCGCGATTGTACTCTTCGATCACCTGCTCGCCCGGACGTGTCCAGTCGAGGTCGGAGAGGTGCACCATGCCGTCCACGTCGCCTTCCAGGCCGATGAACAGGCCGAACTCGGTCTTGTTCTTGACCTCGCCCTCGACCTGGCTGCCGACCGGATGGTTGCGCGCGAAGGCTTCCCACGGGTTCTCCAGCGTCTGCTTGAGACCGAGCGAGATGCGGCGCTTGGCCGGATCGACCTCGAGCACCACCACGTCGACTTCCTGCGTCGTCGACAGGATCTTGCCGGGATGCACGTTCTTCTTCGTCCACGACATTTCCGAAACGTGGATGAGGCCCTCGATGCCCGGCTCCAGCTCGACGAACGCGCCGTAGTCGGTGATGTTGGTGACGGTGCCCTTGATCTTCTTGCCGATCGGGAACTTGGTGCCGATATCCGACCACGGATCGCTCTCGAGCTGCTTCATGCCGAGCGAGATGCGATGGGTTTCCTGGTTGATGCGGATGATCTGCACCTTGACCGTCTGGCCGATGTTGAGGATCTCGGTCGGATGGTTGACGCGGCGCCATGCCATGTCGGTGACATGCAGCAGACCGTCGATGCCGCCGAGGTCGACGAACGCACCGTAGTCGGTGATGTTCTTGACCACGCCCTCGACAACCTGGCCCTCCTCGAGGTTCTGCACGATTTCCGAACGCTGCTCGGCGCGGCTCTCCTCGAGCACGGTGCGGCGCGACACCACGATGTTGCCGCGGCGGCGATCCATCTTGAGGATCTCGAAGGGCTGCGGGTTGTGCATCAGCGGCGAGACGTCGCGGATCGGACGGATGTCGACCTGGCTGCGCGGCAGGAACGCCACGGCGCCGTCGAGATCGACGGTGAAGCCGCCCTTGACCTGGTTGAAGATGACGCCTTCGACGCGCTCACCCTTGGTGAACTTCTCTTCGAGGCGCACCCAGCTCTCCTCGCGGCGGGCCTTCTCGCGCGACAGCATGGCCTCGCCAAGCGCGTTCTCGATGCGCTCGACATAGACCTCGACGGTGTCGCCGACCTTGAGGGAGGAATCCTTGCCCTTGGCGCCGAATTCCTTCAGCGGCACGCGGCCTTCGACCTTGAGGCCGACATCGATGATGGCCATGTCCTTTTCGATCGCGGTGATCGTGCCCCGGACAACCTGACCCTCGCCGGAATGGCCGGCGGTGAATGATTCTTCGAGCATGCTCGCGAAATCATCGCGAGTGGGATTTGCAGCTGACATTGTTTCTCCTGGAATGCTTCGCACAACAAGCGAAGCGGGCGCCGTGGGTTAGCGTTGCGTGAGCCTGCCGGCGTTCCGGGCTGAAGAGCCCTCGGCCGCTTAAGCGGCAAGTCCGGCGCATAGAGAATGCTGGCAGGCTGGTTCGTGCCCGATATGGGTATTTTCATCGCCTCCGGCAACGGAAAACACGAGGAAAACCCGCATCGGACCTTGTTTCTCTTGGCCAGCAGTCTTTGATGGTTAGCCATGGCCGCCAGAAACGCGGTCTCTATAGACACTTCGCCGGTGTCAGGCAAGTGCGCGTCGCGGCGGTGCGCATGCTCCGCCCGAATGTTTTTGCGATTACGCGTTCGCGGTTGCAGTTCTTTTTGCCGACATGGATTGTCACGGGGAGCATCACCATGCAGTCAAGCGCCACTTTCAACATCTTCCTGCCGGTTGCCCTCGTCATCATCATGCTGGGGCTTGGCCTGTCGCTCAAGCTCCAGGACTTCTTGCAGGTGGTGCTGCGACCGAAGGCCCTCCTGGTGGCTTTTATCGTGCAGATACTGGTTCTTCCCGTCCTTTGCTTCGGCATCGTGTCGGTTTCGGCTTTGCCGCCTGCGATGGCGGTCGGCATGATGCTGCTCGCGGCCAGTCCCGGCGCCCCGTCCGCGGTTCTCTTCACCCACCTTGCCAAGGGCGATACGGCGCTCAGCCTGACGCTGACGGCGATCAGCTCAATGGTGGCGCTGGTGTCGGTGCCATTGATCACCAATTTTTCGCTGCTGCATTTCTATGGCGCCGGGCACGTCATCCCGCTGCCGATCGAGAAATTCCTGCAGTTCTTTGCCGTTGTGCTTGTCCCGGTCTCGATCGGAGTTGCCGTCCGGCACCGCTACACGGCCTTGGCCGAGCGCCTGGAAGGGCCCGTCAAGCTACTGGCGACGCTTTTTCTTGCGGCGGTCGTTATTTTTGCCGTCGTCGATCAGCGGCAGGTCATCGTGACCTGGGGACCTGTTGTCGGCTTTGCCGCCTTTGCGTTCAACGTGGTGAGCATGGCGCTCGGCTACGCCGTTCCGTCGCTGCTGCGCCTGGAGAGGCGGCAGGCGGTCGCCATCACCATGGCAACGGCCATCCACAACGCCGCGTTCGTCATAGCCCTGGCGCTTAGCGAATATCTGCTCAACAATGCCGAAATGGCGATCCCGCCAGCGCTTTACGCCTTGATTGCCTATGTCACCGCGGCGGTTTTCGTAGCCGTCGTGAGCAGGTCAGGCAGACATGCGATCGAAGGCACGATCCGGTCGTGATAGCCAAGCTCAGGCGAGGTCTTTCGCACCCATGGCTCGGTCGACGATTGCCATGGCCGCCAGAAACGCGGCCTCGATTGCCATGTCGCTGGTGTCGAGCAAGTGCGCGTCCGCCGCCGGCTTGAGCGGGGAGTCGGCACGGCCCATATCGCGCTCGTCGCGGCGCTCGATGTCGGCGAGGATCGTGGCAAAATCGGCGCTGCCGCCCATGCTTTCGATCTCGGCCAGCCGGCGCCTTGCCCGCACTTCCGCGCTCGCTGTGACATAGAGCTTGATATCGGCGTCGGGACACACGACCGTGCCGATGTCGCGTCCGTCGAGCACCGCGCCTGGCGGCGCCTTGGCGAACTCGCGTTGCTTGTCGACCAGGATGCGCCGGACCGACGGAATGACGGCGACCTTTGAGGCGGCCTCGCCTACCGCATGCGCCGAAAGCACCGTACGGTCGAGGTTCGAAAGGTCGACCTGGCGTGCCGCGGTTTCCGCCGCCGAGACATTGTCGAGCGGCAGACCGAGCTCGAGCAGCTTATGGGCGACGGCGCGATAGGTGAGGCCGGTATCGAGCAGGTTCAGGCGGTAATGATCGGCGAGCCGGCGAGCGAGTGTGCCCTTGCCGGCGCCCGCGGGGCCGTCGATTGCGATGGTGAAGGGGTGGGTCATGGGTCGGCCGACGTAGTCGAAGAGCGCGATGAATATGACAAGCGCCGCGATCCTTCACACCCCCCTCTGTCCTGCCGGACATCTCCCCCGCAAGGGGGGAGATTGGCAGTTCCGATACCGGCGCATTCCGTCCGGCGTCGGAGATTGGCGAAAGCCTGCGCGACATCTGATCTCCCCCCTTGCGGGGGAGATGTCCGGCAGGACAAAGCGGGGTGCTGTTCCGCCTGCATCTCGGTTCGGCTCCAACCCATCGCCCGTCACTCGATCTCGGCGCCGAGCCCCTTCATCAGCCCCATGAATTCCGGAAAGCTCGTCGCGATCATGTTGGCGTCGTCGATGGTCACCGGCTTTTCCGTCGCCAGCCCCATCACCAGGAAACTCATGGCGATGCGGTGGTCGAGATGCGTCTTCACCGCCGTGTCCGGCCCGTTGGGATGAGCGCCCAGGCCCTTGCCGCCGGACTTGCCGCGCACGGCGAGCGAGGCTTCGCCCTCGCTGCAGTCGACGCCGTTGAGCTTCAGCCCGTTGGCCACCGCCGACAACCGGTCGGATTCCTTGACGCGCAATTCCTCCAGACCCTGCATCAGCGTCTCGCCTTCGGCGAAAACAGCGGCAACCGCCAGCACCGGATATTCGTCGATCATCGACGGCGCCCGCTCCGGCGGCACCACGACACCTTTGAGGTCGGAGGAGCGCACGCGCAGGTCCGCCACGTCCTCGCCGCCGGCATTGCGGGGGTTGAGGATGTCGATGCGGCCGCCCATCTCCTGCAATGTGAGGAGCAGCCCGGTGCGGGTCGGGTTCATCAGCACGTTCTCGATCACGATATCGGAACCCGGCACGATGAGCGCTGCCACCAGC
Source organism: Mesorhizobium sp. WSM4983 (assembly GCF_029625765.1). NCBI lineage: Bacteria > Pseudomonadati > Pseudomonadota > Alphaproteobacteria > Hyphomicrobiales > Phyllobacteriaceae > Mesorhizobium > Mesorhizobium sp. WSM4983. The sequence continues at coordinate 122,313 of NZ_JARTVM010000003.1, read as the reverse complement.
GGGAAGCCGGCGGAGGACGGGTCGCCGGGCACGGCGATGGTCTGCCCCGTCAGCTTGCCCTGGCCTTCGATGAAGATGTGGCGCACGCCGCGCTCGTCGGTCTCGACGGTCAGGTTGGCGCCGAAGCCTTTCAGCATCTTTTCGGTGTGATCGCGCGTCATCACCGGCTCGATCACGGTGGTGATGCCGGGCGTGTTGAGCCCGGCAAGCAGCACCGCCGACTTCACCTGTGCCGAGGCCATCGGCACGCGATAGGTTATCGGCGCGGCATGCTTGGGGCCGCGTAGCGTGATCGGCATGCGGTCGCCGGGCGCCGCTTTCAGCACCTGCACGCCCATCTGGCGCAGCGGCTCCAGCACCCGGCCCATCGGCCGGCCGGAGAGCGAGGCGTCGCCGATAAAGGTCGTCTCCATGTCATAGGTGCCAACCAGGCCCATGGTAAGCCGCGAGCCGGTGCCCGCATTGCCGAAATCGAGCGGGCCTTCCGGCTCGAGCAGCGCGCCGTTGCCGGTGCCGCGGATCACCCATTCGGCGCCCGTCTTTTCGATATGCGCGCCCATCGCCTTCATGGCGGCGCCCGTGCGCATCACGTCTTCGCCTTCCAGCAGGCCGGTGATGCGCGTCTCGCCGGAAGCCAGGCCGCCGAACATGAAGGAGCGGTGCGAGATCGACTTGTCGCCCGGCACCCGCGCCGTGCCGGCAAGGGCAGGGGATTTGCGGGCCGTAGCCGGCTTCGGGGCGGCAGCGTGAGACATTGTCTTTTCCAAATGCGGGTGCCGGCGGGCCGGCTCAATTCGTCGTGTTGCGGCGGTCTCGTATCACGGCGCGCCGCAATGGTCATCCCCTCACGCGGGCCTTCGAATGCAAGGTTTTGCGATGCCGGCTTTTGGCTTTGACAGCGCGGAAAACTGCGGTTAAGGGGACCATTCTTTTTTTGACGAGGCTTGCTGTGGCAAAACCTGAACTTGGCACAAAACGTGTCGACCCCGAAACGGGGCGGAAATTCTACGATCTGAACAAGGACCCGATCGTCTCGCCCTACACCGGCAAGAGCTATCCGCGCTCCTATTTCGAGGAAGGCAAGATTTCCGCGATCGAGGACGATGAGGACGTCGCCGACAAGGAAGTCGACTCCGAGGAGGAAGAAGGCGCCGAAATCGTCTCGCTCGAAGATGCGGACGAGGAGACCAAGGGCGGCGGCGACGATCTGCCCGATCTCGGCGACGACGAGGATGATGTCGATCTCGGTGACGATGACGATGACACCTTCCTTGCCGACGAGGAAGAAGAGGACGACGACGTTTCCGATATGATCGGCGTCGGCGACGACGAGGACGAGGTCTGATTTCGGCCCCGGCGCGATTGTTTGCCGGCCATTTTGACCTGTGACGAAAAAGCGGCTTTTCAAGGCTTGATCTTGACCGAAGGCGGCGCTAGAAGCCGCCAGCACTAAACGACGGCGCGGTGCCCAACCGCGCCGGATCTCTTCGCCGGAAACGGCGCCGGCTGACTGCCGGGAGTGGGGCCATAGCTCAGTTGGGAGAGCGCTTGAATGGCATTCAAGAGGTCGTCGGTTCGATTCCGATTGGCTCCACCAAACAGTCTTTCTGTGATGCTCGGTTTCGCGGCATTGGCGCTTGTCGCTTGTGAATCGGTATCCGAGGCCCCGCCTCCTCCTCAACCTGCCCCGGCTGCTGTCGCGGCTCCCGCTGTCCCGGACACTGCGGTGCTCGACCAAACCGTGGCGATCACGCCTCCGGGCAAGAGTGTCCCCGCCCGATATGCGGCGTTTTCAGGCATTTGGGCGGGACGGCTGGATGGCACCTTTGAAGGCAAGCTGGCCGTGCTGACCGTTTCACCGGCCGGGCAGGTGACGGTCAGCTACGCGTGGGGCGATATGGCCGACAACAAGCCGGGGATCGCCGACGGCGCCGGCAGGATCGCCGGGAACACATTAAAGCTTGGACGCCTGCCGAACGGCGCAGACATCACGTTTACGATGCAGCCTGACGGAACGCTTGCCGGCACCTACACGCTTGCCGGCCAGACCTATAGGGGCCAGTTCGCCAAGCAATAGCGGCGGGCGGTCGCGTTGCCTTCTGCCGTGTCGGCCGGGCTCGAATCGGCTATGCCTCTCCCATGCAGGAAACGTCCCTCTATGCACCGGTGAAGCGGTTCCTCGAGAGCCTCGACTTCACCGTCAAAGGCGAGGTCGGCGGCTGCGACATCGTCGGGTTGCGCGAAGGCGAGCCGCCCGTGGTCGTCATCTGCGAGCTGAAGCTGCAGTTCAATCTCGAGCTCGTTCTGCAAGGCGTCGATCGGGCGGCGGCCTGCGACGAGGTCTGGCTCGCCGCGCGGATGTCGGCGCGCGGCAAGGGCCGCGAGCACGATCGACGTTTTCGCGCGCTCTGCCGCCGGCTCGGCTTCGGCCTGCTCGCGGTCGACGGGAAAGGCAAGGTCGAGTTGCTGCTCAGCCCGGCCGCCGTGCCGCCGCGGCGCGACCCGAGGCGGCGCTCGCGGCTGGTCGAGGAGCATCACCGCCGCAAGGGCGATCCGTCCATCGGCGGCAGCACGCGGCAAAAGCCGATCATGACCGCATACCGCCAGGAAGCAATTGCCTGCGCCGCCGCCATGGCCGACGGCCCGAAGCGGCCGCGCGATTTGAAACTCGTTGCCCCCCGCGCGGCCAGCATCCTGCTGCACAACTATTATGGCTGGTTCGCCAGGGCCGAGCGCGGCATCTACGCTCTGACCGAACTCGGGCAGGCTGCCTTGCAGTCGCAAGGGGTCCTCGACGGTCCGCCGCAGGTCGCTCCGTTTCAAGTCGAGCAACTTGGAGCGAAGCTCGGCGCGTGAGCGGCTGACGCCGCTCGCGCAGTGTCGGCTACCGATCGAAATCGTCGAATCGCACCATGCGTGGTTGACTCACCTCTTCGTTCATGCAGAAATTGGTTGGACCATTGAACCACTTTCGGAATTCACCAGCGTGACCGACCCTCTCCCGCCGATCCAGACGACGGCCCGCGATGATGCGGTTCTGAAGGCGTTGGCCGGCTTCGTGCGGCAGGAGGCGTTGGGTCCCGGTGAAAAACTGCCGACCGAGCGCATCCTGGCCGAGCGCCTTAAGGTCAGCCGCAACACGGTTCGCGAGGCGCTCACCCGCTGGGAGGGGCTGGGCCTCGTAGAGCGGCGCCAGGGCAGCGGCACTTACCTCAAGGCGGCGGTTTCGCCCGACATGCTGCACATGCCGCTGACCCTTGCCGGCGGCAACGACTTTGCCGGCCTGATGCGCACCCTGGAGATCCGCCGCGCGCTGGAGGCCGAGGCCGCCGCTCTTTGCGCCGTCCGCGCCGGCAAGGCTGAGGTCGCCGAGATCGAGCGCAAGCTCGACATCATGGAAGAAGCCTTCCACAGCCGCGCCGGCATGTCGTCGGAGGAAGACTGGGAGTTCCACCAGTCGGTCTACCGCGCCTCCGGCAATCCGCTGTTCGAGCAGATCATCAGCGCCATGCACGAGCTGTTCCACCGCTTCTGGGAGCATCCGCTCGGCGTGCGCGATTTCGGCCATGCCAGCTTTCCCTATCACCGCACCATCTTCGACCGCATCGCCGCGCACGACCCGGAGGGAGCCCGGGCCGAAGCGCTGAAGCTCATCGCTACTGTCGAAAACGACTTGAAGCGCGGCGCCGCCAACCTCAAGCTTTTGGACCGTAAATGAACGAGCATCCCACAGGGTTCGACCCGGCTTCTTTGGCCAGCGACTATCTCGGCGAGGCGGCGACTCTTCTCGCGCATGACGATCCGTTCCCCGGCGGCGCTGTGGTGCCGCCGATCTACCAGACATCGCTCTTCACCTTCGACAATTACGCCGAAATGGCCGACACCTTTGCCGGCAGGAGAAGGCAGCCGATCTATTCGCGCGGCGACAACCCGACGGTGATGGAATTCGAGGCGCGTGTTGCGGCCTTGGAAGGCGCGGAAGCCGCGCGGGGCTTCTCCAGCGGCATGGCGGCTATCAGCGCCACCGTGCTTGCCTTCGTCGGCGCCGGCGAGCGGATCGTTGCCGTACGCAACTGCTATGGCGACGCCTACCGCCTGTTCGAGCGCCTGTTCCCGCGCTTGCAAATCAAGGTCGACTATGTCGACGGCTCGGACCCCGATGCGGTGGCGGCAGCACTTCCCGGCGCCAAGCTGCTCTACCTCGAAAGCCCGACCTCGATGATGTTCGAGCTGCAGGACATTGAGCACCTGACGCGGCTGGCAAAGGGTGAGGGCATCGTCACCACCATCGACAATTCCTGGGCGACGCCCGTCTTCCAGAAGCCGATTTCGCATGGTGTCGATCTGGTGCTGCACTCGGCCTCGAAATATCTCGGCGGCCACAGCGACACCGTCGCCGGGGTGGTGGCGGGCTCGGCCGCGCATATCAAGCACATTAACGAGCAGACCTATTCATCGCTTGGCGGCAAGCTGTCGCCTTTCGAGGGCTGGCTTCTGCTGCGCGGCCTGCGCACGCTGCCGCTGCGGTTGCCGCATCATATGAAGAGCGGTCTCACGCTCGCCGAGCGGCTGAAGGCGCATGGCAAGGTCGAGCGGGTCAACCATCCCGCCTACTCCAATCATCCCGGCAAGAAGACGCTTGCCGGCTATGCCGGGCTGTTCTCTTTCGAGGTCGCGGAGGATGTCGACATTCCGGCTTTCATCGACGCGCTGAAGCTGTTCCGCATCGGCGTCAGCTGGGGCGGCCATGAAAGCCTGGTCGTGCCCGCCAAGGCCTCGCTCGAGCAGACGCCGGGTCTCAATTCGATGGCGCGCTTCGGCGTCAGCCCCCGAACCATCCGCTTCAACGTCGGATTGGAGAATGTCGAGGATCTTTGGGCCGACATCGCCCAGGCCTTCGACAAGGCAAAAAAATAAGGTGTTCAAAATGGGAGTTCCGAACATGAAAAGACTGACAATCCTGCTTGCCGCCGCTGCCGGCCTCGCGATTTCCGCCGGGGCCGCGCTGGCCGACACCACCATCAAGATGGTCGAGGTCATCACCAGCCCGCCGCGCACCGAATTCCTGAAGAAGCAGATCGCCGAATTCGAGCAGGCCAATCCCGGGATCAAGGTCGAGCTCGTCTCGCTGCCCTGGGGCCAGGCGTTCGAGAAGTTTCTCACCATGGTTCAGGCCGGCGACACGCCCGACGTGGTCGAGATGCCGGAGCGCTGGATGGGCCTCTATGCCAACAACGGCCAGCTCGAGGATCTCGGCCCCTACATGGCCAAATGGGACGACGCCAAGACGCTCGGCGACCGGGCCAAGCAGTTCGGCTCGACAGTCAACAACACCCAGTTCATGATCCCTTACGGCTACTATGTGAACGCGCTGTTCTGGAACAAGAAGCTGTTCAAGGAAGCGGGTCTTGACCGTCCGCCGGAAAACCTCGACGAGTTCGTCGAGTTCTCCAAAAAGATCTCCGCCATCCCCGGCAAATACGGCTATTGCCTGCGCGGCGGGCCCGGCGCCTTCAACGGCATGCACATGTTCATGAACATCGCCAACGGCAAGGGGGGCTACTTCACCGAGGACGGCACTTCGACCATCAACGAGGAGGGCTCGGTCAAGGGGCTGCAGATGCTGGCCGACATGTACAAGAACGGCCTGGCGCCGAAGGATTCCGTGAGCTGGGGCTTCAACGAGACGGTGACCGGCTTCTATTCCGGCACCTGCGCCATGCTCAACCAGGATCCGGACGCGCTGCTCGGCATCGCCGACAAGATGAGCGCCGACGACTTTGCGGTCGCGCCGCTGCCGGTCGGCCCGAGCGGCAAATCCTATCCGACGCTGGGCTATGCCGGCTGGGCGATGTTCGCCAATTCGCAGCACAAGGACGAAGCCTGGAAGCTGATGGCGACGCTGCTGTCGCCCAAGGACAATCTGGAATGGGCCAAGGAAGTCGGCGTCGTCCCGATCCACAACGGCGCCGATCAGGACGCCCACTTCAAGACCGAGCAGTTCAAGGGCTGGTTCACCGAGCTCAACGACAGCTCGAAATATGAAATGGTGACGCCGCCGACCCATCTGGAAAACCTCGGCAACTTCGTCGACCAGGTGGCGATCAAGAACTTCCAGGAAGTGCTGCTTGGCCAGAAGCCGGCCAAGCAGGTGGCCGACGAGTGGGCGGCGTTCCTGACCAAGGAGCAGCAGGCCTGGCTGGCCAAGAACAAGAAGTGACCTTTCTTCCTTCTCCCCGCTTGCGGGGAGAAGGTGTCACCCGATGAATGTCGCCCAAAAGTGCGAAGCGGTTTTGGGAGAACGACATTCACGGACAAGTGACGGATGAGGGCAGCGCCGAATCCTGAAAGTCGCCTCCGCTCTTCATCTGCCTGCCCTCCTCCGCAGCAGCTGCGCTGCAGCTACGGAGGGTGAACCGGCGTCTTCTCCCCGTGAACGGGGAGAAGGACGCTGTCGCCACGCTGGCCTCACCATCACCCGTAGAGCCAAATCGAATGACCTACGCAGTGTCCGAAATCCGATCGACCGGCCGGCCGCGCAAGAAGCGGCTGAGCAAGGCCGCGATCGAGCCCTGGCTCTATCTTTCGCCGGCTATCGTCCTGCTGGTCGTCGTGCTCCTGGTGCCGCTGATCATCGGCATCAGCTATTCCTTCCGCAAATTCTCCGCCTTCAAATCGGAATATGTCGGGCTCGGCCAGTACCAGGCGATGCTCTCCGACGCGGTGCTCGGCCAGGCGCTGGTCAACACGCTTTGGTGGACGGCCGCCAGCCTGTTCTTCCAGTTCTTCCTCGGGCTTGGTCTGGCGCTGCTGCTCGACAAGCCCTTTTATGGCCGCAAGGTCGTGCAGGCCGTGGTGTTCCTGCCCTGGGCGGTGCCGTCCTTTCTTTCCGGCCTTACCTGGGCCTGGCTGTTCAACCCGATCATCGGCCCGCTGCCGCACTGGCTTTTCGCGCTCGGCCTGAAGGCCGAGCCGACCAACGTGCTTTCCGATCCGGCCACAGCTATGTGGGGGCCGATCGTCGCCAACATCTGGTTCGGCATTCCCTTCTTCGCCATCACTCTGCTTGCGGCGTTGAAGTCGATCCCGTCGGAACTGCATGAGGCGGCAGCCATCGACGGCGCCTCGCCCTGGCAGCGCTTCACCAAGGTGACGCTGCCGTTCCTGGCGCCGACCATCGTCATCACCGTCATGCTGCGCACCATCTGGATCGCGACCTTCGCCGACCTGATCTTCGTCATGACCGAGGGCGGACCGGCAGGCTCGACCAGCACGGTGCCGGTCTACATCTATGTCAGCGCCTTCAAGTCGCTGGACAAAGGCTATGCGTCCGCAGTCGCGGTTCTGCTGCTGGTGCTGCTCATTGCCTATGCGGTTGGCCTGATCGCCGTCCGCCGCACGCTTGTGAGGCATGTCTGATGATCGCCGGCCGCTCCACCTCCTCGCGCATCGCCGGCGGCATCGGCCTCTACGCCGCGATCGCCGCCTATGTCGTCTTCGCGCTGTTCCCGATCTTCTGGACGCTGAAGATCTCTGTGACGCCGGAGCGGCTGCTCTATTCCGAAGGCATAACGTTCTGGCCATCGGAAATGACGCTCAAGAACTTCGCCACCGTGCTGGAGGCTTCCGACTTCCCGCGCTACTTTCTGAACAGCGTCATCGTCTCGGTGTCGACGGCCGCACTGGTCACCGTCATCGCCACGCTTGCCGGCTATGCGATGTCGCGCTTTACCTTCCGCGGCAAAGCGACTTTAGCGATCCTGCTTCTGCTGACCCAGACTTTCCCGCTGGTCATGGTCATCCCGCCGATCTACCGCATCATGGGCGATCTCGGCCTGACCAACAGCCTGACCGGGCTGATCATCATCTACACCGCCTTCAACACCGCCTTCGCCACCTTCCTCATGCAGTCCTTCTTCGACAGCATTCCGAAGGATCTGGAGGAGGCGGCGATGATCGACGGCTGCACGCGCGCCCAGGCCATGCGCCGGGTGATCGTGCCGCTCACCTTGCCCGGCATGGGGGCGACGCTCGGCTTCGTCTTCACCGCCGCTTGGAGCGAATTGCTGTTCGCGCTGATGCTGATCTCCAGCGACGAGCAGAAGACCTTTGCCGTCGGCCTGCTCACCTTCATCGGCAAGTTCGCCGTCGACTGGGGGCAGATGATGGCGGCCTCCATCCTGGCGCTGATCCCGGTCTGCATCTTCTTCGCCTTCCTGCAACGCTATCTCGTCACCGGCCTTACCGCCGGCGCTGTCAAAGGATAATCGATGGCTTCCGTCACCCTGCAACATGTCGAGAAGGACTATGGAGCGCTGCGCATCCTGCACGGCGTCGATCTCGAGATCGCCGACGGCGAGTTCGTCGTGCTGGTCGGCCCGTCCGGCTGTGGCAAGTCAACGCTGCTGCGCATGATCGCCGGCCTGGAGGAGGTCACCGGCGGCGAGATCCGAATCGGCGAGCGGCTGGTCAACGATGTGGCGCCGAAGGACCGCGACATCGCCATGGTGTTTCAATCCTATGCGCTCTATCCGCATATGGACGTCTCGTCCAACATGGGCTTCAGCCTGATGCTGAAGAAGGCCCAGAAGACGACGATCGACGGCAGAGTTGGCGCCGCCGCCAAGCGCCTCGGGCTGGAGACGTTTCTCGGCCGCCTGCCGCGCCAGCTCTCCGGCGGTCAACGCCAGCGCGTCGCCATGGGTCGCGCCATCGTGCGCGATCCGAAAGTCTTCCTGTTCGACGAGCCGCTGTCGAACCTCGACGCCAAGCTGCGCGTCCACATGCGCGCCGAGATCAAGGCGCTGCACCAGCAGCTCAAGACGACCTCGGTCTATGTCACGCACGACCAGGTCGAGGCGATGACCATGGCCGACCGCATCGTCGTGATGCATGACGGCTATGTGCAGCAGGTCGGCCATCCGCTGGAGCTCTACGATCGTCCCGCCAACACTTTCGTCGCCGGGTTCATCGGCTCGCCCGGCATGAATTTTTTGCCGGCAAAGGTCGCCAAGGGCGGCAAGGTCGATGCCGTGCTGGCCGACGGCCAGAAGCTGAGGCTGCCGGACGGATTGCCGCTGAAGGATGGCGATGCGCTGACCGTCGGGCTGCGGCCGGAACACATCCGGCTGGCCGACGACGGCCCGCTGAAAGGTCAGGTCGAGGTCGTCGAGCCGCTCGGCCTGTCGACGCAATTCTATGTCAGGCTGGCCAACCAGCAGATCTGCGTCTTTGTCATGGGCCGCAGCAATGTCAAACCGGGCGACGAGGTCCGCCTCGCCGCCGACCCAGCGGCGCTGCATCTGTTCGATCCGGCAAGCGGCGCTCGCATCGGATAGGTCAGCGCCGGCGGAAGGCGTCCAATGTGTAATCGGGCCGGTCAGGTCGCCTAGATCGGCCAATATCCCGGACAAGACCAGCGTCGTCGCCACGCCTGCACCGGCCCCGCCTGCGCTGTCGTGCTCGACGCGAATCCTTCTCCTCCGAGATCGTCGGCGAGAACCTCTTGAGGAAGACGGCGATCTGGCGCAATTGTGGACCGACAACATGGAATTGGCCCGCCATGCGCGCCGCTTCATCGACGTCGGCCTGGAGACCGCCCGGCGCAAGGCCGAACTCCACTCGGCCTCGCAAGAGCCCTGACGCTTCGATACTGCCGCGAGGTGAATTGCGGTTTTCGGCAGCCGCGCTCTGCTAGACTCCCGTGATTCGTCTCGACAGGGAACGGCATGAGCAAGGCTCTCGGCGCATTCGCATTGGTCACGGTTCTGAGCGCCTTGCTGATGGCGCTGTCGCTGGCGGTCGCCAAGCACGGCTACCCTCAAGGCGCCTTCGGCGTTAAGCGCCTCGACGGCATTGCCGACGCGGGTTCGTTCCTGGCCATCGCCGCCATTTATTTCTTCAGCGCGCTGTTGATGATGATCCTGCCCATCCGCGCCGCCGGGGTTGTGCTTACGCATGCCGCCGACGCGATCTTCTGGGCAACGATCGTGCTGTTCGCCGCCATTGTCGGTTCGCTTCTCGCCCGATGGGCGCTCGGCCAGCGTGAGGTGCCTTGGACCCTTCTCAACTGGCGATTCCTGTTCGTCCCGGCGATCGTCGGCGCGCATCTCGCCATGAATGAGCTTCGCCGCAACATCCTGCTCAGAAGCCTGTTCTTCGTCATCTTCGCCGCGGTCACGCTCGCCTGCCTGTTCTGGTCGTTCTCCGTCTGAAGGAGGCCGTCAGGCCTTTGTCGTGACATGGGGCGCGGACGAAGCCGGTGGACTTCCACCGCCGCGCGCCTACCTTTATCGAAAGCTTCTCGGGTAGACGTTTCCGCAGACCATGGCTATATCATTTGTCTGACAAATGACCGGCGCTTTGCCACGCCAGCCAATCTCGAAGAAACAAGCCAATCTCGAAGGAATGAAGATGACCGTGCTCCGCAAGAACCTGATCAACGGCGAGTGGCTGGGCGAGGCCGGCTCGCGCAACATCAACCCATCGAACACCAACGATGTGGTCGGCGAATACGCCTCGGCCGGGCCGGAGGAGGCCAAGCAGGCCATCGCGGCCGCCAAGGCGGCCTTCCCGGGCTGGTCGCGCTCCGGCCCCCTGGCACGCCATGCCGTGCTGAAGAAGACTTCCGACGAGATCATGGCACGCAAGGACGAGATCGGCCGGTCTCTCGCCCGTGAAGAAGGCAAAACCCTGGCCGAAGGCGTCGGCGAAACGATCCGCGCCGCGCAGATCTTCGACTTCTTCGCCGGCGAGACGCTGCGACTGTCGGGCGAGATGGTGCCGAGCGTCAGGCCCGGCGTTGGCGTCGAGATGACCCGCGAAGGCGTGGGCGTCGTCGGCATCATCACGCCGTGGAACTTCCCGATCGCCATTCCCGCCTGGAAGATTGCGCCGGCGCTGGCCTACGGCAACACCATCGTCTTCAAGCCGGCGGAACTGGTTCCCGAAAGCGCCTGGACCATCGTCGACATCCTGCATCGTGCCGGGCTGCCCAAGGGCGTGCTCAACCTCGTCATGGGCAAGGGCTCTGTCGTCGGCCAGGCAATGCTCGACAGGCCGGACGTCAACGCCATCTCCTTCACCGGCTCGGTCGGCACAGGCAAGCGTGTCGCCGCGGCGAGTGTGGAGCATATGCGCAAGTTCCAGCTCGAGATGGGCGGCAAGAACCCGCTCGTCGTGCTCGACGACGCGGACCTTGCGGTGGCCGTCGATTGCGCCGTCAACGGCGCCTATTTCTCGACCGGCCAGCGTTGCACCGCGTCCTCGCGCCTCATCGTCACCGCAGGCATCCACGACCGCTTCGTCGACGCCATGAAGGAGCGCCTGGACAAGCTGGTCATCGGCGACGCGCTGGACGCCAAGACCCAGATCGGCCCGGTCGTCGACCAGACCCAGCTCAAGCAGGATGAGGACTATATCGCCATCGGCCGCCAGGAAGGCGCCGAGCTCGCCTTCGGCGGCGAGCGGCTGGAGCGCGAGACTCCCGGCTTCTATCTCAGGCCGGCGCTGTTTACCGGCGCCACCAACGCCATGCGCATCTCGCGCGAAGAAATCTTCGGCCCGGTCGCCAATGTCATCCGCGTCAAGGATTATGATGAGGCGCTGACTGTGGCCAACGACACGCCGTTCGGCTTGACCTCCGGCATCTGCACGACAAGCCTGAAGCACGCGACGCATTTCAAGCGCAACTCCGAAGCCGGCATGGTAATGGTCAACCTGCCGACGGCGGGCGTCGACTTCCATGTGCCGTTCGGCGGCCGCAAGGGCTCGAGCTACGGCCCGCGCGAGCAGGGCCGCTACGCCGTGGAGTTCTACACCACTGTCAAGACGGCCTATACGTTCGCCGGCTGACGGGCAGGCGTCATGACGTCCGACTTCGCCGGAATGGCCTGGCTCAACCCGCCGCCGCACCATGTGTTCGGCGACGGGACGCTTCATGTCCGCACCGGCAAGGAGACGGATTTTTGGCGCGAGACCTTCTACGGCTTCCGCCGCGACAATGGCCATTTCCTCTATCGTCCCGTGGCGGGCGACTTCAGCGCCGAGGTCACCGTCAAGGGCGAATACAAGGCGCTCTACGATCAGGCCGGCCTGATGCTGCGGCTCAGCGAAACGCACTGGATCAAGGCCGGTATCGAATACACGGACGGCCTCGCCTATTTTTCCGTTGTCGTCACCAACGACGCCTCCGACTGGTCGCTGGTCAGCATTCCGACCGACCCCGACGGCGTACGGATTCGTCTGACCCGCCACGCCGAAGCCATTCGCGTTCAGTACCTCGAAGCCGCGGACGGCCGCTGGAAACCGGTGCGGCTGGCCCATTTCCCGGTCTCGCGGAGCGTCAACGTCGGCATGATGTGCTGCTCGCCGCAGCGCGAAGGCTTCGAGGTGATGTTCTCGGGCTTCAGCGTTGGCCCGCCAATCGCGAGAGAGTTGCACGATTGATGGTGGCGCGGCGCTGCCCGCGCGCACCTGCGACGCTGCCCTCCGCGGCCGGCCGTTTCTGGAAGGAAACTGGGAAAGACGGGCCTCACCAAGGGACGTGCTGTATCTCCAGCCGCGGCAGTCCGATCGGCCTGATGCCGAGATCGTTCGCCAGGGCACCGAAACCCTCGGTCTCGATCAGGTCGCGATAGGGGATCTCCGGAAAGCGAAGGCCGCCGCGATGCAAGGCGGCATCGACCAAGAGCATGGTGCCGCCGACACCGTCCAGGCCGATGCTGTCGAGGTGGCGGACGTCGCTCATATGCAGCCTTGCATGTGTGTGCCGCGGAGGCTGATAGAGACCGTCGTGAACATGGCGGAAGTAGTTATGATCTCTGTTGTGCCGCACAGTGACGAAACTGTTGAGGTCGAAGCTGTCGCCGCCTGGGACTTTCACGCAGTGCGGCGCGACGATGCGGTGCCCCCTTGCAATCAGCCGGGTCACGACGTCCGCTGGAAAACGCCAGACATCGATGTCGATCCACAGCGCCCAGTCGTCCTCGTCTCTCAGCCCATGATCGATCAGATGGTTACGCACCTTGGCGATGCCGCTGCGCCTGAAGCGTTGCAGCTGCCGGTTCGCTCGCTTGTCGCGGTCAAGCTCGGTGCCGAGTTTTTTCCGCAGCAGCACGACATCGCGATAGTCCTTGCCCAGGGCCGCAGTGGCGCCTTGCAACCGCTCCCAGCTGCCATCTGAACTGTCGCCTTCGCAAAAGACGAGCTTCATCTTGTCTTTTGGGAAGTCGAGCTGCCGCAACGCGGCGAGGAATGGCTCTATGTGTTGGGCCGCATCGCGCAGCGGCACCAGCACGGCGAGGTTGGATCCCAATGGCGGCGGCGCCGCGACGGCCGCTTGGCTGACGCTTTGCCGGGCGGCTTGCTCATCGGACACAGTCCCGCGCGTCAGGCGGTGCCGGGCCTGGTAGATCAACTTGCGCAGCCTATGCCGCAACCGGGCGGGCTTCTCCGGCGTCCACCATGTGCCCGCCCAGTGGTGGATCGACAACGTCATGCCGCCGCTGCCCGCCCGCTTTCCCGACGAATCGAGAGGCGAGTACAACTCGGCCGGATGGATCGCAAACGCCGTCTGGTCTGGATAGCCGAGTTGCGCGGAGGTAAGCACGCAAGGCCCGGTGGCGTCGATCGCCTGTTTTGCGCGGACGAGCCCGGGCAGGAACGACAGCAAATGAAGCCAGAACGGGTGCCCCGGCGGGCTGGCCATGGTCCCGTTGAACAGAAGGTAAGGCAATCCGCGAAAGCCGGCCTGGAGGCGTGCGTGGGCGTCCGGCTCCGTGCAGAACACGATCCGATCCTCGCCCAGGATCGGATCGAACGGCGCCACGCATTCGCAATCGATATCGGCATAGACGCCGCCGAAATGGTGGAGAAGCAGATAGCGGCCCGCGTCGGCGCGCAGGATACCATACTCGTAGCTGCAAAAGGTCGGCAGGAAGCTGGGATAGTGTGCGGCCACGAACTCGAGCAAAGTCCGATCGTTCCAGAACATCATCGTCCAGTCCGGATGATGCCGCTTCCAGCTCTCAACATAGCCTTGGAAGCGGGCCGGGACGATGTCGGTCTTCCACGTCTGGTGCAGGATTTTCGGGATCATCCGCGGCTCACGGCTTGAACTTGGTGACAGTCGGCGTCGACGCGGGTGGCATCCAGGCCCAGGCCCTGACCGACGGCATCGCGGATCGCCTGCGGCCCGAACCGCGACCACGCGGCCTCGTGGGCCCGGGCGCGAACGCTGGCCATGCGCGCATGGTCGGAACAAAGTCTGACCGCTATGTCGGCCAATCCCTCGTCGGTGTCCGACAGAAGCACCTCGTCGCCCTCGATCAGGTTGAGACCCTCGGCTGCCAGCGGCGTTGCAATGACCGGGACCCCCCAGGCCATTGCTTCGAGGATCTTGATGCGCGTGCCGCCGCCCATGGCAAGCGGGACGATGCCGAGATGGGCAACGGACAACAGAGGTCTGATATCGTCCGGATCCTCGACCAGACTGACCCCATCCAGTCTTGCCAGGGCGCGAACGCGCGACTCGGGCGAACGCCCGGCAAGAACGAGCTTCGCGGTCGGCAGCGTCTGGCGAATGCGGGGCAAGATGGTGTGCCCCAGCCGCTCGGCGGCGTCGACGTTCGGCTGATAGCTCAGATGGCCAACATAAAGGATGAGCGGAAACGCGTCCGAGACGGCTCGTTGCAGCGGCAGTAGCCGCGGCAGATCGTCCGCTCGCGGGATGCCGTTTGGCACGATGTGGACGGGGACTTGCGGCCGGACAAACGCCTCCAGCCGCTTACGGTCCCGTTGCGAGCACACCCAGATACGGTCGACGATGGCTGCCGCCTTTCTCTCGAGCGCCCTGAGGTCTGAGGAAAACGGCCGCCAACGCTTCTTGCGCGGCAACTGACCGGCGAGATCCGATTCGACATTGTGCATGTCCAGAACGAGTTGCCGGACCATCGGCCGCAACGGAGCGAGAAATCTGAACAGACCAACGCCTTCGACGACAATAGTATCCGGGCGAAAATCCGCCACGAGCGCCTTGAGCCGCGCCAGCGCCGGGAGCGGTATCCGGCTCTCGCCCTTGGCCCTCCAGCGGGCGAGCGAAGGCGCTCGCGGTTCGGACTTGTTGATGAGCTCAGTCACGCGAATGTCCGGCCCGGGAGGTTGGACGTCGCTGCTTCGCGGCAGGAGCGAGGCCAGGCAGACCGGGCCGAACGCGGCTGCCGCCATGGCGTTGCCGAAATTCCTGAGATCGGCGCCGGACCTCGGCCGAAACGGCGGGTCGTGGCATATGATCAGCGTGCGGCGCGAGGTCGCTGAATTGGGCATTGGCGACATCCTAGCCTCAGTCTCGGTCAGTCGCCCGATTCGGATCCTGGCCAGATATCGCATCGCCTTCCAACTGCGGCCCAGCTCCTTATGCACTCGGACCGCGCGCATCATGCCGCCAGCATCGGCGAACTTGCGGTGCCTGATCAACTGTCGGGCGATCCGCTGAGCTATCCAGGCCTTCCGCCACTGCAACGCCTCCCGTTCGACCCCGACGGCAGCCAGCCCGTTCAGTTCCAGCGTTATGGCAAGGAAGGTCCTGCGCGGTGCCGTGATGAAGCGGCGCGCCATACGTTCCTCGTCATGGTGGTAGAGCAGCACCGGGGTCTCGACGGTAACCACGTCGGCACGGGCCAGCACGGCGGTCCAGTAGCAGGTGTCCTCATCGAGGCCGATCGTTTCCGGAAAGCGGAGGTTTGCGGTCGCCCAGTCGGCGACCAGCGCGCTTCCCATCGCGATTGGCCACACTTCGTTGCGAAGGTAGCGCCGCACATTCTCTCGCCGGTCCGGGACGTAGCCCTGCGGTGCCTTGAGCTTGTCCGGCCGGCCTTTTGTGCGCCGTATGCTGGCCCCGACGGCAAGGCCGGCGAGAGGCCGGCCTGCCAGCGCCGCGCTCAGCCGCGACAGGCTGCCGGGCATCACCTCGTCGTCGGCATCGAGAAAGAATATGGATGTGCCGCTTGCCCGCTCGAGTCCGACATTGCGTGCGGCGCCCGCTTTGCGCAGTCGAACGCTCACCACCTCCAGAGGCAAGCCGTGACGTTGCGCGCTTTGCCTCGCCATCGCAGCTGTCTGGTCGTTCGACCCGTCGTCGATCACGAGAATCTCGCGGATGACCGCTCTGTCGGAAGCCAGACTGCCGAGTGCCGCTTCGATGGTTGCAGCCGCATTTCTTGCCGGGATAACGACGGTAATGTCAGCCGCCACAGGTGAGCCGCTCATTGCTGTTCGAAGAAGCCACGCTTGAGCAGGCGGTCATAGCAATGCTTGAGCACCGACACGGGGCGCAGCGAAAGACTGTCAAGATTGCCCACCACCTGAGGTTCGATGTCGAATGGCGACTGGCCTTCGATCCATTTGTAGGAGGAGCCGTCCTTCAGCACCGACGGGCAGCCCACGACATAACCGCCCAGCGCCTTCGCGTGACCCACCCGGCGCCAGCCGAAATGGAGGCTGGAAGAGATCACCGGTTCCCGCGTTCTTAGATAGACATGAAATCCGCTCGGCGATTTTGCTATTGGCGTGCCGTTCGCAATCGCCTTGTGACCGGACCGCCAGGCACGGTAGCCGGCGTCGTCATCGAAATCGAGAATCATCAGGTTCCCAAATCCGCCCAATATGCCGACATTGCCGGCAAAGTCGCCAAACCAGCGCGCGACGTCGCTGCGGCCCGGCGGCTTCTGCGCCAGTTGGAAGGTGATGGAGGTGAACGCCAGTTCCTTCAGGTCCTTGCGCAGCGTCCGCAGGTGCAACGGATCATACTCCATGGCCGCGAGGTCGAGATGCTTGCCGCCGGCACGAAGCGGCAGGCAGATATAGCCGCGCTCGAACAGCCTTACGGTATAGTCGGTCAGTGCCCCAGCCTGCATCCGCCCAAATGTTCCGGGATCGAGACGTTCCCGACAATCTGTTGGGCCGAACGGTCCGTTCGTCAAGCGCCGGCGCCTTCGCCGCGACTGCCAGCACTGTCGTCAGACATTCTTGATCGACTTCCAGTGACTTAGCCGTTCTGCGATCAACTCCACGCGCCGCTGATTGTCGTTCCCGTCCAGGATGGTTAAGTCCTGCGGATCGGCGCGCAGATAGACGCCGGACGTTCGCGCATTCACCTCCGGATTCGTGTCCGAACGTGTCGTGAAATATCCGGACGCGCGCTCGGCGGATTCCAGCCGGATCTCGCCTGTCCCGTGCAGCTGCGGCGCGTTCGCGTCCAACGGCCGTTCCCCGTTCCAATAGTAGAAGATGCCCGAAGACTCTCCTTTCTCCTTCGACGCCTCGCTCCAGTATCTGGCCGACAGGCTGCCATTCTCTTGCCATGAGCGGCCGTTCAGCTCCAGCGCGCCGTTGCGGTCCCGCGAGATCCTCAGCAGACTGACCGCGGAAGGCTCCCTTGCTGTGCGCTCTGACAGGGAGAACTGCCACCAAAACCCCTCTATGCGGGCGACTCGCCCCTCATTTTCGATGGCATTTCGCAGTTTTTGATTGATTGCTCTGGTCTCCGCGGCGGTCGCTGCCTCGCCGTAGCGTACCGACGTCAGGCCGAGCAGATCGCTGGGAAGCTTGGCACCATTCGCGTGCAGGATGAAGGTCCGGCGCATGCCGAGAACCCCGCCGAACAGGCCGGCCTCGAAAACCACATTGTCTCGCGGAGAAGCCTGGGCGG
The DNA here is from genome assembly GCF_029625765.1 of Mesorhizobium sp. WSM4983. Lineage (NCBI taxonomy): Bacteria > Pseudomonadati > Pseudomonadota > Alphaproteobacteria > Hyphomicrobiales > Phyllobacteriaceae > Mesorhizobium > Mesorhizobium sp. WSM4983. Next base: position 104,606 of record NZ_JARTVM010000003.1, on the reverse strand, counting down.
GAATAGTGGTGGTCGATTCCGGCTGGCTCGCGCTCGTCCAGTCGTCCTGGGCGAACACGAAAGCGGCGAAGTCGACCTCGCGCGTCAGCTCCAGGAGACGCCCCAGCGTTGTCGTCCCGGGATTGAAGGATGTCGTCCAGGGTTCGACATTGGCAATATCTTCAAGGCCACGCTGCAGCGCCTGCAACAGCTTCTTCTGTTTTCCTGACGAGCCCAGGAAGATTCGCGGCTTGGCCATTCGTTTCTCTCCAGCGCAATAAGAGTCCTCACAGCGTAGGCGGTTGTCCTATCTCATTGCAACGACCGCATTACCATGACAGGCCTCCAGCTACACCTCCGCGCGGTTCTGGAAGAACTGCAGGAGAGCTCGCGCTCGGTGGTGATGTCGAGCTTTCGCCTCTCGGTCGTCAAGACTGCACCCCGATCAGGACAACACTTCAAGATTGCAAAGTCGGCGACGACGCCGGAGAATAAAGGCCACCGCTTCCTCCGCTCGGAAGAACGCGGCGGCCGCCTGGGCATCTTGCTCGGGGACCTTCTCCCATGAGCAATCGAAATCGATTTTCGGAAAGGATTCATCCGCCAACGAGCAACAGGCCGCCCCATTCCGGCCTTTTCGCTGTGCAATATGCCTGTGATAACGCCTCTTTGCCCGTGGCAACATTTCCGGTTGAGCCACCGGCGATAGGGCGATAGATTATGCTGCAGTGCACAATGAACCCGGTAGGGCCGAACGTCGGCTCGTGCCGGCTATCAGACACTGAACCGCGCTAACTGTTGTTTACGCAATTCCCGACGAAAGACAGTCACACACTTTTCCTGGAATTGCTCCAAGGCTGAACGGACGAAAAATCCGGCATGAAGATTCCAAAATCCATTCTGCTCGATCCGGAGGCAAACAAGGCCTATGGCGCGTTTGCCGTCGCGGTTTCCGTTCTTGCCTTTGCCTATTCCAGCAATTTCGGTCAGGTCCTGATCCTCGCCTATTACGCGGTCTGGCTGCCGCTGTTCTTCGTCGACTACCGGCGTTTCAGCTGGAAGCTCTCGAACGCTTGGCTGCCGATACTCTTCGCGACCTATGTCTGCCTGTCGGTCTTCTGGTCGCAGGCCGCCGGCATCAGCGCGCGTGCGGCGGTGCAATATTCCTCGCATATCGTCTGTGCCTATATCGCGGCCCGCACCATCAGCGTGCGGACGCTGGTCCTGGGATCGCTGATCGGGATATTCGTCGTCCTGCTCTACTCGCTGAAAGTCAACGCTTACGCGCTGGACATAATGGACGGCACTTTCAATTTCGTCGGCGCCTTCGCCTCCAAGAACCAGGTCGGGTTCTTCTCGTCGTTCGGCATCTTTTTGTCTTTCGTCTTCCTGATGTTTTACCGGCGCAACTGGCTGAGCTTCTTCTGGACCGCGCCGATCATCCTGATGTCGGCATACATGCTGGCAATCTCCCACTCGGCGACATCCGTCGCCTCGCTGCCGGCGGTGCTCGGCATCGTCATCTTGCTCACCATGAGCAGGGTCCTGTCGCGGCGCTACCGCCGCGTGCTGTTCGTGGTCGGCGGCGGCGCGTTGGTAGCCGGCGTGGTGGCCGCGCTGAACCTTGGCCTGCTGGACGTCGTGCTCGGCATCTTCGGCAAGGATTCGACGCTGACCGGCCGCACCTATCTCTGGCAGCAGGGCTGGGAGGCGGCGCAGCTGCACCCGCTGCTCGGCTACGGCTATGCCGCCTACTGGGTGCAAGGGTTCGCCGATCCGGAACGGTTGTGGGCCGAGTTCTACATCACGACCCGCACCGGCTTCCATTTCCACAACACCTATATCGAGACCCTGGTCGAGATCGGCTTCGTCGGCGTCACCATGCTGGCGCTGATCATCCTGCGCGCCTTCTACGGCCATATCTCGAAGGTGGTGTTCGGGGTCTGGAGCGCCGATTCGGTGGTGCTCGCCGGCGCCGTCGGGCTGATGCTGATCCGCTCCTTCTTCGAGGTCGAGATCCTCGGCCCTTACTTCATGGCCTCCTTCATCGTCTATTATGGCCTGTTCAAGCTGAACCCGCTGCCGGTTGCCCGGCGACGGCGGGTTGCCATTCCTGTCCAGGATGAAAAATCTGCCAGCGGCCACATGCCGGCGCCGGTCTGATCGCGGTTTTCGCCTAGTCCCCCGAAAGCGAGAACCGGTTTCGGGTCAAGGACATGCGTAAGAGCAAAACCTAAAAGAGCGCGGAGCAAATCTGAAAGATTGCGACGCGCTTTAGGCCACGGCTCGCGAGCGCTGCATTTGCCGCTGCAGGAAGCGGCGCACCGGCTCGTCATAGATGCGGGTGGCAATGTCGGCGATGACGATAACCGCAGCGGCCATGACGATGCCGAACCAGGGATGATGCGCGAACGGGTCGACCGACGCGGCCTTGCCGGCCCCGGCGATGATCATCAGCAGCGGCGTGTGGATGATGTAGATCGGGTAGGAGACCCGCCCCAGCCAGCCATAGAAGCTAGCCAGTCGCGGCGCGGTCGGCGCCACCGCGCCGGTCACCACCATGAGCGGGAAAACGACGGCGATAGAGGCGAGGTCGTAGGCGACACGCCCGGCAGCACCCGCAGGCGCGATGGCGAAGACGATCAGCGTAAGCAGGATCGCGGCCTCGACCCACCAGCCGCGCCGCAGAAAGCCGAGGCCATCCTGGTAGCGCGCCATCGACCGGCAGAGCAGCACGCCGAGGAAGAAGGAGAACCAGACGCGCGGCAGCCCGCTGATGATGGTCTTGCCGGTCATGCCGAAATCGAGCGTGCCGGCAAGTGCCGAGGCGACGATCAGCAGCACCAGGCTGACAGCCACCAGCACCGTCAGCACACGTTTCGACAGCAGGAAGAAGACGGCGGCATAGGCGATGTTGACGATCAGCTCGAAGAACAGCGACCACGAAGCGGGATTGAGCGGAAAGATCGTATGGTAGGCATCGCCGACCAGCGGAATGAAGAGCATGCCTGTCGTGAGCTGCGTGCCGATCTCCGACAACGGCATGTATTCCGTCGCAATCAGCCTGTTCTTGATCAGCAGATAGAAGCAGCCGAGCAACGTGCCGACGAGGTAGAGCGGGTAGAGGCGTATCAGGCGGATGGCCAGGAAGGTGCCGAAGCCCATGCCGTTCTCGATCTTGCGGTCGTAAGCGTGGGCGATGACGAAGCCGCTGAGCAGGAAGAACAGGTCTACCGCAAGATAGCTCGACGGCAGCACTTTGCCGTCGGCCAGAAAGGGCGAGAAGTGATAGAGCATCACGCTGATCGCCGCCACGCCGCGGATGGCGTCGAGGTTGAGGTAGACGTGACGCGGAGCGGCAGGCTGCATTCTATGCCTTCAAGCGGTCCAAACAGATTGCTCGCCCGCACCTTGGCGCGAACGAGCCTGACTTGTTCCTCCCGCGGACCGCGCTGAGCGAGGCCCGGGCGCCCGGCTACTGGCTGGCCATGGGTGGGCCGCCGGCACTCGGCGCCAGCTTCACCTTGATGACGTCGCCCGGCAGCACCGGCGTGTCTTCCTTGGCGTCGATCTCGCTGGTCTTGCCGTCGGCAACACGCACCAGCGAATACAGCAGGGCCGGTTCCTGGCCGCCTGTTATGGCAGCCGCCATTGCGGGATCCGAGGCCGCGGCGATCAGGCCCTTCTGCATGGCAGTCCTCAGCGTCGCCTCGTTCAGGTCGGCCTCGGCCTGCTGCCGGCTCGCGGCCAGGTTGGAATTGAGCGTGTTGCGGGCATCGATGGCGTCCTGATCAGCTTTGCTGATCGATTGCTTGGCGGTGAGGATGGCCGTCTCATAGTCCAGGATCTTGCCCTGCAGGTCCGCCACCGACTGTTTCGAATCGAGCAGTCGCGCATTGGCGACAAGGCCCTTCTGGGCCAGCGGACCGATGCTGGTGAGCTGCTGCTGCGCCAGATCCACCTGCTGCTGCTGGTTGGCGATTTTCTTCTGCAGCGATTCGATCTCGCCTTCGAGCACGCCTTTCAGGTCATCAAGCGCGTCCAGCTTCAGGTTCAGCGCCTTCTGGTCGGCCGTGAGGATCTGCATTTCGTCGGCAACGATGGCCTGCGTTCTCGGGTCGTCCACGGCCTCCTTCGGAATCTCGAAGCTCGTCTTGCCGGCAAGGTCTGCGTCGATGCGCGCACGCTTTATGATCAACCGCAGCCGCTGGTCGTCATAGATATCGAAACTGCCCTTGGCGGTGACCAGGTCCTTGCCGAGCTGAGGGCCGTAATCGGCGTTGCGCCGGATGCCGCCGGCGATGCTCACCGCCTTCAGTACCGTAAGGTCCGGCACGTAGGGGAACTGGCCAGGGTTCTGCACTTCGCCCGAAATGTAGAATGGCCGGAACTGCGCCATCTCGACCGAGGCTTCAGGCTTGTCGGGCAGTGCCAGCTTGCGCTGCAGCGCGAGACCGATCGCCGCAGCGATCTCCGAGGTCGTCTTGCCGGCCGCCTGCATCTCGCCGACGAACGGTACCGAGAGCGTGCCGGCGGGGCCGACCGAATAGTCGCCGTTGATGGAGGACCAGTCGCGGAACGTGCCGTCGACCGTCTGCCACTCGGCGATGCGGATGTTGAGCTTGTCCTGCGGCCCGAGACGATAGTCTCCAGCCACCGCCATAGTGGGAATCGCAAGAGACAGGGCAAGCGCCACGGCCGCAAACCGGCTGGGCGCCTTGGAAAGGAGTCCGAGGGGGTGGTTTTTCAATGAACGTTTCCGATCCGCGTTAGCCCCATCCGCCCGATGAGATTACTGCCGGACGCCTGTCCCGAGATTGGCGGGACAGGCCTGGCGGTCAATAGCTGCCGCGCGCCATCCACACGGCAGGCACGGTTTTGACGATGATGCGAATGTCCTCGACCATCGACCAGTTCTCGACATAGTGGCGATCGAAGGCGACGCGCGTGTCGTAGGACACGTCGTTGCGCCCGCTCACCTGCCACAGCCCGGTGAGGCCCGGGCGCGACTTCAGATAATAGACTGCGGCGCTGCCGTAGATCTCGAGCTCGTCGCGTACGACAGGGCGGGGCCCGACCAGGCTCATGTCGCCCTGCAGGATGTTGATGATTTGCGGCAGCTCGTCGAGGCTGAGCTTCCGCAGCACCGCGCCGACACGCGTCACTCGCGGATCGTCCTTCAGCTTGCGCGTCGCCGCCCATTCGGCGGCGGCATCCGGATTGGCCGCCAGATGCGCGGCGAGCACCTTCTCGCCATCCTGCACCATGGTGCGGAATTTGAGGCAGGCGAAAATCCTTCCGCCGCGACCGATCCGCTTGTGGCCGTAGAAGATCGGGCCGCGGTCGGAAAGCTTGACCAGCAGGGCGACCATCAGAAAGAGCGGGCTGAGCAGGACCAGACCCGCCAGGGAACCGACGATATCGAAACTGCGTTTGAGCAGACCGCCGATGGGGGGTGGAAAATCAATGCCGGCCTGCGAAAAACCCGCATTAGCCGGCTTGGCGACGTCCCTCATGCAAAAGCTCCATACGTTGAACGGATGGTTTACGGCACGATACCAAAAAAATGCTGCAGCGCAACACACAATTTCCCATTCGCGTGAAATGTTCGCGTCATGAATTGACCAAATAATAAACCTGCCGTGCCCAAATTTTGGCCTTTGTGGCATGTTTATGACAAGGTGAGAGGTTTTTTGGGAAATGTAGTACAGCTTTCGGGCTGATTTTGGGCGATGCATTCTTTGCTGCAGACGAACGGCGGTTGCAGGTCGTAAGAATCACTCGTTCAGGTAAGTTCATCGCATTAAATACTGCTTAATGTTTCGGATTCTACTATCGAGGATTTCGCTATAGTGAATAGGTGGCGATGCAGGGGTGTGCGCCGCAGCATGGCAGAGTCGATGCCGCGAAACCCTTGGCTTCATGTGCATTTGGCCTTGCCGCAAAGGTCTCGCCTTAATAGAGTGGCAAACTGTTGCTGTCATAGTCTGGATGGGTCGGAAAGGCCGGAAGCAACCGGTCGGATTGGGCAGCCAGAAATAGCTCTCTGGCGAAACGGGGAGTTACGCGGGTGGGTAAGCCACAGCCTCTGCATGCGCGTGCCGGTTGACGGGCCGACGAGCATGTCTTTGCCAAAGTTCATCGTCGGGATGATATTCACGCTCGCTGTTGTAGTCGGCTGGTCCTGGCTCGACGGCGAATCGCTTGGCACCATCATCATGCGCGCCGTGATTTGCGCTGTCGTCATTCAGGTGGGGTACTTCGTTCTGGTGTTCGCCATGATCGCCAGGAGCGGGCCGATACCCGCCGACAAGGCGCGGCAGGCCGACCGTGGCATCAAGGTGCCCGATGGCGAAAAGCTAACCGCCCGGCGCGGCAGCCTCCGCTGATCTTTCAGCCGGCGCCGGGGGCGGCGTATTGTCGGCCAATGTTGCGGTTTCCCGTTCGGCCCGTTCGCCGTAGAGCATCCTGGCCAGCCGGCTGCCCGACTTTGCTTTCAGCCGCTGATATTGCCCGACCTCGACGATGCGGCCGCCCTCGATGGCCACGACCCAGTCGGCAAAGGCGATCATCGACGGCCGATGCGCGATGGTGAGGATAGTCATCTTGCCGCGCAGTTCCTCGATCGATTGAGCGATCAGCGACTGATTCTGCCAGTCGAGCGCGCTCGTCGCCTCGTCGAGGATGAGCAGCGAGGGTTCGCGCAGCAGCGCCCGTGCCAGCGCGATGCGCTGACGTTCGCCGCCGGAAAGCCTGACGCCGCGATCGCCCACCACCGTTTCGAGCGTCCCGTCGAGCCGCTCGACGAAGTCGGCCGCATGAGCCTTGCGCAGCGCCGCCCACAGCTCGTCGTCGCCGGCCTGCGGCGCCGCCAGGCGCAGATTGGCGCCAATGGTGTCGTGCAACAGAAACACGTCCTGCGGCACATAGGCCACCTGGCCGCGCCAGGCCCTGCGGTTTTGCGCGGTGATCTCGACACCGTCCGCCAGGATCTTGCCCTGGCTCGGCTCGAGCAGCCCAAGCAGCATGTCGGCGATCGTGCTCTTGCCCGAACCGGACGGGCCGATCAGCGCCGTCACCTCGCCGGCGGGAAGGCCGAAGCTAATGCCGCTCACCACCGGCCTTCCATCGCCGGCGCCATAGGCGAACGAGACGTCGCGGATATCGAGGCCCCTGTCGAGCGACAGCCTTGCGTTCTGCGCGGCATCGCCGGACTCCATCTCGCGCGCGGCATCGAAACGCGCCTGCAGGGCCTGCATGGCGGTGTAGGCCGGCAGGTTGATCAGCATCTGCTGCGCCTGCACCTGCATGTCCATGAAGCGGGGCGCGACCCGCATGAAGACCAGGAGCAACACGACGATTTCCGCAAGGGAGAGATGGAAGCGGACCAGCGCGATATAGATGAACAGGCTGAGCCCGATCACGCTCGCGACCTGGAACAGCGCGGTGCCGATGGTGCTGTTGCGGACATAGGCGACATTGTCCGCCTTCATCTTGTCCAGCGTCGCGCGGAGTTGCGCGAAATAGCTCGCCTCGACATTCAGGCTCTTGGCCACCTTGATGCCGCCGAGGAACTCCGAGACCGTGCGGTATTGGTCCTGGCGGCTGCCGGTCAGCACGCGACCGTAGGCGGTGGCGCGCGCGCGAAAGGGCTGCAGCGCGATGAACAAGAGCACGCCGATCAGGATCGCGAAGCACGTCATCACCGGCGAGATGAACACCGACACCACGAGATAGCCGGCAAGCAGCAGCGCCGTCTGGGCGAGCATCAGCAGCGAGAAGGCTGCCGCCTGAACGCGGTCGATGTCGCCGGTCAAGGCGTGGTCGAGATCGGAGCTGCGCATGCGGGTGAAGACACCCCAGCGCGCCTTGCCGATGCTCTCGAACAGGTTCATGCGCACCCGGTTGACGAAGTCGTAGAGTAGCCGCGCCATGTAGAGCGACTTGAAGCGGTTGAACATCGCCTGCAGCACCACCAGCGCGACGAGCAGGCAGAGCACCGTCACCAGCGAGAGCGTGCCGCCCGGCACCAGCCAGCGCAAGGCGCCCGGTACGCGCACGGCGAAATCTTGGTCGGCACTGCCGATCAGATGCAAGAGCGGGATCAAAAGCAGGATCGAAAGGCCCTCGGTCAGACTCCCGAGGACCAGGAAGGCAAGCGCCGTCAGCGTGCGCTGTCCGCCGATATGCGCCATGACACCACCGAAGCCGGCCACGTCCCGCAAAAGTGTCAGGCGAAGTTTCGAGGACCAGCCCATGCCGCTGCTCACCTTGCCCGGGCCAGATCGCGCTCGATCAGGGCGACGGCATCATCGATCCGCTCCAGGCCTGCCGGCACTTCGAGCCGGCTGACGCCGATCCGGCCGGCAAGCTGCGCGCAGTGCTGGAGATGGGTGGACGCGAAATCGCCGACCAGCGCCTGCCGGCCGAACCGCGTGACATAGGAGAACTTGATGATCGCCGGCAGCGCGGCGGCGCCCTTTAGCGGCGTGATCGCCGCCTGCCCGTCGCGCTCCAGCACATAGATCCGGGCCGCCGGCACGGCTTCGCCGGAGAACCCTTCCTGCAAGCGATGCTGCGCCTTCTCGATCTGCGGATGCACCTGCGGCCGCACCTCCGCTCGGCCGATCCTGATGGCGTTCGCGGCATCCGCTGCAAGCTTGAGCTGCGGAAAGCCGGGCAGGATCATCGGCCGTGAGGGGGCGGACAGGTCCAGCGCCACGACATCGTCGGTAAGCAGAAGGTGACCGGCGCGGATCATCGCGCCCGCCGTGGTCGACTTGCCGGCACCCTTGTCGCCCATGAAGATCACGCTTTGCCCGCCAACGGCGATCGCGCTGGCGTGCAGGACGAGCAGACCGCGCTGATGCAGCGTGAGCGCCAGCACCGGACCGAGAAGCGGAAAGGCAAGCAGCGGATCATCGACGCCCGGCGCCGGATCGACATCGATCCGGGAGGCATCGCTGATCAGGAAAGTGCCAACGGCTTGCCAGGACAGGTATTGGCGTGTCGGCTCGAAGCGAAAGGCCGCAGCGTTCGCCAATGCAGCCTCCGGAAAATCGATCGGCCCAACAGCGATCTCGATGTCCGGGGTTGCCGGCGCGGTCGGTTCCAGTTCCGGCAAAGCCACCTCCGACCCGATCGTCAGGCCGTACGCCTTGTAAAACCGACGAACACGCCCGTTTCGAGGGGCCGCTTCGATGGTGGAGCCGGGCCTCGCGGCAAGAGAAGCGGCTGGAGAGTTCATGCAGGGCTTCCATGCTGTTGGACCTGCCGCAGCCATAGCGACAGTGAGGCCGAACGCCAGATATGCTGGACGTCGGGCAGCGTCGCCTGCTCGGGCCGCTGCAGCATGCGCGCATAGACCGCGTTCACCTCGGGCAGATTGACATAGGGGGCGATCAAGTCGTTGTCCGACACCAGCAGCCGGTCCAGGAGATCGCGATGGTTGACGATCATGCCTTTGACCAGGCTGGCGGTGAAATCGATCTTGTCGCGCCGCCACTGCACCGCCGGCGGCAGCACGCCTTCCATAGCCCGGCGCAGCACATGGCGGCCGAAGCCGTTGCGCAGCTTTTCCTCGCCCGGCAGTGCCAGGCAGAATTCGACCAGCGGCTTGTCCCAGAACGGATAGCGCGGCTCGATGCCGAAATTGGCGGCGGCCTTGTCGAGAACCTCGAAAGCATGGGGCACCAGCCCGGTGGACAAAAGCCAGCGATGGGTGAGCGCTTCGCTGGTGCTGACATTGGCGGGCATAAAGGCCGCGCGATGGAAACGTTCGGCGAGATCGGTACGCCTGGCAAGCCCCGGATTGACCAGTCCTGCCCAGGCCACGCGCGGTGCATGGGAGGGTCTGCGCCGCAGTTTTCCGAGAAGGCGCCTGGCCTTCGCCCTCATCCTGGCAATCCGCCAGGCCGGCCCGTAGGCGGCGAGGAACTTGAAGTACAGAGGCAGCATCCCGTCGCCATAGGTGTTGGCGGCACTGTGCAGCTCGCGCCACAGCTCCAGCCACCTGCCGCGATGGGCGAGCTCATGCAGATACCCATGACCTTGCGACACGACCTCGTCACCGCCGTGGCCGTCGAGAAGCACTGTGACGCCCTTAGCGCTCGCGGTGCGATAGACGCTGCGGGTCAAGGACAGACCGGGCGCCAGGAAGGTCCCTTCCTGTTCCTCCAGAATGCGATCAAACTCGGCGAAGGGCGCATAGTCGCCGACCGCGATCAGCGTGCCGTCGAGCCCATATTGCTCCAGCACTGCATCGATGAAGGGCCGCTCGTCCATCGAAGACCCCCTCTCGAACACCAGCGAGAAAGTTTTAAGCTTCGGCTTCTGCGTCGCCGCAGCTTGAAGTCCGGCCATGCAGGCGATCGAGGACGAATCGAGCCCACCACTCAGCATGGCACCGACGGACGGAGTGCCCCGCATCCGGTTTTCAACCGATCGCGCGAAAAGATGCAGGAACTCGTCCGCCGCATCCGAACGCTGCGGCCTTTGTGAGGGCTCAATCTCCCAGTAGCGGCTCAGCACGACCTGATTGTTGGTCACCGTCATGCTGTGCCGAGCGGGCAAGCGAAATATCTCCGCATAGAGCGTAGATTGCGGATCGTCCGGCAGGCCGGCGAGGAAGCCGGAAATCTGATGCTCGCTGAGAGCCCTGCCGACACCATCCAGCGCCAGAAGTGGGCCGATCTCCGAGGCGAAGGCAAAGCGCCTGTCGGCGCAGTGGTAGTAGAAAGGTTTGACGCCGAAATGGTCGCGCGCGCAAAACAGCGCCCGGCGCTCGGCGTCCCAGACCGCGAAGGCGAAATCGCCTTGCAGGTAGGTCGGACAGGCCTCGCCCCATTTGAGATAGGCGTGCATCAGCAGTATGGCGTCGGCGGCCGATCGGTCGCGCACACCGAGCTGCGCCAGAAGCTCCTCGCGGTTGTCCAGCCGGCAATCGGCCGTAATGGCGAGCTTGCCGCCGGCCATTGTCAGCGGCCCAGGGCCCTGCTCGCCGGTCGTGTTGAGCCAGGCATGGCCTAGTGCTGCGTGTCTGTCCGTCCACCATGAGCTGCCGTCGCGCGCCCGGTGGCGCATGCGCGCCAGCATCTGCTGGATGTCGGCCGCCGCCGCTGGGCTGCCATCCTGTCTGAGCAGAATTCCGGCGACGCCGCTCATCGCCTAGTGTCCGTGATCGACAAGATGGGCAAAGCCGTTGATGGAGCCGCCAAGCACGATGTGGTCGCCGCTGATCAGCCAGGCGTGCGCCTTGAGATCGGCGCCGGGGTCGCGCGCGATGCCGATGCTGATCGTGGAGGCCTTGCCCTGGCGGGCAAGCAGATACTGTCCGGCGAGCGCCTGGGTAAGGCAGCTGGCGCCCGGCACGTATCGTCCAGCAGCGGCAACGCCCCAGGCGACGCGCCGCAGATCGCCGATGCCAGCGTCATTCCTCGCTTCCAGTCGAGTCACCAGCGCACGCATGCGATTATAGGACGAAAGCGTAAGCCCCAGCCGCGCGAGGCTGACCACTGCCAGGCAGCGCGCCAGAAACAGCGCCTCTGAGCCGCTAAGCGAGAGGACCCTAGGCCAGTTCCTCATGGTGGAACCTCGCAAGCCCGGCTTCGATCAGTCCCTTGAGCAAGCCCTCGACATCGGCCTTGCAGCGTTCTGTATCGACATCATAGCGGGTGAGCACCGCGCTTGTTATGTCGGGGATCGGTCGTGGCTCCTGGATCAGCTCCCAAATGTAGGCGCCGACGCCATTCAGGCTGTAGTAGATGTTGGATTTGAGATGGAGCAGCGCCAGTCCGTTGCCGAATTCACAAGCCACGGCATCGCCGCTCGCGACCACGCGGTCATGGTTCGATGGGTTCCAGTGCATCCTAAAACCTCATTGTTGAACGCCTGCGTGACCTCGACCGGGATCGGTTGCCTGCGATCCTCAGGGAGTCCAGGGAGCCCAGTGCAGGGGCCCCCGGTCAACCGTTTGAAGAAAAAGAACGCCCGGAGCCCCCAACTGCGACAACTCCGGGCGCTGCAAGCTCAGGAGAAGGTGAGCTCACCGACCGGTGTGTGCGCGGGAAATGCCGCGTCAAGCGCCGTGGTCCCGGAGGCACCCTGCGTGATCGTTTCGATCGAACCGTGAACCGTCAGGCTTGGGGTCTCGTACTCTTGCTTTTCAACATTCTGTTCCATTCTATTCTCCAATTAAGACTGGAAGCGGCGTCGGAATGCCGCCAGCATATTGCTATGCTGCATCGCAATTGCTGCACGGCAACATTTATGAGTCAAGCCTGATTTACCAGGCAGTAATCAATTCTTGGTTGCGCAGGCCCGCGTCAGTGATGACGCCGCCGGCTTTTGCATCTCGGGCGAACACCGCTCGAACGTTCAACATCGCCTTTTTGCCGTCTAAGTAAGCGTATGATTTGATTGGGATAAGTCCGTAAGCTTAAGTGGCTATGTGGGAATCGCGAAGAAAATACTTCAGAAAATAGCGAATGCCGGCTCACCTCGCCGCCACCGGATTTGTCTTCAAAAGTGATCGGCCATGAGCGAATATGAACGCTCAGGTTGCAGGCGCGAGGCGGCTTGGGAAGGCGCTGGATGGCGCTCCTGATTTTTTGGCGATGCTTTTCTTCGCAGTTGCGGTATAAACGCCGCTGCGGGCGGTTTTGCGGAGAGACGACAACGGGCATGACCGTGCAGGATGCTTCTTACGACAGGCTGCGTGCGACCGGCAGTGCCGACGAAGTCGCCTATGTGCAGGCCTGTCTGCGGCTGTTCTTCAATCCGACAGCGCGCGCGGTCGACCATGGCGGTATGCCGGCTCCGGCAATCTGCGTGGCCGACATTGCCGACATTGCGAGGTTGAACAAGGTCGCCGTCTTTATGCTCAAGGCTCTCTCGCATGGGGCCACCGGCGCGACGCCTCCCGAATTGCTCGCATGGCTCGATGGTTATCGCCGGCGCACCATGTCGATGAATGCAGCCTGCATCGGCGATTCGATCGCCATCCATCAGGTGTTGCAGGACAGGCAGATCGACTTCGTCTTCCTGAAGGGGCCGCTCCAGCAGCAATTGCTCTACGGCGACCATTTCATGAAGCCGTCCGGCGACGTCGATATTCTGGTTTGCCCGTCCGGCTTCGCTGCCGCCCGCGAAGCCCTTCGCTCGGCCGGCTACGAGGTCGCCGGCAAGTCCCGGTCGATCTGGTGGGTGCGTTTCCTCGGCGAGCAGCACATGGTCCGCGACGATGGCGTGCGGGCCGCAACGGTCGATCTCCATTATCGGCTGCAGCAGCCGGGCTCGCCGAGCCCGCGCGACATCGACGGCTTCCTGCGCCGCAAGCGCGAGGTCAAGGTTGCGGGCGCCTCCATGCCCCTGATATCGGCGTCCGACACGTTGCTCTTGTCCTGCATCAGCGTCGCCAAAGCCTTCTTCAACCGCGAGCCCTGCGCCGGCTATGTCTGCGACGTCAGAGCCGCGGCCGGCCGGCTGAACGAAGCCGAGCAGCAGAAACTGCTCGACCATGCCGCTGAGCAGGGCCTCGCCGACACGCTGCTACTTGCTTTGCGCGCGGCCGATGTTCTGCTTGGCGGTACCGCCACGCTGCTTTCGGACCGCGCCACCCGGATCCTGGCGCGCATCGACAATGCCGACCTCTTCCACATGGTGATCGCGCCCTGGCTGTCCTCGTTGCGCTGGCCGCAGCGGCGAACGGTGCTGTGGGAGCTCTGCGGTCGCGAGCCGGTGCGCTATCTGGCGGAGGCCGGCTGGGCGGCTTCCGCCGATCTCAGCCGGCGGATCTTCGAGCGGCCGGCCGCGGCCGCGCCGGTGCGGGGCAACGCATGAAGATCGGTTTTGCATTCATAGGTGGGCTGTCACTCACGCAATCGAAAGGTGAATCATGGCCGTGACAACCCCAAGGGTCTGCGTCATCATCGCCGCCCGCAACGCGGCGCGGACCATACCGGTCGCCATCGCTTCGGCTCTGCGCGAGGCGGAGGTGGCGGAAGTCGTCGTGGTCGACGACGCCTCCACCGACGACACACAGAATGTGGCGCACGCCGCCGATGATGGCAGCGGTCGGCTCAAGGTGATGCGTCTCGACGTCAACCATGGTCCGTCCTTTGCGCGCAACGCCGCGATCAAGGCTTCCGTTTCGCCTTTCATCAGCATCCTCGACGCCGACGATTTCTTCCTCGAAGGGCGTTTCCGCCGGCTGTTTGCCAACGCCGACTGGGATTTCGCGGCGGACAACATCATGCTGATCAGGGACGATGCCGCGACCGACCCCACCAAGGTCGCAGCTCCGTCCTTCGCGCCAGAACCGCAATTCCTCGACTTCGAGCGTTTCATCGAAGGCAACATTTCTCGCCGCCGCGTGCTGCGCGGCGAACTGGGCTTCCTGAAGCCGGTGATCAGCCGGGCGTTCCTCGATCGTCACGGGCTGAGCTACGATGAAAAGCTGCGGCTCGGCGAGGACTACGAGCTCTATGCGCGCGCGGTCGCCTGCGGCGCGCGTTTCAAGATCATCAAGTCCTGCGGCTATGGCGCGATCGTTCGCGCCGATTCGCTGAGCGGCCGCCACAGGACGCAGGATCTGAAGCGGCTTGCCGATGCCGACCTGGCCTTGCTGGCGCTGGGCAACCTGCCGGAGGGCTCGAAGGCCGCGTTGCGGCGCCACGAGCGCCATGTGCGCGACAAATACCGGCTGCGGAATTTCCTTGACGTGAAGGCGGAGCGCGGCCTGGCATCGGCCGCCGCCTATGCCTTGGCCAGCCAGTCCAATCTGATCCCGATCGTTCGCGGCGTGGCGGCCGACAAGCTGGACGCCTTGCTCCGCCGCGCCGGCATTGCTGCGAAGCAGCAGGTGCCGCCGATGCGCTTCCTGTTGCCGGCAACAAGTGCCGCAACGGAATGATCCGACAAAAGCGGTCAGCGCGGGCGCCGTTCCCAAAAAAATCCGCTTTCCGAAACTACGAGGTTGCCTACTTGCCCCGAGAATGGCAAGCTATGCTGCGGTGCAGCAATTTCGAAAGGCCGATCGAATGGCTTCGATTTTTGGCTTCAGATCCAGGGATCCGGCTCGTGACCGGCAGACCGATCTCCAGCGGCTCGACCGTCTGGCGAAGCTGTTCGACCAGATCTCTGCCGAGATCGAAGCGGAAAAGACCGGGCTGGAGAACCGCTATCGGTCGACGGCGACCAACGCCGCTTTCCTGGTCGAGGCAACGGAGAACGGCTCAGCGTCGACAGACAAGTCGTCGGATGTCAACACGATGACCGGCGCGATCCTGAATTACGAGCGGCGCATCGCCGAACTCACGCGCCAGAAAGGTCTGATGAAGGAACTGCGTCATTCGCTCGACGCGATTGTCGACGATGGTGTCGGCCAACCCGGTTCGCAGGCCGCACAGGCAAGGTCTGCGGGCAGAGGCTGACGGCGCGTCCAGGCGCGGTCATAGCTGCAAAACATTAGAGGAGTAAGAGGGGGGAGGATCAGAAGCGGCTCTCTGGAGGCGGGCCAGGAATGACTTTGGGTTGGGGCGGACAGCACAAAGGTAAGTTTGTCATGAACGCATATCCGAACGACACCTCCACCGCGGCTGCTTGCAGCATGCCGCGCGCGAATTCGAATAGGTCGAAGACGCTTAAGCTCTGGCTCGCCGGCGCGCTGGTTGCGGCCGCGGCCGCCATTGTGGCACCACCCCATTCGGTGCATGCCGAGGAGATGCAGAGCGCGCCGTCCTTCGTCGACAATTTTTCGAATTTCGACCGTTCGCGCTGGTTCGTCTCCGACGGCTGGAGCAACGGCAATCATCAGAACTGCACATGGTCGAAGGACCTTGTCCGGCTTTCGGACGGCGTGCTGTCGCTGAGCTTCGAAAAGCGCAAGCTGAAGGATCGCGACTTCGCCTGCGCCGAGGTCCAGACCAAGCAGCGCTATGGCTACGGCGTCTATGAGGCGCGGATGAAGACCGATACCGGATCCGGCCTCAATGCCGCCTTTTTCACCTATATCGGACCGCAGGACAAAAAGCCCTGGGACGAGATCGACTTCGAGGTCCTCACCAAGGACCCGACCAAAGTCCAGGTGAACAGCTACATCCAAGGCAAGCCGAAGAACGGCAAGCTGGTCGACGTCGAAGGCGGCGCCGATAAGGGCTTCAACGACTATGGGTTCGTCTGGGAGAAGGACCGGCTGCGCTGGTATGTCAACGGCAAGCTGGTCAACGAGGTGACCAACCCGGACGAATTGCCGACCAATCCGCAAAAAATATTCTTCAGCTTGTGGGGCAGCGACAAGCTGACCAACTGGATGGGCGCCTTTGCCGATCCCGGCCGCAAGGTGACCATGCAGGTCAAGCGCATCGCTTTCACAGCGCTCGGCCAGCCGTGCCAGTTCCCGGAGTCGCTGGCATGCACCATAACCAACAGCAACTAGGCATGTCCCCCAAAGTAGGAACTGGTTTTGGGATGCGGATCATGCCGAATATCTAGGCCTCATACAGGGCCTGGGGGACATCTTAACTGGCCGGGCCGTCTTTGCGGCCCGGCCTTAAACAGGAATAGAACCAAATGAATTTGACAGTGTTTGGAATTGGCTATGTCGGTCTCGTCCAGGCCGCGGTGCTTGCGGAAGTCGGGCACGAGGTGGTGTGCGTCGACATCGACGAAGCGAAGGTGGACCGGCTCAACCAGGGCTTCATCCCGATTTTCGAGCCCGGACTGGAAGCTCTCGTCAAGGAGAACCACGCCGCCGGCCGCATCCGCTTCACCACCGACGCGGCCGCGGCGGTCAAGCATGGCCAGATCCAGATGATCGCGGTCGGCACGCCCCCTGGCGAGGATGGCTCGGCCGACCTGAAATACGTGCTTGCCGTCGCCGAGGCCATCGGCCGCGAGATGGACGCGCCCAAGATTGTCGTCGGCAAGTCCACCGTGCCGGTCGGCACCTGCGAGAAGATCAAGGAAAGGGTCGCCCAGACGCTGAAGGCGCGCGGCCGCGAGGACCTGACCTTCGACGTCGCTTCGAATCCGGAATTCCTCAAGGAAGGCTCGGCGGTCGCCGACTGCATGAAGCCGGACCGCATCATCGTCGGGACGTCGAGCGAGGACACCGAGGCGGTGATGCGCGAGCTTTACGCGCCGTTCAACCGCAACCACGAGAAGATGATCGTGATGGATGTCCGCAGCGCCGAGTTCACAAAGTATGCGGCCAACTGCATGCTGGCGACCAAGATCAGCTTCATGAACGAGATGGCGAACCTCGCCGAGCAATTGGGCGCCGACATAGAGGAGGTGCGCAAGGGCATCGGCAGCGATCCGCGCATCGGCTACCATTTCATCTATCCCGGCCTGGGCTATGGCGGCTCCTGCTTCCCCAAGGATGTACGCGCGCTGATCAAGACCGCCGAGGGCGTCAAGTTCGACGCCAAGCTGCTGCGCGCCGTCGAAGAGCGCAACAACGCGCAGAAATCGGTGCTGTTCGACAAGGTCAACCGCTATTTCCAGGGCGCCCTCAAGGGCAAGACATTTGCGCTGTGGGGCCTGGCCTTCAAGCCGAACACCGACGACATGCGCGAGGCTCCGTCGCGCACGCTGATGGAGGCGCTTTGGGCCGCCGGCGCCAAGGTGCAGGCTTACGATCCGGAGGCCATGCAGGAGTGCCAGGCCATCTACGGCCAGCGCGAGGACCTTCTCTTGTGCGGCACCAAGGAAGCGGCCCTGCGCGGCGCCGACGCGCTTCTCATCTGTACCGAATGGAAGAGCTTCAGGGCTCCCTCCTTCGACGCGCTCAAGGACGCGCTGACGACACCGGTCATCTTCGACGGCCGCAACCTCTACGACCCGAAGGTCATCGCCCGCTACGGCATCGAATACCACTCGATCGGCAGGATGGCGGCATGACAGTGTCCGCCGCCAGCTTCCCGCCGCATGGCTCCGGCGAACGACAGTGGGACCGACAATGATGGAGGGTCGATAATGATCGTGCGCGTTTCGGGAGATTCGATCTGATGGTGATGGACGTTCAGCCCGAACAAATCGCCAACGAGCATTTCGACCTCGTCGTCATCGGTTCCGGGTTCGGTTCAGCCTTTTTCCTGCATGAGTTCCTGAAGCGGCGCAAAGCCCGGGTCTTGGTGCTGGAATGGGGCCGCCACAACACGCATGAATGGCAGCTTGACCAGAACGCCAACACCGACATAGACGACGAGAGCACTTATAAGACCGACAATGCCGACAAGCCGTGGAACTACACGATCGGCCTCGGCGGTGGCACCAACTGCTGGTTCGCGCAGACGCCGCGTTTCCATCCCAACGACTTCAGGCTGAAGAGCACATACGGCGTCGGCAACGACTGGCCGATCAGCTATGACGAGCTGGAGCCGTTCTACTGCGACGCCGAGGAGGTCATGTCGATCTCCGGCGACCCCGACATGGCCCGGATGCTGCCGCGTTCGCGGCCGTTTCCGCAGCCGCCGCACCGCATGTCGACGCCGGACCGGATGATGAAGGCGGCGCAGCCGGAGCAGCATTTCGTCATGCCGACCGCCCGCGCCCGCGTCGCGACGGCGCAGCGCAACTCATGCTGCGCCAACCTCAGATGCTGGCTGTGTCCGGCCGACGCCAAGTTCACCGCCAACAATGGTTTGATGCACGTCTTCCAGCACGCGGACGTGTCGGTTTGCTTGGGCGCCGAAGTGCGGCGGCTCGACCATTCAGCCGGCTCGGTGCGTTCGGTTGCCTTCCTGCGCGACGGCAAGGAATATTCGGTCAGCGGCGAACTCGTCATCCTTGGCGCCAACGCCATCCAGAGCCCTGCAATCATGTTGCGCTCGGGGCTCGGCGGCGAATTCGTCGGGCTCGGCCTGCACGAATCCTATGGCTGGAACTACGAGGTCTATCTCGACGGCGTCGACAATTTCGACGGCAGCACCATCACCACCGGCTTGAATTTCGGCCTCTATGACGGCCCGCATCGCGCCGAGCACGCGGCGGCGCTGGTCTATTTCGAGAACCGCTGGCAGCACGGCATGCGAGCCGAGAAGGGGCGGCTGCGGCAGGCGCTGCCGCTGGTCATTGTCACCGAAAACCTGCTCGACCCGGAAAACCGGGTGATCCTCGACAAGAACGAGAACGCCTTCGTCAGCTTCAAGGGAGCCTCCGACTATGCAACCAAGGGCATGGCCAAGGCGCTCGAGAGGCTGCCGGCGCTGCTCAACCCTCTTCCGGTCGAGCAGATATTCGATCGCGGCATAAGGCCGACCGAATCGCATGTGCAGGGCACCTTGCGGATGGGCACCGGCCCCGCCGACTCGGTGGTCGACCGCGACATGATCCACCACCAGCTCCGGAACCTCGTCGTCGTCGGTACCAGCAGCTATCCGAGCTGTTCCTGCGCCAACCCAAGCCTGACCGCCGCGGCGCTTTCGCTGCGGGCGGCGAGCCGGCTGGCATGAAGGAGGGGTCGATGAAGATCACGCGACGCACCGCATTGGCCGTTGTTGCCGGCGGCATTGCTTCGACCGGCATCGCCGCTGCGGCCGTATCGTCCTTCTCGGATGAGGATCTGGTCCGCATCACGCTCGAGAAATACTTCGGCCCGCTCAACATGCGCATCGAGCACCTGCAGCAATTCGTGCTCGAATTCCGCAACCGCAACCCGTGGATATTCCCGAGCGAAAAGCTGGCGGACGCGGTGACGCTTTTGGAGACCGTGAGGCTCGACAGGGCGCGCGAATTGCTGCCCAGGCGCAAGCAGCAGGATGTCGGGAATTTCGAGCGCTGGGTCATCGCCGAGTTCCACATGCTGACCGATTATGCCTGGCGCAGCTCGCCCCATGATCCGATCCGCTTCACCGGCTGGCATCCATGCACCAATCCGTTCGCCAATCTCGAGCAGCAGACTGCCTGACACTGCCCGCCGGCATATTTGCCGGCAAGCCAGGAAAACTGGCCAAGAAAAATGTGACAAGGAGCCGAACCATGAAAGTTCTCTTCGCAGGCGGAAACGGCTATCCGCCGCAATTCAGCGGCGGCGTCCAGTCGAGCACCCATCATCTGGCGGAACAATTGATCGAACACGGTCATGAGGCATCGGTGCTTGCGGCCTTGTTCGGGCAGGGCATGTTCGGATACAAGGCGCGCGCCAAGATGAAGCTCCTCGGTCAGCGCGCCGTCATCGACAATTTCCCCGGCTATCCGGTGGTGCGCGCCTGGTTCCCCTGGGAAGCGGCCGCCTTTGCCGTCAAGAAGCTGCAGCCGGACGTAGCGGTGGTGCAGTGTCACAAATCGGTTCCGCTCGGCAAGGCGCTGGAGGCCGAGGGCGTCCCGCTGGTGGTCTATCTCAGGAATGTTGAATTCCAAGAACTCGGGGGCGATCTGCGCGAGCTGAACTCGGCGTCTTACATCGCCAATTCCGAGTTCACGGCGCGCACTTACAAGCGCGAGCTTGGCATCGATTCCACGGTAATCCCGCCGACGATCAATCCGGCCTCTTACAGCACGCCGACGACGGGCGAGTACGTCACCTTTATCAATCCCTACGAGGAAAAGGGTTTCGAGCTGGCGGTGCGGATCGCGGCCGCCTGCAGGGAGATCCCTTTCCTGTTCGTCGAGAGCTGGAAGCTGGATGACGATCACCGCGCCCGCATCGCGGAAACGATCGCGCCGTTCTCCAATATCAAGCTCGAAAACCGCACCGACGACATGAAGACTCTCTACGGCCGCACCAGGATCCTGCTGGCGCCGAGCAAATGGGAAGAGGCGTGGGGTCGCGTTGCCTCGGAGGCCCATTGCAGCGGTATTCCCGTCGTCGGCTCGCGGCGCGGCGGCCTGCCCGAAGCGATCGGCTCCGGCGGCGTCGTGTTGGACTATGACGCGCCGCTTGAGGACTGGGTCGCGGCGCTCAGGCGGCTGTGGAACGATCGCGAGGAGTATCAGCGGGTCTCGGAAGCCGCGCTCACGTTCTCGCAACGCCCGGAGCTCGATCCCGAGCGCCAATTCGCCACCTTCTTCGCCTTGCTGGACAGGGCTGCCCGGCAGCGCGCCCGGCGCGCTGCTTAATGCATTTCGCCCAGAAGTATGCAGCGGTTCTGGGCGCGACAGGCATCGAAACAGCGACTGAAAAGCGCGTCGACTGAATTCGATTCGGCGCGAGGCACCTTAGTTCCGCGTAAGGCTTTGCTTACGCTGGCCTTTTGACCCGGCTCTTCAGCATTTCATAGGCGCGTTCGCCGAGCAGGGCGCGCGCGGCGGTCTTGATGACCTTCTTGCGCCCTTCGGGCGAATTGATCTGCCTGAGCCGTGCCGGCAGGTTGCGGGCCGCCTGCTCCAGCGCCGGCAGGGAAAACGCGTCGGGAAAGCTCACGATGTTGGTTTCGACGCACAGCACGGGCTTGCCCGATAGCTTGGCGATCTTGATCGCCTGCTCGTGCTCGCTCTCGATGAACAGGATGGCGTCCGACTTGCGATAGAACTCGGCCTTGAAGCTGCCATGCGCGCCAAGCCGCTGCCGCTCGGCCTTGCTCGGCAGGTCGAGCATGACGAGATGGTCATATTTGATCTCGTGCTTGGCCAGCCAGGCTTCAGTCAGCTTGCGGTACTTTTCCAGCCGGCTGGTCACCAGCCAGCCGATCTTGCGCGTCGGCCCGAGAAGCGGCCGCGCCTCGGTGAGGAATTTCTCGTAGGCCGGGCCGTCGTCATTCTCGTCCGCCGTCGGATCGAGGCAAAGCACGCCGTCTATGTCGACGCAGCATTGCTCGAGGAAGACGTGGTGCATGAAGTTCCACTGGAACATCCTGGGATGCGGCACGACCTCGAAGACGATGTCGGTTTCGTTGTGCTGCGAAAGCAGGCCGAACACGGCCGCGTAGACGAAATCGCCCGGGATGCCGGCAGCCGCGATTTTGCTGCGCGCGTCGCGCATGGCGTTGCCGCCGCTAACGCTGTCGTCGATCACCAGGATCTTGCGCATTTCGGAATGCTGCCGATCGAGCGCCGCGCGCCGCTTGGTGATCCCCGAGGTGTAGATCTTGCCGGCGAGAAAGCTGTCGAGATCGGTCATCGGGATATTCGCCGTCAGGCTGACCAGCGTCGCAGCGAGGATGCCGCTTCGCGGCACGCCGACCACCAGGTCGATGTCGCGCGGCAGCCGGTGCAGGTTCCGCGCGATCGCGTCGTTCATGTCTGAGATCGATCGGTAATTCATGCTGTTGCCTAACCCTCAAAAGTCAGCAGTTTTGGGCTGTCCGGCCGCGGCCGGAATGCCTGGCGGTTTGCGCCGGCAAGGTCATTTCGCCTCGCTGGGCGCGGGCGAGAACCCGCGCGCCGGGATCAGCCGCAGGGCTTCCCGAAGCGCCTCGCGGCCGGCGCCGAAGGCGAGCGCGACGATGATGGTGACGACATAGGACAGCACCGCGCCGCCTGCGAGAGCGATGATGGGCTGCGCCGGCAGCATCGGCTTGGCGACCCAGACCAGGGCCAGCGCCAGATGCGCGCCGAGCACGAAGGGGGCGGCCGCGTGCAGCACATGGCTCGCCCGCAGCGGCCCGGCCTTGCCGACATAGAGCCAGAGGAAAGGCGTCCGCAGATATTCGCTGACCGCATAGGCGACGGCGACGCCGAGCGCGCCATAAGGCAGGCCGATGGCGAAGGCCAGCACCGAGGTGACGGCGGTGATGATGCCCCAGCGCATGAAATCGCCCGAACGGCCCTGGCTGACGAACAGCCATCCGGCCGGATTGTTGAGCGGCTGCAGCAGGCCGGCGAAGCCCAGCGCGAGGAAAATGTTGGCGCTCTCCCGCCATTGCGGGCCGAGCACGAACGGAATGAGCGTATCCGACATGGCGGTGGCGAAGGCCACGCCCGGCAACGCCACCAGGAGGATCAGCGGCATGACGCGCAGATACGCGCTGCGATAACGGTCCGGCTCGTCCTTCAGCCGCGAAAGTGCCGGCACCATCACCTTCGACAGCGGGTTCGTGATCTGGCTGAGCGGGAAGAGCAGCAGCTTGTAGGCGCGATCGTAGAGGCCGAGCTGCGCCTCGCCCCAATATTTGCCGATCAGCACATTGTCGAGATTGCGGGCGAAGAAATTGGCGAAGTTGAAGCCGGTGATGCCGGCGCCGAAATTGATCAGCTGGCTGATGCCTTCGACCTTGCGCGGCAGCCCCGGACGCCAGCGCGATGACACCCAGTAGCAAAGCGTCGGCAACACGGCGCCGGTCAGCGTGCCGGCAAAAAGCGCCCAATAGGAGCGGTCGATGAAGGTCCAGGCGATCGAGACCACAAGGCCCGTAACGGCGCTGGCGACGTCGATGACGGCGAGCCGGCTGAATTCCATGCGGCGCGTCAGCAACGCCAGATGCTGGGCGCCGAGACCATAGGCCATGATCTGCAGGCCGAAGGCGGCAACCAGCCCCGTGACGCGCGGCTCGCCGTAGAAGGCGGCCACCAGGGGAGCCGCCGCAGCAAGCACGCAGGCCAGGATCGCGCTCACCGCCGTGTTGATCCAGAAGAGGTAGTTGACCTCCTCGTGCCGGATGCCGGTTTTCTGGATCGTCGCCTGGGTCAGGCCGAAATCCTGGAACAGCGCGATGAAGGCGAGCACCGGCGCGCACATCGCCACGACGCCGAAATCCTGCGGCGACAAAAGCCGCGACAGCACGATGACCGACACGATTTGGGTGGCGACCCGCACGCCCTGCGCCATCGCGGTGACGACGGCGCCGCGCCCGACCGATCTGCGCAGGGAGCCCTCGGGCGGATCGAATGCACTGGTTTCCAAATTCTGGATTCCTGATTTTGCGCCAGTCATCATCGCGACCGGCGCCCGCCGCCATGCACAAACTACCGCAAGAGGTTTTTGCAGCGCAACAAAAAATGTGCGCCGATTGCTACGCTGCACCAAAAATGTTGCGATGCAGCAAAAGCTGTACTAGCATCCCCTCTTGGGTGGCGGGCCCAAAAGCGGTCGAGTTTCATGCTGCATGTCTTGTACCTCGTGCATGACATATCCGACCCGGCGGTGCGCCGGAGGATAAAAATGCTCAGGGCAGGCGGCGCCGGGATAACCCTGGCGGGCTTCCGTCGCACCTCCAATCCGATCGCCGAGATCGAAGGCATCAAGCCCGTCGACCTCGGACCGACGCGCGATGGCCGATTCGCCCAGCGCATCGGCGCAGTTGCCAAGGCCGCCATGTCGATCGGAACCAAATTCGCGGGCCTGGCGCGACCCGACCTGATCATCGCGCGCAATCTCGAGATGCTGGCGCTTGCCAGCCGCGCCAGGCGCGCTTTCGGCGCCAGCGTGCCGATCGTCTACGAGTGCCTCGACATCCATCGGCTGGTGTTGCGCAACGACCTGATCGGCAAGACGTTGCGCGGCGCCGAACGCCATCTGGCCCGCGACGTCAAGCTTCTGGTGACCAGCTCTCCCGCCTTCGTCGCCAATTATTTCAAGCCGTTCGGGCAAATCGCGGCGCCGGTCGAGCTGATCGAGAACAAATATTTCGACACCATGCCCGTGCCGGCGGATCATCGCCGCGAGGACGACAGCCCGGTAGCGCCGCCTTGGCGCATCGGCTGGTTCGGCGCGCTGCGCTGCCGGCGCTCGCTGGAGCTCCTGGCCGAGTTCACCCGCCGGCAAGACGGACGCTTCGAAGCGGTGCTCAGGGGCCGTCCCGCGCTCTCCGAATTCCCGGATTTTCATGCCTTTGTCGAAGCCGAGCCCTGGCTTTCCTTCGGCGGTCCCTATCGTAATCCGGAGGACATGGCGGCGATCTACCGCGAGGTGCATTTCTCCTGGGCGATCGATTTCTTCGAGCAGGGCCAGAATTCCGAATGGCTGCTTCCCAACCGGCTCTACGAAGGCTGCCGCTTCGGCGCCGTGCCGATCTCGATGGCGAGCACCGAAACCGGCCGGTTCCTGAAGCAGCAGGACATCGGTGTGCTTCTGTCCGAGGCCACGTCCGAAGGACTCGACACCGCGCTCGGCCGAATGGGTCAGGAACACTACGGCAAGCTGAAGTCGCGGGTGCTGGCACGCAATCCGCGGACCTGGAGCTACGACCGCAGCGATTGCCTGGCTTTCGTCGACAAGCTGCGCGGCCTGACCGCCGGTCGCGGGAGCTTTGCGACCGAGGCGCTGGCATAGGATGGCTAAGAATGGACAAAACCCGATGACGCGCACGACGGCATCGAGCCTGATCGTCATCCCATGCCTCAACGAGGCCGCTCATATCGGCGGGCTGCTCCAGCGGTTGCGGCCGGCCGCGGCGCGGCTCGGCGCGCGCATCGTCGTGGCCGACGGCGGCAGCACCGATGGCACACAAGGCATCGTCGAAGAACTCGCTGCCGAGGATCCGCGCGTCATCCTGATCGCCAATCCGAAGCGCATCCAGAGTGCGGCCATCAACCTTGCTGTGGCGACCTTCGGCGACGACGCCGACTATCTTATCCGCATCGATGCGCATGGCGGGTATCCGGCCGATTATTGCGACAGGCTGGTCGAGGAAGCGCATGCCACGGGTGCCGATTCGGTCGTCGTCTCGATGCTGACCAGCGGCACGGGCGCGGTACAGAAGGCCGTGGCGGCGGCGCAGAATTCCAGGCTCGGCACCGGCGGCTCCAAGCACCGCCACATGTCGGCCGGCGAATGGGTCGACCACGGCCACCATGCGCTGATGCGCATTGCCGCGTTCCGCGCGGTCGGCGGCTATGACGAGAGCTTCAGCCACAACGAGGACGCCGAGCTCGATCACCGCCTCCGTCTGGCCGGCTACCGCATCTGGATGAGCGGCAAGACGCAGATGGTTTATTATCCGCGCTCCACCTTGAAGAGCCTGTTTTTCCAATATCTCGGCTATGGCCGCGGCCGCGCCAGGAACGTGCTCAAGCATCGCATGATGCCGAAGCTGCGGCAAATGATCCCGCTGCTGGTGTTTCCGGTGGTCCTGATGGCGCTCTTGTCTCCGATCTTTGTGCTGGCGGCCGTGCCGTTTCTGTTGTGGGCGGGTGTCTGCCTCGGTTACGGCATCCGGACCGCGATCAGCCAGCGCAACCCCGCCATAGCGCTGGCCGGCGTGTCGGTGATGGTCATGCATCTGGGCTGGTCCATGGGCTTTTGGCTGCAGCTCCTTGGCCCGCAGCCGTCGCGCGAGGCGGCGTGATGGCTGCGAAGAAGAGCGGCAGCATCGACATCTGCATCTGCACTTTCCGCAGGCCGGCGCTTGCCGACACGCTGCGCTCCATCGCCGCGCTGGAGAACCCCGCCGGTTTCGAGATCGGCATCGTCGTTGCCGACAATGACGACGAGCCGAGCGCGCAGCCGCTGGTGAAGGCGCTGGCGCAGGAACTGAAGCTGCCGATCCGCTATCGCCACGCGCCGGCGCGCAACATCTCGATCGCTCGCAACGCCTGCCTCGATGCCAGCGTCTCGGGCCTCGTCGCCTTCATCGACGACGACGAGACGGCTTCGCCGGGCTGGCTCGTCGAACTCGTGGCGACCGCGGAGGCGACCGGCGCGACGGCCGTGCTCGGCCCGGTCCGCGCGACATATCGCCAGGACGCGCCGGACTGGATGCGCAAGGGCGATTTCCACTCGACCCTGCCCGTCTGGGTGGGCGGCGAGATCCGCACCGGCTACACCTGCAATGTCCTGCTCAGGATGACCGACGAAAGCCTGCGCAACCGGCGCTTCAGCCTGGCGCGTGGCCAGACCGGCGGCGAGGACACCGAATTCTTCGATTCAGTGGTCAAGTCCGGCGGGCGCATCGCCTTTGCCCCGCAGGCCTTTGTCGACGAGGTGGTGCCGAGCTCGAGGGCCGCCTTCGACTGGCTGCGCCGCCGCCGCTTCCGCTTCGGGCAGACGCACGGCCATCTCATCGGGCGCAACACCGGCGGCCTGCGCCGCGTCTGCCAGGTCGGTCTTGCCTCGGCGAAGGCGGGCTACTGCTTCGGTATGGCGCTTTTGGCCGCAGTCAGCCCGGTGCGACGGAACCGCAGCATGCTGCGCGGCATTATGCATCTCGGCGTCGTCAGCGGTTTGGTCGGAGTCCGCGAAATCCGCCAGTACGGCATCACTCAGCAGGAAGGGGAAAAGCGTGCAGCCTGACGTCAGCTTCGTCATCGCCGCTTACAACGCCGAGGCAACTCTCGACCGGGCGATCGCCAGCGCGATGGCGCAGCGCGATGTCGCGATCGAAGTCATCGTCGTCGACGACCGGTCGAACGACCGCACGCGCGATGTCGCGCGCGCTTATCCTCAGGACATCGTCACGGTGGTCGCTCTTCCCGCCAACCGCGGCCCTGGCGCCGCCAGGAATGCCGGGCTCGATCTGGCCCGCGGCCGCTGGGTCGCCGTGCTCGATTCCGACGATGCCGTCCTGCCCGGCAGACTGGCGGCCATGATCGCGCGGGCGGAGAAGGCGGGTGCCGAGATCGCGGTCGACAATGTCCAGGTCGTGCGCGAAGACGGCACGCCCGAAGACATGATGTTCCCGACCGGGTACCTCGAAGGGCTCGGCGAAATCTCGCTGACCGACTATATCGCCGGCAACATCGTTTTCGAGTCGCGCTTCAACCTCGGCTATCTGAAGCCGATCTTCCAGCGCCGTTTCCTGGACGAAAATCAGCTCCGCTACGACGAGAAGCTGCGCATCGGCGAAGACTACATTCTGCTGGCGAGCGCGCTGGCCAAAGGCGGCCGCTGCGTGGTCGAGCCGACCGTCGGCTATGTCTACCATATCCGCACCGGCTCGATCTCGCGCGTGCTCGAGTTGCATCATGTCGAGGCGATGGCCGAGGCCGATGCCGCGTTCGCGGCCGCGCATTTCATGGACGACGGCGCCAAGGCGGCTTTCGCCAGACGCGGCCGCAGCCTGCGCAAGGCGGCCTCGTTCCTGTCATTGGTGCAGCACATCAAGGCGCATGCGCCGCTGAAGGCGATACGCACGGCGCTCAGCGATCCGGCCGCGGTCCGGCATATGTCGATGCCGATCGCGGTTCGGCTGAGAAGGGTTGCGGCACAGTTTGCCGTGGGCACGGGGAGGTGAAGTATGCAGGCGCATGGAATGCGGTTTCATAGCCAGCGATAGGTAAAAAAGCGATATCCTCAGAAGGAATAAGCGATGCAGAAAGTCAGGAAGGCAGTCATACCGGTGGCGGGGCTCGGAACGCGGTTCCTGCCGGCGACCAAGTCGATGCCGAAGGAAATGCTGCCCGTCGTCGACAAGCCTGTCGTGCAATATGCCGTGGCCGAGGCCTTCGAGGCCGGCATCGAGCACATCGTCTTCGTCACCGGGCGCAACAAGGCGGTCATCGAAGACTATTTCGACCTGCACCCTGAACTGATCGGGACGCTCGAGCAGACTGGCAAGAAGGCGCAGCTCCAATCGCTGGAAAGCTTGCTGCCGGTGGCCGGCGCCACCTCCTTCATCCGCCAGCAGTCGCCGCACGGTCTCGGCCATGCCGTATGGTGCGCACGCGACGTGATCGGCAACGAGCCCTTCGCGCTGCTGCTCCCCGACATGGTGTCCTTCGGCGCGCCGGGCTGCCTGGCGGAAACCGTCGACCTCTATCAGCGGACCGGCGGCAACGTCATCGCCGTCGAGCGCTGCGATCCTTCGGAAACCAGCAAATACGGCATCGTCGGCCGCGGCGCCGAGGTGGCCTCGGGCTTCGAAGTAACCGCCATGGTCGAGAAGCCGGCCCCCGCCAACGCGCCGTCGAACTTCTACATCAATGGCCGCTATATCCTGCAGCCGGAGATCTTCGCCCTGCTCGGCACCCAGCAACGCGGCGCCGGCAACGAGATCCAACTCACCGACGCCATGGTTCGACTGGCTGAAAGCCAGCCTTTCTATGCCCAGCCCTTCAACGGCCGCATGTTCGACTGCGGCTCCAAGGAGGGCTTCATCGAGGCCACCATCGCCTTTGCTCTGGCGCGCGACGACATGAAAGGACCTGTCTTCGAAATGCTGCAGCAATTCGTCCGGTCGCACGAGCGCCGGGAAGTAGCCGCATAATGCCCAAATTTTGGGTGCATATGCGAAATCGCGATGGCGCGACAGCCGCGCAAGCGCTTGGCCTTCTTGGCCGGGCGCTCCGTGGCACGAATGTTGCGTGGCCTTTTCTGGTAACGACGACACTCTTCGAAGGCCGGTAGCGCCTGCAACCTGGAATTGGACCGACGATGAATTATGCCAACTTTCCTCTCGACAAGAGGATGCCATTGCCCAGCACCGAACCGGAAAAGGGTGAAGACTTCATCGACATCGAGCGTCTGCTTGGCATGGCCGCCCGGCAGGCCAAGGTGGTGGCGGTCTGCGCCGTCATCGGCCTGTTCCTGGGTGTGATTTATCTCCAGACGACGCCCAAGCAATACACCTCCCTTGCGAGCGTGCTGATCGACGACGGCCTGAACAAGGTCGTGGACGACATTTCGGCTGTCAGTGCCACGCAGCAGACGGACGCGACGATCCTCAGCCAGATCGAGATACTCAACTCGGCGCGGCTGGCATCGGAGGTGGTCGACAAGCTGAAGCTGGACCAGAACCAGGAATTCATGAACCCGCCGCAATCGGCTTTGGCCCAGGGAATCGGATTCTTGCGCGGAATCGTCGGCTATTTCCGCAGCGGCGGCGGCAACCAAATCCCCGGGATCGAGAATGTCGATGCCGCAACGCGCGAAGCCATGATGAAGGCGGCAACCCATGACTACGCGGTCCTCGTGCTGCAAACCGGATTGATGGCGGATCGCAACGGCCGCAGCAATGTCATCAGCATCGGCTATCAGTCGACCAATCCGGCTTTGGCCACGGCCATCACCAAGGCCTATGCGGACGCCTACCTTGCCGACCAGCTCAACGCCAGCTTCGACGCCACCGAGCGCGCGGCCGTTTGGCTGCAGGGCCGGCTGACCGAACTGCGCGAAAGCTCGCAGGCAGCTGCGCTGGCGGTCGAGAAGTTCAGGGCCGAGCACGGGCTTTCCGCAAACAGCGACGGCCAGTTGCTCAGCGACAAGCAACTCGCCGACCTGAACGCCCAGCTTATCGTCGCGCAGGCCGATACAGCCCGCGCCAGCGCCCGCTACCAGCAGTACAAGGCGATCGTCGACAGCGGCTCCGAAAGCGCCTTCAACGATTCGGCGATAGCGGCCGATCAGCCGAGCAGCTCGGTCATCATCGCGCTGAAAACCCGCTATCTCGCGATCGCCAAACGGTTGCAGGACGTGGAGAACAACTTCGGCAAGGATCACCCGCAGGCGGTTGCGCTGGCCAAGGAGAAGGCCGACGTCTCGGCGCAGATCTTCGGACAGTTGAAACAGATCACCGAAAGCTATCGAAACGACTATCAGGTGGCGCAGGCGCGCGAGACCGCGCTTAGGGAGAAAATCGCCACCCAGGCAGGCAAGAGCTCGATCGACAACCAGTCGCAGGTCAGGCTGAAGGAGCTCGATCAGCAGGCGCAGGCGCTGACCACGCTCTATCAGACCTTCCTTAGCCGTTACGAGGAAGCGTCGCAGCAGCAGTCATTCCCGGTCGGTAAGGTCCGCATCATCTCCGACGCGTCGATGCCTCTCACCGCCTCGGCTCCGCGCACCTTGCGCGTGCTGGCGCTCTCGCTGGTGCTTGGCCTCATGCTCGGCGCCGGCTGCGGAGGCCTGAACGAATTCAACGAGCGCTTCTTCCGGACAGGCGAGGACATTCGCGACCGTGTCGGCCTGAAGTTCCTCGGCTATCTGCCGACGATCGGTGGCGGCAAGGCCAAGGAGTCGAAGCCGGACGACTTGCCGGCTGACGGCAAGGTCACCAGCCTGTCGGCCGCCGAGAAACGGGCGCGCATGCGGGTGAGCCTCGATGCGCCGGCCTCGATGTTCGCCGAGACGCTCCGCAACGCCAAGATCGCTTTCGACGTGGTGATGGAAGACAAGGGCAGTCGGGTGATCGGCGTCATCTCCGTCCTGCCCGGGGAAGGCAAGTCGACGGTTGCGGCGAACCTCGCCGGTCTGCTCGCCGCCAACGGCGCCAAGACTTTGCTGATCGATGGCGACCTGCGCAATCCGGGCCTCAGCCGCAGCCTCGGCATGGAGTCGGAGCACGGGCTGATGGAAGCGGTGGTCAATGGACAGACCTGGCAGTCGGTCGGCAAGGTCGACCGCCAGACCAAGCTGGCGATCATCCCGGCCGTGGTGCGCGGCCAGTTCTCGCACACCAGCGAGCTTCTCGGCTCCGCCGGCATGCGGCGTTTCATCGAGAACGCCAAGGAGACGTTCGAATACATCATCGTCGACCTGCCGCCGCTCGGCCCGGTGGTCGACGCCAAGGCCTTCGCGCCGTTGGTCGACGGCTTCGTGCTCGTCACCGAGTGGGGACGCACGCCACGCGCCATGGTGCGCTCGATGCTGGAGTCGGAACCCTACATCGCCGAAAAGATCACCGGCGCGGTGCTCAACAAGGTCGAGCTGAAGAAGCTGGCGAAATACGGCTCTCTCGGCGGTTCGGAAAAGTTCTTCGACCGCTATTCGAGTTACTACCTCGAGAAGTCGGAATCGCGCGCCAAGCAGGCCGCCTAAAGCAGTTCATCCGACGAAAAGCCGCGGCGGTTATTCTCCGGTCGACAGCAGCCGCCCATATTTGCCGACGATCCTGAGGGCGGTCAGCCGGCCGCTCTGGAAGGCGCCGGTGTCGATGCCGAGCCGGCGCCCGTCGAGCGTCGGAACGTCCACGATCGTATGTCCGTGCACGACCCAGCGATCGAGGCGGTGCGCCGCCGCCAGGAACTCGGATCGTATGTTGAGCAGGTCGGCCTCGTCCTGCGCTTCGAGCGCGATGCCGGGCCGGATGCCGGCATGGACGAAAAGGAACCGCTCCGAACAGATCATCACCGGCAGCGTGCGCATGAAGGCGACGTGGGTGGCCGGAATGGCCTCCCGGATACGCTCGACTAGCTCTTCGCTCGATCCGTACAAATCGGCCAGGCGGTCGGGATCGATACCGTAGGAGAACAGCGTTTCCCGTCCGCCGACGCGGAGCCACGGCTCCAGTGACAGATGGCCGTCGAGATAGGCGAGCATCGCCACTTCGTGGTTCCCGGCAAGGCACACGCGCATGAAACCTTCTGGCGGCGGTGCCATCAGATGCTCGACCACGCGCCGCGAATTGGGCCCGCGGTCGACATAGTCGCCGAGCATGATGATGATCTTGCGGCCGCGGAACTGCAGCGCGTCGAGCTCGATCTTCTGCTCCAGCGTGCTCAGCTCGTCGTAGCAGCCATGCACGTCGCCGATCGCGTAGACCACCGTGTCGCGCATATCCATCATCAGCCGTTCGCGCGGCAAGGGCCGGGGTCGTCTCGATCGTTGGAACAGGCTCACGGATTGAGGCTCGGTACTCAAACTAGGGTCATGCCACGGAGCGTGGACCAAGCCTCGATATCATGTCGAATGCAAACATTTCCACACCGGGCTGCTCGATGCACATCGCCAAAAAGGCGCAGCGGTCTTGGCAAAACGACGTGCATCAATACCCCGAAAAGCGTCGCCTGACTCCGTTTCGGCGCGATGCGCTTTAGGCCGCTTTGAGCCGATAGCGGAAAAGCGTGCGGTCGAGCAGCATGCGGACGCGCGGCTCGGCCTCGGCCGCCACCAGCCAGCTTGCCGCGATCATGGCCATGCCGACGATCGGGATCGAAACCAGATATGGCACGCCGGCGCGGATCAGGACGCCGAGCAGCGCCGCGCCGACGACATCGTGGATGAGGTAGAGCGGATAGGTCATCAGCCCGATCCGGCGCCAGCCGCCCCAGGAAAGGTTGAGGCGCAGCGACCAAGCCATCAGCGCTACCGCGGCCAGGAAGATGATGATCGGCGGCGCATAGGGCATCGCCGCTTCCACCTTGATGCTGTGCACGTCGACCGAGCTTACGATCTGCAGCGCTCCGCCGGCGAGAAACAGCGCCGAGAAGCAGAGCCGTGCCGCTGTCACCGCCTTGAAGCGCATCAGCCAGATGAGCACGCCGACCGCGAAGAACGCGCCGTGATGCACCAGGGTGAGCTGCAGCCAGCGCGCCTCCGCGAGATCGGTCCAGCCGAAGGCGAAATAGAGACACCAGAACACCGTGCTGAGCAGGCCGATGATGACGGCGACAGCTTCCATCAGGTCGAATCGGCCGAACCGCAGCAGGGTCCAGACGATGGCGTAGAAGGCGATCTCGATGCCGAGCGTCCAGTAGACACTGTCGACCCATGGCTCGAACGGCACGAACAGCGCCGTGCGGGCAAGTCGCACCACGGCATCGGTCGGCCAGGAAAGACCGACCATCAGCAGCACGATCGCGGAGATGGGCGCGCAGACCCAGACCGCCGGCGCCAGCCGTCTGACACGGGCTTCGAAGAACTTCAGCGGCGTCGAATTCTCGGCGCTGAATGCGATGACGAAGCCGCTGATGACGAAGAACACCTGAACGCCGACCCAGCCGGAGCCGACAAACGCCATTTCGGGATGGGCAGGGATGCCGCCGGTCGAGCGCGCCGACACGCCGTCGGGAAACGCCCATACCCAGAAGCCGTAGTGATAGAACATCACCATGACGGCGGCGAAGAAACGCAAAATGTCGACGCCGCCGAATGTGGTCTTGTGCTGAGCCATGCCGTGCCTTCGGAACGGCCCCCCGGGCAGACTTCTAGGGGGTGCTGCTGCATTGCACAACAGTCGATTGCAGCGCAGGATGCATTCGTGAGGCTGCCTCGCGTTGCGATCCCGCGAGCGGCTAGATCCCGATGCCGCGCCCCTTGAGCGCCGCCGTGATCTCGTCGAGGATCGCGGGATCGTCGATGGTCGCCGGCATCGTCCATTCCTCCTTGTCGGCGATCTTCTGCATCGTGCCGCGCAGGATCTTGCCGGAGCGCGTCTTCGGCAGCCGCTTGATCGTCACCACCGTCTTGAAGGCTGCGACCGGGCCGATCCGCTCGCGCACCAGGCCCACCACCTCGCTTTCGACGGCGCCGGTGTCGCGCGCCACACCGGCGTTGAGCACGACGAAGCCGAGCGGCACCTGACCTTTCATCGCGTCGGCGATGCCGATCACGGCGCATTCGGCGACGTCCGGATGCGCGGCCAGCACCTCCTCCATCGCGCCGGTCGAGAGGCGGTGCCCGGCGACGTTGATGATGTCGTCGGTGCGGGCCATGACGTAGAGATAGCCGTCCTCGTCCATCATGCCGGCGTCGGCCGTCTTGTAGAAACCGGGGAACTCCTCGAGATAGGCTTGGCGGAAGCGGGCGTCGGCGTTCCAGAGCGTCGGCAGGCAGCCTGCCGGCAGCGGCAGCTTGACCACGACATTGCCGAGCGTGCCGCGCGGCACCTCGTGGCCGGCATCGTCGAGAATACGAATATCGTAGCCCGGCATCGGCACGCCCGGCGAGCCGTATTTCACCGGCAAAAGCCCGAGCCCGGCCGGGTTGATGGTCATTGGCGAGCCGGTCTCGGTCTGCCACCAATGGTCGATCACCGGACGGTTGAGCTTCTGCTCTGCCCATTTGATGGTCTCGGGGTCGGCGCGCTCGCCGGCGAGGAACAGCGTGCGGAATTTCGACAGATCGTATTTCGGCACGAACTCGCCGCGCGGATCCTGCCCCTTGATGGCGCGAAAGGCGGTCGGCGCCGTGAACAGCGCCACCACACCGTGTTCCGAGATCACCCGCCAGTAGGTGCCGGCGTCCGGCGTGCCGATCGGCTTGCCTTCGAAGAGCACGCTGGTGCAGCCATGCAGAAGCGGCCCGTAGACGATGTAGGAATGGCCGACCACCCAGCCGACGTCGGAGGCCGCCCAGAACACCTCGCCGGGGTTGACGCCGAACTCGTTGTCCATCGTCCATTTCAGCGCGACCATGTGACCGCCATTGTCGCGCACGATGCCCTTCGGCTGACCGGTCGTGCCGGAGGTATAGATGATGTAGAGCGGGTCGGTGGCCAAGACCGGCACGCAGTCGACATTGGCGCCGGCGGCGCGCTCGCGGGCGACCGCATCGGCATAGTCGATGTCGTAATTGTCCTTCATCTCACAGTGCAATTGCTCGCGCTGCAGGATCAGGCAGGCATCGGGCTTGTGCTTCGACATCTCGATCGCCTTGTCGAGCAGCGGCTTGTAGGCGACGACGCGTCCCGGCTCCAGGCCGCAGGAAGCGGTGATGATCAGCTTCGGCCTGGCGTCGTCGATGCGGGTCGCGAGCTCATGCGAAGCGAAGCCGCCGAACACCACTGAATGCACGGCGCCGATGCGGGCCGAGGCGAGCATGGCGATCGCCGCTTCCGTCACCATCGGCATGTAGATAATCACCCGATCGCCCTTGCCGATGCCACGGTTCTTGAGGACAGAGGCGAGCGCGACCACCTCGCGCTTCAGTTCGGCATAGGTGAATTTCCGGATCGTGCCGGTGATCGCGCTGTCATGGATCAGCGCCAGCTGGTCGGCGCGCCCCCCCGCCACGTGGCGGTCGATGGCATTGAAGCAGGTGTTGCAGGTGGCGCCTGTGAACCAGCGGCCATAGACGCCCGCCGCCGGATCGAAGACCTTTTCGGCTGGCGAATACCAGTCGATCGCTTTGGCCGCTTCGGCCCAGAACGCTATGGGGTCGCGTTTCCAGCCCTCATAGACTTCGTGGTAGCGTGAGGCCATCGACTTTTCCTCCCCAGGAACATTCCGTCGTATGGCAATAGCCTAAGCCGCTTTGGCCGGCCATGTCTCCTCGCATTTTGGTCGGCGTTGCCGGCAAACGGATCCAGCCGCTCCCGGAGCGCGCTATGACGTCAGCAAGTGAATTCGGCTTAGAGCGGCAGTGCTGCCAGCATCAGCCCGACACCGCCGGCTATTAGAATGGCGGCCGCCAATGCCTTCCGATGGCGTTCGAATGCCGTCGGAGCGCGATCCCAGTTGTAACGCATACTGTCCACTCCCCAAAAAGCCGGCAGACTCTTAGCTTACTTATGGGAAAGATGGCAACCCTGGCGCGAACGGCGGCTTTGATAGTGGTTCCAGCTCACCATCATTCTCGCGCGAGTTGGATAGTCTTTCCGGGGAAGTTTTGATGGAAAGAACTTACGAAAAACCGGTTCCGGTCAGGCGCGGGAAGCTGTCGAGCATCGTTGCGGGCCCGAGCGGCCCGATAGGCCCGGCCGTCTGACACGCAGCGTAGCCCGCTTGGCAATGGACAGCGGCGGCATGCCGCGCTAATTGCAGTTCGGCATAGGGAGCGGGCGTATGGCTGAAATCGCCTTTGAAACGGTTCTGCGGATGGCGGACGACGCCTCCGTGCAGCATGTCGGCGACGGCGCCGTGGTGCTTCTGGCGCGCAGCGGCCAGCTTTACACCTGCAACGGCACCACCGAAGCGTTCCTCGACAAGGTCGACGGCGCCCGCAGCCTCGACCACATCGTCGATCTGCTGTCGGAAGAATTCGAGGTCGACAAGGCGACGCTCGGCGACGACATGACGGCGCTGGCCGCCGAGCTGGTGGCCGAAGGCATCCTTGCCGACCCGGGCGCGTGATGGCCGGCGGACCGTTCCTGCGCGCCCTGTTCCGCACTCATCTGTGGCTCAGCGCCCGGCTGATACCGGTACTGGTCGCCCGGCGCGATTTCGAAAGCGTGCTGAAATTGGCGCCGCTGCAATTGCCCACACCCTATCGTGGCCTGCCATGCAGCTACGTCGTCAGCCGCGTCAACCGCACGGTTCGGCATCCCTGGGTGATGCGTGATCGCAGATGCCTGAGGGAGGGGCTGCTCGGTTTCCGCTTCCTGCGGATGGCGGGTTTCGACCCCGACCTCCATTTCGGTGTCGATGCCAAATCGATGCATGAGCCGCGCCTGTCGGCGCATTGCTGGGTTTGCCTCGACGGCAAGCCGGTGGTCAGCGACAGCCTTCCCGACATGGTTGAAATCTATCGCCACCCCGGCGGCAGCGTGAAGGCGCGCGCCGCTTGACCGGCGCCGCAGCCACTGTTTGCTATGACCTCAACGGCCAGGTCATCGGCATATCGGCAGAGCGCGCCGAGCTCTGGCCGAGCTTCGATCTGATGCTCGGCACATTGCGCGTCAATGAAGCGGTCGAACCCGGCTTTCGCATCGATATCCTCGAAACGTCGGCGCTGCCCGAAAACCCGGAAGGGAAGCTCGCCTTCGACGGCGAAGTGCCGCTGGACGGCCATTGCCGCATCATCGACGCCGGCGACGTGGTCCATCTGGTCTTTCCCGGCCTCCAGACGGCCTCGATCCGTGCCGACGAGGGTGCGGCCGAAATCCGCGTTCATCCCGACAGCAAGGTCAAATGGACGCTGCTGATGATGGTGCTGGATGCCGCGCTCGATTCCGGCGGGCAGTACATGCTCCATACCGCCGGTCTGACGCTGCCCGATAGTGGGGCGCTCGTGCTGATCCATGCGCCAAGCGGCACTGGCAAGTCGACGACTTCAATGGCGCTGGCATCGCAGGGCTTCGGCCTATGCTCGGACGATGTGATGATCCTCGGCGCAACATCTGAAGGCACCCTGGCCTGGGGCATGCCGCGTAAGGTGAAGATCCATCGCAACACCGCGGCGATGCTGCCATTCCTCTCGCCCTGCCTTGGCGACAGATGGGACGCCGAGGGCGAGCAGGCCGTCTCGCTGGAGCGTCTCGCCGAGATCATTCGCATCGACGACGTCCGTCCCAGGCCGGTCTCGGCGCTGCTGCATCTGGCGCGCTCGACCGACGGCCACACCCGGCTCACGCGCTTGGCCAGGACCGATGCGATGGTCGCGCTTGCCACCGACAATGTCAGGACCGGCCTGACCGGCCTGTTGCCGATGCAGCAACGGCGGATGGCGTCGATCGCGGCACTGGTCAGGGCCGTCCCCACTTTCACCCTGGAAGTCGGCTCGAGCCCGGCCGATGCAGCGGGGCTGATCCGCGGCGCGGTGGAGAAGTAGATCTCCAAACGGGCTTTCAGGCCGGATAGGGCCTTGGCCGGGCAAGCCGCTGGACCCAGCGGAAGGCGTCGCGGCTAAGGCGCGAGCGCATCTTGTCCCGCGAATTGACTCTGAGCAGCACGTTGCCGGTGATCAGCCATTTGGCGAGCCGTATCGACAGATCGGGCTTGATGCGGTTGGCAAGGGCGATCGCGCGCGGCTCGTCGAACAGCCGCCCGGTCACATTGAGCACGGTCGCCAGCTCGAGCTCGATGCCGGTCATACACGCGGCATCGAGAAGGCGCGCTTCGGCTTCCGGCGATTGCAGCGCGCGCACACCTTGCAGCACGTCGATACAGAGCTGCAGCCGGTGGAATTTGTGGCCTCCGGCGGCGTGAACGATGGCGATGGTGAGCAGCGACGCCGGCGTGTCGGCCTCGCCGCCGTCAATGACCTGCAACTCGCGGAAGCCGAGCGACAGGCGCCGCCGCATGCCGGTGTCATGCACCAGATTGCCGTGCAGCTCGATCAGCAGACTGGAGTTCTCCTTCTCCAGCCACTTGAACTCCTGCAACTCATGCGATTCGGCCTCGCCGCTGGCAAGCTTGAAGCCGCATTCGGCGATCACGTTGTTGGCCTCGCCGATGCTGGCCGGATCGACAAGTATGTCGATGTCGGTGAACGGCCGATCGGCAGCATGGCGATAAAGCTTGCGCGCGAACACCGGGCCCTTGACGATGCGAGCCGCAACGCCTTTCGCGGCCAAGGCCTTCATGATGCGGTCGCCGTGATACTGCAGCAGCATCGACTGCCCGGTCGCCAGTGTCGCCTGATCGCGAAGCCCGGAGAGTTTTTGCCGCAGGGCGGCATCGTTCGGCAGATCGGCCTCGCCGATTTCCCGAAGCTTGCGCAGCATGATCGGCAGCACGCCGTGGAACTCGGCATTGGCGAGCAGCGCGATGAGGCTGCTTGCCGAGAGGGCCCCGCCCCGCTCGGACGGCGCCTCCGGATCGGCAAATTCGAGCAGCAGCTTTTCTTCGGCAGGTGAAAGCGGGAGCAGCATCAACCGGGCAATATCGCGAACAACAGGCGACCATGGTCGCAGAAAAGCCCGCGCGACGCTACATCCCCCAGCGCAGCGCCGCCGTGTGCACCGGGGCGTCCCAAAGCGCCGTCGTCTCATCCTCGAGCATCGTCAGCGTGATCGAGCAGCCTGCCATGTCGAGCGAGGTGACATAGGAGCCGACCAGCGAGCGGGTCACCGTCACGCCTCTCTTCTCGAAGATTTTTCGCGCGTTGTTGTACATCAAATAAAGCTCCATCGACGGCGTGCCGCCGAAGCCGTTGACGAAAAGCAGCGCCGGTCCCCTGGCGCGGTCACCAAGATCGCCGAGGATTGCCGTGCAGATCTCCTCGGCGATGGCGTCGGCACTCTTCAGCTCATCGCGCCGCCGGCCGGGCTCGCCATGGATGCCGACGCCGAATTCCATCTCGTTGTCGCCAATGTCGAAAGTCGGCCTGCCAGCAGCCGGCACCGTGCAACTGGTCAGCGCCACGCCCATCGAGCGCGTCGCGGCGTTGACGCGGTCGCCCAGCGCCTTGAGCTCGGGCAGTGGCATGCCTTGCTCGGCCGCGGCGCCGACGATCTTCTCCACCACCAGCGTGCCGGCCACGCCGCGCCGACCGGTGGTGTAGGATGAATTCTCGACCGCGACGTCGTCATTGGTCACCACCTGCAGAACGCCGTCCGACATTTCGGCGGCCATGTCGAAATTCATCACGTCGCCTTCATAGTTTTTGACGATGAACAGGCAGCCGGCGCCGGTGTCGACGGCTTGCGCGGCCGCGAGCATCTGGTCGGGCGTCGGCGAGGTGAAGACCTGGCCGGGGCAGGCGGCGTCCAGCATGCCATGGCCAACCAGCCCGCCATGTAGCGGCTCGTGGCCCGAGCCGCCGCCCGAGATCAGCGCCACCTTGCCCGGTTTCAGCGTCCTGCGGCGAACGAATTTGTGCTCGTCGCCGAGCGCGAGGATATCGGAATGCGCGGCGACGAAGCCATCGAGGCTTTCGGTGAGGACCGTGTCCACCGAATTCAGAAACTTCTTCATGGCAGTCCTCCCGAATAGGTCTCGCTTAGCCGCTGCCCCTGCCGGCGATGCTGGTGATCTTCTGGATGAATTCGTTGATCGCCCGGTCGAGCGCTGCGTTCTGCTTGTCGTCGCCGAAATCCGGCACGATGAGCGAGACGTGGCGCGTCTTGCGCGGACCCGAAGCCGCCGGCAGCTTGCCTGGATGCGCTTGGTGATAGGCGGCCAGGAACTGGTCGCGCTCGGCCGGGCTGAAATGGCAGACGGAAAAGATAGCCGGCAAATGCTTCGACGGGATCGGGATCGAATAGGCCGGGCTGGAGATTTGCGTGACGAAACTGCGATGCTTGCCGAGCGCATCGGCAAGTCGCTGGCGCATGCCGGAAGGCCGCTGGTCGATGACTTGCGACAGGATGGTCTTATACGCGCGGATCGCGTCTTCCGCGCCGGCTTCTTGTATCTTGGCAGGCTTGGCCATGCTGTGCTTACACCGGAACGTCCGCTATGGCCGCCTTGGCCATGGCGAGTTGCGCCGGAGCCACCGATAGGTCGCGCAGGCCGGCCTCAATCAGCGCCGGAATGGCGGCCGGATCGCCGCCGGCATCGCCGCAGAGGCTGACCGGAATTCCTTTCTCGCGCCCGAAGGCCGCGACCGAAGCGATCAGCCGCATCACAGCCGGATGGCGGACAGCGTTGAGATGTGCAACGGCGGCGTTGTCACGCGCGGCTGCCATCACATATTGCGTCAGGTCGTTGGAGCCGATCGAGAAGAAGGCAACGGCGGCAAAAGCCTCCGGCGCGATGGCCACCGAAGGGACCTCGACCATGATGCCCAGCGGCGGCAGCTTGTGCGCAACACCGCGCGACACGAGAGCGGCCTCTTCCTCCGCAAACAACGCGGCGGCCTGCCTGTACTCTTCGGCCATGGCGATCATCGGAAACATCACCTTCAGATTGCCGTGTACGGCGGCGCGCAGCAATGCCCGGATTTGCACCCGGAAGATGTCGCTCCGCGCCAGCGACAGCCTGATACCGCGCAGGCCGAGAAACGGGTTGGTCTCCTCGACGGTGAAGTCGGGGATCGGTTTGTCGCCGCCGGCATCGATGGTGCGGATGGTCACCGGTTTTTCTCCGGCCCATTCCAGCACCTTGCGGTAGGCTTGGTACTGTGTCTCCTCGTCCGGCAGGGCCTTGCCGAACAGGAATTCGGTGCGCATGAGCCCGACGCCATCACAGGTCGCAATGTCGATGCCGTCGACATCGGAAGGGTAGGCAATGTTTACCTGCACCCGCACCGACGTGCCGGCCTTGGTCGCCGCCGGCTGGGCGAGAAAAGTCTGCGCCTGGCCTTGTCGCGCCGCGAAGGAGGAGGATGATTGCCGGAACGCCTCGATCTCCTTCGGCGAGGGCGAGAGCACGATGCCGCCATGCTCGGCGTCGAGCAGCGCGTTTCCGGTGGGCTCGTCCGCAAAGGCACCAATCCCCACCACCATCGGCACGCCGCGCGAGCGTGCCAGCATGGCGACATGGCTGGCGGTGCTGCCGGCCTCGAGCGCAATGCCGCCGCCTCTGCTCCAGTCGGTTT
Source organism: Mesorhizobium sp. WSM4983 (assembly GCF_029625765.1). NCBI lineage: Bacteria > Pseudomonadati > Pseudomonadota > Alphaproteobacteria > Hyphomicrobiales > Phyllobacteriaceae > Mesorhizobium > Mesorhizobium sp. WSM4983. Next base: position 63,016 of record NZ_JARTVM010000003.1, on the reverse strand, counting down.
CGAGGAAACGCGTCGGCGCGATGTCCAGGCCATAGAGGATGGCGCCGAGGGGCGCCGCGGTCTCGCTATCCTCGCTCAGCGCTCGCAGCACCTGGTCGCGGATGTCGCGCAAGTCCGAGGCGCGTGCCCGGAAATAGTCCTGGTCGGACGCCTCATAGCCGGCGATCTCGGCATCCAGTGCTTGCCGCCAGGCAGCGTCGGCCGGCTCTCCGGAGCCGAGCGCCGCGAAGGCGGGCGCGCTCAGCGCGACGTCCTCCAGCATGGCGATGTGGAATTCGAGGATGCCGGCGGCATCGCCATCGGCCGTCTCGACAAGCGAGGTCAGCCGGCTCACCGCCCTGCCGATGGCCGCCTTCAGCGCTGCTTTCTCCTCCGCCTCGCTCGCCTTGGCCACATAAGCAGCCGGTGGACGGTCGAGGTTGAACAGCGGCCCTTCGGCGTAGCCGGGAGAGGCAGGGATGCCCTCAATCCGCATGGCCCGCATTCCTTGCGGATTGAGAGGGCGGCAGACCCGGCTCAAGCGGAGCGGGCATGATCCGCATCCTCGTCGAAATCGCGCTGCACCAGGCCGACCAGCGCTTCGACCGCGTTGCTTGCGCCGTCGCCTCGCGCCCTTATGTGCAGCACGGTTCCTTTCGGCGCCTTGGCCGCCATGACCTTGACGATGCTCTTGGCATCGAACCAGGGGCCGTTGGCGGCGACTGCCACCTCCACCTCGGCCGTGAACGACTTGGCGAGCTTGGTGAACTTCACCGAAGGGCGCGCGTGCAGGCCCACCTCGTGGGTGATCAGAACCGTGGCTTCGGCGGATGCGGACATTCAGTCGATTCCCGTTCACTCACGACGGCGACAATTCATGCGCCGTCGCCACCACTTCCTTGAGCGATGCGCCGCCGGACGATTCCGTCGCCGCCATCACCGCACCCTCGACGATCGGCGCATTGCAGACGACTATTCTGCGGGATCGCGGCTCGCCGATCATTTCGACCGCCATCTCGCTGTTGGTCTCGGCGCCGCCGAGATCGACCAGGATGGCGACGCCCGCTTCCGACCAGGCCTTGTCGATCGCGCCCATGATCGCCTCGACGCTGGTGCCGAGCCCGCCATGGCCGTTTCCGCCGCACCATGCAAGCGGCACTTCGTCGCCCACCATCTGGCGCACCATGTCGGCCGTGCCTTCGGCGACAAGCGGCGAATGCGAGACGATGACGATACCGACATTGCTCATCAAGAACCCTCGATCGCTTCAGCGACTGCGCGCACCAAGAGCGCGGTCGAGCGCGCCCCGGCGTCCATATGCCCGATCGAGCGCTCCCCCAGGAAAGAGGCGCGCCCACGCAAGGCCTTCATCGGCACGGTGGCTTCGGCCGCCTTGTCGGCAGCGTCTGCGATTGCGGCAGCCGTCTTGCCCTGCGCCAGTGCCTCATACACCGGCTGCAGCACGTCGAGCATCGTTTTTTGCCCCGGCTGCGATTTGCCGCGCGCCGAAACCGCCTCGATCGCCTTACCCAGCGCCGCTGTCAGCGCGGCGCGGTCGGGCGTGCCGGACAGTTCCTTGCCGAGCGCCATGAACAGAGTACCGAACAAGGGCCCGGAGGCTCCACCGACGGTCATCACCAGCTTGGTGCCGACCGCGGTCAGCGCGTCCGGCAGCGGTTTTGCCGCGATTGCGGCCTTTTCGGCGCGCACCGCATCGAAGCCGCGCTTCATGTTCAGACCATGGTCGCCGTCGCCGATCGCCTGGTCGAGCGCGGTCAGCTCGTCGGCATGCGCCGCGATCGTATCCGCAGTCGCCGCGATCAATTGTGAGAAATCGGATGCGGCCATCGCCTGTCCTTCATGCCGGGGCGAACATGGCCACCACGGCCGCGAACGCCTCGGCAACTGCAAACGCGCCCGGATCCGCTATGTCAAGCTGGCGGCCGATATAGGCCGAGCGACCGGCCTTCGCCTTCTGCATCGCCACCGTCGCCTGCGCGCCGCTCCGCGCGGCCGAAGCAGCCGCCTCCAGCCCGTTCGTGTCGAGCGCCTTCAGAGCCGGCTCCAGCGCGTCGACCATTGTGCGGTCGCCGAGCTTCGCGCCGCCGTAGAAGGTCATGCGGTCAAGGCCGGCGAGCAGCGCCTTGCTGAGCGGCGCGCCGCCGTTGAGCGACTGTGCGGCAGCCGTGAAGAAGATCGACAAAAGCACGCCGCTGGAACCGCCCATGGAAGTTCCCAATGTATCGCCGATTGTGGCGAGAGTTGCGGCCTTGTCCGCAAGCGGCAGCGTGTCGACGCGGTCGAGCACGCTGCGTGCGCCTGTCGCCACCGTCGATCCGGTGTCGCCGTCGCCGGCTTTGGCGTCGAGGCCATTCAGAGCCTCCTCGAGCGAGATCAGCTTCTCGCAGACCGCAGCAATCAGCCGCTCGGCGCCGGCGTCACGGCTGGCCGCCTTGGCGATGTCGCAACCTGCCGGCTGGGCTGTGGCCACCACGACCGGCGGGCGAACCGGCCTGGCCGGCAGCCAGGCATGCGGGCCGACCGGCGCCAGCAGCGCCGCCTCGCGCTCCGCCTCGAGCCTGATCAGCGACAGCGAAAACCCGTTCATGTTGAGCGCGGTCATCAGATGTCCGGGACCGATCGTCAGCCTCACCGCCTTTGCCAGCGGCGAGGCCAGCACGGCATTGGCGATCAACGACATTTCGAGCGGCGGTACCGATCCGAGATTGTTGATCAGCATGGCATAGCGGCTGCCGGCATCGAGCCGGGCCGCGAGGCGGTCGGCCATGATGGCGACGAGCGCACTGGCGCTCTGCAGGGTTATGCGCTCCACGCCCGGCTCGCCATGGATGCCGAGACCGAGCTCGCCATCGCCGGCGCCGAAGCGGTCCTCGTGGGTCTGGCCGGGGATCGAGCAGGAGGAGAGCGAGATGCCGAGCGAAACAATATCCTTCGCCGCCGCCTGCGCTGCCGCCGCGACCGAGGCTAGGTCATGGCCGGATTCGGAAAGATGTCCGGCGATCTTGTGCACGAACAGCGTGCCGGCGATGCCGCGCGGCTGTGCGATGTCGGGCAGCGCGATGTCGTCGCCGACGATCACCATGTCGACCGCGAAGCCCTCGGCGCGGGCCTTTTCTGCGGCGAGGCCGAAGTTGAGGCGGTCGCCGGTGTAGTTCTTGACGATCAGCAGGCAGCCGGCCGGCCCGGTCGTCGCGCGGATCGCCGCCAGCACCGCCTCGACGCTCGGCGAAGCAAAGATCTCGCCGGAGACAGCCGCCGTCAGCATGCCGGCGCCGACGAAGCCCGCATGCGACGGCTCGTGCCCCGCGCCGCCGCCCGAAACGACGCTGACCTTCGCCTTGTCCCAGTCGGCGCGCAACACCACCTTGATCTCCGGATAGCCGTCGAGCCGCGCCAGCGCCCCGGAGCCGGCAGTGGCCAGATAACCGTCCAGCGCTTCGGTAACGACCGAGTCCTTGCGGTTGAAAAAGTGCTTCATGGATTTCGTCCAGTCCGTATCTGCGGGTCGTCAAAAAGTGCGGATGCGCCGGCTACATCAATCTGTGCCCGTCCCACCCAAAATAAAGCGGCGAGCGATAGCGGACCGTCACTCTGTCCCCCTTTGCGAGCGGCGTGTCGGGATCGGTCAGCGTCACCAGCTTCTTGGCGCCCACCGTGACATGCAGATGGTTCTGGTCGCCGAGATGCTCGACCCAGTCGACGACGCCGTCGGCATGGCCGTTCGCCGCCTTTTCGATCGCGAGATGTTCGGTGCGCGCGCCGATCGTCGTCGTGCCGGTTGGCGCGCCGCCGTCGGGCAGCAGCCCTGCCGGCAGAAGGTTGATCGCCGGCTGGCCGAGGCGGGCGGCGACATGAAGGTTTGCCGGCTCAGAATAGATCGCGCGGGGCGTGCCGATCTGCACCAGCACGCCCTCGGAGAGGATGCCGATGCGGTCGGCCATGGTCATGGCCTCGATCTGGTCATGCGTGACATAGAGCATGGTGGCGCCGAGCTCGGATTGGATGCGCTTCAGCTCGAGCCTGAGATCGGCGCGCAGCTTGGCGTCGAGCGAGGACAGCGGCTCGTCCATCAGATAGATCGAGGGCTTTCGCACCAGCGCGCGGCCGATGGCGACGCGTTGCATCTCGCCGCCCGAAAGCCTGGTCGAGCGGTTGTTGAGCTTGTGGTCGATGCGCACCATCCGCGCGACTTCCTCGACGCGGCGGCGGATTGCTTCCTCCGGAAAACGCCGCGCCGGCGAGCGCAGCGGGAAGGCGAGGTTGTCGAAGACCGAAAGATGCGGGTAGAGCGAATATTGCTGGAAGACGAAGGCCGTGTCGCGCTCGGCCGGCGACAGCCCCGTCGCATCATGGCCGCCGATGTAAATCGTGCCGCTGTCCGGCCGCTCGAGCCCGGCGATCAGCCTGAGCGTCGTCGTCTTCCCGGCGCCGGTCGGCCCGAGCAGCACGACGAACTCACCGTCCTTGATCTGCAGGTCGAGATCGCTGACCGCGACTGTCTCGCCGAAGCTTTTGGTCACACCCTGAATCTGCACGTCAGCCATGGCGCGCCTCCACTGCCTGATCGTACATGACGGTTTTCACCGCGCGTCCAGTGCCTTTCTCGAACAGCGACAGCCGCGCGCTGCTCAATGCCAGCCCTACCTGTTCGCCCGTATTTAGATGGATTCCGGCCGGCACCCGGGCCTTGATGATGCCGTCAGCCGTCTCCACCGCGACGATCTGCGTGGTGCCGAGATATTCGGTGCCGTAGATCGCGCCGCGCAGCTTCGAGGCATCGTCGAAGCGGATGTGCTCGGGGCGGATGCCAAGCGCCATGTCGGCCGGCGCAATATCCTCGCGCACTTCCGGGACCGTCACCCTGGCGCCCTGCACGACGATCTCCTTCGCACCCTTCGCGAGCCCACCGCCGAAGCGCAAGAAGTTCATCGGCGGCGAGCCGATGAAATCGGCGACGAACATCGTGGCCGGCCGGTCGTAAATCTCGCGCGGGCTGCCGAACTGCTCGATGACGCCGTGGTTCATCACCGCTATCTTGTCGGCCATCGACATCGCTTCCATCTGGTCGTGCGTGACATAGACGGTGGTGGCGTGGATGCGGTTGTGCAGCTCGCGCAACTCATGCACCATCAAATCGCGGAACTCGGTGTCGAGGGTTCCAAGCGGCTCATCCATCAGGAAACATTTCGGTCGCCTGACGATGGCGCGGCCGAGCGCGACGCGTTGACGGTCGCCGCCGGCAAGACCGGAGACCGACTTGTCGAGCAGGTGGTCGATGCGCAGCAGCTTCGCGGTCTCCTCGACGCGGGCGCGGATCTCGGCCGACGCCATGCCTTGCGCCAAGAGCGGGAAGCCGATGTTCTTGCGCACATTCATATGCGGATAGAGCGCGAAGAGCTGGAAGACGAAGGCGATGTCACGCTCGCGCGCCCGGCGCATGGTGACGTCCTCGCCGCCGAGCAGGATCTTGCCGCCGGTGGGCAGTTCGAGGCCGGCGATCATGCGGAGCGTCGTCGTCTTGCCGCAGCCCGACGGCCCGAGCATGACGAAGAACTCGCCATCCTCGACGACGAAATTGGAATCCTGCACGGCGACGAACTCGCCGAAGGCCTTCCTCAGATTCTGAACACGGATCTCGGCCATTTTTATTCCGGGAATTTCGAGACGACGATGAACATGGCGGTGCCGGCGAGCATGGTGACGAAGGAATAGCTGTAGAGCGACAGCGCCAAAGGCTGGAACAGCATCAAAAAGCCGATGGCGATGATCGCGGTGGCGATGTTTTCCATCAGGCCGCGTCTTGCCCAGACGGGCCAACGCGATTTGCGTTTTGCAGGCTGGATTGTGCTCATTTGCGCACCGCGCCGAAGGTGATGCCGCGCAGCAATTGCTTGCGGAGCAGGATGGTGAAGACCAGGATCGGCACCAGGAATATCGTCGTGCCGGCGGCGACTGCCGGCCAGTCCTGGCCGCCTTCGCCGATGATGGTCGGGATGAAGGGCGGCGCCGTCTGCGCCGTGCCGGAGGTCAGAAGCGCGGCGAACGCATATTCGTTCCAGGCAAAGATCAGGCAGAAGATGGCGGTCGCGGCAATGCCGGTGGTCGCCTGCGGCAGCACCGTGCGCCAGAAGGCCTGCAGCCGCGTATAGCCGTCGATCATCGCCGCTTCTTCGTATTCGCGCGGGATCTCGTCGATGAAGCCCTTGAGCAGCCAGACCGCCAGCGAGACATTGACCGCGGTGTAGAGCAGGATCATGCCGAGCGCGGTGTCGGAGAGGCCGAGCTCGCGGTACATCAGATAGATCGGGATCGCGACGGCGATCGGCGGCATCATGCGCGTCGACAGGATGAAGAACAGGAGGTCGTCTGCCAAAGGCACCTTGAAGCGCGAGAAGCCGTAGGCCGAGAGCGTGCCGAGGAACACCGCGCAGAAGGTCGAGCCGAAGGCGATGATCAGCGAGTTGACGAAGCGCGGCAGGAAGTTCGACGGGCCGGCGATCACCATGTTGCGCTTGCGCACCGTCTCGTCGCAGAAGCCGGTCGCCGGTCCGAGCGCGTTGATGTATTCTGGCGTCTGCCTGGTGCGGGTCGTGAACAGGTTGCAGTAGCCTTCGATGCTAGGCTGGAAGACGATCTTCGGCGGATAGGCGATCGAATCCGGCGGCGTCTTGAAGCTGGTGGCGAAGATCCACAAGAGCGGCACGATCGAGATCAGCGCGTAGCCGACGACGAGCACGCCGGCGATCCGCTTCGAGTTCGTCGAAGGTGCGACAACGGAATGGGCGGCGGTCAGGCTCATCTCTGCTTCACCTTGTTGAGTGCCTTGACGTAGATGTTGGCAAGGCCGAACACCGCGACGAACAGGACGATGGCGAAGGCCGAGGAATAGCCGGTGCGCCAGCTTTCGAAGGCCTGCCGCTTCAGCGTGATCGAGGCGACCTCGGTGGTCGAGCCCGGTCCGCCGCCGGTGAGCAGGTTGACCATGTCGAACATCTTGAAGTTCTCGATGCCGCGGAACAGCACGGCCAGCATGATGAAGGGCAGCGCCATCGGCAGGGTGATCGACCAGAACTGCCGCCAGTTGGAGGCGCGGTCGACCTCGGCCGCTTCATAAATGTATTCTGGGATGGAGCGCAGGCCCGCGAGGCAAATCAGCATCACGTAAGGCGTCCACATCCAGGAGTCGACGATGATGATCGCCCATGGCGCCAGCTCGACATTGGACAGCATCTGGACATTCGTCGGCGGGATGCCGGTGAGGAATGAGATGGCGTAGGCGAACAGTCCGATCTGCGGCTCGTAGAGGAAGCGCCAGAAATTGCCGACCACCGCCGGCGACAGCATCATCGGCACCAGGATGATCGTGGTCCAGAAGGCGTGGCCGCGGAATTTCCGGTCGATCAGCCAGGCGAGCGTGAAGCCGAGCACCGTCTGCAGCAGGATGGTCCAGAAGACGAAATGCGCCGTCGTCTGCATTGCGATCCAGATATCCTGGTCGCCGAGGATGCGCCTGTAGTTGGAAAGCCCGAGATTCTTGACCACTTCGTTCGGGCGGTTGGCGCGGTAATTGGTGAAGGAGAGGTAAATCGCCCAGAAGAGCGGGAAGATGTTGATGGCTAAAAGCAGAAGGATCGTCGGCGAAATGAACAGCCAGGCGAGGCCCTTGTCGCTGATGCCTCGGATCTTCTTGGCCAACGGCTCGGGTGTGGCCCGCGCAGCGTTGTCCGCAGTCCGATTGAGCATGGTTAGTCCTGCATCGGTCACTGGTCAGCCTCGGCGATGAAATTTATCTGAACTGCGTCCCGTGCCAAGGCGGCACGGGACGCACCTGCTCGGGAGGAGCCTTACATCTTGCCGTCGTCCTGGAAGATCTGCGTCCAGTCCTTGACGAGGCCGTCGAGCGCATCCTTGGCCGAGCCCTGGCCGGCGACGACATAGTCGTGGAAGCGCTTCTGCGAGGCCTGCAGCAGCGGCGCGTAGCTCGGCTCTGCCCAGAAGTCCTTCACGATCGCCATGGAGTCGAGGAAGGCCTGCGCATAGGGCTGGCTGGACGGGAACTTCGGATCCTTGACGACGGAATTCAGGCAGGAATAGCCGCCGAGCGACCACCACTTGGCCTGCACGTCCTTGTTGGCGAACCACTTGATGTATTTCAGCGCCGATTCCTGCTTGTCGGAGTAGGAAACCACCGAAATGCCCTGGCCGCCGAGCTGCGCGAACTGGTCGCCGTCGGGACCTTTCGGATTGGCGAAGTAACCGATCTTGTCGCCGCCGACATTCTCGTCCTTCTGCAGGCCGGGCCAGGTGAAGGCGAAGTTCATGTGCATTGCCACCTGGCCGGATTTGAAGGCATCGACGCCTTCGCCCATGTAGCTGTTGGAGGCGCCGGGCGGCGTGCAGCAATCATAGAGCGCCTTGTAGAATTCCAGCCCCTTCACCGATTTCTCGGAATTGACGAAGCCGTCCATCTCATAGGGCTTCTTCGGGTTCTCATACTGGAAGCCGTAGCTGTAAAGCACGTCCATGGCGCCCATGGTGATGCCTTCCGAGCCTCGCTCGGTGTAGATCGAGGCGCCATAGACGGTCTTGCCGTCGATCTGCCGCTTCTGGAAGAACTCGGCGATCTGCTTGAGCTGGTCGAAGGTCGTCGGCGGGTCGAGGTCCCAGCCATACTTCTCCTTGAACTCCTTCTGCAGTTCCGGCCGCGAGAACCAGTCCTTGCGATAGGTCCAGCCGACCACGTCGCCCATGGCCGGCAGCGCCCAGTAGTTCGGCGTGTTCTTCGGCCATTCGGAATAGCCGACGACGGTCGCCGGCACGAAGTCGTCCATGCTGATCTTCTCCTTGTCGAAGAAGTCGTTCAGCTTGACGTAATGACCGTTCTCGGCCGCGCCGCCGATCCACTGGCTGTCGCCGATGATCAGGTCGCAGAGCTTGCCGTGTGAGTTGAGCTCATTGAGGAAGCGGTCGGCATAGTTGGTCCACGGCACGAATTCGAACTTCATGCCGATGCCGGTTTCCTTGGTGAAGTCCTTGGACAGTTCCACGAGCGCGTTGGCCGGATCCCAGGCCGCCCAGCAAAGCGTCAGGTCTTCCGCATGCGCCGCGTTCGAGACGGCGGTCGACGCGAGTGCCGCCGAGGCCAGTCCCAACGCCAGTTTCAAGGTCGATTTCATGCCTTACCTCCCATTTGCGAAACGCGTCCGGATGACGGTTTCAAAAGCCTCAACCTCGCTCCTCCGAGGGCCTGAACATGGCGCGCGTCGCGCCGCCGATGTTTAGTAATTTGTTTAGTGATGCTCTTTTTACTAAACAACGCAAGCGAATTCGTTGCTGCGCCGCAGCATGACGAAGGCGGTGCTTGAAATCGTTGGGGAATAACTGTTGGTGCCTTGGCGGCTCGTAGCTTCAGCCGGCTACTTGACGCTCTTCGGGCCCACCGTGACCGGCCGGATCCGCGGCGCCGGAGGCAGCAGCTCGCGGATGTCGGCAAAGGGGAAGAGGGGCTCGAACCGGAACGCCTCGGCCAGCGCGCCGGGCGCGCCGTTGCATTGGCCGGCGCGGAACGCGTTCTGCATGCGTGCACCGTTGAGATAATGCTCGGGCCCCTGTGAGCGATGCGCGAGAATGGCCTGCGCCTTGAGGTCCCAGTGGCTGGAAATGTCGACGTAATGCGACGGCGAGAAACCTGTGCCGCCCAGTGTGTCGGCATGCAGCACCGGTACCTCGAAGGACGCCGCGATGCGCACGCCATCCGACAGCGCGCGGTGGTCGCCGTGATAGTCGTTCGGCGCATGCGTGATCGCGAGGTCGGGTTGCACCTCGCCGATCAGCGCCTTGAGTGTGCCGATCAATGCGGCATCCGCAACCAGCGCCCCGTCGGGGAAATCGAGGAAACGCGGTGTGACGCCGAGCAGGGTGGCCGCCTCGGTCGCTTCCTCGCGCCGCGCTTTGACAAGCGCCTTCGGATCGCCCGTGCCGCCCTTGGCTCCGTCCGTGGCTATCGCAAAAGTCAGCTCTGCGCCTAGCGCGGCATAGGCGGCCAGCGTACCGAACATGAATATCTCGATATCGTCGGGATGAGCCCCCAGCGCCAGTATCTTCACTTCTTTTCTCCCGGAATTGGAACGTGCCGAACGGAATCCTGCTCGCCCTCATCGCCTATGCAAGCTATTCGTGGAGCGATGCCGTCATCAAGAGCCTGGGCGGGCAGTTCACCGTCTTCGAGATCGGCTTCTTCGTAACCTTGTTTGCCGGCTGTTTCCTGTTCTTCACAAGGCCTGCCGATGAGCGCTGGCGCGACTTCTGGCGCACCAGCCGGCCCTGGGCCGTGCAGGCCCGCGCCTGGGCGGGCATCGCATCGGGCGTGCTCAGCGTCTATGCCTTCACCACCATCCCGCTGGCGGAAGTCTACGCGTTGATTTTCCTGGCGCCCTTGTTCGTCACCATCCTCTCCACTCTCATCCTGAGGGAGAAGGTTGGGCCGTGGCGATGGCTTGCCGTGGTCGCCGGATTTGCCGGGGTCATGCTGGTCGTCAGGCCGGGTTTCCGCGAACTTCATCTCGGCCACCTCGCGGCCTTCGCCATCGCCTTTCTTGCCGCTACCAGCGTCATCCTGATGCGGTCGCTGGCGCAGCAGGAGAAGCGCACGACGATGCTCGGCGTGCTTGTCGGCTATGGCCTGCTGTTCAATGGCCTCGGCGTGGCGGCAACGTCCTTCACCTTGCCGGATGGCAGGCAGCTGATCTGGCTGGTCATGGCCGGCGCCTTCACCGCCGGCGGTCAGCTGTTGCAGCTTCTCGCGGCCAAATACGCGCCTGCCAACCGGATCGCGCCGACGCACTATTCGCAGATCGTCTGGGCGGTGGTGCTGGGCTCGTTGTTCTTCCAGGAAGATCCCGACCTGCTGACGCTGGCCGGCCTTGCAGTGCTCGGCGCCTCGGGCCTGCTGACCATGGTTCGCGAGGAGGTACGGCTGGGCACCGTGCGCTGGAACCCGTTCACGCGCACCAGGCTTTAGGCAATTCCGGGACAGGTTGCGCGCTCACCGTGGCCGCTGATATGCGGACGCCATGAACAGAGGAATTTTGCCGGAACTCCCGGTATCCGCCGTGCTGCCGGTGCTCGGCGAGGCGCTCGCCGGGCGCAACAGCGCCGTGCTGGTGGCGCCGCCCGGTGCCGGCAAGACGACGCTGGTGCCGCTGGCGCTGCTCGACGCGCCCTGGCTCGGCGAAGGCAGGATCGTGCTGCTGGAGCCGCGCAGGCTGGCAGCCCGCGCCGCCGCCCGTCGCATGGCCGAGCTTGTCGGCGAGGAGCCGGGTGGTACAGTCGGCTACGCGATGCGCATGGAGAACCGCACTTCAGCGCGGACAAAGATCCTCGTCGTCACCGAAGGCGTGCTGTCGCGCATGATCCTCGACGATCCCGAACTGCCCGGCGTTGCGGCGGTAATCTTCGATGAATTCCACGAGCGTTCGCTCGACGGCGATTTCGGCCTCGCGCTGGCGCTCGATGTTCAGGGCGCGCTGCGGCCGGATCTGCGCCTGCTGGTGATGTCGGCGACGCTCGACGGCGCGCGCGTCGCAAAACTACTGGCCGGGGCGCCGGTGGTCGAAAGCGAGGGCCGCGCCTTCCCGGTCGACATCCGCTATGACGAGCGGCCGGCCGGCATGGCGGTCGAGGACGCGATGGCCAAGGCGGTTCGCTCGGCTTTAGCCGCCGAGCAGGGCAGCGTGCTCGCTTTCCTGCCCGGACAGCGCGAGATCGAGCGCACCGCAGAGCGGCTAGAAGATCGCCTCGGTGCCGATACCGACATCGTTCCGCTCTATGGCCAGTTGGACAACAGGGCGCAGGATGCCGCGATCAAGCCGGCGTCGCCTGGCCGCCGTAAAGTGGTGCTGGCGACCTCGATCGCCGAGACCTCGATCACCATCGACGGCGTGCGCGTCGTCATCGATTGCGGCCTGTCGCGCCTGCCGCGCTACGAGCCGGCAAGCGGCCTGACCCGGCTGGAAACGGTGCGCGTCAGCAAGGCTTCCGCCGATCAGCGGGCCGGCCGGGCCGGACGAACGCAGCCGGGCGTCGCCATCCGATTGTGGCGTGCCGAGCAGACGGCGGCGCTGCCCGCCTTCACACCGCCGGAAATCCTCGAGGCTGACCTTTCCGGCATGTTGCTCGACTGCGCCGCTTTCGGCGTCGCCGATCCGTCGAGCCTGTCCTTCCTCGACCCGCCGCCGGCGCCGGCGCTCAACGAAGCGAGGGTGTTGCTCAAAGCGCTGCATGCAATCGATGACGCCGGCCGCTTGACGGAGGCGGGCGCGGCGATGCGCAAGCTCGCTGTGCCCGTGCGGCTCGCGCACATGGTGGCCGAAGCGGCTGAGATCGGGCAGGCGCAGGAAGCGGCGATGCTTGCCGTGCTTTTGACGGAGCGCGGGCTTGGCGGCGACAGCGCAGATTTGGAACGGCGGCTGATCCGCTTCCGCGCCGAAAAATCGCCGCGCGCCGGTGCCGCCCGGCAACTTGCCGCACGCCTGGCCAAGCAGGCAGGCGGGGCAAGGGCAGACTCGCCAGCCGCGCCCGGCGCCTTGCTGATCCATGCCTGGCCGGATCGTGTCGCCAGAGCCCGCGGCGAGCGCGGCCGCTTCGTGCTCGCCAACGGTTCCGGCGCGATGGTCGATGCTGCCGATCCGCTTGCCGGCGAGAGTTGGCTGGTCGTCGCCGATCTGCAGGGCAAGGCGCAGAATGCCCGTATCACCGCCGCCGCGCCCGTCGACGAGGCCCTTATCCGCACCGCGCTTGCCGACCGCATCGAGACGAAGCGCGAGACGAGTTTCGACCGCGAGCGCCGCGTCGTGCGCGTGCGCGAGACCGCTCGCCTTGGCGCCATCACCCTTTCCGAGCGCATGCTGCCCGCACCTTCCGGTGCCGAGGCCGATCGGGCCATGCTGGACGCCCTGCGCGAGCACCGCCTGTCGCTGCTCGACTGGGGCAAGGAGGCGGAAACGCTGCGCCAGCGGCTCGGCTGGCTCTATCGCGGCCTCGGTTCTCCCTGGCCCGACGTCTCGGACCAGGCGCTTCTCGACCGTCTCGACGACTGGTTGCTGCCTTTCCTTGCCGGCGAGGCCTCCTTCGCGGCGATCAGGCCGACGGCGCTTGCGGCGGGGCTGATGTCGCTGGTCCCGCACGACCTGCAGCGCGAGGTGGACGCGCTGGCGCCGACCCATTTCGACGCGCCCTCGGGCAGCCATGTGCCGATCCGCTATGACGGCGAATGGCCGGTGCTGGCGATCCGCGTGCAGGAGCTGTTCGGCCTCGATCGCCATCCTTCGGTCGCGGGCGGTACGGTGCCGCTGACTCTGGAGCTGTTGTCGCCGGCGCATCGCCCGATCCAGACGACGCGCGATCTGCCCGGCTTCTGGCGCGGCTCGTGGGCGGATGTGCGCACCGATATGCGCGGTCGCTATCCTAAGCATGTCTGGCCGGAAAACCCGCTGCTGGCGGCCGCCACCAGCCGCGCCAAGCCGCGCGGGACATAGGTTCGTGCCGCTTTCGGCGGGCCATTCGCGTTAGTGGGCAACGTGCGTTGGCGATTGGCGCAAACGCCCATCACTTCGTCATCCACGGGCGGAGCAAGGAGCGAAGCGACGCGGTAGACCCGAGGATCCATTCCGTTACCTTGACCGTAAAATGCAGCGGAACAGAATTCTGAACCATCGCAAAACTTCGAAGTCACGGAATGGATCTCCTCGGGCCTGCGCTCCGCTTCGCGTCGCTCCGCCCGTGGATGACGAAGTCGCGAGGGGCCTAGGCCAATCATCAAGCCCTCATGATGGTGAACCGAAACAACGGCCGCTGACCGGTCAAGTCGCAGTCACAGCGCTACTAGCGCTCACCCTCCTGCGGCTATAATCGTAAGTCGATGATCAATATTTTGCGCGCGCCCGATTCCCAGCAGAGCCAGCGGCTGCGGCTCAACACGCTGATCCGCCTGCGCTGGCTGGCCATTGTCGGCCAGAGCATCGCGGTGCTCGTCGTCGGCTACGGGCTGAAATTCCCGCTTCCGGTCTCGCTGTGCTTCGCGCTGATCGCCTGCTCGGCCTGGATGAACCTCTGGCTCACCTTCCGCTATCCCGCGGCGCATCGGCTGACCCCGCTCTCGGCCTTCGTCATCCTCACCATCGACAGCCTGCAGCTCGCCGGCCTGCTCTATATGACCGGCGGCCTGACCAACCCGTTTTCGGTCCTGCTCTCGGTGCCCGTCGTCATTTCCGCCGCATCACTGCCGCTGCGCCTCACCGCGGTGCTCGGCGCGCTGGTCATCGCGGCGGCCACGCTGCTTGTGTTCTTCCATCTGCCGCTGCCCTGGTACGAAGGCGCGCCGCTGTCGATGCCCTTCATCTATGTCGCCGGCATGTGGATGGCGGTGTTCGCCTCGATCGCCTTCACCGCGATTTACGCCTTCCGCGTCGCGGCCGAGGCACGCCTGCTCGCCAACGCGCTCGCCGCCACCGAGCTGGTGCTGCAGCGCGAGCAGCATCTTTCGGCGCTCGATGGCCTCGCGGCGGCCGCCGCGCATGAGCTCGGCACGCCTTTGGCCACCATCACCGTCGTCGCCAAGGAAATGGAAAAGGCGCTGGGAGAAGATCCGAAATTCAGCGAGGACGTGAAGCTGCTGCGCTCGCAGAGCGAGCGTTGCCGCGAGATCCTGAAGCGGCTGACCAGCCTGTCCTCGGAAGGCGAGGCGCATCTTTCGCGCCTGCCGCTGACCTCGCTGGTCGAGGAAGTGACGGCGCCGCACCGCGACTTCGGCATCTCGATCCGGCTGCGCCCCGGCGAGCGCATCGGCCCGGAGCCGGTCGGGCAGCGCAGCCCCGGCGTCATCTACGGGCTCGGCAATCTGGTCGAGAACGCCGTCGACTTCGCCAAGAACACGGTCACCGTCAGCTGGAACTGGGACGGTGAGGAGGTCTCCTTCTCGATCATTGACGACGGGCCGGGCTTCCCGCCGGAAATCATCGACCGCATCGGCGAGCCCTATATGTCGACGCGCCAGGGGACAGAGGCCGGCGGCGGCCTCGGGCTCGGGCTTTTCATCGCCAAGACGTTGCTGGAGCGCTCGGGCGCGACGATCGATTTTCGCAATTCGAGCGGGCTCGGCGAGGGGGCGGTGGTGCAGATCACCTGGCCTCGCGGCGTCTTCCTCAATCCCGAGCATGCCCCGGGCACCGCATTCGACAATGCGTGAGCCTATGCATTTGGCGCATGGCAGCTTTGTTGCCGGGTGTAAAAATTGGACATTGCTGTTGCAGAATTGTATCTGCGTAAAAGTAAGGCAGTAGGATGCTGACGCAAATGAGCGCAGAAGAACCCACCGGCGCAATGGTAGAAGGCGAGGACACCTCGCTGCTGATCGTCGACGACGACAAGCCATTTCTCACCCGGCTTGCCCGCGCCATGGAAACCAGGGGCTTCGCGGTCGAGACGGCGGAAAGCGTGGAAGAGGCCGTCGCCAAGGCGCGCGCCCGCCCGCCGGCCTATGCGGTGGTCGACATGCGGCTCGGCGACGGCAACGGCCTCGACGTGGTCGCCGCCATCCGCGAGAAGCGCGACGATTCCCGCACCATCATCCTGACCGGCTACGGCAACATCGCCACCGCGGTGACGGCGGTGAAGCTCGGCGCTGTCGACTACCTGTCGAAGCCCGCCGATGCCGACGACGTCTTCGCCGCGCTGACCCGCACCGCGGGCGAGCGGGCAGCACCCCCGGAAAACCCAATGTCGGCCGACCGCGTGCGCTGGGAACATATCCAGCGCGTCTATGAAATGTGCGACCGCAACGTCTCCGAGACCGCGCGCCGGCTCAACATGCACCGGCGCACCCTGCAGCGGATTCTGGCAAAGCGGGCGCCGCGGTAACCTGCTTAAACGCGCGTACGGTGCTGCCGATGGCGAGTGTCGAAGGCAGCGCTGGCTGCCGCCTAGCAACGCTGGCGATTGGCGAAAACCGCGATGAGAGCGCCTCTCTCCCCGTCATACGGGGAGAGGATGCCGGCAGACAGGTGAGGGGCGGCGCCGGCGCTTGCAAGGAGGGCGACGGTGGCCGACCGGTCCATTGCTTGCCCCGTCGTGCGCGTTTGAGCATCATCGCGAAGGACAACCGGCCGGCGGGCCATGTGACGGAGGGGGCATGCGCGACGAGCGGCCGAAATCGATGCTTCGCGAATTCCTCGACGGCGAGGCGGCCGGCGGTATCATCCTGATGGCGGCCGCCGCCCTTGCGCTCATCGTCGCAAACTCGCCGCTCGCCGAAACCTATTTCGCCGCCCTCCACGCCTATCTCGGTCCGCTCAGCGTCTCGCACTGGGTGAATGACGGGCTTATGGCGGTGTTCTTCCTGCTGGTCGGGCTGGAGATCAAGCGCGAGATGCTGGACGGCCAGCTCTCAACCTGGCCGCGCCGCGTGCTGCCGGGCATCGCCGCGGCCGGCGGCATGGTGTTTCCGGCGCTGGTCTATGTGTTGGTCAACCGCGACAACCAGGCGGCGCTTCCCGGCTGGGCGATCCCCACCGCCACCGACATTGCCTTCGCGCTCGGCGTGCTGTCGCTGCTCGGCAGCCGCGTGCCGGCCTCGCTGAAAGTGTTTCTTACCGCTTTGGCCATCATCGACGATCTCGGCGCCGTCATCATCATCGCGCTGTTCTACACCAGCGGCCTGTCGCTCGCCTATCTCGGCGCCGCCTTCGCGGTCATCGCCGTATTGATCGTGCTCAACCGCATGCGGGTGATGAACCTCTTGCCCTATCTCGTACTGGGCGCGGCGCTTTGGGTGCTGGTGCTGAAGTCGGGCGTGCATGCGACGCTTGCCGGCGTGGCGCTGGCGCTCACCATCCCGCTCGAGCGTTCGCCCGGCATCGGTCACGACGTCGAACACTCGCCGCTGCACCGGCTGGAACACGGCCTGCACAAGCTCGTGCCTTTCATCGTCATCCCGATCTTCGGCTTCGCCAATGCCGGCGTCTCGCTAGGCGGCTTGAGCGTTGCCGCGCTGGTCGAGCCTCTGACGCTGGGCGTCGCCGCCGGCCTCGTCGTCGGCAAGCTGGTCGGCGTCTTCGGCGCCTCGGCTCTCGCCATCCGGCTGGGCCTCGCCGACCTGCCGGCCAATGCCGGCTGGCTGCACATGATCGGCATTTCGCTTCTGTGTGGCATCGGCTTCACCATGAGCCTGTTCATCGGCCTGCTCGCCTTCGCCAATGACGCCGCCCTTCAGGACGCGGTGAAGGTCGGCATCCTCGCCGGCTCGCTGATCGCCGCGCTGGTCGGCGCGGCGGTGCTGCTGATGGCGCCAGCGACGGGTGGGGCGGAAGAGGATGTGGAGTAGGCCAGACCGCAACGCCCCGTTCCTCTCCCCGCCTTCGCGGGGGCGAGGACATGGTGCTATTCACTCTCGCCATCCAGCGCCGGCACCGCCACGCCGGCAAGCTCCGCCGCCAAGAGCCGCGCCGCGCCGGCGCGGGCGATCCTGAGCATCAATGCCTTGCGCGTCGCGGCCGCGATGCGGTGCTCCGGCGCCTCGCGCAAGATCTCCGCGCCATAGCCGTCGGAGAGGATGAAGCCGCATTCCTCCGGAAAGATTTCCGCGGGCACGCCGGGATGGGTGGCGAAGAAGAAGCGGTCGGCATGCAGCCGGTAGTCCGGCCATTTGCGATCGACGCGAAAATCCTCGATCGAGGATTTGATCTCGATGATCCAGATGTCGCCCTGCCGGGTCAGCGCGACAAGATCGGCCCGCCGGCCGGTGGCCAGGGATAGCTCTGGCAGCACATGCGCGCCCATTTGGGTCAGCAGACGCTGCACGCCGCGCCGCACCAGCATGGCGCGCTCCGACTGGCGGCCGTCGATCAGCGGGTTGAGGGGAATCGCGGAAACGATAGGCATGGCAGGCACCATGCCAGATTTTGTTCACGGTTTGAACCCGATACTAAAGGGCGATTATATGTTTGACAAACCCAAACGGAACTGCGATAACGATTCCAAGGAGTTATCGCCATGTCCGTTCTGTCCCGCCCCGAATTCCATGACGAAGCCAAGGCTTTCGAGCATGTCGAATCCATACTGTGGCCGAACGGTCCCGTTTGCCCCAAGTGCGGTAGCGTTGATCGTCACTACGCTTTGAAGGGCGTTCGCACCAAGCCGTCCAAAAAGAACCCGAACGGCGTCGAGCGTCACGGCCTGTACAAGTGCAGCGCTTGCCGCTCGCAGTTCACCGTCCGCATGGGCACGATCTTCGAGGAAAGCCATTTGCCGCTCACCAAGTGGCTACAGGCCATCCACCTAATGTGCGCCTCTAAGAAGGGTATCAGCGCCCACCAGATGCACCGCATACTCGAATGCACCTATGAGGCCGCTTGGTTCCTGTGCCATCGCATTCGCCTTGCTATGGCCTCTGGCGAGCTTTCCCCGATGGGCGGCGGCGGCAAGTTCGTTGAAGCCGACGAAACCTATATCGGTCGTTTGCAGGGCTCTCCCGTCAAGCGCGGCGGCAGCGCCCACAAGAACACGGTCGTCACGTTGGTCGAGCGCGGCGGCAAGGCCCGTTCCTTCCATGTCGATACCGCGCGCATGGGCAATGTCATGCCTATCGTCCGCGCCAACATCGCCAAGGAAAGCGCGCTCATGACCGACGAGAGCGGCATCTATCGCCGCGCCAGCCAGGATTTCGCCTCGCATGAATTCGTCACGCATTCCAGGGACGAATATGTTCGCGGCAACGTCCACACCAACACCGTCGAAGGCTTCTTTTCGATCTTCAAGCGCGGCATGAAGGGCGTCTATCAGCATTGCAGCGAACACCATCTGCACCGCTACTTGGCCGAGTTCGATTTCCGCTATTCGAACCGCGTTGCCCTTGGCGTCGATGATGGCACCCGCGCATTCATCGCGCTGAATGGCGTGAAGGGTAAGCGCCTCACTTATCGCAGACCTGCTTGACGATAAGTGCAAGCATTACCGCAAGCCGGTGCAGCTCGAATTGCCACTCTGGCGATACTCGCGACGAAAGAAAAAGTGAGTCGTTATCAATGGGTTACGCCCTAACCAATTGATTCGGCTTACTTTTCGTCAAAACGGCATTGAAACGCGATAGGAAAAATGTCATATTTGGCATGGCAGGCAAGCGCTGGAGTTACCCCGAGTTGCCTTCGGGCAGCAGCATTCTAGCAATGTGGATCAGGGGTCCGGGGGCCTGTCACCTATTTAAATCAGCGATGAACGCTCCCTGCTCTTCACTGAGCGGGGAGCGCCCTATTGGGGGGATTAGGGTAAGACCGCAATTCAAGATGCGTTTCCGCTCCCTAAGATATCGTGCTTTCAGAGATAGGGCGTAACGTGGCTCAATGTTTCCGTACTCGTTTGGCTCAAGTCCCGCGCAAGTCGCGCTGGTGACGACATCCGCAATCTGCAACCCGGCCCTCACCGCATGATTTTCAACCCGTATGTTTGCGGGGTCGAAAACTTCCCAATCTATCGACCGCACAGGCGTCATCAGCTCCCGGCCATCCCTCATGAATTCAAAGTAGTCTCGCATCACTTGGTAGTCGGTGCCGGCACGACGAGAGAAGGTGACAAAAAGGCTGGCCGGCCCATTGCCCTCTAGCCGCGCCTTCTCCCTACAAGCGGCGGTAAGCCGCTCCAAAAGCCAGCGAACAAGGTAGTTATAGAGGTGCTGCTTTCGCTTAAAAACCTCAAGCTCCTCGCTATCGAGGATGGTCTCTT
The DNA here is from genome assembly GCF_029625765.1 of Mesorhizobium sp. WSM4983. Lineage (NCBI taxonomy): Bacteria > Pseudomonadati > Pseudomonadota > Alphaproteobacteria > Hyphomicrobiales > Phyllobacteriaceae > Mesorhizobium > Mesorhizobium sp. WSM4983. The sequence goes on along the minus strand of NZ_JARTVM010000003.1, from coordinate 43,246 downwards.
TGTTGGATGCTATTACGCAAATCCCGAGAGGCTTCTCACGAAGAATGTTGCAGGCGGCAACGCGCTGGTGGTGATTTAGGTATCGGAAATGTAGATCCCGCTGATTCTTTTTCTTAGGGAAAAGTGATACGATTTCGTCGCGCCATGATGGCATGAAGCGGTCATTGCTTTCGGAAACAAGTACGGCCCCGACGCCAAGCCAACGAGATTGGCCGGTTGTTCCGGGAAGGCGTAGTTTCCCGAAACCTTCGTCTCCCGCTTCATCAACATAGGCTGAAAAGGAACAAGGCATCGAGCATGGGAATCAAGGAAAAGCCCAAGAGTCAACTCGACAAGTTTAAGGAAGCGGCGCGCGACCTTAAAACAGACCAGTCCGACGCGGCCTTTGAGGCTGTCGTCAATAAGATCGCCCACGCGCCAAAGCTCACCAATGAGCAGATAAAGGAACTGGCGCGCCGCAAGCGCAAGGACGGCAAGGACGGCAAGGACTAAAGAACGGCCCCGGCTGGCGGCGGAATGTTATCCCATTTTTCGGCGATATCGCCGCAAACGGCCTTCATTTCATTGAACTTGTAGATCGCCTTGGCTGGCGAATTGTAGGTCATGCCGTTGACCGCATCGAAGACAACGCATAGCGCATCCTCCGGTTTCGCTTCCTCGACAAACGGATTTGTCGTGAAAAAGCCGTACATGAAAGCGGCCTGAAACTCGGCGGCTTCCTTCGGTACTGGCGAAGCCTTGGCGTAGCGGTACATGATGCCGCCGATCTTATGAGTGTTTGCCTTGGTCTTCCGATAGGTGAGCAGGCTTGGAGTGAACTTTACCGTCGTGCCGTTGTAGCTGGGATGCTCTGGCTTCTGTGGCGCTTGCAACTGGAACCATGAAAGGTCGAGCTTATCGGAGACATCCGCAAATGCCTCGACAAATTCGGCATTATAGTTGTGCAGCTGAGTGTCGAAATCGCTATCCGCAAGCAGATTGCGGATGTCTTCGGCTTTTTCTTTCAGGTCGCCCGGCAGGGGATTCCCCTCCAGAATGTGATCTGATATCGTTTTGCGAGCGATTTGGTGTTGGAAAACTCGCGCTAAGGATTTGTATTTTGACTTCTGCACGATCCCGCGCCGCACCTGGTTCGACGAAGCCATATAGTCAGCCAGATATTGAACCGGGATCTCGGCAGTCTTCACCACCCGATGCGTCTTTTTCATACGACCCCCTCAATGCCGAAATGCACTTCTACAGCGGGAATGCTGACGCCGAATCAACTCTGAATATATCGCCGTTATCGCGCCAACAGGCAAGCATCGCCGGACCGGGATATGAACATCTTGGTGGATACTTCCTGTATCGAACGAAGCGCTCTGACCCATTCCACCTTGAAGTGCTGGCCCGGATCGAGTCTAGCGAGGCCGCTTTCCAATTGAGCCGCCTTCTCGGTTTGGAGTGACGCTCCACCCGATTCACCATTCGTTCACGATATTAGCGCCAGCTAACGCAAGGTCATGCTGCGTCTTCGGCCTCGTAGGACTTCCACCAAGTGCCGCGCAGGATGCTGGCGATATCCCGATCCTGTGTGGGGTGACGCATCCGGTGAGGATCGAGCAACGGTTCGGTTTCTATGAGCCGCCGTCGTGAGCGTTCGATACACTCTCTCGATCTGGCGATTAGAAGGCTGTCCTGATCGGAATACAGCGCGTGCGGGAGATTGTTGGGAGACATTAGCGTGGCTCCAGTCTTATGCAGACGGGAGCGCTAGATCGCTGTCTCTCAGCCGCCGATGTCCGTTGGGTCGTTACCGGCGATGTAATGACAATAGACCGAAGCCCGATTTGGTTCCATAGAACAGCCCGACGCCGGGAGGATGTGGCGACGGGCTATCTGCTGGACCCAAAAGCGAACATGACTGCCGTCAACAATCGTCTGGGAGCCAGGTTTGTTCCTCTGGATATGCTCAGCCGGTCTGTCCGGATTATATTCCTATCACACTCTTGGTTTGTCAACCAGATAATCGCCTACTAAAGGGCGATTGTATATTTGACAGACCCAGACGCACAATTAATTCGGGAACCGAATTGGGTTCCGGTATGTTGACCACTATCGCCGGTAACGACCCAACGGACATCGGCGGCTGAGAGACAGCGATCTAGCGCTCCCGTCTGCATAAGACTGGAGCCACGCTAATGTCTCCCAACAATCTCCCGCACGCGCTGTATTCCGATCAGGACAGCCTTCTAATCGCCAGATCGAGAGAGTGTATCGAACGCTCACGACGGCGGCTCATAGAAACCGAACCGTTGCTCGATCCTCACCGGATGCGTCACCCCACACAGGATCGGGATATCGCCAGCATCCTGCGCGGCACTTGGTGGAAGTCTTATGATGACGACCAAGGGGCTAGCGAGGCTTCTTTCCCGCTTTCTCGTCGTGCTTAGGCGGCGGCGGGGACTTTGCCGCTTTCCTAATCGCCGCGTTCAACGGCTCTTCGGAATCGACGGTTTCAATCTCCCGCGCCAGTTCGCGGAACTTCTCAACTTGACTCTTTTCAGCGGGTTTGCCTGACATTGCAGAATGCACCTTTGCTTTATTGACGAGAGTGGTAGCCCGCCCAAAACCCTGCCGCGTGGGCAATAGGCCCTATTTTGTCATAGCCGGTCTTATCATGCATGAGGCCCAATGGCATGGCATTGCAGACGAAGTGCGCAGGATAAAGACCAAATATGGCGTCACAGGCGAAATCAAATGGCGCTATTTCGGCCCAGATAATACGGACCCGGGCAACTCCGTCGCCCACCTAAACGAGGGCGAAAGGCGCGGGCGGTTATATATTTCACAGACCACCGCAACACTTGAGAGTGTTGCTACCCTGCTGCATCCGCAGTATGAACCCCAAAAAAATCCTAAGCCGAACGCAATCAGCGTTACAGGCCAATCGGTGATCGCCCAAGTAATGCCGATGATTGACGCTTCATTGTAGAGCGCCTCATCCAGCCTCCCCCAGATCCCCTTCGAAGATGAGCAGCACGCGGTTCGACGCCTGCAGCGCAAACCGCTTCGCTTCCTCGTAAGCCGGGTCGTCATAGCAGGCCTTGGCAGCTTCCAATGATGGGAATTCGACGACGATCACCCGACCAGCATCGCGCGCCTCCACCAGCAGGGGCGGCACTTTCGAAGGATTGCTGCGTGCCTGATACTTCTCGCCGATGGGCTTCCAAAGCTTGGCGTATTCGGCTTGCGCTTCCTGATCCGAAATCTCGGTGCCGACGATGAGCCAGTATCCCTTCACGGGTGGAGCACTCCTGCCGAGGATTTGTTTCTGGCTCAAGAGCTAAGATAGAGATCGGATACTTGTCTAGCTCCGGTCGGCGACTTCACGCCGCCCCCGCCATGTCATCCAAAATCGGGCAGTCCGGCCGGTCGTCGCCGTGGCAGGCGTGGATCAGCTTCTGCAGCGTCGCGCGCATCGACTGCAGTTCGCGCACCTTTTCCTCGATCGCCCTGACATGGGCGCTGGCGATTTCGCGCACGTCATGGCTGGCGCGGTCGCGGTCCTGATAAAGCGCCATCAGCTGCCTGCAATCATCGATTGAAAAGCCGAGGTTGCGGGCGCGGCGCAAGAAGGCCAGCCGGTGCACGTCGTCGCGCGAGTAGTCGCGGTAGCCGTTTTCGGCCCGCGCCGGCAGGATCAGGCCGATCTCCTCATAGTAGCGGATGGTCTTGGCCGGCAGGCCGGAACGCTCGGCGGCATCACCGACATTCATGGCGCTCTCCTGTTTCCGGCAGCCTTTCCGGCTGCCCCGTTGATTTTACTTCACAATCCTGGGACCCCTGTTGCCGAAATGCCGCAGTTCGGCACTTACCGGCAGGGAAGGTCATGCATATAGGCAGTGCACGCTTGGCAAGCAAAAGAAATGCCAGCATGAATGATGGTGAGAAAGCGGCCGACTCGTGCCGCTGATAAAAGGCGGGGCGTCGGACCTATTCATGCGCTTGAAGTCGTTTGCAATCGTCGCCGCCCTTGCGCTGTCGACCGCGATCAGCGGGTGCAGCACCATTGGCGGGCAAATCTTCACCAACAACTATGGCGCGATGACCGATGCCGGCTATCAGCTGCCGCGCATACCGATCGAGAAGGTTCCGGCCCGCTTCCGCCGGCAGGAAGTGCGCTACGACACTCCCGAGAAGCCCGGCACCATCATCGTCGACACCCAGAACAAGTTCCTCTACTTCGTCGAGGGTGACGGCATGGCCATGCGCTACGGCATCGGTGTCGGCCGCGAGGGCTTCGAGTGGCACGGCACCGCCCATATCGCGCTGAAGCGCGAATGGCCGACCTGGACGCCGCCGGCGCCGATGATCAAGCGCCAGCCCGAACTCGCCAAATTCGCGGGCGGCATGGAGCCGGGCCTGAAGAACCCGCTCGGCGCGCGCGCCATGTATCTGTTCAACAAGGGCGGCGACATGGGCTACCGCCTGCATGGCAGCCCGGAGTGGTTCTCCATCGGCAAGGCGATGTCGTCGGGCTGCATCCGCCTGATGAACCAGGACATTATCGATCTCTACGACCGCACTTCGGTCGGCGCCAAGGTCATCGTGATGTGATCACGATGGCCGCGGACAAAAGCTTGCGTGCGCGGACCGTCTAGGCAACAACAAGACGTCCAAAGACAGAAAACCGGGCTGTTGGGGCCCGGTTTTTTGTTTTTGCGGTTGGAGAAAATTCACTCCGCCGAGAAGCTCAGAAACCGCAACAGGCGGCCGGCGGAGCAGAATTATCAGGCGACCTGCTCGACCTGCTGCACTTCCGGAACAAAATGCCGAAGCAGGTTCTGAATGCCGTGCTTCAGCGTCGCCGTCGACGACGGGCAACCGGCACAGGCACCCTTCATGTGCAGGAACACGGTGCCGTTCTCGAAGCCGCGGAAGGTGATGTCGCCACCATCCTGCGCGACCGCCGGGCGCACCCGGGTGTCGAGCAGCTCCTTGATGGTCAGCACCAGCTCCTCATCCGCCTTGTCGTAGAACTCGCCGGCCTGGCCGGCATCGTTGGCCGGGGCCGCCGAAGCCATGACCGGCGCGCCGGACATGAAATGCTCCATGATGGCGCCGAGGATCGCCGGCTTCAGGTGCTGCCAGTCGGGACCGTCCTTGGTCACGGTGATGAAGTCGTAGCCGAAGAAGACGCCGGTGACGCCGGGGATCTCGAACAGCCGGCCGGCCAGCGGCGAAGCCTGCGCGGCGCCTTCGGCGTCGCGGAAGTCGGCGGTGCCGTCGCGCAGCACTTCCTTGCCGGGCAGGAATTTCAGCGTCGCCGGGTTCGGCGTCGATTCGGTCTGGATGAACATGGATATCTCCAGGCCCTTCCGGGCCGATAGTTTGGAATAGTTCTAAATAGGCTCTATCGGCTGGACATTCAAGCGAAACGCGTCGCCCGAACGGCTGGCTGGCGGAATGTTTTTGCCCCGGCGGAGCGCTTCGCCACGGCAAGCCTATCCTCCGACTTCCACGCTGAGTTGTCCACTCGTCTTCTGGATGTTCACCTCGGCGCCGTCCGCCGTGCGCATGAATTCGAGGTCGGCGCTTGCCTCGCCGACCCGCAGCCCGCGAAGCTCGATGCGGCTGACGAAATCGGGCAGTCGCGGCCGCACGATCCGCAGCCTGTTTGCGAAGGCGTCGGGCTCCAGGCCGAGGCAGGTGGTCACCAGGAACGGCACCGCGCCCGCTGCCCATGCCTGCGGGTGGCAGGCCACGGGATAGTGCACCGGCACCTGGAAATCGTTGCGCTGAAAGCCCGCCATCGCCTCCGGCAGCCGGTGATGGCGGAAGTGCATCGCCGCTTCGACAATGGCGGTGAAGGTCCTCAGCGCCGCGCCGTCCTCGCCATACCGCCGGCAGCCGGCCGCCAGCAGCGCATTGTCATGCGGCCAGACGGTGCCGAGATGATATCCGACGGGATTGTAGCGCCGCTCCGCGCTCGAGAGCGTGCGCACGCCCCAGCCGTTGAACATGTCGTCCTGCATCAGCCGCCGGACGGTTCGGCGGCCCTTGCCCCGATCCGCGATACCGGTCCACAGCGCATGGCCCGGGTTGGAGGAAACGACCGCGACCGGGCGGCCGCGCGCCTCGAGCGCCAGCGCGAAAGTGTCCAGGTCCTCGCACCAGAAGTCGCGGTTGAACCGTGTCCGAAGCTTTTCGGCCTCGCCGCGAAGCTGCCTGGCGCTGTTGCGCTCGCCAATGCGTTCGTAGAGATCGGCGATGGCATGCTTGGCCGCAAACACATAGCCCTGCACCTCGACCAGCGCGATCGGCGGCCTGGCGATGCTGCCGTCGGTCCTGACGATCGCGTCGGCCGAATCCTTCCACCCCTGGTTGACGAGACCGCTTTCCGAGATGGTCCGGTATTTGACATAGCCTTCGCCATGCCCGTCTCCGGCCTTGGCGATCCAGCCCAAGGCCTTTTCCACCGGCTCCCGCAGTTCGCGGAAGAGACCCACGTCGCCTGTCCACGCGGCATAGCGGCCGAGAAGCAGCAGGAAGAGCGGGGTCGCGTCCACCGTGCAGTAGAATCTGGCATGTGGGACATTGCCCGCGCGAGCGAGCTCGCCGACGCGCAGCTCATGCAGTATCTTGCCGGGCTGCTCCTCTCGCCATCGATCCGTTCGGCGTCCCTGATAGCCGGCGAGAAGGCGCAGCGTCTGGGCGGCGATCTCCGGCTGGAAGGCGAGCATCTCGAGCGCGACGATCAGGCTGTCGCGTCCAAACAGCGCGACGTACCACGGCACGCCGGCTGCGAAATACTCCCTGTTGCCAAGATCCGACCTGAGCACCGCGAGATCGCGCAGCGAACGGTCCATGATGCTGTTGAGCAGCAGGCTGTCGCTGTCGAACTTCGTGTGTTGCTCCAGCCATTTTTCAGTATCCGCCTGAACCGTCCCGGCAAAGCCCTCGAGAGCAAACGCCGGGTGCTGGCTCATTTGCTCGGCCTCCGGCTCTTCCGACAGTTCCCTCAATTCTATGGTGATCGCGATGGTGCGCTTTTCTCCTGGGGCCACATCGAACCGGAACTCGGCCGCCGTTCTGTGCATGGCATCGGGTGCCGGCAAAAAACCGATTGCTGCCGTTCTGCGGACGTGGTCGGCGCCGTGATAGACAAAGTGGAGGCTGCCGTCGCGCCAGGCGGGCCGCTCGCACCTGCCGAGGTTCTTCGGCACCAGTCCGCGCACATTGAAAATGTCCTCGAAGCCGGCGCCGAAGTGCAGGGCCAGCGGAAAGCCATGCGGCTCGTGGCCGAAATTCTGGATGGTCAGAACCTCTCGCAGGCATGTTTGCTCCGCATCGAGAATGCGCTCCCAGCGGATGCCGAGCTCGTCCTTGGGGATCAGTCGCCCCCCATCGCAATGCAGGTCGGGATTGGCCAGTTCGAAAAGCGCGGCGTAACCTCTTTGCGCGGTCGAGGCCAACACGATCGGCGGCAAACCGCCCAGCGTCATCTCATAGCCGCCGAGGAAACGGCAGTCGTGGAAATAGAGCCCGAAGCCGTGCTCGCCCTTCAGCGGTATCTGGGCGTCGGGAGCGACGACATAGTAGAGATCGAGATTCTTGACCGTAATCGCCCCGGCGATGCTGTCCACCATGGCCGGGTGCCCCTTGGCGAGCACGCGGTGCCTGCGCTCCTGCTGCGCATGAGGCGTCTGCCGGGCTTTTTGCTGCGATCGCGCTGCCTGCGAGCGCTGCTGCACCGGTGATCCAGTCCCAGCGTTTCGCGGCTTTGACGTGCCGCTACGCCCTGCTTTCCGGGTTGATTCGTCCACCGGCGCTCCTTTGGAATGGCCGTTTCCGTGACCATTCCAAATGGCGCGCCGCCGACACGGGCCAAGGGCTATGGGCTGGGTGATAACATCGATGTGTATCTGCGGATCGGCGACGTCCCAATCGGGCAGGAGGGGCCTTCCCAATTCAGGCCAGGCTCTCGATTTCCTCGTCGGAGAGGTTCTGCGGCACCACGGTGACCGGGATGGGAAAGGCGGCGCCCCGGCCGGCCACCGCACTCACCAGTGGCCCCGGACCTTCCTTGCCGGCGCCGGCCGCCAGCACCAGGATGGCGATGTCCTGGTCTTCCTCGATGAGCTTGTGGATTTCCTCGGTCGGCTTGCCTTCGCGCACCACCAGTTCCGGCTCGATGCCGACCTTCTGGCGCACCTTGCTGGCATAGGTGTCGAGCGCCGCGCGCGCGGTCGCGTTGGCTTCCTCGCGCATGATCTTCTCAACCCCCAGCCAATGCTGGAAATCGTCCGGCTCGATCACATAGAGCAGGACCAGCACGCCGCTGGTGCTCTGTGCGCGCGTCGATGCGTAGGCGACCGCGCGCTCGCATTCCGGCGTATCGTCGATGATCGCCAGGAATTTGCGGCGATGTCCGGCTTCACGGCTGAGGCGTTTGGAAACCATGTCTGTCCGCTCGGTATCAATTCGGCCGCAATCTGCCACCGCCACGGACCGGCGGCAAGCCGCCGGCCGGTATGGCGATCCCAGTCAACCAGCGAGGACCGATCAGTCCTGCAACAGGCCGATGATGTCGCGCACCGTCTTCATCGTGCCTTCGGCGATCGCGCGGGCGCGCTCGCCGCCGTCCTTGAGCACGGCGTCGACATAGGCGCGGTCGCCCTCGATGCGGCGCATCTCCGAGGCGATCGGCGCGAGCTTTTCGACCGCAAGGTCGGCCAGCGCCGGCTTGAACACGGAAAACTGCTGGCCGCCATATTCCTTCAGCACGTCGGCTTTGGAAATTTCGGCGAGGCCGGCATAGATGCCGACCAGGTTTTCGGCTTCCGGCCGGCTTTCCAGCCCGTCGACTTCACTCGGCAAGGCCTCCGGATCGGTCTTGGCCTTGCGGATCTTCTTCGAGATTGTGTCGGCATCGTCGGTGAGGTTGATGCGCGACAGGTCCGACGGGTCCGACTTCGACATCTTCTTCGAGCCGTCGCGCAGGCTCATGATGCGCGCCGCAGGACCGCCGATCACCGGTTCGGTGATCGGGAAGTAGCCGTTCACCGTCTCTTCGCCGACCTGCATCTCGACGCCGACGCCGAGCGCCGCGATCTTTTCCGAGAAGTCGTTGTTGAATTTTTGCGCGATGTCGCGGGTCAATTCCAGATGCTGCTTCTGGTCCTCGCCCACGGGCACATGGGTGGCGCGGTAGAGCAGGATGTCGGCGGCCATCAGGCTCGGATAGGCGAGCAGGCCGAGCGAGGCGTTCTCGCGGTCCTTGCCGGCTTTGTCCTTGAACTGCGTCATCCGGTACATCCAGCCGATGCGCGCCACGCAGTTGAAGATCCAGGCCAACTCGGCGTGCTGGATGACTCGCGATTGGTTGAAGACGATGTGCTTCTTGGGGTCGATGCCCGATGCGAGGAAGGCGGCGGTGATCGAGCGCGTCTGGTCGCCAAGGTCCTGGTGCACGAGCTGCGCCGTCAGCGAATGCAGGTCGACGACGCAATAGATGCAGTCGGACTGTTCCTGGAGGGCGACGAATTTTTTGATGGCGCCGAGATAGTTGCCGAGATGCAAATTGCCGGTCGGCTGGACGCCCGAGAAGACGAGGGGCTTGAAGGCGGACATGATTTCCTCATGGCTTGTGGAGGGCCGTATACGCATGATTCCAAAAAGTTGCAGACTTTTTGGAGCCAATCATGCGGCTGGAAACCGCGCGCGGCGAAAGTCTTGCGACGGCGGGCTTATGGACGAAGGCGAATGCGGGATCAAGACCGGTGTTGCTGAAGGCCAGCTCGAGTTATTCGTCCAAGCCGGTGTTCGATTTCCGCGGCGCAGATTTCCCCGTGCCGCGCTTCACGTTCCGACGGATCATGCCGAAATCGGCGCCGCCGGTGCCGAAGGCGGTGATGAAGTAGAGCGCCGCACCCCCGCCGACAAGCGCGAGCAGCGTCGTCGCCTTGATCACCAGCGGCGAGCCGGGTCCGAGCCTTGCCGCGAAATAGTGCTCGGCGAAATAGAGCGCGACCGCCATCACAACAGCCGACAGCACCAGCCGGGGAATGCGCTTCAAGAGCGGTATGTCACGACCCCAGTGGCCGCGCTTTATCAACATGCCGAGCAGCAAAGCCGCGTTGACCCAGCCGGCGACGGCCGAGGCGACGGCGATGCCCGGCGCGCCCATCGAAGGAAACAAGCTCAGCGCGGTGGCGACGTTCACGCCGACGGAGATGGCGGCGAAGATCATCGGCGTGCGCGTGTCCTCGCGCGCGAAATAGCCGGGCGTGAAGGCCTTGATCAGCACGAAGGCCGGCAGGCCGAGGCCGAAGATCGCCAGGATCGAGGCGACGATCGGCGTCGAATGGTTGGCGGCGAAGGCGCCGCGCTCATAGACCAGCCGCACGATCGGCTCCGACATCACCCAAAGCGCCGCGGCCGCCGGCAAGGTCATGAACAGCGTGAACTCGACCGAGCGGTTCTGCAGATTGGCCGCCTCGATCAGATTGCCCGATTTCAAAGCACGCGACAGCTCCGGCAGCAGCACGATCGCCACCGCAACGCCGACGACGCCGAGCGGCAGCTGGTAGATGCGATCGGCATAGGCGAGCGATGACACGGCGCTGTTCTGCCCGGAGGCAATCGCCGTGCCGATCAGCTGGTTGATTTGGGTGATGCCGCCGGTAATAGCGGCCGGCAGCGCCAGGATCAGGAGCCGCTTGACGTTCGGCGTCATCTTGGGTCGGCGGAAGCCGATCGAGATGCCGGCATGGCGCACCGCTACCCAGACGATGGCGAGCTGCACGATGCCCGCCGCCAGCACGCCCCAGGATAGGCCGAAGCCGACATCATGCGCGTCGAGCCCATGATACCAGGCATAGGCGAGCACGCTGATCAGGATGATGTTGAGGAAAGCGGGGGCGATGGCCGCGGCGAAATAGCGGCGCAGCGAGTTCAGCATGCCGGCCATCATGGCGCCGAGCGACATGCAGATCAGATAGGGAAACATGATCGTCGCCAGCCGGACGGTCGTCTCGAACTTGCCCGGAATGTCGGCAAAGCCCGGCGCCACCAGATAGCGGACGATCAGCGGCATCGCCAGTTCCATGGCGATGGTGAGCGCCAGAAGCGCCGAGAACAGCACGCCGAACACTTCCTCCGAGAAGCGCTTTGCGCCGTCGGTGCCGTGCGTTTCGATCTCCTTGGCGAACAGCGGCACGAAGGCGGCGTTGAAGGCGCCTTCGGCGAACAGCCGGCGGAAGGTGTTGGGAAACTGGAAGGCGGCGTTGAAGGCGTCGGCGACCGGTCCGGTGCCGAGGGCCGCCGCCATCAGCATCTCGCGGCCGAAACCCAGCGCGCGGCTCATCAGCGTGCCGGAGGCGACGGTGGCGAATTTTTTGACAAGGCTCATGCGGAGGATGACTGCCTGCGGAATTGCGTCAAATGGATGGTGATGATCACTCGGCGGCCGCCGCCTTGGCCTTGCCGTTGCGTTCGGGCGCGTTGCCTTCGAGTGTGTCGATCAGCCGCTTGTGGATCGTGGCCGTGCGCGTCGGGCTGTCGATCTTCTGGCCGGTAAGGTCGGTGACATAGAAGGTGTCGATGACCTTTTCGCCGAAGGTGGTGATGTGGGCCGAGGCGATATCGAGCGATAGGTCCGACAGCGCGCCGGTGACCTCTGAGAGCAGGCCGGGCCGGTCCAGCCCCTCGATTTCGATCACGGAAAAACGGTTCGACAGCGTGTTGCGGATCTCGGCGCGCGGCGGAATGCGGAAGGCCTTGGCGCCGCGCTTCGGCTTGGCGCGCTTCTCGATCATCTCGGGCAGCCAGCTCTTGCCGGACAGCACGTCCTCGATCAGCTTGCCGACGCGTTCGGCCCGCCGCCGCTCGTCCTCGTCGCGATCGAATTCTCTGGAGATCAAAATGGTGTCCAGCGCCCGCCCGTCAGAGGTGGTGAAGATCTGCGCATCGACGATGTTGCCGCCGGCCGCGGCACAGGCGCCGGCGATCACCGACAGCAGGCGCGGATGGTCCGGCGCCAGCACGGTGATCTCGGTTACCGCTTCGAACTCATGCGTCTTCACAATGGTGGCGAGCTTCCTGCCGGCCACATCCGCCTCGCGGACGAATTCGGCGTGGCGCAACTGGTCGGGCAGGTCGACGGTCAGCAGATAGTTTTCGTAGTGCTGGGCGACATAGCGCTTGCGCTCCTTCGCCGGCCATGCGGAAAGCGCCTCGGCGAGCCGCTCGCGCGCGGCGGAGGTGCGCTCGGCGCGCGACACTTCGGAGAAGCCCCCGGTCAAGAGCAACTCGGTTTCGAAATAGAGCGTGCGCAGCAATTGTCCCTTCCAGCCGTTCCACACGCCGGGCCCAACGCCCCGAATGTCGCAGACGGTCAGGATCAGAAGCAGCTTCAGCCGCTCCACCGATTGCACGATCGAGGCAAAATCCTCGATCGTCTTGCGGTCGTTGAGGTCGCGCGTCTGCGCCGTCATCGACATCACGAGATGGTTTTCGACCAGCCAGGCGACGGTCTCGGTGTCGGCGGCCGACAGCCCCATATGCGGACAGATGCGCCGCGCGATCCTGGCGCCGGCCTCCGAATGGTCCTCCGGCCGGCCCTTGGCGATGTCGTGCAAGAGCACCGCGACATAGAGCGCCTCGCGGCTCTTCTTCAGCCCCGGCATCAGCGAGTGCGACAGCGGATGCACCTTGGCACCGTCGCCGCGCTCGATCTCGGCCAGCACGCCAATGCAGCGGATGAGATGCTCGTCCACCGTATAATGGTGGTACATCGAGAACTGCATCATGGCGACGATCTTGCCGAAGTCGGGGATCAGCTTGCCGAGCAGTCCGGCCTCGTTCATGCGCCTGAGATTGAGCTCGGCATTGCGGTCCGAGGTCAGGATATCGAGGAACAACCGGTTGGCCTCCTCGTCGCGCCTGAGCGACTTGTTGGCCAGGCCGAGCGACCGGGTCAGCAGCTTCAGCGCGTCGGGGTGGAACTCCAGCCCGTGCTTGTCGGCGAACCAGAACAGCCGAAGCAGGTTGACCGGATCGCGTTCGAACACGCTGTCGTCGGCAATGTTGATGCGGTGGTTGTCGACAATGAAGTCGGACGTGCCGGCAAGCTTGCGCTTGCGCCGCGAGAAGGTGAGAAAGATGCGGTTGAAGCCGGGCACATGCTTGGCCTGCTCTTCCTCGAGCGCGGCGCAGAAGATGCGAGTGAGATCCCCAACATCCTTGGCGACCAGGAAGTAGTGCTTCATGAAGCGCTCGACCGCCGACAGCCCGGGATGGGTGGTGTAGCCCAGCCGCTCGGCGATCTCGCGCTGGATGTCGAAATGCAGCCGCTCTTCCGCCTTGCCGGTGAGGAAATGCATGTGGCAGCGCACCGCCCATAGGAAGTCCTCGGCCTTCTGGAACTCGCGATACTCGGCTTCGGTGAAGACGCCTTTCTCGACCAGTTCCTGGCCGGTACGCACGCGGTAGAAGTATTTGCCGATCCAGAACAGCGTCTGCAGATCGCGCAAGCCGCCCTTGCCGTCCTTGACATTGGGCTCGACGAGGTATCGGCTCTCGCCCGCCTTGGCGTGGCGCTCGTCGCGTTCGGCGAGCTTGGCCTGCACATATTCGGGTCCGGTGGTGCGCACCACTTCGTGGTCGAAGCGGGTGAGCAGTTCGTCGTAGAGCTTGCGTTCGCCCCACAGGAAGCGCGCTTCCAGGATCGAGGTGCGGATAGTGATGTCGGTGCGCGAGAGCCTCAGACACTCTTCGATGTTGCGGGTGGCGTGGCCGACCTTCAGCCCCATGTCCCACAGCATGTAGAGCATGTATTCGACGATCTGCTCGCCCCACGGCGTCTGCTTGTAAGGGAGCAGGAACAACAGGTCGATGTCGGAGCCCGGCGCCAGCGTGCCGCGGCCGTAGCCGCCGACCGCGACGACCGCCATGCGCTCGGCGGCGGAGCGGTTCTTGACCTGGTAGACGTGGGTGGCCGCGAAATCGTAAAGCGCCCGGATCAACTCGTCCATCAGATGCGACAGCCGCTCGGCGCAGGCATGGCCGCCGCCATCCTGCTTCAGCATCGCCTCGGCGATCGTTCGCCCTTCCGCGAGCTTGCCCTTGAGCAGTTGGAGAACCGCTGTGCGGGCAGCCTTGCCGGAGCCGTCGCCTGCGCTCGGCGCCGTCAGCGCAGTCATGTCGCGGCGCAAAGCGTCGCCATCGATGATTTCGTCGAGTTTGAGGGAGATCTTGGCCATTCGGCGGCGTCTATAGCGCGTTTTCTTCGCGCTGTGTATGGGGCGTGCGACAGGCCGAATTCCATCACGCGGAAGGTGCGTTCGACGCTCAGCCGATCAACTTTCTAGACTAAAAAATCGAAACTGACCCTTGACCTTCCAGTTACTGGAAGGACTACCTCCGCCTCAATCCGAGAGTTCCGAGGCATTTGCTGATGACCCATTCCGACCATAACCATCATCATGCGCACGGCGCATCCTGCTGTTCGGGGAAGAATGCTCGGCCTGCGACCGAAGCGGTGATTCGCGACCCCGTCTGCGGCATGGCGGTCGATCCGGCGGCCGAGCATGGCGGCAGGACCTTTCATTTCTGCAGCGAGCGCTGCCGCACGAAGTTCCAGGCCGAGCCGGACAAATATCTGACGGCCACCGATCCCGTCTGCGGCATGAATGTCGACCGCGCTAGCGCCAGGCATTTTGTCCGACACGAGGGGCAGGGTTTCTATTTCTGTTCGGCCGGATGCAAGGACAAGTTCGAAGCCGAGCCGGCAAAGTATCTTGCCGGCCGGCCTGCGCCGCAGCCGATGCCTAAGGGCACACAATACACCTGTCCGATGCATCCCGAGATCATTCGCGACAGGCCCGGCTCCTGCCCGATCTGCGGTATGGCGCTGGAGCCGGTGGGCGTGCCGTCCGGGGACGAAGGCCCGAATCCGGAGCTTGTCGATTTCACCCGCCGCTTCTGGGTCAGCGCCGTGCTTTCGCTGCCGCTTCTCATCATCGCAATGGCGCCGATGCTCGGCGTCAGCTTCGAAAGCTTCGTCGACGGCCGCACGAAGACATGGGCAGAGCTGGCGCTGGCGAGTCCGGTCGTGCTGTGGGCGGCGTTTCCGTTCTTCCATCGTGGCTGGGCATCGCTGCTCAACCGCAGTCCCAATATGTGGACGCTGATTTCGCTCGGCGTCGGCGCTGCCTATCTCTTCAGCCTTGTCGCGACGCTGTTCCCGGATGTCTTCCCGCACCAATTTCGCGGCCATGACGGCAGCGTGCCGGTTTATTTCGAGGCGGCCGCGGTCATCGTCGCGCTGGTGTTCCTCGGCCAGGTGCTGGAACTCAGAGCCCGCGAGCGCACGGGCTCGGCCGTTCGCGCCTTGCTCGACCTCGCGCCGAAGACGGCGCGCCTGATCGGCGCTGACGGGACCGAAAAGGACGTGCCGCTCGACAGCGTCAAGACCGGGGACAGGCTCCGTATCCGCCCCGGAGACGCCGTGCCGGTCGACGGCATCGTGCTCGAGGGGCGCTCGGCCATCGACGAATCGATGATCACCGGCGAGCCGCTGCCGATCGAGAAGTCGGAGGGCGATTCGCTCACCGGCGGCACGCTCAACAAGAACGGCTCCCTCATCATGCGTGCCGAAAAGGTCGGCGCCGAGACCACGCTTTCGCGCATCGTCGAAATGGTCGCCAAGGCGCAGCGCTCGCGCGCGCCGATCCAGGGGCTGGCAGATCGAGTTTCCTTTTACTTCGTGCCGGCTGTCGTGCTGGTGGCGATCATCGCCTTCATTGTATGGTCGCTCTTCGGCCCCGAGCCCAGCCTGGCCTTCGCCATCGTGTCGGCGGTGTCGGTGCTGATCATCGCCTGTCCCTGCGCGCTCGGCTTGGCCACGCCGATGTCGATCATGACTGCGACCGGCCGCGGCGCGCATGCCGGCGTGCTGATCAAGGAAGCGGCGGCGTTGGAGCGCTTCGCCTCCGTCGACACACTGATCGTCGACAAGACCGGCACCTTGACCGAGGGCCGGCCGCGGCTGACCGATGTCGTCGCCGCCGAAGGCATTGCGGAGAATGAATTGCTGGCGCTCGCCGCGACGCTCGAAAAGGGCTCGGAACACCCGCTCGCCGAGGCGATCGTCGAAGGTGCCGCCGAACGCGGCGCCAAGCTTGCAGGTGCCGAGGACTTCGAGGCGATAACCGGCAAGGGCGTTGCCGGTAACGTGTCCGGCAGGAAGGTTGCGCTTGGCAATGCGGCGATGATGGCCGACCTCGGCGTCGACACCGCGCCCGTTTCCGCCAGCGCGGAGGCGCTGCAGGCCGAAGGCAAGACGGCGATGTTCGTTGCCGTCGGCGGCAAGCTTGCCGGCCTGGTTGCCGTCGCCGATCCGGTCAAGGCAACCACGGCCGAGGCGATCAAGGCGCTGCACGACAAGGGCTTGAGGATCATCATGGCGACCGGCGACAACGAGCGCACGGCAAAAGCGATCGCCGGCAGGCTCGGCATCGACGAGGTCCGCGCCGGGCTGCTGCCGGATCAGAAGGCGGCACTTGTCGACGAACTGCGCGCCAGGGGCGCCGGCATCGCCATGGCCGGCGACGGCGTCAACGATGCGCCGGCGCTTGCCGGAGCCGATGTCGGCATCGCCATGGGCACCGGCGCCGACGTCGCGGTCGAAAGCGCCGGCATCACGCTGGTCAAGGGCGATCTCAACGGCATCGTCAGAGCCCGCACACTGGCCCAGGCGACGATCCGCAACATTCGCCAGAACCTGTTCTTCGCCTTCCTCTACAACGTGCTTGGCGTGCCGGTCGCCGCCGGAGTGCTCTACCCACTCACCGGTATGCTTCTGTCGCCGATGATCGCGGCGGCGGCGATGAGCCTGTCGTCGGTCTCGGTGATCGGCAACGCGCTGCGGCTGAGAACGTTGAAACTCTGAGCGACGCCCCCAAATACGACATTCCATTCAACAGGAGATATTGGATGACCTTGGCCAAGAAGATTGTGCTGCTGCTGATGGCGGCGGGAATGCTGATCGCGGTGTTCCTCGAAAGCGTGCCCGCGCAATCGGACGAAATGAAGCACGACATGTCCGGGATGGCCATGGGCGCGGACAGCCCCGCAACCGCTGGCTACAAGGCGGCCATGGACAAGATGCACAAGGACATGATGCTCAACTACACCGGCAATGCCGATGTCGATTTCGTCCGCGGCATGATCCCGCATCACCAGGGAGCCATCGACATGGCCAAGGTGGTGATCGCCAACGGCAAGGACCCGGAAATCCGCAAGCTCGCCGAGAACGTCGTCAAGGCGCAGGAAGCCGAGATCAAAAAAATGCAGGATTGGCTTGCCAAGCATCCGGTGAACTAGTTCCCCGCGCCGGAAATCCCGGACGAAGGCGAGGACTTCGGCCTGGATTTTCGGCCATGCTTGTGCTGCGATCCAGCCTCACGCGGAGCGGGCCATGTCTTCTAAAATCAGAACCACTTTCCTGCCGTCAGGCGAAGCCGTTCCGGTGCTGGGTCAAGGCACGTGGAAGATGGGTGAGGACGGCCGGCGCCGCGCCGACGAGGTCGCGGCGCTGAGGCTTGGGCTGGATCTCGGCATCACGCTTATCGATACGGCGGAAATGTATGCCGGCGGCGGCGCCGAGGAGGTGGTGGCGGAAGCCATCGCCGGACGCCGCGACGAGACTTTTCTGGTTTCCAAGGTACTGCCGTCCAACGCCTCGCGCGCCGGCGTCAAGCGGGCCTGCGAGAACAGTCTGAAACGGCTCGCCACCGACCGCATCGACCTCTATCTGCTGCACTGGCCGGGCAGCGTGCCGCTGTCGGAAACGATCGGAGCCTTCGAGGCCTTGAAGGCGGCCGGCAAGATCCGCCATTGGGGCGTCAGCAATTTCGATACCGACGAGATGGAGGAACTGGTCGGCCTACCCTCCGGCGCCCACGTCCAAACCAACCAGGTCCTCTACAATCTCTCTCGGCGCGGTCCGGAATTCGACCTCGCGCCCTGGAGCCTTGAGCGCGGCATCCCGCTGATGGCCTATTCGCCGGTCGAGCAGGGCGCGCTGGCGCGCAACGCCAGACTCGACGCCGTTGCCGCCCGCCACAACGCCACCGCCGCGCAGATCGCGCTTGCCTGGGTAATGACGCAGAAAGGCGTCGTTGCCATCCCGAAGGCCAGCCGGCAGGAGCACGTCCGCCAGAATGCTGCGGCGCTCGACATCGTCCTGACGGCGGAAGACCTTGCCGAACTTGACCGCGCCTTCCCGCCGCCGACGCGCAAGCGCGGGCTGGAGATGATCTAGGCGCGCTCGCAATGACGCTGGAAAGCCTTATTTCGCCGCCAGCCCCTTCAGCCTGTAGAGCGCCTCCAGCGCCTCCCTTGGCGTCATCTCGTCCGGATTGATCGCGCCCAGTGCTTCGCCCAGGACATCGTTCTTCGCCGGCTTCGGCGCTTCGCGCTTCACCGCCACCGAAAACAGCGGCAGATCGTCGACCAGCCGGTTGGTCTTGCCGGAAACTTCGCCTTCCTCGAGCTGGTGCAGCACTTGCTTGGCGCGCGCCACCACCGCTTCCGGCAGTCCGGCGAGCCGAGCCACCTGCACGCCGTACGAACGGTCGGCGGCACCCTTGCCGACCTCGTGCAGGAAGACGACGTCGCCTTCCCATTCCTTGACCCGCATGGTGACGTTGGAAAGCCGCGAAAGCTTGCCGGCCAGCGCCGTCATCTCGTGGAAATGCGTGGCGAAGATCGCACGACAA
This sequence comes from Mesorhizobium sp. WSM4983, assembly GCF_029625765.1. Classification (NCBI taxonomy): domain Bacteria; kingdom Pseudomonadati; phylum Pseudomonadota; class Alphaproteobacteria; order Hyphomicrobiales; family Phyllobacteriaceae; genus Mesorhizobium; species Mesorhizobium sp. WSM4983. The sequence continues at coordinate 24,479 of NZ_JARTVM010000003.1, read as the reverse complement.
CGGTTCTTCTCATGCAGATATTCGACCGCCGCCCAGGCGATCGACAGACCGTCGAAGGTCGCGGTGCCGCGGCCGATCTCGTCAAGGATGACCAGTGCCCGCTCCCCCGCCTGGTTCAGGATCGCCGCGGTCTCGACCATCTCGACCATGAAGGTCGAGCGGCCGCGCGCGAGATCGTCCGAGGCGCCGACGCGCGAGAACAGCCGGTCGACGACACCGATATGGGCGCTTTCGGCCGGCACGAAGGAGCCGGTCTGGGCAAGGATGGCGATCAGCGCGTTCTGCCTCAGGAAGGTCGACTTGCCGCCCATGTTCGGGCCGGTGAGCAGCCAGATGGCGCCGGCCTTTGCCCCGTTTTCAGGCGAGAGGTCGCAGTCATTGGCGACGAACGGACCTTCGCCTGATCGCCTGAGCGCCTGTTCGACCACCGGGTGGCGGCCGCCGGCAATCTCGAAGGCGAGGCTGGAATCCACGACCGGCCGGCACCAGCCCTCCCTTTCGGAAAGCAGCGCCAAGGCCGACGATACGTCGAGGACTGCAAGTGCCTCGGCCCCGGCGCGGATGCTGTCGGCCTCGCTCACCACTTCAGCCGTCAGCCGGTCGAAGGTGGCAAGCTCGATGCTCAGCGCCTTATCGGCGGCATTGGCGATCTTCGATTCCAGCTCCGCCAGTTCCGTCGTGGTGAAGCGCATGGCGTTGGCCATGGTCTGGCGATGGATGAAGCGCGCCTTCGCAGCGTCGCTGCCGGTCATGATCGAATGATGGTTGGCCGTCACCTCGATATAGTAGCCGAGCACATTGTTGTGCCGGATCTTCAGCGAGCGGATGCCGGTCTCTTCGATCAATGAGCGCTCCAGCCCGGCGATCACCTTTCGCGACTCATCGCGCAACGCCCGCATCTCGTCGAGTTCGGCATTGTAGCCTGATCGCACGAAGCCGCCGTCGCGCCTGATGAGCGGCAATTCGTCGTCGAGCGCCTCGCCGAGATGGCGGGCGAGCGCCTTGGGCAAGCCATGGATCGCCGCGAGCGCCGCGGCGAGTTCGGCGGGGAGCGGCGTCGTCGCAAACAGTGCGGCGATCGCGCCCGCGGCCTCGAAGCCGGCGCTGAGCGCCCCAAGGTCGCGCGGGCCGCCGCGGTTGAGCGCCAGCCTGGAGAGCGCCCTCGGCATGTCGGCGACACTTTTCAGGTTCGTTCGCAATCCCTGGCAAAGCCGCGCTTCGGCGCGAAAGAACGACACCGAATCCAGCCTAGCGGAAATCAATGCCGGGTCGGTCAGCGGCGCCATCAGCCGGTCGGCGAGCAGTCTCGCCCCGCCCCCGGTCACGGTTCGGTCGATCGCCTTGAACAGCGAGCCTTCGCGGCTGCCGGATAGCGTGCGCAGGAGTTCCAGATTGGCGCGCGTCGCCGGGTCGATGAAAAGCGTCGAGCCGTTCTCCTCGCGCTCGGGCCGCGACAGCGGCGGCCGTTCGGCCTTCTGCGTCTTCTCTACATAGGCGATGGCGCCCGAGATCGCCGACAGCTCGGCACGCGAAAAAGTGCCGAAACTGTCCGGGGTCGCCACCTCGAAGAAGCGGGCGATGCGACCCGTGGCCGACGCCGAATCGAACAGCGACGGCGGCTGCGGGTTGGCGACCCGGCCGAGCACGTCGAAGACCGGCCGCAGCTCCGCGTCATGGAACACCGGCTCGGCGACGATCAGCTCGCGCGGATCGACGCGGAAAATGTCGGCAAGCAGCCGTTCGGCCGAGGTTTCAGCCACCCGAAACGCGCCCGTCGAGATGTCGATCCAGGCAAGCGCGAAACTGCCTTGGCTGGCTGCATTGCCGCCCTTCACTCGCCCCAGCGCCATCAGGAAGCTCGACTCCGAGGGTGCAAGCAGCTTGTCCTCGGTGATGGTGCCCGGCGTGACCAGCCGCACCACGTCGCGGCGCACCACCGATTTCGAGCCACGCTTCTTGGCTTCCGCCGGGTCCTCGATCTGCTCGCACACGGCAACGCGGAAGCCTTGCGCGATCAGCTTCTGCAGATAATCGTCCGCCGCATGCACCGGCACGCCGCACATCGGGATGTCGTGGCCCTGGTGCTTGCCGCGCCGCGTGAGCACGATGCCGAGCGCCTGGCTCGCCTTTTCGGCGTCGTCGAAGAACAGCTCGTAGAAATCGCCCATGCGGTAGAACAGAAGCGAATCCGGGTTCGCCGCCTTGATCTCGATATACTGCTCCATCATCGGTGTGACGCCGCCCATGGTGGGCGCCGGCGTCGTCGTTTCCTGGGCGTCGGTATCGGTCGGCATGTGCATGTTCATGCCCGAACGCTAGCAGATGTGGCAGGGCGGTTTAATGCCGGAGGCTCGAAAAGCAGGGGAAAGCGCGAGCCATGCTGCCAGCTCGCCGTCAATCGGTCCGCCGCATTGCCGGCCTTCTGCGTTGAAGCAGCTTCGCCCGGCTTGTCGGTTTACAGTCGCCGCGTGTAGCCTTAATCGGTGGGAACCATAAGCAAGCAGCCGTCCCAAGCGGTGCCGCACAGGCGAGGAAATCAAAAGCATCATGGCCAGGAAAACCGAAAGCAGCGGGCCCTCCGTCAGCGCGCAGGAGGCGCTCGAATTCCACGCCATGGGTCGGCCGGGCAAGCTGGAGATCGTCGCCACCAAGCCGATGGCCACGCAACGCGATCTGAGCCTCGCCTATTCTCCGGGCGTCGCCGTTCCTGTGCGCGCAATCGCGGAGGATCCAAGCCGCGCCTTCGACTATACGACGCGCGGCAACATGGTCGCCGTCATCTCCAATGGCACTGCAATCCTCGGTCTTGGCAATCTCGGCGCCCTGGCTTCGAAGCCGGTCATGGAAGGCAAGTCGGTGCTGTTCAAGCGCTTCGCCGATGTCGATTCGATCGACCTCGAAGTGGCGACCGAGGACGCCGACGAGTTCATCAACTGCGTGCGCTTCCTCGGACCTTCCTTCGGCGGCATCAATCTCGAGGACATCAAGGCGCCGGAATGCTTCATCATCGAGCAGCGGCTCCGCGAGCTGATGGACATCCCCGTCTTCCACGACGACCAGCACGGCACCGCCATCATCTCGGCTGCCGGGCTGATCAACGCGCTGGAGATCACCGGCCGAGACATGAAGACCACGAAAATGGTCTGCAACGGCGCGGGCGCAGCGGGCATCGCCTGTATCGAATTGATGAAGGCGATGGGTTTTTCGCCGGAAAATATCATCCTGTGCGATACCAAGGGCGTGGTCTTCCAGGGCCGCACCGAAGGCATGAACCAGTGGAAGTCGGCGCATGCGGTCAAGACCGAGGCGCGCTCGCTCGCCGAGGCGCTGGACGGCTGCGACGTGTTTCTCGGGCTCTCCGCCAAGGGCGCGCTGACCCCCGCCATGGTGCAGTCGATGGCAAAGAACCCGATCATCTTCGCCATGGCCAATCCGGATCCGGAGATCACGCCCGAGGAAGTGGGCGAGATTCGCACCGACGCCATCATGGCCACCGGCCGCTCGGATTACCCGAACCAGGTCAACAATGTGCTGGGTTTCCCTTACATCTTCCGCGGCGCGCTGGATGTTAGGGCGACCACCATCAATGACGAGATGAAGATCGCCGCCGCACGCGCCCTGGCCGAGCTGGCGCGCCAGGACGTGCCCGACGACGTCGCCGCCGCCTATCAGGGCAACCGGCCGAAATTCGGCCCCAACTACATCATCCCGGTGCCCTTCGATCCGCGCCTGATCTCGGCGATCCCGCTTGCCGTGGCCAGGGCCGCGATGGAGTCCGGCGTCGCCCGCAAGCCGATCCTCGATCTCGACCGCTACGCGCATGAGCTCTCCGCCCGCCGCGATCCGATCGCCTCGACCTTGCAGCGCATCTACGACCGCGTCCGCCGCCAGCCCAAGCGCATCGTCTTCGCCGAAGGCGAGGAGGAGCAGGTGATGCGCGCCGCCGTCTCCTATGTGAACCAGAGGCTGGGCACGGCGATCCTGCTCGGCCGCGACGACGTCATCAAGGAGAATGCCCGCAACGCCGGCATCGAACTCAACAAGCAAGGCCTCGAGATCATCAATGCCAGGCTGTCGCGCCGCAATGGGATCTACACCGACTATCTCTACGAACGCATGCAGCGCAAGGGCTACCTGTTCCGCGACTGTCAGCGCCTGATCAACAACGACCGCAACCATTTCGCCGCCTGCATGGTGGCGCTGGGCGACGCCGACGGCATCGTCACCGGCGTGACCCGCAACTATTCCACCGCGCTCGACGACGTGCGCCGCGTCATCGACGCCAAGCCAGGCCACCGCGTGATCGGCGTTTCGATCGTGCTGGCAAGGGGTCGCACCGTGCTGGTTGCCGACACCGCCGTGCACGACATGCCGAATGCCGAGCAGATCGCCGACATCGCCGAGGAGGCGGCCGGCTTTGCCCGCCGCATGGGCTACGAGCCGAGGATTGCCATGCTCGCCTACTCCACCTTCGGTCATCCGCAGGGCGAGCGCTCCGAGCGGGTGCAGGAGGCGGTGCGCATCCTCGACAAGCGCCGCGTCGACTTCGAATATGACGGCGAGATGGCCGCCGACGTGGCGCTGAACCCGCGCGCCATGGCGCAGTACCCGTTCATCAGGCTGACCGGTTCGGCCAATGTGCTGGTCATGCCCGCCTTCCACTCGGCCTCGATCTCGACCAAGATGCTGCAGGAACTCGGCGGCTCGACCGTCATCGGCCCGCTGCTGGTCGGTCTGAACAAGCCGGTGCAGATCGTCTCGCTCAACGCCAAGGACTCAGACATCGTCAACATGGCGGCGATCGCGGCCTATACGGCGGGGAATTGACGGGCGGCCGCCGCGCCCCGCCCTTTGCCGAACTCAAAAGCAAAAAGGCCCGTGGCGATGCCGCGGGCCTTTCTGTTTGGGTCGCAGCTTTCGATCAGAAATTGCGCTGGAAGCGGACGATGCCGCCGACGCTGTCCTTCTTGTCGGCCTTGGTCCAGTTGCCGAACGGAGTGCCGTCGTAGAAGTGGCCGAAGTGGTTCCAGTCGACTTCGGTCGTGATCGTGTAGCCCGGCACGATGGTGTAGGCGACGTTCGCCGCCAAAGCGTAGTTCTTGTCGTCGTCGGCCGAAGCCTGGAGATTGAACGCCGTCTTGTCGTTGAACTTGTAGGTGCCGCCGCCCCAGACGGCCCAATTGCCGCCCCACGGCTTGTAGAAGCCGCGACCGCTGGCATCGATGGCGTTGCCGGCATTGTCATTGAGGTTGTCGTCGGTGCCGTAGCCGCCCATGACGAACAAAGTCAGTTCCTTGCTGACATTGACGTCCAAGCGAACCTTGCCGGCGACTTCCTCGTAATTGCTGTCATAGGCGACGACGCCGGTGATCGCACCCCAGTCGCCCTTGTACTTCAAGCCGCCGACGACGTGAGGAACGTAGCTGTCGATCGTGCCGGTCACGCCGGAGCCCTCTTCGAGCGAGATGACGCCCGAGAAGCCGCCGTCCACATCGAAGTAGTAACTGACGACGTTGGTGTCCTTGACGCCGTACGGAATGATCGTGTCCTGGATGACATTGCCCGCGTAACCGACGAACTGGTCATAAGACGTTTCGTCCTTACCGACGCGCAGGCCGCCGAGCTGGATCCAGGCGAAATGCAGGTCGGGCGCCTTGTTGGCAGCGGGGTTGGTGTCAACCTCACCGTTGGAGGTGACCAGGTTCTTGTCACCGAAGTTGAAGCGCGTTTCGGTGTAGGTCTTCAACGTGCCGAGCTCTCGCGCAGCATTTCGACGGGGACGCGGCCATCCAGTTCGGGGCAGGGATGAGCGAGCCAGAACCAGGCCAATCTCGGATTGGTGATGGCCGCCAACACCTCGCTTATGCCGGGGGCCGGCCTGCCGTCGATGAACTGGGCGAGCGGGAAGACATGCTTGCGGCCGCCTTTGCGCAGCGCGACGACCTCACGGCGCCTTTGCCAGCGGTGCAGCGTCGAGCGAGGTATGCGGAACTTCTCTTCCAGATAGGTCGAACCTGCGACCTCGCCGGCCCAGTCTTCGATCAGCATCGACTGCAGCTCGGAGACCAGCTCGGCAAAGGGCCGGGCGATGGGCTTGCCGGCCCCGATCTTCGGATTTTCGTCCCTGCTGCCTGCGTCGCGCGGCTCGGCGCGCGCGATCTTCTCCGCCATCGCGCGGAAGAATTCGGAGGCGAGCCCGGTCCAACTGCCCTTGAAGGAGGTGATGGCAAGCCGCTGCGCCTGCGGCAGGAACGGAAGGGCGGCGGCAACACCGCCGGCCATAGCGGTGGCGCAGATCAGCGCCTCCGCCTCCATTAGGACGCCATGCTGCATCAGAGCCTGTCGCACAGCCTCGGCCACAAGTCCGGCCAAGGCGTCTTGCGAAGTTCCTTCAGGCGGATTCTGAAATCTGGTCATGCATCTGTCTTGCGCGTCGCGCTTCTCCCAAACTGTGCCGTCGTTGAACGGCTACAGCGGAAAGCGGCTATCGCAATGGTGACGGACGCAGCGACCGTGAAGGTTGCTGTCTTGCATTTTTGACACCCCAACTGCTGCGGCCGTCCTGAAATGTCAGTCGCAGAACGCCCAATGTGCCTCTAGGAGCGATCTATGACAGCGGCGCGACAGCCGGGTTCATTTGGCGCCCGACCGGGATGACGCGGCGGAACTAAAGCAGGCCCGCCTGTTCCGCTTCGCGGCGCAGATTCTGGCGCGGTCGCGGGCCGATCTGCTGGATAACCAGCCCGGCCGCCAGCGAGCCGAGGTCGCCGCAGTCCTGGAGGCTGCGTCCGGTCGTGTATCCATAGAGGAAACCGGCGGCATAGAGGTCGCCCGCGCCGGTCGTGTCGACCAGTTCCTTGATCGTGGTCGCGCGGATAGTGACGGTCTCGTCGCCGCGCACGATCACCGAGCCCTTTTCCGAGCGGGTGACGGCGGCGATCTTGCAATCCTTGCGTATTGCCGCCAGCGCGTCTTCGAAGGAAGCGGTCTGGTAGAGCGACTTGATCTCGTGGCTGTTGGCGAAGACGATGTCGACCGTGCCGGAGCGCATCAGATCGAGGAACTCGTCGCGGTAGCGGTCGACGCAGAAAGAATCCGACAGCGTCATCGACACTTCGCGCCCCGCCGCATGCGCCAGCCTCGCGGTCTGCCGGATCGCTTCCTTGGCGCGCGGCGGATCCCACAGATAACCCTCGAAATAGGTGACCTTGGCGCCGGCCGCCTTGTCGGCCTCGACATCTTCCGGCCCCAGCTCGACGCAGGCGCCGAGATAGGTGTTCATCGAGCGCTCGCCGTCCGGCGTGACGAAGATCATCGAGCGAGCCGTCGGCGGCTCGCCTTGCAGTGGCTTGGTGTCGAAGGCCACGCCCTGGGCGCGGATATCATGGCTGTAGATGTCGCCGAGCGCATCGTTCGACACCTTGCCGAAAAAGGCGGCGCGGCCGCCGAAGCTCGCCACGCCCGCCGCCGTGTTGCCGGCGCTGCCGCCCGAAGCTTCGATGGCCGGTCCCATGCGGCTGTAGAGCAGCTCGGCGCGCCTGGTGTCGATGAGGTTCATCGCGCCCTTGATGATGCCGTTGGTTTCCAGAAAGGCCTCGTCGCATTGCGCGATGATGTCGACAATGGCATTGCCGATGCAAAGCACGTCATATTCCGGCATCAATGTCTCCGCGCAACGATTGTCCGGCTTTCTGCCACGCCGGCCGCGCGCGGGTCTAGCGGCTCGCAGCCGCTTTGCCTACCCCGAAAATCGGCACCGGTTTCCGCTTCGCCGACTTCCGGCCGGTTGCTGCGGCAGCCGTCGCGCCGAACTGGACCATATCGTTAGAGGCGACGGCGGCTATGGTTGGAGCGTCATCGAAACATCTAAGCCGCGGTGTGAGCTAGAACGGACCGTCGAAACAGGCTGAAGGCGCGAAATCCCATGTCCGATAAGACCGAGATGACGACCGAGCTGGCGCTGCTTGGCCTGCTGGCGGTGTTGTGGGGTGCCTCCTACACCTTCATCAAGATCGGCGTCGAGACGATCCCGCCAGTGACCTTCATCGCCGGGCGCACGCTGATCGCCGGCGGCATTCTGCTTGGCCTCATTCGCTGGCGCGGCCTTGCCATGCCGCGGGAGGTGGTCATGTGGCGCCGCTTCATGTTCCAGGCTTGCCTCAACAGCGTCATCCCGTTCACGCTGATCGCCGCCGCCGAACGTTCGATCGACGCCGGCCTTGCCACAATCCTCAACGCGACATCGCCGATCTTCACCTTCCTGCTGACGACGCTGATCACCCGCCACGAGCCGGTGACATTGCGCAAGCTGGTCGGCGTCGGCGCCGGCATCGCCGGCATTTGCCTCATCGTCGGCACTGAGGCGCTGGGCGGCATCGGCCATCAGCTCTGGGCGCAGATTGCGGTCGTCGCCGCCACCGTCTGCTATGCCGGTGCCGCCATCTTTGGCCGAAACTTCAGAGGTCTGGATCCTATGGTGCCGGCCGCCGGCTCGATGGTCTGCGGCGCCGCGATCCTGATCCCCTTGAGCCTCGTCTTCGACCGGCCCTGGACGTTGACGCCGTCGACGGAATCGATCCTGGCGCTCTTCGGGCTTTCGGTCTTCTCCACCGCGCTCGCCTTTTCGATCTTCTTCCGGCTTATCCACACGCTGGGCTCGGTCGGCACCACTTCGCAGGCCTATCTGCGCGTGCCGATCGGCGTAGGCATCGGCGCCGTCTTTCTGGGCGAAAGCCTCGGGCCGAGCGCCTGGTTCGGCATGGGCTTCGTCGTCGTTGGCGTCGCGGCGATGACCATTCCGGCCAGACAGGCCAAGCTTGCGCAATAATGCATGTCGCCCAAAAGTGCATGGCGGTTTTGGGAGAACGACATGCATCGAGACAAAACCTAAGGCGCGTCGACGCGACGCGCTTAGTTGCGCCGCTTAGCAAGCCCGCCTATCTCGGGATCGTTGCTCCTCTGTAAGGGCTTGGACCTGCCGTGATCCTCGATGCCGCGCGCGCTGCCGCCAGCCGGCTGTTCTCACCTGAATTCCGCTCCGTCTTCCTGAAGACGCTGGGCCTGACGCTGCTCGCCTTGGGGGCGCTGTGGTTCGGCATCGAGAGCCTGCTCGAATGGCTGGCATGGCCGTGGCTGCAGACATTTGTGCCCGGCCTGCCGTCCTGGGCAGGATGGCTGAGCGGCATCATCGCCGGCATCCTGTTGGCAATGGGCATGGCGCTGCTCGTGGCACCCGTGACGGCAATCGTCGCCGGGTTGTTCCTCGACGATATCGCCGAGGTGGTCGAGCGCACCGACTATCCCGGCGATCCGCCCGGCCGCGCCGTGCCGTTGCTGCAGTCGCTGGCGCTGGCGATAAAGTTCTTTGGCGTCGTGATCCTCGGCAACATCGTCGCCCTGCTGCTGCTCCTCGTGCCGGGCATCAACCTCGCCGCCTTCTTCATCGCCAATGGATATCTGCTGGGTCGCGAATTCTTCGAGTTCGCCGCCATGCGCTTCCGCCCCGAGGCTGAAGCCAAGGCGCTGCGCCGGAAGTATGCGGGCACGGTATTCCTGGCCGGACTGCTGATCGCGGTCTTCCTTGCCGTGCCGCTGCTCAACCTTTTGACGCCGCTCTTTGCCGCCGCCATGATGGTGCATCTGCACAAGGCGGTTTCGGCGCGGGACCCGGTCCAGCGCAATCTCAGGAAAAGCGCGTAGCGGTTTTTCGTCCGGAAATGCGCAACAAGGGGATAGAGCGGTTCGGTGTTTCCGTGAAACGCTGAACGCACTAATCCTGCTCGGTACCGCCCCCGCGGAACAGCGCCTGCAGCTTGCCGAACGGCATCGCCGAACGGGTGAAGCCGAAGGTGCCGTCCTGCTGGATTTCCCGCGCAGCGGTTTCCAGCATGCCAAAGGCGAAATTCGTCAGCCATGGCCCGAGCGAGACGCGTTTTACGCCGGCCGCAGCAAGGTCGGCCACGGTGAAGCCCGGTCGCGCCATGACATTGACCGGCTTGCTGACCGCGGAGCAGACCGTCCGCACCGCGTCGATGTCGCTCAGGCCCGGCGCGTAGAGCACGTCGGCGCCGGCTTTCTCGAAAGCCTGCAGACGCTTGATCGTGTCGTCGAGATCGGTCTTGCCCCAAAGGAAATTCTCGGCCCGCGCGGTGAACACAAAATCGTGCTTCAGGGCGCGCGCCGCCTCGGCGGCCGCGGCGACGCGTTCGACAGCATGCGAGAACTCGTAGATCGGATTCTCGTGATCGCCGGTATGGTCCTCGATCGAGCAGCCGGCAAGGCCGGCGGCTTCCGCCGCGAAGATGGTTTCTGCCGCCTGCTCGGCGCTGTCGCCCTTGCCGCGCTCGAGATCGGCCGAAACCGGCAGGTCGGTTGCCGCCGTCACTTCGCGGCAATGGTGGATCATGGCCTCGAATGTCACCGCGCCGTCGGGCAGACCGCGCGAGAAGGCGAAGCCGGCGCTGGTCGTGGCCAGCGCTTTGAAGGCGAAGGAAGCCAGAAGCTTGGTCGTGCCGACATCCCAGGGATTGGGCATGACGAACGTCGAGGCGTGCAGATCGCGAAAAATCTTGCCCTTGTCCATGGCGGGTCCTCAATCATGGGTCGTGCGGGGAATTTATCGCGGTCGCCCCGCTCGGGCAAACGAATGCGATCGGCTCAGAAGCGTTTCTCGTTCTCTGCTGACAACCTTTTGAGGGCGTCTGAACCCGCCACGTAGCGCGACGCTTTCTTATCCCAATGATAGATGACTGAAATGTCTTTCGAGGACGCCTCGGGCGCCGCATCGTCGCAGCTTTCGCCGCTTGGTATCGTGGCATCGGTCACCGTCACCTTGATGGCTGCATGCGGCCGGCCACCGGCAATGGCCTTAAAAGCGATGTCCTGCTTGCGGCTGTAGGTGCATAGCCTTTCATCGAACGTGTAGATCATGTCGATCAGTTCGAACTTGTCGTTGCGCACCATGATCAACGGCGTGATCACATAGCCCTGGCTCGAATTGAAATGCGTGCTCATGGTCATGAGGATATCGTCACCGGCGCTGACCGACAGTTTGTTCGGTTCGCGAAAATAGGTGCTGCGATCGACGGCGACATTGACCGCGTCGAGCAGCGCCGGCTTGCCGCCGGTCAGATCGTAGAGCGCCAGCATCGCATAGCCCTCGGCGCTGTCGGGAGAGTCGCCGAGATCGAACAACATGGTCAGCCGGTCCTTGCCGCCGGCCTTGATGGCCAGCACCGCAGCATTGGGCAGGCTTGATGTCTCAGGCGGCGAGCCACCGCTGTCCGGACCGGCGACATGGCGCATTTCGATCGGCAAGCCGCCGTGGTAGAAGCCATCGGCGTTCAACGCCAGATCGGGGATGACCATCCTGGCCAGATCGAGATAGGTGACGTCCTTGTGGCCCGGGATGGCGCTGGCAAAGTCCGGAAAGCTGACATTTTCCGCGCTCGCCGGGCCCCAAAACCATAACAGAAGCACAAGAGCGAGGGCGAGGCGAAGCAGGGTGAATTTCATGGGGTGGGAGCCGCCGGCTGTTTGACGGCTGCACGCTAGCACGGAAGATTTCGCCGCACAGCCCGGAGCAATTCCAGGAAGAATGTGAACCAGTTTTCCGTCCGGAATTGCGTAAACTAAATCATAGAGCGGGTCGGCAATTCGACGAAAGCGGAACCGCTCCAGTGTCCGATCAAAGGATCGGCACCAGTCCTGCGAGGTCCCGCATGTCGTCGAACAGGATCCCGCCGGCGTCCGCCAGCCCGTCGCGGTCCGAGAATGGATCGGCGTGATAGGAAAACACGCGCATGCCGGCGGCAATGCCGGCCTGGGTGCCGGCGACGCTGTCCTCGATGACGATGCAGTCGACCGGCGCGAAGCCCATCGTCTTTGCCGCATGCAGGAAGAGGTCCGGGAACGGCTTGCCGCGCCCGACCATGGTCGAGGAAAACATGGCGTGCTCGAACAGCGGCAACAAGCCGGTCTGCCCGAGCGTGATATGCATCTTCGAAACCCGCGCCGACGAGGCGACGCAATAGGCAATACCGGCGGCGCGCACCTTTTCGATGAAATCGCGCACGTGAGGGATCGCCTCGACGCCATGCGCGAATAGATCCGGCAGGCCGGCGTTCCAGCGTTCGACGAAGTCGGCGCCGAGCCGGGCCTCGGTCGCCTCTTCGATCTCTTTCTGCACCGAGGCCATGCTGCGGCCCGAGAAGGTCTTGCGGCAATATTCGAATGTGGTTTGAAAGCCCGGTTCACAAAGCCAGTCGGCGAGGCGCCGATTGGCAAGGTTCTCGGTGTCGACCAGAACCCCGTCGCAATCGAAGATGACCAGTTTTGGGACGTGCATCTAGGCGGTGCCGGTCGATCCGAAACCGCCGGCGCCGCGCGCCGTGCCGCCGGCGAGCGCCCGTTCTTCGCCGGCCACCTGCGTGACTGCCGCAAACACGATCTGCGCGATCCGCATGCCGCGCGTCACCGCGAAGTCCTCATCGCCAAGATTGACGAGCAGCACTTTCACCTCGCCGCGGTAATCGCTGTCGATGGTGCCGGGCGTGTTGAGCACGGTCAGTCCATGTTTGAAGGCGAGGCCGGAGCGCGGCCGCACCTGGCCTTCCATGCCTTCCGGGATTTCCACGATCAGCCCGGTCGGCACCAGCGCGCGTTTTCCGGGCAGGATGAGCAGCGGCCGGTCTTCCGGCACCGCGGCTCGCAGGTCCATCCCGGCCGCGCCCGCGCTTTCATAGGCCGGCAGCGGCAAGCCCTCGCCATGCGGAAGCCTGACGAAACCGACGGTGGGGCCGATGACGGAGGAAGGATAGACAGCCGTGCGCATGAGCCCATTCCTATCGGCGCGGCTGCCGATTCGGTCAACCCGGCCGCGACGCTATCAACGCCTTTCTTTCAATGCGGTTCCGCGTCAGCGCAACTCCACCGGAACGACGGTCGTCTCCTTGATCTCCTCCATGACGAAGGAAGCGGAGACGTCCGACAGCGGCACCTTGGCGATCAGCCGCTGATAGAGCCTGTCATAGGCTTTCACGTCGGCGACGCGGGCTCTCAGCACATAGTCGAGGTCGCCCGACATGCGGTAGACGCCGGTGATCTCCGCAAAGCCCGTCACCGCCGCCCGGAAATTTTGCAGCCAGTCCGGGTCGTGGTTCGACGTGCGGATCAGGATGAACACCGAAAGCCCGAGTCCAAGCTTGTCGGCATCGACCAGCGCCACGCGCCCAGTAATGACGCCCTCCTCCTCCAGCCGCTTCACGCGCCGCCAGCAGGGGTTGCGGGACAAGGCCACGCGCTCCGACAACTGGTCGACGGAAAGCGTGCCGTCGCGCTGCAGTTCGGCCAGCAATCTCCGATCAGTTTCGTCGATATCATATGCCATTCTTGGGATAAATGTCCCAAAATAGGGCTAGACACAAGGACAATTTGGGATCGATGAACCTTCAACTCGTGGCAGGATACACAATATCGGGGCTCATCCCGGCAGGAGGGATCACCATGACGACGCGGTTTTCGGCGCTCTTTACGTCTCACCCGGCCAAGGTTGGCGAAACCTATTTCGGCCACATGGCCTTCGCCGCCTGGTTCTGCTCCCGCCTGTCGATGGCCGCGGGCGCCGCCCTCGTTCACGCTTTCTTGCCATTTCTGTTCGAGACTACCGCCAGCCGAATCGTCCGTGAGCTCTATGAGCGCACGAATAACAGAAGCTCACACGCGGTGAAGGAGCCTCAGGCTCTGATGGATCGCGCCTGATAAGTGGTGGAATGCGATGTGCCGGTGGGCGGCCTATCTTGGTGAAGCGGTCTTCCTCGAAGACATCATCACGGCGCCCTGCCACTCGCTGATTGCCCAGAGCCACTGCGCCCAGGAGGCCAAATCGCCGACCAATGGCGACGGTTTTGGCCTCGCCTGGTATGGCGATCGTCCCGAGCCCGGCCTTTACCGCGACATCCTGCCGGCCTGGTCGGACCCCAATCTGAAAAGCCTCTGCCGGCAGATCAAATCAGGCCTGTTCCTCGCCCATGTGCGCGCCTCCACCGGCGGCGCGACCAGCCGCATGAACTGCCATCCCTTCGTCTCCAGCCGCTGGTCGTTCATGCATAACGGCCAGATCGGCGGCTTCGAGAAGATCCGCCGCGCGCTTGAGAATTCGCTGTCGGATGCTGTCTTCGACCAGCGCGAAGGGACGACTGATTCCGAACTCTTCTTCCTGCTGATGCTCGACGAAGGCCTGTCCGCCGACCCGCAAGGCGCGGTAGCCCGCGCCACCAGCCGCGTTCTCGAGGCTTCGCGCCGCGCCGGTCTCGAACCCTCCCTGAAGCTGACAGCGGCATTTTCCGATGGCGAGGCGCTCTACGCCGTGCGCTACGCCACCGACGGCCAGGCGCCAACGCTCTATACCGGCGCATTCGCGAGCCGCGCCGGCCGCTGCATCGTCTCCGAACCGTTCGACCGCGACGGCGGCGAATGGCAGGCGATCCCGCCGTCGAGCTTTGTCACCATGACAAGGGACGGCACAAACATCCGGCCGTTCGCGCCGACCGTTGCTAAGTTCGCGTTGGCCGTCTAGCTCCAAACGTAGCGAAGGTCGCGGGACAGCGCCGCCCTGACCACAGGTGGGCGCAATTTCGATCAAGCACCGCTGTCCTAACAATGCTGAATTCGGCTTGAAGCCGCGGTCTCATCCGCCATGTTCAAGGCGCAGCGCGGCAAGCAGCCGGAGTGCAGCACCATGGACATCGGATTTTCCTCGACTACCGAACTCGCGGCAGCAATTGCCCGCCGGAGAATCTCGGCCGTGGAGGCGCTCGACGCGCATCTGGCGCAGATCGACCGGCATAACGAAGCTCTGAACGCCGTCGTCCTCCTCGATCGGGAAGGCGCGCTTCAGCGTGCCCGAGAAGCCGATGCGGCACTGGCCCGCAGCGCCGCGCTCGGCCCGCTGCACGGCGTGCCGTTCACGCTGAAGGATGCGCACGAGACCGCTGGCATGAAGACGACGGTCGGCTTCCCGCCATTTGCCGACAACGTTCCCAAGCAGGACAGCCCTGTGGTTGCCAGGCTAAAGAGAGCCGGCGGCGTGCTGGTCGGCAAAACCAATGTCGCCACCATGCTGGGCGACTGGCAATCTGACAATCCGCTGTTCGGCCGCACCGGCAACCCTTGGGATCCGTCGCGCACAGCGGGCGGCTCCAGCGGCGGCGCTGCGGCTGCGGTCGCGACGGGCATGATGCCCTTCGAGGTCGGCACCGACATGCAGAATTCCATCCGCTTGCCCGCCGCCTTTTGCGGCGTCTACGGCCTGAAGCCGACCGAGCATCGCGTCTCGCTGGCCGGCGCTTTTCCCGATCCGGGCGGCATTCCGCGCAGCGTCCGCTTGATGTCCTGTGTTGGGCCGATTGCTCGCAATCTGGAGGACCTGGCGCTGATTTACCGGATCATTGCCGGTCCGGACGGCGGCGATACCGATCTGGCGCCGGTGCCGGTTGATCCCATACCGAGGCTCGAGCTGAAATCGCTGCGCATCGCCTTCGCCGGCACCTTCCGCGGCTTTCCGGTGGCCGCCGAGATCGGCGCCGCGGTCGAGAGATTGGCTGCTAGGCTGGCTTCCGCCGGCGCGCACGTCGAGGAAGCCAAACTGCCGAAGCTCGACCTGCATGATGATCTCACCGAGGGCGGCAAGTTGATCGGCATGATGCTGGAGGCAGCGCAACCGGAACCGCCGGAACAGCCTGCGCCGGTGTCGCGCTGGTTCGCGGCGCTCGCTCGCCGCGACCGGTCGATTCTTGCTTGGGAGCGGTTCTTCGAAAGCTGTGATGCCTTGCTTTGCCCGGTCGCCATGACAACGGCCTTTCCGCACTGCAAGCCAGGCAGCCCGCTGAAGGTCGACGGCAAGGACGAGAGCTATTGGATGCTGCCGGCCTATGGCGCGGTCTTCAATTATTCCGGCCATCCGGCGCTGGCGATACCAGGCGGGCAGGACAGCAACGGGTTGCCCATCGGCCTGCAACTGGTCGGCAAGCGCTGGTCGGAGGCGAGACTGCTCGGCGTCGCTGCGGCGATCGCGCCGCTGACCGACGGGTTTCGCCGGCCGCCGGGCTACTGAGCGAAGCGCGACAGCGCATAAGGCGCGAGCAATGGATCGCGCTCGCCATCGACGATTTCGCGGGCCGCAAACAGGCCGATGGCGGGTGCCAGCGTGATGCCGGAATGGGTGACGGCGGCATAGACGCCGCCTACGCCGTCGGCGCGGCTAACAATTGGGAAACCATCGATCGGAGTAGGACGATAGCCGACTGTGTGGAAATCGTACTCCAGCCCGTCGGCGCCGCGCAGCATCGCTTTCACCGCTTCGAAAAGCTCAAGCGCGGTTGCCTCCGGGTTCTCGCCCGGATCGCCGCCGCCAAAATCCGAGCCGGCGATGATCCGGCCATCGGCCGTCTGCCGCATATGCAGCCTCTCGGCCAGCACCGGGCCGTTGAGGAGCTTCCTGTAGGGTCGCGAATGCACGATCAGACCGGGCGGCGTCTTGATCGGCAACTGGACGCCTGCCGTCGCGGCGATCGCCGGAGCGCCGGCGCCGGCGGCGATCACCACCTCGTCGGCGGCGATGGTTTCACCCGCAACGACGACGCCGGTGAGCCTGCCGCCCGATAGAGTCAGTCTATCGACAGTCCCCGTAATGAGCCGCGCGCCGCGCCGTTCTGCGTCCGCCAGCAGCGCCGTTGCGGTCGCCACCGGCTCGGCCACGCCTTCCTCGGCGACATGAAGCGCAAAATCGGGAAGCTCGGTCAGGTTGGGCTCGATCCGCGCCGCCTGCTCGCGGCCGACCCGCTCGATGCCGTAGCCCCAGGACGCATGTTCGGCCGCATAGGCTTTGAGCTTGTCCGCCGGCAGGTCCCAGCACAGGCCGCCGCACCAGGCAAGCGGCAGGCCCGGCAGATCATTCGCCAAGCGTTTCCATTCGTTCATCGCCCGGATACGCAGCCGGAAATAGGTCTCCGGGTTGCCCCAGCTTGCGTTGATCCAGGCGAAGGAATTGGGCGTCGCGACGCCGCCGGCGCCGCTTGTCGAGACGACCGTCACCCGCGCTCCGGCCTTTGCCAGATGCCAGGCGATCGATGCGCCGATGATGCCGGCGCCGATGACGATGACTTGTTTCGCGCTGCTCATGCCATAACCTTCAGAGGAGATTTCCCCGTCATGCCATCGCGCCGGCCAGACCTCAAGCGAGAAGCGGCTAAGCGCCGCCCACCGCTATCTTCTGCGTCCCGACAACCAGGCCCTTCAGCTCTTCGCAGCGCCGCGTGAGCCGTGAAGAGTCGACCTTCTTCGCTAACGCCAACGCTGTGCCGAGTTCCAGCTCCGCGCCGGAACGATCGCCGAGCTGAATGAGCAGCGCCGCGAGCGCAAGCCTCGCATCGGCGACATTGACCGGCGAGCCGACCTCGCTCCAGCGCGAGCATGCGGTCTGCAGCTCCCGAACAGCCTCGGTGAGGCGGCCTTCCCGTATGAAAAGTTCAGCCTTGGCCTCGGCGGTCAGCGCCCGGATGGAGGCCATCGGCCAGCGCTGCGGCTGGCTCTCCAGCTCGGTGATGACTTCTTTTGCACGCTCGAGACGATTGGTGCGCGCCGCCACCTTGGCGAGAGTGGCAAGGACCATGCCTCGCCGCTGCAGCGTCGGCCAGCCGTTTCCGACCAGGGAGCGCTCGAGAGCGCTGAAGGCGGCCTCGGCCTGGCCTTGTTCCAGCTGCAGCAGCGCCAGGCCGGGCTGCGGATCCCAGCCGGCGGCATGGGACGCCCGATAGGCTGTTTCCGCCTCCGTGAGATCTCCGGCAGCCAGATGAATGTCACCCAAGACACGCAGCGCATCGCCCGTCGCCCAGGGGGCGTCGACGGCGAGCTGGTCGAGCGCGGCGCGTACCAGCGCCTCAGCCTCCTTCAGCGTGCCGTGAACGCCGAGCACTTCGGCGCGATGCAGCCGGCAGGAGCCCGACAGATCCTCAAGCCCATGTCCCTTGCACCAGTCCTCATAACCGAGGGTCCATTGGTTGGCCCTCGCCCAGTCGCCAAAATTCCGGCAGGCCCAAAGTATGTTGCAGTAGAGAATGCCGCCGACGACCGGGTCCACGTCGCTGGAGAGGCCGAGCGCGGCGGCGAAATCCTGGTCCTCCTGGCCGGATTTGGTTTCACCGAGGCAGAGCTTGAAAAAGCCGCGATAGATCAGCCCGAGCGACTCCACGACCGGATCTTCGAGATCCCTGCCAACCGCGAAAGCCTGTTCGGCAAGCGCAAGCGCCTGCTCCGGCTCGGCTTCCGCGCCCATGATGCGCGCTCCCATCCAGCACCACAGGCCGTGCTCCCTGCTGTCGGTTGCGCCATCGATCAGCTGCGCCGCCCGCTTGTGCCAGCCCTTGGCGACGGCAAGTTCCCCTCTCTCCAGATGAACCCTGGCCAGGCCGATTGCCGGGGACGCCGCTCGCAAGCGCTCGCCGGCCACGCCGTAGGCAGTCACCGCGCGCGCCAGAAGCGGGATGGCTTCAGCCGGGCGCCCCATGCACTCCAGCGCAAGTGCCCATTCCTCGAGATCGGCCGTCAGCAGCTCGCCAGCGGCATCCGCTTCGGTGAAGCAGGCTGCGGCCTCGTGCCATTTTCTGACAGCAACAGCTTCGCGTGCCGACAGAACCGGTGAACCGGGGCTCGAAAGCTTGCCGCCCGCGCCGGCCGGCCCGTTCGCCGAAATGGGCGGCAGGTCGAGGCAAATCCGGTAGCCGAAGCGGGGCAGGTTGCGCAGCGCCGTTTCCATGCCGCCCTGGCGAAGAACGCCGCGGGCAAGGCTTGCCACGCGCTGCAACGAAGCTTCCGTCACTGTCACGCTCGGCCATAGCGTTTCAAGCAATTCGTCTTTGCTCATGGCCCGGTCCCGGTGCCGCAGCAGGATGGCGAGGAAATCGAAGACCAGGGGCTGCACCTCGATCTCGCTTCCGGCGAGACGAAGGGAGCGAGCGTCCTGATTAAGCTCGAAGTCGCCGAAGCAATAAGTTCCCATCGGCAGCAATCCTGTAACGGCACTAGGCAAAGGATCGGAAGAAGATAAGGACGGCGTAAGGACTGTCGGCCGCCTCTTGCGCAATTCTCCGTCTGCCCGGCGAGCCAAGCTGCAGTTTAGCCAGCGGCCCCGGGGATGTCACCGGCACCGAATCTGGTCGAGCGTCCGGAGGCATTTGAACCCAAGATCAAGGAGATTGCGAAATGCAGAAATACATCATCGAACGTGAAATTCCCAAGGTCGGCACCTTCGAGCGCGAGCAGCTTCGCGACGCCTCCAAGGCCTCGAACGCCGTTCTCGCCGAGCTCGGCCCGGACATTCAGTGGGTCGAATCCTTCGTCGCGGATGACAAGACCTTCTGCGTCTACCTCGCCAAGGACGAGGCGATCATTCAGCGCCACGCCAAGATGAGCGGCTTCCCGGCCACCAAGATCACGCAGGTGAAGCGCCTGTTCGATCCGACGACGGCATACGCCGCCGCCTGACGGGGCGACCGATCGTGAAGTGCCTGCAGGCCAGCTGCGAGCACGATCGATCCTGATCTTCTGTCGGCCAAACCTTCGGGAGGGCAGGTCTGGCCCTCCCGATTCCATCGTTCAAACAGAGGAGGATAAACCATGACCATCCTTGGACAGGAGCTTGCGGCCAACCACTCCGCGCTCGGACGGTTCCTCGTTGAATCTTCGAAACCTGCCGTTCCGGCGGAGGCGTGCTTGCGCGCATCCTGCGAAATCGCAGGGGTCGGGCCACGCTGGACGAATTGCCGGACTATCTGCTGCGCGACATCGGCATCGAGGGGGCGGAGATACGTTTAGCTACCCGGTTGGGCCGCCAGGACCGTCATCGCGAGCGAACCTGAACGGCCTAAGATTCTGTCAGGCCACATCGACTACGCTGTTCGGCCGTGCCGGTCTGCCCGAAACTGTCGACACGCCCAAAATGCGCTGCTAGAAGCCCGCGCCACAGACAGGATTCCAAAAATTGGCAGAAGACATCGAACAGGCGGTTTCGCGCCGCCGCACTTTCGCGATCATCGCCCACCCCGATGCCGGCAAGACTACGCTCACCGAAAAGCTGCTTCTGTTCGGCGGCGCCATCCAGCTTGCCGGCGAGGTCAAGGCCAAGAAAGATCGCATCCAGACCCGGTCCGACTGGATGAAGATCGAGCGCGAGCGCGGCATCTCGGTCGTCACCTCGGTGATGACCTTCGAATATGACGACAACGTCTTCAACCTGCTCGACACGCCCGGCCATGAGGATTTCGCCGACGACACCTACCGCACGCTCTCTGCGGTGGATTCGGCCGTCATGGTCATCGACGCCGCCAAGGGCATCGAGCCGCGCACGCTGAAACTGTTCGAGGTCTGCCGGCTGCGCGACATCCCGATCATCACCTTTGTCAACAAGATGGACCGCGAGAGCCGCGATCCGTTCGAAATCCTCGACGAGATCGAGCAGAAGCTGGCGCTGGACACAGCACCGGTTACCTGGCCGATCGGCCGCGGCAAGACCTTTTCGGGCACCTATCACCTGGCGCAGAACGCGGTGCGCCGGAGCGATGACGAGAAGGAGCGCACGCCCGTAAACGGCCCGGATTCCAATCGCGTCGCCGGGCTTTTGCCGGAAAACGAGCGCAACGACTTCATCGAGGAACTGGAGCTCGCGCGGGAAGCGTGCAGACCTCTCGACATAGACGCCTTCCGCGAAGGCCATCTGACGCCGGTCTATTTCGGCTCGGCGCTGCGCAATTATGGAGTGCGCGACCTGATCGAGGCGCTCGGCGCCTACGGGCCGCCGCCGCGGGCCCAGGCAGCCGATGAACGCACGGTCGAGGCGACGGAGGGGAAGATGACCTCCTTCGTCTTCAAGATCCAGGCCAACATGGACCCCAACCATCGCGACCGCATCGCGTTCGTCCGCGTCTGCTCCGGCAAGCTGGAGCGCGGCATGAAGGCCAAGCTGGTGCGCACCGGCAAACCGATGAGCCTCTCGGCGCCGCAATTCTTCTTCGCCCGCACCCGCGTCACCGCCGACGAGGCCTTCGCCGGCGACGTCGTCGGCATACCCAATCACGGCACGCTGCGCATCGGCGACACGCTGACCGAGGGCGAGGAGATCCTGTTCCGCGGCGTGCCGAACTTCGCGCCGGAAATCCTGCGCCGTGTCCGCCTCGGCGATGCGATGAAAGCCAAGAAGCTGAAGGAAGCGCTGCATCAGATGGCCGAGGAGGGCGTCGTGCAGCTGTTCTCGCCTGAGGACGGCTCGCCGGCCATCGTCGGCGTTGTCGGCGCGCTGCAGCTCGATGTGCTGAAGGAGCGGCTTAACATCGAATACACGCTGCCGGTGGATTTCGAGATGTCGCGCTTCTCCGTCTGCCGCTGGATCTCGGCCGACGACAGGGCGGATGTCCAGCGCTTTATCGAGGCGCATCGCGGCGACATCGCCCGCGACCTCGACAACGATCCTGTCTTCCTCGCCCAGCACGCCTTCTCGCTCAACTACGAGGCCGAGCGCTGGAAAGCGATCCGCTTCGCCGCGGTCAAGGACTATCAGGTCCGCGACAAGGCGGCGTGATTGTGGTGAATAGTGGATAGTGAATAGTGAATAGTAGTCGTGCATTCTCACCAGTCGCCATTCACCGTTCACTACTCACGCGCAATCACCCCTTCGCCGCTTCCTCGATCGTGGCGATGTCGATCTTGCCCATCTGCATCATCGCCGACATCACGCGCCCGGCCTTCGCTCTGTCGGGGTCCTGAAGCAGACGCGGCAACTGCTCCGGCACGACCTGCCAGGAAACGCCGAACTTGTCCTTCAGCCAGCTGCAGCGTCCCGGTTCGCCGCCGCCTTCGGTGAGTCTGGCCCAGAAATAATCGACTTCTTCCTGCGTTTTGCAGTCGATCGACAGCGACATCGCCTCGGTGAACTTGTATTGCGGCCCCCCGTTGAGGGCTTGGAACTGCACCCCGTCGAGCTCGAACGAGGCGACCAGAACCTGGCCTTCCTGGGGATGGCCCTTGGGCCAGCGCGTGACGCTAAGCACCTTCGAATTCTTGAAGATGGCGACATAGTGGTTCATGGCCTCCTCGGCTTGGCCGTCGAACCAAAGGAAGGTGGTGATCTTCTGCATATCTTGCTCCTCCGACTTGTTCAGGTTGGCTCATTATCAACGGCGCGCCGGCGATTTGGCGCGGCTTTCGTACCGTCTGCCTCAAGGACGGCTCGGCGCGGCGCGATCCGACAGCATTTTTCAAATTTCCTGAAGAATCGTGGCGCAGCGCAAAATTGTGGCAAGGCCGGACCTTGGCCGCTATAACCGCTGCCGACTGAAATACAGCGCCGCCGCGCCACGTTTGAGCGCGGCCAGCCAGCAAGGAATACCGATGCCCGCCTACCGTTCCCGCACCACCACCCATGGCCGCAACATGGCAGGCGCCCGTGGCCTGTGGCGTGCCACCGGCATGAAGGACAGTGATTTCGGCAAGCCGATCATTGCGGTGGTCAATTCCTTCACCCAGTTCGTGCCGGGCCATGTGCACCTGAAGGATCTCGGCCAGCTCGTCGCGCGCGAGATCGAGAAGGCCGGCGGCGTCGCCAAGGAGTTCAACACCATCGCCGTCGATGACGGCATCGCCATGGGTCACGACGGCATGCTCTATTCGCTGCCGTCGCGCGAGCTGATCGCCGATTCCGTCGAATACATGGTCAATGCGCACTGCGCCGACGCCATGGTCTGCATCTCCAACTGCGACAAGATCACGCCCGGCATGCTGATGGCCTCGCTGCGCCTCAACATCCCGACCGTTTTCGTCTCCGGCGGCCCGATGGAAGCCGGCAAGGTGGTGCTGGGCGGCAAGGCGCAGGCGCTCGACCTCGTCGACGCCATGGTGGCCGCGGCCGACGACCGAATTTCAGATGAGGACGTCAAGGTGATCGAGCGCTCGGCCTGCCCGACCTGCGGCTCCTGCTCGGGCATGTTCACGGCCAACTCGATGAACTGCCTGACCGAAGCGTTGGGTCTCTCGCTGCCCGGCAACGGCTCGACTTTGGCCACCCATGCCGATCGCAAGCGGCTGTTCGTCGAGGCCGGCCATCTGATCGTCGATCTCGCGCAGCGCTATTACGAGCAGGAGGACGACAGCGCGCTGCCGCGAAGCATCGCCTCCAAGGGCGCCTTCGAGAATGCCATGGCCCTCGACATCGCCATGGGCGGATCGACCAACACGGTGCTGCACATTCTGGCTGCCGCACATGAGGGCGAGGTGGACTTCACCATGGAGGATATCGACCGGCTGTCGCGCAAAGTGCCGGTGCTTTGCAAGGTGGCGCCGGCCAAGTCCGACGTGCACATGGAGGATGTTCACCGCGCCGGCGGCATCATGGCGATCCTCGGCCAACTCGACCAGGCCGGGCTGATCAACCGCGATCTGCCGACAGTCCACACCGCAACGCTGGGCGAAGCGCTCGAGCATTGGGACATCGCCCGCACTTCCGCAGAGAATGTGCGCGAGTTCTTCCGCGCCGCGCCCGGCGGCGTGCCGACGCAGGTCGCCTTCAGCCAGGATCGCCGCTGGGAGGATCTCGACACGAACCGCGAGACGGGCGTCATTCGCTCGGCCAAGACGCCGTTCTCGAAGGATGGCGGCCTCGCCGTGTTGAAGGGCAATCTGGCGCTCGACGGCTGCATTGTGAAGACGGCCGGCGTCGACGAGTCGATCCTGAAATTCACCGGTCCGGCCCGCGTCTTCGAAAGCCAGGACGCTTCCGTCAAGGCGATCCTGGGCAACGACATCAAGGCGGGCGACATCGTCGTCATCCGCTATGAGGGGCCGCGCGGCGGCCCCGGCATGCAGGAGATGCTCTACCCGACCAGCTATCTGAAGTCGAAGGGCCTCGGCAAGGCCTGCGCGCTGATCACCGACGGCCGCTTCTCCGGCGGCACCTCGGGCCTTTCGATCGGCCACGTCTCGCCGGAAGCCGCCGAGGGCGGGCTGATCGGCCTGGTTCAGGAAGGCGACACGATCGAGATCGACATCCCGAACCGCAAGATCCATCTCGCCGTCAGCGAGGCCGAGCTCGACGCCCGCCGCAAGGCTATGGCGGCCAAGGGCGCGGATGCCTGGAAGCCTGAGGAAAAGCGCAAGCGCAAGGTGACGACGGCGCTGCGCGCCTACGCCGCCTTCGCCACCAGCGCCGACAAAGGTGCTGTCAGGAAAGTGCCGGAATAATAAGTCGGGCAGCGCCCCCTACCTCCCCTTGTGGGCCCCTCTGTGGGGAGGTCGGACCGAAGGTCCGGGTCGGTCGGCGCCGCACCTCCACCCCGCTGCTGCGCAGCGACCCTCCCCACAAGGGCAGGGGAATCGCAGATAAGTTGATTGGCTATTGCCAAGCCGCAAAAGAAGGATTCTTGAGAGGCTTTCTCGTA